>CALEHQ010000045.1 GCA_937876315.1 uncultured Actinomycetes bacterium | reverse complement strand
AGCAGGTCCCAAGGGTTGGGCTGTTCGCCCATTAAAGCGGTACGCGAGCTGGGTTTAGAACGTCGTGAGACAGTTCGGTCCCTATCCTCTGCAGCCGGAGGAGATTTGAGGAAGGCTATCCCTAGTACGAGAGGACCGGGATGGACGTAGCTCTCGTGTGCCAGTTGTCCTGCCAAGGGCATGGCTGGTTAGCGACCTACGGAAGGGATAACCGCTGAAAGCATCTAAGTGGGAAACCCGTTCCAAGATGAGATCTCCCACAGAGTCAATCTGGTAAGGCCCGTGGAAGACCACCACGTTGATAGGCCGGAGGTGTACGTGCGGTAACGCATTCAGCCGACCGGTACTAATCGGCCGAGGGCTTGGATCGACACAGATGTTCGTGCTCGCTATGGAGTTCTGAAGGGGCCGCGACAGGTCCGACCTTTGGTCGGTTCTGGCGCACCCTTTTGACAAAGGTTTCGGTGGCTATGGCGGTGGGGTCACACCCGTTCCCATTCCGAACACGGAAGTTAAGCCCACCAGCGCCGATGGTACTTGGGAGTAGACTCCCTGGGAGAGTAGGACGCCGCCGGATTTCTTAGAAAGAAAAGGGCCCCCATTGGGGGTCCTTTTCTCGTTTTGTTCTGAGGTGATTTTGTCGAAAGAATCACCCCTGAATTACCACAAACCGTTTGGGTGTCGTCCGACGCCGGAGGGCTCGTTTTCAGGGTTGGGGTCGAGGACCGGTAGGTTGGTCACATGGCTAGTCCTTCCTCTTCCAGTTCGTCGCGCTCGGGCAAATCAAACGGCCCTCGAGGCGGCGGACGTCCTTCGGGGAAGTCAGGTCCGGCAAAGGGCAATTCGAAGGGCGGATCCAAGGGCGGTTCGGGTTCCAGCTCGCCGCGATCTTCAGGCGGTTCGTCTAAGGGTCGAACGGGTTCAGGCCCGCGTTCGGGTCCTTCGTCTCGATCCGGCGCTCCTACGCGTTCGGGCTCTAGTCCACGATCAAGTTCGTCGGATCGAACGGGTTCCGGCCGCCCGAGTCGGCCTCCAGGCAGTTCTGATCGACCTCGTTCCGGAAATGCTCCGAGCCCTCGGGCTCGCAGCGGCGGCGATGACCGCGCCACACGGCGTTCAACTTCCGAAGATGGCTGGGCCGATGGTCCGGCACTAGAAACTCCGCGGACATGGGGCGGTGTCGCTCGTCGAGGCGCAGGCGCTGCGACAGGTCGGCGAGTCGTAGGTGCGTCTCGTGCATGGAGAGACGCAGTCGAGGCGGCTACCCCTCAGCGTCGTCCCGACTCAGCGCGCCGAGCGGCACCGGGATCGATTCCCGATGAAGCCTCCGACGCCGAACGACGTGCGGCAAACGATGCTCGTAGTTCAGAGGATGACGCGATCATCACCCAAGTGCGCGATGAAGCCACCGCTGCAGTTTCTCGTGGAGGTTCCCGCGGAGGTTCACGTCGCCGTGATCCTGCTCCGATTGATTTGGCCGGTGAAGTTCGCGAGCAACTTTCTCGCGCCGTCGGATCCGCCCGCACTGAGCGCGTGGAAAAGCGGTTAGCGGAAGCCGCAGAGCACTTTGAAGCAGAACGATACGGCGATGCCGCCCGCATCCTGAAAAAGTCTGTCGAGGAGGCCCCGACCGTTGCCGCGGTGCACGAACTTTACGGACTCACGCTGTATCGCCAAGAGAAGTGGAAGCCCGCAGCGCGTGAACTCGAAGCATTTCGGCTGTTGAGTAACTCCACTGATCAACATCCGGTGCTCGCCGATTGCTACCGCGCAATGCGTCAGTGGACACAGGTTGGCGAACTTTGGGACGAGCTCCGTGCTGCGTCTCCGAGCGCAGAGTTGGTCACAGAGGGCCGCATCGTTATGGCCGGTTCGCTGGCCGACCGAAATGATCTCGCTGGTGCGATTTCGCTTCTCGAACAGAGTTTCAATTTTCCCAAACGCCCGATGCCTCATCATCTGCGACGTGCCTATGTGTTGGCTGATCTCTACGAACGATCAGGAGATCTTCCAAAGGCCCGCACAATGTTTGGTCGAATCGAGAACGTCGATCCCGATTTCGCCGATGTCCGTCTCCGGGTTCGGGCGCTTCGCTGATCTGTCTCACCCCGGTTCTACGTTTTGCATCACTTCCCCCAGTGACCGTCGGTCGGCGTTCGTCCGATCACAATTCTGGGAGGCCTCATGGTCGCTATTTCACAACGAAGCGCAACAACATCACTCCGGGCTAGGACTTCAACCCAAGGTGCTGCCTAAACAGTGGTGCTGCCTTAAACCCGGGCACCGTCACAACACGTCGCACCGCTTCAACCGCACCAAACAAGTCGAACTGCAGCACAGAACTGGTGCCTGTCGGTTCCAACCTTGTCGTTCTCCGAGGCCTCATACGTCGAGACCCAGAGTTCCGCGTGCTGGCTTCTGGCGATGAACTCATGTCGCCTGATCTCACCGTGCGTTCGGACGAAGCACCGGCTGAGTCGGTGCCGGTCGTTTGGCCCAATCCGGCCGCGGCTGCGGTAAAGCTCGTCGAGGGCGACGACGTGGTCGTCGTGGGCCGGATTCGCCGCCGGTTCTTTCGTGCTGGCGGTTCCACTGCAACTCGCACCGAGGTTCATGCCGAGAAAATTCTCAGCGCCCGATCTGGGGTGCGGATTCGGTCAGTACTCGAGCCACGCGTCGAAGACCTCAATCTCTAAGGCACGGTCTCTAAGGCACTGTCACGGCAGGTTCGACACGATCATCTGGTCGGTCTGGCTGGCCTAGGCTCGCTCCCGAACAACGGATCGATGTGCGTCTGCACATCTAACTGGTCTGATGGGCACAGGCGCATCAGATGATCGAGGAGAGGCATGACCGACATCAAAGGACTACTCGGCGACGAAGCCGAAGAGTTGCTGACTTTTACGTGTAAGGGCATTACTGCAGATCAACTGACGCAGCCGGGCGGCGACATTGTCGAACGGGTCTATCTGCAGTCAGATCGTTCGCCGCAGGTCCTGCGCAACCTTCAGTCGATGTTCGGCCACGGACGTCTCGCCGACACTGGTTACGTGTCGATCCTTCCTGTCGACCAGGGAATCGAGCATTCGGGCGCTGCATCGTTTGCCCCCAACCCGATGTATTTCGATCCCGAGAACATCATCAAGCTCGCGATCGAAGGTGGCTGCAACGCCGTTGCCACCACCTTCGGCGTTCTCGGCACGATGTCTCGCAAGTACGCGCACCGCATCCCGTTCATTGTGAAGATCAATCACAACGAACTCATGACCTACCCCAACGAGTTCGACCAGATCATGTTCGGGACCGTTGAAGAGGCCTACGAACTCGGCGCTGCCGGGGTTGGTGCAACCATCTACTTCGGCTCACCCGAATCGCATCATCAGATCATCGAGGTCGCCGAGGCATTCCAGCGAGCTCACGAACTCGGCATGTTCACCGTTTTGTGGTGCTACCTCCGCAATAACGCGTTCAAGGTCGATGGAGTCGATTACCACGACGCCGCCGATCTCACCGCCCAGGCCAACCATCTCGGCGTCACCATCCAAGCCGACATCATTAAGCAGAAGCTCCCGACCAAGAACGGCGGCTACAACGTCCTTGAGGGATATGGAAAGACCTCCAAACTTGTTTACGGCGATCTCGTCTCTGACCACCCCATCGATTACACCCGCTGGCAGGTTGCCAACTGCTACATGGGCCGCATCGGCCTGATCAACTCCGGCGGCGAATCTAAGGGCTCCTCAGACCTCGCCGACGCAGTGCGCACTGCGGTCATTAATAAGCGTGGTGGTGGCACCGGTCTCATCTCTGGCCGTAAAGCATTCCAGCGACCAATGGCCGAGGGGGTCGCGCTCCTCAATGCCATCCAAGACGTCTATCTCGATGAATCAATCACCATTGCGTGAGTTGTTCTGACACGAAGTGAAATGAAACGGGCCGGCCTTCGGGTCGGCCCGTTTGCGTTATCGAGTGCGTTGGCGGAGTTCGGTGCGCTTCGTTGGTTGCGTGACTAATCGATGGAACGGAAAACCACGCCAGTGCGGGGTTTGGGCGCAAAGAACGTTGACTTTGGTGGCATCTTCTCGCCGCCCTTAGCGATCTCGATGATCTGATCGATGGTGACTGGGCGCAATAGGACGCCAGCTTGAGCGGCACCTGAATCAACCGCTAAGCGAATGTGCTCGACGCCATGTTGGTACACCAACGTGTGATCGGGCAGTGACGCGAGGGCGAGGTCAAGTCGACTGGAATCAAGATCTCGAGTTGCGGAAATGGTCTCGGGGCGAGGGCGAAGCAACCACGCGTCGCCTGGTACTACGAGAACGAGTCCGCCAAGTTCTTGGATGCGACGAACCGTTGGGGCGTCGTTGAAGCGAAATGCTTCGATTTCGAAGAACGGGTCAAAGGCGGCACGAAGATCGAAACCCTCGGGCAGGCCCGAGAGCAAACGGTGGATCGGGCCGACATCGAGTTCATCCTCGACGAGTTCAACAACGAACGTCATGACCGCGTCGGCTTGGCCTCCGTTGTCGTCGGATGCTCGGCGTTCGTCTCGATACGCGAGAGAGGTTTCGTAGCGGTGGTGCCCGTCGGCGATGACGATCGGTGCTGAACCGATTGCCGCGCGGATTGCATCGATGCGAGCGGTATCGGTGATTCGCCACACCGTATGAGTCACGCCGTCGGCTTCGAATCGACACAACGGAGCCTCCGTGCTCTCGAGAAGCGCCGTGAGGCCTTGGGCGGGGGAGAGCCCCCAGACTGCGGAAAGGTTGGAGCGGGTGGATCGAAGAAGGTCGAGTCGGTCGCTTTTTGCCTTCGGAGTGGTGAACTCGTGCGGAAGAATGTCGCCTTCGCCCGGACGGCTGAGTTCCATCGCTCCGATGACTCCAGTGGTGTGCCTGATAACGCCGTTCTCGTCGGGGGCATCCATTCGGTAGACCGTGAATGAGGGCTGAGGGTCGTCGACGAGCACTCCTGCAGAGCGCCACTGCGCGAACTGTTGTGCGGCATCACCGTAGGGGTCGTTGCCCTCGATGGGTAGATCGATGCGAACCACATTGGTCGGAGCGCTGGCAACAAGGGCAGCCCGATCGCTTGGGCTGATCACGTCGTAGGGGGGAGCGGTGACGAGCGCGGGATCAAGCGTTGCGGTGTCGTAGCGAATACCGATGAATGGTTCGAATCGTGGCACTGAGTAGTACTAGCAGACGCGCAAAGGTGAGTGACGCGAACGAATTTGGTCGGTCGTCACGATTCGATTGAAGAGATGGGAGACTCTCGAAATGGCATGGGCCCTTGATCTCGATGGAGTCGTGTGGCTGGAGGATGAGCCCATCGCCGGAGCCGCCGAAGCCATTGCCGCGTTGCGCGATGTCGGAGAGCATGTCGGATTCGTCACGAACTTCTCTTTCGGTCGACGTGACGACATCGCGGCCAAGCTCGAACGCCATGGCATTGATGCATCGAATGGTGTGATCACCTCGGCGATGGCCGCGGCTGCGATGGTCCCTCGCGGTTCTCGTGCCCTTGTCTGCGCTGGGCCTGGAGTTGTCGACGAGCTGCAGCGTCGCGATGTGGAAACTATCGATGCGAGCGATCCGTCCGCAGTGGGTGCGATCGTCGATGTTGTGGTGGTCGGCTATCACCCGACCTTCGATTACCAGCGGATGACTGCCGCTTCCACGGCTGTTCGTAATGGCTCTCGTTTACTCGGCACCAACGATGACGCCACCTATCCCACCGCTGCTGGGCCTGTACCCGGAGGCGGGGCACTGCTCGCATCGATTGCCGTTGCTTCCGGCGTCACTCCGGAGATCGCAGGCAAGCCCCATCAACCCATCGCCGACATGGTCCATGCGTTGTTGGGTCCTCGCGGTGTCATGGTTGGCGATCGTCCCGATACCGACGGTCAGTTCGCTCTCACGCTCGGATGGAAGTTCGCTCTCGTTCTCACCGGCGTTACTTCGCAAGCGGATCTCCCGGTGCAACCGCATCCCGATGTTGTGGCGAACACACTTCACGACTTGGTTACAGAGGCCCTGTCGGGCAGCGACATCGGTAAGTAGCGTCACCACCTATGGGGGCTCGCCGTCGACTTGATCTCGAACTAGTGCGTCGTGGTTTGGCCTCATCGCGCGAGCGTGCTCAGGCCGATATCGCTGCCGGACGCGTCACAGTCGGAGGGGCTCCAGCAACAAAGGCCTCACGTATGGTCGATGCTTCCGAGGCGGTTCTGGTCCACGGTCCGCCTCCAAAGTTTGTGAGCCGAGCCGGAGCAAAGCTTGAAGGTGCAGTTGAACACTTTGCACTGCAAGACATTGTTGCGGGTGCTCGAGTTCTTGATGCCGGAGCCTCTACTGGTGGTTTCACCGATTGTGTTTTGCAGTACGGCGCCTCAGAGGTTGTTGCGGTTGATGTAGGGCATAACCAACTCCACGAAAAATTGGAGGGCGACCCCCGAGTCCATTCGATTGAACGAACCAATCTTCGAACAGTCGATCCGGCGCAACTTGGTCCAGTCGTGGATCTCGTCGTGGGTGACTTGTCCTTCATCTCGCTGGCCCTGGTGCTCGACACCCTCGGCGCAGCAGCGGCTCCAGGGGCGGTCTACGTCCTGCTCGTGAAGCCGCAGTTCGAGGCTGGTCGTACCGAAGTGAGCAAGGGCAAAGGCATCGTCGATAACCCGCTCATCTGGCGTCGGGTCCTGGCCGAGGTATCGGGTGCGCTTCTGGAGCGGAATGCGGCCATCATGGGGGTCATGGTTTCGCCCATCACAGGTTCTGACGGAAACGTGGAGTTCATTCTTCTGGGCCGCTTCGCCGGGTCCGTCGACCCGATTGGTCGTCATTGCTTTCTTGACCGCTCATCGCTTGACGCGGCATTCGATCTTGTCACCGGATGCCTCGACGACGTTGCACTGCCCGGCGGGGAAGACTGATCATGGCTGCGTTCGCATTTGTGGTGCATCCCCTTCGAGAGGAAGCGGCATCAGTCGCGCTCGACACCATTGCTTGGCTCATCAACGACGGCCACCGTGTGGTGCTCCCGGTCGAAGACGCCGCACTTCTAGGACGCTCTGATCTCGGCGTCTCCGATGCCGAACTTGTCGAAGGTCTCGACCTTGCCGTCAGCCTCGGTGGCGACGGAACGATGCTTCGAACTGTCGCACTCGTCGCTCGTCACGAGGTTCCAGTGCTGGGCGTAAATCTTGGAACACTTGGCTACCTCACCGACATCGAACCCGACGGACTACGCCCTGCGCTTGAGCGGGTCCTCGCTGGTGAGCATCTCATCGAAGAACGAATGCTTCTCGATATTGAAATCGATGCACCTTCGGGTGGAGCTACAGAAACCGCAGTTCTCGCTCTCAATGAAGCAGTTCTTGAAAAGACCGCAGCGGGGCACACCATCCGTCTCGATGTTGCCCTCGACGGCGCGTACTTCACGCCGTACGCGGCAGATGGTCTCATCGTTGCAACGGCCACCGGTTCAACGGCGTATGCCTTTTCTGCGCGTGGACCAATCGTCGAGCCAACGCATCGTGCGTTACTGCTTACTCCGGTGTCCCCGCACATGCTGTTTGATCGCACCCTTATTCTTGATGACGATTCCGATGTTTGTCTCACTGTTTCGGGTAACCGCGAAGCGGCGTTAGTCGTCGATGGTCGACATCTCGGCGATCTGCAACCAGGCGACATCGTCCGCTGTCGTGCATCGAACCACGTCGCCCGACTTGTTCTTTCCGGACCTCGCGATTTCCACGCCATCCTCAAGGCCAAGTTCGGTCTGTCCGATCGATAGTCAAGGGTCGACCCAATGCTGAGCGAACTTCGAGTCTGCAATCTCGGTGTGATCGAAGAACTCTCGCTCGTGTTTGCTCCGGGCATGACCGCGGTGACGGGCGAGACCGGAGCTGGCAAAACGCTTGTCGTCACTGCCATCGAATTATTGGTGGGCGGGAAGGCCGAGACCTCCATGGTTCGTCCCGGTGCCGATGAAGCGATTGTCGAGGGCCGCTTTGATCTCGGAGATCGTGAATGCGTTGTCCGACGGGTGGTGCCAGCCAAAGGCCGATCTCGCGGCTACATCGATGGCAGCCTCGCAACGATTGCCGAGCTGTCAGAGGTGGGCCGCCGCCTCGTCGACCTTCACGGCCAACACGACCATCAGTCGTTGCTCACAGGCTCTGTGCAGCGCCAGGCCCTCGATCGGTTCGGTGGGGTAGATCTGCAACCGTTGCGCCTTGCTCGCCAGCGCGTCATTGACCTCGAGGCCCAGCGTTCCTCGTTGGGGGGTGACCCCAGGGACAGAGCACGCGAAATTGATCTTCTTCGGTTTCAAGTCGAGGAACTCGTAGCTGCCGCCCTCGACGATCCCGACGAAGACGCAAACCTTCGATCTCAGGCGGAATTGCTCGCAGATGCGGGCGGATATCGAGATGCGGCAGTTCTTGCTCTTGATGCGCTCAGTGCCGACGGTGGAGCGACCGATGCGGTTGGTCGCGCCGTGGCCGGACTTGGCGACCGAACGCTCTTTGGCGCGGTGGTCGCCCGGCTTCGAGATACGCAAGCCGAACTCGATGACCTTGCCCGTGAACTGCGATCCACTGCCGAAGGCATCGAAAGCGATCCCGAGAAACTTGCTGCGATCGGTGACCGTCGCAAACTCCTTCAGGACTTGCGTCGCAAATATGGCGAGACCCTGGAAGAAGTCATTTCGTGGAGAGACGATGCCAATCGCCGGTTGGTCGAACTCGAGGGTCACGATGAACTCGCAGCCGCGCTCGATTCGGAGATTCTCGTTGCCCGTTCTGCGCTCAACGAAGCAGAGACGGTGGTTTCCAAGGCTCGCTGTCTCGCCGCACCGGCCTTAGCCAACGCGGTTCAGGCTCATCTTCCCGATCTCGCTCTGCCGAAAGCCCGTTTAGAGGTTGAGGTTGCTGGCGTTGCCGGGCGTGATGTCACCTTCCGGTTTGCTGCCAATCCCGGCATGGAACTCCAACCGTTGGCCAAGGTGGCCTCGGGTGGAGAACTCGCCCGCGCCATGTTGGCCTTGCGGCTTGTACTCACCGAAGGCCCGCCGGTGTTGGTCTTCGACGAGGTCGATGCGGGAATTGGAGGAGCAGCGGCAGTCGCTGTGGGGCGTTCACTCGCGGCACTTGGGATTGACCATCAGGTACTTGTTGTTACCCATCTCGCCCAGGTCGCGAGCTGGGCCGATGCCCATGTGGTCGTTGACAAGGTTGCAACCGATTCGACAACGACGACGAAGATCTCTGTAGTCAATGGCGAGGAGCGAGTGACCGAGCTCGCTCGAATGTTGTCGGGAACTCCGGAATCGTCAACGGCCCAGCAGCACGCTCGCGAGTTGCTCGAAAGCACGCAATCCTGAGCCGGTGATCAGTTCCGGTCTGAAGTCACCGAGCAATCCACACCGAGGCACTCAGAACGGGGCTACGATGAAATCCCGACGTGTTGACTAACGCCGGGAGGCCCCTCCAATGACCAAGCACATCTTCGTCACAGGGGGTGTGGCCTCTTCGTTGGGAAAGGGCATCACAGCATCGTCGCTCGGCCGTTTGCTCAAGAGCCGTGGCCTTCGAGTCACGATGCAGAAACTCGATCCGTACCTCAACGTTGATCCCGGCACGATGAACCCGTTCGAACACGGTGAAGTCTTTGTCACCGACGACGGCGGCGAAACCGACCTCGATCTTGGGCACTATGAACGCTTCATCGACGAGCCGTTAAGTCGCGATTCAAATGCCACAACTGGCTCGATTTACTCTGCCGTGATCGCCGCAGAGCGCCGTGGCGATTACCTGGGCAAGACCGTGCAGGTCATTCCACACATCACAGACGAAATCAAGCGCCGTATCACTCGCTTGGCCGACGACTCGGTCGACGTTGTCATCACCGAGATCGGTGGAACCGTGGGTGATATCGAGATCCTCCCGTTCCTCGAGGCCATTCGGCAGTTCCGGCTCGATGTCGGTCGCGAGAACGTTTGCTATGTGCACGTGACCTTGGTGCCGTTTATTGGGCCGTCGGGCGAGCAAAAGACCAAGCCCACGCAGCACTCGGTGACGGAACTACGCAGCCGCGGCATTCAGCCCGACATCATTGTTTGTCGAAGCGAAGCGGCGCTTTCTCCCGACCTCAAGCGCAAGATCTCAAATCTGTGTGACGTTCCTGTTGAAGCAGTCGTTAATGCTGCTGATGCGCGAAACCTTTACGAGGTTCCGCTCATCATGCACGAAGAAGGCCTCGATGAGTACGTCTGCAAGATGTTCGGCTTCACCGACCGCGAGATCGATTTGTCGGAGTGGGAAATCCTCGTTGACCGCGTCGAAAACTCAAACATTCCGGTTCGTATCGGAATCATTGGTAAGTACGTTGCGCTCCCTGACGCATATTTGTCCGTTGTCGAATCGCTGAAACACGGAGGCTTCTTTCACGCAGCCGATGTTTCGATTGAATGGGTGCAGGCTGAAGACGTCGAAGCAATGACGGCCGACGGACGGTTGGGCGAGCTCGACGGCATCGTCATTCCTGGCGGCTTCGGCGAACGTGGAGTTGAAGGAAAGATCGCTGCTGCCCAGTACGCCAGAGAAAACGACCTTCCCTGTCTTGGGCTTTGTCTTGGCATGCAAGTCATGACTATTGAATACGCGCGCAATATCCTTGGTATGGCTGGTGCGCATTCGAGCGAATTCGATCCGCAGACTCCGTTTGCCGTCATTGATCTGATGGAAACTCAGCGAGATGTCACCGACATGGGTGGAACGATGCGATTGGGTGCTTGTGTTGCCAAACTTCAACCGGGCTCACGCGTTGCCGAAATCTACGAATCCGAAGTCGTCTCGGAACGGCATCGTCACCGCTACGAGTTCAACTCCAAGTTTCGAAACCGATTCGATGAGTCAGACTTTGTTTGTTCAGGAACCTCACCCGATGGTCGTCTTGTTGAGTTCATCGAACTCAAGAATCACCCATATTGGATCGGCACGCAGGCGCACCCTGAATTCA
This sequence comes from uncultured Actinomycetes bacterium, assembly GCA_937876315.1. GTDB lineage: Bacteria > Actinomycetota > Acidimicrobiia > Acidimicrobiales > Acidimicrobilacustridaceae > Acidimicrobilacustris. The sequence goes on along the minus strand of CALEHQ010000045.1, from coordinate 69,272 downwards.
AGAGTCGGCCAGAACGTCCCGCACCGTTGTTCCGTGAGTTCATCGCCGCAGCATTGTCACGGTCCGATGGTCGCAATCCACATCTCCCCGAATTCGATTCCGAGTCGTTGACAGCGTGAGTGAGCAGTTCCGCAAGGTCGACGAAGTCGTCCTGCATGGCGGTTACATCTTTGATCTTGTTCGGGCCGACTTCGTCTCGCCCGAAGGTGAATCGTTCAGTCGTGACATCGTGCGTCATCCCGGCGCAGTTTCTGTAGTCCCCGTTGATGACGATGGCCGCGTAATCATGGTTCGTCAGTATCGTCCGTCTCTCGATCAGTACATTCTTGAAATTCCTGCGGGCAAACGTGATGTGGCCGACGAGCCTCCCGCTGAAACGGCTCAACGTGAACTTGGTGAAGAGATCGGGATGCGAGCCGGAACGTTGGAACTCCTAGGAACGTTTGCTAACGCTCCTGGCTTTAGCGACGAACTCTCCTGGATTTACCTGGGTCGCAACCTTGAATCGGTGCCGCGCGATGTTCAAGGGATTGAGGAGTCACATATGACGATCGAACGGTTCACCTTCGAAGAGTCGTTTGCGATGATTTCCGATGGTTCACTCATCGACACGAAAACGGTGATTGGTCTCTATCTGGCGGCGACACTGGTTGGCGGTGGCTGAGCCCTCTGAGGATTGGGAACTTCCTCTCGATGTTGAGGAGTTTCTGACATGGTTGACGGCCGAGCGCGGTCGTTCGGTGAACACGCTTGCTGCGTATCGTCGAGATCTCACCGCCTATTGCCTTTGGCTATCTGAAACGGGACGAACGCTCGATGCGGTTCGGGCGACAGATCTCGACGCATATGTCGGAGTACTTCGAGAGCGAGGCTTGGCGCCATCGTCTGTGAAACGGGCCACGGTCTCAGTTCGATCGCTACATCGATTCCGTTCCGACGAGGGGCTTTCGGCAATAGATCCATCGGCGGGGATTGAGACACCCAGAGTTCCTGCGGGACTTCCAAAAGCGTTAACTGAAACTGAGGTGACCGCACTGCTGGATCAAGTGGAAGGCGAAACGGCGATTGCACGTCGCGACCGTGCAATTCTTGAGGTTCTCTACGGCACTGGTGCGCGCATCTCGGAAGTTTGTGCATTGAGTCTTAGTGACGTTGACCTCGATGCTGGATTGTTGCGACTCTTCGGAAAAGGCTCGAAAGAACGTGTCGTTCCGATTGGACGGTGGGCGCGCGTTGCGTTGGCGAGTTGGCTTGAGGAAGCTGGACGTGGCGATCTCGCGCCAGAACGATTTGCGACTCGCTCTGACGCAGATGCTGTCTTTCTGAATGCCCGCGGCGGTCGCCTCGGGCGCCAGGGCGCGTGGGCAATTGTTCGAAAATATGGAGACGCTGCCGGGCTTGGCGCTCGTCTGACTCCGCACGTTTTGCGCCACTCCTGCGCCACGCACATGCTCGATCACGGAGCTGATATTCGGGCAGTACAGGAACTGCTGGGTCACGCTTCTATCGCGACGACTCAGGTGTACACGATGGTCTCGAACGACCGACTCTTTGCGGTGTACGAGGCGGCTCATCCGCGAGCTCAGGCATCTCGCCGCTAGCCTCATCTCCATGAGTAACTCAGGTGAATGGTCTGCCCCCGATCGATTTTCCGACAATGAGGTTGAACTTGTGGACGAAATTGTTTTGTCCGAGGACATTCTCGACGAGGACGGATCCGTCATCGGCGAGCACGTGGAGACAATCGACATTCTCGAAGTCGATGGTCATGGTGTTGTCGTGATCGACGATAAGACGATCGTTACCGACGACGAAGGCGATCTCATGATCGATGAAACCGTTGCGATCTTCGACGAAGACGGTGACATCGTTCTCGATGAAACCATCACGATCGTCGACGCCGAGGGTGATGTCATGGTCGAGGAACACTTCGTCGCTGCCGATGCACAGGGCAACGTCGTTGTCGCTGATTCGTTGACGGTCATCGATGGCGGTGAGCCCGATGATCGTCAGTTGGCTTCAGTCCTTCGCGAGGAACTTGACGGAGTCGAACGTGCTCTCGAGCGCCTGGACGAAGGTTCGTACGGTCTCTGTGACAGTTGCGGCAATCCGATCGACGATGCCGTTCTTGCCGAAATGCCCCAAGCGCGCTCTTGCAGCGCACACCTGGTCTAGGGATCTGCAACTGCTCTATGTCCCGCCTCAGTCATTTGATTCGGCGGTTCTTCGGCAGCCTGCGACCTGGTGGTCCATCTGCCGCAGGACAGAGTTGGGCGGAATCGCAACTCTTGCCCGGTGAGCGAGCTATCTGGCGTTCGTTGTCAGGGCCAGACCGGCGTCATTCCGCCGCCGTCGCCCGGCGAGTCGAAGTGTCATTGGGGCAGAAGGCAACACGCCCAGTGCTCGCCGCCGCTCTGCTGCATGATTGCGGAAAGTTGACGTCGGGTCTGCGAACTCCGGGTCGTGTCATCGCGACGGTGCTCGCCATCACCGTTATAAAAACTGAATCAGATGTTTCACGGTGGTCATCGTCGAGGTCGACGTGGAAGCGTTCGGTTGGGCTTTATCGTCGACACCCCGATATCGGAGCAGAGATGCTCGCTGATTCCGATAGTGATTTTCTTACAGTGGCGTGGACGAAGGAACATCATCTGCCAGCTACAGCGTGGACCCTTGAACCAGCAATCGCTCGTGCGTTACATGAGGCCGACGACGACTGAGAAATGCACAGTGGCGGTGATGGCACCGTTTGTCTCGGATTACATGAGTGCATCGGCGAGATCGTTGTATTGGTGCGGGTCAGGGGAGTGGCACCAGTTGCCAGCTCTGCCCGTCTAGCCTCGTAGGCGTTCAGTCCCGCTGGGCGCCCCTCATCATGATTACTCTCGAAAACGTCACCAAGACCTACAAGAATTCGACCGTCGCACTGCGCGACGCCAACGTCGAGATCGCCAAGGGCGAATTCGTCTTCCTCGTGGGTGCTTCAGGCTCTGGGAAGTCGACCTTCATTCGGCTTCTCAATAAGGAAGAGACTCCGGAGCAGGGCCATATCTATGTGGCGGGCAAGGATATTGGTGGTCTCTCCACTTGGAAGGTTCCCTATCTGCGCCGGAACATCGGCTGCATCTTCCAGGACTTCAAGCTTCTCCCGACCAAGACGGTCTTTGAGAATGTTGCCTTCGCCCTCGAGGTTATCGGACGTCCTCGCAGTGTGATCGAAAGTCAGGTTCCAGCCATTCTCGATCTTGTAGGGCTCGGCCATAAGTCCGACAGTTTTCCTACCGAACTCTCTGGTGGTGAGCAGCAGCGAGTTTCTGTCGCTCGAGCCTTCGTAAACCGTCCGCTCATTCTTCTTGCCGACGAGCCAACGGGAAACCTTGATCCAGCGACATCAGTCGGCATCATGAAATTGCTCGATCGCATCAATAAGACCGGTACAACCGTTGTTATGGCCACCCACGATCGCGGCATCGTCGACACCATGCGTCGTCGAGTGATTGAAATTGATCGCGGTTCCATCGTTCGCGACCAGGCGCGCGGCGTCTACGAATAGGACGATTCGATGCCAGTCAAGTTTGACTATCTCGTTCGCGAGACCACTTCTAATCTCGGACGTAACGTCACGATCACGCTTGCGTCGATCATGACAGTTGCTGTCTCCCTGGCGTTGGTTGGCGCATCGCTCATGCTCCGCTCCGGCGTTGAAAATGCCACAAAGCGCTGGCAGGGAGGCATCGAGTTCGTGGTGTTCTTACGAATCGACGCTACGCAGCAGCAGATTGATTCGCTGCAGAACGATCTCGATCAAAGTCCTGAGGTTTCAAAGGTCGTCTTTGTCGATCAGCAGCAGGCCTACAGCGAGTTCAAGAGCCTCTTCGCCGATTCACCTGAGCTCATCGACAGCGTGACTGCCGAAGACCTCCCGCCCTCGTTCCGGATCGAACCGGTGAACAAGGACGTTGACGCGGTTGAATCACTTGGACTCACTTTTGAGGGGCGTTCAGGTGTCGACCAGGTTGTGTTTGCTTCCAAGACGATTCGGCTTATTCAGCAACTCTCGAGTCGGCTCACCGTGGGTATTTTTGTGATCGCTGCATTCCTCTTGGGAGCAGCAGGTCTCCTCATTCTCAACACCATTCGAATGGCAATGTTCGCCCGTCGCAGAGAAATCGAAGTGATGAAACTCGTTGGGGCCACAAACTGGTTTATTCGAGTGCCGTTCATGCTGGAAGGTCTTATCCAGGGCTTGATTGGGGCGTTCGTAGCGATCGGTGCACTAGCGGCGTTTAAACCGTTCTTCCAGAAGTGGTTGCCAAGTGCGCAGGACATCCCCTTAGTAGGTGGGTTCCAGGTAAGCGGCGGAGAGATGACCGTCATCTTCATCACGCTTGGTGTCGTCGGTATCGCAATCGGTGCAATCGGCGCCGGTATAGCAGTCTCTCGATTCCTCGACGTCTAAGCGGTCGAAGAGTTCTGCGCCGCTGTCATTAGTGCGACGGTATCGGCTCGGGAATTAGCCGACGAAAGTGGAGTCGTGCGGGTGAGCAATTCCCGTCGCAACGTCATAAAGAAAGCCAGCGATTGCAGTGCCCACCGGGAGATACGGGCATGTGCGCACCGCTTCGATATCGGCGTCGAGTGCTGCTGCATGATCGCCGATGAGGTGGAAGTCAACGTTGTCGGGATCGGAGCCAGTAGCGGCAAGGACCTTGGCCCGTAGCCCGGGAAGATCGATTTTGGCGGCACCGCAGTCGGTGTGGTGCACGATTGCGATGCGGTCGACTTCGAGTTGGTTCACCGATTTGATGAGCGAACGAAGCATGTCCGGCGTAATCCGAGCGCCAGCATTGCGCATGACGTGGATATCGCCGGCCTCGAATCCAAAAATGACAAGGGGATCGATTCGACAATCCATACAGGTGACGACCGCAAGGTGCTGTTGGGGAATCGGTGAGAGCGAAGCATTGGGGAAGCGGGCAGCGAAAGCGTTGTTCCCATCGACAAGGTCCTTGAATGAATCCACGGCGGCGATGGTAGGCGGGGAATAGGCGGTGTTCGACTATTTGCCAAAGATTCTGTTGGATTTCGATGCAGCGGTACCCTGACTTGGTGCATTGGATAGACGTTATGGCCGCCGAAGACCTTGAGATCGGTCAGATCGTGACGGTCGAACGTCAAAGCGGCGACGTCGTGGTCTGGCGAACTGCATCGGGTCGCGCAGTTGCGTGCGCCGCGAGGTGTCCTCATCAGTGGGCCCACCTTGGAACTGCAGGAGCAGTCGACGGCGAAGAGATTGTGTGTCTGAGCCATTTCTGGCGGTTTGATCAAGAAGGCACTGGCTCAAAACTGTCAGCTGCTGGTCGGCGCGATGAGAAGGGTTCAATCAACACCTTCGAGGTTCGCGAGCACGAAGGCCGTCTGGAAATCGCACGAAACGACTGACGTGGTGGGGTGGCGCCTATTGAGCGCTGTTGGTTCCTACAATGGTTAAGCTTAAGTCTTTGAAAGGACTGCAATGGCTTCGAATCCCGTTCTAAATGACAAGCGCTTCGAGCAGGTCATCGCCGAGGGCTATGGCACCTCGCCGGTCACACGCACGATGACCTACGGCGGCACCATGTCAGCTCTTGGTGTGATGTTTGCGATCATCTGCGTCTCGGGTTGGGTCGGCTGGTCTCAGGTGAATCAGACCACTCAAGAAGTTTTCGACACGGCAACGCGCCAGACCGTTGTGGTCAGCACAACTTCGTTCCCTGGTTGGACAATCATCGCTGCGCTTGCTGCGATTGGGTTCGCGTTTGCCACCATCTTCAAGCCAAAGTGGGGCCCCGCCACTGCACCGTTGTATGCACTCTTCGAAGGTGCATTTCTCGGTGCTATTTCCGCCTATTACAACCAAATGTATGACGGCATCGTCGTACAAGCGGTGCTCGCGACGCTGAGTGTCATCCTCGTGATGTTCGTGTTGTACGTGACGCGTATCGTGAAGGTCACTCCAAAGTTTGTCCTCATCACCGTCGCTGCGACTGGCGGCATCATGGTGATGTATCTCGCCTCTTGGATCTTTTCGATCTTCGGTGCCAACATCACCTTCTGGAATAGCCCGACACCCCTTGGAATCGGGATCAGCGTCGTCATCTGCATCGTCGCAGCCATGAACCTGGCGATTGACTTTGCATTCATCGAGCAGTCAGTAGAGGCCGGAACTACGCCTCGCCGGATGGAATGGCTTGCCGCTCTCGGTGTCACCGTAACGATCGTGTGGCTCTACCTCGAGATCCTTCGCTTGCTTTCACTGCTGCGACGCTGAGGCGGGTTAGGGCTGCGCAGTGCGGCGCTGCTTGCGGCGCCATGAGCGCACAAAAATCGTGGTGAAGACCACAAGAAAGATGATTCCACCTGCCAGTAACGGCAGTGCTGCGGTGCCTTCGCCGCTTGAGTCTTCGAGTGGTTTCGATTGCTGTTCAATGAAGGCGAGCCCTGGCGCAGTTCCGTTTGGGCCGATGAGCGTTGAAGTGGTCGAAACCACTGAATCGATTGTCGTCACGGTCGTCTCCACATCACGAGACTAGGTCGGACTGTCGCGGTCATTGACGTCGCGTAACGGAAGATTCGTTCTTCGGTCCCCCACGACTGGGGGAGCCGAGGTAAGAATCAGCCTGTGTCCGGGACTGAGTCAGTAGAACTCTTCACCTATGGCGATGCCAATCGTGAGCGAGCAGAAACAGTTCTTCGTCAGGCGTTTATTGCTGCTCAACTTGGCATGCCCTCTGAGGATCCTGAGACTGCGGTCGAATCGATCTGGGTCATTCTCGAGGCACTGCTCGTCGAGCACCTTGCACCATCCGAGCCGATCGAACAGATGCGCTCGGAACGACTCACCGATATCGGTACTCACTGGCGACGGATGGTCATCACGGCCGTCACGAATACCTTTGTTCTGAGCGGCGGATTTGTGCAGCCCGAACCATTGGCCACAGCTGTGGCCAATCGCGCTGACCTTCTGGTTGGGGGTGGGCTCTGGCACACACGGCGTCCCCCTGCGCAAGGAGCTCTCGTTCTTCGGGTGCACTCGTCTCTGCAGGTCCTCGACGCAACCGCGCGTTCAGGTCAGCACCCGGGTGCTGCGGATGCAACTGCTCTTGAAGACCTCATAGCCTGCGCAACTCTCGGCGCGGTGATGGCGGGGGAGACTCTTCCGTCGCCAGACAACGAAGATCGCGACATGACCGACGATACGAAGGGTCGCTGGGCGAAATCGACCGAATCGGTTGCTGCCGCTTTTGGTATCGGTGGTGTCGAACTCGTCGAAATAGCAAAGACAGGATGGGCGTGTACGGAATGCGGCTGTGTGTTTCTCGGTGGCGTCGATGCGGGCATCGCCTACCCCGACCGGTTTGCGCCGGTTGGTCGCTCCGGGGCATGTGATCAGCAGACCGAGTGCAGCTGTCATGCAGCTCCACTACAACGGCGGGTCCGCTGACCTTTCAGTCAATCGAACCCGCCGTGTGCGGATGAATCCAGTTGTAGGCCGAAATCAGTAAACGATGACGCCGCGGATGTTTTTGCCGTCACGCATGTCCTGGTAGCCCTCGTTGATCTGATCGAGGGTGTAGGTGCGGGTGACGAGTTCATCGAGCTTCAACTGGCCGCTGCGGTAGAGGCCGAGAAGCTTCGGAATGTCATAACGCGGGTTGGCGCTGCCGAAGATGGTTCCGATGAGTTGCTTCTGCTGCATAGCGAATGCGAACAGGTTGAGCTGCACATCGTTTTCGTTCATGTTGGCAACGGCCGTGAATACCAAGCGGCCGCCCTTGCCAACCATGCTCATGTACGACTCGAGGTCGGCGCCCTTGCCTTCGCCGACGGTGACGATGACCTTGTCGGCCATGCGTCCCCATGTGAGTTCGCCAAGCAGTGCCTGTGCCTCGGCAACGTCGGAAGCGACGTGGGTTGCGCCGAAGTTCTGTGATTGTTCACGCTTGAATTCGACCGGATCGAGAGCGATGACGTAGCGGGCGCCCGCAAGGTGTGCGCCTTGCACAGCGTTCATGCCAACGCCGCCGGTGCCGATGACAACGACGGTGTCGCCGGGTGCAACTTCAGCTGCGTAGGTGGCGGAACCCCAGCCGGTGGTGACGCCACAAGCGACGAGGCAGGCCTTGTCGAGGGGAAGATCTTCTTCAACCTTGACAAGCGAATTGATGTTCATGACCGAATGCTCAGCGAACGTGCCGAGGCAGCACATCGTTGCGAGGTCGGTGCCATCAAGAAGGTGGTGGCGAGAGGTTCCATCTTCCTGGCGACCAGAGAGAAGGTGCGCACCCCTATCGCAAAGGTTCTGCTGACCCTTTGCACACGAGGGGCAACGTCCGCATGAAGGAACGAACGAAGTAACGACGTGATCGCCGACCTTAAGTTCGGTCACACCGGGGCCGACCTTTTCAACGATGCCGCCACCCTCGTGTCCGAGAATGATTGGGTACTGCTGCCAGCCGAGCATTTCGATGATCGCTGGGTCCATTGCCATATCGCCGGTAACCATGTGCTCATCGGAGTGGCACATGCCGCTCGCAACAAAGCGCACGAGGACCTCATTGGCCTTGGGTTCATCAAGTTCGATCTCTTCGATTTTGTACTCGGTATGAGGGGCGTACAGGACTGCGGCTCGTGTCCTCATGGGAACTCCTTGTCAGGGCGAATGGCTGGCCTGTCGGCGCAGCCTTAGCAATCTAGGCCCTCGGTCAGGCTGACGTGTCCGTCGGCACAGCGCAGCCCGTATTTTCATGCTACATTATGTGTTGCTTTGTGAATCTTATGTCACATGTGACCAGCGAGTCCCATTACGGAACCAAAGGGGAACCCATGAGCACTCCGATCGCCAAGCGTCTTGGAATCGAATTTCCGATCTTCGCTTTCTCGCATTGTCGAGACGTGGTCGCTGCCGTTACAAACGCCGGTGGTTTCGGTGTTCTCGGCGCTCTGGCGTTCGGCCCAGAGCAACTCGAAATCGAGCTCAACTGGATCGACGAACACGTCAGCGGAAAACCCTATGGCGTCGACTTCGCCATGCCGGTGAATTACGTGGGCAAAGGTGGGGGAGAGGACGCATCGTTCGAATCCCTCGACGCCATGATTCCGGCTCAACATCGAGAATTCGTTGACGATTTGTTGGAGCGATACAACGTTCCCGAATTACCGCCCGAATTGGAAGGCGGCCAAGTTGCTGCCGCCGGTCTGAATGTCGATGCGATGGGTCCGAGCCAGATCGAGGTTTGTCTCAATCACCCGAATGTGAAGATGATCGTCAACGCTCTTGGGCCGCCCCCGCTTTATGTCATTGAACGGGCCCACGAAGCCGGCATCCTCGTCGGAGGCTTGGCCGGCTCGAAGGTGCACGCGGAACGTCAGGTTGCCATAGGCGTCGATGTGATCGTGGCCCAGGGGACCGAGGCGGGCGGACATTGCGGCGAGATTTCGACCATGGTGCTGGTGCCCGAGGTCGTCGACGCAGTTGGACCCGACATTCCCGTACTTGCCGCAGGCGGCATTGCAACGGGCCGACAGATGGCTGCTGCGATTGCTCTCGGCGCGCAGGGTGCGTGGACTGGCTCGATGTGGCTCACCGTGTCCGAAGCCGATACCAATCCCGCTGCACTCGAAAACATGCTTGCGGCAACCTCACGAGACACCGTTCGCTCAAAGGCCATGACTGGTAAGCCGGCCCGACAGTTGCGCACGGCTTGGACCGATGCGTGGGAATCAGAAGATTCTCCCGGAACGTTGCCCATGCCGTTGCAAGGCATTCTTCATCAGGAGGCCGGACGTCGCACCCAGCGGGTCGGCACTCGCGAACTCATCGGCTTCCCGGTTGGCCAGATCGTTGGTCGCCTCAACAAAGTCCGTCCGACGAAAGATGTCGTACGCGAGATGGTCGAGGAATGGATTGATACCACCGAACGTATGGCCTCAATCCTGAGCGACTAACCAGAGATTCTGAACGACGGCCCTTGTTGGGTCACGACTGACACAATGGTTGCAAGTTCCCTAGAGGAGTTCTTATGGCTGACACATTCGTAGATGCACCACTTCTTCATACCGCTGCCACATACGCGAACGGCGTTCCTTACGACTACTACCGATGGCTTCGCGACAACGATCCTGTGGCATATCTCGATCACCCCTCCTATGCGGGCGAGAAATTGTGGGTGGTGACTCGCTACGCGGACGTCCAGCAGGTGTCTCGCGATGCGTCCACCTATCGCAACGCTCCAGATCCGTTCATTGACGATGGCGTTAGTGACCCTGCTACTGGTGGCAACAATCAGTTGATGATCAGTCTTGATGCGCCTGACCACATGAAACTGCGCAAGATCATCAATAAGGGCTTCACGCCCAAGAGGGTTGCGCAGCTGGGCGACATGCTTCGCACACGAACGAACGACATCATCGATGGTCTCGCAGGTCAAACGAGTGCTGACCTCGTCCACGATCTCGCGTTGTGGCTTCCGCTGCACGTGATTGCCGACATGGTGGGTGTGCCAGAGGAAGATCGGGCCCAGGTTTTCGAGTGGACCGAAAAAACCTTTGGGTTCGATGCCTCGGTAACTCCGGAAGAACGGGCACAGGCGGCAACCGATATGTTCATGTACGCCGATGGGATGTGCGCCGAAAGAGCTGAGAACCCCAGCGACGATCTGATGAGCGTCCTGCTTCATGCCGAGGTTGAAGGCGAGAAGCTCACGGCGTTCCAGATCGAATTGTTCTTCATGCTTTTGCAGAACGCCGGCTCTGAGACAACCCGAAACTTGATCACAACCGGAACGCTCGCTCTGCTACAAAACCGCGATCAGTACGAGATTGTTCGCAATGACCTTTCCGTGATCCCAACGGCAATTGAAGAGTTGCTCCGTTTCTCCACTCCGGTTATTCAGTTCACTCGGACGGCGGCGGTGGATACCGAAATCGGAGGCAAAAAGATCAAGGCAGGCGAGCGCGTGCTTATGGTCTACGCCTCTGCCAATCGCGACGAACGGGCCTTCGAAAACCCCGACACAATCGATGTCCGCCGCAACCCGAACGATCACGTTGCCTTCGGCGCTGGTGGTCCGCATTTTTGCCTAGGTGCAAACTTGGCCCGTATCGAAGGTCGAATCATGTTCGAGGAAATTCTCACTCGGTTCGAAGGCTTGCGATTCGTGGGCAATCCCGCCGACTATCCGCGAGTCCATTCAAATCTGATCGATGGCTTTGCTCATGTTCCGATTGAGTGGGATTCCATCGGAGCCCCGAGCTAGAGAGGATGCGCGTTCGAGCTATTCGAACTTTGCACCAATCATGCGCAAGAGGCCAACCACGTCTTCAGGTTGATCGGGTGCCTTGGGTCCTGGAATCCAGAGAACGGGTCCTTGCGCGCTGTTGTAGTGAAACGAACCATGTGTTTCGTAGCGTTCCCACCACACTGGCGAACGGGGGTCGCGGCCAACGCTGATTCCTTCAAACGGCGACATCGCGTAGAGCATGGGAACTTCGGGATGCTCATCGACCGTGACACCATCGATGGTGAGCGAAAGTTTCCAGGTGTTGCCACCGATTGCGTCGAAGGAACACTCCAGTAGATGCTCGCCAGCGTCCAGTGAAGGACCTGCCAGCAGTGTCAGCGTGCCGCGTCCGTCGTTGAAGACGAGCGTGGGTCGACGATCTTCGAGGAGGTAGAGCGCGTAGCCGCCACTTTGGTCGCCATGGGCTGCAATCGTGCCTAACGACTGTTCGGTGACCGTGATTGGTGCTTGGAACTGAAACGAAGACAGCCAGATGAGCTGCAATGAGCGCCAGCGCTCAAGGGTTGGGGTTCCTGGCCACACCGAAAGCGGTTGCTGGACGATTTCGGTTTCGGGTGGTCGGAGCACGTACTTCAGCCCGGTTCCTTCATCAAGCGGAAAGACCTGACCATCCCACGCTGCGTCATTCCAAGCAGCGGCGAGTTCAGCAAGTTTCTCCGGATGACTTTCGGCGAGGTTGTGAAGTTCGGTGCGATCGGTAGTGAGGTCGTACAGCTCCCATTCGCTATCGCTGAACGGTGTGAACGGTTGATGCAGCGTGACGATTTCCCAGCCGTCGCGGTAAAAGCCGCGGTGACCGATCATTTCGTAGAGCGCCTCTGTTCGCTGTGGGGGAGCGCTTGCATTGCGCAATGTCGGAGCCATGCTTGAGCCAGTTCGGGGCTTTACGTCAGTTCCGTTACGAGTTGTTGGAGCGCTAATCCCAATGAGTTCGAGAAGTGTCGGGAAGATGTCCGAGACATGCGAGTACTGGCGACGCATTTCACCGCTGTTGAGTTGGCCGGCATTCCATGAGAAGAGGAATGGAACCGTATGTCCGCCGGCATGGGTGTTGATCTTGTAAAGACGGAACGGTGTGTTGCCTGCCATTGCCCATCCGCGCGGATAATGCGGTGAGGTTTGGGGGCCGCCGATGAGATCAAAGCGTTCAAAATCAGTGTCTATATCGTCGCCAGCAGTGAGGTGCACCATGTAAGCGCTGGTGCCCACCATCTCGCCTTCGCGCGAAGCGCCATTATCGGAAGTGAAGATCACGATGGTGTTGTCAAGCTCGCCCATATCGTCGAGGGCATCAAGAAGACGGCCGGTGTTTTCGTCGACGTTCGTCACCATCGCAGCGAAGACTTCCATGTAGCGCGAATAGAGCACCTTCTGGGTGTCGCTTAATTCGTCCCAGGGATCGACGTCGTTGTTCAGTTCCGTATTTCTCGGCGCAAGCACAATGTCATCGCCGACGACGTTGAGTTCTTTTTGGCGCGCGAATCGGCGTAGGCGAAGTTCATCCCACCCGGCGTCGTAGTTCCCTCGTTGTGCAACAATGTCAGATGCCTTCGCGTGCAGCGGAGCATGGATCGCTCCGTGGGCGATGTAGAGGAAGAAGGGTTGGCTCGGCGCTGAAGCTTTACCCGCGCGAACCATGGCGATTGCTTCATCGGTGATGTCGTCGGTGAAGTAATAGCCGTCGGGGTAGGTATCGATTTCCACCGGAGTGTTGTCGCGAACTAATCGGTGGGGCTGATGAAGATTCGTGAATCCATCAAGGAATCCGTAGAACTGATCGAAGCCGCGCTGGCACGGCCACGAATGGCGCGGACCGGCATTGGATTGATCGGAGTCTTTCGCTAGATGCCACTTGCCAACCATGTAGGTGGCATAACCGTTCGCCTGAAGAGTCTCAGGAAGTGTGATGACGTCTTCGGCAAGTTCCATGGCGTAGCCCGGGAACCCTGGATCAGAGTGGGCCACGGTGCCGACACCTGCGGCATGTGGATTCATCCCAGTGAGAAGCGCTGCGCGTGTGGGCGAACACATTGGCGTTGAATGGAAATCGGTGTACTGCAGGCCGCCTTTTGCGAGGCGGTCGATGTTGGGTGTGGCGATCTCGCTGCCGTAGGGGGCGGTATCGGCGTAACCGAGGTCATCGCAAAGGATGACGACGATGTTGGGTGCACCTTCCGGAGCGCTGGGCCGATCTGGCCACCACGACTCTGAGGTCGCAAAGACTTTTCCGACTTTCCCGTGGAATCCCGGGTAGGTGCCGGCGTCTTCGTTGGTGCCCATTTCTTCCCCCTAGAGCAAGCGTGGAGGAGAGCGTAGTTGCCTGCTTTGGGGGCCTGTTTCGTTAGTTGCCGGCACTGCCGGCAACGAGTGTCGTCACCCGAAATCCGCCGCAAGCGCTGTAGGCGCCAGTGATCATGAGTGATTCGGTATTGGCGGGCGGGTAAACGCGGAGTTGTGCCGAGGTTGGATCACACTGAGCGCCCATTCCTGCCGCGCTTGTGTGAAGGGTGGCGCTGGCTGTTCCGCCGGGTTGAATCATCACTGTTGCGCCTTCAGTTCCTTCGCGAGACGCCGGCTGACCGATCTGCTTTCCGCTCGCGTCAACGAGTGAAACCCCAGGGAAGCCGCGCAGGTCACATTCCTTTGCTCCGGTGTTCGTGAGAACCAAAGCGGTGTAGCGCTGTCCCGCCCCTGCTTGGGTTTCCCCGAGAGACCCTTTGAGTTGCCCGGTGGTGCAGTGGGTACTTGAGAGGGTCGACGTGGTCTTGGGGGTGGTAGTCGTCGAGTTGGAACCGGCAGTTGTCGACGTGGAGTCCTTGGACGACGAGGCATTGTCGGACCCGGAGTTGCAGGCTGCGGCTCCGAGGAGCAACAGAACGGCGAACGAGAGGCTTGCGATGACGTTTCTCATGGGGTGAGGCTATTGGTGGAATTCTTCTCTCCGGGGGATGGACGTTTAACTTGGCATCGCGAAGTGGGCCAAGATGTGAACAGTTGTCCCGTATCGGGGCAGATCTCAAAAAAGGGGGAGACCAATGGAGGCCGATGTCGTCTCGACGTTTCAGATGACCGGACAGGACGTGCCATGGCTTTTGGCGCGCTTGGCGGAGCGGCGTTCCGATCACCCTGTACTTATTTGGGAACCGCGCAATGGCGAGGTTCAGACATGGACGTACGCCAAGTTCTGGGACGAGGTACGCCGCTTAGCTGCAGGCCTCCAGCGCAACGGAATACAAAAGGGCGACAAGGTCATCATCCACTCCGATAACAGCCCCGAGATGGTGTTGGCCTGGTACGCATGCGCAACGGTCGGAGCCGCTGGGGTTACAACCAATACGCGTTCCGTTGCTGCGGAACTCACGTATTTCATTGATCACACGAAGGCAGTTGCAGCGATCACGCAACCGCAGTACGCCGCTGTTGTTGCGGCGAGTGGTCCGAAGCTCAAGTGGATCGCTGTCACGGCCGACAACTCGGGTGAGGCCGCAACGGCTGAGCAGGCAGTTCCGGGCCTTCTTTCGTTTGACGATCTCTTTGCTGACATTGAGGAATTCATTCCCCGTCCTGCCGAGCCGATGCTTCCGGTGGGAATCATGTTCACCTCGGGCACGACGTCTCGCCCGAAGGCGGTCGTTCATACTCATGCCAACACCCTTTGGGGAACCCGAGTTGGTCCAGACAACATCGGTGCCGATCCCGACTCGGTGTATTTGATCTTCCTGCCGTTCTTCCATGTGAATGCACAGTCGTGGTCGATGTGGTCGATTCTTGGCGTGGGTGGCACGGTCGTATTGCAGCCCAAGTTCTCCTCAAGTCGCTTCTGGGAAGTTGTCGTGAAGCACAGCGTCTCGCATATCTCTTTGATTCCGTTCGTCTACCTCGCCGTCCAAGGACAGCCGATTCCCGAGAACAAACTCAAGGCCGCAGTCTTCGGCGCTATTGCTCCTCCGCTTGAAAACCTCATCGGGTGTCGAGTGCTTGCCGCGTACGGCATGACCGAAACGGTGACTCACGCGACTCGCTCTGGTTTGCACGGCGATATCCCGCCGGGATCGCTCGGAAAGGCGACTCCAGGGTACGAATCGCTCATCGTTGATCCGGAAACCGACGAGGTTCTCGACGACGGTCGCGTTGGCGAGCTTTGGTTGCGCGGCACACGCGGGATTCAGTTGTTCCTCGAGTATTACGACAATGACGATGCGAACGAGAAGAGCTTCACCGAAGACGGCTGGTTCAAGACTGGCGATATGGTGCGTATGGGTGATGGGGGAGCGATCTTTTACACCGAGCGCGACAAAGACATGCTCAAGGTCGGCGGCGAGAACGTGTCCTCGAAAGAGGTCGAGGACCTCTGTCGAACGGTGCCGGGCGTTGGCGACGTTGCCGTCGTCGGCCGCTCGCATCCGATGCTCGATGTCGTTCCTGTTGCATTTGTGATTAAGGGGGCCAACGCTCCTGGTGACGCGGAACTCGAGGCTGCGATCCTCGAGCTTTGCCAGAAGAACCTTTCTGATTTCAAAGTTCCTCGTGCCGCGTACTTCGTCGACGATTTCCCCCGCGCAACATTGGAGAAGATCGCGAAAAATCAGTTACGAGATATCGCTGACGCGATGCCAGAACCGTTCTAGGGGGAGACCATGACTCTTACGCCATTTGATGAATTTCCGATCCATCAGGTTCCGAAGCCCATCTCGCTTTCGGGCACCACAGACCGCAACGCATACGGCCGCTATTGGTTTGGAGCGACGCACCGCGATGGCGAGTTCCAGATCGAAATCGCGTTCGGTCGCTACAACAACCTTCAGGTGCAAGACACATCGGTCTCGATTTCACGCAACGGATCACAGCATGCGTTCCATGCGTCGCGTTGTGCCTCGGATGATCCCACCGAACTCACGATTGGTCCGGCGACTCTCGAGATCATCGAACCGTTTCGTCAGCTTCGTTATTCGGTAGCGCCGAATGAAACCGGAATCACTTGCGATATGCGCTGGCGTTCACGAGTTGGGGCATTGCTTGAAGATCACACGGTGATGACAGACGGTCCTCACACGATTCTCGATATGGCCCGCTACATGCAGTTCGGCACATGGGAAGGCTTTGTCGACGTCGATGGCGATCGGACTGAGTTCACTCATGACGAGGTCGTTGGTATCCGTGATCGCTCATGGGGGGTTCGTCCCGTTGGTGCGCCTTCTCCGGGAAAGCCCTCAAGCGGGCCGCCCAATGCTTGGCTTTGGTCGCCGATTCACTTCGACGATGAATGTGTCGTTGCTGGCTGGTTCCAGAGTCCCGGAGGCGTCTTTTGGCGTCCCGATGGTCACCGCATCGATGTCATTGATCCGGTTCCAGCCAGCGTCACACTTGAGGACGCTTCGGTTCGTCGATTCGATCCAGTCGGCCAACGTTTGCAGTTTCATTCAGGCACGCGTTGGGTGTCCCATGCGGAAATCGACCTTTTGGGAGATGGGGGCGAGGAAATCGTTCTCGAGTTGGAACCGGTGTCTCGTTTCGACATGCGCGCCCTTGGGTACATGAATCCCGAATGGGGTCATGGCGTGTGGCACGGAGAACTTGAACTCGGACGTGAAGACTGGAACTTCGACGAGGTCAGCCCGCAGGATCCAACCCATCAGCATGTTCATCACATTGTCCGCGCTCGTATGGGCGACAAAGTCGGCATCGGAATCTTTGAGCAGATCATTTTCGGGCCACATACGCAGTTCGGGTTCAACGACATTCTCGATGGCGCGCGCTGAGTGAACGCTGGGAGTGTTTCCCTCATCGGCGTTTATGACGCTGATGGCTCGTTTGCTGGTGAGATTCGCTACTGGGTTGGAGCTCGTCTGGGCCGCACTCGCTGTTCACTTTGTGAGATCACTCACGGATTGTTCCGAGAGAAATCGGAATGGCGCGACTGTCGCAATTCATTGAATGTTGAATTTTCGACGTTTCATCGAGATGACGCTCCTGACGATGTGCTCGAGGCGTGTAAACACCAACTACCAGTTGTAGTGGCGCGACGTGGCGACGATTTGCTCGTGGTCATGGGTCCCCAAGAACTTGAGTCACTAGGCGGAGATGTCGCAAGATTCGAGGCTCAACTTAAGCAATCGTGTGCGGCAAAGGGAATCATCCTGGACTGACGGAACGTTTCGTCAGGCGTTCAAAAATGCCACAAGCATGAAGAGTGCGATTGCTCCGCGTCCTGTCCAGGCTGCAGTGCGAAACCAGTTTGTCGCGATGAGCCGATTGAGAAGTGAAGGATCGGCTCCGGCTTCAAGTCGACCGTGAGTTGGTGCGCTCACAAACGCGGTGACGCCAATTGCAATCGCCTCAAGGATCCCGCCGAGCAAGGTTGCCCAGTACGGCACGCCATCAGGTCGCGCAAAGAACACCGCAAGGACGCAAAGGCCTTCAACCGCCATAAGTGGACCAACAACAAATGAGATCAAACGAGTGTGTTGTTTTTCGTAGGCAACGAATGCGTCATTAGGGATTGCCCGCATCAGCGGATAGTGCACGAGCTGAATGGTCCAGATGACGCCAAACATTCCAACTGATCCGACCACTTGGGCGATCAGCACGGATGTTGCAAGGTTTCCGCTCATAACGTCACCTCAGCAAGCACTGCGTAGTGGTCAGAGGGTTGAATACCGCCGACTGGTGTGAGACCTATGAGTTCACAGGATTGGAAAGATCCACAATTCCGTCTGCGTGGAAATGTTGTTGTGATGTAGTCAAGACGGCGGTTTGGGTGAACAGCTCGACGAGGCACAAGCAGGTTGGCCGATGACCAAGTATCACCCCGACTTACGTTTCCGCACGCGTCCCACGCGTCGACCAGAACAAAGCCGGGAACGAAAGGAGTCGATGCCCCAGT
Source organism: uncultured Actinomycetes bacterium (assembly GCA_937876315.1). Taxonomy (GTDB): domain Bacteria; phylum Actinomycetota; class Acidimicrobiia; order Acidimicrobiales; family Acidimicrobilacustridaceae; genus Acidimicrobilacustris. Next base: position 51,047 of record CALEHQ010000045.1, on the reverse strand, counting down.
GGCTTGACGGATCTCATCTGACCACGGAACAGCGTTGAAGTCGCCGGCGACGAGGGCGGGCAGTTCGTCTCGCCATGCCCCACTCGGGCTGATCGCATTTGAAACTTCTGCGTGAAGGTGCGCCATTTGGGCAGACCTTGTGAGCGTGCGATCGAGACCATGCTCAAGATGCGTGCCAGCGGCAACAAAGGGTCCACCGTCTTCGTCGGGCCTAGCGACAGAAGCGATGAGTACGTGACGCCAGGTGGAAACGCCGTTCTCGTCGTTAAGGGGGACGGCCCGGAGAATCTGACTTGGCCATCGGGTCAAGATGGCATTGACGACCCAGTAGGGCGCTTGTGGGTAGCGATCGAATCCAGCAAGTTCGAATGCGGTCACTGCGAACAAGCCGAGTCGCTCTGCAAGCACGTGCGCTTGGGCCTTTCCATCGGGTGCAACCCAAGATTCTTGAAGCATGACGACATCAGGTTGTGCATCATGCAAAACCTTTTCAATCGCGTGATGTCGCGCCTCCCATTGACCGACTCGACCTTGAAGGTTCCATGTCATCACGCGCACGCTGTCATCCTGCCCGACGCAGCAGCCCGGTGTGCTGTTGAAGCAAGAGTTGTCTGTTCATGGCAGGATTCGCCCATGACAGAGTTCAACTACCCGCAGCCCACTCCCATCGGGGATTGGAATCGACTTCTAGAAGGCCGGGTCGCCGTTGTCACAGGCGGCGGCACCGGTATTGGTGGTTCGATCTCTCGACTGTTCGCCCAGCATGGAGCGATCGTCGAAATTATCGATATCGATCCTTCGGTTGCGAACGAGGCTGTTTCTGACATCAACGCTGCTGGCGGAATTGCACGAGCGCATGTTGCCGATTGTCGCGACTGGGAACAGTTGCAAGGGGTAGCTGCGACGATCCTTTCTGATCACCCTCATGTGCAGGTTCTCGTGAACAACGTTGGCGATTACCGGCCGCTCGAACGGTTCCGTAAGTCATCGCCAGATTCATGGAAAGCGATGTACGACATCAACTTCTTCGCCATGGTCGCATCGACGAAATGCTTCATCGAATCGATGATCTCCGGCGGCGGGGGATCAATCGTCAATATTCATTCGGTGGAAGGAATGCGCGGTTATCCCGGTGACCCCATCTACGGGGCAATGAAGGCTGCCAGTGCGAAGTTCAGTACCGACCTGGCGCTCTCGATGGGTCGCAATGGAATCCGGGTCAACGGGATTGGACCTGATCTCACCCAAACCCCACAGGTCGATTACATCTCGACCTCGGTTGGCTCAGAGCATCTCTGGGAGGCATGGGCGCCGGTCGGGCGGTTGGGTTGGCCAGAGGACCAAGCTCGGGTCGCCCTGTTTCTCGCCTCGGACCTTTCGGCATATGTGACAGGACACAACATCCCGGTTGATGGCGGAACCAAGGCGGGGGCCGGCTGGTTCTATTCGCCGGCCGAAGAGCGATTCACCAATCGTCCCAAGGGTCTCTGAGGCTTTGGACGATCGGAAAATTGATCTGCCCCCGATCTCACATGGGACCTCTTGTGTCACCTATGATTCAGTCAACACATTGAACCCCTCGGGGTTCGTCATGCGCCCACAAAGGGCCTATTCACCACAGGAGACACCATGCTCGGACCGGAAGATCACTACATCATCATTTCGGCCGACACCCATGCGGGTGGAAGCCACGTTCAGTACCGCGAGTTTCTTGACCCCAAGTACCGCGATGACTTCGACGCATGGCGCGAGAAGTACAAGAACCCGTTCAAGGATCTCAAGGACACCGATCTTCGTATCCGCAACTGGGACGACGATCGCCGTGATGGCGACATGTTCGCCGACGGCGTTATTGCCGAGGTCATCTACCCAAACACGGTTCCTCCGTTCTTCCCGAACTTCGTGCTCTTTGCTCAGCCGCCAACCCCTGACGAGTACGAACACCGTCACGCAGGCGTGCAGGCCCACAATCGCTGGTTGGCCGACTACTGCAGCCGCGCTCCAGAGCGTCGTGCCGGCATCGGTCAGATTTTCCTGAACGACGTTGACGACGCGATCGCCGATGCAATTTGGTGCAAGGAGAACGGTCTTCGTGGTGGCGTGCTTATCGGTGCGGTTCCGCCGACTGCCGATTGGATCAAGCCGCTGTATCACCCGGACTACGACGAACTATGGGCAGCTTGTGCCGAGAACAACATCCCGGTGAATGCTCACAGCGGAACTGGTGGACCCAAGTACTCCCCAGCGCCGGCAATGCCGCTCGTTCACTTCATCGAGATTCCCTACTACTCACAGCGTCCGCTGGTGCACATGGTTCTTGCTGGCGTGTTTGAGCGTCACCCGAAGCTCAAGTTCGCTCTTACCGAAACTGGTTGTGCCTGGATTCCGCCGTTGCTTGAATCAATGGACAGCCTCCTTGCCGGAATGCGCGGCAACAAGGTTGGCGAAATGCGTTTCGAAGGCGAGACCGTTCCTCCTCGTTCGGCAACTGAGTACTTCGCTCAGAGTTGCTTCGTTGGTATCAGCCAGCCGACCCCGGCCGATATCGCAGCAGGCATGGACGTGCTTGGTATCGAAAAGATGATGTGGGGCAACGACTACCCGCACGAAGAGGGCACGCATCCGTTCACGCGTGAACATCTCCGTCAGGTACTCGGTCACCTTGAGCCCGCGCAGATCCAGCAAATCCTTGCTGGTAATGCTGCCGAGTTCTACAACTTCGACCTTGCTGCACTTCAGCCGTTTGCTGATAAGTACGGTCCCACGGTTGCTGAGATTGCCGAACCACTTACCTCGCTTCCCGACGGTGCGAACCAGGCGCTCGAGCGCTCGGCCGCACAGCTTTCGAAGGCTGGTTGATTCGGTTCGTTCAATTGAACCCAGTACGCGAGAAGGCCCCGGGTTTCCCCGGGGCCTTCTTCGTTTTCGGAATCGTTAGTCGGGTGAGAGCTTCAATCGCTGGGATTGATGTTGCTGGAGGTTCAGGCGAACAGGTTCGTGATGAGTGCGAGTGCACTCAAAATGAACATTGCTGCAGCTGGAAGAGTTTCTGCGCCGGAGTCGCCGATTTTGGAGTGGGCGCGAATGGCAAGGATGAAATAGGCAACTAATCCAAGTGCTGACAAAACGCCGATTACACCGAAGACCAATCCGACAAGAAGCCCGAAGCCGCCGAGAATCTTCAGGAGGCCCAGCGTACGAACGAAGTTGGGTCGGTGGCCGAGACGGTCGACACGGATGAGGACCTTCTGGGGCATGGTGAAGTCGTAGGCACCGCTCGCGATCATGACGAGGCCAGTGACGACTGAGAAGAAAACTGCTGCACTACCCATGAGTGCCAACGCTATTCCGAGACATTGACTGCAACGGGGATCCCGTCATCAGCGCCATGGGGAGAGCAGTAGCCTGAGCGCCATGACTGAGTACGAACCAAGCCCCTGGGAACCAGTTGCAGACCACGTCGAGCGTTACATCGCCACCAATGGTGAAGATGGATTCCTTTGGGAGGGTGGGGAAGTCATCATCCTCACCACGACTGGGGCAAAGTCCGGCAAAGAACGTCGTACGCCTTTGATCCGGGTGACCGACGGCGAACGCTATTTCTGTGTTGCATCTATGGGTGGCGCCCCGAATAACCCCCAGTGGTTTCACAACATGGTCGCGAATCCGTCGGTAACGGTGCAGGACCGAGCCGACGTTCACAAGCTTGTCGCCCGAGTCGCGACGGCTGAGGAAAAGTCGAAGTACTGGTCAATCGCAACGGCGGCATGGCCGGCCTATGACGATTACCAAGCAGGGACTGAGCGCGACATTCCGCTGGTCATCTGTGAGAAGGCCTGAACCGGAGTTGATGATGTCAGCGGAGCATTCCCACTCTGCTGAACATGTGCATTCCTCGGACTGTGCGTCAAAGCGATCGCGTCTGGCTGCAACGATGGCGGTGCCTCTCGGACCATTGCGGTGGCTCGTTGTTGGATGCCTTGGGCTTGCGGCAGTTGGACTCGTTCTACCGTTTTCACCGATTCCGCCGTGTCCGCTGTTAACGATCACGGGAGTTCCGTGTCCGTTATGCGGAATGACCCGATCTGCACGGTCTGTTCTGCGTTTCGACCTGTCTTCATCGTTGCAGTATCAGCCTTTCGGGCTTGTTGCGTTTCTGTGCGGATTGATCATCCTCGCTCTTTGGGCGATCCCGAAAACTCGAGCAGTTTCTGTCATTCGATTGCCCGTTGCGGCGGTTGTTGCAGTAGTTGCCGTTTCGTGGGTCTGGAACATTGCGTTCAACCCGACTTTCGCGTGAGTTGAGTTCGTAGCTGAAAACGACAAACGCCCCGGCGAACCGGGGCGTTTGTACGACTACGTTTGGTGAATCAGGCAGCGACAGCGCCTTCTGATTCCCAAAGCTCGTTGGCGGCCTTCTGTACAAGGACGATCCAGATGATCCCACCGACGATCGGGATAAGGATCCAGAGACCGTAAATTGCGTTCACGCCCTCGGTGAGTCCTGCGCGCTTGCGCGTTTCGCCTACCTGCCATGGAAGTAAGAAAATCGTGACAATGCCGCAGACGATTGTGAGCAAAAGCCCAACTACGCCTGTGACGCCTTCTTTATCGAATTCGTTCGTTTCCTTGAACATTTCGTAATGCCAGTAGAGGCAGTAGATGCCAAGAGTGATGATGGTCAGCAAAACGACAACGACTGGATTGCGGATTTTTCCAACAGGACGCATTGGATCTCCCCCTTTGGTTAGTGGTGACATCGAATATCTCTCAGTGGCGAGCGTAGAGGTTTTGGATCTACTGCGACGGGATTGTCTCAAATGTTGATCCCCCAGCCTTCATTGGTTCAGCCCGCTCATCGCTGGATCGGCGGTACCTAGCAGTTCCATAGGCATGGATCCTTCACTGATTTTGGTTCGGGTCCTCTCGACGGCCGTTCCGCCGCGTAACTGTCCGCGTGCTTGCTGTCTGTCTTGCTCAGATTTCTGCGAAGTAGCGTTATGGCGACGCAATGAATGGGGGGCAAGTGACTGGTCGGCTTGAGGGAAAAGTAGTGATCATCACGGGTGGTGCTCGTGGCCAGGGGCTGGCCGAGGTTGAACTCTTCCGCAACGAGGGCGCTCATGTCATTGCTGGTGACGTCCTCGAACACGATGGACTACATCTCGATGTGACCTCGCCGGAAAGCTGGGCATCGGCGGTCGCTGGGGCGCTAAGTGAGCACGGCCGTATTGACGTCCTGCTGAATAATGCCGGTGTGCGTGCGGTGGCCCCGGTGCATGAGATGCCGCTTGCCGATTTCCAGCGGGTATTGGATATCAACCTCATTGGCCCGCTACTCGGGATACAAGCTGTTGTTCCGCATATGCCCCGTGGAAGTTCCATCATCAACGTGTCTTCGCTAAATGGACTAGCGGCAAATGCGAATACATCGGCCTACACGACCTCGAAGTTCGCATTGAGGGGACTGACCAAGTCGGCAGCGTTGGACCTGGGCCCACTAGGCATTCGGGTCAACGCCATTCTTCCTGGTGTAATTCGCACACCGATGGTGTCGTACATCGTTGATGACTTCGAAGAGCGGTTGGCCTCTGGGCTTCCACTCGGGCGCATCGGTGAACCGATGGACATCGCTAGCGCAGCGCTCTTCCTTGCGAGTGATGATTCCGCGTGGGTAAGTGGCCTCGACCTCACCATTGACGGCGGTCAAATGGCCAGCACCCCGAAACTCTGAAGGGTCAAAGTGGATACACGATGAGGGGACTCGCTTCTGGTTCCGACGAACAGTCCATCTGCATCGGTTGTGGACTTTGCTGCGACGGGACGGTCGTCACACACCTTGCGGTCCGAGATGAAAGCGATCTAGGTGCGCCGCTCCAGGGACTTGGCGTGCAGATCATCGCCGCCGCTGATCCGCCGGTATTCGAACTTCCATGTCCCGCCGTTTGCGATGGTGTCTGCACGATTCACTCGCTGCACAGGCCGTCAGCGTGCGCGCAGTTTGAGTGCACGCTCTCTCAGGGCGTTCTTGACGGGAAAGTCGCGTTGGAAGAGGCCCGAATGGTGATTTCCGCAACACTCGCTCTTCGGGATGCCCATCGCAATGGCTCGGTCAATGCCGACGTGTTTGAGCAACACATTGACTCGGTCTTCCGGTGAGAGGTGACCAAGCCGACAGGGTGACGAATCGCTACTTGCGTTCGAGGATGCGCAGCGGCAATTGGCGAGGACCGCGAACCTGACCTTGCGAGAATGTGGTCGGCTCCGAAGCATTGAGTTCAAACTTCGTGTAGCGCTTCAGCCATTCCTCGAGAGCGACTGTCATCTCTAGGCGGGCGAGGTTTGAACCGAGGCAGCGGTGAATGCCGAGACCAAAAGCGCTGTGCCGATTGATCTCGCGATCAATCAGCACCTCGTCGGCATTATCGAAGGCTTTCGGATCGCGGTTTGCCGCCGGGAAGCTTAGGAAGATCCAGTCGTCTTTCTTCATGGGGCAACCCTGGAACTCGAAGTCATCCTTGACAAGACGAGCCATAGAGACCGGCGCGTAGGCCCGAAGAAATTCTTCAACTGCTGAAGGCAGCAGCTCGGGATGGGCGACGAGACGTTCGAGATCATCGGGGTTGTTGGCGAGATGCCAGATCGAAGAACCGATGGCCGACCATGTTGTGTCGATTCCGGCCACGATCAACAGAAGGATCGAACCAAAGACGTGTTCGTCGGAAAGCTTTTCGCCCATGATCTCGGCGTCGAGCAGATAACTGATGAGTCCGTCGTCGGGGTTTTCGCGCCGTTCGACAATTGCCGGGACGATGTAATCCTCGACGGGTTGGAACGCTGCAATTCGCTCCTCGGTGGGGAGGTCGACACCTTCGAGGACAATACGAACGAATTCGCGGAATTGCTCACCATCTTCAGCCGGAAGTCCGCAGAGCTTCGCAATGAGACCAACCGGGATGTGCTCGGCGTACTGGACACTTGCATCGACGAGGTCGGCATCGCCCATTTCATCGAGCAACTGGTTGCAGAGCTCTCGTGTGAAAGGTTCGAGTGCTGCAATTGGTCGTGGGGCGAATGCCGGAAGCAGGAGTCGACGAGCGATTTCGTGGAACGGTGGGTCGGAGGAGATGGGCGGCGCAACGCCGATCGGCGCAGGCAGGGCGTCGTCGCCTGGTCGGCCGTTATTAATGACAACGGTGCGCGAAGTGAAATGTTCCGTGTCGTTTGCGATCGCAGCAACGGCGTCGTAGGTCATGGGTGCCCAGAGGCCGCCGTAACGGTCGCTATGGGCAACAGGGCAACGTTCGCGAAGGTCGTCCATGATCGGATACGGATCGGCAACCCAAGCTTCGTCGGTGTGGTCGAAGTCAGTTGCGAAATCTTCTACAGGAGGGTTGATCATGTTCAGTCGCCAATCCTGATCGCGAACTCGGGGCAGTTGCCCGCCGCAAGATTCGCCTTCGCCAGTTGTTCATCGCTGAGTTCGCCAGTAACAACGACGACGGCAGTGCCAAGATCGTCACAGTCGAAGAGGTCGGGGGCGAGGCTGTAGCAGCGGCCGTGTCCCTGACATTTCTCAGTATCGAGATGGATCCTCATCGTGCCTCCGTCGTTCTCATTTTCTTATCCTTCCACGCCGAGGGCTCTAACGGGCCGGCAGGAGGGCGAAGACTCCTGAAGTCAGCGATAGAAGGAATATCTCCCCGTTTGCGTCCTCCCCGAATCCCACGATTTTGCTGATCGGCAGGTCCACAAATGTGGTCTGTCTTGAGGTCGGATCGAAGAGAAAGATGCCTGATTCGGCGAAGTCGGCGAAGAGGTACTTGCCCTGCAGTTCCTTGATGGCAGAGCCTCGGTAGACAAAACCACCGATGGCAGAAGAGCCGCCCAGGTTGTCCCATTCGTGGACTGGGCCTGTGAGTGTGGAGACCGTGGAGCCCTGAAAGTCTTCGGATCCCTCTTTGATATTCCATCCAAAGTTCGCTCCCAATTCGCTCCCTGAAACTCTGTTGATTTCTTCCTTCGAGTTCTGACCGACGTCGGCGATCCAGAAATCTCCGGTGTCTCGATCAAGAGAGAATCTCCACGGGTTGCGCAGACCAAGGAATGCGATTTCCGGCTCCACGGAATCAGACTGGACGAAAGGGTTGTCGGAGGGGATGAGATAGGGCGCCGTCGAACCCGGGGGAGTCGGAGTGATGCGAAGAATCTTTCCGAGGAGGCTTGACGGGTTCTGGCCGTGCCCAAGCGGATCTCCGCTTGCGCCGCCATCACCGAGACCGATCAGCAGATTGCCTGCGTCGTCGACGAGCAACTGTCCGCCATTGTGATTCGAGTAGGGCTGCTCAACAAACAGCAACGTTCGCGTTGTTGTGAGATCGGGGACACCGTCTTTAATTTCAACGGCGACGATGTTGGTGTTGCCATTGAGGTCAGTGAAGTGCGCGTAGAACTCGTTTCCATCGAGTGAGAACGCAAGGCCGAGCAATCCACGTTCGCCGGTGCCCGTCGTTTGATCGCGGAACGAGGCGAACTCAGAAACATCGTTGGTGGTGAGATCAACGCGACTGATCTCGCCATTCTGTGAAGCGACGTAGATGATTGACGGAGAATCGCCAGGCTTGGTGGCGAATGCAGTTGGGGATTCAACGTCGGCGACAAGTTCACCGGTGATTGACCCTGAAATTGTTGAGGTTTGTGCAACTTGCGAAGAACTCGATGATCCGCAGCCCGCGATAACGGCAAGACAAATACAAAATACGAATGCAGAGAAGTAGAGCTTGGGTGACTTCGTCAATGCTTGACGGCAATTGCCTGGGCTAGTGCTGGCGGACGCAAAAGCACACATGCTCGGCTGCCCTTGGATCCGTTGCGCTCGATATCGGCCAACATGCGTCCGACGATATCGGCAGTTTGGCGAATCGACGACTGCTCGCTGCCGAGTTTTGGTGCCCAGTTCTGGGCGATGTTCCGTGCCCATTTATGGCCAAGGGGTGCAGGGACAATGCCCGTCAAAACCTCGTTGGTGGAGCTGGGGGGAATCGAACCCCCGTCCGTCTGGTGAGAACTGTCCGCGCTACGACCATCCCCGAGTCAGTGGCTTACGGCAACCACACCGCCGGGTCGGATGAGGCCGAAACCTCGCCGCCGGATCTTTCTCCGATGCCAACGGTCTTTCCCGTCGTCAGCCTTCTTTCAGGCTGTCACCCTCCGCTTCTGTTGCCGGGCTGCGGAGAGCAGGCCCCGTGCGCCATTGCTGGTCACGATTTCTCTCTACCGTCTGAGTGATCAGGCGGCGAGAGTCAACTGCTCATCGGCGGTTGATTTTGTGCCCCCGTTTAAGGAGTCTGAGGCCACTCCGGTCGCACGATCCAGCCTTCGGTCCCGACGTCGAAACCGATCAGCCCCTGATCGTCACTGCCTTAGGTGCGGACAACAGCGCTGCCCACACCATCAACAGATAGCCCAAGACTACCGGCGAGGTGCGACACTGCACCATTGAGTAAATGATTCAGTTCGCAAGACGCTGAAAGAACGGAACCACATACGGGACCGATGCCTTTCCGGCCTTCATATGATCGACGCCATCCATCACCTGTTCTGTCGCTTGGTTGTTTCCCATCGCCACATACATCGCAGTCAGTTCAGCGGTTGTTGAAGGCGTAATGATCTTGTCCGCTGTCCCCTGCGTAAGAAGTAGAGGTGTGGTGATCGGGGATTGCGCTGCAGTGTTGAGCGCGAACTGGTTTGACCACGGCGCAGTAGTGGCTGGGTCCGCGGCCCACATCCGGCCCTTCAGGATGAGGTCGTTTATGCCCAACTCGATATCGCTCAGACGAGATCCGCCAACAACGCATTTCTCACTAACCGCGCGAACCCGATCACTGAGTGAGGATTTCACGACGGTTGCTTCGTCGTAGCCAAAGATGTCGGACCACGACACGACTGCATAGGAACCGAGAACCGCTCCCGCAGCGGTGTTCTTGTCGGCTTGAAAAAGTGGAACGAGCAAACCTGCGGGCGCGGCAGCAGCAACGCCGAGTAATCGCAACTCAGGTGCGTAGGCCGAGGCCATTTGGCCGGCGAAGAGCGCTGCCTGGCCACCTTGCGAATGCCCAAACACGAAATAGTTGGAAGATGCGCCGGCTTCGTCCATGTTGCGCGCTGCACGAACGATGTCGATTGTTCCCTGCGCCTCGCTTGCTCCAACCAAGTAGGGATGCATGCCGTCGGTGCCGAGACCTTGATAGTCGGTCGCGACAACAACCCATCCGAGATTGAGAAAGTCAGCGAGTCCCTGCACATCGTCGTAGGTCTTTGGTGAACGTGACGGTGCACACGGATCGTCGATGCCTGTGGTTGGATGCGCCCAGCTGACAACAGGGCGTCCACCCGGCGGTATCGGTCCGGTAGGCGCAAACACCATTCCGCTAACCGCAATCGGTTCGCCGTTGATTCCGGTTGAGGTGTAGAGAACCCGCCACGCCTGTGACTCAGGGAATGGCGCATTCATGGTTTCGAACCGCAGAATCGTGCCGGGTGCATCCGATGGAATCGATGAAGGTGTGTTGTAGAACGAAGTGCTGAATGCGTTCGATGACGTTGTTCTGCAGGAAACAAGGACAAGCGCAGCCAGGACTATCGCCGTCAAGAGTGCGAATGTGGGACGCATGGTCAACCTCACCGTTGAAGTGATGCGAGGCTAATAGTCATCACTCCACTCCGGGGGTAAGGGGATATCACATGGGCAAGCATTCCTACGACATCGAGGCAGTTTCGACTGCGCCGATCGAACTCGTTTTCGAAGTGATTGCCGATGCTCCCGGTTGGTCTCGGTGGAACAAGTCAATTGGCCGCGCATCGTGGGAGGTTGAAGGTGATCCTGCTCCGTGGGGAATCGGCGCCGTGCGCGCACTTGGTGCGAGGAGCGGCCCTCTTTCAAAGGAGCGCATCGTCGAATTCAACGCTCCCAACCATCAGGCATACGAAATCGTGTCGGGTCCGATGCCGGTGAAGGGTTACCGGGCCGATGTGCGCCTCACATCAACGCCCGATGGGGGAACCCGCATTTCGTGGAAAGGTTCGTGGACAACACGCGTTCCGGGCGTCTCAGGTTTCCTCACCAAAATGGTGCGCGGCTTTGCAACCGGCGCAGCACGCGAAGCAGAGCGGCTCCAAAAAGAATCGAATTAGCGGATCGCTGTGATCTGTTCGATAGCGAGTCGGAAATTTCCGACTTGTTCATCGATGAGATAGATGCCGATCTGCTCAATGGTCGATGGATCAAGGGGGGAGTTCGGCGTTATCGGGCGAAGGAAGCGGCTCACCGGCGCAAATGATTCGATGGGAATCAAAACAAGAGTTGCGCTGCTCGCTCCGGTGGTGCTCGTAGGTGTGAATCGAGCAATCCAGCGGTCCTGTCCGGACCGGCCCGCCCGAAGTTGCATCACATAGGTGCGACCATCACCGATTGCGCTCACACCCAGTGCCGTGGCTCCAGTTGCAACCTGGCCAAGGCGCTGATCGGATGGTCCCAGTGTGGAAGTGAAGCCACCGTTCTGCTCCGTTGTCATCCTGCCGGAAAACAACAAAGCGCCGAATCCACCTGTTTCTACCCACATTGTCGTACTTGCAGAGATGCCGCCCATAACTGAGTCATCGACACTCGACCATCCGTTGACCGACTGTGGAGTGGCGAACTCGAACAGCACACTGGTGTTCGGTGTTGGGGGAGGGACGGGTGCAGTGGTCACGGGAGGCACTAGTTCTGTAGTGACTGAACTTTCAGTCGGCGGCGACGACCCAGTTTCAGAACTGCAGGAGATGAGAAGGGACATGCACAAGAGCGAAAGTGCGGTGATCAAAATGCTCTTTCGCATGTCAGTCCTCGCCGCGTTTTCGTGACCTACCAAGTGCCTGGTCAGCCTCACGCTTAGCTTCGCGCTCGGCAATCGCTTGACGTCGGTCACCCTTCGTTCGGCCTCGAGCAAGTCCTAGTTCGATCTTTGCTCGACCGCCGGAGAAGTACAGAGACAACGGGACGATAGAAAGTCGTTCGAGATCGACGCGCATTCGCCAGCGTTCGATCTGCTCGCGATGTAACAGCAGTTTGCGTTTGCGATCGGGTTCGGCGAGATCATGAACGCCGCTCGTTCCCCACGGAGCAATATGCATTCCGATGAGCCACGCTTCGCCTTGATCGAATCGGGCAAAGGATTCTTTGATCTGAACCTGCGCATCCCGTAATGACTTCACTTCGGAACCGCGCAAAACCAGGCCCGCCTCAACAGTGTCGAGGACCTCGTAGTCGTGACGAGCCGACCGATTGGTCGCCACAATCTTCTTTGCGTTCGGATCGTCGTTCGTCGCCATGGGAAGCGCTCAGGCTACCGGTCGAAACCGTTGTGAGATCAGCCGCCCGTGAGAGGTGCTTCGGGTGATGGGACTCGACACCCACCGTCGACATCAAGGATCTGATTAAGGCGGCCCTGCGATACCCACATGCCGACGCAGAGTCCGAGATCAACGATCTCTGAGTCGGTGAATGCGCTTCGCAGACGAACCCAAAAAGGATCATCCATCGAAAGGTGATCAAGCGCGAAACGTTCAGCAAACTCAGCAGCGAGGATTTCGCGTTCAGAAAACCCGTTCCAATTCTCGTTACCGATCTGCGCGTAGAACTCCTCGTCGATCAGATCGGCTTCTGCAGCGCGTGCAGGCGCATCGCGACCGGAGCGCCATCCGAGACACAGCTGACAGTCGTTGATCTGCGCGATGCGAATTCGAGCAGCTTCGAATTCACGAAGCGGGAGTGCGGACTTCTCGTAAACCGCAGCCGAGAATTGTGCGGCGGGAATCGAGAGTTCTGGAACTGCACCAGTCCAGACATGCATGAGCGGATCGGATCCGGCGGGAACTGAGATACGAGGCATGGCCACACGCTATGACGCTGCGACCGAATCCGCTCGTGGTTTCCGCAGGCCGGTAGCCTTTGCCCGTGCTGCAACTTCCGGTCACTATTCTCAACGATCTCCTCGTACACCTCTCCGACGGCCTTCCCGATGAGGCCTGCGGATTGTTAGGCGGCAGACCGGGCGGCGATGGAGAAACTTGTGTGGTCGACGCTTGGTATCCAAGCCCTAATAGGGCGTCTTCAAGTCGGGTCTACACAATCGATCCGAAGGTGCACCTTCAGGCCGACCGCGACGCCGAGGATCGTGGTGTCGAACTCGTCGGCGTGGTCCATTCCCATACCCATTCTGAGCCGTACCCGTCGCCGACCGATGTCGCCCAGGCGCCTGATCCAGCATGGCACTACGTGATTGTCTCGTTCCGGCTGGGCCAGCCGATGGTGCGGTCGTACCGGATTCTCGAGGGTGAGATCACCGAAGAACCCGTTCTGGTGCTGGAGCAGTAGAATCCAGACCTCTTGGGTCGACATTTACCCCTCGGGTCGTCCACAATGGTGGTCCGGTTTGAATCCCCCCTTTGCACCGCGTCTCTAGAGGTTCTCGATGGCTGTTTACTCTTCGGTACTCGACATGATCGGCAACACGCCGATGGTCGACGTCTCCGTGCTCAGCCCGAATCCGAATGTGCGCATCCTCGGCAAGATGGAAAGTCAGAACCCGGCGGGTTCAGTCAAGGACCGCATTGCGTTGGCGATGGTTGAAGACGCCGAAGCCGACGGAACCCTTACGCCCGGCAAGACCATCATTGAACCTTCTTCGGGAAACACCGGCATTGCGTTGGCGATGATCGCTCGTATCAAGGGTTACCCGATCAAGATCGTTCTCCCCGAAAATGTGTCGATCGAACGACGTCAGTTGCTCGAGATTTTTGGTGCTGAAGTGATCCTGTCGCCTGGTTCCGAGGGGTCCAACGGAGCCGTGAAGCGCGCGATCGAATTGGCCGAGCAGCATCCGGAGTGGGCGTTTCTCTATCAGTATTCAAACGAAGCGAATCCGCAGGCGCATTACGACACAACTGGCCCAGAAATTTGGGCCGATGTTCCTGAGATCACACACTTTGTTGCTGGTCTTGGTACTTCCGGAACCCTCATGGGTGTCGGTACGTTCCTCAAAGAGAAAAACCCAAACATCAAGATCCTTGCTGTTGAACCGCCGCTTGGCGAGAGCGTTGAAGGTCTGCGCAACCTCGACGAGGGATACATCCCGCCCGTCTATGAAAAATGGGGCGGGCCAGAGCTTCTCGATGGCAAGCGCATTGTCCGTCCGCGCGAATCGATCGAATTCACGCGACTTCTCGCCGAGAAGTGCGGCATCTTCTCTGGCATCTCGGCCGGTGCAGCGCTTGCCGGCGCTGTTCGCGTCGCATCCCAGATCGAGTCCGGCACAATTGTCTTTATCGTTTGCGATGGCGGCTGGAAGTACCTCTCTACTGGCGCATGGACTGACGACATCGACGACGTCACCGATCGCGCTTCAAAGATCATCTACTTCTAGACCCGCCCAATCGGGGCAGAGTCGGGGAGTACCCTCAGACTGTGGATTCCCGGCCAATCGGCATGTTCGACAGTGGGTTCGGCGGCCTCACTGTGGCCCGTGCGCTTATCGACCTCATGCCCAACGAGGATCTGGTCTACGTCGGCGATACCGGTCGTTATCCCTACGGTCCAAGAGACCTCGGAGAAGTCCGGGATTTCGCCCTTGAAATCACCGAGCACTTACTGAGAAATCACGACGTCAAGATGGTGGTTGTTGCTTGCAACACTGCCTCAGCGGCAGCGCTCGATGAATTGAAGAAGATCACTCCGGTTCCGGTTATCGGAGTCATCGAACCAGGCGCAGCCGCACTTCTTGGTGCATCGCGAAATGGGCGCGTCGGAGTCATCGGAACAGTCGGAACGATTGGTTCGGGCGCCTATCAGCGTGCAGTCACCCAGCACAATGCTGGCGTTGAATTGTCGTGCGCTGCATGTCCGGGTTTTGTCGAGTTTGTGGAACGTGGGGAAACCGATTCAGAGCAAGTACACGTGCTGGCTGAGCGCCTCTTGGCCCCACTCGTAGACGCCGATGTCGATTCGTTGCTGCTCGGTTGCACGCACTACCCGTTTCTTGCCCGAACAATTTCCGACGTGATGGGTCGCGATGTGGTCCTTGTCGATTCGGCAGATGCGACTGCGTTCTGTGTAAGTGACCTCCTCCGAGAGGCCAATGCGCTTCGCGGCGACACCGATCGTGGGGGAGTGCACCGCTTTGAATCATCTGGCGATGTCGAGGCGTTCCGGGCCTTGGGCCGTCAACTTCTCGGACCCGAACTCGATGAGGTCGTAGGGCTGACCTGGCCTGAATCCGGCAACTAGTTGGGATGTGCCGATAGTGATGTGGCGAGTGCGGATGCTATTGTCTACCAATCCTGTCGAAATGGTCGTGAATCGTGTTCACGGCCAGCCATCAAGGAAAAGGTCACCGCGTGACAACGCTTACCCATCTTCAGCGCCTTGAGGCCGAGAGTATTCAGATTTTCCGTGAGGCATTCTCCGAAAGTGAGCGTCCAGTGATGCTCTACTCGGTCGGGAAAGACAGCACTGTCATGCTTCACCTGGCGATGAAGGCATTCGCACCTTCGAAACTCCCGTTCCCATTGCTTCATGTCGACACGACTTGGAAGTTTCAAGCGATGTACGAGTTTCGAGATCGCGTCGTCAGAGACAACGGCCTTGAACTCATCGAATACCACAACCCCGAATGCATCGAGAAGGACATCAACCCTTTCGATCACGGCACCTCCCTTCACGTCGACCTTTGGAAGACAGAGGGCCTGAAACAGGCTGTTGAAAAATACGGATTCGATCTCGGCTTTGGTGGAGCGAGACGAGATGAGGAGAAGTCGCGAGCGAAGGAGCGAGTGTTCTCTCTTCGGTCGGCGCAGCATCGATGGGATCCCAAACAGCAACGGCCCGAACTTTGGCATCTTTACAACGCGCGAAAAGCTCCAGGCGAAAGCGTTCGCGTCTTCCCATTGTCCAACTGGACGGAACTTGATATTTGGCAATACATCTACAGCGAGCAGATTCCCATCGTGCCCCTGTACTTCTCGGCTCCGCGCCCCGTTGTTAAACGAGATGGTCTCTGGATCATGGTCGATGACGAGCGGATGCGCTTGGAGCCGGGCGAGGAACCCGAAATCCGTAACGTCCGCTTTCGAACGCTCGGTTGTTATCCGCTTACCGGTGCAATCGAGAGCGATGCAACAACACTTCCAGAGATCATCCGGGAAATGCTCATCACGACGACGTCTGAGCGTATGGGAAGAACCGTCGATCATGAATCGGCGGGGTCACTCGAAAAGAAGAAGCAGGAAGGTCACTTCTGATGCCACACGTACACGATGAGTTACTCGCTGTCGGGATCGAGACCTACCTCGAACGTCAAGAACACAAGTCAATGCTCCGGTTCATCACGTGCGGAAGTGTCGACGATGGCAAGAGCACACTGATCGGACGTTTGCTCTATGACTCAAAACTTGTTTTTGAGGACCATCTGGCAACCCTCGAGGTCGATTCGAAAAAGGTCGGGACGCAAGGCGGCGAACTTGACTTCGCACTTCTCGTCGACGGCTTGGCGGCCGAACGTGAGCAAGGCATCACGATCGATGTTGCCTATCGATTTTTTTCGACGGAACGCAGCAAGTTCATCGTTGCTGACACTCCTGGGCATGAGCAGTACACGCGCAACATGGTCACCGGAGCCTCGACTGCAGATCTCGCCGTGGTGCTCATCGACGCGCGGAAGGGTGTGCTCACCCAAACACGACGCCACAGTTACTTGGTATCGCTCCTTGGCATTCGTCATGTTGTGCTTGCGGTGAACAAGATCGATCTCGTTGACTATTCCCAAGAGGTGTTCGAGCAGATCGAAAGCGACTACCGAGAGTTCGCGTCTCAAATCGGCCTGAACGACGTGACATGCATTCCGATGTCGGCACTAGCGGGCGACAACATCACTGAGGTCGGATCGAACATGCCTTGGTATCAAGGTGTTCCGTTGATCACGCATCTTGAGAATGTGAAGGTCGACAACGAATTGCAGTCGCTTCCGTTTCGTATGCCTGTCCAATGGGTGAATCGACCAGATCTCGATTTCCGAGGCTTCTCTGGTCAGATCGCTGGCGGCACTGTGCAACCAGGCGATTCTGTTCGAATCCTGCCTTCGGGGCGAACAACCACCGTTGAACGGATTGTCACCTACGACGGCGATCTCGAAGAAGCAGTTGCTGGTCAATCAGTGACGATCACGCTCGCTGACGAAGTCGATGTGAGTCGTGGCGACGTTATTGCGACATCGCTTGCACCGCCTGGAGTCGCCGATCAGTTCGAAGCGCACATTGTCTGGATGGACGATCAGGGAATGCTTCCCGGTCGCCCGTACTTGCTCAAAATTGGCGCTCGCACGGTGAGCGCGACATTGGCGCAGCCGAAGTACAAGGTGAATGTCAATACGCTTGAACACGTTGCTGCCCGCACGCTTGAACTCAATGAAATTGGCGTTTGCAACATCAACTTGGATCGCCCGATTCCGTTCGATCCGTACGACGAGAACCGCGATATGGGTGGTTTCATCCTCATCGATCGTTTCACTAATGCAACAGTTGCTGCAGGGCTGCTTCATTTCGCACTACGTCGTTCCGACAATGTGCATTGGCAAGCGATTGAGGTTGATAAGCACGCTCATTCGTTGCAGAAGGGTCAGAAGCCATGCGTTGTTTGGTTCACCGGCCTGTCCGGCTCTGGTAAGTCGACGATTGCGAACATCGTCGAACAAAAGCTCCTCGAACAAGGCCGCCATACGTACCTGCTCGACGGAGACAATGTTCGTCACGGGCTGAACAAAGACCTCGGGTTCACCGATGCGGATCGAGTCGAAAACATTCGTCGTGTCTCCGAAGTTTCGGGACTCATGGTCGATGCCGGCCTGATTGTCCTTGTGTCGTTCATCTCACCATTTGCCGCCGAACGACGTATGGCTCGCGAGCGCGTGGAAGATGGCGAATTCATCGAGGTGTACGTGAAAACCCCGATCGAAGTCGCCGAGGAACGCGATCCCAAGGGCTTGTATCTCAAGGCCCGTCGCGGCGAACTCGCAAACTTCACCGGAATCGACTCTCCCTATGAAGCCCCGGAATCCCCTGAACTCATCGTCGATACGACCTCGTTGCCCCCGGAAGCTGCAGCGGACACGATCATCGGCCACCTGCGCGAACGCGGTTTCATCGACTGACTCTCAGCGGGCCACGAATTTCTAAGCGTGCCGAGACTCAGTCTCGGCCCGATACTCCGATGCCAGATCGGCGATCGGAGCGGGCAGAGAGCCGTCGGCGAGATCGGCAATGGTGACAACTTCAAGAACTCTCCGCAGGCTTGCACGCACTGCCATCCACACGGTGGGTAGTTCTGCAGCGGCACCGATGTGGGTCATCGAACTGAGGCTCTGGTCGCGCACAGTGGCGAGCGGTCCATCGATTGCTCGAAAGATGTCCGCTAGTGAAATCTCGTTAGCCGGCCGAGTGAGGACAAAGCCACCCTCAGGTCCTCGTTGGCTACTCACCAACCGAGATCGCTTGAGCTCGGTCATGATCCCTCTGAGAAACTTGAGCGGAATTCCCTGAGCCACAGCGAGCTCTTCGGCCGTGACAGGACCCTCGCCTCTGCTGGCCAATTCGGCCATGGCTCGGATCGCGTAGTCGACGCTCGCAGGAATGCGCATAGCCGCATTCTCGCATGGAACGGGCGAGTCGGTGTCGTCCGCTCTGCATGTTGAAAGCAGAGTCCCACTAGCGTTTGAAGATGCTCGTTACCGTTCTCGGATGCTCAGGGAGTTACCCGGGTCAGGACTGCCCTTGTAGCGGCTACCTCATACAGGACGGCAGCTCGAATGTTTTGGTCGATCTGGGACCCGGATGTCTTGGTTCGCTTCAGCGACACATCGCGCTTTCCGACGTGACAGCTGTTGTTTTGTCTCATTCGCATGCAGATCATTGGAGTGATCTCGCTGGTCTGCACGTGGCGTCAAGATACCGCTACGAACGTGAAGGGCTTCCGGTGTGGGGCACTGCAGAAACTCGTGCAATCGCTTCGCTTATGCCCGGCAACTTGGAGCCAACCTTTGAATGGAATGTCACGGGCGACGGAGACGAGTTCGCAATAGGTCCACTGCGGTTTCGGCTCGAGCAAACTGATCATTACGTCGAGACACACGCCATGCGGATCGAATCGACGAATGGTGGTTCGATGGTTTACTCCGCTGACACCGGTCCCGAGTGGAGTATCGAGCGCCTGGGTCGAGGCGTTGATCTTGCGCTAGTTGAGGCCACGTACGGAACTGACGCCGAGGCAGATGGAATGAAGCATCTTTCGGCGCGCGCTGCAGGTGAGATGTCGCGCGCTGCCAGAGCGAAGCGGTGTGTGCTGACGCACTTTTGGCCAGAGTCGGATCTGTCGGTGCACGCCCGCAACGGAGAATCGGCCTACGGTGCTCCCGTTGAACTTGCATCCCCCCATGAGAGGTACCAATTGTGAGAACAGACGGACGACGCCCAGACGAACTTCGCGATATTTCGATTGAGCGCGACTTCACCGATTCGGCCACCGGTTCTGTCCTGATTCGATTTGGCCGCACAATTGTTCTCTGCACTGCGTCAATCGACGAGAGTGTTCCGCGGTGGATGAAGGGCTCCGGCAAAGGCTGGGTCACCGCCGAGTACTCGATGTTGCCGGGTGCTTCCCCAGAGCGTGTTCGCCGCGAAGTAAGTAAGGGATCGCCATCGGGTCGAACCCACGAGATTCAGCGACTCATCGGACGTTCCTTGCGGGGTGTCTGCGATATGGAAGCGCTTGGAGAACGTCAGGTTGTCGTCGATTGCGATGTGCTTCAGGCCGACGGCGGAACTCGCACGGCTTCGATAACAGGTGGTTATTTGGCGTTGCACGACGCGCTCACTCGCTGTGTGCAGGCCGGAAGCATTCCGAAGCATCCCCTCACAGAAGCTTGCGCCGCTATCTCTGTGGGAATCGTCGACGGCGCACCTGTTCTCGATCTTCCCTACGTCGAGGATTCTGCTGCTGAAGTGGACATGAATGTTGTGATGACAGAGAGCGGTCGGTTCCTTGAAGTCCAGGGAACGGCGGAGGGAATGAGCTTCAGTCGGGGGGAGCTCGATGAGCTCCTCGGACTTGCCGAAGGCGGCATCCGCGAGTTGTTCACCATGCAGAAGTTGCTCCTTTCCGACCCGCCGCCTCGTCGGGACTGAGCACAGTGGGCGGTCGGCGCCTCGTTTGTGCGAGCGCGAATCCCGACAAAGTGAGCGAGATCGAAGAGATCCTCGCTTCGTGTGGTGTCGTCCTCGAACCACGTCCAGAGGCAGTTCACGATGTTGACGAAAATGCCGAAACGCTTGAAGGGAACGCTCGCCTCAAAGCGGTTGCGATAGCGAATGCGACCGGTAGTGCATCGCTTGCGGACGATACGGGTCTCGAAGTTGAAGCCCTAGACGGAGCACCGGGCGTCCGATCTGCGCGATATGCCGGTGAACCCAGCGATTCAGTTGCAAATATCGCAAAGCTCCTCAGAGAACTTGAGATCGCAGGAGCGATAACGCCGCAGGATCGTCGCGCGAGATTCCGTACCGTGGTTTTGGTGCGTTGGCCCGATGGTTCCGAAACAGTCGCTGAGGGAATTGTTTCGGGTGTCATCGCTTCTGAACTCAGAGGAGATGGGGGCTTCGGCTATGACCCCGTTTTCGTTCCTGACGATGGCGACGGTCGAACCTTTGCTGAAATGAACTCCTCGGAAAAGCATGCGATCAGTCATCGAGGTCGGGCGTTGCGAGCGTTGGCGCAGGAGCTCGCATGACATTCCCCTCTGAACCGCCGTTGCCGCCGCACGCGCAGCCGCCAACCACGCCGCCACCGCTACCGCCACCGCCGACCTCTAGTGCTGCGCAAGGTTTGGTCATTCGTTGGGGGCTTGGAGACGTCTTTATTGGTCTCGCCCTTTGGATTGCGGGAGGAATCGTTGCATCGATCATCCTGATTACTGCCGGTGACGGTTCCGAATCGTCATTCACGGAACTGAGTCTCGGGGCACTCACGATCAGCATGGTGTGTGGTTGGGCGGGGTTTCTTGGCTGGCCTGTCGTTGCAACGTATTGGAAGGGCCAGCGCAGTCTTCGTTTGGACTTTGGTCTTGATCTCCGAGCGATCGATCTGGCGTGGGGTTTGGTCGGGGGCTTCGTTGCGCTCGTGCTTTCAATACTTGGAGGAATCGCTTGGGTATTGATTTCTGGCGAACCATCCCCGTCGAATACCGAGTTCCTTCCGACGAAACCCAGTGCATTGACGGCGTTCGTCATTTTCTTCCTCGTTGCAATTTGCACACCCGTCGTCGAGGAGTTGTTTTTCCGGGGACTCTTCTTACGGGCCCTTGGCCGACGCTGGAATCTGGTGACCGGCGTGATCATCTCGTCTCTGGTCTTCGGTTTGTTTCATGCCCAAGGCGACACGTGGGGTCAGGCGGCGTTCATCGTTGGAGTTACCGCCACCTACGGAGCTGTCTTCGCCCTCCTTGTGATTCGTGCCAACGGTCGGTTGGGTCCGTCAATCGTCGCTCATATCTGTGTGAATGCCGTCGGGGTGCTCGGGGCGCTCTATCTCTAATCGGGCGCAGAGCGCGTCGGAGATGCCAGTTGGCCCTGTAGCCTGCCCAAGTCGGTTCGTAGAGCCGGCCCCCAGTCCGTTGGAAGGAGCCCGATGTCGAATCCCCCGATCGCACCGCAGGTGGCTATGGCCGCCTCCATCGCAGACCCGGGAGCAGACATCTTCCGCATGCTCCTCAAGGACCGCATCGTGGTCCTCGGTAGCGACGTCAACGACGCCGTAGCCAACCAGATCGTCGCCCAGTTGCTCTACCTCGAGGGTGAAGACCCGGGTAAGGACATCTGGCTGTACATCAACTCACCTGGCGGTTCCATCACTGCTGGTATGGCGATCTACGACACCATGCAATTCATTACCCCCGACGTCGGAACGATTTGCATGGGACTCGCGGCATCAATGGGACAGTTTCTCTTGTGCGCCGGAGCCGCAGGCAAGCGTCACACACTCCCGCACGCTCGCATCATGATGCATCAGCCCCTCGGTGGTGTTCAGGGCCAAGCTTCTGACATCGCTATTCAGGCCGAACAGATGGCGTACATCAAGCGCCTCATGGCTGAGCGGATCTCGTTCCACACGGGTCAGGCCGTCGATCAAATCGAAATCGACTCAGAGCGCGACCGTTGGTTCACCGCCGAGCAGGCGAAGGCCTACGGCATCGTTGACAACGTCATTGTCAAGCGCGGAGAACTCCTCTAAAGCATTCCGGATCGATTCAACGCCACGAATTGGACGAGCTATCTGCGAGTCGTTGTGGTGGAAGATTTTTGCGTTGTCGTCGTTCGCAACGGAACGCCACAGTTCGTTATCGCCCAAGCTTCGACTGCTTGGCCCGCAGCCGTAACTTCATCCACGCGGTCTTGTCGTTCTGCGAGTGCTGCGACGAGAGTGGCCTTCTTGTCGACGGGCGAAGCTCGGACTGCATCTGCAAGTTCTTCGACGAATGATGCCAGCACCGTCAGCTGGGCCTGGATGTCTGATGGCGCTACCGAGGTCGCCCGTTGTAGTTCGGCAACCTGCGGCCCCAGCGTGGTCGGGTCGAGTGTTACAAGAGAACTTGAGAGCGAAGTGACTGCGCCGAGTTGTGTGCACAACTTTTCCGCCGAACGAGTTTCGGGTTTCTTCAACACCGTCCAAAGCCCAACGCCCGCAGCAGCGAGGACGAAAAGCGCAATGACAATGACGCGCACCGCTCGAGGACGGGGCCGGGGCGAAGGCATCGATTCAGATGGTCGCAGCAGATGCGAGCGAGCGGAGTTCCGCAGTGGCGTGCTCAAACCCTTGGGGGTCTCGGAACATCGCACTACCCACGACGAAACGATTGGCGCCAGCAGATGCGGCTGCAGCAATGGTCGGCGGAGCGATGCCGCCATCGATTTCGATGTCGATGTCGAGGCCTCGGTCACTGATGATTTCGCGAAGCCGACGCATCTTGGATTCAACTGAAGCGATGTATGACTGCCCGCCGAAACCAGGGTTCACGGACATGATGAGGACAAGGTCGACGAGGTCTAGAACTTCGATGATCGACTCGAGTGGGGTAGCCGGGTTGATGACGACGGCTGGGGTGGCACCGAGTTCGCGAATGCGACCGAGGGTGCGGTGAAGATGCAGACATGCTTCTTGGTGCACCATCACCGTGCTGCATCCCGCATTGACCATGGCATCGAGGATCCATGTTGGTTCGGTGACCATGAGGTGCGCTTCGAACGGGATTGTCAGTAGAGGTCGAATCGAGGCGATGACTTCGGCGCCGAATGACAAATTGGGAACAAAGTTGCCGTCCATGACATCCCAGTGGATGAGGTCTGCTCCGGCGTTCTCGAGTTCGACACATACCTCACCGAGGCGTGAATAATCGGCGGTGAGCACCGATGGTGAGATTTCAATGGGCCGTGGTGTTGAAGGAGTCGACATGGCGAACTTTCTTCGAGTTGATCGTTAGGGCGACGATACCCGCCTACGCTGCGTAGGTGACCGACCTTTCTGGTTCTGATCGACCCATCAATCGAATGTCCGATCGTTCCGTGGTCGTCGACGTCGAGCGTTTGGTGGCTGGCGGCGTGGGGTTATCCCGCCGAGACGATGGTCGCGTCGTTCTTGTCGACGGTGGCTTGCCTGGCGAGCGCCTCGAGGTCTCCGTCATTGAGCGCCGGGGGAGCGAACACGGTCGAATCATCAAGGTCATCACTCCTTCACTGGGTCGGATTGAACCGGAATGCCCGCACGTCATCGAAGGCTGCGGCGGCTGTGATCTCGCCCATTTGCGTCACGATGCTCAGTTGGTAGCGAAGGTCGACATTGTTTCTGACGCACTTCGTCGACTCGGCCGATGGAAGGAACCTGTCGTTCGGGTCGGAGCGACTCTCGATCCTTGGGGATTTCGAACGACACTGCGCGCCGCTGTCGTTGGTGGTCGTGCGGGGCTTCGTATGGGATCGAGTCACGACGTGCTGACACTGTCTTCATGTGCAGTTGCACATCCTCTTCTTGAGGAACTCCTGGTAAACGGTGATTTTGGCGCCGCAACCGAAGTAACTCTCCGCGTTGGAACTGCAACAGGGGAGCGAATTGCTGTCGTTACCCCGTCCGCTTCTGGAGTGCGTCTTCCTTCTGATGTCCTCGTCATTGGCGTCGACGAATTGAAGGCCGGACGTCGAGCTTGGATCCACGAAGAAGTTGCGGGCCGTGTTTGGCGAATCTCAGCGGAATCGTTCTTCCAGACTCGTCCCGACGGGGCCGAGGCATTGGTCAACGTTGTCGCGCAAATGGCTGCTGACATCTTGGAAGATTCAACGCGCGATCAACCCACGCTGGTTGACGCATATTGCGGCGTCGGGCTTTTTGCCGGCAGCTTGCTCGCTGGGCGCGAGAGGTGGCGCGCTGTGGCTGCTGAGCGAGGGCGGTCATCGGTGGCCGACGCAAAGGTGAATCTCGCCGACCTCGACGTTCGGGTGGTCGGGACTTCAATCGAACGATTCCGTGTTCCCTCGGCCGATCTCGTCATCGCCGATCCATCTCGCGCTGGTCTTGGTCGGAAGGCTGTGAAGGTGCTGGCTGCTGCCGAGGCCGATCGATTCCTCCTCGTGAGTTGCGATCCCGCCGCCGCCGGCCGCGACGTTGCCCTGCTCGCCTCCGAGGGTTACCAGCCCATCGAGGCAGTCGTGGTCGACATGTTTCCGCACACGCACCATGTCGAAGTGGTGACTCGGCTCGATCGGGTGCCGAATTCCTAATTTCCTATTGTTGATTGAATAGGTCGGGATTAAGGTGACGTCATGGCTACAACACCTGCCCCCATCGATCCCCGCGGACCACGGACAAATCAAGCCGTACTCGCCGTGGCACTTGTTCTCGGTTTCCTTGCCGGTCAGTGGCTTGTTGTTCCGGTCTTTGGCGTCGTGCTGTTCCTTGGCGCGGCCTTTGGTCCAAAGTGGGGTCCGGTATTGCGGGTGTACGGCGCCGTCATTCGGCCGCGGTTAAAACCACCACACGAGCTTGAGGATCCTCGTCCGCCTCGGTTTGCCGCGACGGTCGGTGTGATCTTTCTCGGAGCCTCAACACTCGCGTTTCTTTTCGGTGCGTCGACTCTCGGGTGGACACTTGCGCTCATCGTTGCTGCTCTTGCTGCCGCCGCAGCAACAACTGGCATTTGCGTAGGTTGCGAAATGTATGTCCTTTTGGTTCGCCTTCGTGGAGGTGTTCGGGTCGTCACTATGGAACGAGAGGAAAGCGAACTCTTCGATGCACAACGCCCAGAACGTAAGGGCGGTTGGCCGCCTGTTCCTGCTCAACATCGAACAGGGCGGCCGATGTGGCTGGTCTTCACGACTGAGTTCTGTGCCGTCTGCCCACTCGTCGTCGAACAGATCTCGACACAGCAGTCCGGCGATTCCATCCTCGTTCTCAATGTTGCCGAGCATCTCGACCTTGCGAGCAGCTACAAAGTGCGTAGGGCGCCAACTGTTGTTCGTGCAGAAGCAAACGGATCAGTGATTGTTCGTTTGGCTGGCGCTGATTCTGTCCGAGCGGAACTCGATGCGATCGCTCGCGAGTCAGTTACTGTCATCTGAATGTTCGCTGTTACCGCAACATCTATCGACGCGGAAAATCCGCTCTCAGGACTCACGCTTGGCGATGTGCCCGACCCGGAAATCCCCGAAGGTTGGGTGCTTGTAACGCTGCATGCCGCAGCGTTGAACTATCACGACATTTGGAGTTTGAAAGGCGTCGGGCTCCGGCCAGAGCAGCTCCCGATGATTCTCGGTTGTGACGGATCAGGCGTCGATGCCGATGGGAATGAAGTCATCGTTCACGCTGTGATTGCAGATCCCGATGCAGGCGACGGTGACGAAACGCTCGATCCTCGACGTTCGCTTCTGTCCGAGCGTTTCCCGGGAACGCTTGCCGAGAAGATCGCGGTTCCGCGTCGCAACCTGATTCCAAAGCCTTCTTCGCTCACGTTTGAAGAAGCCGCTTGTTTGCCCACATCATGGTTGACTGCCTACCGCATGTTGTTCACTCGTGCAGCGTTGCGTCCCGGTGACACGGTGCTTGTTCAAGGTGCAGGCGGGGGAGTCTCAACCGCCGCGATCGCTCTTGCGCGTGCTGCAGGACTTCGCGTATGGGCAACGAGTCGTAGTGAGGAAAAGCGGGCTCGGGCAGTTGCACTTGGTGCACACGCAACCTTCGCGCCTGACGAACGGCTCCCGGAGCGCGTCGATGCCGTCGTCGAGACAGTTGGTCGTGCCACTTGGGCGAACTCTGTTCGAGCTGTCCGGCCTGGTGGAGTTGTCGTCGTGTCGGGGGCCACCACTGGTGACGATCCATCGGCTGATCTCACCCAAGTGTTCTTTCTCCAGCGTTCGGTCATCGGCTCGACTATGGGCACTCGAGGCGAACTCCAGCGCCTCGTTTCGATGATCGACGCCACTGGTGTTCGTCCGGTGATTGACTCCGTTCGGCCGCTGGCGGACGCTCAGTCGGGCTTCGCTGAGATGCTCAGCGGTGATCAATTCGGGAAGATCGTTTTCACTATTTGAGTCATTTCCGCGTCGTTTGAGTCACTGGAAGGACTGTGCCGGCGAGACGGAAGACACAATCGAGTAGAAGATTTCTGATCTTTTTGCGCGATTGCCGCGATTCGCGCTGAAGAGTGCGCGACGATGAACGCCCCGGTCGTCACGTGCCACCACCGATGGTGGCCGTCGGGAATCAAGGAGAAGAGCGTGAACAAACGAGAGCTGGCCGCTGAACTCGCCGAGCGGCTCGACATCGACAAGAAACAGGCCGTGGCCTTTGTCGAAGAGTTCATCATCACGATCACCGATACGGTCGCGACAGGTGAAGATGTGGTGCTTACCGGCTTCGCAAAGTTCCGTCGCGTGCAGCGCGGACCGCGTCTCGCCCGTAACCCGCAGACCGGTGCAACCGTGAAGGTTCCGGCTAAGAAGGCCGCAAAGATCACCCCCCTGAAGGCATTCAAGGATGCCGTCATTGCTGGCAAGAAAGCCCCAGCCAAGAAGAAGGCTGTTGCCAAGAAAGCCCCAGCCAAGAAGGCTCCGGCCAAGAAGAAGGCTGTTGCCAAAAAGGCCCCGGCACGTAAGGCTCCTGCTCGTAAGGCTCCGGCCAAGAAGACTGCAGCACGTAAGGCTCCGGCACGTCGTCGTTGAGTCTGTTGAAGTAACAACAAAGGCCCGGGCTTCGGCCCGGGCCTTTGTTCGTTTTCTGACAAGTTGCGCTTCATCAACCTGCGACAACTTCTTGGTACGCCCCCTGGGACTTGAACCCAGAACCTGCGGATTAAGAGTCCGATGCTCTGCCAATTGAGCTAGAGGCGCTTGCGAGTGGTCAACCTACCACTCCGTCCTATGTGTGCTGTTCGTCTTTGGCGTGAAGTCTCGGTGCCTTCACCGACGATTCTCACTGCGATGGTCGCCCGCCTCTCGACGGACGACCACCACCACAATGGGGTGACCGAGGGGACTTGAACCCCCGACCTCCAGGGCCACAACCTGGCGCTCTAACCGAGCTGAGCTACGGCCACCATGGGAACGGTCAGCATACGACAGGCAGCGGCCCTGCCCGAAACGGGTAGGGGCAACGAGAGTTCCGAGGTTGAGGCTGTGGCGCGTACGCTTCCTCAGCACTCTGCCTCCGTAGCTCAACTGGATAGAGCAGCCGGTTTCTACCCGGCAGGTTCCGGGTTCGAATCCTGGCGGGGGCGCTCGTCCCATCCTTCGCCGGTGACACACATTCCTGACACTGACTCCGGCGCTCGCGTTGGCATTGTCAGACCCGGAGGCGTGTTTGCGCGCGATCGTCGGTTGCTCACTTCCGGTCTTGTCCTCATCGTCACTTTGGTTGCATTCGAGTCGATGTCGGTGGCGACGGTTATGCCACTGGTTGAGTCCGATCTCGGTGACCTTGCGCTCTATGGCTGGGTCTTCAGCGCGTTCTTTCTCGGCACACTCGTGGGAGTGGTGATTGCCAGCACAGCAGCGGATCGAATGCGTCCCGCCATTCCTTTTGCTGTCGGGCTCGTACTCTTCGCCGTTGGCCTCGTTGCCGGTGGAATGGCTCCAACAATGCTTGTGTTGGTGCTCGGGCGGTTTCTACAAGGGGTCGGAGCTGGTGTGATGCCCGCCACGTCGTATGTCTGTATCGGTCGGATTTATCCGCTCGAACAGCGTCCGCAAATGTTCGCGCTGATTTCGAGCGCATGGATGCTTCCGTCCGTTATCGGTCCGGTGATTGCTGCGTGGATCGCAGAAACTGTTGGGTGGCGTTGGGTGTTCCTCGGGCTTTTGCCGCTTTCCGCAGTGATCGGAGGTTTTGCGGTCATCGGAGTGAAGTCGGTTCCCGCGCCCGATACACCGTCGAACGAACGCAACATTCTGAATGCAGTCTTGGTTGCGGCCGGTGCGGGTGTACTCCTCATCGGCCTCGGATCGCGATCGCTCCATGTCTTTCTTCCGGTCACAGTGATTGGCGCTGTTGTGATGGTCCGACCGTTCATGCGGCTCACGCCAGTCGGAACGTTGCGGGCGCGTACTGGGTTGCCGGCCACAGTGGCGGTACGCGGACTTTTGAACTTTGGTTTTTATGCAGCAGATGCGTTCGTCCCATTCGCGATTACAACGGTACGGGGAATGTCGCCCATCTATGGCCGACTCGCAATGACGACTGCATCACTCACGTGGACGGTTTCTTCGTGGCTGCAAACTCGTTGGATTCGAACTCGTGGAGCGACAGTTCTCGTCGTGGTCGGAATGGCCATCATTGGGGTGGGGACTGCAGGCATGGCGACAGTTCTGGTTCCTTCCATTCCGGGTTGGGTTGGTCTCATCGCTTGGGGCGTAGCCGGATTCGGAATGGGGCTCGCATTCTCCCCATTGGCTCATGTCGCGATGGAATTGGCAGAAAAGGGCAAGGAGGGGAACGCGACAACTGCGTTGCAATTAAGCGACATGCTCGGAGCTGCATTGGGAATCGGGGTAGCCGGAGTTCTCGTCTCCACTGTCGGATCGTTGACAAACTCGGAGGTCACCGGACTTGTCCTGACGTTCGGTATGGCGACGGCTGTCGCGCTTTTCGGAGCAGTTCTTGGGACTCGGGTCCCGCGTGGCAGCCAACTAGATTGACAAGGCAAAGAGACGTTCTGGGGGGAGTCTTTGCCGAGTCATAGTGACCCGCGCTTCGTTCCTTCCTTCGCTTTCCCATTGGAGATGACAGACGATGAAGTTGGCTCTCGGACTCGACCTTTATAGAGGTGCCGATCTCGACGTCCCAGTCGATCAGGTTCGGATGGCTGAAGACTTGGGTTACCACTCGGTTTGGACGGCAGAGGCCTACGGATCCGACGCGCTGTCTCCGCTTGCCTATCTGGCAGCAGTTACGAAGCGAATCAAACTTGGCACCGGTGTTGTGCAGATTGCGGCTCGCACGCCAGCAGCAACTGCGATGCACGCACTTACGATCGACGCACTCGCAGGCGGCGATCGCGTCATTATCGGACTCGGCGTTTCTGGACCGCAGATCGTCGAGGGCTGGTACGGACAACCATGGGGGAGTCCTAACCGTCGGTTACGGGAATACGTGGCAATCATGCGCAAGGTATTCGCCCGCGAACCACTCACCAACGACGGGGTTGAGTTTCCACTTCCCTACAACGGGCCAGGAGCGATAGGGCAAGGGAAACCGCTTCGTTCAATCCTTCATCCCGCAGGCGAGATCGAACTTTGGCTTGCTGCAGGGGGACCAAAGAACACCGAGCTGAGCGCGGAAATCTGCGATGGGATGTTGCCGATGGGATGGGGATCTGAAGGTCCATCTGTGTACGGTCCGCATCTCGAATCAGGTTTCGCGAGGCGCGGCGGTCGTCCAGCTAACTTCGAGATCTTCGGCGGAGTGAGTGTTGTGATCACTGACGATGTGCAAGGCGCTATCAACGCAATGAAGCCTCTCACGGCGATGTATGTCGGAGGTATGGGTTCGGCCTCTCACAATTACCACCGCGAGTCCATGGCCCGGCGCGGCTTTCCAGAAGCGGCCCAGAAGATTCATGAATGTTGGATGGCTGGCAAAAGGGACGAGGCGATTGCCGCCGTCCCCGATGAGTACCACGATGATGGTTCGCTCATCGGTTCGCCTACACGCATCCGTGAACGCTGGGAGGCCTGGACCAAGATGGGTCTCACCGGGCTCATCGTTCGCTCAGAAACCGATGAAGGGCTGCAGCTGCTCGCCGAACTTGCCGGCACCAGAGACACCCAGGAGAACTGAAATGACAACGTATGAAACCATCGCTCTCGACACCCCTGGTGAAGGAATCTGCCGGATCACGTTGAATCGCCCTGAGAAGCGCAACGCCATTTCGACTGTCATGCGCACGGAACTGCTCCACGTGCTCGAATCAAACGACCGCGATCCCGAAGTGCGCGTCAGCATCATTCGCGGTGGTGGGCCGTGTTTCTCGTCCGGTTATGACCTTGCTGGCGACCTTATGGTCGCGCCGCCTTTTCACACGGCTCCGGGTGATGGTGCGTGGGCTCGACAGGTCACTGACAATTGGTTCAGATTTTGGGATCTCGCTAAGCCAGTGATCGCTCAGGTCCATGGATACGCGATTGCGGGAGCAACAGAACTCGTTCAGGCATGCGACCTCGTTTATGTGGCCGACGATGCCCGGATTTCTTACCCAATTGTTCGCGTCGCGTCGCCACCCGACTGCCAGTATCACGAGCCGCTTTTGGGTATGCGCCGCGCCATGGAAATCATGCTTACTGGTGGCGAGATGCTTGGTCCCGAGGCTGCACAGATTGGCTGGGCCAATCGGTCGTTCCCGGCGGTTGCACTCGACGATGAAGTACTTGATGTCGCTAGCCAGATCGCTGCGGTTGCCACCGATTTGGCGCAGATCAACAAGCGAATGGTGCATCGACAAGCCGAAATTATGGGAGTCCGTGCTGCGATCCGGGCCGGTTCGGAATTCCAAGCACTTGCTGGTCATCAGGCATCAGTAGAGGTCTTCAAACAGGATCCTCTGAGTGTGATGAAGCGTCACAACGCGGCCGACGCTGAGCGCAGAGAAGCACGCGAGAATCGACGCACTGAGCAGTGACCGCCACCGGGGCGGCGAGCGCGAGCGGAGTCTCGGTTCACATGTCGCGTCGGCGACTTCTTGTTGTCTTCTTTGGAATCCTCTTAGGGGCGACGCTCTCAGGACTCGACGGAGCAATTGTTGCGACTGCGGCCCCAACGATTTTGGGAGAGCTCGGAAGTGTTTCGTTGCTTCCATGGCTGACAACGAGTTATTTGCTCGCCCAAGTCACCACCATGGCGGTGTTCGGGAAACTTGGCGATATCTACGGTCGCCGAAGAGTGTTTGTCATTGCCATCGTGATATTCATGGTCGGGTCAATGCTGTGCGGCTTGGCGACGTCGATGCCGATGCTTATCGGTACACGGGTGCTCCAGGGTATTGGGGCCGGCGGAATCACCGCCCTTGCGATGGCACTGATTGCCGATGTGATGCCCGCCGACAAACTCGGAAGGTATCTCGGCTACACCGGCGTGGTCTTTGCTGTCACTGCGGTCCTCGGGCCTTGGGCCGGCGGATTCTTCACCGACAACTTCACATGGCGATGGGCATTCTTTGTCAATATTCCGAGCGGGATCATCTGCCTCATCACGCTTCTCTTTGTTCCGAAATCCACGAACAGAGTTGCTCATCGCATCGATGTGCTCGGAGCACTTCTTCTCGCAGGTGCTGCTTCGTCGTTGCTTTTGGCAATCGGGGGGACTGGTGGCCGAGTGGAATTTGT
This sequence comes from uncultured Actinomycetes bacterium, assembly GCA_937876315.1. Classification (GTDB taxonomy): domain Bacteria; phylum Actinomycetota; class Acidimicrobiia; order Acidimicrobiales; family Acidimicrobilacustridaceae; genus Acidimicrobilacustris. The sequence continues at coordinate 19,049 of CALEHQ010000045.1, read as the reverse complement.
GAGCACACGAACGCTGGGTCTCGCTGCGCTCTCGGCGGTCTTCGTCGCATTCTTCGTCATTCATGAACGCAGATCCTCGGAGCCAATCCTTGCTTTGCGTGTTATCGCTGGGAGAGTGCGAGCACTCGCACTCTCAGCCAACTTGATTGCCGGCCTCGCATTCGGCTCGGCGATTGTCTATCCGCCACTATTTTTCGAAGCAGTCCGAGGAATTAGCGCAACGCAGGCCGGTTTACTGCTTGCTCCATTCGCCGTTACCTCAGGCTTGTGCACGATCCTTGCCGGCCAGATCACTGATCGGCTTGGTGGGCACGTCGTTGTTCCCTTCGTGGGAATGATTGTGTCTGGAATCGGCATGATCATGCTCTCGACGATTGAAGCGACCACGTCAGCAGCATTTGTCGTTGGGTCAGCGATGCTTGTCGGTGTGGGCATCGGATTCGTGATGCAGACCCTGTTGTACGTGATCCAACGATTCACTGAGCCCGCCGATATCGGAATGGCGACCTCGACGATCATGCTTGCTCGACTTCTTGGCAACTCGCTCGGCGTCGCCATCGTCGGAACAATCTTCACGAACAGTTTGCTGAGCAGTGTCGAGCAACGTCTTCCGGATTTTCCAGCTGATTCGATCCAGGGCTCACCCCAAAAGATCGCGGAATTGTCCGATGGGGTACGAGAGGAAATCCAATCCGCATTTGCACACGCATTGGCCAATGGCTTCTCAGCAATGATTCCCGTGATGGTGATTGGTGCTGTTGTTGTTGGCTTCATTCCCGCGAAACGTGTTCGAGACCGTCTACAGAGCGCATCTGCTGAGATGCCACTAGCGGAAGGCACCGCTCACGCTATGTAGTTGCGTGAGCTCGTTTACCTCGGGCGAGAACCCATGATGCTGGCTCGTTCCATGACTCGTCGTTGAGGCCAGTAGTCGCTCGACGCGTAATGCTGTACTGATCTGTTGTCCCAGAAGGCAATGGAGTGCGGTTTCCAATTAAAGCGAACCTGGTATTCGACTGTGGCCGCCTGATCGCACAGGTAACTGAGAAGTGCTGTGCTTTCTTCTTCAGGGACTCCCAAAATCCGGTTCACGAAATTTCGGTTGACGTAAAGCAATTTTCGGCCAGTGCGTTCGTGTGTGATGACGACAGGGTGTTGAACGATGGGAAACATCTCACGGGTTTCAGCTTTGCGGTCCTCGGGGACGGTGTGGCCGAAGCTTTTCATAAAGTCATGCTCTGCCGTGAGGTCATCAATCTGAGCCTTGATTTCGTCGGGAAGACCGTCGTAGGCGGCACCCATGTCCGAAAAGAGCGTGTCGCCGCCCAGTGGAGGGAGTTCGATGCCGTGAAGGATCGCTCCCATCGAGGGCTCCTCTCGCCACGTGACGTCGTGGTGCCATGAGTTTTCGTAGCCAGCGACTTCCGCCGTCTTTTCAAATCGAACTAATTCTGGCACTCCGGTGTTTGACGGAATGAATGGATGAATCTCAAGATCGCCGAAACGCTTTGCAAACGCGACGTGTTGGTCTGATGTCAGGGGTTGATCGCGGAAGAAGATCACCTTGTAGTTGTCAAGGGCGAACTGGAGCTCGGATATGACCGCGGCATCGAGGTCGGTTGCGAGGTCAATGCCCGAGATCTCTGCGCCGAGTGTCGATCCAACCTGTGTGACCTCGAAGTGCTTCCAAGCGAGCTCGGCCAAACGAGAGCGCTCTTCAGCGAGATGTGTGGCTGGTCCGACAGCGATGCCCCCACCCAAAACTTTCCGGGTGGCTCCAAGGACTGCGCTCGGGTCCTTTTCGGGGACGAATTGGGTTTTCGTCACGCTCTACTCCGGTCACTCAACGATTCAACCACGGTATCTCAGTCCCATCATTCGCGGCAGCGATCACGTGAGCATTGCATTTCCGTCGGTACCATGCGGAGGTGAGCAAAACTTGGGTTCGCAGGCCTGTCACGGTGTCGGGAGTCATCGTCGGAGCGTTGTTCCTCACGATCTTGCTACCCATTTGGGTCGTTGTCTCTGTTGCAATCGACATTGGAACGCGTCAATGGCGGCTACCAACGTTTCGATTGCTGTGCTTCGCATGGCTTTGGCTTTGGCTTGAGACTTTCGGGCTCACGGGCGCTGCATTGATCTGGCTCACGGGTCAAGGACGTAATCGCCGAGCCAATTACGCATTGCAGCGATGGTGGGCGAAGCGATTGATTCGATCGTTGCGAATCACTTGCGGGCTGACGATAGAGGTTGAAGGGGTCGAGAATCTTTCGGCGGGTCCCCTGATCTGCCTCGGACGACACGCAAGCCTTGGTGATGCGCTTGTGAGCGCTTGGATCTTTGGTTCACTTGGCAAGCGGTTCCCTCGTTATGTCATGAAGAAGGAGTTGCTCTTTGATCCATGTCTGGACGTCGTTGGACAGCGCATCCCGAACTATTTCGTTGATCGCGGATCAGCCGCGGTCCGCCAAGAACTCACTGGAATTCGAACGATGGCTGCAAACATGGGAGAGAGAGATGTCGCAGTGATCTTTCCCGAGGGCACCCGCACAAATGAGGCAAAACGAATTGGGCTTGTCGAAAGGCTTGAGCGTCGAGCCCCTGATCGTCACGCGAAACTGATCGGGCTGCAGCGGTTATTGCCCCCTCGATCTGCGGGAGCATCGGTGTTGCTTGAGGAGGTTCCCGGCGGTGACGTCGTGGTGATGTGGCATGTCGGCTTCGATGGGCTTGATAACTTTGCCGGTGTTCGCCGCCGATTAGCGCAATCCAAACCGTCTGCAAAAGTTGTTTTGGAGCTACACCAACGAGCGACAATTCCCAGTGGCGATGAGTTTGAATCTTGGCTCGACGACTGTTGGCTTGAGATCGATGCAAAGGTTGTTGCCGCTGACGGAGACCGGCTTTCGTAAACCGTCCGGAAGCGCCGAAAGTTATGTGGCGGGACGAATGCGCAGGGTCTGCTCCTCGGCAGTGAGGCATCGGCCAGTGTTGCAATCGAACCGCCATCCATGCAGGGTGCACACAAGTTCGCCGTCATCGATTTCGCCAAAGACGGCAAGATCAGCATCGCGATGTGGGCATGTGCGTTGCACGATCCAATCGCCAATCTGGATCTCTTCGTTCGCTATGCCACCTCGATCTGGGTCGGCCTTGCGAAGAGCTTCTGCCTCGGTACGAGCCATTCTCGCTTCGGAGAGTGACTTGAAGAAGTTGTAGACGTACTCATTGAACGGGCCGCGCCGCCATGCTGAGAAGCGACAAGAGAGGAACAGAGAGTTGCTCCAATCGACGGCGCGTTCCGCGGCGACTGTTTCGACAAGGCGACGATCAATGGTGAATCGAAAACCGTGCTCGCATCCGTCCCATTCGCTGACGGTGCCATTGGGAAAGTCGATCGCAACCTTGAGATCGCCCATATCGATCACGCAGATGTCGCCAACGCCTTTGCGCAGATTCGGTGCAGAGGCAAGGAGTGGCTCCCACCATGACTTGAGTTCGTCGGTCAGGCTGTCGGTGGGTTGGGCCCATTGTGATTTCTGATCTTCGATAAACGGGAGCCAATCGCTTTGATAGGTGCGGAGGTAGGCCTCTTTGTCTTCGAAGATTGCGGATAGTTCTGGGGCCGAGCAGGGGTGCGTGACATCGATACGGTCGGGGGCGACCTCAATGCATGTGCCAGGAATGGCAAGGATTCCGGTGTGGCCGGCGTCGGCGAGTCGATCCATGAATGAGCGTTGATCAGGAAAGATGCTCAGTTCATCGCCAGTAATGATGTTGAGGCCAAAGAGGTCGGGGTCGAGAAATACTGGGGGACCAGCGCTGGGCACTACGGCACGTGCGTCGAGGACTTCGACGTAACGCATGGCTCGCGAGAACTGACTGTCGACTTTTGCGTCGATGAGTTCGCGCATCACATCATCTGGCTCGTCGTACACCATCGGGTACCAGATTGCGCCGCTGTATTGCACCCAATGCAGATCTATTGGCCCGTGCGACGCGAGCGCAGCGAGGTCGTGCGTGCGGCAATCGTTCTGATTGACAACACGCCCCGATGCGTCGGAAACGACGAGGGCTGAATCGCCGCCTGGTCCGTCTGTAATCGAAGTCTCGCAATGAATTGCTGCACGGGTGCTGCCGAGCAGATCGATCTCTTGGCCATCGACGGTATGGACGAAGTTCCTGAATCCAATCGTGCGCAGGCGATCTTCGAGCTCTCGGGTGGGGAAGCCGGGCAACAAAACAGTCGCACTGCGATTGACGTGATCGGGGAGCCATCGTTCGTCGAAATGATCTCCGTGGATGTGGGAGATATAGAGATAGTCAGGCGACTCAATGCGAGCCATGAGTTCGTCAGATAACTGGTCGTTGCGGGGGAAAACACACCAGGAACCGTGGAAGGCAGGAATGAACCATGGATCACAAACGATCGACACATCGGCGGTCTCGATGAGGATGCCTGCGTGACCAATCGACGTCGCCTTCATTGGTTCGACACTAGTGAAGGGATTCGTCGTGGCTTGGCTCCTCGTGCTGAATCCTCATCGGGCCCCAACGCGACGAGAGGCCCCATCGGAGCCTCTCGTTTGCGTGGAGCGGGTGAAGGGAATCGAACCCTCATAGCCGACTTGGAAGGACGGTGCTCTAGCCATTGAGCTACACCCGCAAGAGCAGTCAGGTTATCGCGAACAGAACGGAACCTAATTCGCAGCAGTGAGTTGGGCGCCGGCTGAGCCCGGTGCTGGCTCATCCCATGCGGTGCCGCCGGTTCGGCCGCCGAGTTCAGGGCACTCGCCGGCAAAGACCCCCCACGAACATTCCCAACCAGGAACGATCCAGTCATGGAGCATCCAGACATTGTCGAGAGCGATCTTTTTGCCCCCCAAGGCCTTGCAGTCGTCCTCGCTCATGGCCTCCCCGCCAATGACAAGTCCATTCTTCTGGCAAAGGCCGCCGTTGCTGTTGTGCTGATGCCAGATGTCATTTCCACCGGCGAATCCATCAGGGGCACCGCCCAGACTGAAGACTAAGTAACTCAAGCCAACGATCTTCGAATTTGGCGACGTCCCGTCGAAGAGAAGTTCTGATGGTCGCGCTGGATTGAATCCAAAAGTGAGACGTGGGTTGGTGTAGTGAGCGCCAATGCAGGGAACAAACTCTGTCGACTTCCTATAACCCCCGGCTTCAGCGTCAGCAACAGTCGGGTACTTGGCGACGACAGTTCGCGCAAGCTCTTGTTGGGCGATTAACTGCTCGCGTTCTGCTTGAGTGAGAACCACCTGGGGCGACGGTCCTCTGTGACTGTGTCCTTCTGCGTCGATCGCAACCTGGCCAGGAGATGCAGGAGGACCCGAGAGTTCACATGGAGTCGTTCCATCAAGTGCTGCCGTTTCACTGTGTCCATGTCCACCTGACTCGTGAGCAGAGGTGTAGGTGGGAGTGAGCATGAGAGCACCAAGAACAACGGCGACGCTTCCGATCGCGAACGCTGCGAAGCGAAGCGAAATTCGATCGTGAGATTGCCGTTGGAGTACAGCGGGGAACGAAAGAGCAACAATTGACAGAACGATGATCGCGCCTGCGATCACCGAACTCACGATGTCGGGCGCTGAGAAGGATTCGGAACGCAATGCTTCGGGGCCGAGGGGGAGTCCGACGGTCCGCGAAACCAGCCAGGTCGCGATGATGCCTGTGTTTACGACAATTGCCGATGCCCAGACCCAACGACGGGGGCGAGCGACGATCAGTACGGCGAATAGGCATTGGTACGCGGCAGTCACCATGAAGAACCAGCCGTGGGCCCAATCGTCGGAAAGGTGATGCGGTGCGTATCCGAAATGAATGGCAGCAGCGGTGAGGGACAGAATCGCGGCGAGCCACCTAACCGTCTGGTCCCGATCAGAGCGACCGGGACCATCAGGCGAGACCTGTGTATTTCCAACCGTTTGCTCAGCGAGATTCGGCGCTGCGTTGCTTCCAGAGTCCATTGAAGCCCCAGATTGTGAGTTTTCGGTTGTGCACGAGTCGGGGAAGGGAGATTCGAACTCCCGGCCTCCTGCTCCCAAAGCAGGCGCGCTACCAAGCTGCGCCATTCCCCGGCGGGGTCATGGTACAGGCAGAACTCCAGGTGCTCGTGCGAGATCGAACCAAGGCCGAATCTCTCAGGTGGACGTGGTGCCAAATGGCACCGGTAGACTCGCCAACCTGTGAAATCAACTGTCGAAGCCCTCGAGGGCAACAAGGTCAAGCTGTCCGTCGAGATCGACGAGCAGGAATTCGAATCAGCCGTCGACGCGGCGTTCAAAAAGATCGCCCGTGAGGTGCGTATTCCTGGGTTCCGTCCCGGAAAAGCGCCACGTCGGGTTCTTGAGTCACATATCGGCGCTGGCGCCGGTCGAGCTCAAGCATTGAACGACGCTTTGCCGGAGTACTACTCCGACGCAGTGCTCGCGAACGAGGTCGATGTGATCGCTCCTCCGGAGATCGAGATCACCGATGGTCAAGAATCGGGAATCATCAAGTTCGACGCCATTGTCGAAGTTCGTCCCGTCATCATCGTGAGTGGCTACGCCGATATGGCTGTAGAGATTCCAGCGCCGACTCCTTCGGACGACGAAATCGATGCTCAGCTTGATCGCTTCCGCAATCAATATGGTGAACTTGAAGTTGTTGAGCGCGCTGCTGGCTCTGGCGATTTCGTCACGGTCGACATCGAGGGCTCACAAAACGATGAGGTTCTTGAAGGCCTTGTTGCGAGTTCGTACCTCTACGAGGTCGGTTCCGCAGGCATTGTTCCCGAGCTCGACGAGCAACTCGTCGGCGCTGCAGCCGGCGACACTCGTTCGTTCGATGCACCTCATCCCAACGGTGAAGAGGAAGACCCACTCCATTTCGAGGTCACCATCACCGAGGTGAAAGCCAAGGTTCTTCCTGAGCTCAATGACGAATTCGCTGCCCAGGCATCAGAGTTCGAGACGATGGCGGCATGGCGCGACGATCTCGTCACCCGCATGACCGAAGTTCGCAAGGCACAGTCGCAAATGATGGTTCGCGAGAAGATCGGCGAGGCACTTGCCGAACTGGTCACAGACGAACTTCCCGAGCCTCTCATTGCCGCCGAAATGAACGAGCGTCTCCAGGACATGGCGATGCGTCTGCAGGCTCAGGGTCTTTCGCTTGAACAGTGGCTTCAGTTCTCTGGAACCGACACCGAGCAGTTCCTTGACGACCTCAAGACCACCGCCGATCGTTCCGCTCGCGTCGATCTCGCTCTTCGTGCGATTGCGTTGTCCGAATCCATCGAAGTTCTCGAAGAAGATCTGGACATCGAGTTCGAGGCTGTGGCTGCTCGTGTGCAGCAGGGCAGCGATGTTGTGCGCACTCAGCTCACCGAGGCCGGACATCTTCCTGCCCTGAAGACCGACATCTCGAAGCGTAAGGCTCTCGATTGGCTGACCGAATCGGTCCGCATCTCTGACGAAGCTGGCAACAGCATCGTTTTTGCCGATCTTGCAGTCGCAGATGATGAGGATGGCGATACCGTGCCGGAGACCCCAGCGTCCGAGGAGGACGAAACCGAGTGACCGAATCCAGCGGCTTGGCCAACCTCAAGATCAGCAACTACATCCCAAACCCGACGGTTATTTATGAAACCAGTCGAGGTCAGACCATCACGGCCGACCTCTACTCGCGATTGCTCAAGGAAAACATCATTTTCATTGGCACTCCGATCGATGACACCGTTGCCAATCTCATCTGCGCTCAGCTGCTGCACCTCGAGTCGGAGAATCCCGACAAGGACATCAACATCTACATCAACAGCCCTGGTGGCGATGTTCTTGCCCTTATGGCGATCTACGACACCATGCAGTTCGTAAAGCCCGACATCATGACCATCTGCTTTGGTCAGGCTGCTTCCGCTGCCGCTGTTCTCCTCGCTGCCGGCACCCCCGGAAAGCGTCTTGCCCTGCCTCACGCCCGCATTTTGATCCACCAGCCCTATGCCGGAGCTCAGGGCCAGGCCACCGATATCGAGCTGGCGGCCCGAGAGATTCTCCGCATCCGATCCCTTCTGGAAGAGGTCCTTTCCTTCCATACAGGGCAGACCCAAGAGAAGATCCACCGGGACACCGACCGGGACTTTGTAATGTCTGCAGAGGAAGCGAAGGACTACGGGATCATCGACGAGGTGATTTCAGTCCGGGAGCTCGCCGATACGAGCGGTCCAATCACGGCCATTCGTTAAGACTCAACAGACCAAGGGGTACCCCAACGTGGCCAAGTTCGGAGATGGTGGCGAACTTCTGAAGTGCTCGTTTTGCGGGAAGTCCCAGAAGCAGGTCAAGAAATTGATCGCTGGTCCTGGTGTCTACATCTGCGACGAGTGCATTGACCTGTGCAACGAGATCATCGAAGAGGAACTTTCCGAAACCGGCGAACTGTCTCTCGAAGAACTCCCGAAGCCGGTCGAAATCTTTGAATTCCTGAACGACTACATCGTTGGACAGGAACAAGCGAAGCGAATTCTTTCCGTCGCGGTGTACAACCATTACCGCCGAGTTCAGTACGGCGCTGCGCAACGTGACGATGTCGAACTCGCAAAGTCGAACATTCTTCTCATTGGTCCGACTGGCTGCGGTAAGACACTTCTTGCCCAGACCCTTGCCCGCATGCTGAACGTTCCGTTTGCAATCGCCGACGCAACAGCACTTACCGAAGCCGGTTATGTCGGTGAAGACGTCGAGAACATTCTGCTGAAGCTCATTCAAGCTGCCGACTACGACGTCAAGAAGGCCGAGACCGGCATCATTTACATCGACGAAATCGACAAGGTTGCTCGCAAAGCCGAGAATCCGTCGATCACTCGCGATGTTTCCGGAGAAGGTGTGCAGCAAGCACTATTGAAGATTCTTGAAGGAACCACCGCATCGGTTCCGCCTCAGGGTGGACGTAAGCATCCACATCAGGAATTCATTCAGATCGATACCACCAACATTCTCTTCATCTGTGGTGGCGCATTCGCAGGCATCGACAAACTCATCGAAAGCCGAATTGGTAAAAAAGGTATTGGCTTCTCTGCCGAACTTCGTTCCGACAAGACCGATGTTGGTGCGCTCTACAAGAGCATCCTCCCGGAAGACCTCATTAAGTTTGGTCTTATCCCCGAATTCATCGGCCGACTCCCAGTGGTCGGTGCTGTCGCCAACCTGGACCGTGAAGCGCTCGTCGAAATTCTTGTCGAACCTCGTAACGCTCTTGTGAAGCAGTACCAAAAGTTCTTCGAATTTGAAGACGTCGAACTTGAGTTCACGCCGGAAGCGCTCAATGCCATCGCTGATCAGGCACTTGTTCGTGGCACGGGTGCTCGTGGGCTACGTGCAATCCTCGAAGAGGTCCTCCTCGAAATCATGTACGACCTCCCGAGCCGTGAAGACGTGGCCAAAGTCATCATTGGCGCCGAGTCGGTTATCGAGCGGACCGAACCGATCTTCATCACTCGGGCGAGCACCCCTCGAACAAATCGCCCACGTCGCGCTGCGTCCTAAGTCGGAACCTCCAACTCCATTGCGTCCGACTCTGTGAACTTCAACGAATCACTCGCGTACCTCGAGTCGCATATCAATCTCGAGGCAACTGCTGGCCTTATTCACGGCTTGTCGCTTGATCATATGCAGAGCCTTGTTGGAGTCCTCGGAGATCCTCAGGAGGCATTTCCGGTCATTCACGTGACTGGCACGAACGGCAAGGGTTCCACTGCCCGGATGATCACGGCACTGCTCGTTGCGCATGGGCTCTCAGTTGGCACTTACAGCAGCCCCCATTTGCAGTGCATCAACGAGCGCATCAGCTGGAACGGCGAAGCAATCTCCGACGAGCAGTTCGCGTCGGTGGTCACCGAAATCGCCCGTGTTGCGCCGTTATCGGGAATCACTCCGTCGTACTTTGAACTTCTGACCGCCGCTGCGCTCTTGTGGTTTGCCGAATCAGCGGTCGATGTCGCCGTCGTCGAGGTCGGATTACTCGGCCGCTACGACGCCACGAACGTGTGCGAGGCCACTGTTGCTGTCATCACCAATATCGGTCGCGACCATACCGATGGTGAAGGGGAGTGGGAGCAGGCGATTGCTACAGAAAAGGCCGGCATTATCACCGGTACGTCGACGCTCGTCACCGGAGTCACTGATTCCACGCTGAAAGCCATCTTCGACGCCGAGGGCCCCGAGCGCATGTACGCCGCCGATGTCGACTTCGAGGTCATTAGCGACCTCTACGCCGTAGGTGGACACCTCATCGATCTCCGCACACCATTTGGCACGTATGAAGATCTCTTGGTGCCGTTGCACGGAGCGCACCAATCCGAAAATGCAGCAATAGCAATTGTCGCGGTCGAATCGTTTTTCGATCGATTGCTCGATGAAACCGTCGTGCAAGAGGCGTTTCGGTCGGTAACGATGCCCGGTCGTTTCGAAGTTGTGTCGCACTCACCGCTCTTGATTCTTGATGGAGCGCATAATCCCGATGGCGCGCGCGCGGCAGCGCTGACATTACGGGACGAATTCGATGTCGCTGGTCGGAGGGTTCTCGTCATCGGGATGCTCGGCGGTCGCGATGTTGTCGAGATGCTCGAGTCGCTCGATGTACGTAACGCCGATCTCGTAATTGCTTGCACGCCGAACAGTCCACGTGCGGTACCCGCAGTCGATGTGGCGGCAGTTGTTCGGGCGATGGGAGTCATGGTTGAGCAAATCGACGATGTGCCGACGGCGGTCCAGCGTGCAATCGATGTATCAACTGAAGACGACGTCATCCTCGTTGCTGGTTCTCTCTATGTCGCTGGCGCAGCACGCACTGCAGTCGAAGAATTCGCTCGTCGGATCGATTGAACCGAACGCCAGGGGCGAATCGCATCTCGACCGGCGGTTGGTCTAGCGTTCGCCCCATGGATCGCACGTTCATCATCTGCAAGCCCGACGCCGTCGAACGAGGCCTCGTCGGAGAAATCCTCGGTCGTTTCGAAGCTCGTAACCTCAAGATTGCTGCAGCTGAAATGCGCACGATCGACCGAGCCACCGCCGAGACTCACTACGGCGAACACGCCGACAAGCCGTTCTTCGGCGAATTGGTGGAATTCATTACTCGTGGCCCCGCACTCGTTGCGGTTATCGAAGGTCCCGAAGACACTTGGCAGGTTGCCCGCACGATGATTGGTGCGACGAACCCGCGCGATGCCGCTCCTGGCACCATTCGTGGCGATCTCGGCATTCTCTTCACCGAGAACCTGATTCACGGCAGTGATGGCCCCGAATCGGCCCAGCGAGAGATCGCACTTTTCTTCCCAGGGCTCTGATTTCACGCTTAGTTGGTCCCGCAAGGGCCGCGGACTAGCCTTTCGGCAGGACGGAGAGGGTCTTACGCAGTGCCGCGCGGGCTCGTTGGAACCGTCGTCTTTCTGAAAACTCTTCTGATCCGAACCTTCGTCTTCGCTCTAGCGGAGCGCAACAGGCCCAGAGCTCCAACGGGAGGCTCACCCCATGGCCGGGAACATCTTCAGCTCAATCTCTTCAAGTATCTCCAACTCGATTGCTTCACGTGACTCGTTGTCCAACATTGTCGGACGCGACATGGCGGTCGATCTGGGCACGGCGAACACGCTCGTGTACGTCCGCGGCGAGGGCATCGTCCTCAACGAGCCATCGGTCGTTGCCATCAACGTCAGAGACGGTCGACCAGTCGCCGTTGGCGCCGAAGCCAAGCGCATGATTGGTCGCACGCCGGCGCATATCCAAGCCATCCGACCTCTCCGCGACGGTGTCATTGCCGATTTCGATATCTGCGAGAAGATGCTGCGTTACTTCATTCAGAAGGTTCATACATCGAAGTGGTCCAAGCCGCGAATGGTGATCTGTGTTCCGTCTGGGATTACTCCGGTTGAGCAACGCGCCGTTCAAGAAGCTGCGGAGTTTGCGGGAGCGCGCAAACCCGCCTACATCATCGAAGAGCCAATGGCTGCAGCTATTGGTGCAGGGCTTCCCGTTCAGGAGCCAACCGGCAACATGATCGTCGACATCGGCGGCGGAACCACCGAAGTTGCAGTCATCTCTCTTGGCGGTGTTGTTGCGTCGCAATCGGCTCGTGTCGGTGGCGATGCACTTGATGCAGCCATTATCAATTACATCAAGAAGGAATACAGCCTTGCGCTGGGTGAGCGCACTGCTGAAGAAGTGAAGATGGCGCTTGGCTCTGCGTGGCCGTTGGAAGTTGAATTGCACGCCGAAATCCGCGGTCGTGACCTTGTGACTGGTCTTCCAAAGACCATTGTCACCACAACCGAGGAAATCCGCGAGGCAATCGAAGAACCTGTGGCTGCGATCGTCGACGCTGTCAAAGTCACTCTTGATAAGACCCCGCCTGAACTCTCGGCCGACATCATGGAACAGGGCGTTGTTCTCGCAGGTGGGGGAGCCCTCCTTCATGGGATCAGTGAGCGTCTTGAACATGAGACCGGTATGCCGATCGTCATTGCGCAGAACCCTCTCTTCGCCGTAGCGATCGGTTCCGGCCAATCGCTTGAGGAGTTCGATGCTCTGAAGGGCGTCCTCTTCTCGTCGACCATCAACTGAGTCGTACTAGGACATGGCATCGTCGCGACGCGGTGGGCGGTCACGCATCACCATCGGCCTTCTGCTGCTTTCAGCAGTACTTCTGCTAACACTCGACGGCCGGGGCTCCGGCCCCATTGACTCGGTGCGTAGCTCCGTGCTCACGGTGCTCTCGCCGTTGGGTGGCGCCGCAACAACTGTCGCCAGCCCATTCCGAAACGCGTGGGACAGCGCCTTTGACCAAAATGATTTGAAGAAGGAAAACGACGTGCTCCGTGAGGAGAACGATCGGTTGAAGGGCGACATATCGGCGAATTCGATCGCGAAGGAACAGTTGCAGCAGTTGTTGCAACTGGTTGGCATTCCGTTTGTCGGGGACACTCCGGTCGTTCACACCCGTGTCGTATCCGGAGCTGTTGGTAATTTCGGAGATCGGATCGAACTCGACAAAGGCTCGTCTTCTGGTATCGAGCGCAATATGCCCGTCGTGACTGGTCAAGGACTCATCGGAAAAGTTGTAGAAGTTGGTGAGAACCGATCAGTGGTCGCTCTCCTTTCGAGCGGAACCTTTCGTGTGGGGTTCTCCGTTGTTGGAACTGCGGCAATCGGCATCGCTCAGGGAACAGGTAACGATGGGAGTCTTCGCGGGACCAACATCGATTCGCGCCAAGCGGTCACGGTTGGCGCGATTACCGCCACTAGTGGCCTGGCCGGAAGCCCGTTCCCCCCGAATCTCCCGATTGGAACGATCACCGCCGTTCGCACGAACGAAGCGGCACTTGAGTCAACCGTCGACATCTCGATGTTCGCGAATCTGAACGACCTCGTTTACGCCGACGTTGTGCTGTGGAAGCCAGCGAGCTGACTATGAATCATCCTGCGATTCGTTACATCGTGATCATCGGAACAGCGGCGTTCTTGCAGTACACAGTGTTTTCGCAGTTCCGCATCGCCGGTGTGAGCGCTGATCTCTTCTTGGTTGTGGCGATCGCCGCCGGAATTGTTGCTGGCTCTGAACGTGGAGCAGTAGTTGGTTTTCTCTGCGGAATCTGCCTTGATTTGTTGGTAGTGACGCCGTTCGGTCTCGGAGCGATCTCTGGTCTTGTTGCTGGTGTGGTCGCTGGATTGCTTGAGGGCGCGACGATTCACTCCGCAAGATGGTTGACCGCGGCAATTGCCTTTCTCTCCAGCGGTGCGGGTGTTGTGGCTTTTGCTATCGCTGGGGCACTCCTTGGTCGCCCGGATCTTCTCTCATTGCGCGTCCTCACCGTTACGCTCGTCGTGGGTGCATCGTCAGCATTGCTTGTGTTTCCGGCGGTCAGGGTCTGTCGATGGGCCGATCCCGAGGTCGGCCGATTACGGGCTGCGGTCCGCTGACTGCTTTCATCTGCTGAACTAGAGGGTCTGTGACCTCTCTCGTTACTAGAACCCGTCATTCGAACCCCTGAACCATGGACACCACCTCACCTCGTCTTCGAATGAGCCTCCTTGGTGTTGTGGTCGCCGCGTGTTTCATCGCGCTCTTCGCCCGACTTTGGTATCTGCAGGTCCTGGAAGCTCCAGAGCTTTCGGTGCAGGCCACTGCGAACAGAACGAGAACAGTTGCGACTGAAGCTCCGCGTGGACGAATCTTCGATTTGAAGGGCCGCGTAATCGTTGACAACCGCACCTCGCTCATCGTGTCGATCGATCGCAACGAGTTGAAGAAGGTGAAAGATCGCGATGATCTCATCGCCAGACTTGCTGACGTCCTGACCGCAAACGGTGCGCCAATCAAGATCTCCACCATCGAGAAGCGATTGTCGGAGAAAAACTCTGACCAATTGCAGGCAGTTCCAATCGCAACAGATGTGACCGAAGAAGTGATTCATCGTCTTTCCGAATACGCAGAGGACTTCCCATCCGTTACCTACGAGCGCAAGACCGTTCGTGTCTACCCCTATGGCAGCACAGCTTCGAACGTCCTCGGCTACACCGGTCGCATTACCGCAGAGATTCTGAAAAAGATTGAGCCCGGCACAGATCCTGATGGCGTCGAGAAGACCTACCAGCCTGATTCAACTGTCGGCATGGCTGGCGTCGAGTTGACCTACGAAAAAGAACTACGCGGCACACCGGGCATCGAGTTGGTGCAGGTCGATTTTAAGAATCGCCCAGTTGGCACGGAGTCGTATCAACCACCGAAGTCTGGTAACGACATTCAGCTCCATATCGATATCGAAGTTCAGATGCGAGCTGAGCAGGCGCTCGTAGAGCGACTGGATGTTTTGCGCGGGACGGCTCAACGCGACGGCGCAATCCGAGGTGCCCCAGCCGGTTCCGTTGTCGTGCTTGACCCACGAGACGGGGGAGTTGTGGCCTTGGCCTCGGCCCCGTCGTACGACCCCCAGGAGTTTGCCGCTGGGATCACGCAGGAGCGTTATAACCAACTTCAAGACATCAACGGGGCGAGTGCGCTGATCGACCGTTCAATTACTGGTCAGTACGCGCCAGGCTCAACGTTCAAACTCGTGACTGCCGCGGCTGCGTTAAGTAACGGGCTTATCGATGCCAACACATCTATCTACGATGATGGTGTTTACCGGGTTGGAAATCCCATTCAGGAATTCACCAACGCCGGCAAAGAAAAATACGGCAACGTCAACGTGGTGCGCGGACTAACCGTCTCGTCAGATGTGTACTTTTATTGGCTTGGAGATCGCATGGACGGGACCACGCTGATCCAAGATGCTGCGACAGCATTCGGATTCGATAAGCGAACCGGCATTGACCTTCCAAATGAGTCGGCCGGTTACGTGTTGACGAAGGCCGAGAAGAAGGCACTTTCCAACAAGTACCCCGATGCCTACCCCGATGGCGATTGGTATACCGGCGACAACGTCCAACTAGCGATTGGACAGAATGTAATTGTGGTTACTCCGTTGCAACTTGCCCGCGCCTATGCGGCATTTGCAAATGGCGGCACTGTGTACCAGCCCCATGTGGTGTGGAAGATTCTCAAACCAAACAGCACAACAACGGATCCGTCTGACGTTCTGCGGGTGATCGAGCCGGTGGTGACAGGGACCGTGACGCTCCCGCCTGATGTCCGTGGTCCAATTGCTTCAGGGCTTGAAGGAGTGACAAGCGGTTTAGGGACTGCGGCCTCGGCCTTCGTAGGTTTTGATCAACAGGCTTTCCCCATTGTCGGTAAGACGGGAACGGCACAGGTCGATGGCAAGGCAGATACCTCGCTCTTTGCGTCGTATGGTCCAGCTCTCTCTCCGAAGTGGGTCGTGACCGCCGTAATGGAAGAGTCGGGCTTCGGAGCAGAAGCCTCGGGAGAGGTCACTCGTCGGATCTATGAAGTGCTCGCCAACCAAGCGCTTACTGGCGCTGGAATCGCTACGAACGGATCGATGGACTGATGCTGCCGCAGTCGATTTCCTCTCGTGCGTCAAAGTTAAGTCGGCGCGATCCAACCGCACCGCTTCGGCACATTGATCCTGTGCTCATTGGATGCACAGTGGTTCTTTCGATCTTGGGAGTAATCGCGGTGTACAGCGCCACGCGCGGTCCCGGGCCCGATTTTTCCAAATCGTATTTGTATAGGCAGACGATGTTTATGGTCATCGGCGCCGGAGCAATGGTCTTTTGCAGTGTCGTCGATTACCGAAAGCTTCACGATTGGGCGTGGTCGTTCTATGGAATCACCACTGCTCTGCTCGTACTCGTTGTTTCTCCGTTTGGTAGCGAAGTCAATGGAGCAAAATCCTGGTTTTCCCTTGGGCCATTTCAAATGCAGCCAGCAGAGTTCGCAAAGCTGTCCCTAATTGGCGTTCTTGCCTTTTTGCTGTCTGAGTTTCGCAGCGACATTGACATTCGGCGTCTTGTTGCACTCCTTGGGACGGCCGCGCTGCCTATGGCCCTCATCATGTTGCAACCGGATCTCGGTCAGACTTTGATCCTTCTTGCAATCATGATGACCATGATGCTCGTGGGGGGACTCCCTACGAAATACATCGCGGTACTGACGATTGTGGGCGTTGTGGGCGTTGTGGGCGCATTGAATTCGCCACTATTGGCGGACTATCAGCGCAACCGGTTAACGGCCTTCGTGAACCCGAGCGACACTTCGAACGCTGCCGTTTACAACATCGAGCAAAGTCAGCAGGCCATCGCCAACGGCGGGATTACGGGTCAAGGGCTTTTCGATGGCCCGCAAACAAAGTTGGGCTTTGTCCCCGAGCAAGAGACGGACTTCATCTTTACGGCCGTAGCCGAGCAGTTTGGCTTCGTCGGCGCATCCATGATGCTGTTCCTGTACGGGCTTCTCTGTTACCGGATCTGGAGAATTGCCCAAGTCGCAAAGGACGCCTTCGGCACGTATCTCTGCGCTGGTGTCCTGGCGATGTTCGCCTTTTCGGCGTTTGAGAACGTAGGAATGGCCATGGGGATCATGCCCGTGACAGGTATCCCTCTGCTTTTGATCAGCGCCGGCGGTTCCTCAACGATCACGGCACTGGCTGGTCTTGGCCTAGTTCTCAACGTCTACATGCGCCGGTTCCAATAGACCGGGGGTACCCCGGTAGCATCTACGGGTCATGACCGATGTATGGCCCCAGCTGGAGCCCCTTCTGGCCAACGTGGCGAAACCTGCTCGCTACATCGGCCTCGAGGACGGAGCTCGTACCCCACACCATGCCCCCGACAAGGTGGCGTGGCTGTTGTCGTACCCCGATACATATGAAATAGGTCTGCCAAATCAGGGTCTGCAGATTCTCTACGAAATCCTCAACGAGAATCCCCACGCCGTTGCCGAACGGGCCTACGCGCCATGGACCGATCTCGAGGGCCTTCTTCGTGATCGCAACATCCCGCTGTTTTCACTCGACAGCCATCGTCCTGCCGGACTCTTCGATCTCATTGGTTTCAATCTTTCTGCTGAGCTCACTTACACCAATCTGCTCAACATGGTCGACCTCGCTGGCGTACCGGTTCGTAGTGCCGAGCGCCGTCCCGAGCATCCACTCATCGTGGCTGGGGGACACTGCACCTACAACCCTGAACCAATCGCTGACTTCCTCGACATCGTCGTGCTGGGCGATGGTGAAGAAGTCATCACCGAAATCAACGAAGTTGTTCGAGAATGGAAGAAGTCAGGTCGCACCGAAGGAAGTCGCGAAAACGTTCTTCGCGAGTTGTCGCACATCGTTGGTGTGTATGTGCCGTCGATGTACGACGTCACTTACGAAGGGGCCAATCTCGTAGCCGTTACTCCTCGGTATTCCGATGTTCCTGAACGGGTAGAAAAGCGCACGGTCGCTGATCTCGCCGAGTTCCCGTATCCCAAGACCCAACTTGTTCCGATCACCGAGGTTGTGCACGATCGCCTGAATGTCGAAGTGTTCCGAGGATGCACTCGAGGTTGTCGCTTCTGCCAAGCCGGAATGATCACGCGTCCGGTTCGTGAACGCCCGGCCGAGCAAGTTCGGACCATGGTGGAAGAAGGTTTGCGGCGCACCGGTTATGACGAGGTAGCTCTCACCTCGCTTTCCACCGCCGATTTCTCTGGTATCGAGAAACTCGTCGGTGACATCGTCCAGTCGACCGATGATGGCCCTCCGGTTTCAGTGTCGCTTCCGAGCCTCCGGGTCGATGCATTCGGGGTTGGAATCGCGACGCAGATTCAACGAGCCCGCCGAACGGGTCTTACCTTTGCGCCCGAGGCCGGTACGTGGCGGATGCGCCAGGTCATCAACAAATTGATCCGCGAAGAGGATCTCTACAGCGCAGTTGAAGCGGCCTATGCAAA
Source organism: uncultured Actinomycetes bacterium (assembly GCA_937876315.1). Classification (GTDB taxonomy): domain Bacteria; phylum Actinomycetota; class Acidimicrobiia; order Acidimicrobiales; family Acidimicrobilacustridaceae; genus Acidimicrobilacustris. The sequence continues at coordinate 656 of CALEHQ010000045.1, read as the reverse complement.
TGGTTGGCGGCGTGTGAAGTTGTATTTCCTCACTGGACTTCCAACAGAAACCGACGAGGACACGCTTGGTATTGCGGATTTGGCGCGTAACTGCGTACAACTCGGGGAAGCACATACGAAAAGTCCGTCGGTCACCGTTTCTGTTGGCGGGTTTGTTCCGAAACCGTTCACGCCATTCCAGTGGTTTGGTCAGAACACCGTCGAGGAACTTCGTCGCAAAATCAATCTGCTGCGCGACGACACGCGTAAGTCTCACGGTGTTCAAGTGAAATGGCACGATCCCAAAGCGACACTCGTTGAAGGCATTATGAGTCGCGGCGATCGCCGTGTCGGTGTCGTCATCGAAGAGGTCTGGCGTCAGGGTGGAACCTTCCAGGAATGGAACGAACGGTTTGATCTCGACCTTTGGCTCACTGCGATGGCCGCCCATGGTCTCGACCCGGACTGGTACGCCTACCGCCACCGCACCGAAGACGAGGTCCTTCCCTGGGACCACCTCAGTGCCGGGCTTCACAAAGATTTCCTTTGGCAGGACTGGCGAGACTCCCTTGCCGAGGTTGGCCTCCCCGATTGTCGTTGGACACCGTGTTATGACTGCGGCGCATGTACCGGATACTCGATCGAGCACATTGTGGCTTCGGCCACTCCTCTAGCAG
>CALEHQ010000044.1 GCA_937876315.1 uncultured Actinomycetes bacterium | reverse complement strand
GCCTGCAACTTCCCACGTACGAATCAGGTCGGTGTCGGGTTGACGCGCACCAATGGAATTAAGCCCTCTACCCAACAGGTCGGTCTCGGCCTGGAACTGCAGAACCGGAACGTTGAGATCAGTACGAATGCGCTGATCGGTTGGCATCTTCACGTCGACATTCAGTGCAGCTCCTGCATTGCCGCGACTGTGAACGAGATAGCCATCCCAAATGTCAGTGTTTGGCCCGACTGCATTCACATATGTCGTGAGTCGGAATGCAGATTGCGATTCACCAATGGCAATGACGCGTTCGGGCTGCAGTCCGCCCAACATCACATCGTTCGCGAACCACGCTGCTGCACCGGTTTGTGTGTACATGTCGTAGGAGTACTGATCACCAGGATGCACAAGCGATCCGTAGCGGCCGGGATCAGCAGCTTTCAGTGTGTAGCCAGCAACGAGTCCCATTGATGGTCCGCCGTCAATACCAACCACCTGCGCCGACAGACCAACCCATGCGTACCCCTCACGAATGAGTTCGACGTGGGTGTAGGTCCAGTCCGGTGCAGCGTCGAGGCCACCGGACACGTTCAACCATTCAACGATGACGTTGCCGTTGAAATTGGCCGGATCGGTTGGACGGCGAACGATGGCGCGGGTCTTGTAGTCAGCAGTTGTTGCGGCCTCGACCGACCAGTTGCCGTCAGCGGTCAGCGGTTGCGCTGGCTGATAGGCCGTCGCTTTTCCACTGATGAAGAACTCTGACTGTTCGTAACCGACGGCAGCGAGGTCGCCACTGGCGGCAGCAATAAACGCTTGGCCTCGACCACCCGTGGCAGGAACAACAGTGGGAACCGTGACCGAATCGCGTGATGGTGGCGAAGGTGCAACCACTTTGGGGCCTTTCGACGACGAACTATCCGATGAACAGGCCAGGAGCCCAACCCCCAAGAGAGAGACGGCGAAAAGAGCACACAAGCGTCGCCGAGTAGTCATTCAATTCACTTTCAATGGGTCGACTAAGGAACTGATTACTGCAGAACCTTTGATGCTTTCGCCGCGGCAATCAAATGATCGACATCGTCGTTCAGAATTGCCCCAGCTTTGGCGGCGTTCTTCGTTACTTCGGTGAACTTGGCAACGAATCCATCGTGGGTTCCGTACCACGCGATGAGAGCTGTCGAGGTCAAAGGAACCGTGCCGCCAAACAATGAACAGAAGGCGTTGCCTTTCTGTCCCAGGCCTGTCAACACAGCAATGGGTACATCGACATGCGGGGTTCGAATTCCGCCCTTGGCAATTCCAAGTTCATCGACGTTGTATCCGGTACCGGCAGCATCGACTTCAAGACGCGGCTGCGACGCAGGGATCTGATTCTTGGTGATCCAGAGATTGAGGTCGCGCAGTGCGGCCCGAAGGATGTACGTGTGTGGCCCCGTATTGATTCCATCAGCACACGTAATGAGGTTGTTATACACACTCTTCGGGGGAGCCATCATCGAATTGAAATAGGTGATGTCGTTCTTCCCGTCGCCGGTATCAAAACCACCGCCGCCGAGGTTGTAGTAGTCGGCGTGCGCGGTTCCGGCCGCTTCCCAACTGCGGAACATATCGGTATCGGGCTGACGAGCTTTGACATAACCCCTCGCACCAGCAACGTCGGTTTCGGCGCTGAAGGTCAACACGGGTTTACCGAAATCGGTCCGGATCATCGTTCCTAGAACTGGTGTCACCGCCGGCAACGGATCGACAGAGAGTGGAGCAGCGTTCCCACTGCGACTGTGCACGAAGTAACCGTCGAACACGTTTGCAGTCGGCCCAACTGCATTCACATAGGTGGTGAGACGACTCGCCGACTGCGACTCACCCATTCCAATGACGTTCTTGACTTTCAAATCTCCGAGCACCGTTGAAGCGTTTCGACGCACTACTGCGCCAGCTTGGCTGAAAATGTCATAGGAGTAGTTGTCTCCAGGATGCGACAGCGAGGAGTAGCGCGCTGGATCAAATGACTTCAGAACGCGATCGATACCCAATGACATGCCGCCACCTTCGATTCCAACCCTTTGGGCTGAAACTCCAACCCATGCAAATCCCGATCGAATGATTTCTGGCGCCAAGTAAGTCCAGTCGGGGGCGGTATCAAGACCAGCGGTGACATTGAGCCATTCAACAATGACTGTGCCGTTGAACTTCTTCGGATCGCTCGGACGACGAACCACCATTCGGGAGGCATACGGAGCTGTTCCGGCGGCACGGGTTGTCCACATTCCGTCTGCCGTTAATGGCACGTCGCTTGTGTACGCAGTCGCATCGCCAGAGAAGAAATATTCGTCTTCTTGATAGCCAACGGTTTTGAGATCGAAGACGCTTGGCTGCTCGCCGTCTTGCGGCGGCGACGGCGCAACCACTACGAAACCTTTGCCGCCAGTGACTGGTCCGGTAATTTCTGCTTCAGCAACGGGACTCGAAAACGCAGTCGTTGTCGTTGATGACGAATCCGTCGATGATGAGCATGCCGCTGCAGTTCCTCCGAACACTGCAAGCGCGACTGCCGCAGCAATGAAACGTAAAGAAAACTTGTAACGCATCGTTCCCCCCGGACCGCTGTTGTCCAACGGTCACATCATTCCACACGCTCTACATGCAATGTCGGCCAGACATACGATCACGCGATGAGTCAAACCTTTGTGCGACGGGTTGTCACTGGAATCGATGCCGATGGTCGGCACGTCATTACTGATGATGGCGCTGCCCCCAACACCATCGTCACCGACACCGTTGCGGTCAGCGAAGTGCTGTGGATTGACGGGCCTCTGCCATCATTCGCCGATAGCCCAGACAAGAGTGACTCCGGCTTTGCCTTAGAGCCTCCGCCCGGCGGCGCGAGTGCGCGAATCATCCGCATGCCGGGTATCGCGCCTGGGGCCGACCCTGACAGCACGTGGCTGCGTGTTGCTGGTGACTCCGAGAGCATGCCCGGCATGCACGCGACTGACACACTCGACCTCATGGTTGTTCTCGAAGGCTCTGTCGTTATGGGACTTGAGGATGGAGAGCGCGTCATTGGCCCCGGCGAGTTTGTGATTCAGCGCGGAACACTCCATCGTTGGCGACCAGCCGATGAACACGGTTGGACGTATTTCGTCGCGATGCTTCGCCCCGATGTTCAGGTGAGCGCCGAACCTGTCAACGTGAAGCCAGCGACAGCAGGCGATACACCAATTCGACGCGTCGTCACAGGTTC
>CALEHQ010000043.1 GCA_937876315.1 uncultured Actinomycetes bacterium | reverse complement strand
TAGACGTAGTTGAGGAGTTTGTTCGCTCCCTCGGGGTTCTTCGCGCCAACGGGGATCATGGCGTTGTCGACCCAGAGCATTCCGCCCTGGCTAGGGATGACCCATTCGAGGCCAGGATTGTCGGCCTGCAACTGCGCGACATCGCCGGACCATGCAACGGCAATCCAGGTATCGCCAAGGGCAAGGTCTTCGGTGTAGCCATTGCCAGTGACCTTCTTGAACTGACCTGCGTCTCGGGCCTTTTCAATCTTGTCGATTGCGGCGAGCATTTGCGCCGTTGTTCCGGTGGCCGGGTTGGCGCCCATGCCAAGCATGGTGAGACCAACGGTGTCGCGCATCTCGTCAAGAATCGTGACCTTACCCTTGAACTTCGGGTCAAAGATGGCGTTGACGTCGGTGATTTTTCCGCCGACTTTGTCAGGCCAGTAGGCGAGACCGGTTTGACCAACGGCCCACGGAATCGACTTCGCACGTCCTGGATCCCATGATGGGTTGGCGAGGCGAGAAATCACATTCTTCTTGTTGGGGAATGCGGCGCTGTCGAACGGCTGCACCAGATTGGCGCCGATGTAGGCCGCGGCATTCCACGATGTGAGCACGATGAGGTCGGCGCCGATTCCTTGACCCTTTTCGAGCGTGGCTTGATACTTCGTGTTGAACGACTCGTTGCCGTCAATGCTGTTTCTGTAGTCAACCTTGATGCCGGTTGAGGACGTGAAGTTGTTCAGCGTTGCCGAGGTGCTGGGCTCGTCGCCTTCGATGTAGAGGGGCCAGTTGAGAACGGTGATGCCATCACTGCTGCCACCACCACTGCTGTTCGAGTCGGAACTGCATGCAGCAAGAAGTGTTGGGCCCATCGCAAGACCACCAAGGGCAAGGCCGCCCATGCCGAGGAATCGACGACGCGACGTTCGGTGCTGAGCCATAGCCTCAAGGAGCTCGGGGTCGATTGGTTTGGTCATGGTCAGTCCTCCAGTAATTGCGGTTGTTGGTTGGGAACAGATGGCAGAACGCAAGCGGCGCTCTGCGTCCACGATGCCCACACGCTGTCGCCAGGGCGAAGAAGCGGAAGGTCGGCATCGGGATCGACATTGGCGATGATCGGCGACCCGTCGGCTGCCTCGAGCGCGAGCCGAACGATCGGGCCTTGGAACGCGAGGTCGGAGACAGTTGCATTCACTGATTGGTCGCCACCGGATTGCGACGTCGGTTGTGCAAGCGAGATGGAGATGCGCTCGGGACGAACCATGAGCGTTGCTGCTGATCCGACAGCGAGGGTTGAATCTCCGCAGGAGCCACAAAGAGAAGCTCCGCCGAGTGCACTCACTCGCGTTGTGCCTGCCGCGTGTTGAGTAACAGTTGCTGACCAAAGGTTTGCCTGGCCGATGAACCCGGCAACGAACACGCTTGCAGGATTGTCGTAGATCTCGGAGGGAGTGCCGATTTGTTCGACGCGACCGTCGGACATGACAGCGATGCGGTCACTCATGGTGAGCGCTTCTTCTTGATCATGTGTGACATAAACGAATGTGATGCCGACCTCGCGCTGGATGCGCTTAAGTTCAAACTGCATCGCATGACGAAGCTTGAGGTCGAGCGCGCCGAGGGGTTCGTCAAGAAGCAGTGCCTTGGGAAGGTTGACCAGAGCACGAGCAAGCGCCACGCGCTGTTGCTGACCACCAGAAAGTTGGGCTGGTCGGCGACTGGCGAACTCCGTGAGGCGAACGACCTCGAGCATTTCGGTCACGCGCTTTTTGATCGTGACCTTGTCCACCTTCCTCGACTGGGGGCCGAAGGCCACGTTGTCAAAGACATTCATGTGGGGGAACAGGGCGTAGTGCTGGAACACGGTGTTCACGTCGCGCTTATTCGGCGGCACCTTTGAAACATCGACACCATCGAGACGTATTGCACCGCTGGTGGGCTGTTCGAAGCCAGCGATCATTCGCAGCGTCGTGGTCTTGCCACAACCTGATGGGCCGAGCATTGAGAAGAACTCGCCTTGACCAATCGAGAAATCGACATCGTCGACGGCGACGAACTCGCCGAATCGCTTCACGACATGATCGATCTCGATGACTGGAGCCGAAAGGTCGGCCGCAGTAGGAGACGTCATAGCAATCGAGTTCTCTGTCAGCTCTCACCCCTCCGAAGTCTCGGGCAGACCGTTTGGGCGCCCGGTGGAAAGGGACAGGATCACAAGAATTCGGGCTCACCGCAAGAATTGAACGATGGCGAGACGGTGAACAGTTGATGACAGGCGTCTCTCGCGGCTCTTTTCCGGCAATTCCTTGCGGTTTCGGCGCTCGTGGCCCACGATGCGATGGGAAAAGAAAAGGGAGTCGTCGTGGCACATCTCAATTTCATTGGTGGGAAATGGGTTCCGGCCCAAAGCGGGGCAACTGACGAGGTGCTTGCTCCAGCGACCGGAGCCGTTATTGGTTCAGTGCCTTCAAGCGATGCTTCCGATGTTGATGCGGCAGTTGGTGCGGCGAAGGCGGCATTTGCCGAGTGGGGGACCGCAACCCCGCGCGCTCGGGCAGAAGCGTTGCTCGCGCTGGCCGATCGCCTTGAAGGAAATCTTGATGAACTGAAAGCCATTGAAGGCGAGAACGTTGGGAAGCCGGTTTCGATTATCGACTTCGAGTTCGACCTCACGATCGACAACCTTCGATTCTTCGCAGGAGCGGCGCGCACGATGGACGCGCAGGCCGCGGGCGAATACATGGAGGACCACACCTCTATGCTGCGACGCGATCCTCTTGGCGTGGTCGCCGGCATTGCGCCCTGGAACTATCCGCTCAATATGGCGATCTGGAAAATGGGTCCCGCACTTGCGGTAGGCAACACGTTCATCCTGAAGCCATCGGAACTCACGCCCTTTACCGCGTTTCGTTTGGCAGAACTCACCGAAGGAATTCTTCCTCCAGGTGTGTTCAATGTTGTTGTTGGTCAGGGTGAAACTGCGGGCGACGCAATTGTTCGTCACCCGGGTATTGCGATGCTGTCGCTCACCGGTGATGTCAACACCGGAAAGATGATTGCGCGCAATGCCGCCGACACATTGAAGCGCGTGCATCTCGAACTTGGCGGGAAAGCACCTGTTGTGGTGTTCGATGATGCAGATGTTGAAGCACTTGTCGCGACTCTTACGGAAACCGGCTACTACAACTCTGGTCAGGATTGCACCGCGCCGTGCCGGGTGATCACTGGCCCAGGTGTGTTCGATGATCTCGTCGGTGGGCTTGAAGCCTCGGTTGGCGCGCTCATCACTGGCGATCCCAACGACGCCGCAACCAACGTCGGCCCGGTGATCTCCGCTGCGCAACGCGATCGTGTCGATGGAATGGTGAGTCGAGCGGTTTCGTCAGGCGCGCGAGTCGTCGTCGGCGGCGAAACCCTTGACCGTCCTGGTTACTTCTATGCACCCACAGTGGTTGCGGGACCGGCGCAGGATTCGGAACTCGTGCAACGCGAAGTGTTTGGGCCTGTGATCAGCGTGCAGAAGTTTGCCGACGAAGCTCAGGCGCTCGCATGGGCGAACGATGTTGACTACGGATTGGCTGCGTCAGTTTGGACGCGAGATGCTGGCCGGGCCATGCGCATGTCTCGTTCAATGATGTTCGGCACGGTGTGGGTGAATGACCACATTCCGATCGTTTCCGAGTTCCCACATGGCGGATTCAAGAACAGCGGTTACGGAAAAGACATGTCGAAGTACGCGCTTGAGCACTACACCGAGCTCAAACACGTCATGATTAAGCACTGAGAGATGAAGCACTGAGACATTCGATCGAGGAGAACCCGTGTCCGAAACGGTAAAAACTGAAGTCCGTGGCCGGGTACTGGTCATTCGTCTTGAGCGTGAAGAAAAGCGAAACGCGATCGATGTCGAACTTGCCGAAGGCATCGACGATGCACTGAATCGACTTGAAGACGATCCCGAACTTTGGGCGGGCGTCATTACGGGAACGAAGTCGGTTTTCTGTGCCGGCACCGACATGCGTGCCGGCGTTCATTCCACTGATCGCGGCGGACAGTACGGAATCATTCGCCGTTACCGCACCAAGCCCCTCATCGCTGCAGTGGAAGGCGCTGCGCTTGGCGGTGGGTTCGAAGTCGTGTTGTCCTGCGATCTTGTGGTTGCGTCGAAGACCGCCGAGTTTGGATTGCCGGAAGTGAAGCGGAGCCTCGTACCGATCTGCGGTGGTCTGTTCCGTGCGCCCAAAGCACTTCCGCGAAATGTGGCGCGCGAACTTCTCCTCACTGGCGATTCCATCGATGCCAAGCGGGCGTACAAACTCGGTCTGGCCAGCATCCTTTCCAATGCCGGCGATGCGCTCGACGACGCAGTCGGTCTGGCCGAACGCATCTGCGCCAACGGCCCGGTGGCCGTGCGCGAAACCATGCGGTTCTTGGCCTCGCTTGATGCGCCCGATGAAGCGCATGGCTGGGACGAAACGCTGGAATCAGAGGATGTCATTCGCAATGCCGAAGACACCCGTGAAGGCGTGATGGCCTTCTTCGAGAAGCGCCCGCCGAATTGGTCGGGCCGCTGAATCACCGGCAATGATGTCCTTATTGCCCAGTCGGCATCAGTAGGGGGAACCATGGATTTTGAAGAGACACCAGAAGAGGCTGCGTTTCGCGCCGAGTGCCGAGCGTTCCTTGACCAGCACTCAACGATGAAGGCTGCAGGTTCTCCACGAAATGTGATGAGCACGCTTTCGGAAGACGAGCACGCGCATGTGCAGGCATGTCGTGATTGGCAGCGGACCAAAGCCGAGAACGGTTGGGCTGGTCTTACGTGGCCGGTCGAATTTGGCGGTCGTGGCCTTACCGGTTTGCAGCAGGGCATCTTTCTTGAGGAAGAGCACAAGTACGACCTTGCGGTGGGCATGTTTGCTCAGGCCACCGGCATGGTTGGTCCGTCGATCATCGTGCACGGCACCGAAGACCAGAAGACGCAGTTCCTTCCTTCGATTCTTCGTGGCGAACAGGTGTGGTGTCAGTTGTTCAGCGAACCGAATGCCGGTTCCGATCTCGCGGCCCTGCGCACAAAGGCCGAACTCGATGGTGACGAATGGGTCATCAGCGGTCAGAAGGTGTGGACCTCGTCAGCGCATGTTGCTGACTGGGGCATGTTGTTGGCCCGAACTGATTGGGACGCGCCGAAGCATCGCGGCATCACGTATTTCCTTCTTGATATGCGCTCACCGGGCATTGAAGTTCGTCCGCTGGTGCAGGCAACCGGTGGCGCTGAATTCAACGAGGTGTTCCTCGAGGAAGTTCGCATTCCCAAAGAGAACGTGCTTGGTGAAGTGAATGGTGGCTGGGCTGTGGCCATGACCACGCTCACCAGCGAGCGCGCTGACATTGGCGCTGGCCATGGTGACGGGTTTGCCGGCGTGCTTCGACTCGCGCAGCAGTACGGCCGAGTGAGTGATCCGGTTGTTCGCCAGGAACTCATGAAGCTCTACACGAGCTACCAAATTTCGAAGTACATCGGGTATCGCACGCGCACCGCCGCTTCGAAGGGCATTGCGCCGGGCCCTGAGGTTTCGACCATGAAGATTGCGATCTCCGACCGCCTTGCGTTCCAGGGTGACTTGGTCGAGTCGCTCATGGGCGCAGACGGGATGTTGTGGGGTTCTGACGCCATCGACGATGGCTATTGGCAGACCATGGTGTTCATGGGGCAGTGGATGGCCCGAATCGGCGGCGGCACGGAAGACGTGCAACGCAACATTGTGGGCGAGCGAGTGCTCGGACTGCCCCGCGAACCGGGTAACGACCGCACGACGCCATTCCGCGAACTGCCGCACTGACCTCGCGGTTCGGACAACTGGCTGTAGACATTCCCCATGTTCAATCCGTTCGCGCCAGGCTTCGCCGAGAATCCCTACGAGGAATATCGCGTTGAGCGCGAAAGCGAGCCGATTCAGCAGACGCCGTTTGGTCCGTGGATTGTGTTCAGCCATGCCGAGTCGGTGCAGCTTCTTCGTGATGTCACGCTGAGCGTTGATGTGCGCAAGGCGATGGAGATCCTCGGTGAAGACCCGCGTGATCGAGCCAAGATGCGAGCCGAACTTTTCCCTGACAAAGCACCTCGGGAAGACACTTCAATACTCAACATTGATCCACCCGATCACACACGCCTTCGCAAACTCGTAAGCAGTGTGTTCACGCCTCGTCGAGTTGCTGATCTGGCGCCGATGATCGAACGCATCGTGGACGAACATCTCGATGCAGTGGCCGATCGCGGCGAGATGGATTTGATCGCCGATCTCGCATTCCCGCTTCCGTTCGCGGTCATTTCTGAAATGTTGGGAATGCCTGACGGCGATAGCGCGCAATTGCGTGAGTGGTCACACACACTGGTGAAGATTCTCGATTTCACGATCGGCCCGGAAGAGCTCATGGCTGCAGTGATTGCTGGCGAGAATCTGCGTGAGCACATTGCCAATGTCATTGAGTGGAAGCGTTCGAACCTCGGTGATGACTTGCTCAGCGCGTTGATTCTCGCTGAGGACAATGGCGATGTCCTTTCCGACGTCGAACTCGTCGACCAAGTGAATGTCTTGTTCATTGCTGGTCACGAAACCACGGTGAATCTCATTGGCAATGGAACATGGGCGTTGCTGCAGAACCGAGACCAACTTGAGCTGCTGCGTGATGACCCAACAGTGGAATCAACGGCCATCGACGAGCTTCTTCGATATGACTCACCAGTGCAGATCTCGCGACGGATCACCCTTGAACCGATTCAGGTCGGTGGACGCCACGTGGCGGCAGGCACGTTCGTGCTGACAAGTCTTGGGTCAGCCAATCGCGATCCCGCAGTGTTCGGGCCGACGGCCGATCAACTCGATCTGCGCCGTGCCGATGCCGCTCGTCACCTCGCTTTTGGCAGTGGCACCCATCACTGCCTTGGAGCCTCGCTTGCCCGCATGGAAGGCACAATCGCCATCACTCGCCTGATTCGGCGCTTCCCTGAACTGCAGGCGATGAGCGCACCAGCATGGAACGGCCGACTCGTGCTGAGAGGCATGGATTCTCTCCAACTTTCGCTTCGCTGAAGTTGTTCGATGGGTGGCAAGATTCGGTCGTGACAACTCACGACGATGACGGCGCATTCGCTTCCGGAAGTTGTAGGAGCGATTCAAGAGCAGGCCGGAAAGATGATTCACACCTCGACGCTGTACCTCGTCGAGCCGATGATTGAACTCGCCGAGAAGGTGGGGGAGTTGTCGGGGATCCCCGACGCCAAAGTTTTTTCGCTACTTCAGGCTCAGAGGCCAATGAGACGGCGCTGTTGTTGGCCTCGACTGTTCGTCGCTCGAACCAGGTTCTTGCGTTGCGAAACAGTTACCACGGCCGCTCATTCGCCACGATGGGCGTGACCGGCAATCGCGGCTGGTCGTCATCGAGTCTTTCGCCGTTCGCGGTGTCGTATGTGCACAACGGCGACACATTCCGTTCGCCATTCCGCGATCGCGACGAAAAAGGTTTTGTCGATGCGATTGTCGAAGACCTTCGTCATGTCATTGCCACGACAACAGCGGGTGATGTTGCGTGCATGATTGCTGAACCAATTCAGGGCGTTGGCGGCTTCACTGTTCCGCCCGACGGCCTGCTTGGCGCACTGCAAGAGGTATGTCGCGAGTTCGGCATTCTTTGGATCACTGATGAAGTGCAAACGGGATGGGGCCGTACCGGCGAGAACTTCTGGGGCTATCAAGCACACCGTCTTGAGCCCGACATCCTCACGTTTGCCAAGGGTCTCGGAAACGGTCTCGCAATGGCGGGCGTTGTTGCCAGCGCGTCATTGATGGACAGCGTCAATGCCAATTCGATCTCTACGTTTGGTGGTAACCCGCTCGTGTGCGCAGGCGCATTGGCGAATTTCGACTATTTACTTGCCAACGATCTGCAGGCCAATTCATTGCATCAGGGCGAAGCGATGTTCGCCGCGTTGCGTCCGCTTGCCGAAGAATTGTCCATCGTTGGCGATGTTCGGGGTAAGGGCCTCATGGTCGGCATTGAGCTCGTAGGCGCCGACGGCCGTGAACCGAATGCGGCCGCGGCCGCTGCAGTTCTCGAGCAGTGCCGTGAAAACGGGCTCCTCATTGGCAAGGGTGGCCTGTATGGCAATTGCCTGCGGGTGGCTCCACCGCTCACGCTCACCGATGAGGAATGTGCCGAGGGCACTTCGATCCTTGTCGACGCGTTGCGTGCGGTAGCCGGTCGCTGACCCTCCGGAAAACAAGCGGAACAAACGACCAGCCCGTAGGGTTCTGTTTATGCATTGGTCTGTCTTCGCGTGGTCCGCGCTTGCAATCGCGATCGTCATGATTTCGACGTGGGTGGTGAGCCTGTTTCTTCGAAATGCATCGATTGTTGACCCTATTTGGTCTCTCGGATTCGTCGTTGTGGGCTGGGTGTCGTTCGCCGCTATGCATCAGCACGTCGACGCACTGCGCACGGGAGTGTTGCTTACCTTTGTCACGATTTGGGGAGTGCGCCTATCGCTGCACCTCTTTATTCGAAACTTCGGCCATGGCGAGGACTACCGCTACAAGGCGATGCGCAAGAAGCACGGTGCAAAGTTCTGGCTCGTGAGTCTCGGAACCGTGTATGTGTTCCAGGGAATCCTCATGTGGATTGTCTCGCTTCCGTTGCAGTTCGGTATCGGCATCGCCACGAAGACCTCGTGGTGGGTGCTGCCGCTCATCCTCGGCGCCATCGTTTGGCTCGTCGGTTTCGGATTCGAATCCATTGGCGATGCCCAGCTGAAAGCATTTCGAGCCGACCCGGCTTCGGCCGGCCAGGTCATGGATCGCGGACTGTGGCGCTACACCCGTCATCCCAATTACTTCGGCGATGCCAGTGTGTGGTGCGGGATCTTCCTTGTTTCACTGGGTGCTGGCGGTTGGGCCTGGCTCGGTGTCATCGGCCCGATTGTGATGACCACATTGTTGCGTCGGGTATCGGGCGTGACCTTGCTTGAGAAGTCACTGGTGAAGCGCCGACCGGGGTACGAGGACTACGTGCGCCGCACGAGTCCGTTCTTGCCGCGCCCACCGCGTAAGTGACCCATCGCAACTGCTATCACCACTAGCCTCACGTCACATTCGTCTGTATGGGAGTGAGGGTTTGTGAGCAAGGTGCGTCGCTACGAGGTCACTGCTGCTGGTGATTTCGCTTCGGTGCTTGCCGTGCTTACTGACCACCTCGGACTGCGTCTTCTCAGTCTCGATGAAGGCCAGCGCAGTTGGCTCGACACTCCCACCGGTACGCTCGAACGGGCCGAGACCACGCTTGAATTCCGTCTGCCATCGGGTGATGGAACCCCGTCGCTCACCTGGGCGGCCGAGGGTCGAGTGCTCGTGTACGACCCGTGTGTGTCGTCCACCCCGCCAGTGCAGTCCGGTGACCTTCCCAATTCCGAAGCATTTGCGAGGCTGGCCACGTTGGTCGACGGAGGCGAGTTGGTTGCCGGTCCAACGGTGAACTCCCAGATCGCAGTGTTGGCCTGTCTCGACGATGAAGAGAAGACCACCGCACGAGTGATCTTTGATCGCTCCGAAACGATCGATGGCATCACGCTGCCGATGATGCTCGAAGTCCTGCCGCTCCGGGGCTACGAAGATGAAGCCTCGGCGCTCGAAAAGAAATTGAAGCGCAGCGTCGCACTTTCTGCATCGGCGACGCCCATGAGGGAACTTGTGCGTCAAGGTATCAGCGCTGACCCCAATGGCGCTGTGCTCGTCCCGACGATGTCGGCGGCATGTGCTTGGCGAACTGTGTTCCAGACGCTCACCGATTCAATAACCCAATCGTTTTCGGGTGTGCTGAGTGGGAATGATCCAGAAGATCTGCACGCGTTTCGTGTAGCGGTTCGGCGCATCCGAACAATTTTGCAAGATGGCGAAGACGTTGTTGACCCCGAATCTCGCGATCGGTTCCGTCATGAGTATCGCTGGCTCGGCGATGTCACGACACCAACCCGTGATGCCGATGTGCATCTCATTGAATTCCCAGAACTCGCAGCGACGCTCCCGCCATCGCGTCGCGAAGAACTCGCGTCGTTCAATGAGGTTCTCTTACGACACCGAGCCGATTGCCACGCTGCAATGACGGTAGAACTGCGCTCAATGCGTCGTGCAGAATTCGGAACTGCTTGGCTTTCGTTTCTTGCTGATGACGACGCCTGGACTGGTTGTGGCGATCTCGCCGACGAACCCGTGCTCCGGATTGTTTTGCGCCGAGTCGAGAAGGCGAACCGGCAGCTCGTAAAGAACGGCCGAAAGATTTCAAAAAAGTCACCGGCAATTGCGTTGCATGAACTTCGTAAAGAAGGAAAGCGACTCCGGTATTTGTTGGAGTGCTTTGCCCCCTTGTTTGACGAGAAGGCATTGGCAACGATTCTGCGTCCGTTGCGCGATGTGCAAGATGTGCTGGGCGAATTCCAAGACACTGAGGTGCAGGCCAACGCATTACTCGATCTCGCCAGCGAACTCGAAGGGGCTGACGACCATTCTGCCCTCATGACCATTGGCGGAGTTATCGAACAACTTGGGGTTCGAGGCGCCGAAGCCCGTGCATCGTTCTCAAAAACTTTTGGTCAATTCGACGATCGAAAAGTGCAGCGAGCATTTGATCAACTTGAGCCCCGAAAGAAGAAGCGATGAAGGTTCTTGCCACCTACAACATCAAAGGTGGAGTCGGGAAAACCGCAACTGCGGTGAATCTTGCCCACGTTGCTGCCGCCCACGGAAACCGCGTTCTCGTGTGGGATCTCGACCCCCAGGGTGCGGCGACGTTCTATTTTCGGGTGAAGCCAAAGGTGAAGGGCGGCGGAAAAGCCATCGTTCGCGGTTCGCTTGAACTTGGCGATGCCATCAAAGCCACCGACTTCGACAATCTTGATCTCGTACCTGCTGATTTTTCCTATCGCCATCTCGATCTTTGGCTCGACGATGCCAAGAAGCCGCTTGTTCGAATCCGGCGCGCGCTTCGTCAGGTTTCCGAAGAGTACGACTACGTCTTCCTCGATTGCCCGCCGAGCATTTCGCTTACGTCCGAAAGCGTGTTTCGTGCCGCCGACGCACTGCTCGTGCCAACAATTCCCACCACGCTTTCATTGCGCACCTACGAGCAGCTCGATCGCTTCGTCGAAGAGAACCCCGACATGGTCCGAGAGCTCAAGATCCTCGGATTTTTCTCGATGGTTGATCGCCATAAGCGCTTGCATCGTCGTTTCATGAATGAGCTGCGTACCGCACACCCAGAAATGCTGGATGCAACGATCCCGAATTCCACCGATATCGAGCGCATGGGTGTCCAACGCGAACCAGTTGGCGCTTACGGCAAGGGCAGCAAGCCCGCTCGTGCCTACGAAGCGCTGTGGTCGGAACTACAGACTCGTCTGTAGTTGATTGATCACAATGCCTAACGGAAGGTTCGCCCCGAGCCCCACGGCGACATTGCATCTGGGCAATCTCCGCACCGCACTCGTGGCGTGGTTGGCTGCTCGCTCAAGTGGATCGCAGTTCTTCTTCCGCAGCGAAGACATGGACCAGGTCGCGTGTCGGACCGAACATGAAGAGTCTGCGCTTCGTGATCTCCATGCGCTTGGCCTCGATCACGACGGCGCTGTTGTGCGGCAGTCGGAACGAGCCGAGGTCTATCGGGCAGCAATCAATCGATTGATTGACGGCGACCTCACGTACCCCTGCTACTGCACGCGTCGAGAGGTGCTGGCGGAAGCAGCCGAGTCCATTGCTGCTCCTCACGGGGCGCGACCTGCGGGCGCGTATGCCGGAACCTGCAGCACGCTGGATAGTGCTGGACGGTCCGAGCGAGAAGCGTCTGGACGCGCGCCCTCGCTTCGTCTCCGGTCGGGCGGTGCGGTGGTGTCGTTTACTGATCGGCTCGCGGGGTTCTATGAGGGAGCGGTTGATGACTTTGTCATCCGGCGCGCGGATGGAACTCCCGCCTACAACCTTGCCGTCGTCGTCGATGATGCAGAACAGGACATCGGCGGAGTCGTGCGTGGCGACGACTTATTGGAAACGACACCGAGGCAGATTCATCTCGCTCGGTTGTTAGGTGTGGACGCGCCGGACTATCTCCACGTTCCACTTGTGTTTGGCCCTGACGGTGAACGTCTCGCCAAACGCCACGGTGCAGTGACACTTGAGGACCAACAAGCGATGGGCCGAACCCCCACAGCCGTGCGCGATGTGTTCGCTGTTTCGTTAGGGCTGGTCGAAGAGGGAGAAACGCCATCGCTGGATGAGCTCGTCCAACGTTTCGATGCGGCGCAACTACCGAGAAATGTTTGGATCCTTCCACAAGAGTTGAGCGGTAGCGTCAAACTGTGACCGTTCTTGTTGACGCTGCGATTTGGCCATTCGAAGGTCGTAAGTGGGCACACCTTGTAAGCGACAAGAGTTTTGAGGAACTTCACGAGTTTGCCGAGCAACTTGGTATTCCTCGACGCGCGTTTCAGGGAGATCATTACGATGTCCCGACCGAGTACCGCGATCGAGCGATTGCGTTAGGTGCCGAAGCAGTTCCTTCGCGTGAACTCGTTCGGCGTTTACGAACAGCCGGGCTGCGTCGAGTCCGATCAGCCGACTATTGAGATGTCGTTCTTAGGCTGAACCAACTTGGCCGGCAGCGATCTCGTCGCCGATGGCCTTTGCTTCAGTTGGAGAAATCCCTGATCTCCCGACAAGAAAGCACGTCAGCGGAGCAGCAAGTCGTTCCGAGGTGTGCGCCGCAACACTGGCGAGGTCGAGTAGGGCATCGATATCTGCTTGCGAGAGCGGGCCGAGCCCGAGCTGGTCGGCAAATGTCGTGAGCCATTCCTGTGCGTCCATGGGTCGCAGCGTAGATCGGGTCGGCTCGTAGGCTCGTTGGTATGGCCGAGGAGGATGCACTACGAGTCACCGCATCGGTGCTGATCCCTGCCCACGAACTCACGTGGATGTTCGGGCCAAGCGGAGGGCCTGGTGGTCAGCACGCGAATCGGGCCCACACCCGGGCCGAAGTGCGGTTCGATGTTGAGGCTTCGGGGTCTTTGTCGCAGTATCAGCGCCAACGCATTATCGATCGTTTGGGATCGGTCGTAACTGTCTCGGCTGATGATGAACGATCGCAGTTGCGAAATCGTCGTTTAGCTCTCGACCGGTTACGTCAGAAATTGGCCGGAGCATTGCGAGTCGAGAAGCCCCGTCGGCCCACACGGCCGGGTCGGGGAGCAGTGGAACGTCGGCTTGATGCCAAGCGCCGTCAGGCGGCGCGCAAACGCGATCGCCGCGGCGGTTTCGACGACTGAGCCGCGCTGAAATCAGTAGCCTCACGGGGTGCGCTTCGGATTCAAGACCTCACCTCAACACACGACATGGCAAGCGATGCTCGATGTGTGGCAGGCCGCTGACGACATCGAACTGTATGACTCGGGATGGAACTTCGATCACTTCTATCCCATCCATTCCGATAACTCGCACGGTCCGTGTCTCGAAGGTTGGTCAACGCTCACCGCACTGGCCCAAGCGACCAGAAGAATTCGTGTCGGTGTGCTGGTGACTGGCCTTCCGTATCGCCACCCCGCGGTGATGGCGAATATGGCCGCAACCGTCGACGTGATTTCGAATGGTCGCCTCGAACTTGGTCTTGGCGCTGGTTGGAACGATGAAGAAGCCGACGCCTACGGCATCAGTCTTGGCGCCACACTCACCGAACGTTTCGACATGTTCGATGAAGCGCTCGAAGTGATTGTCTCGTTACTCACAAACGAAGTCTCAAACTTCAGCGGCCAGCACTTCACGCTGACCAACGCGTATTGCGAACCGAAACCTCTTCAACGCCCGCATCCGCCAATCTGTATCGGTGGCGCTGGTCCCAAACGCACACTTCCCGCCGCGGCTCGTTGGGCCCAGCATTGGAACTTCCCTGGCGGACCGGTTGATTCGTGGAAGGCATCGCGCGATCTGTTGTGGGCCGAATGTGAACGTATTGGCCGTGATCCATCCGAGATCATGACCTCAACCCATCTTTTGGCCGACGTCAACGATCCCGGAGTCGCTGTTGCGCAGGCCGAGGCGTATGCCGAAGCCGGCCTCGATATGGGCATCGTGTATTTGCCGCCGCCTCACTCACCCGCAGTGCTCGAAGCACATGCGGTCGCTCTCCAGCACTTAGCTGAGTAATCCCTAGGAGTCATCATGGAAATTGGAATCTTTAGCCAACCCGAAACCGTCGATAAGGCAGTTGAGCACGGACGACTTTTTGCCGACGCAGGTTTCGGATCCTATTGGATGCCGCAGATCTTTGGCCTCGATACGCTCACTGCGCTCACGGTTGTCGCGCGCGAAGTACCGAAGATTCGTCTGGGTACCGCAGTTGTTCCCACCTACCCGCGTCACCCTGCGATGTTGGCGGCTCAAGCGCGCACGTTGCAGCAGGTCGCCGATGGTCGATTCACACTCGGCATTGGCCTGTCGCATCAGATGGTGATCGAGGGAATGTTCGGTATGACCTTCGATAAGCCTGTTCGTCACCTTCGCGAATACCTCAGCATCCTTATGCCACTTCTTAACGGCGAAGCGGCCGACTTTGCTGGTGAAACGTTGCACGGTCACCTTGCGCTCGACATCCCTGATTCAACACCGGTGGACACACTCGTTGCCGCGTTGGGCACGCAGATGCTGAATGTCACCGCGCGTATGGCGCAAGGAACAGCTACCTGGATGACTGGTCCGACCACAATTGCTTCGCATATCGCGCCGACCATCAACAAGGCTGCAGCCGAAGCCGGTCGCCCTTCACCGCGTATCGTGTGTGCCTTGCCGGTCTGTGTCACCGACGATGAAGCCGGTGCACGCGCGAAAGCCGCCGAGGAATTCCTCGTGTACGGATTCCTTCCTTCGTACCGAGCGATGCTGGATCGTGAAGGCGTTGAAGGACCAGCCGACGTCGCGCTTGTTGGCAACGCTGCAACTGTTCGAGCCGGCATCGAAAAGATCTTCGAAGCGGGCGCGACCGAATTTGTGGCTGTTCCTTATGACAATCGCGACGAAACCCTCGAAATGCTTGCGGGCTTGTTGTAATCAGCGAAAAATCAAACGGGCGCTTCGGCGTGTCGGAATTCGCGGGGCTCGACAAAGTTGGCCGCAAGATCGATCAGTAGTTCGTCGCGCAATGCACGGCGTTCGGGGTCGTCCCACAGATTGACCTGCTGCAACGGATCGAGGACGAGGTCGTACAACTCGCCCTCGGTGCCATCGTGCACGGTGCCTGGTTGATAGGTGGTGCACACGAAGTTGTCGCGCATGATCGTGCGCAGATGAATCTCGGTGCCATCGGGCTGATGGTTGTCCCATTCGGTGGTGACTCGCTCGAAACCACGTGCAACTGCATCGGCATCGTCGATAGGCAGCGGTCGACCTTCCATCCACTCTGGTGGTTGAACGCCAGCAATGGTGCAGAAGGTTGGCGCGAGATCAAGCAAGCCAACGGGCTTTGAGACTCGTGCGGTGGCATTGATGCCACCGCCGGCCGAGGGTGCCGGTCGCCAAATAAGCGGAAGACGCATGAGCGAATCAACGTGATACGGGCCTTTAAAGAGCAACCCGAAGTCGCCCTGGAATTCGCCGTGATCGGTGGTGAAGACGATGTCGAGGTCATCGCTCCATCCCTTGGCGTCGATCGCCGCAAGCACGCGACCAATAGCTTCGTCGATGAGTTCGTTTTCGATATGCGCCAT
Source organism: uncultured Actinomycetes bacterium (assembly GCA_937876315.1). GTDB lineage: Bacteria > Actinomycetota > Acidimicrobiia > Acidimicrobiales > Acidimicrobilacustridaceae > Acidimicrobilacustris. The sequence goes on along the minus strand of CALEHQ010000043.1, from coordinate 224,364 downwards.
CGCGTTGACTTCGCGAATTTGATCGGCAGTAAGAGTTGCGGGCACCCATTTGCAGGGGGCTTCGTAATTGCTCACGAGCTTTCCGTCATACCAAAGACGCCAGTGGCGCGGTTTGGAATCAATGATTGCTTCTCGCTCAGCTTGGTTCTGCGGGTAACCCACAGGAAGATCGAGTTCGCGCCAGTCGACGCGATGCAGTTCAGATTCGGGTGGATCCCACGGGTGATGGGGGTCAGGGAAACTCATCCAGCAGAACCAGTCATCGTCAGCCTTCAGGCCGTCGAGCCATGAAATGGTTCGATCGGCGACCCAATCGGTGTGATACCAGTCGCGCGGAACAGCATTGTGTTTGATCTGCGGAGCACCGGAATCGCCACCAGGAACATCGCTCACTTCAAGATCGCCATCAAGCACCTGAAAGAACATGCCGATGGCTTCGGGATGTTCTTTGCGAATGAAACGTGAGTAATGCGTGAACCCGGCCGCGCCATGGGTGGCGAGTTCCATATGATCGAACCCGCGATGGCCTTCGGTTGCGCCGGCAAAACCTTGACGGTTTTCTTCGAAGCGCAAAAATGGGTCAAGCAGTGGTTCGAAATGGCTTTTGCCAATAAGTGCCGTTCGATAGCCCGCGTCGTGCAGCACTGCGGCAACGCTGGGAGATTCGACCGGAAGCGGCACACCATTCATCCATACGCCGTGCGTGCCAACGTTCTGGCCGGTCACCATCGTGGAGCGCGATGGCATGCACACAACATTTTGTGGTTGTGCACGGTCGTAGGAAATTCCGTTTGCTGCAAACGAATCGATGTTGGGTGTGCGGGCAACGTTTCCGCCATTGGCACCGATTGCGTCGTAACGCATTTGGTCGGTGGTGATGAAAAGAATTTTGCGACCCATCAGCGTTCGTCCTCGGTGTGGTCGTTCAGCATGCGAGCAAGATTTTCGATTCCCTCGGAGATGACGCCGTCAAGCACGAACGCCATGGGGTCCGGGGAAATCTCGGTGGAGTACATGAGCAGACAGCCCGGTTCGCCGTCTTCGATGACATCCATAGTGCCGAGGTGGTACTTCACTGGAAGTGGCCCGGTGATGCGGTACTGAAAACGGCGCATGCGATTGTCGAGCGTGACGATCTCTTCGAAGACAGGCAGGCCTGCTGCGAGAGTGAGCGTGCGGATGTTGTCCTCGACAGTTACCGCGGTCACGCCTGGGAACCACTGGACGATGCGAGTCGGGTCTCCGACGACCTTCCAAACGTCGTCGGCGTTTCGGTGGACTCTGGCATGTGATCTGATGGTGGCCATCGAAACTCCGGGGCAGGAAAGTGTTCAGACTACCGTCAATTAGAGTGACAATTCATGTCTTGGTCTGACCGTCTGAAGGCGCAGTCTCGTTCCGTCGCGACGACGGTCATTAACGCCGCATGGGATCGACTTCGCCTTGCTGGTGCGATCAATGCTGAGCACCCGTTGGCCCGTCGTTACGGATCGATGGGGCGGGGCAGTTACGTCGCGTTCCCCCAAGGGGATTGCTACAACGCCCATGCTATTCACCTTGGCGAGGACTGTTTCATCGGTGCCGGCACGACACTCGCGGTGGGTATGCCTACCGAGACGTATCCACCTGATTCGCCGCCGGTGATTGAAATCGGTGATCGAACGACGGTGGGCAAGGACTGCTGGTTTGTTGCTCGCCATTCGATCGTGCTTGAAGCCGATGTCACGATCGCTCCCAACGTGTACTTCACTGACCACAATCACACTTACGCCGATCCTTGGCTTCCTGTGGGCAAGCAGGTGCTGCAGGGTTTTTCTGTGCGCGTTGGTTCAGGAACTTGGATCGGCACAAACGTTGTCGTGTTGCCGGGCGCCAACATCGGCCGCAATTGCGCGATTGCTGCTGGTGCCGTTGTGCGCGGAGATATCCCCGATCACAGCGTTGTCGTGGGCGTGCCGGGCCGTGTCGTTCGTCGTTGGATCGACGGCGAAGGTTGGGTCCCGCCGCTTACGAATGAAGTTGTTGTTGTCGAAGGTTGGCCGGTTGGAGTTCGACCGACTGAAGAATCCGGCAGCTAACGCCGATTAGCGCATGCGTCCGGACTTCACCTTTGGTTTGAAGGCTCCGGAAAGTTCATCCTGCGTGAACGCGTCGCCATTCGGAAGACCAACTGCGAAGCGGTAGAGAGCAGTGCGGTAGATCGCGCCGAGAGCCGACATCAGGCAGCCGATGACGACTACCCAGATGAACAGGAGCGGAATGCCGACGACGGGAAGGACGAAGCTCAACGCGCCGAAGATCAAGATGCCCGGAAGCATCAGGAGGAATCCGATAAGGCCAATGCCGGCCTGCGCGAAAAGGTTTTCACCCCAGGTCGACTTCAACAGAGTCGCGGACTTCTTGATTGCAGCGATTGGGCCGGTGCCCTCGATGATGATGATCGGAAGCACGAGCCACGTGACGACGTTCCAGGCTGCTCCGATCAGGCCAGCAGCAAGGTCACCCAGGAAGCCTGCTTTGTCGCGGATGGCTTGAAGTATGAGACCGACGGTTGAGTTGATCGCCGACCAACCAAGAATCGAGGGCGTGCGAGTTGTTGCTTTGGAAAATGCCTGACCCATCGTGAAACTGCCACCATCGAGTCGTTCATTGGCGGCGGCGATGAGAGTGGCGGCGAATATCTGCGAAACGAGGCCGATGATGAACAGTCCCACAATGCCAATCGCCCATGACGCAGGTGTGAGAGAAAAGTCGTCTTGGCCGGGTGCAGGGTTGGCTATGAAATCGGCGGTGAGAACAACACCGCCACCGACGGCCACCGCGATGATGCCGCAGGTGATGGCGGAAACTGCAGGAATGGCGGCGAGCTTCTTCTCGCTTTTCAGAACACCGAAACTTGCTCCAGCGAGCGCTTTGCTATTTGCGAATTTTCCCATTCCCCAATCCTAGGGAAGGTGACTGATCAGAGTTCGATAAGCGGGTCGATGTCGACCACTTCGCCGTGAGCGCCGTCAGGGACGAGAAGAGCGGCGGTTGCGGCGCAGAGCTTGTCGAGTTTGTCTGCGGTGGCGGCGTAGACCTCGAGGCCCTCGCCAACTGGATCGGCGATGTCGTCGGCGGCAATTCCGGCAGGTCGGTTCGGCGGTCGCAGTGCTGCAACGGTGGCGCACCACTCGCGAACCGATTGCCCTGGTTGGCGAGGCCCAACCTTGTTGCCCAGCCGGACGATCTCGCCCATAACAAAGGTCCGTTCAAGCGCAGCCTGGTCGTGGATGACAATGCCGTGAACATGATCACGAGTCACGCCGATGATGAGATCCGCTTCGGCAACGTCTTCGCCCTTGATGCGGCGACTTTCGTGTTCAGAGAGATCAAGGCCCCGAGCCGCGAGCGTCTCGACGGCGTGGTTGGTTGCGGGTCCGCCCCAACCAAGAGTTCCGGCCGAATGCACGCGTGCTTCCATGCCGCGAAGGGTGAGGTGATGCGCAAGCAGACCCATCGCCATTGGCGACCGACAGGTATTTCCGGAGCAGATGATCAAGATTTCGATTTCGTGATCCTAGAAGGCCGCGGAGCTATGCCTGTTCAGACCCGTGTGAGCGTTCGTCGAAGACACATCGCCAAGACGAACGAAGTGATCCGCTTGCAGCGGTGATCGTGTCGATAAGGACTGTGGCCGCGTCGTCATGATCGACTAACACGATCGGCTCGTCGTTATCGCTGTCGATAATTCGAAGGGTGAAGTTGGGAATGGGCGTCGCTGACGTTGCTGTGAGCGTCGAAATGTGTTCCTGAAGACCAACGGCCAGTTCGTCGTCGTTCAGTTGGAAGAGATTGAGAAGCGACGTGTGTGTTGGTGGCCACCAAGGACTGGGAAGGGCCGCAAGCAGGTTGCAATCGCGTCGCTGCACTCGAAGATGTCCGCGAAGAAAATCGGGTAGTCCGCCTGAGGAATTCGTGTGCTCGACATACGCCTCGGTATGGAGTGCCGCAAGGGAGTCGAGGTCATACATCGTGAGGTACTGCGGTGGATCGTCGTCGCGCCCGCCGGCTGTCCACTCGAAGCGACGTGCCCGCCGGAAACCGGGGAGCACGAGTTGCTCGCGATGGTGATCATCACACCAGGCCGAGAACTGCACATGCAGGTGAGATGGAAGCCAGGTCGCGAGATAAAGAACGGCGTTTGGTGTGGTGATTGATTCAGTCATCGTCAGCCTTCAAAAGCAGGCAGTGTGGTGAGGCCGGCTTCGGTTTCCATATCCTTTATGAGTTCGCGTTCCTGAGCTTTGCGTTCTTCGGGCGTGCCAGTGAAGCGTTTGTGGGAAACGACCTGAGTCATGGTTGCTGTTGAGAACAGGGCAAGGACAAATGTGGTGAGGTAGATCGCTCTGAAGCCGCCGATGACCGATGCCGCAAGCGCAATGCTGATGCCCATCGTTGATCCGAGCAACGCGATCATGCGCAATGTGGCCATGCCGACACCGAAGTACTCAGGGCTCAGTGCTGCTCCGCCAGCAGATGCGACTGCTGGTCGAACAAATCCGTTGGCGATTCCCTGAATGATGAGAGCCAGAGTGACAAGGCCCATTGATTCGTAGTTGTACCCAGCAAGGAAGAGCAGCATCGAAAGGGCCATTGATGAAGTGCCGATGAGCCCACCTCGACGCTCACCAAATCTTGCAGCGACACGGCCCCCGAGAATCGCTCCAAAGCACATTCCAAGTGGCAATGGCAGCATGAGGAACGCAGTTTCGGCAATTGACTTTCCAAACCGTTGTTGAAGCAGTAGCGGAGCACTGAAGAAGACAGCGTTGCTTGAGGCTTGCGAAAAGAATTCAGAAACTGCAGGCATCGAATAGGCGGGATTGGCGAGAAGGCCAGTGGGGAGAAGAGGAAACTTGGCGCGCTTTTCGATGCGGACGAATAAAAGAATGAGCATCGGTGCGGCAACGAGTAGTGCCAGTTCGACTGGTTGGGTCCAACCCCACGAACCACCTCGATCGAGATAGAGGAGTATCGATCCTGTCCCCAACATGAGGGTGATGCCGCCGGCGATATCGAAACCGATGTTGGATCGACGTTGCGTCTCGGTGAGCCAGCGCAAGCAGAACGGGAGAAACGCAAGAGCGAGTACACCCTGCGCAAGGAACACGCCGCGCCAACTGAGGGCCTCGACCATCGGGCCGCCAAAGGCCAGACCAAGAGCCGGTGCGGCAGCGGAAACAAACGCCCACATGCCGAGAGCCTTGGGGCGAGCATCGAGAGGAAACGTTTCCATGATGAGCGCGACTGCGGTCGGTGCGGTGGCAAAGCCGGCAGTCTGGCTGATGGTTCGAAACACGATGAGCGAGGCCGCATTCCATGAAAGTGCAGTGAGGATTGCGGCTGCGCCGCACACGGTGAGGCCGATCAGGAAGACTCGCCGCTGTCCTTTGAGATCACCGAGTCGACCGAAGGTGGGAAGCATGACAGCGCCGACCAGCATCGGAAGCGAAAGCACCCACGAAAGCGTCGAGGTGGACGCGTCAAGATTTTCACCGATTTCTGGAAGTGCGGCAACGAGAATGACCGCGGGCCAGCCGGAGACAAATACGCCGAGCATCGTTGCGACGAGTACCCGTCGCTGCTTCCCCCTGTCCACCGGCCGAGGCTACCGGCAGGGAGTGATCCGCTCGAAGAAGTAGGGAACTAGCGTTTCCCTCTCAGGAGGATCGGTATGGCGACAGCATCACGCACCCTTGTCATCACAACAGGATCGGGAATCGGAGCATCGGTTGCCGAGAGGCTTCGGGATCGAGGCGATGTGGTGATCGAGACTGATCCATCACTCGACCTTGCCAATGCGCACGCCGTCAGCGGGGCACTCGGCTCGCTTGTTGGATCAGGAACGGTTGATCGCGTTGTGCTTGCCGCTATCGATCCATCGGCATTTCGCGCCGCTCCAATTACCTCTCTTTCAGAAGAGGAATGGGATCAGGCGGCGGAGTATCCGATGCGAACCGCATTCGTTGTGTTGCAACAAGTGCACACGGTCATCGCCGACGGCGGTCGCGTCGTCCTCATCCTGCCGACGGTGGCGACCACTGGTGTGGCCGATCTCGTTCCGCTGTGTAGCGCAGTTGAAGCCATACGAGTGATGGCCAAAGCAGTGGCCCGACGTTGGGGTGCAAGGTCAATCACGGTGAACACAATCGAAGTGGAACTTGCTGCATTCATGCTCGGTGATGACGTTGAGGGTGATGCTGGAGGTGTCGATGTGCCGGTAGTGCCGGTGCTCGGCCAACCAGCGTTGCCTCCAGGTTCAGCTGTTGACGATGTTCTTGGCCTTCTCGACATGTTGGCCACGCCCGCAGCTGCTGCCATTACCGGTGCACTGTTGGTTGCCGATCGCGGAACGGTGATGCAGCCATGAGCGGACTTCAAGGTTTGATGGAGGGCCGCGTTGTTCTCGTGACTGGAGCGGGCGCCGGCGTGGGCCGCGGCGTTTCTGCCGCTTTTGGGTCAGCGGGTGCGATTGTTGGCATCGGCGTGCGTCGACCAGAAGCAGCCGAGGAAACTGCGGCTGATGTCGCTGCTGCAGGCGGCACACCAGTGATCTTGCGCTGTGATGTCACCGATGCTGAGCAGAGCGCTGCCGCAATTACGCAGTTGGTGTCTGATTACGGCCGTCTCGACGCGGTGATTCACAACGCTGTTAGCGGTCGTTCAAGCGAAGCGACGGATTTCGAAAACACCACGCTTGAAGAATGGGAAGACCACGCAACAGTCACGGTGCGTGCAACGTGGCGCCTTGCGGTGCAGGCCTATCCGCATTTGCAAAAGACTCAGGGCGCGTACTTGCTTATGAGTTCACCTGCAGGCATCGAGGGGTCTGAGCGTGCACCGTTTTACAGCGCGGTGAAGGCTGCACAACGTGGCTTCGTGCGCGCGCTTGCTCGTGAATGGGGCCCTGATCACATCCGCGTGAATAGCGTGGCGCCATTGGCGATATCGCCGGCGCTCGAGAACATGAAAATTCTCGAACCCGAACGCGTGAAGCGCATCGAAGGGCTTGTTCCTCTGGGTCGCCTCGGTGATCCCGAAACCGATATTGGGCCACCGTCGGTGTTTTTGTGCAGCGACGAAGCGCGCTATGTCACTGGCCAAACACTGGTTGTGAGTGGCGGCCGATTTACCAGTCTCTAAGGCGAGCGCGAAGTTCCTCGTTGTGTACAAACACAGGGAGCTCTTCGCTGTCGTTATAGGTGGGGCGCACTGAGGTTCCACCGTCGACGCACAACACCTGACCGGTGACGTAGGACGACATATCGGACATCATGAACAACACACCTTTGGCGATGTCGTCGCTGGTACCGCGACGGCGCATCGGGATGACATCGAGATCGTTGCCGTCGGTGTCGCCGGCTTTGCGGGTTGATGCGCTCTTTGGTGTTGCGATTGAGCCAGGTGCAACTGCGTTCACACGGATATTACGACTTCCCCATTCGATGGAAAGCGATCGCGTGAGTGAGAGCACTGCCGCTTTAGCCGCGGCGTAGGCCGAGCCGTAAGGCATGCCATTGAGCGCTGAAGTAGTGGCGATGTTGCACAGCGTTCCGCCATTGCCCTGCTCAACGAGGCGGCGTCCAACGGCACGAACGGTGTTCACAGTTGAACCGAAGTTGAGCGCCATGACATCGTCGAATGCAGGATCGTCACTGGCGAATGGCGCCCACTGCGGTGGCCACATTCCGCCGGCAACCTGTACCGAACCGCGCAATGGCGCGAGTTCGCAGGCTTTGTCGACAACTTCGGCAACGGCTGCTTTGTCTCGGCCATCAGCAAGAAGACCAATGTGTTTGGTGCCGTCGGCTGCTAGCGCGTCGGTGCAGACCTTCAACTTTTCTGCATCAATATCGACAGCAACAACCGATGCGCCGGCGTGACCGAGAAAACGACTGATGGAGGTTCCGATGCCGCCACCGCCTGCGCCCATCACAACGACAGAGAGCCCTTCAAGGCCCCACGGGTTTGCAAGTTCAGACATCTTCACTGCCCCAGTGGTCAGGACGCGTGGAATCGGGTCGGTGCCATCCACCGCCGGCCCAGGTTCCGCCGTCGACATGAATCGATGTCCCGGTGATGAATCGTGAAAGGTCAGACGCAAGGAAGAGTGCGGCCGCAGCAGTGTCTTCGGTAGTTCCGAGGTAACCGAGAGGCGGAAGGAATGCTGGAAGAAATTCCGGATCGCTTTCGACCAGTGTTTGCTGCAGGCCTTTGTCGCCTTCAGACGGTTGCGCATCGGGGGAGATCGAATTCACACGAATACGACGAGTACCGAATTCAAGCGCAAGAGATTTAGAAAGACTTTCAAGCGCTGTCTTCATCGCCGCATAGATGCCGAAGCCGGGGCCGGCCTGGTGCGCTTCGATCGACGTGATGTTGATAATCGAGCTGCCATTCGGCATGAGCGGTGCAACACGGCGAATGAAGTGGGTGACCTGCGTGAAGTTTTCCGCAATGAGCGATGCTTCACCTTTGGGGCTTACATCGAGGAATGGTGAAACGAATGTGCCGCCGGCGTTGTTGACGAGCACGTCGATGTGTCCGTGTGTTGCGGTGATGTTCTCGACGAATGCGTCGACGGCTTCGGCGTCGCGAACATCGAGCACTGCGGAGATCACGGGGCGGCCAAGTGCCTCGATTTGTGCGGCAACGTCAGCAAGGAGTTCCTCCTGCCGGTCACAGATCGCCAAGGTTGCGCCGCAGCGGGCAAAGAGCAGTGCGGTGTCGCGCCCGATGCCCTCGGCTGCTCCGGTCACGATGGCGACTCGGTCGGTGAGGAGGATGGAACGTTCGTCGAAAAGATGAGCCATGGGCTCACTCTCGCACATCCGGTTGCACGAGACTGTTCGGATGGACCTGACCTTGTGGCCGCTCGTGAGCCAACCGTGGCCTGCGCTTTGCGAGGCCGTAGAGCTGGTCGAAGGGCTGGGCTGGCACGGAGTCATGGTCGAAGACCACTTCATGGCCGATGGAAGTGGGTTCGGAGCGGTCTCCGACCCACGCTTTGAGGTGACGACAGTCCTTTCGGCCCTTGCGGTGGCCACGAACTCGCTCCGACTGGCCCCGCTGGTGATGTCGGCGACCTATCGGCACCCATCAGTGGTGGCGAACTGGGCGGCTTCGGTGGATCACATTTCTGGCGGCCGGCTGACGCTGGGCCTGGGTGCTGGCTGGCAGATCAACGAGCATGAGCAGTATGGGATCGAGATGGGAACGCCAGGGGAGCGAATCGGACGTCTGGACGAGTACTGCTCGGTGGTCCGATCTCTGCTTGAACAATCGGTGACAGATTTCAACGGAAGGTTCTTTGAACTTTCGAACGCATGGTGTGAGCCGAAACCAGTGCAGGATCGATTGCCATTACTGATTGGCGGAAAAGGCGATCGGATGCTTCGACTCGTTGCTCGACACGCCGACATGTGGAACATGTGGGCGATGCCATCGAAGTTTGCCGAACGTTCCGCAGTACTTGATCAAGCCTGTGACGACATTGGTCGTAATCCCGCAACGATTCGTCGTTCGACCCAAGCGCTTGTGTGTCTCACTGATTCCGAATCAGATGCACGATCGTTTCTCGATGCTGCAGGTGGACGCGCTGCGTTTGCAGGAACGGCTAAGCAGTTCGCAGAACTTGCTGCGCAATGGCGTGACGCGGGCGTCGATGAACTGGTGGTTCCTGACTGGCATTTGGGTACTGGTGCTCAGCGCGCAGAATCGATTGAAGCGATTACTGCTGCACTGCAGGCGTAAACGAACCAACCGGGCGGCGCCACCGCCGCATTGATGCCCATACAACCCAAGCGATCGCTCCGACGGGAATCTCGAGCAGATAGACAAAGCCGCGGAAGAGAAACACCGCAGCGGTTGACGCGTTCTCGGGTCCACCGAAGCTAATGAGTGCGGACGCGGCTCCGACTTCGACGAAACCGACACCGCTTGGCGTGATGGGAATGGTTTCGAGAAGTCGGGCAAAAGCGAATGCTGCAAACGCCTCGGTAAGCGTGATGCTGTCGATTCCGATTGCGCGAATGCACGCAAAGAGAAGGAGAAATTGAATGAGGTTGAACAAGAAGATCCAAAGGGTGATGAATACCCAGCGCTCGCGAACGAGACCAATACTTTGGTGGCGGAAATCGAGAACGCCGTTTACGACATCCGGTGTGCGATGGCGGCGAGTGACAGTGCAGAACCATTGAACGATTGACTGCCCTAATCGCCCGATATGTTCGGCCAGTCGTTCACTGCGCATGATGAGACCGAGAACTACTGCAGCAATAACAAGTGCGACTAGGCCGAGAATTGTTGGAAGGACCAGTTTTCCGGTCGCATCGCCAGAGATCAGGAGCAGGGCAAGCGCAAGAACGGGCATGGCCAACTTGACGAAGATGTTCCAAATCCCTGACACAAGGATCGAAAGTGTGATCGCCGGCGGCGTGAAACCCCACGACATGTCAATTGCATAGGTTGCGCCAACACCAACAGCGCCGCCGAAGGGGAGCGAATTCGAAACTGCACTTCCCGCGAAGTTCACGCAGAGCGCCTGCATGTGCTTCAGGCCAGGAAGCGTGTTGGTGAGTACGCCGGTATAGGCGAGCATCGCAAGAAACCAAAGCGCAATGAGCGCAGCGATTTCGACAGGCGACAACTTGCCCATTTCAGTCCAGACGTCGGCGTAATCAGAGCCCGTGATTTTTGGAATGACGAAGGCAAAGATGAGAACGACGACCGTGAGTGAAATACCGACTTCAGCAATTCGCCGCGTACGCGATTTCTTGTGCAGTTCGTGGCTAACGACTGCGAATGCATCTGTGGCTTCTTCCGCGCTCAGGCCTTGAAGGACCTCGGGGAGTTCTTCATCGGGCGTGTCGGTCATTGACCGACAGAGACGAAGAGATCGGCAAAGGCGTCAGGCAATGATGGGCCAGAGGTGCCGGGTGTTTGCGAAAGGACATACCACTCGGTGCTGAAAGCGATAGCGAAGATGTCGTCTGGGAGCCCAAGGAAAACGGACAATGTGCGAACGGTGTCGGGGGCGCCGGTTGTTTGGGTGGCATGTGCGGCCATCGAAGCTTTGCGTTTGTCGAGTACGGAACTGACATCGACCGTATGTGTGATCTCTGCAGCAGGTGTGTACCAAGACGACAGGTCGGCGGGCACGAATCCTTCCGGTACTTCGAAGCCCATACCTTTTGCCAGCTCAATGCCGCCTGAAAGGAATTCGCGATCGATCGTGGCCTGCAAGAGCGGAATGTCAGCGAGTTGTGCAGCTGCCCATGCGACTCGGTGAACCTGTTGATGATCGGGGTGGCCGTATCCGCCGTTGCGGTCATCGGCAATGAGTAGCGCGGCACCTTCTTCGGCGAGAATCGCAGCGAGCGAGCCTGCGGCGTCGTTCACCTGAGCAGCACAGAAGGTGCCTGGGGGCCATATTCCATCGGCAGCGGGGGAATGGCCCGAGTCGAGATAGTCGAGAAAAACGACGCGAGCGATGCCAAGAGCAACCGCCGATGCCTCAGCCTCGGCGGTCCTGCGCTGGGCAAGACCCTCGTCGCCGACCAAGATGCCATCGCCAACATCTCCGGCATCGCCACGAGTGGCAAGAACCAAGACAACCCGGTGGCCAGCCTGCGCGGCCCGAGCCAGCGTGCCCGAATCGAGAAGGGCCTCATCGTCGGGATGGGCATGAAAGGCGATCAACGACCCGGTTGGCATCTTTTCATTCTTACAGGGCAACGGTGAGGACTACCGTGACTCTGAGTGAATCATACCGATGAGACCCCTGGATTCAGATCCGGACGACTGAAGATTGCTCTGATCTCCGATTGCTACGTCCCGCGCCTTGGTGGCATCGAGATGCAGGTCCACGATCTTGCCCGACAGTTGCAAAGGGCCGGGCATGAGGTCGTGGTAGTCACGACGACAGGTGGTCCTGATGTGGTCGATGGCGTTCGAGTCCATCGCATCAACGTTCCTCTGCTTCCTTTCGATATCCCATTTACCCGTCGGGCATTCCGCTGCGTGGCTGACGTGCTTGCATCTGAACGCGTCGATGTCGCGCACTTTCATGGTGGAGTTGTGAGTCCGCTTGCCTATAAGGGGGCGAGAGACGCGCAACGAGCAGGCATTCCTGTCGTCGTGACATTGCATTGCATCTGGAGTTATGCCACTCCGTTCTTCTGGGCGGTCAACAAATTGACGAAGTGGGGACAGTGGCCGGTTGTCCTTTCTGCAGTGAGCGAGGTCGCTGTAGCGCCAGTGCGGCGCGTTGCGTCCGATGATGCAACGGTTGTTGTGCTCCCGAATGGGATTGAGAACGCCACTTGGTCGATAGCGCCAGAAGAGCGGGATCCATCGGTCGTGACCCTCGTGTCGGTAATGCGCCTGGCTCCGCGTAAGCGCCCAATGCATTTGTTGCGAATGATCAAGGACGTGCGTGATCGGACACCTCGCTCGATCGATGTTCGCCTAGTTGTGATTGGAGATGGTCCTGAACTTGGACAAATGGAGAAATACGTCCGGGAGAATGGCCTCACAAATACGGTGTCGCTGGTTGGGCGTCGGACTCGAGAGGAAATTCGCGAGATCTATTCACGAGCAGACGTTTTTGTGGCCCCGGCCAATCTTGAATCGTTCGGTATCGCTGCACTCGAAGCTCGTTGTGCTGGTTTGCCGGTCGTAGCGAAAGCACAGACGGGCATACGTGAATTCGTTGCGCATGAACAAGAAGGACTACTGGCAGCAAATGATGCCGAGATGGCGCGCGAACTCACTCGAATCGTGAATGACCGAACGCTGCGTGAACGAATTGCGCAACATAATCGCACGACGCCATCTCCAGTTGACTGGTCTGACGTCGTTGAACAAAATGTTGAGGCCTACCGGCTCGCGATCAGTTTGCAGTCGTAATCGGTGTGCCGCGTCCGGCTCGCGTGAATTTTCGAGCCACAAAATAGGCAAATGTGAAAAGCGCGAAGCCGGCGACAGCATCGAGCACGTAATGGTTTGCGGTGATTACTACGACGTAGGTAGTCACGACCGGGTACAGGATGACAAGCGTCTTTGACCACCACGACTTCATCCGTGGAAGTAGTGAAATGGAGGCCCAAAATGCCCATCCGCAGTGCAGTGATGGCATTGCTGCGAACTGATTTGAGATTGTCTTCATTGCATCGTCGTTGAATGACCAGAACGTGGGGTATTCGACGAGCGTGTCAACGAATCCGAACCAAAGGTTTGCGTTGGCTCCGTGAAGAAGCAATGTGTCGTCGAGGAGACGAGGAGGCATGAGGGGGAAGAGTGCGAAGGCAACAAGTGCGCACAGTGTTCCGATCATGAGTGTGTTTCGAAACAACGGGTAGTCATCTGGGAACTTCGAATACAGAAAGATCAGAGTGAACAACGTTGCGGCGATGTAGATTGATCCGTAGAAGTAGTTAGCGGCCACGATCAGGGGCGTGAAGCCGAGCGCAAACTGCTGCATTGCCTGCTCGTGCCAAATACCGAGGTTGCGCTGCCAATCGATGATGAGGAGCGCGTTGGAGTAGGCCTTCGAGGGTTTTCCTGCGGAAAGATTTCTGACTGTTTCGTAGACAACATTGACAGCAGCAATGATCAAAATTTCACGCCACCACACGATTTTCTTGCCGTCAGAGAGCGTGCGTCCCGCAAAGAATTTGCTTCGAGTCGGTGGTTCTGTGCTGTGTGTTGCTTCGATGTTGGAGTCAGTCATGCCGCCACCAATCGTTGCACCGATCCGGCTTCGGTAACGATGTAGAGCTCGCCCTGGTTGTCTTCAGCAAAGGCCACGATTGAATTCGTGCCAAGTTGCGGGCCTATCGCTTTGTCATCGAGCGCGACTCCCTTTCGCTGCAGGAGACCTTTTACGATGCCCGCGCAAAAGTCTCCATAGATATAGACGCCCTGCATCTCGGTCACGGAACCGCGGTAGACAAAGCCACCGATGAGGGGGCAATCGGCACTCGTGTTCGGTGTAACTCCGATTGGGGTAACGATCGATGAAGGTGCCTGATCGGCAGAAGGACCGGCTTCTTTTCCGTCCTTGAAGGGCCAACCCAGGTTGGCGCCATTGCCGGCACCGGCAGACACGGGGAGGTAATCAATTTCTCCGAACTGCACGCGTCCGGCATCGGCGACCCACATGTTCCCGTTCGATCGGTCGAAACTAAAGCGCAGTGGGTTCTGCGCTCCCAGAGTCCAAATCTGAGGGGCGCCGCCACCAGAAGCGAAAGGGTTGCCGGGTGGGATCGCATAGGGGTCTGTCATGGTTGCGCCCGCTGGATCAATGCGCAGAATTTTTCCGAGCAATGACTCGGGGTTCTGTGCCGTCTTTTCGGTGGCGCCATTTGGCGAATCGCCGACACCTATATAGAGGAATCCATCGCGACCGAGAGTGAGCTGGCCGGCGTAGTTGGTTGATCCTTCGCGGGGGATCGTGAGGAGGGTCCGCCTTGAAGCTGGGTTAACGACGGGTGTTGGAAGAACAGGGAGCGTTGTTGAAGTCGATGATGTCGATGGGGCCACTGTGGTTGATGTTGGTGGTGCACCTGGAACGGTCGGAGCGGGGGCTGCCGGAGCCGGGAGAGTGGTCGGAGGGGGAGTCGGGTCAGTTACGGCCCATGAGGCGATGACGATTTCACCGTTCTTGTTTACGTAACTGAGGAAGAGTGTGCGGGCATCGGTGGAAAAAGCGATGCCGAGAAGTCCGCGCTCACCTTCGGTTGATACATCGCTTGAAATATCGATGACGGCACCGGGGTAGGTCTTGAACCCTTTTCGTTGGGTTTGGCCGAGTTCAAGATTCCATGCTGTTTGAATCTCGATCGCTCTGACTGCACCTGATCGTTGCGTGACCCAAAGTTGATTTCGCATTGGGCGAGACACGATGTTGGTTGCGTCGTTGAATCCGCTCGCTACTTCTGCTGCGCGCATTGACTTCGTAATCGATGTCGGGCCGGTACCAGTGTCGATTGCGGTTGTGGGTGTGGACGCTACCGAGGTCGGGCTGGAGGAAGATTTCGCCGGAGCACTGCAGGCAACGAGGGTGCCGCTAAGGGCCAAGGCGAGAATGCCAGCGAGAGCTCGGAACACAAAAGCTGTCGATCGGTGGCTGTCGTGGTGGTGGGCCATGGCGCTCCGAGGCTACCGACCCGACTCGGCCCATGGTTGTCAGCCGTACATTCGGTCTACTTTCAACGCGGAGGGCGGATGAGGCCTTCCTGCACAACGGTGACGGCGAGCTGACCTTCGCTGGTGAACACTGATCCGGTAGCGAAGGCTCGACCGCTCGCGGCGCTGGGTGTTTCTTGCGCGTAGAGCAACCATTCATCGGCCCGGAAGGGACGGTGGAACCACATTGCGTGATCGAGGCTGGCCATGAAGACATTGTCGATGGGGCCGAGCGCGTGCGGCAGCAGGGCCGTGTCGAGAAGGGTCATGTCGGACGCGTAGGTGAGTGCGCAGGTGTGGAGCACCGGGTCGTCGGGAATCGTGCCCGTGGCCTTCATCCAGACACGCTGGTAGGGCGGCAACAGGCGATGGCGGTCTTCAGGTGACCAGTCGCAGTTGCGAAGGTCGAAGGGCAGATCCATCTCGAACCGGTGGTCGTCATATTCAGCTGCGAATTCGGCCCATCGTTCTTGAACGGTGGGGAGCGTCTCGGGCGCGGGAACCTCGGGCATTGTCGCGGAGTGGTCGAAGCCGTCTTCGGGAACCTGGAAGGAAGCCGAAAGACTGAATATGGCCCGGCCGTGCTGAATGGCAGTGACGCGACGGGTAGTGAATGAGAGGCCGTCGCGGATCCGCTGGACTTCGTAGAGGATTGGAACCCGCGAATCGCCGGCACGAAGGAAGTAGGCATGCAGCGAATGCACGCGGGTCTCTGGTTCTACCGTGCGCGCCGCAGCGATGAGCGCCTGACCGGCAACTTGTCCACCGAAGACTCGTTGTTGTTCCGACGGGGGACTGATTCCGCGGAACATATTGACTTCGATGGGCTCGAGATCAAGGAGAGTGAGAAGTGCGTCTACTGCGGCCTGAGTCACCCTTCTAATCTCCCACATTGGCAGGAGATTTGTAGGCGTTCTTCCTGCATTAGTGCAGGCCGTGCCGGTAGGGTCCGCGAATGGCTACGAACTTTCCACAAGGTTTCCGTTGGGGCACCGCAACCGCCGCGCATCAGGTCGAAGGTGGCAACTGGAACAACGATTGGTGGGCGTGGGAACACGATCCCAAATCGCCATGCGAAGAACCAAGTGGCGACGCGTGCGATCAACTGAACCGCTACGACTCAGATATTGCCCTGTGCGCAGCACTTGGGTTCGATAACTATCGATTCTCGATTGAGTGGTCGCGTATCGAACCTGAGCCCGGTGAGTTCTCAATTGCGGCTCTCGACCATTACCGACGCGTGCTTGCGTCGTGTCATGCACACGGTATTGAACCAGTGGTGACGTTCCATCACTTCACAACTCCACGATGGGTTGCTGCCGAAGGCGGTTGGCACACTGCGTCAACTGTTGATCGGTTCCTTCGTTTCGCCGAAAAATCGGTGAATCATCTTGGTGACCTCATCGGCACGGCCTGCACGATTAACGAACCCAACATCGTTTCCTTTGTTGGATATCAGATGGGCATGTTTCCGCCCGGAGCAACTGACGACGCACAGTTCGAAGCAGTAAACGCAAACTTCATCGACGCTCATCGGCGAGTCGTCCCCGTACTCAAGGGTGGCCCCGGAGATTTCCCCGTGGGGCTCACATTGTCGATGGCCGACTACCAGGTCGTTCCCCCCGACGATGTCGATGCAATTGCTCGGCGTGATCACGTGCGTGCAGTTTCAGAAGATCAGTTTCTCGACATCGTTGGCAAGGATGACTTTCTTGGCGTGCAGGTCTATAGCCGCACGCGAGTTGGTGCGAACAGTGTGCTCGGTGGCGAAGAAGGTGTTCCAACCCTTCCGATGGGCTACGAGTTCTGGCCCGAATCGCTGGGCGCGTGTTTGCGGCGTGCGTGGGACTACACGGGGGGTTCGGTTCCGTTACTCGTGACCGAAAACGGTATCGGGACGAATGATGATCCTCAGCGCATCGAATATGTACAGCGCGCGCTTCAAGGTGTCCTGTCGTGCATTGCCGATGGCATTGATGTGCGGGGCTACACCTATTGGAGCCTGATGGATAACTTCGAATGGGCGTTCGGTTATCGGCCCCGTTTCGGAATCATCGAAGTAGATCGCGCAACTCAGCGGCGCACAGTGAAGCCAAGCGGTGAATGGTTGAGCAGCATCGTTCGAGCAAACGCCCTCTGATTTGGGTGATTCTGGCGACAACGAACGGATCAGGGCCACCGCAGGCGGCAACTAGGGTGGTTTGGTCCGACGTAAACGCGAGGAGTGCCCACTGATGGGCCACGAAATCAATCAGGAGTTCCCCGCGTCGTCGCATACGGTGACGCCACTTCCTGAAACCTTCGGGGTCCTCGGAAAGATTGTTTTCTCAATCCGGACCCGCGGGCTTCGTTATGCCCTCGTAGCGGTCATCAATGTCATCGTTGGGCAAAGTCTGCTGCTGACTCTGCAGGGTGTCATGCGCCCAAGCTGGGCAAATGTTGTTGCCGTCTCCATTTCTGCGGTTCCGGCCTATTACATGAACCGCGCGTGGGTGTGGGGAAAGCGCGGCAAGAGCCATTGGAAGAAAGAAGTACTTCCGTTCTGGCTCTTTACGGTCGCCGGGTTGCTTCTTTCGACAGTCGCCATCTGGGCGGTCCATCGCTTTACCGATGCCAAGTTGATTATTAACGTGGCTCAGTTACTCTCGTTTGGCGTTCTTTGGGTTATCCGTTTCTTCGTACTCGATAAGTTGTTCCACGTTGAAGTCTTTGAAGACGACACTCCCGACGAGGACTGAATGATGGATTCAGCAATGAAGGCTTCTGCCGAAGCAGCCCGTGGATTTATGCCCGCCGACGAAGGCGTAGCGCTTCACCAAGCTGCTCTTCTTGTTTCCGACGGCGCCGCTCCGATGCTTGAGATTGGCAGCTATTGCGGCAAGTCAGGGATCTATCTCGGGTCGGCAGCGAAAGAGCGCAACACCATCCTTTTTGCGCTCGACCATCATCGCGGTTCAGAAGAAAATCAGCCGGGGTGGGAATGGCATGAGCCCGATCTCGTGGATCCCGAAGTTGGTGTGATCGATACGTTGCCGCGATTCCGTCGCACAATTTTCGATGCGGGTCTTGAAGGAACCGTCGTTGCGCTTGTGGGCGATTCGCCGACTGTCGGATCAAGATGGGCGATCCCACTGTCGTTCTTGTTTATCGACGGAGGGCACGGTTCCGAGCCGGCGCATCGCGATTTTGAACTCTGGACTCCCTGGATCGAAGTCGGCGGAATTCTGGCAATCCACGATGTCTTTCCCGACCCCGCCGATGGCGGTCGTCCGCCATATGAGATCTACTGCCGTGCGATCGAGTCCGGTGAGTTCACCGATATCTCAGCCACAGGGTCATTGCGGGTACTGCGCCGCAATTGAGTTCACAGCAGTTGAAAGCGATTAGTCGGCCCGGTCGCTGATTGAATCGTCGGTATCGATTTCAACCAACGGCGGAAGTGCGTCGTGGTCGATAAACAAGCCTGATGCAGGAGAGGTGCGGCTGAGCGCATCGGCCGCAAGGATGATTGCAGCATCGGTATAAGTGGTGCGTTCATCGGCGGGGAAGTGCACCTCGTCGGGGAACACGATGCCGGTGCAGTAGTGGCCGTCTTCGCACCGAAGTTGCTGTGCCCAAGAAAACAGTTGCAGAGCTTGTTCACGATTGCCGACTGACAACTCGGCGATCAGGCATTCGCAGGTTTCGGCAGCGGTAATCCAGGGTCGGTCGCTAACGCAACGAACGCCGCGACCTTCGACAACAAAGGTGTCTCGACGAGCATCGAGGCGAGCGCGAGCCTCGGTACGGGTGAGAACGCCGCCAAGAACGGGGTAGTACCAGTCCATCGCCCAGCGGGCTTTGGGGGCGAATGCATCGGGAGCGTTGCCGAGGCAGTGCTGACGGATGACATGAGCCAAGCGTGCTGCGCTCAACTCCCAATCTGGGCGTTCGTGGCCAAGAAGTTCGGCGATCGCAATTGCACAACGAAGGCTGTGGCAGATGCTCGAAGAACCTGTGAGTAGAGCGAACGACCACGGCGTGCCGTCGGCGTGACGAGCCCAAAGGATCTCGCCTCGAGGAGTTTGCAGATCGAGAACAAACTCGACTGCCTTTTCAACGACCGGCCACATCGTTTCGACAAAGCCGGGGTCGCGAGCAACAAGCCAGTGATGCCAAACACCTGCAGCGATATACGCAATCGTGTTGGCGTCGAGCTTGTCTTGTTCGATTCCGTCGGCGAGGTAGTACTGGTGCCAAGAGCCGTCATGACGCTGAATGTCGGCAAGCCACTGGTACGCGTGCTCGGCCTCGGTGCGCATGCCTGCAAGGTCGAGGGCCATGGCCGCTTCGATGTGATTCCACGGATCGGCATGGCCGCCCGGGTGCCACAGGACCATTCCATTGGGCTGTTGCCAATCGGCAATTGCTTCAGCGGTCTGACGAACCTGCTCGGCAGTAATGATGTCGTCAACGGAAGGAATTTCGGTCATTTCGCACCTGCCATCGCGGTGTGTCGGATTGGCTTGGTCGCGTAGACAACAAGCGACTTGCCCAATACGGGATTGAGTGCCTTTTCGGTGAGTCGCGTCAGCGGCGGGGCCGACATGATGTCCCACTCAAGAAACTTTGTATACACCTTGACCGCAGCGTTGGTGTCGTTTCGCGGCCCAACTGCGCAACGAAGCCACCAGTAGGGCGAGTGCAGCGCATGGGCTCGATGAGAGCTGCCGGGAATGAGTCCAGCGTTCTTCATCTTTAGGCGAAGGTCAGACTCGGAGTAGATCCGAACGTGCCCGCCTTCCGACTTTGGCGCGTAGTACTCATCGGAAAGTTTCCAGCAAATCTTTTCTGGAAACTCGGCAGGAACAGTGATGGCAATTGTGCCGCCGGGACGTAGCACTCGAATGAATTCCGCGAGGGCTGCATTGTCGTCAGGAACATGTTCCATAACTTCCGAGGCAATGATTCGATCGAACGATGCATCGGCGAAAGGAAGCTTGGTTCCATCGCCGGCAACTGACGTACATGAGATTGTCGGTGCAATTTCACCAGCGTCTTTCATCGCTGATGTAGTTGCAGCAACCTGTTCAAGTTCAGGAACGGCCATATCGCAGGCCACAACCCGTGCGCCACGGCGCAGTGCTTCGAACGCGTGACGACCAAAGCCGCAGCCCAGATCGAGCAAGCGGTCTCCGGGGCGAAGGCCCAAACGGTCGTAGTCGGCGGTCAGCACTGCTCAGGATCCTGGGCGTGTGACGCGCGAGCGCTGGAAACGTGGGGCTGCGCCAGCGCCGCCGGGTCGGCGGGCCTGAATGTGTGGGGTCTCTGCGAGCAGTGCGCGGTAGTGCTCAACGGTGCCGTTTGCGGTGTGGCGCCATGTCCAGCGATCGATGACACGTTGACGGCCAGCGGCACCGATGCGGTCACGAAGTGCAGGATCATCGAGCGCAGTGCGCAGCATCGCGGCAAGGGCTTCGCTATCGCCGGGAGGAACGACGAGTGCAGTTTCGTTGTGGTTCCCAACAACCTCAGGAAGCGCACCGCCGCTCGTGGCAACGAGCGGAACACCGCAACTCATAGCTTCAATGGCTGGAAGGGAGAAGCCTTCATACAGCGAAGGAACGACGGCGACCTGTGCTTCGGAGTAGAGTTCAATGATGCGCTCTTCGGGCACGCCCGTGATGAAGGTGACCGCGTCTCGAAGTCCGAGTTCGTCGATAATGCGAGCCGAAGGTCCGCCTTCTTTGAGGCGACCGATAACGACGAGTTCGATGTGACGTTCGGTGCGAAGTTTGGCAATTGCCTCAAGGAGGTAACGCAGGCCCTTCATCGTGACATCGGCACTCGCAGTGGTGATGAGTCGGCCAGGAATGCGCTCAACGCTGGGGATGGGCTTGAACAATTCCTGATCAACGCCAACAGGCACAACGTGAAGTCGATCAAGCGGAACGTTCTGATCAGCATGAATGTCTGCAAGAGAGTTCTGCGACACCGTGATGACGCGGGGCATGCGTGATGCGACACGCGTCTGCATCTTGGTAAAGCTGTACCAGCGGCCCTTCGAAAATCGCTTCCATGCTGTCTCTGCGTGTTCCATCTCAAGACGACGATCGACAGTGATGGGGTGGTGGATCGTGGCCAGGACTGGAAGCCCGTCACGTTCCATGCCAAGCAAGCCATAGCCAAGGCACTGGTTGTCCTGAACGAGATCGAACTCATTGACGCGTGAGCGAAGGTGCTGCCAAGCGCGAAAACTGAATGCAAGGGGCTCGGGGAATGATCCGGCCATGAAACTCCCGATTTCGATGGCATGGCCGAGGTTCTTGATTTCGAATGGCAACGGCAGGCGCATCGGGTACGCGTCGTTGTAAATGTCGAGGCTGGGAAGCTCTACGAGCGGCACCCGGGGATCAAGAACTGGGAACGGCTGCCCGCCCAAGACCTCGACCTCGTGGCCAAGGTCAACAAGGGCTTTTGTGAGATGCCGGGTGTAGACGCCCTGACCACCGACATGGGGCTTTCCCCGGTAGGTGAGGAAAGCAATGCGCAGGGGGAGCTCGCCGTCAGCGGCAAGATCGGTGCGCCCGGAGGATTCGGGGCGGGGAGACATGGGTAGTCAAGTTTCGTCGGGAATCTTGACAAAGGTCAAGACAGGGCCAGATCGTTGTCCACAGGCGCTATCGGGGCGAGACGTACCGGGTGAGAGCAGTCATCCACAGGGCGGAACGGGCATCGCTGACGGTGGTTGGTGAGCTAGTTGGGGAAATCGGCGCGGGCCTCTTCGTCCTTATTGGGGTCAGTCAGTCTGATGGTCGAGGTTTGATTTTCGAACGTAGGGCTTCGAAATGATTTGTTGCGAACCACCAGGAGAATGCGAGAAGGATCGCCGAGAACCAGATGACGGGCATTGGGCCAATGACGGTTGCGATCGTGTCGCCTGATCGGAGCATGACGTCTTGTTGTAGTACCGCTTGTTCCGAAATTGACGTTCGCTCGAGAACGTCTCCTGAAGGATTGACGATTGCGGAGAAACCAGTTGGGGCGGCTTGCAAAACCCATCGACCAGTTTCAATTGCGCGAAGTTGGCTTGAGGCAACTTGCTGCGTCTGCACCTGGGTGAGCCAGTAACTCGAACCATTGGTGGGATTAAGGAGAATCTGCCCACCCTGCAGTACACCGTCGCGTCCTCGATTCGTGAAGAAGATCTCCCAAGAAATTGCGACAGCAAGGTCGCCGGCAGGCGTTCGGATGATCGCTGGTTCAGTGCCAGCTCGTGCCTCGCGAACAGGAATGCCGGTGTTCGATCCGGCAACGCTTTCGATGAGCCAACGAAAGGGCACGTACTCGCCAAAGGGAACGCGGCGGACCTTGTCGTATCGCTCTCCGGTGCTGCCATCTGGGAGATAGACAATCGACGCGTTTGCGAAGCTTGACGAATCGAGATCCTCTGTAATTCCGGCGACAAGTGTGGTGTTGAGGTCCTTAGCGAGGGCAGACAGCACAGCGTTTTCCCTTGCAGTTGTAAGAAGCGAGTCAACGGCAACAACGTTCTCGGGCCACACAACGAGATCAACAGGTGTCGTAACGAGCGAAGTGGCTTCGACATGTCGATCGAAGACATCGCGGGAGTCAGTTTCGCTTGCGCGCGTTCCTTGTGGTCCGCCGCCCTGAACAACTGCGGCATTGATGGTGCGAATGTCATGGCCAGCTGGTGCCACGATGGCAGCGAGCCAAAGCGCAGTAACCCCGACGAGTGCGGCGGCGGCAACGACATGACGTCGTTCCCATGCTGCCGACAGAGCGAACCCGATGACAGCGACGGCGAATGTCACCCCAACGGCACAGAGCACGCGGGCAATTTGGCCAAGTGGCGCGCTTGCCTGACCCATCGCAGTTGTTGCAAGTGGAACTCCACCAAACGGGAACGTGCACCGAGCGGCTTCGGCCAACGTGAACGCGGCGGGAACGGCAAGCCACCGCATCCATGGAGACGAGCTACGTCCTGGCACTGCGAGTCCTGCAACTCCTACGTAGAGACTGAAGACCACGATGGCGATGAGGTAACCGGGAACGGTGAGGTCAACCATCCACAACATCGACGGTGTGAACCACGCAGCGGCGACTACGACGGATCGGACGATACGGGCGCGTGGTTTTGCGTTGCGCAGCAGTCGATCCCACATAGCGATGCCGAGAAATGCAAGCGGCCACCAGCCCCAGGGAGGAACCGAAGCGGCAAGACAGAGTCCGGCGATGACGGCGCGGAGAATGGCTCGCAGAGTGCGCGGATCAATCATTGAACTAGGCGTGTTGCAGTTGTGTCCGACGACCGATGCGAAGCGCAAGTTCTCGAACCGCAAGCACAATAAAGAAGATCCCGACTGCGGTGCCGGCCATGGTTGCGCCGGCGGCCGTGTCGAAATGATAGGTGATAATCAGTCCGATAAAGATTGATGAAACGCCGATGAAGCACGCGGTGGCCATCATTGCGGGGACGCGACGAACGAGTAGGGCGGCTGTCGCAGGTGGCGCAATAAGCAGGCCGAACACAAGGAGTGTTCCCACGGTACGGAACGATGCGACGATGGCGACAGCGATGAGCGTGAGCATTGCGAAGTGAGCAAGACGCGGACGCATTCCGAGCGTGGCGGCTTTTTCTGGATTGAACGAAAGCGCCATAAATAAACGGTGGAATGCAACGACGGCGACCAACGTGAATACGGCAGCCACGGCCTGGAGCCAGATGTCAGGGTCCCTTACGCCCAATACGGAGCCGAAGAGGAACGAGGTGAGGTCGCCAGAAAACGAACGTGTTCGAGAAATGATGACAACACCAAGCGCGAGCATGCCCACGAAGAGCAGCCCAATACCTGTATCGGTGGAGAGCTTTGAGGCGCGGTTCACCAGATTGATGCCGATCACCATCACGATGGCCGATACGAACGCGCCAATCGCGATGTCGATGCCGATGATGAATGCGACCGCGATGCCGGGTAGCACTCCGTGAGCAAGCGCATCGCCCATGAATGACATGCCACGAATGACGACCCACGTGCCGATCAGCGAGCACGCGATTGCAGCGAGAGATCCTGCGAGCAGTGCTCGCAGGATGAACTCATACTGAAAGGGTTCGGTTAGCCAATCCACAGTTCTCGGAGGCTAGAGCCTGCATTCGCTGGAAGCAGGATCTTCAGCGTCCGCTGAGTCCATTGGCGATAAGGCGAGCTGTTGTGACGATGAGACCGGGGTAGGTCGCCGTCGGGCTTCCCGGCTCACCAAGTGTGTCTGTGGAAAGTTCCACCACGCTGACCTGAGAGCCAATTTCGCGAGCCAGCGATTCGATCATTTTCGAAGAAACGGTGCTTTCCGAGAAGATCGCTTTCACATTGTTCGCTTCGATGAGTGCGACAAGGTCGCTGAGGTCAGCAGCACTGGGTTCGGCCAGCGTCGAACCTCCGGGGATGACGGTCCCGATGACCTCGAGGTTGAAACGTTGGGCGAAGTATTCGAGAGCGTCGTGATTCGTGATGAGTTTGCGCTGGTCGGCGGGGAGTTCAGCAAGAAGTGCGCGCGCTTCGGTTTCAGCGGCACGAGCGGCATCAGCGTAGGTTGCCGCTCGCTCCTGGAATGGCGCGGCATCGAGTCCGGTCGTTGTCGCGAGTTGGGTTGCGACAAGAGATGCCGCTGTC
Organism: uncultured Actinomycetes bacterium; assembly: GCA_937876315.1. GTDB lineage: Bacteria > Actinomycetota > Acidimicrobiia > Acidimicrobiales > Acidimicrobilacustridaceae > Acidimicrobilacustris. The sequence continues at coordinate 199,462 of CALEHQ010000043.1, read as the reverse complement.
GCCATACGTTCCGGATCCAGCCAAACATGGGGATCTTCGGCGCCGTGATTATGAGCTTCTTCTTGTGCGGGTTCTTTTTCAGCGTCGTGATCATGTCCGTGATCATGATCGTCTTCTTTGGAGGGTTTCGCTTCGTCAGCGGTGCTGAGGACGAGCGGATCAAGTTGTTCGGCTACATCGAAAACGGGAACACCATCTTTTTCTGCTCCATCAAGCGCTGACTCGAGACGTTCCTCAAGCCCCAACCCGTTCGCCACGATCAACGAGGCATTGCGCAACTGCGCGGCCTGTGCTGCTGAAGGTTCAAAATCATGAGGGTCAGCGCCCAGAGGAATGAGGACCTCAACGTTGATCTCGTCGCCACCCACCTGACGGACAAGGTCGCCGAGGATTGGCGTCGTCGCAATCACGAGTGGTCGGTTCGGGTCGGGAACTGTCGATGTCGAGGTGGTGTCTTTCGAGTCACTGCCGCAAGAGACGAGAAGTCCCAGCACCGAGAGGAGGGCCAACAACGCAAAGGTTGCAGAGCGCTTGTGAAGTTTGGGTAGGGACGGTGTGCGGGTCATGGTGACTCCATAGTGGGAATGAGAAGCATTCTCATTATGGAGGAGTGCGAGAGGTTTCGCAACCCGGCTGTGGGCGACTTACTCGGATTCTCGAGTGCTACTGCCCTGGAAGCTTTAGGCGCGGTGGCAGGACGCGGTCGGCGATGACCGTGTAGGGCTGCACCTCTGCCTGAAGAGTGATGGCGCCAGCTCGCTCGAATTGCAGAGTGATCGGAATCCTCTGGCCGACAATCAGTGGGGAAGCGAGTCCGCCAAGAAGAAGTTGATTTCCGCCGGGGACGAACTTCATATCGGTGAATCCAGGAATGTCGATGCGGTCCACCGTCATGTAGGTCCCGCCTATCGCAGCGGAATCAGGAGTGCTGGTGGTTGTGGTGGGGTCGATGATCTGCAGCATGACCGAAGCGGCCGCAGGGGAAGACGCTCCAATCAAGGTGTCAGAACCACCTGCGTTTTGGAGGAGGAAATACGCCCCGGTTGGATCGTTTGCTGCTCCAACAAGTTCAGATCGAAATAACAGCGTGGGCTCGGGGGACGTAAACGGTCGAATGAACGCCACGAGAACAAGAATGCCGATGCAGAAGACGATGATGTAGAGCGGCGCAAATCGAATGATGCGCGCGTAGATGTCGGGCTTCGGTTGCTCCGCTGAGGCGCCTTCGGGGGGATCGGTAGTCATCAACAGTCCGTTCTCGTTGCGAGGCCTTCATCCTTACCGCCGAGCTGGGTGTTGGTCAGATCGGGGGAGCGTGCGGGAGTTCTCCGCGGGAAAGCGCATCAAGCCAGGCAGCCAACTCATTGGCGAGGGATGTGTCGAAGCGGTGCCCACCGCTTACCTCGACCCAACTGACGAGTGCATCGGAACGATGGAGGGCCTTTGATGCGGAACGACCTCGGATTGGTTCGACGAGATCGTCGTCCTCGCCATGGGCGAAGAGGACGGGTCGTTGTGACGCACGAGAAAGATCAATGAGATCTTTGTCGCGACTCGGAAGGTAGGACGCGAGAGCGGCAACGGCGCGCGGTGTCACCGTAGAAGTGGGATCGACAAGGTGTGCTAGTGCAAGCGCGCCACCTTGAGAAAAACCAGCGATTACGAGTTCGTCCTGGCTGAGTTTGGTTTCTATGAGCAGCGTGGCACACAACGAATCAATGGCCGCGAGTGCTGATGCAAGAGCAGCAGGGTCAGGACCGTTTTCATCGACGTCGTACCAGTAGGGGCCGCGCTCACTTGGTGTTTGTGGTTCGACGACAACAACCAGCCATTGCTCGTTTGGATCGAACATCGACGCACAATCAAGGAACGGCTCGGGCCTATCGCCATAACCGGGGATGAGTACGAGCAAGCGTTCGGGCGTTGCTGGCCCTCGGCGAATGCTTCGCAATGTGTTGGTCATCGAACCCTTCCAGCTGCAGTTGTTGCGCCAGTCCACCAGTTGATGGAGTCATAGCGCACCACACCTGAGCTGTTCGGTGAGTGAATCATCATGCCATCGCCAACGTAGATCCCGACATGGCCGGGCGGGCCTCCGCCAGGGCCCCAGTTGAAGACGAGGTCGCCGGGTTGAAGTTGATCAAGGGCAATGCGTTCGACGGCAGCCCATTGGGCGCCGGAGTTGTGGGGGAGTTGAACGCCAAGCTGCATCCAGGCCCATCGAGTGAATCCGGAACAATCGAAGGCGTTGGGGCCGCCGGCGGCGTACACATACGGAGCGCCAAGCTTGGTTTGGCCTGCGTCAACAACCGCTTGGCCGATCGCCATTCGCCAAACGGCGGCAGTCAGTACCGGACCGCTTTCGGGAATGGGGTCGGTGCTGGTGAGATCCTCGGTGGCCACGATCGGGAGGATGGAGACCTCAGCAACTGATGACGTTGCAGGAAGCGCTGAGGTCGAACTTGGAATGACCCAGAGTCCGAAGGTGAGAAGGGCGACCACCAGGAGCGGCACGAGGGTCACAGAATGAACGAGGCGGATCCGGCCAAGGGGGTTCGTACTCATTGTTACGAAAGTGTTGCGGTTTCATCGCAGTCCCGCAACGCAGCCGCAACATTTCTGCAGCAATAGGCCCCTGAACAGGGGAAATGTCCATGAGATTTTGTGTCACATTTCGGGTGAAATTGCCCTCATTCGACGATCGGCAATGGAGAATGCGCCGGCAGGGAGGTGCAGAACGGGTGCTCAGACGACGCCGGCGGCAGCCTGGCGGCCCTGGCGGATGCACGCCGGAAGGCCAAGGCCGTCATAGGCGGCACCGGCGAGATGAATGCCCTCGGCCTCAGACCTGACACCGGCTCGCCATGCCGCGACGCGAGCGGGATGGCCGGGTCGATATTGCGGAAGCGCATCAATCCAGCGGGTGACGCGCCAGGCGATCGGTGCAGCGTCGATGCCCATCGTTGTGGCGAGGTCAACGCCCAGAGCCTGAACCAGTGAAGGATCGTCAAGCTCGAGCGCGTGGGTGTCTCCGAACTTGCCGGCCGATACGCGCAAGATCGCCACCTCAGGATCGTCGAGGTGGGCCCATTTCGCCGATGCCCATGAGCACGCGGTGAGGGTGGGAAGCGGATCGGTCTGGGCGACGAGGAAGCCACTGGCATCGAGCGGAACGCCGAGAGATTTCTTCGAAATGGCGAGACTGACCATGGCGGCGGACGCGTACTCAACTGAGGCGAGATCGCCGGCGGGCTCGGGGGCGAGCGGCTCGAGGAGGCGAGCAGTCGGGTGAGCGGGCGTGGCGAGGATGATCTCGTCGGCGGCGATTGGGCCGAGCGGCGTCGACACTGTCCAACCATCGTTGTTACGTGCCATCGAAGTGACCGGGCACGAAAGATGGACGGGAACGTCGGCTTGTGTGAGTCGGGCGAGGAGTAGATCAGTGAGTGTCTGAGTGCCCACCGGGATTCCGTGGAAGACCGGCGCGTCGGGGTGGTGCTGTGCAGCGGTCGTTTGTTCACGCAGTGCAGTGATGAGGCTGGGTGACTTGCGAGCAGCCACTGCGATCTGCGCGGCACCCGCCGCGAGACTGAGGTGGTCGGCATCGCCTGCGTTTACGCCAGAGAGGAGTGGGGACACCAACTTCTCGTGGACTTCATCGCCAAGTCGTGCACGAATGAGGTCGCCAACAGACTGATCATCGACTCCGTTGGGGTCAGAGCCGTTTGCGTTGTCGATCCATTCAGCGCGAGTGAGGTCCTGCGCCGCGCGTGCAATTCCCTCTGAACTCACGATTCCAGAAGCAGCGAGTGCAGCGAGGTCGGTAGGAACACCAAGGACAAGTCCGGCAGGTAATCGGTTGAGCCCGCCGTTGACCCACACGTAGGCCGACTTCTGAGAAGGCGAGGTGAGGATCGTGTCGAGGCCAAGTTCGCGACACAAGTCAAGCGCTTCAGGAACGCGCGCGAGAAACGCGTCGGCGCCGCAATCGACGGGCCGGCCTGCAAATGGCGTGGTGAGAATCTTGCCGCCAACGCGTTCGCTGGCTTCAAGAACAACGACCTCGAGGTCGGGACGTTGTGTCGCCAACGTGAATGCCGCAGTCAGACCGGTGATGCCGGCTCCGACAACGACGACACGTCGACGGTTTGTCATTGAACCTGAGCGACGACGAGATCGGCGAGTGCATTCATGACAACCTCATCGGCATTGAGCGAACGGGTGCGTCCAAATGCAAGACCTAGGTCGCTCGCGACCTTTGCGGCTTCGATATCGAGGTCGTAGAGAACTTCGAGATGGTCAGCTGTGAAGCCTTGTGCGCACACCAGCACACCGTCGGCTGAACCTTCAGCGGCGATGCGTTGGAGTTCTTCGAGAATGTCGGGACCGCGCCACGGTTCGGGTGTGCGGCCCGCGCTTTGCCAGCCAAGTGACCAACTCTTGAGCCCGAGTTGTTCGGCAACATATGCGGCACTTGCTGCGAGTTCGTCGGGGTATGGATCGTTTTCCAACACTCGCTCCGGAAGCGAATGGGCAGTGAACAGCACTGTCGTGCGCTCAGGAAGTTCAGTGAGCGCATCGCGAACGGCGGCAGTGAGGAAATAGAGATAGGCCTGTTCGAGGTGCCAGTTGTTAATGCCGTGCATGGTGAGTCCACGCTCGGTACCCGCTTCGGCGGCGCGGCGCTGGTATTCGCCCACGCTGAAGCCTGAAAAATGCGGAGCGAGTACCAGACCAACAGCCTCGGTGATTCCGGCATCGGCGAGTTCGGCGACACCATCTTCAATGAATGGAGTGGCGTGCTTCTGTCCGAGCACCACGTTCCATGCACCAGGCATACGCGACTCGAGTGCGGACTCAAGTGCAGCGCGTTGTGCCTCGGTGAGACTGGCTAGTGGCGAGATGCCGCCGATGGCGTCGTAACGAGAAATGAGATCGGCGAGCTGTTGCGGCTCTGGCGCTCGGCCACGACGGATATGTGTGTAGTACGGCTCAATATCTTCGGTCGTACGTGGCGTTCCGTAGGCCATTACGACGAGACCAAGTTTTGGTTCAGTACTCATGATGCAACTCCATCGCAGCGACCTTCGTTATGAACAAGTTCGACGACGCGCTCAAGAACGGTTGGGTCTGTTTCGGGCATGACGCCGTGACCAAGGTTGAAGATATGTGCAGGGTTGCCGGCATTGCGGCGCAGAACATCGCGAGTCGCTTCCGCAACAACATCCCACGGCGCAAACGCAAGCGCAGGATCAAGGTTTCCTTGGAGCGCAATGTTTGCCGGCACGCGTGTGCGAGCGACATCAAGTGGAACTCGCCAATCGACGCCGACGACATCGGCGCCAGCCTTGGCCATGAGGCCGAGCAACTCGCCCGTTCCAACACCGAAATGAATTCGGGGCACGTTGAGGTCAGCAACTTCTGCAAACACTCGTTGGCTATGAGGAAGAACGAATTTCTCGTAGTCAGGAGCACTCAGGGTCCCGGCCCATGAATCAAAGATCTGCAATGCAACAGCACCGTTCTCAATTTGCGAACGCAATGAAACAATCGCGAGATCGGAAAGTCGTTCCATCAACTTGTGCCAAAGATTGGGATCGCCGTACATCAGAGCTTTGGTTCGCGTGTAGGTACGCGACGGTTGACCTTCAATCAAATAACTCGCAACGGTAAACGGTGCACCTGCGAAACCAATCAACGGAACGGGAAGTTCACGAGCGAGGATGCGCACAGTCTCGAGCACATAGGGCGTGTCGGCCTCGGGGTCTAGTGGGCGCAGGCGTTCAAGATCGGCGGCCCGAGTGAACGGCTGCTCAACGACGGGTCCAATGCCAGGGGCAACATCGACGCCGAAACCGATTGCTGCAACGGGCACGACGATGTCGGAATAGAGAATTGCGGCGTCGACGTCGTAACGCCGCACCGGCTGCATAGTGATTTCGGCGGACAACTCGGGATCAGCGATTGCGTCGAGGATGCTGCCCGAGCCACGGATGGACCGGTATTCGGGAAGCGATCGGCCGGCCTGGCGCATAAACCACACCGGCACGCGATCGCTGGGACCGCCGGGTATGCCGCGGCAGGCGCGCAGGAAGGGTGGGAGGGGGGAGGTGGCTGCATCGGTCACGGCGCCACGCTACCGATAAGGCCTCGCTGGGGAGAATCGGGCGGCCTGAGGTCAATTGGCGAGGGACCGCTAAAGTGAAGAACCCCCTTCTGAGCCCTGCTGGAGAGTTCCAGCGGTTCGACGAAGGACTCTCACTTCTCAGACCGAGCCCATGGCCCCACACCCCGATCTTGAAGCCGAACAGGCCTATATCGATCACGCTTATGCGTGTCTCGAAGAGTCACGGCAGGCCGCGTCGCGTCTGACGTCCATGGTCGAGGTTGGTCGAGGAGGCACCGAGCAAGCGCGCTTTGAGCGCGAAGTCATCCACGAAACCGTTTACAACCGCCTGACCCAACTCCAACTGGGCGATGCTGCCCTGTGTTTCGGTCGTATCGATCGAGAAGCCGAAACTCCTGATGACCTTATGGAGAGCTTCTACATCGGGCGCATTGCGGTCAGTGATTCGGCGCAGGATCCGGTCATCGTCGATTGGCGAGCTCCAGTCGCTGAACCGTTCTACCGAGCGACCGGTCGGCAACCGATGGGGCTGGCGCGTCGCCGCCATTTCGCAACTCGCGGCCGGCGGTTGTTGGGTGTCGAAGACGAACTCTTTGGGGCAACGTTGGCGAGCTTGGGAATGCCCGTCGGAGAAATTGAAACTGGCGAGGTTGTACGCGGTCAAGGTGCCCTGTTCACAGCATTAGAAACGGCTCGCACGGGTCGCCTCGGCGACATCGTCGCAACGATTCAGGGCGAGCAGGACGAAATCATTCGTGCCCCGCTTCCGGGAGTTCTTGTTGTGCAGGGTGGGCCGGGTACGGGAAAGACCGTGGTTGCTCTGCATCGCGCGGCGTATTTGCTCTACACACATCGATTCCCGCTCGAAGGCCAAGGCGTCCTTGTTATTGGTCCAAACCGGTTGTTCCTTGGCTACATCGAACAAGTACTTCCATCGCTAGGTGAAGCGGGCGTTGAACTCGCTGTGCTTGCCGATCTTGTTCCCGATGTGAGCATTCGTCATTACGACATCGGCCTTACGTCTCGCGTAAAGGGCGATCCGCGAATGGTGTCGTACCTTTCGCGGGCGGTTCGTGATCGTCAACGCCCATTACGTTCAGATTTGGTCATTGGTTACGGGCTGCAACGTCTTACGGTCTCGCGCTCGCGAAGTGCACAGATTATTTCCGATGCTCGTCGGCGTTATCGCCGCCACAATCCGGCGCGTAAGTACGTTGAAAACGAGCTCTATGCCGAACTCGCACTTTCCGGTCGAGGCGAAATTGCTGCCTCCGAAGTTCGTGAACGCCTGCGTCGCGATCCCGCCATTCGCGAAGCGCTTGAATGGATGTGGCCAACCCTCACTCCTGCGCAGTTCCTGCACGACCTCTACGGTGCGCGCGGATTGTTGCGGAATGCTGCGGGAACGTTGTTGTCAGAGGCCGAATGGCAGTCGCTTTATCGCGAGCGTTCCGAAACGGTTGCCGAGATCGACTGGACACACGACGACGCTCCATTGCTTGATGAGGCCCGCTCGTTACTTGGGCCGAAGCCCCGCCGTCGCCGTCAGGGCGAAACAAATGACGACGACGAAATTCGCACCTACGGCCACATCGTGGTGGACGAAGCGCAGGACCTTTCGCCAATGCAACTCCGCATGCTCGAACGCCGTTCGCTGAATGGTTCGATGACTGTTGTGGGTGACATCGCGCAGGCCACTGGCCAGTGGGCGCACGAATCCTGGGACGAAATCCTTTCGCTCCTGCCGGCCAAGCGTGAACCCCGCCGAAACGAACTCACGCTTGGTTATCGCCTTCCTGCGCCAATCATGAAACTCGCTGCACGAGTGCTGCGGTGGGCTGCTCCCGATCTACGTCCGCCGCGTTCAGTTCGTGAAGACGGAGCCGAGCCACTGATCCAGCGAGCGGAGCCAGGCTGCCTGGCGGAAACGGTTGCTGCAGTGGCTCGAGTTGAACGGGCCGCGGTTGATCCCGGTCAGGTCGCAGTCGTGTGTGCGTCGTCAATCATCGACGAAGTCTGTGATGGGCTCGAGGCGGCCGGAATCGCGTTCGGTCGCGCAACCCGACATGGTCTTGAACATCGCGTCACGGTCGTCGAGGTCGGTCTTGTGAAGGGCCTTGAAGTCGATGCTGTGATCGTGGTTGAGCCGTCGCTGATCGTTGCCGAACAAGCACAAGGCAACCGTGCGTTGTACGTCGCACTCACTCGGGCCACGAAACGTCTGGCGATCGTTCACGAAGACGATCTGCCTGCGTCGTTGCTTGATTGAGATCGTTTCAGGCGGCAGTGACGAGAATTCTTTGTGTTGCGAATTGATCGATCTCGACGGTCTGGCCATCGATTTCAACAACCGTGATGCCTTTGGGTGCGAGTGCTGTCACGGTTCCCGAATGGCCCGGCAATAGGGAGGATGACTCGAGGAACTCAAGCAGACCTGGAGTGAACTCGAGTTCTTCGGGGATGCGAGAAACCGTGAACGATTGTCCGACCGTAAGCGTGTTGAGTGTGACCGAAGTTGGTGGTTGGTAGTCGGTGCCAGGAATGGGGTTTCCATGAGGGCAGGTCGTTGGATCGCCAAGCGCGCGCATCATCGCTACTTCGACGGTTGGAGAGATGACGTGTTCCCAGCGGCCGGCCTCGTCATGGGCTTCAGCCCAAGAAAGACCGAGCATGTCGGTGAGAAAACGTTCGGCAAGACGGTGGCGACGCACAACGGTTTCGGCAAGCGCGTGACCGTCGGGAAGTAGGCGAATGACGCCGCCGTTGATTTCGACGAGGCCCGCACGTTCCATGCGACGGATCATCTCTGAAACCGCAGGTCTAGAGACCTCAAGACGATCGGCGATGCGCGCCTGGATGACATCGACCTCGTCTTCGCGCAACTCAAAAATGGCCTCGCAGTATTCTTCGAAAGCAGGATGCCATTCGCGCTGCTTGTTCACGGCCATAGAGAGAGTCTACGGCGGGTGTGGCGCAAGGCCACGGGTCTTTAGCCCCGACCCATAATCCGGGTGACAGCAATCTCGATGACGACACGGTCGTCGCGTTGCTTTGGTTCCCGGTAACGCTCTGTATAGCGAGCGACCGCCATTGCGACCCGTTCAGGATCGTTGGTCACTGTCGCTGTGCCTTCGAGTGAGAGCCAACGACCGCCGTCGACCTGGCATACCGCGGCCGGGGATCCGGGACGCTCAGCAACGTTGCGAGCTTTGCGACTTCCCGCCCACGTGATGACGCGCACGAGCGATTCGTCAGAATCCCACGTGAATCCAACGGCAACCACATGCGGTGTGTTGTCAGCGCGCATTGTTGTGAGTGACGCCAGATGACGTTCGGTGAGAAAGGTGGTGATCTCGGGTTCGAGGCGTGCTGGATCGTGTGCCATCAGTCGCTAGAGATCGCTCGGAGAACGTCGAGACGTGCTGCCCGTCGTGCGGGATAGAGCGCAGCCCCAACACCAGCAAAGATCGCGATGATGACGATGATGAACAACTGGCTCCACGGAATCGCGAACGACGTGATGCCCTCATCGGCTAGCGCAGTCACGAGTGCCCATCCAAAAACGATTCCGATGACGAGGCCAATGAGCGTGCCCATCAAACTGATGATTACTGACTCCAGGCGAATCGTTGAACGGACTTGGCGACGGCTCATGCCCACCGCACGAAGGAGGCCAAGTTCGCGAGTTCGCTCATAGACCGACAACAGCAACGTGTTGACCACTCCAACGATTGCGATGATGAGGGCGAGCGCCAGCAGGACGTACACGATTTGGAGGAATTGGTTGACCTGATCGGTCTGAGCCTTTTTGTACTCGTCCAGGTTCTGAAGTTTGGCGCCCGGCACGGTGTCAGTTACCGCTTTGAGCCCTGGAAGTACTGCATCGACGCCAGCGGCAGATGTGTCGTCGAGTTTGATGTAAATCGCGGAATACGTTTGCTGCGAAGGCGGCACCAACGTATTGAATTGATCGGTGGAAATAATCCAGCCCGGACCTTGAATTGGGAATTCGGTTGTGTAAATCGAAGTGAGCTTCAGGGTTGTGGCTCCACCCTGAAGAAAGACCAATTGGACTGGGTCGCCGATTTTGAGCTGTTTGTCCTCTGCGAGTTTTTCTGAAGCCGCAATCTCGCCGACTCCGAGCGAATCGAAGGATCCATCAACATCGGTGAAGTCGATGACCTGCGAGATCGCATCTGGATCAACTGCGAGGATGATTTTGCCCGAGTCGTTGATATTGGCAAATGTCGCGCTAATTCCGGCAGCAACGCGAACTCCCGGTACTTCGTCAAGGTCCGAAGACATTGATTGTGGGAGCGCTGTCGAACCGAAACTTTCGGTAGTCACCACGTATTGGCCGGTGACCGATTGATTGATCGCGTCAACGGTGGAGGCCTTCACTGACTCAGCAGTTACTGCGATGAAGCCAACAAGGCCGATCCCGATCATGAGAGCGGAGGCTGTGGTTGATGTTCGACGCGGGTTCCGCATGGCGTTTTCGCGTGCGAGGCGCCCGGTGATTCGACTCGCCTTCTGAAGCGGCCACCCAAGAACACTGGCAAACGGTGTTGCGATAACTGGGCCTATGACAGCGAGTGCAATGAAGACAAAGAATGCTCCGCCGCCAATAATCTGAAGGCCGGAATCGGAATTGCCATTGAGTCCGAACCAAAGCATGAATGCACCGAGTGCAAGAAGGATGAGTCCGAATGCAACACGGAGTTTCGAAGCGCCGGTGCGATCCACGGCGACATCGCGCATTGCTGCGATCGGAGGAACCGTTGCCGCACGGCGTGCCGGGAAGAGTGCAGAAACAAGAGTGATAAAGGTTCCAACAAGTAGCGAAACCAGAATGGCGACAGGTGGAAGGACGATCGGAGTGTCAGGACCAGAGAATCCAATCGACTGCATCAACTTGTTGAGTCCAATAGCGAGCAAGATGCCGAATCCGACACCGATGATCGATGCAATCAGGCCAACGAAGAGGGCTTCGAGAATGATCGAGCGCAGTACTTGACCTCGGCTTGCTCCAAGGGCACGGAGTAGCGCGAGTTCTTTTGTTCTCTGCGCAACGATGATTGAGAAGGTGTTGTAGATAATGAACGAACCAACAAACAATGCAATGAGCGCAAACACCAAGAGGAACGTGCTGAAGATCCCGATGATCTTCTGGAAAGCGCTCTGACTCTCTTCAGTGAATTCCGCTCCGGTAATTGCTTCAGTTCCTGCTGGAATGACTTTGGAGATCTCGTCACTCAGTTGCGTCTGCGATTCATCGTTCTGGCCTGCAACGGAAATCCAGTCGTACATCCCAGGTTCGCCGACCAGAGTCTGAATAGTGGTGGTGGAAAACAGAGCAGCCTGTGCACCACCCCAAGTTTCAAGTTTTCCGAATTTTGCGATGCCAGCGACCTTGAACGGCTGCACGCCATTGGTGACAGAAACGTTGACCGTGTCGCCAACAGCGTACTTCCCGTCTTTTGCGCTCTTTACGTCAAGAACGATGTCGTTAGCGGCAACAGGTGGCGCTCCGTCGACAATGGTCCAGCCATTGAGCGCTGGAGACGTAAGCCAGTTGAGGCCGAAGTTCGGCGGGCCTTGTGCCGCCACTAATGGCTGATTGTCTTTGTCGAGCACTCTGATTTGACCGACAACTTGTCCCTCGGCCGCTTCAACTCCAGCGACACCGCTGACAGTGGGAAGCACCGCTTCAGAGATTCGTGTCCGCTCCGGACCAAATGGGGTGTCGACTTCGTTGGATGAACGAACAACGACATCGATTGATGCGTAAACGTCAGCAAATACTTTGTCGAAGCTCGCGCTGACGCTTGAAGTAAGCACCTGGGTTCCCGACATGAACGCAACGCCGAGCAGCACTGAGACAGCAGTCGCGATGAGACGAACCTTGTGGGCCATGAGCCCACGTAACGTCACTTTCAGCACGTCAGGCTCCGAAGTTCTTCATGCGATCGATCACCGAATCTGTGGTGGGCGATTGCAAATCATCGACAACTTTGCCGTCGACGAGAAAGACAATACGGTCGGCGTAACTCGCAGCAAGTGGATCGTGAGTCACCATCACGATTGTTTGTGAGAATTTGTCGACGGCGGTGCGCATGAATTCAAGAATTTCTGAACCGCTACGAGAATCGAGATTGCCGGTGGGCTCGTCGGCAAAAATAATTGCGGGCTGACTTGCGAGTGCGCGAGCTACAGCGACGCGCTGTTGCTGTCCGCCAGAAAGTTCGCTGGGGCGATGTGACAGCCGATCGCCAAGTCCGACGGTGGCGACAATTGTGTCAAGCCATTCCTGATCAGGAGCGCGACCGGCGAGATCCATCGGAAGCGTGATGTTTTCGAGAGCGGTCAGTGTTGGCACGAGGTTGAATGCTTGGAAAACGAAACCGATCGTGTCGCGGCGCATACGCGTGAGCTGCTTATCGTTCAAGCCGCTCAGGTCGACGTCGCCAATGAAGATCCGCCCTGTATTGATGGTGTCGAGACCGGCAACGCAATGCATGAGGGTTGATTTGCCGCTGCCGGACGGACCCATGATGGCGGTGAACTTGCTGCGTTCGAACGAAACGCTCACGTTGTCGAGGGCGGTGACCAGTGTGTCGCCGGCTCCGTAGACCTTGGTGACGCTCTCGGTATGAGCAGCAGTTGACGTATCGGCGGGGGAAGAAGTGGTCGTTGTCACGGGAGATAGGCTAGGCCCTCGGCGCGCAAAGGGGACAGGCACTCGCCCGTCCCCTTTGGCAAAACGGTTGCAGGTTGGTTAGCGGTTGGTCAGCGGTTGGGCTGAGGCGTGATGCGAAGGTAGGGCTTCAATTTCTTGAATCCCTTGGGGAAACGCTCGGTGGCCTCTTCGTCAGAAAGGGCCGGAACCACAATGACGTCGTCTCCGTCTTTCCAGTTCGCGGGAGTTACAACCTTGTAGCCATCGGTGAGCTGCAGCGAGTCGATGACTCGGAGGAGTTCGTCAAAGTTGCGACCGGTGCTGGCTGGGTAGGTGAGGATGAGCCGAACCTTGTTGGCCGGGTCGATCACGAAGACCGACCGAACGGTCATGGTGTCGCTGGCGTTGGGATGGATCATGTCGTAGAGGTCGGCCACGGTGCGCTCTGGGTCGGCGATCATCGGGAAATTGACGGCCTGGCCCTGGGTTTCTTCGATGTCGCCTTCCCAAGAAATGTGGGAGTCGACTGGGTCCACCGAAAGGCCGATTGGCTTGACGTTTCGCTTGTCCCATTCGGGCTTGAGCTTGGCAACGGTGCCAAGTTCGGTGGTGCAGACCGGAGTGAAGTCCTTCGGATGAGAAAAGAGAATGGACCAAGAATCGCCCTTCCAATCGTGGAAGGAAACGCTGCCCTGCGTGGTGTCAGCGGTGAAGTCGGGGGCGGTATCGCCAAGCCGTAGTGCCATGTTTCGGAAGCCTCCGTGGCTCGAAAGTGGGTGGGTCGCCATCATGGCCGACACACGCGCAAAAGTCGACCCCGTAGGTCGGGAATTGCTTCTTCCGAGATTCGAGAGACGGAATTAATGCTTTCCGGGTACGTAACGGGCCAGAGATGCCTCGATTTCGGTCCATGCCGCAGCGCGTCCTTCGAAATCTCCGACATCGGAGAACTTTTCGGGCTCGAGGTCTTTGTAGATAGAAAAGAAGTGCTTGATCTCGGCAAGTGTTTCGGCCGGGATGTCATCGATATCGACCGCATCCCGCCAACGAGGTTCGCGGTGGTGCACACAAAGGATCTTGGCGTCGCGGCCAGCGTCATCGGTCATCCACATCACGCCGACTGGGCGGACATGAATCCAACATCCCGGAAAGGTGGGGTCCTCGGTGAGCACGAGGACATCGAGAGGGTCGCCGTCCTCAGAGAGCGTGTCGGGGATGAAGCCGTACTCGGTGGGGTAGGTGGTGGCGGAGAAGAGGCGGCGATCGAGGCGGATTCGGCCCGTTTCGTGATCAATCTCATACTTATTACGGCTGCCCCGGGGGATTTCGATGACGACATCGATGGTTTCCATATCGCCATTCTGCCCGGTTCCATGCCTGTCCGAGGAAGGACGTGTTCAGCGACTGTGCGAGACTCACCGACCGTGACTATGCGCAAACTCACTTCAACTGACGGATTCGTCATCATTGATCTTGATGATGCTCCGATGGCGGTCGGTATCGTCCGTTCCGCACCCAAGGTGCTCGTCGACGGAGTGACTTGGCTCGCTCGTTCTGAGACCTACCGGTATGCGTTTTTGGGCCGCAAGGTTTCGGGTGCATCAGCAGCGGTGAACGCACCGGTTGATGCGAAAGCTGAGGCCATCAGTTCGTTCGCCACGGAGTTAGCCGAAGATTCCTTCGCAACCGTTCACCTCAGCGCTGGTCGTGGGATTTCGGCTGACGATCTTGCTGGTCTTCGCTCCCGTGATCCGCGTCCCGAAGCTTGGTGGTCAGATCGCGACGCGCTCACTGCCGCGGGCATCGTCGCTGCAGCAGATCAGGCAAGTGGTGGTCTTTCAGGGCGCACAGTTGCGATTGAAACGTTCGATTCGATGACATCATCACTCGTTGATCTCTTCCGCACCGCAGGCGCAACGGTGGTCGAGCCCGATGTTTCTGAAGACGCCAACGCAGTTCTTCATGCCGATGTCGAAATCTTGGTTGCTGGTTCCAAAGTCGGCCTTATCGGTCACGCAAACGCCGACAAGGTGAAGGCCCGGCTGATTGTGCCGAGCGGCTCGATGCCTGTCTCAGCGAAGGCACTCGCTGCGTTCGGCCGATCCGGTGTCGTTGTTCTTCCTGATTTCGTCACAACGTCAGGCCACCTCGCCGCATGGCCAGTCGATGGTTCGTCAACCGATGCCGCTGCGCTTGTTGGTGATGCAATCGCTCAAATCATCGACGCTCCAAATGGACCACTCCTTGGTGCGTGTGAAGTTGCAGAGGCATTTCTTGAAAGTTGGGCGACTGTGCCCTTCGGCCGACCGATCGCCTGATCGCAATGTCATCAACGTCGGGATTGGTGTGGTTCCGTCGCGATCTCCGTCTCGATGACAATCCCGCGTGGGCGGCGGCAACCTCGGAACATCATCAGGTCACCGCTCTTTTCGTCGTGGATCCTGCGTTGTTGGACCGCGCGAGTTCGCGTCGTGTTGTCCGCCTTCTAAGTGACGTCGCGGCGCTCGATGCAGCCCTTTCCGAACACGGGGGTCGGCTTCTTGTCCGGGTTGGCGACCCTCGAGTTGTTGTCCCGCAAGAAGCGGGTCGGCTCGGCGTCTCCGCGGTTCATCTGAATCACGATGTGACGCCGTATGCCGCTGAACGTGATGATGCAGTGCGAGCAGCTCTCGATTCGATCGCCGTTGAATGGGTGCCCGAGTGGGGAACCTTGGTGCACGAACCAGGCCACATTCAGACCAAGGCCGGTTCTCTTTCGCAGGTATTCACACCCTTTTTCCGTGTGTGGGAACGTACGCCTTGGACACCTTGGCCAACGTCGGGCGATGCGTTACTCACAAACGATCCCGGCGACGCACTTCCGAAGATCGAGGGCGACTACCCAGTTCTTGATGGAGAAGTCGGGGAGGCGGCTCTGGCTGGAGAGCGCGGAGCGCTTGCACGACTCGATCTCGCAGCTGCTCGCGCCGATACCTACGACGAAGATCGCAACACACCGTCGCTGCTCGGAACTTCTCAGTTGTCGATCGATCTTCGTTTCGGAACGCTGTCACCGCGCCGAGTTGCTCAGGTCGTCGGAGAATCAACTGCTGGACGCGCAGCGTTAGTCCGTCAACTCGCATGGCGCGATTGGTATGCGCATATGTTGATCGCAACACCAACGCTCGTTGAACAACCCATGAAGCCGCAGTACGCGGCGATTCAGTGGCGACAAGACGACAAAGGTTTTGAAGCGTGGAAGAACGGTCGCACTGGTTACCCGTTCGTTGACGCGGGCATGCGGCAACTTCGTGAGACTGGTTGGATGCACAACCGTGTACGGATGGTCACGGCATCGTTCCTTGTAAAAAATTTGCTAATTGATTGGCGACGCGGCGAACGCTATTTCCGGCATGTGTTGCTCGATGCGGATGTTTCGCAGAATGTTGGGAATTGGCAATGGGTTGCAGGCACTGGTCCCGATGCGTCCCCGTACAACCGAGTGTTCAATCCGATTCTGCAAAGTCAGCGGTTCGACGTGAACGGTGACTACATCCGACGTTGGGTTCCGGAACTCGCAAGTCTTGATGCGTCAGCAATCCATGAACCGTGGGCTACCGGTCCGCTCGAACTCGCAGCTGCCGGTATTGAAATCGGTGTGGACTATCCCGAACCGATTGTTGATCTTGCCTTCAGCCGCGGGCGTGTTCTTGAGGCCTATGGGGCAGTGAAGCGCTGAGTTTCAGGATGCGCGAGCTGCGTCTTGCACCGAGCGGCGACTAATAGAACGAGGGGAGTGGCCGGCTGCGGCGCGTTCTTCTTCATTCTCGCCACCCCAAAAACCGTTTTCGCGGTTGTCGCGAGCCAATTCTCGACACTCGAAATTCACAGGACATGCAGCGCACATCGCACGGGCGGTGGCTTCACGGCGAACCCGGCGTTCCGGACGTTCGCCAGCGATACCGAAGAAAAGGTTTGTTCGACCCTTGCACGAGGCGTGATCCATCCATTCGGGTCGAGCAACTGCGAGCAACATGGATTCCATCTCAACTCCTGGGTTCGTGAACCGAGTGACGTCGTTGTCATGACGTGTAACCGAATTTAGCGCTAAATATTTCCGATCCGCAGGAAAGCTTCGAAGATGGCCTGTGACCTTGGGCATAAGGGGCCCAGGGGGCCTAGTTACAGGCCTTCGCCCTAGGCTCAAACAGTGACTGTGTTTCTCGTCGGAGCTGGGCCGGGCGATCCGGGATTGCTGACGCTTCGGGGCGCCGAGGCCTTGGCGATGGCCGATGTCGTGGTTTTTGACCGGCTTTCTGTGAGCGCACTGCTCGATCTGGCCCCGCCTGAGGCGGAGCGAATCAGCGTTGCGAAATCGGCGGGTCGAGCGGTGATGCCTCAGGATGACATCAACGCATTGCTCGTCGAAAAGGCCAAACAGGGTCTGACAGTGGTTCGCCTCAAGGGCGGTGACCCGTTCGTCTTTGCTCGTGGGGGAGAGGAAGCGGCGGCTCTCGCCGCTGCGGGCCTCGCTTACGAGGTCGTGCCCGGGGTGACCTCAGCAATCGCCGTTCCCGCCTATGCGGGCATTCCCGTCACGCTGCGCCACTCGTCGACCTCATTCACTGTGATTACTGGTCATGAGGATCCCGACAAGAGCGACGAGGTCAATTGGGAAGCCGCCGCGCAACTGGGCGGGACCATCGTGATCCTCATGGGGATTGGTCGGTTGCCGAAGATCGTCGATCGGCTTCTGGCCGGCGGCCTCGCACCCGATACGCCTGCGGCAGCAATTCGTTGGGGGACGCGGCCCGAACAACACACCGTGAGATCAACGCTCTCAGCGATCGCCCATCAACAGTTGGCGTCGCCGAGCGTGATCGTGGTCGGACAGGTCGCGGCCATGGATCTTTCGTGGTTTGAATCGCGGCCTCTCTTCGGCAAGAAAGTGATTGTGACGCGACCGCGGCACCAGTCGTCTGTACTCGCCGATCGGTTACGAGACGAAGGTGCCGAAGCGCTGATTGTTCCCACCATTGAAATTGTTGATCCACTTGACGGGGGCGCTGCGTTAAGCGCTGCAGTTGCGCAGGCCTCGTCCTACGACTGGCTCCTGCTGACGTCAGCAAATGGTGCGGCGCGATTCTGCGAGCGACTCCGCGACGGACGCGATCTTGCCGGCGTAAAAATTGCAGTGATAGGCCAAGGAACCGCCGAAGTTCTGGCCGACCACAACCTTGTGGCCGACCTCATTCCTGAACGGTTCATTGCTGAATCCCTACTCGAAGCGTTTCCCCTTCCTCACGCCGCGGGTCAACGGCGAGTCTTGCTTGCACGTGCCGAGGTTGCTCGCGATGTTCTGCCCGACGGATTACGAGAGATGGGATGGCGCGTTGATGTCGTCGATGCCTATCGAACGATTCCCGTCGAACCTTCCGATGCAGAGCGCGAACAAGTCATCGGTGCCGACATCGTCACATTCACATCGGCATCAACGGTCGACAATTGGGTTACGGCCTTTGGGGTCGACACGCTCCCCAAGGTCGTTGCGTGTATTGGTCCAATCACGGCCGATGCGGCGCGTCGGGCTGGGCTCCGCGTCGACGTGATCGCAGATGTTCACACCATCGACGGACTTGTCGATGCGCTCGTTGCACGCCGTGCACGACCCGTTACTTCGAAGCAGAAGACCCCTCGACGTTCCAGTCGTGGCCCCCGATTCGGTCGCCAACAGCGACGTGCCTAGGCTCTGCGCCAATGAGTTTCCCTCAACGACGACTTCGTCGACTTCGACGCACACCTGCTCTCCGACGGATGGTCGCTGAAACGCGTCTCACCCCCGACGATCTCATTGCGCCCCTTTTCGTGCGCGAGGGAATCACAGAACCGCAGCCGATCGCATCGATTCCCGGCGTGATGCAACACACCCTTGGTTCGCTTCGTGCCGAGGTTGCCGATCTCGTGGGTCTCGGTGTCCCAGGAGTGATCCTCTTTGGAGTCCCCGAAACCAAAGACGACATCGGGTCGGGCGCCTGGAATCCTGACGGCATCGTCCAGATCGCATTGCGTGAGTTGCGCGACACGTTTGGTGATCGCGTGGTTCTCATGTCCGATCTCTGTCTCGACGAATACACCACCCATGGTCACTGCGGGGTTCTCGACGGCCGCGGCAGCGTCGACAACGATGCAACGCTCGATCTTTACGCCAACGTCGCTATTGCCCAAGCAACCGCCGGAGCTGACGTCGTCGCTCCTTCAGGAATGATGGACGGCGGAGTTGCTGCAATCCGCGATGCACTCGACGAAGAAGACTTCATCGAGACGGCGATCATGGCGTATTCCGCGAAATACGCATCGGCGCTTTACGGCCCGTTCCGCGATGCAGTCGATGTCACGATCGAAGACGGTGGCGATCGCAAGGGGTACCAGCAAGATCCAGCTAATGCTCGAGAGTCCCTCGAAGAGATTCGTCAAGACATTCTTGAGGGCGCCGACATCGTGATGGTGAAGCCGGCGATGTCCTATCTCGACATCATCGCTAGGGCTCGCCAAGAGGTCGACATCCCCATGGCCGCCTATCACGTGTCTGGCGAATACGCGATGGTCAAAGCAGCGGCGGAACGTGGATGGATCGATGGAGACGCAGTCGCCATCGAGCAACTCACCTCCATTCGACGCGCGGGCGCCGACATGGTTCTTACGTACTTCGCGCGCGATGTCGCCGAACTTCTCAACGATTGAGCTCATGACACAAACAAACGAGTCGCTGTTTGAACGCGGTCAGCGCGTTATCCCCGGTGGAGTGAATTCACCAGTTCGAGCATTTCGATCTGTGGGTGGAACTCCGTATTTCGTCGCGAGCGGTAGCGGTGCGCGCGTGACTGATGTCGAAGGAACAACGTTCCTTGATCTCGTTCAGAGTTACGGAGCGATCATCGCTGGGCACGCTCACCCGAAGATCATCGAAGCAATTCAAAAAGCAGCGGTTGATGGAACCTCGTTTGGAGCGCCCACCCCTCGCGAAGTGGAACTCGCCGAAGCGATCAACGAACGAGTTCCTTCCTGCGAGAAATTGCGCATGGTGAACAGTGGAACTGAAGCCACGATGAGTGCGATTCGCGTTGCGCGTGGTGCAACTGGACGCCCAAAGATTCTCAAGTTCGCTGGCAACTACCACGGACATAGTGATGGTCTGCTTGTTTCTGGCGGAACGGCGATGGCTTCTCTTGGTATTCCCGCCTCAGCGGGCGTTACTGATAACGCAATTGCCGACACTGTCGTTGCGCCCTACAACGTCGTACCAATACTTGATGAAACATTCGCTGCAGTAATCGTCGAACCGTGCGCCGCGAATATGGGATTAGTGCCACCCGCCCCCGGATTCCTTGAAGGTCTTCGAAGTGAATGCGATCGCGTTGGCGCACTGTTGATCTTCGACGAAGTCATCACTGGCTTTCGCGTTGCGCGCGGCGGCGCACAGCAACTTCTTGGCGTCACTCCTGATCTCACGGCGTTCGGAAAGATCATCGGCGGCGGTTTACCGGTTGGCGCCTTTGGCGGACGCGCCGAGATCATGGACAACCTCGCTCCGCTTGGCCCGGTTTACCAAGCAGGAACGCTGTCGGGTAATCCTCTTGCAACGGCTGCGGGTCTTGCTGCGCTTTCGCTACTGGATGATGATGCCTACGCGTTGATCGAATCTCGCGCTGAATGTCTTGCTGGTTCACTTGCGAACGCGTTCGAGGCTGCAGGTATCACAGTGTGCGTTCCGCGCTTCGCCACTCTTGTTGGGTTGTTCTTTGGCGACACACCACCAACCGATTACGTGAGCGCATGCACAACTGACGAAGCGTTGTATGCGGCGTTCTTCCACGAGCTTCTTGATCGTCGTGTTGCAATTGCTCCTGGGGCCTACGAAGTGATGTTCCCAGGTCTTGCCCACGATGACGAAGTACTCACAGCGATTAACGATGCAGCACACGCTGCAGCTGTCGCAGTCGCGTCGCGGTAATCACACTGCGTTGATCGCAACTCAATAACAGCAGGAACCTGAACGCGAAAGAACCCGACCGAAGCGGGGTTCTTTCAAACAAATATGTTGAGCAAGTCTTACGACGGGGAACCAACCGGCATTGTCCAGTTTGGTTGAATCGTGAGTTTGCCGGCCGGGTCGAACAACGGCGTGCCTTCGGGGGTGATGAGTTCGCCGGCTGCGTTCAGCATCGGCTTCCCGTCGGCGTAGGTCATATTTCCTTCTGCATCGACGGTGGTCTTGCCGTCGGAAAGCGTTTCCCACTCGTAGCGCACAACCGCAAGCAGCTCTGCCTGACTAAGCGACTTGTCGAAGTTCGGCATCGGGTTGCCGTTGTAACTCAGCGTTTTGTGCTGTCCACCTTCGCGAGCTGGATCGCCGTATGGCGTGCCAGCGGGGCCGGTCCCGTTCGAACCGATCCACACAAACTCAAGTTGACCAAGAATGTCGGGGAAGGTCTTGACCAAGTTGCCTTCGTTCATGGCACGACCAACACCGCCGCCACCGGCAGCACCATGGCAACTCGCGCAGTACGCGGTGTAGATCGTGGCTCCGGTTGCCAACTGTGAAGGTTCACCGCTGGCGGCCGGAGAAAGGCCACCGATGTACATGACGGCCCACAGAGGGAGGAATGCCAACACCGGTATCGCCCAGATGGGGATCTTCTTGCGCTTAATGGCGGCTTCGACATAGGGCGGCACCGGTTCAGGTACAGCGGCGGGCACAACCGCGGCCGGTGCAGCAGCCGCCGAAGCGGTTGCCTTCTCGATCGGGGCGCTTTCGGCGGCCGGTGCTGCATCGGCGGCAGGTGTTCCACCGTCGAGTGAGGTCCGACGGTCTTTAGAGCGCTTGAGCAGATGCTCAGGAACTTCGGTCACGGTTCCTCCGAAGCGGACGGGGAGAGAGACGGGAGCAGTAATCGGGCAGGGCTGCCGGCGAAGCCGACGGACACCGGCCGTACCCGGTCAAACCTAGACGACGCGGAGAGGGCAGAGCCAAGTATCGAGGAGGAGAGTTCGCGAAAGTTGTCCGGTGAAATGTCACGTCCGCGAATGACCCCCGGAATGTCTCAACCCCCTTGCGGCGGTGCTAGACAATGAAAGCGCCGGACCGGCCTGCCCGGGCCCGGCACAGTTTTGTCCGTATCATTTGTGCAAACGTTCACGAGGGAGGCCAACCCGGGTGGTTGCGTTCACCGCATCGTTGCTTGTAGCGGTTCTATTGACCGCACTTGTGATTCCGATGGCCAAGCGACGTCCAGTAGGGACACCGCTTTCATGGGGCGAGGCCATGGTCGCGTCCGTTTATGCCTTTTTCCTGATGGTTTGGGTCTATGGGGTTGTTCCTCATCTCTTCTTGACATGGGCCGACAACGAACTCGGTTGGCGCCCCGACAACATTCTTTTGGGCCCTGGCGGGATCCTCAAGCCGCAGTCGCTCGATGGCTGGAACCCGATCACGATCTCGTACCAGACGATTCGTGACGTTGCTGCAGTGCTCATTTATGTCGTCATCTTCGCCGCCCAGATTTTCCTCTGGGTCTGGTGGCAGAACCGTGGCAAGCGTGCTGCTGCCGCTGAAACGGCTCAGGCCTCCGCCACTTCCGAGTACGGCCGTCCCCTGATCCGGAAGAGCTG
This sequence comes from uncultured Actinomycetes bacterium, assembly GCA_937876315.1. Classification (GTDB taxonomy): domain Bacteria; phylum Actinomycetota; class Acidimicrobiia; order Acidimicrobiales; family Acidimicrobilacustridaceae; genus Acidimicrobilacustris. Next base: position 177,008 of record CALEHQ010000043.1, on the reverse strand, counting down.
ATTATGGCCCGCATTGACGCCAATCCCCCGATGCCGGAGTTCCGCGACGATTACGTCCTGCGGGAAGTCGACGCGGAGTGGTTGTCAAAGGCGGTCAAGCCCAAGCAGTTCATCCATATCGACCAATCCGAGTGCATCACCTGCGAAGGATGCGTCGATATTTGCCCGTGGAAGTGCATCCACCTCGTCCGCACTTCTTCCATCGATGAGGCCGTTGGCACCGAACTTCCCGGTGAAGACCCTGGTGACCATTCTGTGTTCCTTATCGACGATGATGTTTGTACCCGTTGCGCGCTTTGCGTCGATAGGTGCCCAACTGGTGTCATCATCCTTGGAAAGGTTGGTGCTGCACCGGCCGATGGTGACTCCCACCAGCGAATGCCAACCCATGGCTACGGCTACGGGATGCGCCTCGGATAGTGCTACACCTTGTTTTTCCCTATTTTTTCTGTCTTTTCTGTACTAACTGAACTCGAACCACCCTCCCGGGACCGATCCTCGATCCCGGCTCACACGGAGTAACTGCCTTGGCAAAGACCATGGAGCGCCCCAACGGGAAGAAGACCCCCGCCCAGCGCGTGAGTGAAGTCGTCGACAAGACGCAGGGCTCTCAGGCCTGGAATTCAATTTTCCGCCCTGGATCGGTGTTCCGTAAGGGCTACACCGACAGCCCCCGTAATCGTTCGTACGTGATCATGAACAGCGTGCTCTACCACCTTCATCCGGTGAAGGTGAAGCGACACGCGGTCAAGGTCAGCTACACCCTCTGCTTGGGCGGTCTCAGTTTCTTCCTCTTCATCCTGCTGACGATCACAGGCATTTTCCTGATGTTCTTCTACCGCCCAACCGCGGCGCAGGCTTGGAACGACATCTATACCCTTCAGACCTCAGTGGCCTTTGGTCTTCTCGTGCGAAATATGCATAGATGGGCCGCCCACCTCATGGTGCTGACGGTCTTCCTTCATATGGCTCGCGTCTTCTACCACGGCGCGTATAAGCCACCTCGAGAGTTCAACTGGGTGATCGGCGTCATTCTTTTGACCCTCACTCTTCTTCTTTCCTTCACCGGCTACCTCCTTCCGTGGGATCAGCTCGCACTCTGGGCGGTGACGGTGGGTACGAACATGATGGGCTACACCCCGGTGTTCGGCGATCAAGTGAGATTCGTGCTCCTTGGTGGTAAGGAAATCGGTACCGACACCTTGTTGCGTTGGTACGTATTGCATGTGTTGTTTGTTCCGTTCGTGACCGTCATTTTCCTTGCGATCCATTTCTGGCGGGTCCGCAAGGATGGCGGCATCTCCGGACCGTTGTGATCGAGGAGCCATGACAGAGATCCCCGAACATCTCCGCAAGCGAGCCGAGGAAGCCAAAGCCAAGGCAGCAGCCAAGGCCGCAGGCGAGGACGCGCCCGCCGAAGCGGTCACTGAACCTGCCGCCGAGGCGCCTAGCGCAGGCGACAGCCGTATCCCGGCTCATTTACTCGAGCGTTCCAAGTCGGCAAAGGCCAAGAAGGAAGGTGGCGCCGAAGTTGCAGCGCCGTCGGCTTCTGGCGGTGGCGTCGCAACCGCCGTTATGGATGCTGCACCACCTCCCACCGCAACTGGCCCCGGCGGTCACACTCAGCGCCTCCTCACCGTGGTGAAGGCCGGTTCCATTCAAGATCTCAAGGCCACACCAGTCGACAAGGTCCATACCTGGCCGCATCTTCTCGCCGTTGAGTTTGTGGCTGCTCTTGCGATCACAGTCTTCACGTTGATCTTCTCAATCTTTGTGAATGCGCCATTGCTTGAACTGGCCAACCTCAACGAAACCCCGAATCCGTCGAAGGCTCCTTGGTACTTCCTCGGTCTTCAGGAATTGCTCACCATGTTCCACCCCATGGTCGCCGGTGTGACCATCCCGGGCATGGGCATCTTCTTGCTCATTCTCTCGCCGTACCTCGACAAAAATCCGTCGAATAAACCCGAAGACCGCAAGTTTGCGATCTCGTTGTTCACGGTTCAGATGATGTTCTGGGCGGTACTTGTCATTATCGGTTCCTTCTTCCGTGGTCCTGGCTTCATCTTTGTGGCGCCTTGGACCGGCGGCATGTTCTTCGAGTTGTGATGGCACAAATGCAGGAGTCCCCCAAATGAATCCTTTAGTCATCGTTCTTCCCGTCGTCGTTGTTCTTGCTGGCGTGGTGTTGTTCGCTGCGTCACGCCGGCGTGACAGTGGTGGTGCTACTGGCGCACTCAGTCGCGAAACCGTCAAGCGGGACAAGCCCGCATCTGCACTCGACGAATCTGAAATGGTCGGCGTTTCCGGTCGTCAGGTCGAGGCATCGGCGGCGCTTGATCGTCGACCAGCCGCTCCCGCAACGGTCTCGGCTGATATTGCACCGTTCGTCGCTCCTGATGCCGACGCGATCGGCATCTCACGCCGCAAGTTCTTCAACCGTTCCATCATCGTGATGATGGGACTGGGCCTTTCAGGCTTTGGCGCAGCGATCCTCGCCTTCCTCTGGCCGATGCCAAAGGGTGGCTTTGGTTCCAAGATCCGTGTGGGCCCAGTGTCCGATGTTCTCGCCAAAATTGCCGCAAACAAGGGCTTCTTGTATTCGGCCGAAGGCCGCATGTGGCTGACGGCGTATCCAACGTCCGCAATCGAGAAGGCGAAAGCGGTCTACCCGGCAGCTGTCATTCCCTCGATGGAAGCGGGCGTCGTTGCCCTCTACCAAAAGTGCCCGCACCTCGGATGTCGCGTTCCTTCGTGTGTAACCTCGCAATGGTTTGAATGCCCATGCCACGGTTCGCAGTACAACCTGGCAGGGGAGAAGAAGGGTGGTCCTTCGCCGCGAGGGATGGACCGCTTTGCAACTTCAGTAATTGGCGAGGTGCTCACCGTCGACACCGGTCAGGTCTTCCAAGGCCCGGCAATCGGAACCAACACCACTGGGCAAGAAGCTGAAGGCCCGCATTGTGTGGGAGGAAGTCACTGATGCAGGATCTTTACCTGTTGGCGGTCGCTCAGAAGACGGTTGGCTATGTCGTTGCCGTTCTTCTTCTGATCGCGTTTGTCGTTGCAATTGCTGTCAACGTCCGCAAGGGCCGCGCCGAGGTTGGTTCTGAAGTTGAACTGGCCGCGAACCGCAAGCCGTACATGGACGACGAAGAACTCGAGACTAAGAAACTTGATCGAACTCTCGGACTCGGCCTCGTTGCTCTTGGTGTGATTGCTCTGACACTTCCGCTCTATTGGCTTGCTGAACCGGGTCGCCAAGAGGGCATGGTGGAGCGATTCGAAGAGGTCGCGATTTCACGTGGTGAAGACATCTACGTGAACGGCGCACAGTGCGCTGGTTGTCATGGTCCGCAAGGTATCGGTGGCGTGGCGAGCTACACGATCCTTGACCCTGTGACTGGTGCCTATGTCGATCAGGTTGAGTGGAAGTCTCCAGCTCTCGACACGATCATGTATCGCTATACGCCGGAACAGGTCACCTACATCCTGAACTACGGCCGTGGTTACTCGCCGATGCCGGCTTGGGGTGCTCCTGGTGGTGGCCCGCTTACTGAGCAGCAGATTGAAGAGGTCATTGCGTATCTGACTTCCATCCAGCTTCCCGCCGCGGAATCTCAGTTGGCAGTGCAGAAGGAACTCGACAAGACCTGTGCTGCTGATGCTGACAACAACTGCACCATTCCCGGGGGCATGTACAAAACCCTTGGCGAAGCGGTCTTCAACCTGGGCTACACCGATGGCTTTGCCGGCGGTGCTTACTCTTGTGGTCGTTGCCACACTGCTGGATGGTCAATCGGCCAAGCCAAGGTCGCCGGTGGCGGCGGCATGGGTCCGAACCTCACCGGCGGAGCTGCGATTCGCCAGTTCCCAGTTGCGGCGCAGCAAGAAGCGTACGTTTCGGCCTATCCCAAGATGGGCACTGCCTATGGCGTCAATGGTTGGTCAAGCGGTCGCATGGGTAGCTTCGGCACGAACCCGAATGCGCAGGATCCCAAGACTGCAATCATGAATCCAGATCAGGTCATGCTCACACCTGTACAAATTGCAGCGGTCGTTGCTTACGAGCGGAGCCTCTGATGCAAACACTTCACGTCATCGCTGGAATCTCATGGGACCCAGGAATCCGTGGCATTCTCATCGTCATGGTCGGTGTCGTCGTCCTTATGGGCTCGACGTACCTGATCCTCGGAACCAATCTCGGTTCGCGGTTGGGTTTCCTTGTTGCGCTCTCCGGACTGTTCGGTTGGCTCGTAATCCTTACGTTTATCTGGTGGCTTATGCCTCCGGCCATTGGTCCGCGCGGCAACATTGCATCTTGGAAGCCGGTTGAGATCTACGTCAACGGTGCCAATGATCAAGCCAAGGTTGAAGTCTTGAACAAGTTGGTCGATCCTGCGTCGTTAGCGACTGCGGACGAGATCCTTGCGCAGAACCCAGATCTCGCCAACGAGTTCCCTAACGGGTTCACTCTCTCAGACCTTCAGCAAAACAATCCGGCGATCGTTTCGGAGTATCTCGACGTAGAAGCTCTCAATGGTTGGGCACTTATTGGTGCCGCAAACGCGGGTGAAGCGCAAGCTGCAGCAGATGCTGAATTGGTTGCTGCTGGGGTCTTCAAGACAAGTTCCGAATACAAGAAGCTGAATGTCTGGAACTACGGCGGCAAGCCAACGCTCAAGGACGACTGCCCCGATGGCGGCGTGGTTTGTCGAGTGCAGCATCGCGTCACGTCTGCAATCCAGATCAAGAACCCGAAGAACTACACCGTGGTGCAGGTTCAGAAGGTCATTCCGCAGACCCCTATCCCAGGTCAGGCGCCACCACTTCCGAAGATCGATCCCTCTCAGCCAGTGATTTCCGTTGTTCTGATTCGTGACATCGGAAACGAGCGTGTCACTGCGTTCCTTTGGTTTGTGATTTCAGTTTCGCTATTCATCTTGTCTGCATGGGCGTTGCACAATCGTGACAAGACGCTCATGAAGAACAAGGCGATGGCTGAAGCAGCCTCGAAGGAGAGCTGACAAGAGTGGGGCAGTACCTGCCGATCTTCGCAATGCTTGTATTGGCGATCATCTTCGCCGTTGTGAGCCGCGTCGTTTCGCAACTCCTCGCGCCCCGCCGTCCATCTGAAGCCAAGTCGTCTCCCTACGAATGCGGCATCGTCCCCGATCAGGGACCGCCGGAACGTTTCCCGGTGAAATTCTTTCTCGTCGCCATGATCTTCATCGTGTTCGACATCGAAATTATTTTCCTGTTCCCCTTTGCGGTCGTCTTTCGTTCGCTGGGTTGGTATGGAATTGCAGCAATCCTCATTTTCACTGCTGCAGTGTTCGAGTCGTTCGTGTACCTCATCGGCAATGGTGCGCTCGATTGGGGCCCGGTAAAGCGCCTTCGTCGCTCCGAGGCCGTTTCGCCTGCACGTACCGCGACAAGCACGATCCGTCGCGTCGGCCTTGAAGGCCGTTCCACCGAGGAGGCCGCGTAAGTGTCAAGCGAGACCAGGCCTACAGGCGGACTCCTCGAGTCCGGCCTTGAGGGACTCAGCCACAACTTCCTTACGGGCACGCTCGAAGAGCTCGTCAAGTGGGCCCGCCGCCACAGCGTCATGCCCGCGACCTTCGGCCTTGCTTGTTGTGCGCTCGAAATGATGGCTGCAGGTGGACCGCACTACGACCTTGCTCGTTACGGCATGGAAACGTTCCGCGCTTCTCCGCGTCAGGCCGATCTCATGATCGTTGCTGGTCGCGTGTCGCAGAAGATGGCGCCGGTCCTTCGTCAGATCTACGACCAGATGATGGAACCCAAGTGGGTTATCTCGATGGGCGTCTGCGCATCCTCCGGCGGCATGTTCAACAACTACGCCATCGTGCAGGGTGTCGATCAGATCGTTCCCGTCGATGTGTATGCACCGGGTTGCCCACCATCACCGGAAACGCTGATGCATGCGATCCTGACTCTTCACGACAAGATCAAAAATGGTGAGCTCACTCGTCGTGATGGCGAGGGCGCTGGTCTGATTATTGAACAGATGGGTCCTTCCGGTCCTGTGCCTGTCACCCTGGGTCAGGGCTGAACATGACCGACATTGACGCCCAAGGTGGCGAGGCGGACACCCCAGCCGAGATCGCACCCGAGATCGCACCCGAGACACTTTTCGATACGTTGCTTACTCGTTCACACGAGCAGCTCGTGTTGCATCCAACACGCGAAAGTTATTCCGCGCTGCTCGCGACGCTGCATGCCGCTGGGTACCACTCCGTGATCGATCTTTGTGGTGTCGACTACCTCACCAACGATTCGCGTCAACTCCCCGCTGACATCGAACCCGAACGGTTCGAAGTTGTCGTCAACCTCATTAACCATCGCGAACGTGCTCGTCTTCGTTTGCGAGTCCAGGTGCCCGAGGCCGATGCGGTAGTTCCAAGCGCATTCAACCTCTATCCCGGCACCGAGGCGATGGAGCGCGAAACCTTCGACATGTTTGGCATCACGTTCGAAGGCCACCCTGATCTCACCCGCATCCTCATGCCCGAGGACTGGATCGGACACCCGCTGCGTAAGGACTACGACTCTGGTCGTATTCCGGTGCAGTTCAAGGGTGCTCCCGCGAATCGTTGAACTCATGACCGCAACTCACGAACTTCCCGCAAATGTGAACCAGACCTCCGAAGGGGGTCAGGAACTGACCTCAGCTGGCGTTGTCGCAGCAGGTGAACGTCTCCGCGAACTTGGTGCCGTACTTCGAATGTCCGAGAACGACGCGATCGTTGCAGAGCGCGAACAAGTTCCTGACGACGAAACGATGATCATCAATATGGGTCCGCAGCATCCGTCGACTCACGGCGTGTTGCGGCTCATGCTCGAACTTCAGGGCGAGACCGTTCTCCGATGTAAGCCGATCATCGGCTACCTCCATACAGGTATGGAGCGCACAGGCGAAGAACTCACCTACTTGCAGGGCCCCACCAACGTGACGCGTATGGATTACGCAGCGCCGTTGTTCACCGAACTTGCTTTCTCGCTCACTGTCGAAAAGTTGCTTGAAATCGAAGTCCCCGAACGTGCGATCTGGATCCGCATGCTCATGACCGAGATGAATCGCATCTCTTCGCACCTTCTCTTCATGGCCACCAACGGCATGGACCTTGGTGCAGTGTCAATGATGCTTTACGGATGGCGTGAACGTGAAGAAGCACTTCGCTTCCTTCAGGAAGTCACTGGCCTCCGCATGAACCACAACTTCATCCGTCCCGGTGGCGTTGCTGCCGATCTTCCCGACGGATGGCGCGACAGCGTTTTACGCCTTCTCGACATGCTCCCCGGTCGCCTTGCCGAATACGACACCTTGTTGAACCAGCAACCGATCTTTCGTGAGCGACTTCAAGGCGTCGGGGCCATCACGGCCGAAGAGTGTCTTGCGCTTGGTGTCACCGGTCCCATTCTCCGATCAACGGGTTACGACTGGGACCTTCGGCGCGACATGCCGTATCTCGCGTTCGACCAGGTTGAGTTCGACGTCGTCGTTGGTTCGTACGGAGACTGTTTCGACCGATACGCAATTCGTCTCGCTGAAATTCACGAGTCGATGAAAATCGTTCGCCAGTGCCTCGAGAAGATGCCGAAGGGCGACTACCGCATTCAGGACAAGAAAGTCACTCCACCGCCGCGTGCGCGCATCGACGAGTCCATGGAAGCGCTCATTCATCACTTCAAGATCTTCACTGAAGGTTTCAAGGTCCCCGAGGGCGAGGCGTATGTCTCGATCGAATCCCCTCGTGGTGAACTTGGCTGCTACATCGTGAGCGATGGTTCTTCCAAGCCATACCGTATGCATGTTCGTGCCCCAAGTTTTGTGAACTTGCAAAGCCTTCCGCATCTCATGCATGGAAGTCTCGTTGCCGATGCCGTCGCCATCATCTCGAGCGTCGATCCAATCCTCGGGGAGGTCGATCGCTGATGGCGCGCCTTTCGAATGACAACGTTGAACTCGCCCGCGAGATCATTGGCAACTACCCCCGTCCGAAGTCCGCGCTGATTCCCTTGCTGCATCTTGCGCAGGAACAGGACGGTCACCTCACCGACGAGGCAATGGCCCACATCGGCGAACTTGTTGGTGTGTCATCAGCAGAAGTTCTTGGAACTGCATCGTTCTACGAGATGTTCAAGATGGAAACCGTCGGCCGTTACATGGTGAACATCTGCACCAACATTTCTTGTCAGCTTCGTGGCGGCGAGGAACTCCTCGCTCATGCCGAAAAGACACTTGGCATTCGCCCGGGACAAACAACTTCCGATGGCCTTTTCACTCTTGAAGATGTCGAATGCATCGCAGCGTGCACCGAGGCTCCGTGCCTGCAGGTGAACTATCGCTACGAGCATCGCATCTCGAATGAAGGATTCGATCAACTCGTTGATGACCTTCGCGCTGGTCGCCGTTCCGATATCCCCTCCCACGGAGTGCTTGCTGAAGTTCGTCAGCACATTCCCGAGGACCGACGCGCTGGCGTCGTGACTCCCGAAGACAAGGCCGCACCAGTCTGGATCGCAGCAGCGGGGGAGGGCGTCAAGTGATTACCGACGCCCCCCGAATCATCACTTCACGTTTCGATAATGCCGACAGCTTCACGCTTGCCGGTTTCGAAGCCACCGGTGGCTATCAAGCATTGCGCAAGGCGCTCTCGATGGGCCCGGAAGCCGTGGCAGACGAAGTCAAGACCGCAACCCTTCTTGGTCGTGGTGGCGCAGGTTTCCCCGCAGGTGTGAAGTGGGGTCTTGCTCCCGAAAACGTGTGGCCGCGTTATCTCGTCGTAAATGGCGACGAATCGGAACCGGGCACCTACAAGGACCGTCTCCTTATGGAGCGCGATCCTCATCAACTCATCGAAGGTGTTCTACTTGCGTGTTACGCGATCGGATGCGGTCAAGCATTCTTGTATGTGCGCGGCGAAATGCCGCTTGCTCAAGAGCGCATCGCTGCAGCCCTGAACGATGCCTACGCCGCCGGTTATGTTGGCAAAAACATCCTCGGTTCCAATTTCTCCGTCGATGTCGTTCTTTCGTGGGGTGCTGGCGCTTACATCGTGGGCGAAGAAACTGCGCTCATCGAAAGTCTTGAAGGCAATCGCGGTATGCCGCGTCTCAAGCCCCCGTACTTCCCGGCGGCAAAGGGCTTGTACATGCAGCCCACAATCGTGAACAACGTCGAGACACTTTCGAATCTGCCTTGGATCATCACGAACGGCGGCGAAGCTTTTGCTGCGCTAGGGGCGGAAACCTCGCGCGGAACGCGCATGTTCGCAGTCTCTGGTCACGTCAAGAACCCAGGTGTGTTCGAAGTCGAATACGGCGTCACCACTTTCCGAGATCTCATTTACGCCCCCCAGTACGCGGGCGGCATCCTTGGTGATCGTGCGCTCAAGGCGTATATCCCTGGTGGCGCGTCGGCTCCGTGGTTCTTTGAAGAGCACCTCGACCTTCCGCTTGAAAAAGTCACCGTTGATCGCGCCGGCTCAATGCTTGGTTCGGGTGCAGTTGTTGTCATGGACGAAACCACCGACGCAGTCAAAGCGTGTCTGCGAATTGTTCGGTTCTTCGCTCGTGAATCTTGCGGCAAGTGCACTCCGTGTCGTGAAGGCACGACCTGGCTGGAAAACATCCTGCAGCGGATCCAAGACGGTTACGGCCGTCCCAGTGATCTCGATCTGCTCCTCGACGTTTCCGACAACATTTCTCCCGGAATTACGTGGCCTCCGAAGCAAACAACAATCTGTCCTCTTGGTCCATCAGCAGTGTCGCCGATCGCGTCGGCGCTGCAGCGTTTCCGTCCGGAGTTCGAGGCGCGTATTACGCAGGCCGAAGAGGCTCGTCACTCAATTCCCGTGACCATCACGAAGGCGTCCTCGCATGGCTGAGTCCGAGGTGACCCCCGTCGACGGCGTGGCCGTCGAAATCAATGGCGTCGAGGTCATTGCCCATAAGGGTGAGCTGCTCATCGATGCCGCCGAACGCACCGGCACCTACATTCCGCGCTTCTGTTACCACGAGCGCATGAAGCCAGTTGGAATGTGCCGTATGTGTTTGGTCGAGGTCGACACAGGTCGCGGGCCAGCGCTTCAACCCAGCTGCATGATCGAATGCACTCCTGGCATGAAGGCCGATACTGAATCGGCAGTCACGAAGAAAGCACAGGACGGAATCCTCGAATTCCTGCTCGCGAATCATCCGCTCGACTGTCCCGTCTGCGACAAGGGCGGCGAATGTCCGCTTCAGGATCAGACCATGGCCTATGGCCCCGGTGAGAGTCGCTTTGTCGAAGAGAAGCGTCACAAGGAAAAGCCGATTCCGATTAGCGATCTTGTCTTGCTTGACCGCGAGCGCTGCATCCTCTGCGACCGTTGTACACGTTTCGCGAAAGAAGTTGCTGGCGATCCGCTTATTCATTTCATTCATCGCGGCAACAACACCGAAGTCAACACATTCCCCGATGAACCCTTTGCTTCGTACTTCAGTGGTAACACTGTGCAGATCTGCCCAGTCGGCGCACTGACCGCATCGACCTATCGATTCAAGGCTCGTCCTTGGGATCTTGAAACCACCGAGTCCACCTGCCAGACCTGTTCGGTTGGTTGTCGTATCTCCATCGACTCATCTCGCGATCAGGTCCAACGTTTCGCCGGTGTCGATATTGATCCGGTCAACTGGGGTTGGCTGTGCGATAAGGGTCGTTTCTCCAGCCAGGTCGTGACATCTGATGCGCGACTTTCCGAACCACTGGTTCGCGATGGCTCGGGCTTGGTCGCGGCGAAGTGGTCCGACGCGTTGGGTCGTTTCGCGAGTGCACTCGACAACGCATCCTCAGCGCAGTCAATTGGTGTCATCGGTGGTTCACGTCTCACGAACGAAGACGCCTATGCATGGTCGAAACTGTTCAAGGGTGTTCTTGCTACCGACAATGTCGACGCGCAACTTGGCGATGGACTTCCTGCTCACGTAGTTCTCGGTCTCCCGAGTGCAACAATCGACGAGGTCTGTGCTCCTGGCGGCACCGTCCTGTTGCTCGGTCCCGACGTCAAGGAAGAACTTCCTGTTCTGTTCCTCCGTCTTCGTCACGCTGTTGTCGAAGATCGCGTCACCATCGTCGAGGTTTCGCCTCGTTCGAGCGGGATCACCTCGCTTGCTGCCGCGTCGGTGCATCCCCGCCCAGGTGAAACCGCCGATGTCGTCGCTGCGCTCGTGGGCTCGTCAGTCATGGATCGCGAAATTGCCGGCGTTTCTGCTGAAGAACTCGAGCAGGCTCGTGGGGCTCTTTCTGCATCGACTGGCCCGATCACTGTTGTGCTTGGTCGTGCATCGCTCGCCGAATCGGCAAGCATCACGGTCGCTGCAGCCTCTGCAATTCTCAACGCTCGCCCCGACACCACGTTCCTCTCGGCATTGCGTCGTTCGAACGTTCGCGGTGCACTCGACATGGGCCTTGCTCCGGGACTTCTTCCCGGTCGCGTCACGCTCGAAGATGGTGCTGAGTGGTACTCCGAGGTCTGGCCGGCAACGCCAAGTACAACTGGTCTCGATACAGAAGGCATTCTTCGAGCAGCCGCCGACGGACGCATCGATGTCCTTGTTCTTTTGGGCGCCGATCCGCTTTCTGACTTCCCCGATGCCGATCTCGCCGAGCGTGGTCTCACGGGTGCACGCACGGTGCTCGCAGTTGACACGGCACTCAATTCTTCAAGTAGGCGCGCCGATGTTGTGCTTGCTGCTGCAGGCTTTGCCGAAAAGACAGGCACAACCACGAACATCGAAGGCCGCGTCAGCACGCTTTCACATCGCGTAACACCGCCGGGAACTTCGCGTGCTGACTGGATGCTTGCAGCCGAGGTTTCGAGTCGACTCGGCACCGATCTTGGTTTCGAAAACTTCGCCGATGTTCTTTCTGAGATTTCCGCAGTTGCCCCGGCGTACCTTGCACTTGATCAAGCAATTGCCGAGGGTTCGCCCGATGGCATCCTGCTTCCCCTCGATGTCGTTGTGATCATCGATGAAGACGACGATGACATTGTGATCGTCGACGAAACCGTGACGGTGTCCGAAGATGGCGCCGAGGTCGACGTCACTGCCGATGTTGTTACTGAAGAGACCGACGGCGATGACGTTGAAGGTCTGATCGAGATCATCTCCGACGACTCCGATGTTGCTGGCGGTCTGCCTCCGTTCGTTCAGTTCACGCCGATCGCGGCGATTGTTTCTCCTCCGGTCGATTCCTACGGCTTCCGTCTTGTTGCATCTCGAAAGTTGTACGACCAAGGCACGCTTGTGCAGTCGGCACCTTCGCTTGCGCCGCTCGCCCCTGGCTCGACCGTTTCGTTGAATCCGTGGGAGTTTGATCGCCTCGGTGTCGCTTCCGGAGGACGCGCAATTGTTCGTACGGCGAAGGCGTCGGTGAACGTCACGGTGCAATCCGATCCGGGCGTTCCTCGTGGCGTTGCTGCGATGGTCGTTAATCAGGCCGATGGGCGCGTGAGCGACCTTGTCTCTGCCGATGAACTTGTCGCCGAAGTCAGGATCGAGACGGCACCATGAGCTCGAACTCTTTTGCTTTCATGAACGCCCTTGCGGGAGGTGGCGCAAATGCTCGGTGGTGATCCGCTTCTCTCTGGCCCTATCGATCTTGCTGTTGTGCTCATCGTCATCCTGAAGGTCGTGTGCGTTTTCGCATTCCTTTTGGTGGCGACCATGTTGATGATTTGGTTTGAACGCAAGGTTGTTAGCGATTTCCAGAACCGAGTCGGCCCCAACACTGCAGGCCCGTTCGGCATCCTTCAGACGCTTGCCGACGGCATCAAGTTCTTCTTCAAAGAAGATCTCATCCCCGATAGGGCCGAACGTCGGGTCTTTATTTTGGCGCCGCTGCTCACTGTGGTTCCTGCATTCTTGCTTTTCACGATTGTTCCCTTCGGTGGCGATTTCAGTAATGGTCACGATGGATCGGTCGAGATCTTTGGGCGTACGACCTATCTCCAACTCGCCGATCCGTCGATTGGCATCCTGTTCGCTCTCGCTATGTCGTCGATCGCGGTCTACGGCGTCATGCTGGCTGGTTGGTCATCAGGTTCGAAGTATCCGCTCATTGGTTCTGTTCGCGCTTCGGCGCAGATGGTCTCTTATGAAGCGGCACTCGGACTTTCCGTGTGTGCAGTGGTGCTCACGACAGGCACGCTTAGTACGCACGGCATCGTGATGGCGCAGGCTGGCAGCGGTTGGGGCGGCTTCATCCCTCATTGGAATCTCATTGCCACAGGGTTTGTGCCGTTCGTGGTCTTCTTGCTTGCAAGCCAAGCAGAACTCAATCGTCCACCGTTTGACCTTGTTGAAGCGGAACAGGAACTGGTCGGCAGCTATCACACCGAGTATTCCTCAATTCGCTTCGCGCTCTTCTTTGTTGCTGAGTTCATGAACTCGGTAACTATGGCTGCAATCATCGTCACCCTGTTCTTGGGCGGCCCTGCCGGTCCTGCGCTTCTTGGACCAGGTTGGCTGTGGGGAATCATTTGGTTCCTCCTCAAGATGACCGGGTTCCTGTTCTTGTTCGTTTGGGTGCGCAGCACGGTTCCCCGTGTTCGCTACGACCAGCTCATGGATCTTGGCTGGAAGGTGCTCATTCCGCTTTCGCTCGGATGGATTCTCCTTCTCGCCACGTTCTGGGTTGCGCGTGATCAGCAGTGGAACGGATTCATCACTGTTGCAATCGGCGTTGTTGTAGGCCTTACTGGCTACGGACTTCTCAAGGCAGCGATTGCAACATCCAAAGCTCGCCGACTTGAAGGAGTGGTCGACTGATGGGTTACCTCGGTGGTTTTCTCGTCAGCCTGCGCCAAATCGGCCGCAAGCAACGCGTCACAACGCAGTATCCGAAAGAAAAGGCGCCCAAGCCGATTCGGGTTCATGGTCGTCACGTTCTCAATCGTTACGAAGACGGAATGGAAAAGTGCATCGGTTGCGAACTCTGCGCCGGTGTGTGCCCTGCGAAGTGCATCTTCGTGCGTGGTGCCGACAATCCGATTGAGGACCCAGTTTCTCCCGGCGAGCGTTTTGGCTACATCTACGAGATCAACTATCTCCGATGCATCCATTGCGATCTTTGTGTTGAAGCCTGCCCGACCGAAGCCATTACCGAGAGCAAGATGTTTGAGTTCTCGTTCACAAACCGCGCCGACGCGATCTACACCAAGACCGAACTCGTTGTTGACGATGACGGCATGCCCCAGAAGATGCCGTGGGAAGATTGGCGAGCCGGCGAAGATTTGCCGACCTCTGCTTGGATGCGCGCAACGTCACCCTCTGGTTCTGCAGCCTTCGAAGGCGTTGTTGGTTGGTCGGGCGAACTTGGTTATGGCATTCGTGCGCCTGAAGCAGCGCAGGAACTCAAGGACTCCGTGGCTACTCCTAGCGAGATGATCGACGAACACGGTCACGGCCACGAGGATCACGCACCGGGAACCCCCGAGCACGTATCGCCTGAACACGACGAGCATCACGACGATGAGCACGGCGGTGATCGCTGATCATGGAAACTGCGGTCTTTATCGTTAGTGCGCTCATCGTGCTTGCCGGAGGACTCGGGGTCGTTTCCTCGCGTAACCCGGTGCATGCTGCGCTCAGCCTCATTGCGACGCTGTTCGGGATCGCTGTGCTTTTCCTGAACCTCGGTGCCGAGCTGCTCGCCGTTGTACAGGTCATCGTGTACACCGGCGCCATCGTCGTACTCATCCTCTTTGTCATGATGCTTTTGGGCGTCGATCGTGAAGAGGACCTCGATACCGAACCCTTGGTTGGCCAACGACTTCTTGCCGGGCTCGTAGGGCTGCTTTTTCTCGGAGCGATGCTCGCCATCATCATTATCGGGAAGGACGCCATCGTTACTGGCTCACGGTCGGTCACTGGCGCTCTCTCGCCCACGGTCTCAAATATCACGCAGATCGGTACCGAGCTGTTCACGACCTACGTCTTTGCGCTTGAAGTCACTGCCGCTCTTCTCACCATCGCTGTTGTCGGAGCGGTTGTTCTTTCCCGCCGCCCCCGCGATCTCCAGCCCATACCTGAGCCGGAATCCATGACCGACATGGGCGACGAACCACTTACCGCCATTCCCGAGGAAGGGGCGCACTGATGAGCTCAAATCTCTCACTCGCGTACCTGATGCTCTCGGCGATCCTTTTTGTGATCGGTGGCGTCGGCGTTCTCATCCGCCGCAATCCACTCGTCATGATCATGTGCGTCGAACTCATGCTCAACGCCGTGAACCTTTCGTTCGTAACATTCGGAAAGATGCTCGATGACATCTCTGGTCAGATCATCGTCTTTTTCGTGATGGTTGTCGCCGCTGCCGAAGTTGTCGTGGGCTTGGCCCTCATTGTGGCGATGGCACGTCGTCGTCCCGGCGCTACCGCCGATGACCTTCGGACATTGAGGGGATAGGGGACATGGTCGGACTCGTCTGGTTAATCCCTGCACTGCCGCTTGCAGGTTTCTTGATTTTGGTGTTTTTCGGTAAGCGCATTGGTGAACCGCGGGCTGGTTGGATCGGCACCGTTGCGGTCGCCCTTTCGTTCGTGACCGCCTGTGTTGTGTTCGCCGGACTTTGGGGTGAGCCCGAACACACCTACGAACTTTCGTTGTTCGAATGGATCCCGGCTGGAAACTTCAGCGTTGATATTGGTTTCTTGCTCGATCCTCTTTCAATGGCGATGGTGCTTTTTGTAACGGGCATCGCATCGCTCATCCATCTCTACTCAATTGGCTACATGCATGGAGACAGTCGCTTCCCGCGTTTTTTCACGTACTTGAACCTGTTCGTGTTCTCGATGCTCATCCTTGTTCTTGGCGACAACTTGGTGCTTACGTTCCTTGGCTGGGAAGGCGTGGGTGCTTGTTCGTACTTCCTCATTGCGTTCTGGTTTGAAAAGGATGAAAACGCCAGCGCAGGCAAGAAGGCGTTCATCACGAACCGGGTTGGCGACTGGGGTTTCATGGTCGCAATCTTCATGACGTTCTTCGCCTTTGGGACCGTCACCTATACAGAGTTCCTTCCGTTATCTCCGGAACTCGCGGAAACCACGGCGACGTTCATTGCACTGATGCTGTTTGTTGGTGCCATTGGCAAGTCAGCACAGATTCCGTTGTTTATCTGGTTGCCCGACGCCATGGCTGGCCCCACCCCAGTGTCGGCACTTATTCACGCTGCAACGATGGTGACCGCAGGCGTGTACTTGCTCGTTCGTGTGAACCCGATCATCGCCGCTTCGGCATCCTGGATTCCTTGGATGATCGCCATTGTCGGTATCGCAACCGCATTTCTCGCCGCGACGATCGCTATGGCTCAACAGGACATCAAGAAGGTCCTCGCATACTCAACCGTTAGTCAGCTCGGATACATGTTTTTGGCTATAGGTGTCGGCGGATACACCGCAGCGATCTTCCACATGATCACGCACGCATTCTTCAAGGCGTTGCTCTTCCTTGGTGCTGGTTCAGTCATCCACGGAATGCACGATGAGCAAGACATGCGTCGCATGGGTGCTTTGCGCAAAGTCATGCCTGTCACCGCAGTCACGTTCATCATTGGCTGGCTTGCTATCGCCGGTGTCCCGCCGTTCTCGGGTTTCTGGTCGAAGGACGACATCCTTGCGTATGCGCTTCATAAGAGCCCGATCCTCTATGTGATTGGTCTCGTCACTGCATTGCTCACCGCGTTCTACATGAGCCGTCTCGTATTCCGCGTCTTCTACGGCGATGCACGTTGGGGCGAATCAGCCGAGGGTGAACTCGCCAATCTCAAGGCGCACACTGCTGTCGATGTTGCCGATTCGGACGAACATGCCGATGAGCACGATGACGCTCATGCTGGCCACGGTGCAGTGCATCCGCACGAATCGAAATGGCCAATGTTGGTGCCTCTTGTGGTGCTGGCATTCTTCGCCGCGGTTGCCGGTTTCCTGAACCTTCCGTTCACTCACAACCTTGAGTTCCTCAACAACTGGCTTGAGCCAGTCGTTGGCGAGAACCAAGCGAACTTTGATCTTGGCGCCTTTCAGCTCACCTTTGAACTGGCCCTCTCAACGACGATCGCCCTTCTCGGGATCTTCGCCGCCTACATGGTGTACCTGAAGAACAAAGTGGATCCGCGTCGCATTGAACTTCCGTTCTTCGCCAACGGTTGGTATATCGACCAGAGCATCACAAAGTTCATGGGTGGGATTGGTCGTAAAGGCTTTGAACTCATCGCCATGTTCGACAAGGTGGTTATCGATGGTGCAGTTAATGGTGTCGGACGAGCCACTCGTGGTGGTGCGTCCCGACTCCGCGCTATCGAGAACGGCTACGTGCGCTGGTATGCACTCATGATCGGTGTTGGTGCCATTCTGATCGTCGCATTCGTCATGACGCAGGTGAGTTTCTGATGAGCGCGTCACTACTTTCAGCCGTGTTTGCTGCGGGTGGTTCAGCATCGTTCCCGATCCTTCCTGCACTGATCTTCGTTCCAGTCGTCGGTGCTGTCCTTATCGCACTCATGCCGAGTTCCCGTCCGGAACTTTCACGACAGATGGCGATCCTCACCGCGCTGCTCACCGGAATATTGAGCATTGCATTGCTCGTTCAGTTCAAGACCGATGATGCTGGATTCCAGTTCGTGGTTCAGCAGACATGGGTGCAGTCACTCGACATCAAGTTCTTCCTTGGCGTCGACGGCATCTCACTCTTCCTTGTTGTGCTCACTGGCATCCTGTTTCCGATAGCGCTTTTCGCTGCAAAGCCTGCACACAGCCCCAAGGGCTACTACGCGTGGCTCACCCTCCTGATGGCGGGTTGTATGGGTGCGTTCCTTGCACTTGATCTCTTTCTTTTCTTCTTGATGTTCGAGATCACTCTTGTGCCCCTCTACATGCTCATCGGCAAGTGGGGACACGGCCGTCGGATCTACGCCGCCACGAAGTTCTTCCTTTACACAATGCTCGGTTCAGCGTTCATGCTGGTTTCCATCGTCACGCTCGCGGTTCTCGCCGGGGCCGGCGACAACGGCGGCGTGTCATTCGACTTCACCAAGATCATCGCCACAGACAATTTGGCGACCAGTACCGGTCGTTGGTTGTTCTTGGGTATGGCGATTGCCTTCGCAGTGAAGGTTCCATCGTTCCCATTCCACACATGGCTACCCGATGCACACACCGAGGCTCCAACGGCGGGTTCTATCGACCTTGCCGGCATCCTCCTCAAACTCGGCACCTACGGTTTCCTTCGTTACGGACTTGAGCTGTTCCCCGAGGCAACGGTTTGGTTCGCACCGGTGATGCTCACCTTGGCCACGATCGGTGTGGTTTATGGCGGCATCGTTGCGGCGATGCAGCGCAACCTCAAACGTCTCGTTGCCTACTCATCAGTCGCACACATGGGCTTCGCACTCATGGGTCTGTTCGCCCTGAACGTTGAAGGCATTCAAGGTTCTGTGCTTCAGATGGTTAACCACGGCATCACTACTGGCGCGTTGTTCATCCTTCTTGGATTCCTCTACTCACGTCGCCATACCTACGAAATTTCCGAACTCAACGGAATTGCAAAGGTGGCCCCGGTCTTCGCTGGCATATTCACGCTTGTGATGCTTGCGTCGATTGGCGTCCCTGGTTTGAACGGTTTCGTTGGTGAATTCCTTGTGCTTGTCGGCACCTTTGTTGCCAACCGTTGGTGGGCAGTCATCGCTGCGACAGGCGTAATCGTTGCTGCGCTCTATTTGCTTTGGGCCTACCAGCGTGTGTTCCAAGGCGAACCCGACGAAGCGAACAAGAACTTTCCGGATCTCAAGATTTCCGAAAAGCTCGTCATGGTCCCACTTGTCGGTCTCATTATCTTCCTCGGCATCTACCCGAAGCCGGTTCTCGACCGCATAGAGCCTTCGGTGAAGCGAGTTGTGACTCGTCTCGAAGTGAAGGTCGACGGATTCCGCGAGCCAATCACCCGCAAGGGCGCTGATCTCCTTTATCTTCCCGAGTCCTCGCTTTCGAAGACCGGTGAAACCTCTCTTGGTGTCGCCACGAACGGACAGGGAGAGAGCCAGTGATCGCGCCGCTTCTCGCTCAGGTCGATCCCAGCATGCTTCGCGGTGGCGATGTTGCTGCCGAAGCCCTCGATTCTGGAATCGTGCAAGTTGCTGGTCCGTCAATCGACTGGCTGGCACTGCTTCCGTTGATCATCTTGTTGGTCGGCGGATTGCTCACGCTCACGTTCTCTTCGTTCTTGAAGAAGCGTGAGCCAAAGGGTCTGTTCACGCTGACCACGGTTGCAATCGCTGTGGCTGCGGCAATCAGCTCGCTGCCGATGTGGGCACGCGTGCAGGGCTGGGATTCGCTGTTGTGGTGGAACCTCGACCAATCGCAGACCGGTCCGTTCAGTACCGCCGGTGGAGCGGTTGGCATTGATGGCTTCTCGCTTTTCATCACGATCGTGTTGTGTCTTGGCGTCGTGTTAGCCGCGTTGTTGGCCGACAGTTTCCTGCGTCGTGAGTCCATGACGGGCCCGGAGTTTTACGTCCTGCTTCTGCTTTCTGCTGTTGGTGGCGTCATCATGGCGATGTCGAACGATCTCATCGTTCTATTCATCGGCCTCGAGACACTCTCCATTGCGGTCTATGTGCTTGCTGGCATGAACCTGCGCCGGGTGCAGTCGCAAGAATCGGGAATCAAGTACTTCATCTTGGGAGCGTTTTCATCAGCGTTTCTTCTGTATGGCATCGCGATGCTCTACGGCGCGACTGGCTCGACCAATTTTGCCGATATCCGAGACTTCATGTCTGCGGTTGTCCCGATCCACAACGGCCTACTTCTCGTTGGGCTCGTGCTCGTGCTCGTTGGCTTGGCGTTCAAAATCTCGGCGGTTCCGTTCCACGCGTGGAGCCCCGACGTCTACGACGGTGCGCCCACTCCGGCAACCGCATGGATGGCATCTGGCGTGAAGGCTGCAGCAGTTGCTGGCCTGGTTCGTGTGTTCATGTTGACCTTCCCGAACTACGCCTCGACGTGGAAGCCCATTGTGTACGTGTTGGCAATCCTGTCGATGGTCGTTGGAGCGGCGCTCGCGATCGTTCAGAGCAACGTCAAGCGCATGCTGGCCTACTCCTCAATCAGCCATGCGGGTTTCATTCTCATGGCTATCCAAGCCAACAGCGTCAACGGCGTCACTGCTGCTGCCTTTTATGTGGCCGTCTACACCTTCATGGTGGCGGGCTCCTTTGGTGTGGTCGCGATCGTGGGGCGTAAGGGCGACGGAAACCACCAGCTCTCTGACTACAACGGCCTGGCTCGCTCGAACCCCTTGCTGGCCGCTTCCTTTATTGTCATGCTCCTGGCTCAGGCGGGCGTTCCGTTCACCGCCGGCTTCTTCGCCAAGTTCCTCTCAATCACCGCTGCGGCTGACGCCCACGCCGTCCCATTGGCGATCATTGCCATGGTTTCGGCTGTTATCTCGGCCTTCCTGTATCTCCGGATCATTGTGGCCATGTTCATGTCCGGTGGCGACGATGGGACTGAAGAGGTCATTGATCGGTCAAAGCGACTCCATGTGCCTTTTGCCGCTGGTCTCGCCATCGCGATCTGCGTTGTCGTCACGATCGGCTACGGCATTTTCCCAGATCTCCTGCTTGATCCCGCCCGCGACGCCACTCCGGCAGCAGTGCACGCTGCACCATCCACCGACTCACTCAACCTCGGCGCGGCCGGATCCACCTCTGGGTCCACCACCGCTGGTCGTTGATCGCCAAAGATTGAACCGCTTCTATGCCACGTGGATTTCATGCCGTGTTCGGCCCTTCTGTAGTGTCCGGGAACGATGATTGAGTACTCCGATTTCGTCAGGCAGTACCTCACGGTTGCAATTTTCGCGGGCGTAGGTATCGGCCTCGGGGCTGGTCTTCTCGGCATCGGCAAGATCTTCCGACCAACGCGACCCCAAGAACAGAAGTATCTGGTCTACGAATCCGGTGTTGATCCCGTCGGAAGTGGCTGGTCGCAGAGCCAAATCCGCTATTACATCTATGCCCTTCTCTTCGTGATGTTCGACGTCGAAGCGGTCTTCATCTTCCCGTGGGCGACGCGGCTCGAGGTCTACGGCGTCTTCGGTCTTATTGAGATGTTGATTTTCGTTGTCATCCTGGCCCTCGGCCTCCTGTATGCCTGGCGCAAGAAGGTGCTTCAATGGGCTTAGTTGAAAGTGGCAAGCTGCCTAAGCCGCTCGCCAAACTCCTCAATATTTCTCGCAAGTACTCCATCTGGGCCTACCAGTGGGGCCTTGCGTGTTGCGCCATCGAAATGGGTGCGGCATTCGCCTCGCCGCGTTATGACGTGATGCGTCTCGGCGTCATCCCGTTCCCGGCTAGTCCTCGTCAGGCCGACCTCGTGGTCATCGCCGGCACCGTTACTGACAAACTCGCACCGGCCGTCGTTCGTCTTTACGAGCAGATGCCCGACCCTAAGTACGTCATCTCCATGGGATCCTGCGCCAACTGCGGCGGCCCCTACTGGGACAGCTATTCGGTCACCAAGGGCGTCGATCAGTTGATCCCGGTCGACGTTTACGTGCCTGGTTGCCCGCCACGTCCCGAAGCTCTCCTGGAAGGCATCATCCTTCTGCAGGAGCGCATCGCGCATGAAGACATGGCCGAGCGTTGGAAGGGTGAGCCAATTGTCGTCAGCTGACACTGAGACGCCCGAAGCGACAGCGCCCCAAATCGATGAGGCGCGAGAGGCCGTTCTGGCCGAGGTCACCGCGCGCCTCGGCGAGGGTGTCGTCGGATCGCATATCCGTCCCGGAGACGACCTCTGGATTCGCGTCGATCGCGCCAACTGGGTCGCAGCTGCTGAAGCGGCGAAGGCCATGGGCTATCGCTTCTTCGACTTTCTCTCGGCGATTGACTGGCTTCCATCGCCATTTGGTCGCGACATGGACGCCCAAGAAGACCGCATTGTTTCCGGTGCACCTGCAAAGGAACCAGAACCAATGGTGCAGGGTTATGCCGGTGGCGAAACCCGATTCCAACTTCTTGCTCGGGTCTACTCAATTACTGCCGGTATGGGCATCACGTTCAAGTGCGACCTTCCCGACGACGATCTCACTGCAGGTACGTGGTCGAACGTCTACGCCGGTGCGAACTGGCACGAACGTGAAGCTCGCGAAATGTTTGGCTTCGCTTTCGAGGGACATCCGAACATGATCAACATGTATTTGCCTGCCGATTTTGTCGGGCATCCCCTTCGTAAGGATTTTCCGTTGCTGGCTCGTCGGGTTCGCCCTTGGCCCGGCATCGTCGATGTCGAACCAATGCCTGGTGTTGCCGACGAGGAAGGAGAGGGCGAATGACCGCCGTTAGCGATCCGCAATCAGTTGCCGCTCTCGCCGCCGAGGCCGTCGACAATCGGATCAACCTCGATTTCGAAACCGAGGGCATGACCCTCAACATGGGCCCGCAGCATCCGGCCACACATGGGACGATGCGCATCGTCGCTCGTCTCGATGGCGAACAGGTCATCTCTGCTGAACCGATGTGTGGCTACATGCATCGTGGCTACGAAAAACTCACAGAGGTTCGTACCTACCCGCAGATCAATGCACTCATCAACCGCATCGACTGGCTCGGAAGTTTCGCGAACGAGGTTCCATTCATCCTCGCTGCCGAAAAACTTATGGATGTTGAGGCACCGCCTCGTGCGCAGTGGATCCGCACCATTCTTTTCGAAATGTCGCGAATCGCGAACATCTCACTCTTCCTTGGCGACTTCGGTTTGCAACTTGGCGGCATGACTGCTGCTTTCTACGCG
Organism: uncultured Actinomycetes bacterium; assembly: GCA_937876315.1. Taxonomy (GTDB): domain Bacteria; phylum Actinomycetota; class Acidimicrobiia; order Acidimicrobiales; family Acidimicrobilacustridaceae; genus Acidimicrobilacustris. Next base: position 154,146 of record CALEHQ010000043.1, on the reverse strand, counting down.
TTCCGCGATCGCGAGTGGGTGCTCAACCAAATCGAGTCGGCCACCGGTGGTCGTTTCCATCCGAACTTCGATCGCATCGGTGGCCTTAAGGACGATCTACCAAAGGGTTGGATCGACTCCTCGCACACGGCGATGGACAAACTTCTTGCCTTCTGTGACGAGTTAGAAGACCTCCTCGTTGGCAACGAAATCTTCCAAGCCCGTACGCGCGGCATCGGTGTTATCCCCGCTGAAATCGCGCTCTCCTATGGCCTTTCCGGTGCCAACCTCCGTGCCTCTGGCGTTGACTGGGATCTACGCCGAGACAACTGTCCTCCGGGCCTTGTTTATGACAAGGCTGACTGGAAGGTCTGGACGCATCCCGATGGCGACTGCTTCGCTCGCACGTGGGTCCGACTTCAAGAAACCCGTGAAGCGGCAAAGATTGTTAAGCAACTTCTCGACACCATTCCGAGTGGTCCGGTCATGGCCAAGGTCCCGCGCATCATCAAGGTGCCCGAGGGTGAGGCCTACGTTGCTACCGAGAATCCTCTCGGCGAAATGGGTTACTACGTGGTGTCGAAGGGTGACTTGGTCCCCTTCCGGGTCAAGATCCGATCAGCTTCGTTTAACAACGTTTCCATCGTGCCGTGGGTGGCTCGGGGCGCGTACGTTCCTGATCTCGTCTCCATCCTCGGCAGCCTCTACTTCATCTTGGGTGACATCGACCGATGACGCTTCTTCTCGCTTCCTTCGATCCGCCCTATTGGCTTTCGACCCTTATCAAGGTCGTCGTCGTCAGCGCGGTCGTTCCCACCACAGCACTCATTCTCGGCATGGTCTTCTTGTTCAAGATCATGTCCTGGATGCAGAGCCGTCTTGGTCCACAAGAGGCTGGCCCTCGCGGCACGTTGCAGCTTCTTGCAGACGGTGTGAAATTCCTTCAGAAGGAAGACATCGCTCCGAATGGTGCCGATCGTTGGGTGTTCAAGGTTGCACCTCTTGTGGTGCTCATGTCGACGCTGCTTCTCTACGTTGCGCTTCCGGCATCGATGCGTCTCGTGGTCGCCGACCTCGACGTCGGCGTGTTCTTTGTGCTTGCGATTTCATCGCTGTCAGTGATCGGCGTGCTCATGGCCGGCTGGGCGTCGGCGAATAAGTACTCGCTCATGGGTGCCCTCCGCGCCGCAGGCCAGCTCATCGCGTACGAACTTCCGATGGTGCTTGCCGTTGTCGGCGTGGTCATTCAAGCCGGAACAATGAGCCTCAACGGCATTGTCTTCGCACAAGCCGACGGCGCAATCTTCGGTTGGGGCGGCATCGGCAATCCCTACATCCTCACGCAGTTCGTGGGCTTTTTTATCTTCATCGCAGCGGTGCAAGCCGAACTCACTCAGCCCCCGTTCGATATGCCGGTTGCGGAATCGGAAATCGTTTCCGGTTATCAGGTCGAATACACAGGTTTCCGTTTCCTCATCTTCTTCTTGGCTGAATTCGCAACGGCCTTCGCATTTGCCGCTATTGCTGCGGTGTTGTTCCTAGGCGGTTGGGCAGTGCCGTGGCTTCCAACGTCGAGTGACTGGTACTACGTACTTGGTCCGATTGTGTTGTTCGCCAAGGTGATGATGGTTGCCTTCATCATCTTCTGGGTGCGATTCACCTACCCCCGATTCCGTGAAGATCAGCTCCAGAGCCTTGCCTGGAAGGTCCTCATCCCGTTGGCTCTCGTGAACATTGTCGTCACGGCTGCGCTGAAGGTGGTGCTCTGATGCCCCCCAAGCCCAAGGTTCCCGGACTCATTAAGGGTCTTGGCGTCACGTTCGGTGAAATGGTCAAGACCCTCAAGGACGGTCCGCAGACCACTCGCTATCCGCACGAGCGTGAGGAAGTTGCTCCGCGTGCCCGTGGTGTTATCGCGCTGCACGAAGAGAACTGCACATCGTGCATGTTGTGTGCTCGCGAATGTCCCGATTGGTGCATCTTCATCGAGGCACACAAGTACCTCGCACCGCCTCGCCGCGAAGGCGGTAAGCCGCGCCAAAAGAACGAACTTGATCGCTTCGATATCGATTTCTCGTTGTGCATGTACTGCGGCATTTGCGTCGAGGTCTGTCCATTCGATGCGCTGTTCTGGAGCCCCGAGCACGAGTATTCCGAAGTCCGTATTGCCGATCTCCTCCACGACAAGAGCCGTCTCGATCAGTGGATGCAGACCGTCCCCGAATTTGAGCCCTACGAGGCTGGCGCCGATGCCAAAGTCAAGAAGGTGCCGCGCTGATGCTCGCCCTTCTTGTTGCTCAAAACATCGCGTTTTACATCATCGCTGTGATGATGGTGTTCGGTGCGATCCGTGTCGTGACAACAAAGAACGTCATGCACGCAGCATTGTGGCTGGTGCTTGTGCTTTCTGGCGCTGCGGCCCAGTTCATCCTTCTCGCCGCAGAATTTGTTGCCATCACGCAGGTACTCGTCTACCTCGGCGCAATCATCGTGTTGTTTTTGTTCGGCATCATGCTCACCCGAGCCAAGACCGGCACTGACGATGACCTCGACAACAAGAAGTCAGCGAAGTTCATCGGTGCAGGTATCGGGTTGGCTCTGTTCGGCCTCATGAGTTACTCGCTCATCGACGGTTTCAAGGACACTGAGTTCGGAGACCTGACGGTGCAACGCACCGCCGAGGTGAGCGATTCCATTTTCTCCACGTACCTCCTTCCGTTTGAAGTGCTGTCAGTGCTTCTGCTCGCTGCGCTTATCGGCGCAATTGTGATTGCGAGGCGTGACTGATGTTTCTCAACCAGTTCCTCCTCCTCGCCGCCATTCTTTTCTGCATCGGCGTCTACGGAGTGCTCGCTCGCAAGAACGGCGTACTCGTTCTCATGTCGATCGAACTCATTCTCAATTCGGTGAACATCAACCTTGTCGCTTTCGGTGCCTACTGGCATGTCAACGACATGGCCAACGTCACTGGTCAGGTGTTCGCGCTCTTCGTCATCGCCGTTGCCGCCGCCGAGGTTGGCGTCGGCCTCGCACTTGTCTTGCTCATCTATCGGAACCGACAAAGCATCAATATCGATGATGTCGACATGCTGAAGGGCTGATCGTCGTGTTCAACATCATCGACAAGGTCTGGATCATCCCCGCTCTCATGGCGGCGTCGTTCCTGGTCATCCTTTTCTTTGGCAAGCGCTGGGGCACCAGAGTGACTGCGGGCATTGGTATCGCCTCAGTGTCAATCTGCCTCATCCTTTCCGTCGTCGTCGCCGGCAACTGGATCAATCGCGTCAATAACCCGCCTACCGGCGCTGCGCTTGCTGCCGAGATCGTCCAAGCGAATGGTCTCACCCCTCAGACGGGCAAAACCATCGGCGAAGAGATCAACGCCGCCACAAAGGATTCTGGCGAAACAGTTGCGACTGACTCACAGAGTGCGTCGGGCGAGAGCCATGCCTCGGAGGCGGGAGCCTACGGAGGCGAGCACGAAAGTGTCCCGCCGGTTGTCCGCACAGTCACTTGGTTCCAGATCGGTGGCTTGCAGTTCGAGATGGGCACGCTTGTTGACGGCCTCGCCGCAATGATGCTCATCACCGTCTGCATCATTTCTTTGCTCGTGCACATCTACTCAACCGAGTACTTGCGCGGCGATGTGCGCTTTACGCATTACTACGCGTTCCTTTCTCTGTTCACCGCATCGATGCTCTTCTATGTGCTCAGTTCGAACACGCTGCAGATGCTGGTGGGCTGGGAGCTAGTCGGAGTCTGTTCGTTTGGACTAATCGGCCATTGGTGGGAAGAAAAGAAGAACACCGATGCAGCACTCAAGGCGTTCCTAACAAACCGTGTAGGCGATATCGGTCTCATTCTCGGTGTGATCATCACGTTCTTCGCGGCGGGGGGCAGCAGCTTCAACGTTCTTCACCTCAACGAATACGCCTTGTCAGGAAACGCGAACACCGCGCTCCTTCTCATCGGCGCCTTGTGTCTCTTTGGCGGCGTCACATCGAAGTCGGGCCAGTTTCCGTTACATACATGGTTGCCCGATGCCATGGCAGGACCAACTCCGGTGTCGGCACTCATCCACGCGGCAACCATGGTTGTTGCCGGTGTGTATCTGATCGCTCGCCTTTATGGGGTGTTCTTCTCTGGTCTCGCAATCGGAAGTAGCACGTTCCATTACGTCGCCTTTATCGGTGGGTTCACCACCATCATTGGGGGTCTGCTCGCTTTCGTTCAGACCGATCTCAAGAAGGTGTTGGCGTACTCGACCATTTCGCAGCTCGGGTACATGGTCATGGCTTTGGGTGTCGGAGCTTGGACCGCTGGCGTGTTCCATCTCTTCACGCATGCGTTCTTCAAGGCGTGTTTGTTCCTTGGCGCCGGTTCGGTGGCCCATGCGTGTCATCACAGCTTTGATATGCGCGAAATGGGTGGTCTTCGTAAGAAGATGCCGGTCACGCACGCCACCTTCCTGGTTGCGACACTCGCGCTCGCTGGCATCTTCCCGCTGGCCGGCTTCTGGTCGAAAGATGAAATTCTCGCTGGCTCTGCGAACGGTCAAGAGAACGCCTACACGATCATGTTGATCTTTGGTCTCATCACGGCGTTCCTTACTGCCGCATACATGGGTCGCGCATACTGGATGACCTTCTGGGGCAAGTACCGCGGTCATGCCCATCCTCACGAGTCACCGAAGGTCATCACGGTTCCGCTCATCATCCTTGCTGGATGCGCAGTCGTGTTGGGCTTCACAAACTTTCCCAAGTCGTTCTTCGGATTCAAACTTCCTGGGAGCTTCACTACGAGGTTCGAGCATTTTGTTGAACCCACGTTTGCCTTCCCGGCTATTCAACATGCTCCGTTCACTCCGTGGCTGGCGATTGCGTCAACGATTCTTGCCGCCGGTGGCTTGTTCGTCGCATACCAGTACTTCGAGAAGAACCGCGGGCCACATGGCCTGACCTCGCGCAGCAAGATCGCACACGCTGGTTACACGTTCCTCGAGAACAAGTACTACCTCGACAATCTCTATACAGGCGTTATCGCCGGAAGCACAACGGGCCCCCTTGCCCGCGCTGCGAACTGGTTTAACCAAAACATCATTGATGGTGTCGTGAACGGCATTGGCAATGGCGCCCGCAAAATCGCCGGCGTCGTTTATGTCTTTGCTGACCAGATCATCATCGATGGAGCAGTCAACGGATCTGGTCAGGGTTCTGAAGGAGCAGGTCAGCTGCTTCGGAAGATCCAGACCGGCAAGGTCCAGCAGTACGCCTCGATCCTCTTTGCCGGCGCGGTAGTCCTCGCCGGTGTACTCGTGTTCGTCGTCTAGGAGCCCAGGACAATTCGATGAAAGATTTCCTGAACAGTTGGGGTATCAGCCTTTTGGTGTTTCTCCCCCTTGTGGGAGCACTCGCCATGTTGGTCGTGCCCAAAGCCAAAGAGCAGTTCCACAAGGTGGTCGCGCTTGCGGCCAGCCTCGTGGTTGGGTTCATCGGCATCTTGCTTATGACCAACTTTGACTACGACGCGAGCGGTCGCCTGCAGTTCGTAGTTGATATGGCATGGATCCCAATCATCAACAGTCGCTACATCGTGGGTATCGATGGCATTTCTTTGCCAATGATCGCCCTCACGCTGTTGATCGTGCCGCTCTGCATCATCTATTCCTGGAATCGTTTTCCGGAACCGAGGAACCCCAAGGCGTTCCTCATCCTCATCCTCATCCTCGAAACCGGCATGCTCGGTTCGTTCGTTGCCCAGGACCTCATTCTGTTCTTCGTCTTCTTCGAGGTTGTGCTTCTGCCGATGTATTTCATGATTGGCGTATGGGGCGGCGAGAAGCGTCAGTACGCATCGCTCAAGTTCTTCCTGTACACGCTCTTTGGCTCGGCACTCATGATCGTTGCCTTCCTTGCGTTGTATTTCCTCTCCGACAAGGTCTCAATCGACGGCCAGATGATGCACTCATTTGATGTGCGTCTCCTCCCGGAACTCGCGACCGGTATTTCCACTGGTGCAGCCCTTTGGATCTTCGGTGGCATGTTCATCGGCTTCGGCATCAAGGTCCCGATGTTCCCGTTCCACACCTGGTTGCCCGATGCTCACACGCAGGCACCGACCGTTGGTTCAGTCATCCTCGCTGCGGTGCTCCTGAAGCTCGGCACCTACGGCTTCATCCGTATCGCAATCCCAATTCTCCCGGGCGCAGCCGAAAAGTGGGCACCGTTCATCGGATTGCTTGCTGTCATCGGCATCATCTACGGCGCGTTGTGCTGTTTGGCGCAGACTGACATGAAGCGACTCATCGCGTTCTCGTCGGTATCGCATATGGGTTTTGTGATGCTTGGCATCGCCACACTCACCACCTTCGGTTTGCAAGCTGCGATCTTCGGCATGGTTGCGCACGGTCTTATTACCGGCATGCTCTTCTTTGTCGCTGGTTCCACCAAGGACCGCTACCACACCCTCGATATCTCACGACTGGGCGGCATGCTCAAGTCGATGCCACATATGGGCTGGATCCTTGGCTTCTCGGTGATGGCCTCGCTGGGCCTTCCCGGCCTTGCTGGTTTCTGGGGTGAGTTCCCGGCGATTCTGGCGGCATACGAACCAGGTCTTGGCCTCAACGTCGCGTTCTTCCGTGTACTCATGGTGGTCGCCGCCATAGGAACGGTCTTGTCTGCCGCCTACCTGCTCTGGATGTATCAGCGTGTGGGCTTCGGTGTTCCGTCGAAGGAATTCGAAGAGGATCCGCACCTGCACGACGTCACGTTTAGCGAATGGTTGGCATGGACGCCGATCCTCATTCTCATCGTCGTGCTGGGCTTTGTTCCCAACATCATCTTCAAGGTCACTGATGGCGCCGTATCTCGCACGATCGCGATCGTGAACGGGCTCGGAGGCTGATCCGTTGCTCGCCCAGTTGCTGACCTTCGCCTGGACCGCTCCCAGCCTTGACTACCACGCGCTCGCGCCCGAAATCATCGTGGCCGCGACCATCGTGGTGTTGATTCTCGTCGACGTGTTCACCGGTGAGCGCTCACGGTGGGCATCATCGTCGGTTGCTGGAATCGGTTTGCTTTTGGCTCTGATTCCGATCGCCACCCTTGCCTACGACGGTGTTGATCGAGTCATGTTTGGCGGCGGCTTTGTTGTCGACAATTACGCGCTCGTCCTGAAAGCACTCTTTCTCGTTGCCGGCTATGTGGTGATTCTGCTTTCGACGAATTACATCGCAGAGGGCGACTACCACGAGGGCGAGTACTACACGCTCTTACTTTCGTCGGTACTCGGCATGGTGGTCATGGCCTCGGCTCGTGATCTCATCAGCATCTTCATTGCGCTTGAGCTTGTTTCCATCCCGGCGTACATGTTGGCGGCATGGCGAAAGCGCGATCAGAACAGCAACGAAGCAGGCTTGAAGTACTACCTCATGGGTGTTTTCGCTTCAGCGATTCTCCTGTACGGCATGTCGCTCATCTTCGGCATTACCGGTTCGACGCTACTTGTCGACATCGGGGCAGATCTTGGCTCCTACGTTTCTTCGCAGCCGATCATTACGCTGGGAATCGCGTTTGTGCTCATCGGATTTGCCTTCAAGGTGTCTGCGGTGCCGTTCCATCAGTGGGCGCCCGATACCTACGAGGGTGCGCCGACCCCGGTGACATCGTTCCTTGCGGTTGCTTCAAAGGCTGCTGGCTTCGTCGCCATCCTTAACGTGCTTTTCATCGGTTTCTACGGTCGTCACGATGTTTGGGAACCGCTTATGTGGGCCCTTGCTGCACTGTCCATGACAGTTGGCAATCTCATTGCTCTTCGGCAGACCAATGTGGTGCGAATGCTGGCGTACTCCGGTATCGCCCAGGCCGGTTACATCCTCGCTCCACTTGCGGTTGCAGGGGCCACTCTTGGCACGGGCAGCGAAGCACTCCGGTCGATCGTTGTCTACCTACTCATCTACGCCGGCATGAATCTCGGTGCATTTGCTGTCGTGCTGGCCGTTGCCCGTAAGACGCGCTCAGGTGAGATCACGAGTTTCGGCGGATTGTTTTCTTACGCCCCGGTTCTCACGGTGTGCATGACGATCTTCCTGTTCTCGCTAGCGGGCATTCCGCCGGCGGCAGGTTGGTTCGCCAAGCTCTCGATCTTTAGTTCATTGGCTTCTGCCGGAACCGCGTCGGGTTATGTGCTCGCCGTCATTGTGGGCCTCAACTCGGTTATCGCATTCGGCTACTACGGCCGCCTCATCCGCGTGATGTGGATGGACGAAGCCCCCGACGGGGATCGCACGCCGATCAAGGTGCCGACATCGTTGTCGTTCGCCCTCATCATCACTGTGGCCGTCACGCTTGTGTGGGGTGTCTTCCCCGGAGCTCTTACGCACTTCACTGACCACGTCACGTTGTTCTCACTACTGCGCTGATCGCACATGTCCAACGAGTTCCGCTCCCGGTTCCCGGTCGGAACAACGATGTCCTTTGCGCAGTTCATGGACATCGCGCTCTATGACGAGTCGATTGGTTTTTACGCGACTATCGGCCGTGCGGGTCGTCGCGGAGATTTCTTAACCAGTCCCGAAGTTGGCCCGTTGTTTGGTGCGCTACTCGCTCGCCGGCTCGACGAGGAGTGGTTCGCGCTGGGTTCACCCGAATCGTTTGTGGTCGTCGAGTTCGGTGCAGGGCCAGGAACGCTGGCCCGATCCATTGCGTTCGCTTCTCCTGAGTGCGGCTCGGCTCTTCGCTACCTGATGGTGGAACGTTCCGCCGAGCAACGCGCATTGCACGCGGAGCATCTTGGTGGATGGATTGGCGATCTTGATGCCGCGGCTGTCGACTCGTTCGTACACGACCACAACCCAGGCCCGCAGTTCGCCTCAAGCCCAATTGCACCGTATGGAATTACTGGCGTCATTCTGGCCAATGAGCTTTTGGACAATCTCGCCTTCAACATTGTTCGTCACGATGGTGAAGGGAACTTCGAACGTCTCGACGTGCATCACGCAGAAGATGGTCTTGAGTTTGTGGTTGCTCCGACTGAAGTGCCTGCGTTGCTTGCCCCGGTGTTGGCATCGGCTGCGGTGGGGGAGTGGATGCCACTTCAAGAACAAGCGGTGCTCTGGCTTACGGCGGCGATCGACCGTCTCGAACGCGGCGTTGTGATCGCCATCGACTACGGGGCATCGACCGCGGAAATCGCGGCTCGTCCCGACATGGGTTGGTTGCGCACCTTCGTTGGGCAAGAGCGAGGTGGGCATCCCCTTGACGCTCCTGGAAGCTGTGACATCACCACCGATGTCGCGCTTGACCAACTTGGGGCTGCTGTTGCACCAACGGTCATGGCAACACAACGACAAGTTCTTGAACGGTTAGGCATTGATCAACTTGTTGAAGAAGGTCGCAAGATCTGGACCGAGAAGGCATCGGCTCCCGATGTCACTGCCCTGCGGGCCCGGAGTCGAATCGGTGAGGCCGAGTCATTGCTTCAATCCGGGGGCCTCGGCGATTTCCTTTTTCTTGAGTGGACGATCTGACGACTCGATCCGACAACGAATCGAGATCGCATCGAACGGTAGGCTCACGACGTTGAAGCGGCGACTCTTCGCCATGTTTTGAGGGGGATGCAATGACGGAACCGACGATCGAGGACTATTTCTTTGAAGAGCGGATCTTCCCGCCCTCACCGGAATTCAAAGCTGCTGCTCTCATGTCCGACGACTCGCTGTATCGCGAGGCTGACGCCGATTACGAAGCCTTCTGGGCCCGCCAGGCCCGTGAACTGCTCACCTGGAATTCCGATTTCGATACCACCCTTGAATGGGAGCTTCCATTGGCCAAGTGGTTCGTTGGTGGAACCCTGAATGTTTCCGAGAACTGCCTCGATCGCCACGTGGCCAACGGCATTGGTGGCCGCGTTGCCTATCACTGGGAGGGCGAACCGGGCGATACACGCACCATTACTTACGCCAACCTTCTCGACGAGGTGAAGAAGTTCGCCAATGTATTGAAGGGTCTTGGTCTTGAAAAGGGCGACCGTGTCGCCATCTATATGCCGATGATCCCCGAACTTCCGGTGGCGATGTTGGCCTGCACCCGAATTGGTGTTGCCCATTCGGTGATTTTCGGTGGATTCTCACCCGACTCGATTATTGATCGCGTGCACGACGGCGAATGCAAAGTCATTATCACTGCCGACGGAGGTTACCGACGCGGCGCTGCTTCGTTGTTGAAGCCGAACGTCGACGAGGCCGTGGAGTCTTGTCCGACAGTCACCGATGTCGTTGTCGTACAACGCACCAATTCCGATGTCACCATGGTCGATGGTCGTGATCACTGGTATCACGACCTCATGGCCGCCGCAGCGCCCGAATGTCCGCCGGAACCGATGGATTCAGAACAGTTGTTGTATTTGCTCTACACCTCGGGCACAACGGCAAAGCCCAAGGGCATCATGCACACAACAGGCGGCTACCTCACGCAGGTCGCTTTTACCTACAAGTACGTTTTCGATCTCAAACCTGAAACCGATGTCTATTGGTGTTCGGCCGACATCGGTTGGGTGACTGGTCACAGCTACATCGTCTATGGGCCACTCGTAAATGGCGCGACGTCGGTGTTGTACGAAGGCACTCCCGATACGCCCGGCAAGGATCGCATGTGGGACATCATCGAGCGCTACGGGGTCACACAGCTTTACACCGCGCCAACCGCGATTCGTATGTTCATGAAGTGGGGCGAACAAGAACCGCAGAAGCACGACCTCTCGTCATTGCGTTTACTCGGTTCGGTCGGCGAGTCCATTAATCCCGAAGCGTGGATGTGGTACAGCGAACACATCGGTGGCAATCGTTGCCCGATTGTCGATACGTGGTGGCAGACCGAAACGGGCGGCCAAATGATTTCGCCGCTTCCTGGTGTCACAACGCTCAAGCCGGGTTCTGCGTGCTTCGCCCTTCCTGGTATCGGCGTTGAAGTGGTTGACGAAGAGGGCCATCCCATCGAGCGAGGTGGTGGTTACCTCACGCTCACCCGTCCGTGGCCAGCGATGCTTCGTGGCATTTGGGGCTCCCCTGAGCGTTACAAAGACACCTACTGGAGCCGCTATCCCGGTCGCTATTTCGCAGGCGATGGCGCCAAGATCGATGATGACGGCTACATCTGGCTACTTGGTCGTGTCGACGATGTCATGAACGTTTCGGGTCATCGCATCTCGACCACCGAAGTTGAAAGCGCACTTGTCGACCACACTTCTGTTGCTGAAGCAGCGGTTGTTGGTGCAACTGACGACCTCACCGGCCAAGCCATTGTGGGGTATGTGATTCTGCGTGGGGGAGTCACCGCTGATGATGCGCTAGTGGATGAACTGCGTGCGCACGTCGCAACCAAGATTGGTCCAACCGCCCGACCAAAGCGCGTGATCATCGTTCCCGATCTTCCTAAGACTCGAAGCGGCAAGATCATGCGTCGGCTTCTTCGTGATATCGCCGACGGCAACACGCTTGGCGATACCACGACACTTGCCGATCCGAGCGTTGTCGATGCCATTCGCGAAAGTGCGTTGCACGGACCAGGTAGCGGCAAGTGACTACTCCCGAGAATTGGCGTTGGAGAGAAGGACCGATCGTTCCGGGTCCGACAGTTGTTTTCGATATGGATGGCGTGTTGTCGAATGCCAGCGATCGTCAGCATCACATCGCGAATCGCGATTGGAACGCGTTTTTTGAAGCATGCGGCGACGACGAGGTCATCCACGAACTTGCACGATTGCTCAGTCTTTTGGCGCCGGAATTGTATGTGGTGTTGCTCACAGCGCGTCCGTTGCGCGTACAACCACAAACCCTTGAATGGCTTGCACGTCATGATCTGCGCTGGGATTTGCTCTGTATGCGCGAAGACCGTTCAGGTCAAGAAGCGTGGGAGTTCAAGAGGTGCACTGTGGGTGAGCTGCGCGAGTTCGGGCTCGATATCCAACTCGCGTTTGAAGACGACCGAAAGAACGCCGACATGTTTCACGGCGAAGGAATCCCGTGCGTGTACATCCACTCGGGGTACTACGAGTAAGCTGACTGCGAGTTAGTCGCGGAAATTTTCGAACTGCAGAGGGATCTCGAGATCGACTTCTTTCAGTCCGGCGATGACGGCTTGAAGATCGTCGCGCTTCTTTCCAGTGACGCGAACCTGTTCGCCTTGGGTTTGTGACGACACACCCTTGAGGCCGAGTTCTTTGATCGCCTTATTGACGGCTTTAGCCTTTTCGCTAGAAATGCCCGCAACGATCTTGACGGTCTGGCGAACCGTGCTGCTTGCAGCGTCTTCGACTTTGCCGTATTCAAGGGACTTGAGCGACACCTTCCGCTTGACCAACTTCTCTTCAAGAACTTGGCGAACGGCATTGAGTCGATCAGGACTTGCCGACTTCATCTCGATAGAGAGTTCTTTGTATTCGACTGATGAGTTGGTGTTTTTGAAATCAAAGCGAGTCGTGAGTTCTCGCGAGGCCTGGTCGACCGCGTTGCGAACTTCCTGCTCGTCGATTTCGGACACAACATCGAAGCTCGGCATGGCGTTCCTCGTTCCAACCGTTCGCCCAAAGAGGCGAAATGAGTGGGTTCCAGCCGGCAACCCCGCCCGACGGGCGGGGGCCGGATGGTGGGCCGAGATGGATTCGAACCATCGTAGGCATAGCCGACGGGTTTACAGCCCGTTCCCTTTGGCCGCTCGGGCACCGACCCTGAAGGGAGAAACCATAGCGGAGCACTGACTGCCCTCCGAAAGTGACCGATGGGCCTCAGAGCATCCGCTGCATGATGACGACATCGAGCCATTTGCCGAATTTCCGGCCTACCTCACGCTCGGTGCCGACGATTTCGAAGTCGAGAGAACTGTGGAGGCCGATCGAGGAATCGTGGCCACCGACGATTCGGGCCATCACGGCATGAAAGCCCCGGGTAGAGGCAATGTCGAGAACCTCGGCCAATAGGGCTCGGGCCACACCTTGGCCGCGGAAGTCGTTATGGACGTAGACCGAATCTTCAACAGTGGTGGCATAGGCCGGCCGGTCTCGGTAGGGCGAGAGTGAGGCGAATCCGACGACTTGGCCATCGATTTCGGCCACAACGACGGCCATGGCCCCGGAGCGCTGGTCGAGCCAGGCCAATTGATCGTCGATTGAGCGGGGGACGAGATCGAAGGTGACGGTGGAGCCGGTGACCTCGGTGTTGTAGATCTCACGGGTCGCTTCGGCATCTTCGGGGCGGGCGAGGCGGAGGTTCACACCGATCACCGTACCGGTGCCCTAGGTCGTGAGTTGGGAATCCCCTGTGGGGCGTGGCAAGATAACGCCTCCTTTGTCGGGCTCGCCCGACGCGCCCCCTTAGCTCAGTCGGCAGAGCGTTTCCATGGTAAGGAAAAGGTCGACAGTTCGATTCTGTCAGGGGGCTCTGTGCCGGAAGGGCTCCGCCCAACCGTCCAACATGTCGGCGTAGCTCAGCTGGTCAGAGCACTCGGCTCATAATCGAGTGGTCGTCGGTTCAAGTCCGACCGCCGACACCAATCGGGAATCCGATTCCCACTCGGTGCAAATGCAACAAAATCGCACCACAGTCTCAATTCGCAGTATCCGCAACACGCAATAAGAAGCACGCAGTACTCAGTCAGACGTACAAATACAGGCCGCACTAATTCAGGCAATGGCCACGAAAGGCACCAGGAGAAAACCATGGCACGCGAGAAGTTCGAGCGGACCAAGCCCCACGCGAATGTGGGCACGATGGGTCATATCGATCATGGTAAGACCACGTTGACCGCGGCGATTACGAAGGTGTTGGCGGATGCTGATCCGTCGAGCAACTCGTTTACTGAGTTCGCGAATATTGATAAGGCGCCGGAAGAGCGTGAGCGTGGTATCACGATCAACATTTCACATGTTGAGTATGAGACCCCGAATCGTCATTACGCGCATGTTGATATGCCGGGCCATGCTGATTACATCAAGAACATGATCACTGGTGCCGCTCAGGTTGACGGTGCGATTTTGGTTGTTTCGGCTGCTGATGGTCCGATGCCTCAGACTCGTGAGCATGTGTTGCTTGCTCGTCAGGTTGGTGTGCCTTCGTTGGTTGTTGCGTTGAACAAGGTCGACATGGTCGATGATGAAGAGCTTCTTGATCTGGTTGAGCTTGAGGTTCGTGAGCTTCTCAACGAATACGAGTTCCCGGGTGACGATGTTCCGGTTATCAAGGTTTCGGCGTTGAAGGCTCTTGAGGGTGACGCGGCGGCAACGGCGCAGATCCTTGAACTTATGGCTGCTGTTGATGCGTACATTCCTCAGCCTGAGCGTGACACTGACAAGCCGTTCCTTATGCCGATTGAAGATGTGTTCACGATCACTGGTCGTGGCACGGTTGTGACCGGTCGTGTGGAACAGGGCATTGTTCACACTGGTGACGAAATCGAAATCGTTGGTATTAAGCCGACGCAGAAGACGACGTGTACTGGTGTTGAAATGTTCCGCAAGCTTCTTGATGAAGGTCGCGCTGGAGACAACATTGGTGCGCTTCTTCGTGGAACGAAGAAGGAAGAAGTTGAGCGTGGTCAGGTGCTCGCGAAGCCGGGTTCGATCACTCCTCATACCGATTTCGAGGCTCAGACCTATGTTCTGACCAAGGAAGAAGGCGGTCGTCATAAGCCGTTCTTCACCAATTACCGTCCGCAGTTCTATTTCCGTACGACCGATGTGACTGGTCAGATCTCGCTTCCGGCGGGCACGGAAATGTGTATCCCTGGTGATAACACCGAGATGACTGTTGAACTTATCCACCCGATCGCGATGGAAGAGGGCTTGCGCTTCGCCATTCGTGAAGGTGGCCGTACCGTCGGCGCCGGCCGCGTCACCAAGATCCTTAAGTAGGAGCAGCCGTTATGGCCCGCAACGACAAGCGAATCGCTGTCACTCTGGAATGCCAGGTGTGTAAGCGTCGCAACTACATCACCAAGAAGAACAAGATCAATGATCGTGAGCGCATTGAGCTCATGAAGTATTGCAAGTGGGATCGTGTGCACACTGCGCACAAGGAGACCCGCTGAATAAGCACACCGACGATTCATCGTCGGTGCATGTCGAGTCAACGTCGGCGGTGGCCCCTGTGGCTGCCGCCGACGTGACGCGTCTGGGCTCGAATGAAATGGGAACACTTGTCGCCGAAGCGCGCGACGGTGATCGGGGCGCATTCGATGCGCTCGTTCGTCGCACTTGGGCCGACACGTATTCGCTGGCATTTCGATTAACCGGCAACGCGGAAGATGCGCGCGACGTTTGCCAAGAAGCATATTTGCGTGCCTATCGCGGCCTTCGCCGATTCCGTGGCGATGCTCGGTTCACAACCTGGCTGTATCGAATCACGGCGAATTGTGCGTCCACGCAGTTAGGTCGTCGACGTCGTCATCGTCACGAGGAACTCGATGAAGATCTTGAACTCAGCGACCTTTCACCGAGCATTGATCCGGTAGGTCGTTCCGAATCTGCGAGTTTGCGTGACGCGGTACAGAAGGCCTTAGCGGCACTTCCTCCCAAGCTGCGGGCTGTTGTTGTACTGCGTGACATTTACGACCTCTCCCACGAGGTCATCGCTGCCGAACTCGGAATTTCCGTTTCGGCGGCCAAAGTTCGATTGCATCGGGCTCGTCATCGCTTGCGTGACGATGTCTTCTTGCGTTCCGAAGCTGAGGGGAGAACCCATGACGATGTTGACCGTCCTGCCATGTGATCGGTTGGTCGAGCTCATGCCCGACCTCCTTGACGATCCTGAGCTTCTCTCCATCGAGGAAATGGATCATGTCGCTCAATGCCTGCGATGCCAGGCGGAAATGGCCCGTTTTCGTCGGCTTCGCCGCACGTTGGCCAGTCTTCGCCTTCGCCCAGTTCCGGCCGACCCTGGGATCCTCGATGACCTTCTTGAGGGGCTCGATTCGGCCGCCGAGCGCCGGGAACGCCATCGAATAGCCAGCCGAAGGGCTGCCTCCATTGTGGGGCTGGCCGCAGCCACTGCCGCCGGGGTTGGGGGCGTGCTGGCACTCGCCACTCGTCGCCGATCTGCCTGAGGTTTCGCCGGGACAGAAAAATCCCGGTTCGCAACGGATGGGGGAGGAGGCCTAGTCTCTTCCACTTGGACCTGCAGGGGTCTGGCCGAACGCGTCGGCTGGTACCCTCACAGGCCCGGCGTAGTGCCCTAGGGCAGTAGCTCAATTGGTAGAGCACCGGTCTCCAACACCGACGGTTGGGGGTTCAAGTCCCTCCTGCCCTGCTCGAAAAGTCCGCGTCGATGTCGGCGCGAAACGTAAGTGGAAGTGTTTCGATGGCTCTCAACAGAGAACAAAAACGAATGCTGCAGCGTCAGGGCGAACTTGGCCCCGATGGCGAACCCATTCGCGCCCGTCGAGGCACCCAGCAACGCGCGAAAGAACGAACTGGTCCAGTCGAGTTCGCTCGTGAGGTTCGGTCTGAACTGCGCAAGGTCGCGTGGCCCACTCGCCCCGAGACCATCAACTACTCCATCATCACCATCATCACCCTCATCTTTTTCACCCTCTTGATCTTCGGTATCGATTGGGTGTTCTCCGAGGCCGTACTGAAACTGTTCAACGCCTGATGACCATGAATGACGACACCCAATTTTCAAACGACGCAGTAGATGCGTCTGCATCCGACGTGATTGTTGAAGAAATCATTGAGGAAATCGACGTCATCGTTGATGAAGCAGGCGACATCGAAGTGATCGACACCGAGATCGAGGTCGACGTCATCGACACCGACGAACTGCTTGAGCAAGCACGTCCGCGTGCGCAAAGTCCGTTCGATCGTCCCGGTCGTTGGTACGTCGTGCATACCCAGTCGGGTTACGAGAAGAAGGTGAAGCAAAACCTCGAAGCTCGTACGCAATCGATGAACATGGAAGACAGCATTCACGAATGCGTGATTCCTATGGAAGACGTCGTCGAATTCAAGAACGGTAAAAAGCAGATCGTTCAGAAGAAGGTCTTCCCGGGTTATCTCCTTGTGCGTTGCGATATGGCCGACGATTCTTGGTACGTCATTCGCAACACGCCAGGAATCACCGGCTTCGTTGGTCAGGGTGCAAAGCCGTCGCCGCTTCCGCGTCGCGACGTCGAGAACTTCCTCACCGTTCCCGACGAAACCGAAGAGGTCACCACAAAGCGCGGCAAGCCCCGCCTCGAATACGAGCAGGGCGAAACCGTTCGGGTCAAGGAAGGCCCCTTTGCCGACTTCTCCGGCGAGATCGTCGAGATCAACGAGGATCAACTCAAGGTCAAGGTGTTGGTCAACATCTTCGGTCGTGAGACTCCCGTCGAACTCGAGTTCTCTCAGGTCGCAAAGCTCTAGGAAGTACCGGCTTCGGTCGGAGGAATTGTCAGAGGCGGCTCCGAGCCGTCAGAATCTCCCGCCGCCCGCTGGGCGCAGGAACACAAGAAAAGAAGCGAGTCGCAATCATGGCCAAGAAGCAGGTTTCGGCCGTCGTGAAAATCCAGATCCCCGCTGGTGGAGCCAACCCGGCCCCGCCCGTCGGTACCGCGCTCGGCCCGCACGGCGTCGCGATCATGGATTTCTGCAAGGAATACAACGCCAAGACTGAGGCGCAGAAGGGCACCATTGTGCCCGTCGAGATCACGATCTTCGAGGATCGCAGCTTTACGTTCATCCTCAAGACCCCGCCGACCTCGGTGCTCATCAAGCAGGCCGCTGGTCTGCCCAAGGGTTCGCAGACTCCGTCGAAGGCCGTCGCCGGTTCCATCACCGACGCACAGATCACCGAGATCGCACAGGTCAAGATGCCTGATCTCAACGCCAATGATCTCGAGGCTGCTCGCCTCCAGGTTGCTGGTACCGCCCGTTCCATGGGCATCGAAATTCGCTGATCTCAGTACCGGTTCGCACCTGCGAACCCGCCATGCCGAGGACAACCTCGCCCGGCAGGTGAATCGATTGCACCCACTGTGGTGCCCGACCCGAGGGAGCCGAAATGGCACAGCACGGTAAGAAGTACAACGCAGCAGCATCCAGTTTCGACAGCGCTACGCAGCATGGCTCGACTGAAGCAGTCACCAAGGTCAAGACGTTGGCATCGGCAAAGTTCGATGAAACCGTTGAACTTTCGGTGCGTCTGGGCGTTGACCCCCGCAAGGCCGACCAAATGGTTCGTGGCACTGTTGCCCTCCCGTCTGGTACCGGTACCGATGTTCGCATCGCAGTGTTTGCCGCCGGCGATGCCGCGCAGGCCGCTCGCGACGCAGGCGCCGAATTTGTTGGCGCCGATGATCTGCTTGCGCAGGTCGAAGGCGGAATGATGGATTTCGATCTCGTCATCGCTACCCCTGATCTCATGCCCCAGGTTGGCAAGCTCGGCCGTCAGCTTGGCCCGCGTGGTCTTATGCCCAACCCCAAGACCGGCACCGTCACCCCCGACGTTGGCAAGGCCGTTGCCGACTTCAAGGGCGGCAAGGTTGAGTACCGCACCGATCGCCAGGGCAACGTTCATGTCCCGATCGGCAAGGTCTCCTTCGAGGTTCCCGCCCTTGTGGCCAACCTCCGTGCCGTGCTCGAGGAGCTCGAAAAGGCCAAGCCTGCTTCGGCAAAGGGTCGCTATTTCAAGAAGGTCTCGTTGTCATCGACCATGGGCCCGGGGGTCAAGATTGACTCCCAGCGCATGCTCGTTATCGAAGAGGTCTGAGTTTTTCGCTTTTGTTTTTTGCTGTCGTTTTTGGCTGTTGTGTCGGGCTGGATCTTGAGTTGAGCCCGCCACTACAGTTCGCAGTCAATTAAATCCGCTCGCCGCAGACATCCGGTGCCCCTTGGGGTGTAACAGGTTCCTCGGAACCCACCTGACGAGGTGAACCTCCCAATTTCGGGGCGTTCTCGCGCTAAGCGGCGGACGCCCCGTTGTGTTTTTTCCAGCCCATTCGGTCGGTAATCACCAACGTGGCAACCCGGTGTCGAATCGTTCCTCGGAACAGTTCAACACCAGCCCAGCGGTGATTTGGTGCAACGCACCAGAGAACCGGAAGAGACACACCAGATGAGAGGAGGTGCGATGGAAAACCCGAGACCGGAAAAGGTGGCTGTGGTTGCCGAGGTGCGTGAGCGCTTCAGTGATTCAGAAGCCGTCCTGCTCACCGAGTACCGCGGAATCGATGTCAGTGGACTGGCAGAACTTCGTGCGGCACTTCGTGCAGCCGGTGGTGACTACAAGGTCTACAAGAACACGCTCGTGCGTCGTGCGACAAACGAACTTGGACTTGATCTTGATTCACACCTGACTGGACCGACGGCCATCGCCTTCGTTCCCGCTGGCGGCACCGGAGACCCCGTTGCCGTCGCAAAGGCCCTGCGTGAATTCGCAAAGGGCAATCCCAACCTGGTGGTGAAGGGCGGCGTCCTCGGTGAGAAGTTGCTCACTCAGGCCGACGTCAAGGCACTCGCCGACGTGGCACCGCGTGAGGAATTGCTGGCTCAGCTGGCTGGCCTCATCGCTGCCCCGATGGTGCAGTTCGCTGGACTTCTGCAGGCGCTTCCTCGCGATTTCGCCTACGGACTAGCTGCACTTATCGAGAAGCAGGGTGGCGTGCCCGAGGTCATCGAGACCCCGGCCGAAGAACCTGCCGTCGAAGAAGCCGCTGCCCCCGAAGCCGCTGCTGAGGCAGAGGTCGAGGCTCCCGCAGCCGAAGACACCACCGAAACACCCGAGGCCGTGGCCGATGCCGCCGCCGAATCCAACGACGCTGCCCCGGCTGAGGCCGAGGGTGACACCCAGGAGAGCTGAAAATGGCAACCAAGGAAGAAATCCTCGACGCGATCGCCGGTATGTCGGTCCTCGAACTCAGTGAACTACTCAAGGACTTCGAAGAGAAGTTCGGCGTTTCCGCAGCTGCTCCGGTAGCTGTTGCTGCAGCCCCGGCTGCAGGCGGCGGCGGTGGCGGCGAAGCTGCTGCCGAGAAGGACGAATTCGACGTCGTTCTCACCGGCGCTGGCGACAAGAAGATCCAGGTCATCAAGGAGGTGCGTGGACTTACGAATCTTGGCCTCAAGGAAGCCAAGGATCTGGTCGACGGCGCTCCCCAGACCGTCCTCGAGAACGCCTCGAAGGAAGACGCAGAGAAGGCAAAGGCCGCCCTCGAGGGTGCCGGCGCCACTGTCGAACTGAAGTAATTCGGTTCGACACTCGCCGTCAGGCTTGTGTGCTGGCCCGCCCTTCGGGGCGGGCCAGCGTCGTTTTCTGGGGGCGGTCGGGAAGTGATGCTTGACCCCGGCGGGCGAGGGGTCTAGGTTGCCGCCCAATTCAAACGGGGTAGAAGTGGATGATCCCCCGAGTGAGCGCCTGAATTCGCCAAATGGCCGGAATTCCAGGGTTGCTCTTCTTCGCGTCCTGCCCCTAGGATCCTCAGTCCGCCCTGCCGCGCCTTGGGCCGCTTCGAACCGTCTCTGACGTTGCGTCGCGCCTGAGGTGTCACTGCGTCGGTCCGGTTCATTTCGGACTGTCCAGTTCGGTACGTGCGTCACGCCCTTCTTTTACCGAGGAGCTTTCCTTGTCTGCTCGTCCGACCATACGTGACCGTTATTCGTTTGCGAATCTCGACGAAGTTCTTGAGCTGCCCGATTTGATCGCGATTCAACGCGAATCATTCGAGTGGTTCCTTCACACTGGTCTCGCGGAAACATTCCGTGACATCAGTCCGATTAAGGACTTCACCGAAACACTTCAGCTCGAACTCGAATTCGATCCTGAAGATGAAGATCTTCGTCCGCCACCCAAGTTCACGGTAGAGGAGTGCAAAGAGAAGGACATGACCTTCTCTGCGCCGATCTTCGTGCGTGCGCGTTTCATGAACGCGTCGACTGGCGAAATTAAAGAACAAACCGTCTTCATGGGCGACTTCCCGATGATGACCGAAAAGGGAACGTTTGTTATCAACGGCACTGAGCGCGTTGTTGTTTCGCAGCTCGTTCGTTCTCCCGGTGTCATCTTCCAGCCCGGTGAGCGTTTCCGTCTTCGTAACTTGCAGAAGCATCAGCTCGTTACCGGCACCATCCACCCTTACCGCGGTGAGTGGATCGAATTCGACGTTGAACAAAAGCCGGGTAAGGACGTCACCGCAGGTGCACGCGTTGCACGCAAGCGTCGTCTCAGCCTCTTTGTTCTTCTTCGTGCACTTGGTTACGACGAAGAAAACTTCCCGGGCTTCCTCGATCGTTTCGTTCGTCACTTCGATTTCCTCGAAGGTCAGTGGGAAAAGGATCGCGAACTCGCACCAACTCAAGACGAAGCACTTGTCGAGATCTACAAGCGTGCACGTCCAGGCGAACCGCCGTCAGTTGAATCGGCAAAGGCCTACTTCCGCAACGCGTTCTTCGAGAACCGTCGTTACGACCTCTCACGCGTTGGTCGTTACAAGCTCAACCGCAAGCTCGGACCAGAACTCGACAAGATCGAGAAACTGTTCAACATCAAGCTTGAGCGTCCCGAACTCGACCAGTCGGTGCTTACGCCGTCTGAAGTTCTTGCCGCAACCACTTACCTCCTGAACCTCGTCAACGCTGAGCCGGGTTACCGACTCGACGATCAGGACCACTTCGCCAACCGTCGTATTCGTTCCGTTGGTGAACTCATTCAGAACCAGGTCCGCATCGGTCTGTCACGTATGGAACGTGTTGTGCGTGAGCGCATGACCACTCAGGACGTTGAAGCAATCACGCCGCAGACCCTCATCAACATTCGTCCCGTCGTTGCGTCGATCAAGGAGTTCTTCGGAACTTCGCAGTTGTCGCAGTTCATGGATCAGGTCAACCCGCTTTCGGGCCTTACCCACCGTCGTCGTCTTTCGGCGCTCGGTCCGGGTGGTCTGTCACGTGAGCGTGCTGGCTTCGAAGTCCGCGACGTTCACTTCAGTCACTACGGCCGTATGTGCCCGATTGAAACTCCTGAAGGACCGAACATTGGTCTTATCGGTGCACTCGCAACCTTCGCTCGCGTGAACGCGTTTGGTTTCATCGAGTCGCCCTACCGCAAGGTTGTGAACGGTCGCGTCACCGATGAAATCGTCTATCTCGCAGCTGACGAGGAAGAGGAATACGTCGTTGCGCAGGCCAACGCGCCGCTCAACCCGGATGGCACGTTCAGGGCCGACCGAGTACTCGTGCGTCGTTCACCGCAGGCCGCAACGCTTGGTGAACTGAAGCTCATGCTCGAACGCGACGTCTTCTTCGGTGCAACCACCGAAATTTCCAACGTCGCTCCTGCTGAAGTTCAGCTCATGGACGTTTCGCCGAAGCAGATCGTTTCGGTCGCAACTGCACTCATTCCTTTCCTCGAGCACGACGATGCAAACCGTGCACTCATGGGTGCCAACATGCAGCGTCAGGCTGTTCCATTGCTGCGTGCTGAAGCTCCGTACATCGGTACCGGCATCGAATCACGCGCTGCTCGCGATGCTGCCGACATGATCCTCGCCGAGGAAGACGGCACCATCACCGAGGTCGATGGCAACGCCATCACTGTTCAGTACAAGAACAAGGGCCGCGTTGTTTACCGTCTCCTCAAGTTCGAACGCTCGAACCAGGACACCTGCATCAACCAGAAGCCCATCGTCGCGCAGGGTCAGACCATCAAGAAGGGCGACATCCTCGCTCACGGTCAGTCCACCGATAACGGTGAACTCGCACTCGGAAAGAACCTCGTCGTGGCCTTCATGCCATGGGAGGGCTACAACTTCGAGGACGCCATCATCCTGTCCGAGCGTCTTGTAAAGGATGACGTCCTTACGTCAATCCACATCAAGGAACACGAGATCGATGCTCGTGACACCAAGCTTGGTCCGGAAGAAATCACTCGAGACATTCCGAACCTTTCCGACGAAATTCTCGCCGACCTCGACGAGCGCGGCATCATCCGCGTTGGCGCTGAGGTTTCCGCTGGCGATGTACTTGTGGGCAAGGTCACCCCGAAGGGTGAAACGGAACTCACGCCGGAAGAGCGTCTGCTCCGTGCAATCTTCGGTGAGAAGGCTCGTGAAGTTCGCGACACCTCGCTCAAGGTTCCGCACGGCGAAAAGGGCAAGGTCATCGACGTCAAGGTGTTCAGCCGCGACGACGGTCATGAACTTCCCCCTGGCGTCAACCAACTCGTTCGTGTGTATGTCGCACAGAAGCGAAAGATCAGCGTGGGCGACAAGCTCGCTGGTCGCCACGGCAACAAGGGTGTTATCTCTCGAATCCTTCCGATCGAAGACATGCCCTTTATGGCCGATGGCACTGCTGTCGACATCATTCTCAATCCGCTTGGTGTTCCTTCCCGAATGAATGTCGGTCAGGTTCTTGAAGCCCATCTTGGTTACGCCGCTCGTTATGGCTGGACCGTCGACGGCGAAACCATTGGCCAAGAACCAATCCGTGGCACCGAGAAGAAGACTCGGCCGGTCACTCCTCCTGCAACGCTCGTCGCAACGCCCGTCTTCGACGGCGCTCACTGGGACGAACTTGAAGGTGCAGGCAAGCACCCGACCATCAAGAAGATTTTCCAAAACTTGCACCCTGAAGCAACCGATGCTCGCTATGGCGATAACGGTCGCATGATGCAGGACGACGGAAAGATCACCCTTTTCAACGGCCGCACCGGCGAGAAGTATGACAACCCGATCACCGTCGGCGTTGTGTACATCCTCAAACTTGCGCATTTGGTCGACGACAAGATCCACGCTCGTTCGACCGGCCCGTACTCCATGATCACCCAGCAGCCGCTGGGCGGTAAGGCGCAGTTCGGTGGCCAGCGATTCGGTGAAATGGAGGTGTGGGCACTCGAGGCGTACGGCGCTGCGTATTGCCTGCAGGAACTCCTCACCATCAAGTCCGACGACGTTCTTGGCCGCGTGAAGGTCTACGAAGCCATCGTCAAGGGCGAGAACATTCCCGAGCCCGGAATTCCGGAGAGCTTCAAGGTTCTCATCAAGGAAATGCAGGCACTCTGTCTCAACGTCGAGGTACTCAACACCTCAGGCGCCGAGATCGAAATGCGTGAGCTCGACGAAGACATCTTCCGTACCGCCGAAGAACTTGGCATCGATCTTTCACGCCCGGAACGTGGCAGTGATGAAGAAGATGCCCGCCGCCAGGCAGAGAGGGGCTGAAGTCATGGCAATGCTTGACGTCAACACTTTTGATCAACTTCGTATCGGACTTGCCACCGCGGATTCCATCCGCACGTGGTCGAACGGCGAAGTCAAGAAGCCAGAAACAATCAACTATCGCACGCTTAAGCCTGAAAAGGACGGCCTCTTTTGCGAGAAGATTTTCGGTCCGCAAAAGGACTGGGAGTGCTACTGCGGTAAGTACAAGCGTGTCCGCTTCAAGGGCATCATCTGTGAACGTTGTGGCGTCGAAGTCACCCGCTCGAAGGTTCGCCGCGAGCGTATGGGTCACATCGAACTTGCGGCACCCGTGGTTCACATTTGGTACCTGCGCGGTACTCGTTCATGGCTTGCGTACCTCCTCATGGGTACAGAAGCTCGTGAAGAGATCAAGGCAAAGCAACTCGAGAAGGTCATCTACTTCGCCGCCAACCTCGTTACTTGGGTTGACGATGAGCGTCGCCATACCGACCTCGAAGCGCTCGAGCAAGACATGCTTGCCGAGAAGGACCTCATCGAAAAGGACCTTCGCCTCGAACTCGATCGTCGCCACAAGGATCTCGAAGACGAGGTCAAGGGTCTTGAAAAAGAAGGCGCGAAAGACGCCGACATCAAGGCTCGTCAGCGCGCTGCCGATAAGGACCTCCAGTCCATCCGTGAGCGTTACGACATGGAGCGCGATCTCGTCGAGCGTGCGTTCGACGAATTCAAGTCACTTTTCGCTCGCAAGATCATCGAAGACGAAATGCTCTGGCGTGAACTCGAAGATCGCTACGGCGAGTACTTCGAAGGCGGCATGGGTGCCGAAGCCATCGCCAATCTGATCGAGCGCATCGATCTTGATGGCGACGAGATCCGTTTGCGTGAGCAGATCGATCCGGCCGAAGGCCAGAAACCACTTTCCGCGCAGCGCAAGCAGAAGGCCATCAAGCGACTCAAGATCGTTACGGCGTTCAACCGTCGTGACGAAAACGGTCGTCGTATCAATGACCCGCGCGCAATGATCCTCGACGTCGTCCCGGTTATTCCGCCGGAACTTCGTCCGATGGTGCAGCTCGATGGTGGCCGCTTCGCGACGTCAGATCTCAATGATCTTTACCGTCGCGTCATCAACCGCAACAACCGTCTAAAGCGTCTTCTCGATCTTGGTGCTCCCGAGATCATCGTGAACAACGAAAAGCGCATGCTTCAGGAAGCTGTCGACGCGTTGTTCGACAACGGTCGTCGTGGTCGTCCGGTTACCGGCCCTGGTAACCGTCCGCTCAAGTCGCTCTCTGACATGCTCAAGGGTAAGCAGGGTCGCTTCCGCCAGAACCTTCTCGGTAAGCGCGTTGACTACTCCGGCCGTTCGGTCATCGTGGTTGGCCCGACCCTCAAGCTGCATCAGTGTGGTCTGCCCAAACTCATGGCGCTCGAACTGTTCAAGCCGTTTGTCATGAAGAGGCTTGTCGACGCTGAACTCGCGCAGAACATCAAGTCAGCAAAGCGCATGGTCGAACGTCGTCGCCCGCAGGTGTGGGACGTCCTCGAAGATGTCATCAAGGAACACCCGGTCATGCTGAACCGTGCTCCTACGTTGCATCGTCTTGGCATCCAGGCCTTCGAGCCAGTTCTCGTTGAAGGCAAGGCCATTCAGATTCACCCGCTCGTATGCGCAGCGTTCAACGCTGACTTCGATGGCGATCAGATGGCTGTCCACCTTCCGCTGTCAGCAGAAGCGCAGGCCGAGGCTCGCGTGCTCATGCTTTCGGCGAACAACATCCTTTCGCCTGCCGATGGTCGTCCACTCGTCACCCCGACACAGGACATGATCATCGGTGCGTACTACCTGACCGAAGAAGTCAACGGTGGTGCGGGTGAAGGTCGCGTGTTCCGCAACCTCGAGGAGATCGAGCGTGCCTACGAGGCTGGCGACATTGAGTTGCATACGCTGATCCAGTACCGCCACTCAGATCACATCGTTGGTAAAGAGGCTGGTCGCAAGTCCTACCGCACCACGACCGCTGGTCGAATCTTCTTCAATACCACGCTGCCTAAGGGCTTTGAGTTCCAGAACGCTCGTATTGACAAGAAGGCAATGGGTCGCATCGTCGACGATCTTGCACGCAACTACGACAAGGCCGATGTGGCCGCAAGTCTCGACCGCATCAAGGACCTTTGCTACCGCTACGCGACGAAGTCCGGTCTCACCATCTCGATCGAGGACGTCAAGACGCCTGCGGTCAAGAAGGAAATTCTGGATCGTCACGAGAAGGAAGCAGAAAAGGTCGAGACCCAGTTCCGTCGCGGCATCATCACCGATGGTGAACGTCGCCAGAAGGAAGTTGAGATCTGGACAACTGCAACCGACGAAGTTCGTGTTGCGATGGAAGCCAGCCTCAAGGAAGACAAGTTCAACCCGATCGACATGATGGTTGGTTCGGGTGCACGAGGAAACATGATGCAGGTTCGTCAGATCGCCGGTATGCGCGGTCTTGTGGCCAACCCTCGTGGCGACATGATTCCTCGTCCGATCAAGTCGAACTTCCGTGAAGGCCTCACCATGCTCGAGTACTTCATCTCGACACCTGGTGCACGAAAGGGTCTTGTCGACACGGCTCTTCGTACCGCCGACTCGGGTTACCTCACCCGTCGACTTGTCGACGTTGCACAGGAACTCATCATCAACGATGAAGACCCCTTTGCATCTGGTGGCCCGGTCCGTGGCATCTGGATCGAAGACATCGAAGCTGACCGTCCCGGTAAGCGTGCGTGGCTCGAGACTCGTCTCTACAGCCGCACATTGGCCGACGACGTCACGCTTTCCGACGGCACTGTCCTTGCAAAGGGCACTGTTCTTGGCGACGAAGAAGTTGCACTTCTTCGCGACGATCAGCAGGTCACGCGAGTTCGTGTGCTCTCACCGCTTACCGATGATTCCGATCTCGGTGTGTCGGCTGCGTGTTACGGACTTTCGCTTGCAACCGGCAAGCTCATCGAAGTCGGCGAAGCCGTTGGCGTTATCGCTGCCCAGTCGATTGGCGAGCCTGGCACTCAGCTCACCATGCGTACCTTCCACACCGGTGGTGTTGCTGGTACTGACCTCGCCGGCGGTCTGCCGCGCGTTGTTGAGTTGTTCGAAGCTCGCAGCCCGAAGGGTAAGGCGACTCTCTCACGTCTCACTGGTGTTGTTCGTATCGGTGAAGACGAAGGCAAGGGTCGTGTTATCACGGTTGTTGCTGATGACGGCGTTGAAGAGGCCTACATCGTTTCGGGTCTTGCTCGTCTTGAAGTTACCGACGGACAAGAAATTGTTGCCGGTGATCCCATCGTCGACGGTCCTCGCGATCCTAAGGAACTCATCGAGATCAAGGGTGTGCAGGAAACCCAGCAGTACCTCGTCACCGAGGTACAGAAGGTGTACCGCGATCAGGGCGTGCCGATTCACGACAAGCACATCGAACTCATCGTTCGTCAGATGACGCGCAAGATCACTGTGCAGGAAGCCGGCGATTCCGATTTCCTTCCTGGTGAGCGTGTTGACTCCAAGGTGTACCGCGATGCCAGCCGTGCACTTGTGATGGAAGGTAAGCAGCCCGCCGAGGGTCGCCCCGAAATCATGGGTATCACGAAGGCATCGCTTGCCACCGATTCGTGGCTGTCGGCGGCCTCCTTCCAGGAGACCACCCGAGTGCTCACCGAAGCCGCCATCGAGTCCCGTTCGGATTCGCTGCTCGGTCTCAAGGAGAACATCATCATCGGCAAGCTCATCCCTGCCGGAACCGGCATGGCGAAGTACCGCGACATTTCCACTGCGGCACCCGAGTATCAGCCGATGGAGTTCTGGTCATCCGGTGATGACGACAAGGCCGGCGATCTCGCCGACCTTCTCGCCAACCGCATGGCTGGCGATGTCATCACTCCGGCTCCGGTCGACATTGATGAAATGGCCGCACTGGCCGACGCAGCAGCCGAAGCGGCCATGGCCGCCGAGATGGTTGCCGGTGCTGGAGATCTTGCCGAAGTAGGCGAGGAACTCCCCGACGCTCAGGTCATCGAGCTTCCCGTGGCTGATGCCTCAGAAAATACTGAAGAAAGCGGCTCTTCCGAAGAGTCTCTGTAGTCATCCAAGTAGTCCCGGTTTCGGGGGGTTTGCCCAGAACGGGCCGACCCCCCTAACCTTGCCCTCCGCTTCGGGGCCGGTCCCCGTTGCGATATGAACGCCAGAAAGGTTCGTTGTGCCCACCATTCAGCAGTTGGTCCGTAAGGGCCGCCAGTCGAAGCCCGCGAAGGGCAAGACCCCGGCCCTCAAGGGCGCTCCGCAGCGTCGGGGCGTGTGCACGCGCGTCTACACGACTACGCCGAAGAAGCCGAACTCCGCACTCCGCAAGGTTGCTCGTGTTCGTTTGTCTTCCGGCATGGAAGTCACTGCCTACATCCCCGGTGAAGGACACAACCTCCAAGAGCACAGCATCGTTCTCGTGCGCGGTGGTCGTGTGAAGGATCTTCCGGGTGTGCGTTACAAGATCATCCGCGGCACCCTCGACACCTCGGGTGTGCGCGATCGCAAGCAGGCCCGTAGCCGTTACGGCGCCAAGAAGGAAAGCTGATATGCCTCGTAAGGGTCCCGCACCCCGCCGCGAACTGATGCCCGATCCGATCTACCGATCGGTCGTTGTTTCTCAGCTTGTCAACAAGGTTCTGCAGCGCGGCAAGCGCTCGACTGCCGAGCGCATCGTGTACGAAGCACTCACCATGATCGAAGCCAAGACCGGCACCGAGCCGATCGCAACGCTTAAGCGTGCAGTCGATAACGTTAAGCCGCAACTCGAGGTTCGTAGCCGTCGTGTTGGTGGCGCCACCTACCAAGTGCCCGTCGAGGTTCGTCCCCGTCGTGCCAACACCCTCGCCATTCGTTGGATCGTGGGTTACTCACGCCAGCGTCGCGAGCGCACGATGGCCGAGCGTCTTGCCAACGAACTGATGGATGCCGCCAACGGTGTTGGTGCATCAATCAAGCGTCGCGAAGATCTCTACAAGATGGCCGAATCCAACAAGGCGTTTGCTCACTACCGCTGGTAGCAGCCACGTTGGTTCGTACCGACGCCCCGCCTTGTGCGGGGCGCCGTCGCGAAACAAGTACTTCCCCCCACTTCGTTCCTTCACAACTTCCCCTGACCGCCAGTCACACGACAGGACCTGACGATGGCATCACGCCCGCATCCTCTTGAAAAGACCCGCAATATCGGCATCATGGCCCACATCGACGCGGGCAAGACCACCACAACCGAGCGGATCCTCTATTACACCGGTAAGAACTACAAGATCGGTGAAGTTCACGACGGTGGCGCAACCATGGACTGGATGGTCCAGGAACAAGAGCGTGGCATCACCATCACCTCTGCTGCGACCACGTGCTTCTGGGAACACCACCGCATCAACATCATCGACACCCCTGGCCACGTCGACTTCACCGTCGAGGTCGAGCGCTCACTTCGCGTGCTCGATGGCGCAGTTGCAGTTTTCGACGGTGTTGCCGGTGTGGAACCACAGACCGAAACGGTGTGGCGTCAGGCCAACAAGTACAACGTTCCCCGCATCTGCTTCGTAAACAAGATGGATCGCCTCGGCGCCGACTTCTACGCTGCGCTCGACTCCATCAAGGACCGCCTGGAAGCCAACACTGCGGTGTTGCAACTTCCGATCGGCGCCGAAGGTAACTACAAGGGCGTTGTTGACCTCGTCACAATGGACGCACTCGTGTGGCTCGACGAAGAACTCGGTGCCAAGTGGGAGGTCCAAGAGATCCCCGCAGATATGAAGGACGATGCCGAGGCCTATCGCGCCGACCTCATCGAAACCGTTGCTTCTGTCGACGAAAACCTTCTCGAGAAGTTCATTGGTGAAGAAGAAATTTCCGTCGACGAACTTCGCGC
Organism: uncultured Actinomycetes bacterium; assembly: GCA_937876315.1. Lineage (GTDB taxonomy): Bacteria > Actinomycetota > Acidimicrobiia > Acidimicrobiales > Acidimicrobilacustridaceae > Acidimicrobilacustris. The sequence goes on along the minus strand of CALEHQ010000043.1, from coordinate 124,067 downwards.
CGCCATTCGTAAGGCAACCATTGCCGGCGAGATCATTCCCGTCCTCAACGGCACGGCGTTCAAGAACAAGGGCGTGCAGCCGTTGCTCGACGCTGTTGTCTGGTACCTGCCTTCGCCGGTCGATCTTCCGCCGGTCACGGGCACGAGCCTCAAGGGCGACCAAGAAGTTGAGCGTGCGCCGTCAGACGACGCGCCGTTCGCTGCTCTTGCGTTCAAGATCATGACCGACCCGCACGTCGGCAAGCTCACCTACTTCCGCGTGTACAGCGGCAGCCTTGAAAAGGGCGGACAGGTGATGAACGCTCGAACCACCTCGAAGGAGCGCATCGGTCGTCTCCTCGAAATGCACGCTAACGATCGTCTGGATATGGACGTCGCATTCGCTGGCGACATCGTTGCGGGCATTGGTTTCAAGAACACCAAGACTGGCGACACGCTTTGCGATCCGTCGGCACCGCTCGTACTTGAAGAACTCATCTTCCCGGAGCCCGTTATCCACGTTGCAGTTGAGCCGAAGACCAAAGCCGATCAGGACAAAATGTCCAAGGCGTTGTTCTCACTCTCTGAAGAAGACCCCACCTTCCAGGTTCGTACCGACGAAGACACCGCTCAGACGGTTATTTCCGGAATGGGCGAATTGCATCTTGAGGTGCTCGTCGATCGCATGCTTCGTGAGTTCAAGGTCGATGCAACCGTTGGTAAGCCGCAGGTGGCCTACCGCGAGACCATCACCCAAACCATCGAAAACTCGACCTACACCCATAAGAAGCAGTCGGGTGGTTCGGGTCAGTACGCCGAAGTCACCATCACGCTCGAGAACACCGGTCCTGGTGGCGGTTACGAATTCCTCGACAAGATCAGCGGTGGCCGTATTCCGAAGGAATACATCCCGTCTGTCGACGCCGGCATTCAGCAGGCGTTGTCCTCTGGCGTTCTTGCCGGATACCCGACTGTCGATGTGCGGGCGATCCTCACCGATGGCAAGTACCACGATGTTGACTCTTCAGAAATGGCCTTCAAGATCGCTGGAACTATGGCGTTTAAGGAAGCAGCACGTAAGGCCAAGCCTTGCTTGCTCGAGCCGATCATGAACGTCGAAGTTTCGACTCCCGACGACTACATGGGCGACGTCATGGGCGATCTTTCCAGCCGTCGCGGCAAGCTTGGTGGCATGGAACAGAAGGGCAACTCGCAGATCATTCGTGCGCAGGTACCCCTTTCCGAGATGTTCGGTTACGCTACTGACCTTCGTTCACGCACCCAGGGTCGAGCCACCTACACCATGCAGTTCGACTCCTATCAGCAAATGCCGTCGAACGTCCAGGAAGAAATCGTTACTCGCCTCCGCGGTGAATGATTTCGAAGTTCTAAAGCAGCACCCGCACCTTTCCAACTAATAGCAATCGCCGCAGGGCACAACGACACAGGAGAAAGCAATGGCACGCGAGAAGTTCGAGCGGACCAAGCCCCACGCGAATGTGGGCACGATGGGTCATATCGATCATGGTAAGACCACGTTGACCGCGGCGATTACGAAGGTGTTGGCGGATGCTGATCCGTCGAGCAACTCGTTTACTGAGTTCGCGAATATTGATAAGGCGCCGGAAGAGCGTGAGCGTGGTATCACGATCAACATTTCACATGTTGAGTATGAGACCCCGAATCGTCATTACGCGCATGTTGATATGCCGGGCCATGCTGATTACATCAAGAACATGATCACTGGTGCCGCTCAGGTTGACGGTGCGATTTTGGTTGTTTCGGCTGCTGATGGTCCGATGCCTCAGACTCGTGAGCATGTGTTGCTTGCTCGTCAGGTTGGTGTGCCTTCGTTGGTTGTTGCGTTGAACAAGGTCGACATGGTCGATGATGAAGAGCTTCTTGATCTGGTTGAGCTTGAGGTTCGTGAGCTTCTCAACGAATACGAGTTCCCGGGTGACGATGTTCCGGTTATCAAGGTTTCGGCGTTGAAGGCTCTTGAGGGTGACGCGGCGGCAACGGCGCAGATCCTTGAACTTATGGCTGCTGTTGATGCGTACATTCCTCAGCCTGAGCGTGACACTGACAAGCCGTTCCTTATGCCGATTGAAGATGTGTTCACGATCACTGGTCGTGGCACGGTTGTGACCGGTCGTGTGGAACAGGGCATTGTTCACACTGGTGACGAAATCGAAATCGTTGGTATTAAGCCGACGCAGAAGACGACGTGTACTGGTGTTGAAATGTTCCGCAAGCTTCTTGATGAAGGTCGCGCTGGAGACAACATTGGTGCGCTTCTTCGTGGAACGAAGAAGGAAGAAGTTGAGCGTGGTCAGGTGCTCGCGAAGCCGGGTTCGATCACTCCTCATACCGATTTCGAGGCTCAGACCTATGTTCTGACCAAGGAAGAAGGCGGTCGTCATAAGCCGTTCTTCACCAATTACCGTCCGCAGTTCTATTTCCGTACGACCGATGTGACTGGTCAGATCTCGCTTCCGGCGGGCACGGAAATGTGTATCCCTGGTGATAACACCGAGATGACTGTTGAACTTATCCACCCGATCGCGATGGAAGAGGGCTTGCGCTTCGCCATTCGTGAAGGTGGCCGTACCGTCGGCGCCGGCCGCGTCACCAAGATCCTTAAGTGATCGGTCGTAACTGAACATGGCTGACAAGCAAAAGATCCGCATTCGCCTGAAGGCGTATGACCACGAGATCGTCGACCAGTCGACGAAGAAGATCGTGGAAACCGTCGTCCGCACGAGTGCAACGGTTCGTGGCCCGGTGCCGCTTCCTACCGAGAAGCACCGCTACACTGTTATTCGCGGTCCTTTCAAGGACAAAGATTCACGCGAGCACTTCGAGATGCGCATCCATAAGCGTCTTCTGGACATTGTTGACCCCACCCCGAAGACGGTTGATTCGCTTCAGCGTCTCGACCTCCCGGCTGGTGTCGACATTGAAATCAAGATCCAGCAGGTCTGAGTTCTTCTCACTCTGAGTTTCTCAGAACTGAAAATCGGAAAGGGCCCTCGCTTCGGCGGGGGCCTTTCTCTTTGTGCCGCTATATTTCGCATGTCGCCGATCGCAGTCCGCGGTCACCGAATCTCAGGGGGATGACATGGGTCGTTTCGATGGCAAGGTCGTGTTGGTTACTGGTTCGTCATCGGGCCTTGGCGCTGCAACGGTCGAACGGTTCTTGGCCGAGGGCGCAATCGTTGCCGGTTCTGATGTGCAGCCTCCGGTCGAAGGCGCCGCGCAACCTACGACGTTTACTCATGTCGATGTCACTGATGAAGCAGCGCTCATTGCGTGGGTCGATGAGGCATCGAAACTCACTGGTCGCATTGATGCGGTTTGCACCTTCGCAGGCATTCCAGCTGGTGGTCCCGTTCACCTTGTTGATGTTGCAACGTTTACGCGCACGCTCGACATCAATCTCACGGGGACGTTCACGACGTGTAAGCACGTCATCATCAAGATGCTTGCGCAGGAACCAATCGATGGTGAACGGGGGAGTGTCATCACCGTCGCCAGCGTTGAAGGTCTCGAAGGAACAGCAGGCGGAAGTTCATACAACGCCTCAAAGGGTGGCGTTACCATTCTCACGAAGAACATGGCGATTGACTACGGCCGTCAGGGCATTCGTGTGAATTCGATTTGTCCTGGTTTTATCGACACGCCCATGTTGCGTGGCCTTGGTGATCCCGAGTTGAACGAAATGCTCATGGAGATCAAGGAAGAGCACAAACTGCGCCGCCTCGGAAAGCCATCGGAAATCGCAGCAGTTGCTGCATTCCTTGCTTCTCCCGACGCGTCGTTTGTCACGGGACAAACAATTGCGGTTGATGGTGGCTACACCGCCGGCCGCGATCACGGCGTCACGAAACGCATGGGACTTTAAAATCACTTCTCATTTCGCACCGCCGAGATCAGCGGCGCGACCAGATGGTCCTAGGCCAGCAAGCTACGGAGCATCCAGGCGTTTTTCTCGTGGATCTGGATCCTCTGGGTGAGAAGGTCAGCTGTGGGTTCATCGTGTGCGCCGTTGACCAGTGGGTAGAGCGAACGGGCGGTGCGGACAACCGTCTCCTGAGCATCCACAAGTCGACGGATCATCTCCAAAGCGTCGGGGGTATCGGTGTCTTCCTTGACCGTGGCCAACTTCGCGAACTCGGTGTAACTGCCGGGAGCGAGGACGTCGAGAGCCCGAATTCTTTCGGCGATGAGGTCGACGGCCAATGCAAGCTCGTTGTACTGGGTCTCGAACATGAGGTGCAGTGTCTGAAACATGGGACCGGTTACGTTCCAATGGAACTTGTGGGTCTTCAAATAGAGCGTGTAAGTATCGGCCAGAAGATGGGAAATGCCCTCTGCTATGGCGGTTCGTTCCTGTTCGCTGATTCCGAGATTGGCGCTCATGTCAATTGCCTCTTCCGTGTGGGCTTGAGGCGAAACACGGGTGTGGCCCGCCTTCCCTGCTGGCGAATATACCCCATGGGGTATTAATACACAAGTACCGCTCAAGGATCGCCCCGAACGCGAATGGGCGGCCACCCGTTCAAGAACCTGGCGGGACGATGTCTCCCGATTTTGGGACCTAGAACCTCCTGAACAGGGATTTGACGAAAATTCGCCAACCATCGAGCCTGCTGATCTCCCCCCGGGGTCAGGATGGCTGGCTTCAGTCAGGGGCGGTCACTCAATGGCCCCTGAACGACCTCTGAACTGTCGGATCGGTGCTCAGGGTCACCGTCCCCGGACCCGATTTGGTCTCGGACGGCCCAACCCCTAGGGTTTCACCTCCGTGCAACAGGGGTCTTCTCCGGAAGATCGCCAGCCGCACCTCTACGTCGATCGAACCGACGTCTGCGACGGTCTACTTCGGTAGATACCCCGCAGCACAACCGACAGGCGCTCGGCCGGGTTTTCCCGTGCCGAGCGTTGGCATGAAGGGCCCGTCCCCGCATGTCCGACTCGACGCAAACCACAACAGAAAGATCGTTGCCGTTATGGCGAACAAAGCAGTAGTCGGCGAAAAAGTCGGCATGACACAGGTATGGGATGACGCCAACCGCGTTGTACCCGTGACCGTGCTGCACGTCGCTCCGATGCGCGTGGTGCAGATCAAGACAATCGAACGCGATGGCTACAACGCATTGCAGGTCACCTTCGGTGAGAAGAAGGCCAGCAAGTTGAACAGCCCCGATCGCGGTCACTTCGAAAAGGCTGGCGTTGCTGCTGGCAAGCGTGTTCTCGAGCTTCGTCTCGACAACGTCGACGGTTTCGAAGTTGGCCAAGAAATCAAAGTCGACACGCTCGCCGCTGGCGAGTTCGTTGACGTCACTGCCGTGAGCAAGGGCAAAGGTTTCGCCGGAACGATGAAGCGCCACAACTTCAGTGGTCAGCGCGCATCGCACGGTGCACACCGCGTCCATCGTGCTCCTGGCTCTATCGGCGCCTGCGCCACTCCGGCTCGCGTCTTCAAGGGCAAGAAGATGGCTGGTCGTATGGGTGCGGAAAAAGTCACCACGCTCAACCTGCGTGTTGTGTCTGCCGATCCCGAAAAGAATTTGCTGCTCGTGCGCGGCGCGGTGCCTGGCCCTAAGGGCGGCATGGTGGTCATCCGCGACGCAGTGAAGATCCACTCGAAGGGTGATGCGTGATGGCAACAGTGACCGTCAAGACCCCGGCTGGCGCTGACGCCGGTTCAATCGAACTCGATGCCACCACGTTCGGCATCGAACCCAATGTCCCGGTGATGCACCAGGTCGTGACTGCGCAGCTTGCGGCACGACGTTCTGGCACGCAGAGCACCAAGACCCGCGCCGAGGTATCGGGCGGCGGTGCGAAGCCGTTCAAGCAAAAGGGAACCGGCCGTGCACGCGCTGGTTCGACTCGCTCGCCAAACTGGATCGGCGGTGGCGTTGCGCTCGGCCCGAAGCCTCGCAGCTACGCCCAGAAGACTCCCAAGAAAATGATCAAGCTCGCGCTTCGTTCGGCTCTGTCCGATCGTGCGTCTGAAGGCAAGGTCATCGTCGTCGACGAATGGAAGTTCGACACTCCTTCAACGAAGGGTGCGATTGCAGCTCTTGCTGCGCTTGGTGTCGAAGGCAAGGTGCTGTTGGTTCTCGATCGTGGCGATGTCGCCGCGTGGAAGAGCTTCCGCAACCTCGGCCATGTCCACATCATCGAGACCGCTGAACTCAACACTTACGACGTTCTCGTTACCGACGTCGTTGTGTTCACAAAGTCGACCCTTCCGAACGTGGAGGAATCAAAGTGAAAGATCTCCGCGCAAAGAACCCACGGGACATCATCATTCGTCCCGTTGTGAGCGAGAAGAGCTACGCACTTCTCGACACCAACGTCTACACATTCGTTGTTCACCCCGAAGCTTCAAAGCCCGAGATCCACGACGCAATCGAGTCGATCTTCGGCGTGAAGGTTCTCAAGGTGAACACGCTCAACCGCAATGGCAAGCGCAAGCGCAACCGTCGCACCGGAACCTTCGGTGCGCAGGCGGGCCAGAAGCGTGCATTCGTCACTCTCGCCGCTGGCGACCGCATCGAATTGTTCGAGGGGTAAGGAACCATGGCTCTTCGTAAACGCAAACCGACTAGCCCCGGCCGTCGTTTCCAGACTGTCTCCGATTTTGCGGAGATCACAAAGGACACGCCGGAACGGTCGCTTCTCGTCCCCAAGCACCGCACTGGTGGTCGTAACTCTTACGGTCGCAAGACAGCTCGTCATAAGGGCGGCGGTCACAAGCAGCGTTATCGTCTTGTCGACTTCCGTCGCGTCAAGGACGGCGTTCCCGCCTCTGTCGCTGCGATCGAATACGACCCGAACCGCACCTGCCGTATCGCGCTGCTGCACTATCACGACGGAGCGAAGAGCTACATCCTCGCCCCGAAGGGTGTGCAGGTTGGCGACATTCTCCAGAGCGGCCAGGGTTCCGACATCCGTCCCGGTAATGCACTTCCGTTGCGTTACATCCCGGTCGGTACCGTCGTGCACAACGTTGAACTCAAGCCCGGTGGTGGCGGCAAGATGGCGCGTAGCGCTGGCATGAGCATTCAGCTCGTCGCCAAGGAGGGCGATTACGCCACTCTTCGTCTCCCCAGCACTGAAATGCGTCGTGTCCCGATCGACTGCCGCGCCACTGTCGGCGAGGTCGGTAACTCCGAGCATGAACTCATCAAGATCGGTAAGGCCGGCCGTAACCGCTGGAAGGGCGTTAAGCCTCAGACCCGCGGTGTGGCCATGAACCCGGTTGACCATCCTCATGGTGGTGGTGAAGGCAAGACCTCCGGTGGTCGTCATCCGGTGTCGCCTTGGGGCAAGCCCGAAGGTCGTACCCGCGACAAGACCAAGCCGTCTCAGAAACTCATTGTCCGTCGTCGCCGCACCCGCGGTTCACGGCGTTAGGAGAGGACGAAATGCCTCGCAGCCTCAAAAAGGGTCCGTTTGTCGACGACCATCTTCTCAAGAAGGTCGACGCACTCAACGAAACGAACGAGAAGAAGGTCATCAAGACCTGGTCTCGTCGTTCGACGATCATCCCCGAAATGGTTGGCCACACCATGGCCGTCCACGACGGGCGCAAGCACGTCCCGGTGTATGTCACCGAGGCAATGGTCGGCCACAAGCTTGGTGAGTTCGCCCCGACGCGAACCTTCAGGTTCCACGCTGGTCAAGAGAAGAAGGGACGCCGCTGATGGCCTTCGGTGCGAAGACCAATGAGCGTCCGGGCGTGCGCGCCGAGGTCAAGTACGTCCGTTCATCGGCGTACAAGGCCCGTGAGATCCTCGATCTCATCCGCGGACTTCCGGTAGCCCGAGCACTCGAGGTGCTCGAAATGGCCGAACGCGATATCGCTCGCGTTGTCCTGAAGTGCCTCGAGTCAGCAATCGCTAACGCCGAGCACAACAACCAGATCCCCGCCGACGAACTTTTCGTCTCGGCATGTTTCGCTGACGAAGGCCCGACGCTTAAGCGCTGGCGCCCCCGTGCTCGTGGCCGCGCCACTCGTATTCGTAAGCGCACCTGTCACATCACGATCATCGTGAGCCGTTTGTCAGCCGACGATCTTGAGAAACTTCGTGAACGTGAAGCAGCAAGCGGTCGTGTCTCTGGCGGACGCGCTGCTGCAGAAGCACGTCGTGAACGCGTTGCCCGCAGCCGTCAGGCCAAGGCCGAGCGCAAGGTCGAAGAAGAGAACGACCACGATCATGATCATGATCATGAAGACGATCACGACCACGATCATGACCACGCTGAAGCAGTGGTTGTTGACGACGCAGTAGCCGACGAAGCCGTCAAGACCGACGGGAAGGAAGACTGATGGGTCAGAAGGTCAACCCGTACGGGTTCCGCCTCGGCGTGACCACCGACTGGAAGTCGCGTTGGTTTGCCGATCGTCGCGAGTACTCCGACAACCTCATTCAGGATTGGAAGATCCGCGATTACCTCATGACGCAGCTGCCGCACGCCGCGATCAGTCGCGTCGAGATCGAGCGCACACGTGACCGTCTTCGTGTCGACGTGCACACCGCTCGTCCCGGCATCGTCATCGGTCGTCGTGGCGCGGAAGCCGATCGCCTTCGTGCCGGCCTCACCGCAATCTCTGGAAACAACAAGGTGCAGCTCAACATCCAGGAGATCAAGCAGCCGGAACTCGACGCTGCACTGATCGCCCAGGGTGTTGCCGATCAGCTTGCTGGCCGTGTCGCATTCCGACGTGCCATGAAACGCGCCGTGCAGAACGCACAGAAGGCTGGTGCCCTCGGCATCCGCGTGCAGTGCTCGGGTCGTCTTGGCGGCGCTGAAATGTCACGCACCGAGTGGTACCGCGAAGGTCGAGTGCCGTTGCATACGCTTCGCGCTGACATCGACTACGGCTTCCGTGAAGCAAAGACCACCTACGGTCGCATTGGCGTGAAGGTCTGGCTCTACAAGGGCGACATCCTTCCGTACAAGAGCGTGCTTGACGACAAGGCCACTCGCGAAGCCGCAATGGCTGTTGGTGAACCTTCCGGTGACGCTCGTCCCCGCAAGGTTGTGTCATCAGCAGCGGGTCGCAAGCGCGATGCCGATTCGGAACTGATCGAAGACATTGAAGCAACCCCGCTGGTGAAGGAAGCCGATCCCGAGCTCGAGCGCCTGCTCGCCGAGGAAGAAGAGATCGAGCGTTCAACTCGCCAGCACCACGAAACCCCGCACTTCCGTCCCGGGGATGGTGACTGAATATGTTGATGCCTAAGAAGGTCAAGCACCGCAAGCAACAGCGCGGTCGCATGAAGGGTCAAGCCAAGGGTGGAACTGAAGTCACGTTTGGTGACTTCGGCATCCAGGCACTCGAGCCGGGTTGGATCACTGCCCGTCAGATCGAGGCCGCCCGTATCGCGATGACTCGTCACATCAAGCGTGGCGGCAAGGTCTGGATCAACGTGTTCCCAGACAAGCCCGTCACCCAAAAGCCCGCCGAAACTCGCATGGGTTCTGGTAAGGGAAATCCCGAACGTTGGGTCGCCGTGGTTAAGCCCGGTCGCATCATGTTCGAACTGTCCTACAACGACCCCGAGATCGCCCGCGAGGCAATCAACCGGGCCATCCAGAAGCTGCCGATCAAGGCTCGTTTCGTTGCTCGTGAGGAGTCCTTCTAATGGCAAAGACCAAAGAATCACTCCGCGATATCAGCGACGGCGAACTGCTCGACAAGTTGGCATCAGCAAAGGAAGAACTTTTCAACCTTCGCTTCCAGCACGTCACCGGTCAGCTCGACAACACCGCACGTCTTGGTGTGGTCCGCAAGCATGTTGCTCAAATCAACACTGAATTACGTACCCGCGAGATCGCCGCAGCCGAAGCACTGTCGAAGAACGAGGAGAACGCCTGATGGCTGAGGAAACCACGGCCACTGAGCGCGCCAATCCGCGCAAGATCCGTGAGGGAACGGTCGTTTCGACGTCCATGGACAAGACCGCAGTCGTCACAGTGACCGACCGCGTGCGTCACCCTCGCTACAACAAGACCGTTCAGCGCACGAACAAGCTGTACGTCCACGACGAGACCAACGATCTCAACGTCGGTGACAAGGTTCGCGTGCAGGAGACCCGCCCGCTTTCGAAGACGAAGCGCTGGCGTGTCCTTGATGTCCTGGAGCGTGCACGATGATTCAGCAAGAGTCCCGACTTCGGGTTGCCGACAACAGCGGTGCGAAGGAAGTTCTTTGCATCAAGGTTCTCGGTGGCACGCGTCGCCGTTACGCCTCGATCGGTGACATCTTCGTCGCCACGGTCAAGGACGCCATCCCCGGCGCCGGTGTCAAGAAGGGCGACGTCGTCAAGTGCGTCGTCGTTCGCGTCAAGAAGGAAAAGCGTCGTCCAGACGGTTCCTATATCAAGTTCGACGAGAACGCTGCAGTTCTGATCAATGACAACTTGCAGCCGCGTGGCACTCGCATCTTCGGCCCAGTGGGTCGCGAGCTGCGTGACAAGAAGTTCATGCGAATCGTCTCGCTCGCCCCGGAGGTGTTGTGATGAAGATCCGCAAGGGCGACCGCGTTCAGGTGCTGTCCGGTAAGGACCGCGGCAAGACCGGTACCGTCACTCGATCCATTCCCGAAAAGGGAAAGGTCATCGTCGATGGTGTCAACATCGCCAAGAAGCATCAGAAGCCCGTTAGTCAAACCAATACCGGCGGTATCATCGACAAAGAGATGCCAATTCCGGCTTCCAACGTCGCCATCGTGTGCAACTCGTGCGGCAAGCCGACTCGCATCGGTTACCGCTTCGAGTCCGATGGCACCAAGGTCCGGATCTGCCGCAAGTGCGAAGGAGACCTCGCATGAGCACCGCAACCACAACGATTCCTCGTCTTAAGGCCCGCTACAACGATGAGATCCGTGCCCAACTCAAGGACACGCTCGAACTCGGCAACATCATGCAGGTCCCTCGTTTCGAGAAGATCGTGATCAACTCAGGTGTCGGCAAGGCACTCGCTCAGTCGTCACTGATCGATGGCGCCGTGCGGGACCTCGAACTGATCACCGGTCAGAAGGTCATCGTGACCAAGGCCAAGAAGTCCATCGCCGGTTTCAAACTGCGTGAGGGCAATGCCATTGGTGTGAAGGTCACACTTCGCGGCGATCGCATGTGGGAGTTCTTCGACCGGCTCATCAGCCTGGCGATTCCCCGTATCCGCGATTTCCGTGGATTGTCACCGAAGTCCCTCGACGGACACGGCAACTACACCTTTGGTCTTCCTGAACAGCTCATGTTCCCGGAGATCGATTACGACAAGGTCGACGGCCCCCGCGGCTTCGACATCACCATCGTGACCACTGCCAAGACCAATGCCGAGGGCAAAGCCCTGCTCGATGCTTTCGGCTTCCCGTTCAAGCGTGAGGGGCAGCAGTAATGGCTAAAAAGGCGCTCGTTAATAAGCAACGTGAGACCCCGAAGTTCAAGGTCCGTGGCTACACCCGTTGCCAGAAGTGCGGACGGCCTCGTGCTGTGTACCGCAAGTTCCAGTTGTGCCGTATTTGCTTGCGCGAACTCGGACACGCTGGCGAAATTCCTGGTCTCAAAAAGGCCAGCTGGTAGGGGAGGCGACGACATGACAATGACAGATCCCATCGCCGACATGCTCACCCGCATCCGCAACGCGAACACCGCGATGCACGATGAAGTGCGCATGCCATCCTCAAAGGTGAAAGAAGCACTCGCACAACTCCTCCTTGCCGAGGGTTACATCGAGAGCTTTACCATCGCTGACGACCCGAACCGTCCTGGTTCCGTTCTCACCGTCACTATGAAGTACTCGCCCGAACGCAAGCGCGTCATCTCTGGTGTCAAGCGCGTTTCGAAGCCGGGCCTCCGTGTGTACATCAAGGCCGACAAGATCCCTCGGGTTCTTGGCGGATTGGGTGTCGCTGTCCTGTCCACCAGTCAGGGTCTGATGACCGACCGTGAGGCGCGTAAGCGTCGCATGGGCGGCGAGATCCTGTGCTTCGTTTGGTAAGGGGCTGACATGTCACGAGTAGGACGCGCTCCTATCGCGGTTCCGGCTGGCGTCGAGGTTTCGATCGCTGGTCAGCACATCTCCGTGAAGGGCTCCAAGGGAACACTTGAACGCGACATTCCCGGTGAGATCACCATCCGTAAGGAAGGTACTGAACTCATCGTCGAACGTCCCAACGACGAACGCCAGAACCGTGCGCTCCACGGCCTGGTTCGCTCGCTCGTTAACAACATGGTCATTGGCGTAAGCACAGGCTTCACCAAGGAACTTGAAATCATCGGCGTCGGTTACCGCGCCACAGCGAAGGGCGACACTGCGCTCGACCTCGCACTTGGTTTCAGTCACCCGGTAAGCGTTGTTGCTCCGGCCGGCATCACCTTCGAGGTTCCCGCACCGACCCAAATTCTGGTCAAGGGCACCGACAAGGAAACTGTTGGTCAGGTCGCCGCTGACATTCGTGCAATCCGCAAGCCCGAGCCTTACAAGGGCAAGGGTGTCCGGTACAAGGGCGAATACGTTGCCCGCAAGGCCGGCAAGGCAGGTAAGTAGACATGAGCGACAAAGCACAGCAAAAGCGCGACGCGCGAATCCGTCGTCACCGTCGAGTGCGCAAGCAGGTGCGTGGCACCGCAACGCGTCCTCGTATGGCGGTCTACCGATCCAATCGCCACATCAACGCACAGATCATCGACGACATCAGCGGTCGCACCATCGCCTCTGCATCGTCGGTGGAAACCGGTGTCGCCTCTGGCGGCACCAGCAACATCGCTGCAGCAACCGCGGTCGGCAAGCTTCTTGCCGAGCGTGCGAAGGCTGCGGGTATCGACAAGGTGGTGTTCGATCGCGGTGGATTCCTCTACCACGGTCGTGTCGCTGCTGTTGCCGATGCCGCCCGAGAAGCTGGACTGGAGTTCTGATGGCCCTCAACGCTGACGCTCTCGCACTTCGCGAGTCACGCGTGATCAACATCAACCGAGTTGCCAAGGTCGTCAAGGGCGGCCGTCGTTTCTCCTTCACCGCTCTCGTGGTGATCGGCGACGGCGCTGGTCATGTCGGACTCGGCTACGGCAAGGCCAAGGAAGTTCCGCTGGCCATCCAGAAGGGCACCGAAGAGGCTCGTAAGAACCTGTTCAAGGTGCCGTTGGCCGGATCAACCGTCACCCACCCAATCGTCGGACGCATGGGCGCCGGACGCGTGCTGATTCAGCCCGCTGCTCCAGGTACCGGTGTGATCGCTGGTGGTGCTGCTCGCGCCATTCTCGAAGAGGCCGGCATCCACGACGTGCTTTGTAAGTCGCTTGGCTCCTCGAACCACATCAACGTGGCTCGTGCGACCATCGCTGGCTTGCAGGGTCTCAAGGATCCCAACGAGGTCGCTCGACTTCGTGGACTTGCACCTGAAGAGTTCGTTCCCAAGGGCATGCTCGAAGCGTTCAAGCTTTCCGAGCGTGGACCGCACGTTCCAAATGAGGTCGCGTGATGGCAGAACTTAAGGTCACCCAGATCAAGTCGTCGATCGGCACCAAGCCCAAGCACCGCGGAACACTCCGTGCGCTTGGTCTCCGTGGCATCGGCAAGACCAACACCCTTCCCGACCGTCCTGAAATTCGCGGCATGATCGCTCGTGTACCGCATCTCATTTCGGTTGAAGAGGTCGAGCTCGGCTCGACCGGCAAGTGAGGACATCGTGAAGATTCATGATCTCAAGCCCGCTGAGGGCTCAAACCGTCGCCGCAAGCGCGTCGGCCGCGGTATTGGTGGCAAGGGCGGCAAGACCGCAGGCCGCGGTACCAAGGGCCAAGGCGCACGCACCACCATCCCCGCTCGTTTCGAGGGTGGTCAGATGCCTCTGCACATGCGCGTGCCGAAGCTTCGTGGCTTCAACAACCCCTTCCGCGTGGAATATCAGGCCATCAACCTTGACTCCATCAACGACTCAGGTCTCGACATCGTCGATCCGGTCTCGCTGTTGAGCAAGAGCCTCGTCGGTAAGGGTGCACTCGTGAAGGTGCTTGGTCGTGGAGAAATCTCTCGTCCCGTCACCGTTCGTGCGCATGCAATCTCGAAGTCAGCTGAAGCGGCAATCACCGCTGCGGGTGGCACTGTCGAAATCATCCCTTTGCCGTGGGGCGAGCGTCGTCCTCCTGCCAAGGGCAACCAGTTCACAAACCGCTGACGCATTGCTGGCGTCGTAGCCAGCGGTAGGAGTGACCTCGGTGCTCGCAAACCTGAAGAACATCTTCAAGGTCCAGGACCTTCGCAACAAGGTCCTGTTCTCGTTCATGATTATCGCCCTGTATCGACTGGGCGCTCATCTTCCTGTTCCCGGAATCGACACTTCTGCGCTGACGCAGTTGAAGTCCCAGGCCGAAGAGGGTGGTGTGCTGGCGTTCCTGACACTCTTCTCAGGCGGCGGTCTCACCAACTTCGCGATCTTTGCACTCGGCATCATGCCGTACATCACTGCTTCGATCATCATGCAGATCCTGGGTGTGGTCATTCCGAAACTCGAGGAATGGCAGAACATGGGCGCGGTCGGCCAGCGCAAGATCACACAGTGGACTCGTTATGTCACGATCGGTATTGCGATCTTGCAATCGACGGGTTTGGCCTACCTCTTCCACAACGGTGGTGGTGGGATCGCCGGCAGTACAACTATCGATCTCATTCCTGACTTCACCGTCTCACGCGTGCTGCTCATTGTCCTTACCCTGACAACGGGTACGGCATTGCTTATGTGGATGGGTGAACTTGTTACGCAACGAGGTATCGGCAACGGCATGTCGTTGCTGATTTTCGCTTCCGTTGTTTCGTTGTTGCCGAGCCAGATGGCAACAATTAAGGCTAACGGTGGCTGGGTCGCAGTCGTCATGGTGCTTGCCGGTTATGCGCTCATCACTGTTGCGATTGTGTACGTCGAGCAAGGGCAACGTCGCATCCCTGTTCAGTTTGCAAAACGCGTTGTGGGTCGTCGCCAATACGGCGGACAGAGCACCTACATTCCGCTCAAGGTGAACCAGTCGGGCGTTATTCCGATCATCTTCGCCAGCTCGGTGCTCTATCTCCCGCAGCTGCTCAGCTTTGTACTCCCGACCGATGGTTGGGGATTGACCGTGCAGGACTGGGTTAACTCAAATCTGGTGAACCCGAGTGCTCCGATCCACTTAATCATCTTCGGTCTTCTGATCATTGGTTTCGCCTACTTCTACACGGCGATCACCTTCGATCCGGTAAAGCAGGCCGATCAGCTTCGTAAGCAGGGTGGCTTCATTCCTGGAATTCGTCCAGGCCCCCAGACCGAGCGCTACCTGGCCAAGGTTCTTTCCCGCATCACTCTTCCCGGCGCGTTGTTCATCGCCGCTGTTGCTCTCGTTCCTTCCTTCATCTTGACTGCGTATCTTCCCGGCACTCAGGTGTCGTTCACCGGTATCTCGATCCTTATCGCCGTGGGTGTTGCCCTCGAAACGATGAAGCAGATCGACAGCCAGTTGATGATGCGCAACTACGAAGGATTCCTGAAGTAATGACTGCTCGTCTGCTTATTTTCGGACGGCAGGGAGCGGGCAAGGGCACACAGTCCGAGCGGCTTTCGGCGCATTACAACGCCCCGCATATCTCTACCGGAGACATGCTGCGCGCTGCTGTTGCTGCCGGCACTCCGCTTGGTGTCGAGGCGAAGGCGATCATGGATGCCGGTGGTCTCGTGTCTGACGAGATCATCCTCGGTGTCGTTGAAGCACGACTTGCCGAAGCCGATGTGCAGGCAAACGGTTTTCTTCTCGATGGTTTTCCGCGCACAGTTGTGCAAGCAGAAGGCATGTCCAAGTTCGCAACTATCGATGTTGCAATCGATCTTGTTGTTGCTGAAGAGGTCGTGCTCGAGCGCATCTCCTCTCGTCGAGTGTGTTCGAAATGTGGAGCCATTTACTCTGTCGCTGCACCGCCCTCCACTCAGTGGGTCTGTGACAAGTGTGGCGGCGATGTCGAACAGCGCGCTGATGACACGCCCGAATCAATTGCTAAGCGACTCGCGGCATACAACACAGAAACCCAGCCAACCATTGACTTTTATGCAGCATCAGGTCTGTTGGTGAAGGTCGACGGAATCGGCTCGCCCGACGAGGTCTTTGCTCGTCTTCTGAGCGCGATCGACGCGCAACTTCCGAAGTAGAAATCGCGAAGGCGAACGAACATGAAAGCTCGTTCGAAAGAAGAACTTCGTCTCATGCGCGCGGCTGGTCGCGTTGTTGCAGAAATGCACGAAAAGATTCGGGCCGCGATTCGGCCTGGTGTCACGACCGCTGATCTTGATGCGATCGGTCGCAAGGTCATCGACAACAGGGGAGCGACCTCGAACTTTCTCGGCTACCACGGCTTCCCAGCGGTGATCTGCGCATCGCCGAACGATGTCATCGTTCATGGCATCCCCGGCGCTGTTGTACTCAACGAAGGCGACATTATTTCGGTCGACTGTGGGGCTGTGGTCGAGGGGTGGCACGGCGACGCTGCCTTCACTGTCGGGGTGGGGGAGATCTCCGCCGAAGCGGCCAAACTCATCTCGGTGACCGAGGCCTCGCTGGCCGCCGGCATCGCCGCCATGGTGGAGGGCAACACTCTCGGTGACATTGGCGCTGCGGTGCAGGCAGTGGTCGAGGCCGCCGGTTTCTCGGTGGTTCGGGACTATGTGGGCCATGGCATCGGTCGAGCGATGCACGAATCTCCTGAAGTCCCCAATTACGGAGTGGCGGGTAAGGGGGGAAAGCTCAAGGCGGGCATGACTTTGGCGGTCGAACCTATGGTGACCATCGGCGACTGCGAAACGTTCCTGACCGAGGACGGTTGGACGGTTCTTTCCGCTGACGGATCTTGGGCCGCCCACGCCGAACACACCATCGCAATTGGCCCCAATGGGCCGGAAATTTTGACGCTTCTCTGACCACCCCCTAACACAGGATTTGAACACAGCATTTGGCGCATTTGGAGCCAGCGGGCCTGACCGGTAGGGTCTTCAGTCCGCCCTCGTCCGGGAACCCGCCTTTGCGCGGTCCTGAGCAGGGGTTTTCAGATCCATCACACAGGAGTCAGTGTCCTGGCTAAGCCCAAAGAAGACGCGATCGTTCTGGAAGGAACGGTCACCGAGCCGCTGCCGAACGCCATGTTCCGCGTCGAACTCGAAAACGGCCACAAAGTGTTGGCCCACATCTCCGGAAAGATGCGGATGCATTACATCCGTATTCTCCCCGGTGATCGCGTCCAAGTTGAGCTGACACCGTACGACCTGACTCGTGGTCGGATTACCTACCGGTACAAGTAACACCAGCAACACCAGCACCAACAGCAACACCAGCACCAACAGCACCAACAGCAACATCAGTAACAAAAACTGAACACAAGCGAGTGTCTGATCAGAAGGATCAGACCCATCGGAGGGGTTTGGCTTCGGCCGACAACTTCGCTCCGATGTTCCCGGCAGAGTCCGGGCGAAAGGAACAAACGCAGTGAAAGTACGCCCAAGCGTCAAGAAGATCTGTGAGAAGTGCAAAGTGATCCGCCGCCATGGCCGCGTGCAGGTCATTTGTGAGAATCCTCGCCACAAGCAAAGGCAGGGCTGATCCATGGCACGTATCGCCGGTGTTGATATCCCGCGTGAAAAGCGCCTGGAAATCAGCCTTACTTACATCTACGGAATCGGTAACACGACTGCGAAGCAGATCTGTGAAGCCACCGAGATCAATTCCAGCACTCGAGTTCGCGACCTCACCGATGAAGAGGTCAACAAGATTCGTGGCTACATCGATGCAAGCCTGAAGGTTGAAGGCGATCTGCGTCGCGATGTCGATCAAGACATCCGCCGCAAGATGGAAATCGGTTGTTACCAGGGTCTGCGTCACCGCCGCGGTCTTCCCGTTCGCGGTCAGCGCACTCACACCAATGCACGTACTCGCAAGGGTCCCAAGAAGACCGTTGCCGGCAAGAAGAAGGTGGCGCGCTGATGGCAAAGCCAGCAAGTGGTGGCCGTCGGCCCCGCAAGAAAGAACGCAAGCACGTCACTCATGGCGTGGCTCACATCAAGAGCTCGTTCAACAACACCATCGTCAGCATCTCTGACCAGGACGGCAACATCCTGTCGTGGGCCTCAGCCGGAAATGTCGGCTTCAAGGGTTCGCGTAAGTCGACGCCGTTCGCGGCGCAGATGGCCGCTGAGCAGTGTGCAAAGCGTGCGATGGAACACGGAGTCCGCAAGGTCGACGTGCTCGTCAAGGGTCCAGGCTCGGGTCGCGAAACCGCAATCCGTAGCCTTCAGAGCGCAGGCATCGAAGTCACCGGAATCAAGGATGTCACTCCTGTTCCGCACAACGGTTGCCGTCAGCCCAAGCGTCGGAGGGTCTGAACATGGCTCGTTACACCGGACCGAAGGCACGCGTTTCGCGTCGCCTCGGCACCAACATCTTTGGCACCAAGGGCGAAACTGTTGCCCTCGAGAAGCGCCCATACCCGCCAGGTGAGCACGGACGTACGCGTCGTCGTGGCAATCCCAGCGAGTACCTGCTCCAGATGCAGGAAAAGCAGAAGGCGCGTTTCACCTACGGCCTTTCCGAGAAGCAGTTCCGCAACCTCTACGAGGAAGCGAACCGTCGCGAGGGTGTGACCGGCGAGAACATGCTCCGGTTCCTCGAGTTGCGTCTCGACAACGTCGTGTACCGCTCCGGTTGGGCAGCGACTCGTCCGCAGGCTCGTCAGTTTGTTGGCCACGGACACATCAATGTCAACGGCAAGCGCGTCGACATCCCGAGCTATCGCGTTCGCAAGGGCGACATCATCACCCTTCGCGATAAGACACGCGAACTGGTCGTTATCCAATGGAACCGCGAAGTTCTCGATCGCACGCCTCCGGCGTGGCTCGAGGCTGGCGATGGTGGCTTCAGTGTCACTGTCCTTGCGGCTCCCCATCGCGATCAGATCGACGTGCCGGTGCGCGAGCAGCTCATCGTCGAGCTCTATTCCAAGTAAGTGCCAGAGGCAGGGCCGACGCCGTCGGTCATGTCTTGTGCAAGTTCACGAAATCGAACGTACGGAACCGAGGTAGGAACAAATGCTGGTTATGCAGCGACCGAAGGTTGAAGCGCTTGGCGACGCCGATGGCGATCGTCAGTTGTTCGCGGTGGGACCGCTCGAGCCTGGCTTCGGCCACACGCTCGGCAATTCACTGCGCCGCACCCTTCTCTCATCAATCCCCGGCGCAGCCGTCACTCAGGTGCGGTTCGACGAGGCTCTCCATGAATTCGACACCATCAAGGGTGTTACCGAAGACGTCACCGACGTCATTTTGAACCTCAAGGACCTCGTCCTTCGAGTTCACAGTGACGAAGCCGTGACCCTTCGTATCGACGTCAAGGGTCCGGCGGAGGTCACCGCAGGTGACATCGTCACGACCTCCGATGTTGAGATTCTCAACCCTGAACTTCGCATCGCGACCATCAACGAGTCGGGTCGACTCGCTCTCGACGTCACCGTCGAAAAGGGTCGTGGCTATGTGTCGGCTGAACGAAACAAGGCAACCAACACCATTGGTGTGATTCCGGTTGATTCGATCTTCTCGCCAGTGCGTCGTGTGACCTTCTCGGTCGAGCCGACTCGCGTCGAGCAGTCAACCGAGTTCGACCGACTGGTTCTCGACATCGAGACCGACGGATCGATCACCGCTCGTGAAGCTCTTGCATCAGCCGGTGCAACGCTTCAGTCACTTGTCGGCCTTGTGGCCGAGATGAGCGACGAGCCGCAGGGTCTTGAACTCGGCGAGGTCAGCATCACTCATGCCGGCTCACCCGATCTCGACCTTCTTATCGAAGACCTCGATCTTTCCGAGCGTCCCCGTAATTGCCTCAAGCGTGCCCAGGTGAACACCGTTGGTGAACTTCTCCTCAAGTCCGAGGACGATCTTCTTGCGGTGACCAACTTCGGTCAGAAGTCGCTTGATGAGGTCATCCAGAAGCTTGACGAGCGCGGTTTGTCGCTCAAGAACCGGGACTGATCCACCATGCCAGGAACACCACGTAAGTCCAAGCGATTCGGCGGCAATGCCGCTCACCAACGCCTCATGATGGCGAACCTCGCAGCATCACTTTTCGCTGCCGAGGGCATCGTCACCACCGAAGCCAAGGCCAAGGCTCTTCGCCCCATCGCCGAGAAGCTCATCACGAAGGCCAAGAAGGGCGGCGTTCATCGCCACCGTCAGGTCGTGTCGTTCATGGGTGACAAGGAAATGGCATCGAAGCTGTTCTCGGATATCGCGCCGCGTTACGAAGGACGTCCAGGTGGTTACACCCGCATCCTTAAGCTCGGCCCGCGTCAGGGCGACAACGCTCCGATGGCTCGCATCGAACTGGTCTGAGACCAGTTCGGTCCTGATAGGACAACAATGACTGTGACTTCGACCGACCCACTGTGGTCGGTCGAATCGCGTCCGGTCACAGAACGCGCAGTTGTTGACATTCCTGCCCCAGCCGCAGGATTCACGCGATTGCGCATGACCATCGCCTACGACGGTTCGAAGTTTCGGGGTATGGCCGAAAACGAAGGCGTCGAAACCGTGGCGGGCACGATTCGTTCGGAAATTGAACGCTGCGTTGGACACCCAGTGGTGTTATCGATTGCTGGTCGGACCGATGCCGGTGTGCACGGATGGGGTCAAGTGATCTCATTCGATGTCGATACCGATCTTGTTGCATCGGGGAAGGGTTCACCGGCGCGACTCGCACGATCGATCAATCGGCAATGCGTTCCCGGGATTGTTGTGCGCGACGCGCAACTCGCTGCAGCTGATTTCGATGCGCGCTTTTCCGCGCTGTGGCGTTCGTATCGCTACACCATCGTGAATCGTCCGATTCCTGATCCGTTCCTGGCTGCGACCTCGTGGTGGGTGCCGCAAGACCTCGACATTCACGCGCTTCGCCTCGGGTGCGACGCTCTCTATGGCCTTCACAATTTCTCAAGCTTCTGTCGCCGGCCAAAGCCCAACCCGGTGACGGGCTTTGAGCCGTCGCTTATGCGCCGGGTCCACGATGCCTCATGGCACGAACTGGGCGACGGGGTCCTCCGGTTCGATATCCGAGCGTCTTCCTATTGCCATCAGATGGTCCGGTCCATTGTGGGAACGCTGGTTGAGATGGGCCGAGGTTTCCGTCGCCCTGGGGAAATGGCCGGGATCATCCGGGCGCAAGACCGTGCCGCCGCCGGGGGAGTCGCCCCTCCGCAGGGGCTTTGCCTCTGGGAAGTTGGCTACTGAGACCGGCGGCGAATCGGCCCGATTGGGCAGAGTTGCCTTGGTTCGGGGCCTACCCGTAGGCTCTCTCCTCCGCTCCGGTGCGCAGTTTCCCTGCCGACACTGGACTTTGTTCGACAGTCACCTTCGGGTGGACCCAAGCAGAAGGGCTGCGCCATGCGCACCTACACCCCCAAGGTCAGTGAAATTCAGCGCCAGTGGTTCGTCGTCGACGCCGAAGGCATGGTCCTCGGTCGTCTCGCCACTGAGGTTGCAACGATTCTTCGTGGCAAGCACAAGCCGACCTACACCCCGCACATCGACACTGGCGATCACGTCATCGTGATTAACGCTGACAAGGTCGTGCTCACATCGAACAAGGGCGAGAAGACGCTCGTTCATCGTCACTCCGGTTACCCGGGTGGTCTGCGCACAAAGACATACGGTCAGTTGATCGCGGAGAAGCCCGAAGAAGCAGTGCGTCGCGCTGTTCGCGGCATGATCCCCAAGAATCGTCTTGGTCGTCAGATGATCAAGAAACTCAAGGTCTACGCCGGTCCGGTGCACAATCACGCTGCCCAAGATCCGCAGACCATCGAATTCGCCCACGCCAAGGCTCGCTGAGCGGCAAGGAACAGACAATGTCGAACCCTCTCGTTCAGTCAACCGGTCGTCGTAAGCGTGCAGTTGCACGCGTCATGCTTCGACCTGGCTCAGGCACTATCACTGTGAATAAGCGTCCGGTCGCTGACTACTTCCCGTCCGAAACGCATCGCATGATCCTCACCGAACCGCTTCGTCTTACGAGCACCGACGAGGTCTACGACGTCGTGTGCAACATCGACGGTGGCGGCGTGTCCGGCCAGGCCGGCGCACTTCGTCACGGCATTGCCCGTGCTCTTATCGAACTCGATCCGGAACTGCGTGGCGAGCTCAAGAAGGCCGGATTCCTTACTCGCGATGATCGTAAGAAGGAATCGAAGAAGTACGGCCTCAAGAAGGCTCGTAAGGCTCCGCAGTACTCGAAGCGCTAAGTCATTCGTTCTCGCTTTTGTCGGCGAGTTCGTTTGCTTCTAACTCATGACCCTCCGATTCGGAACCGATGGTGTTCGCGGCCCCGCATCTGAGCTGACTGACGCGCTTGTTGTTGCGTTAGGCAAGGCTGCTGCGCAGGTTCTTGGAACTTCTGCGTTCGTCATTGGTCGCGATACTCGTGAATCGGGAAGGCATCTTGAACGCGCGCTTGGAACCGGATTGGCTCTCGGTGGCGCGCAACCGTTGAGTCTGGGAGTTGTTCCAACGCCAGCGGTCGCGTGGGTCTGTGCCCAACGTGGTGTTCCAGGCGCAGTGATCTCTGCATCACATAATTCATGGTCCGATAATGGCATCAAGTTCTTTGCTGCTGGCGGCCGCAAGTTGTCTGATGAACTTGAAGCTGAGCTTGAAAGTGCGCTCGACGCGTTGGTTGCTGCGAATGTCGAGTTCGATCTCGCTGTTGATTTCAAAACCGATGCGGGTGCCGTCGCCGAATGGTGCGACGCAGTCGCATCGTCGGTTGTTACCGTCGCTCCGATGCGTGTTGTGATTGATTGTGCAAACGGCGCTGCGTCCTCGGTTGCACCAGGAATCTTTCGCAGTCTCGGCCTCGAGGTTGAAGTGCTTCACGCACAGCCCGATGGCCGAAACATCAACGATGCCTGTGGATCGACGCATCCGGAAGATTTACAGCGGGCCGTGGTTGCAAGCGGCGCTGCACTTGGCCTCGCGTTCGACGGTGATGCCGACCGCCTTCTTGCTGTTGACGAGCGGGGCGAACTGATCGACGGGGATCAACTCATTGCGCTGTTCGCTCGCGATCTTCGCAACCGCGGCGAGCTCGCGGGCAATCGCGTCGTTGTGACAGTGATGTCGAACCTTGGTTTTCGTTTGGCGATGGATGAGCAGGGCATTGAAGTTGTCGAAACGCCGGTTGGCGATCGCCATGTTCTTGAGGCGCTTGCTCGCACGTCAAGTTCGCTCGGTGGCGAACAGTCCGGCCATATTGTGTTTGCCGATCGGGCAACCACGGGCGACGGTGTTCTTTCCGGTGTGCAGCTGGTCGATCTTGTTGGTCGCTCCCAAATCCCACTGTCGGTCTTGGCCGCAGAGGTCATGGATCGACTCCCTCAGGTATTGCGTAATGTCCGCCTTGAACATCGTCGTGACGACATCGCTGAAGCTATTGCCGCTGAGATCGCTGCGGTCGAACAATCGTTGGGGGCTCGGGGTCGTGTTTTGATCCGACTCAGCGGGACCGAACCCCTTGTGCGGGTCATGGTGGAAGCGCCCACTTTGGCGCAGGCCGAGGACGCAGCCGACAACCTCGCTGCAGCCGTGATCCAGGCCTGCTCGGCCTAGGCTGGCGCTCTCATGTGCGGGATTATCGCTGTCGTTCGTCGACCGTCGCTCCGCCAGCCTCCTGGCTCGGCTGAGGTTTGTGACCGCCTCGAAGCGGCATCACAACTGCTAGCTGGCGTTCTTTCTTCGAAGGCCGTTTCCGTCGCTCCCGTTGCCGACGCAGCAACTGCGGTTGCCGATGCCGATCGTCTCCTTCGGGGTGTGGCTGGCGTTCGAGCGTTGCTCGAGGTTCCCGGTCTTCGAATCGCCACGACCAACCTGATTGATGGGCTTGCTCACCAGATCGCCGAGCTTGAGCGTCATCTCGATTCTGATGCTCAGGGTGCGAATGCTCTTGCGAGCGTCGAGCTCGAACGGCTGAACGCTGCGGTCGTTGCCTTGAAGGACGCCGTGTGGGCGGTGCAGCGCGATCGACTGCGCGCCGCCGATGGCGTCACTGGCCTTCTCGATGGCGT
Organism: uncultured Actinomycetes bacterium; assembly: GCA_937876315.1. Classification (GTDB taxonomy): domain Bacteria; phylum Actinomycetota; class Acidimicrobiia; order Acidimicrobiales; family Acidimicrobilacustridaceae; genus Acidimicrobilacustris. The sequence goes on along the minus strand of CALEHQ010000043.1, from coordinate 99,947 downwards.
TGGACCTGTCGGCGAGGCGTTCGGCCCCGCGGCAGTTGCGGTAGCGCTTTCTATTCATCAGGCACTTTCTGCACTTGATCGTCTCGAAGTGCGTGGACGAGACAGCGCCGGACTTCACCTTTTGGTTCGCAATCACGGCCTCGACCTTTCCTCGCCCGCGCTCAGTGCTGTCGTTGCTGACCGGGCGGCCGATCCGCTGTTCGGATCAATGGCCGTGCGCACACCCGCTGGTCATCTGAGTTTCGTTTATAAAGCAGCAGCCGAGATCGGCGAACTCGGCGATAACACCCGAGCGCTTCGCTCGGCGATCGTTTCGGACCCACTGCTTCGCCATGCGCTTGGTTCTCCCGATGTTGAGGCAGTTGTCCTCGGCCACACTCGTTGGGCCAGCGTTGGCATTATCAGTCAGCCCAACGCTCATCCGCTCAACTCTGAAGAGACCGATGAGGTCGGTGGCGCCTACGTCACCGCTGTACTTAACGGCGACGTCGATAACTTCGCCGATCTCAAAGCAGCCCAGTCGTTGCACATTGCCGACGAAATCACGACCGATGCGAAAGTCATCCCCACCCTTACGTCGCGAGCCATGGCCGATGGCACCGACGTGCTGGATGCATTCCGTTCAACAGTGAACGAACTTGAAGGATCAGTTGCGATCGCGGCAAGCGCTGCTGATGCTGCCGATTCATTGTTGCTTGCGCTTCGCGGAAGCGGGCAAGCGCTCTACATCGGTTTCGCTGAGGATTCGTTCATTGTTGCGAGCGAGCCCTATGGCGTTGTTGAAGAAACAGCTACGTACCTTCGACTCGATGGCGATATTCCTGTCGACCCAACCAATCCGGCCAGCAGCGGTCAAGTTGTTCGACTGGCCGGCGCGCAGGCAGGCGATCGCGAAGGTGTCGAACGCTGGGCCTACGACGGCACGGTCATCTCTGTGACCGCCGACGATCTCGCCGATGCGCAGATCACCACTCGCGATATCGATCGTGGCGACTCACCACATTTCCTTCTTAAGGAAATCGGAGAAGCACCCGCTTCGTTCCGCAAAACACTGCGGGGCAAGTTGGTGGAACTCGATGGGCGTTCCGATGTGCTTCTAGGCGACGAAGTACTGTCACCCGAACTTCGTGCGGCATTGGCCAACGGGTCCATCACGCGAATCCTCGCGATTGGGCAGGGCACGGCAGCCGTAGCGGCCCGGGCGCTCCTTGAAGGCCTAGCCGCCTTTGCACCGACTTCTTCGGTGAAAGTGGAAGCGATTCTTGCAACCGAACTCAGCGGCTTTCACCTCGCCGACTCCATGGTCGATACATTGGTCGTCGCCGTAAGCCAGTCGGGCACAACAACTGACACCAATAGAACTGTTGATTTGGTACGAGCGCGCGGTGCTCATGTTGTCGCAATCGTGAACCGTCGCAACAGCGATCTCACTGACCGCGCTGATGGCGTTCTCTATACCTCTGACGGGCGCGACGTTGAAATGAGCGTCGCTTCAACGAAGGCGTTCTACGCGCAGATCGCAGCATGTTTCCTTCTCGCCGCTGCACTCGCCGATGCGATCGGCGTTTCATCGCCGGAACGCAATGCAGTCCTTGATGGACTTCGGCAGATTCCCGACGCGATGGAGCGCACGTTCGCGTTGCGTGACGACATCGAGGCCGCAGCGCAACGCGTCGCGCCTTCACGCCGCTATTGGGCAATCGTGGGCAATGGAGCCAACCGCATCGCCGCCGAGGAAGTTCGCATCAAACTTTCTGAGCTTTGCTACAAAGCCATCGCGTGCGATGGAACGGAAGACAAGAAGCACATTGATCTTTCGTCCGAGCCAATGATCTTGGTCTGTGCAGCAGGTCTCCAGGGTTCCACTGCAGATGATGTTGCGAAGGAAGTCGCGATCTACCGGGCCCATAAGGCCGCGCCGGTGGTGATCGCCACACAAGGCGAAGAGCGCTTCTCGGCTGCACTCCAGGTCATTGCTGTACCCGAGGTGCATCCGCGACTCGCCTTCATTCTTTCCGCAATGGTCGGTCACCTCTTTGGGTATGAAGCCGCCCTTGCTATTGATGCACAGGCCCGGCCGCTCCGAGAGGCGCGCGCCGCCATCGATTCAGCAGTTGCCGCGGGTCTTCCCGGCGATGGGGAGTCTCTACTCGAAGGTGTTCGCCCAGCTCTCAACGTGCTCGCCTCGCGCTATTTCGATGGTCTTCGTAACGGGGAGTACAACGGTCACCTCGAAGCGAGTACCGCAGTGCGACTGGCGACCGTATGGCGTTTCGCCCTTGGCTCTGTGCCGTTGGAGTCCTATCAAGTTGAATACGGCAAGGTCGGCACGCCGGCAGTAGTGCTCGAGGATTTAGTTGCGGCACTTACGTCAGCGATCGATGAACTGACACGTCCTGTCGACGCCATCAAGCATCAGGCCAAGACCGTTACCGTCGGTATCTCCCGAAGCGATGAAACGCTTATGCAGGTGCCGTTGGTGAAGGCAGTACTCAGCACCGGTGTCTCACGAGATCGACTCACCTATTCAACGCTGCGGACTTTGTCGGCACTTGAACCACTGGTCGACGAAGTCCTCGGCTACACGCGTTACGCAATCGAGGGTCATGTCGACCCGGCTGGCCGCGATGAAGCCCGGGTGGTCATTGTTGATCGGGGTGGACTTGCCCGCGATCTTCAAAGCCGGACCACCGACGACCCGCAACTTCGGGGTACGAAGCGACTTGTTGCGGTTGAACACACCGTGTTGGTTGCGAAAGGTCGTAACGACGGGCGAACCGTGGTCATCGTCCCCGAAATCAAGGACGGAGAAACCACCGGACTGTCGTTGCTGCACGTTCGTGTGCGTGACGACCTCGCGCTGCCTACATTACGATCGGTCCTGCAGGGCTATCGAAATCGTTATGCCGCCATCAAACATGCGGTCACCGAAACAGAACCGATCTTCCGCGACGATCTACTGACCGACGTTCCTGTCATTGAGTTGATGACCGAACCGGTGAACTTGCTGGCCGAACACTGGCGCTCATGATTCTGGGAATCGGAAACGATCTGGTTGACCTTGATCGCTTCCGTCGTGTACTTGAACGCCGACCGGGACTCATAGAAAAACTTTTCACTGAAGCCGAGCGAGAGTACGCACTTCGTCGTGCTGACCCAACAGAACGCTTTGCCGTTCGATTCGCCGCGAAAGAAGCCGTCCTGAAGGCGATGGGTGTTGGTATCGGCGCTGCGGACTGGCACGACATCGAAGTGCTACGTGATGAAGACGGAAGACCTTCACTTTCGTTAACGGGCCGAGCCGCTGCATTGGCCGCGCAGCAGGGAGTCGAGAGTTGGCGCCTCACGCTCAGCCACTCGGAGATCGTTGCGCAGGCTGTCGTGGTTGCTCTCGGCACAGAGCTTGCTTCACCAATGCTTGGTCCCATTGGTGTGCAGGCGTTGCCCTTTCCCGATGCGATCGATGGCGGGGGACTTGTGCCCATCGTGACCCCGGAGGAAATGAATGCGATCGATCGCGCCGCTCCAGAACCGGTTGAGGAACTCATTAACCGAGCCGGTGGAGCGGTCGCTCGCGCAGCCATCGCAATGCTCGGCGGAGCCTACGGACGGCGCGTCGTTGTACTCGCAGGCAAGGGCAATAACGGTAACGATGGTCGCAACGCTGCAGAGCGACTCGAAGCGCAAGGCGTACACATCACGGTTTGCGATGTTGAAGACGCTCCCGATGTTCTTCCCGATTGTGATCTCGTGATCGACGCGGCGTTCGGCACGGGCTTTCGCGGCGAGTGGGACGCGCCGATTGCGCCCCCGGGGTGCCTCGTTCTTGCCGTCGATATTCCATCAGGTATCAACGGGCTCAACGGCTCGTGCGCTGGTGACGTGCTCGAGGCCGACGCAACGATCACATTCGCTGCACTCAAGCCGGGCAATGTGTTCGGCGATGGTCTTTCATGCAGTGGCGAACTCACTGTTGCTGACATCGGACTCGACACGCGCGCAGCGCGAGCTCACCTCGTAGGCGCTGCTGCAGTCGCCTCTTGGATTCCCGATCCAACCAGCGACGCTCACAAATGGCAACGTGCTGTTTGGGTCGTGGCTGGTAGTCCAGGGATGGGGGGTGCGGCGGCATTGTGTTCTGGGGCTGCAGCACGAACCGGCGCGGGGTACGTGAGGGTCTCGACTCCCGGCGGCGCAGCAACTGATCTTCCGGTTGAAATCGTGCGGACCGACCTTCCATCAGAGACATGGGCTGGCGAAGTCATTGCTGACCTCGCACGGTTTGATGCACTTGTGATTGGTAATGGCCTCGGTATCGCTGATGCAACGAAGGAACAGATTCGTCAGGTCGTTGCCGCGGCAACTGGTCGGGGAGTCCCGATCGTTGTTGATGCCGACGGTCTCACGGCACTTGGTACTGAGGTGTCGCGTTTCGTTTCTCAAACCACCGTGCTCACGCCGCACGATGGTGAATTCGCCCGGCTTACGGGTCACGCTCCGGGGGACGATCGCATTGCCGATGCCCGCGCGCTCGCGACAGAAAGTGGCGCGATCGTGTTGCTGAAGGGGAGGTCAACAGTGGTTGCCGCCCCCGATGGCGATGTGCTTGTCTCGATTGCTGGCGATCAACGGTTGGCAACCGCCGGAACGGGTGACGTCCTAGCTGGAATAATCGGCGCATTGCTTGCGAGTGGGGTTGAACCCCTTCGTGCCGCGGCCGGCGGCGCATTCCTCCACGGTCGGGCCGGAGCCCTAGGCTGGCGGCGTGGACTGGTAGCGGGCGATCTCATCGCTCATCTTCCAGCCGTGCTCGACGACTTGACCTTTCTGCGGCCTTAGCGGCGCGGATCTTGGAGGAACGATGCTGCGAGAACTGCCTGTTCGTGAGGTCATGGTCGGCGATGTCCTGACCTTTGCCCCGGGGGACAACGTGATGGACGCAATGCGGACCATGCTCGTGCGTGATGTCGACGGTGCCCCCGTCGTCGATGACGATGGATCGATCGTCGGGTTGTTGTCGACCGCTGACCTCATCGTTGAAGAGGCACGTATTCATCTCCCCACCGTGATCACTCTGCTCGGCGCCTACATCGAACTTCCATCTTCAAAAAAGCAGTTCGACCGCGACGTAGAAAAGGCGCTTGGGTCCACTGTCGGCGAAGTTATGGGCGACGCGGCGCCAACGCTGAGTCCCGATGACACGGTCGAACATGCGGCCACGATCATGCATGAGCAGGGTGCCGATCGCCTTCCTGTTATCGACGAATCCGGTTCACTGGTGGGCATCGTTGCTCGCGGCGACATCGTTCGCGCCATTGTGAACGAACAGGACGCGGGCAAGTAGCACGATGCGTGCTGCGCGCGTCGAGGTGGACCTCGGAGCGGTCGCCCACAACGTGGGTGTTCTGCGCTCATTGGTCGCGCCGTCATTGGTGTGCGCTGTCGTAAAGGCCGATGGGTATGGTCATGGGGCAATTGCGGTGAGCGAAGCCGCACTCGATGCCGGTGCTGACTGGCTCGCCGTTGCACTCATTGAAGAAGCCGCAGTGCTGCGTAAGGCGGGCATCACCGCCCCAATTCTTCTTCTTTCACAACCGCGCCTCGCCGATCTCTCGGCTGTCGTGCGTTACGACCTACGCGTTTGCATCACTTCGCCGGTCGCCGTTGAACTCCTCGCGAACGCTGCCTGCGAACAGGGCAAAGTTGTTCCTGTTCACGTGAAGGTCGATACCGGCATGAACCGGGTCGGCGTTGCACCGGCCGATGCGCTCTCGCTTGCGCATGAAGTTGTGAAGCGCCCCGAATTAGTGCTCGAAGGTGTATTTACGCATTTTGCGGTGGCCGACGAACCCGATAATCCCTTCACTGATGAACAACTCGATCGTTACGACGCCGTACTGACTCAGTTGGGCGATGCGGGAATCTTCCCGTCGATTCGTCATTCGGCAAACTCCGCCGCCGCCATTGCCCACCCTCGCGGTCGCTACGACCTTGTACGAGTCGGGATTGCGGTCTACGGCATTGCTCCTGCGCCAGGGATTGAAGGAACTCCCGATCTTCGCCCTGCTCTTTCATTATTTGCCGAAGTCTCGACGGTGAAGCGGGTGAAGGCTGGCGAAGGAATCTCCTACGGCCTCCGACACCGTTTCGAATCCGATGCCACTGTTGCGACAGTTCCCATTGGCTATGCCGACGGTATTCCTCGGCGATTCGGGCTCGTCGGTGGCGAAGTACTTATCGGCGGAAAGAAGCGCCCCATCGTTGGCGTTGTCACAATGGACCAGCTGATGGTCGATTGCGGTGACGACAGCATTGAGGTCGGCGACGAAGTTGTGCTGATCGGGACCCAAGGCAAAGAAACGATTACCTCTGAAGATGTCGCCGGTCATCTCGACACGATCGCTTACGAAATTATCTGCGGGATCGGGCCCCGAGTTCCGCGGTTCTATCCGCGAGGAGCGAACGGATGATCTTCGCTCGCACCACCTCGCCGGAACAGACGAAAGAACTCGCTGCTGCGCTCGCCGAATTGGCGCGTCCGGGAGATCTGTTGCTCCTCGCTGGCGATCTCGGCGCAGGCAAGACCGCATTCACCCAAGGATTTGGCGCTGCCCTTGGTATCGACGATCTCATTACCTCGCCCACATTCACATTGGTAAACACTTACGAGGGTCGACTCGAGCTCAATCATCTCGATGTCTACCGCCTCGAAGCACTCGACGAGGTTCTCGACCTTGGGATTCCCGAAATGCTTGACGACGGTGGCGTGACCGTTATCGAGTGGGGCGATTCGGTTGCACCCGCGCTGCCCGCTGACTATCTCGAGATTCGATTCTCGTTCGACGAGGTCGCGATTTCGGTGGATCCCACAGGCGCCGCCGACGATGTCCGAATTCTTGAACTTGTTCCCGTCGGAGCTCGTTGGAGCGCGCGAATTCGAGCTGTTGCTACTGCGGTCGCTCCGTGGATTCACGAGCCAGGCGGAGACGACTGATGCTGATCGTTGGAATCGATACAGCAACAGTGCAGGTCTCTGTCGCGGTTGGTGGACACGAAGGTGTGCTCGCCGCAACGCAGTCAAGCCGTGGTCGTCAGCACGCGGAAGTACTCACTCCTGCGATTGAGTTTGCATGCAAGCAGGCGCGCATTGAGCTTTCGGAAATCAGCGTTGTTGCTGTTGACCTCGGCCCTGGGTTATTCACAGGACTTCGCGTTGGTGTCGCTGCGGCAAAGGCGATGGCCTACGCGCTCGATGTTCCAATGATTGGTGTCCCAAGTCTTGATCTGCTGGCGTTCCCGGTTCGGTTCACATCGCGACTCATCGTGGCAACTATCGATGCGCGCCGCGGTGAACTCTTCTACGCCTTCTACCGGCAGGTTCCGGGCGGCATCCAGCGCATCACCGATCATCAAGTTGGTTCCCCCGACGACCTCGCGTCAGAACTCATGGCCTCGGGTGAGGAATGTCTTCTCGTCGGCGATGGCGCAATTCGCTACAGCGAGGTCTTCGAAGGGCTGAAGAAGTGTGAAATCGCCGAAGAAGGCTTTGCCTATCCGAATGCGACCTCACTTGTGATGCTCGCCCACGCTCAGGCACTTCGTGAGCAGTGGGTGAAGCCGTGGGATCTTGAGCCGATGTATTTGCGCAAACCCGATGCGGAAATCAATTGGTCGACGAGACCGGGCGCCTGATTATGACGACAACGAGCCCAACGGTGACCATCACCACGATGAGACGTCGCCATTTGCGCAACGTTCTTCGCATCGAGGAACAAACGAGTTCCACCCCTTGGTCGCTGGGCCTTTTCCTCGCTGAAGTGCGTCGTGATGAGCGCGATTACATCGTTGCTCTGTCTGATGACGACGAGCGTGTTCTTGGCTTTGCGGGCCTGCTCTATGTCGTTGGTGAAGGGCACGTAACTACTGTTTCCGTCGATCCCAAAGTCCAAGGGGGTCGTATTGGAACGCGTCTCATGCTCGAACTTGCTCGCCGTGCAATAACTCGTGGTTCCGACTCCATCACTCTCGAGGTGCGCGCCTCAAATAAAGCCGCACTGGCGCTCTACCGGCGCTTTGGCTTCGCTCCGTCGGGTGTGCGTAAGGACTACTACAAAGACCCCACCGAAGACGCGTTGGTCTTGTGGGCGCACGACATTGATTCGCCTGCGTACGCCGAACGCCTCACGTTCATCGAAGAACAACTTTCGGGCGCCCCGATTGACCAGAAGGAACTCGCATGAGTGGAACTCGCATACTCGGAATTGAAACAAGTTGCGATGAAACTGCTGCAGCAGTTGTGGTCGATGGCCATCATGTTCTGTCCTCAGTTGTGTCGAGCCAGATCGACCTGCATGCCCGCTACGGCGGCGTTGTTCCGGAAATTGCTAGTCGCGCACATGTCGAACTTCTCACACCAGTTATCGCTCGTTCACTCATCGAAGCGGGCATTCAGGATGATCACGTTGACGCGGTTGCGGCAACGGTTGGTCCCGGACTCATCGGCGCGCTTCTTGTTGGAGTGAGCGCAGCAAAGACACTTGCGCTCGTTTGGGATGTCCCATTCGTTGCCGTGAACCATCTTGAAGCGCATCTCTACGCAGCGTTACTTGAAGATCCGGAAATTGAACTTCCCGTTGTTGTGTTGTTGGTATCGGGTGGACACACACTCCTCGTACTCATGACAGGCCACGGCCAGTACCGAGTGCTGGGTTCCACGATCGATGATGCCGCTGGCGAAGCGTTCGACAAGGTCGCTCGTTATCTGGGCCTCGGATATCCCGGGGGCCCGGCCATCGACGCGATCTCGATGGAAGGCGATCCGCAGTCGATGCAGTTCCCCCGGGCCATGCTCAATGAGGGTTACGACTTTTCTTTTTCGGGCCTCAAGACGTCGGTCGTGAATCACGTTCGCCGGAATCCTGAAGTGCATACCGCTGATGTCGCCGCTGCCTTCCAGGAAGCGGTTGTCGACGTGCTTGTTACCAAAGCCCGGCGGGCCGCTCGAGATCACGGCGCCAAGGGCCTGTGCCTCGCCGGGGGAGTCGCAGCCAATTCGCTCCTTCGCGAACGACTGCTCGATGCATGCGTGGCCGACGGTCTTCGGGCCTTCCTTCCGAGCCGGGCCATGTGCACCGATAATGCCGCGATGGTCGCCGCCGCCGGCTGGTATCGCCTCCAGTCCGATGGCCCCTCGCCCCTCGATACCGGGGCTGATCCGAACCTGAAACTGGTTTCGACCCTGCTGTGAGATTCCCTTGTCGGGGATTCTCCGATCCCAGGTTGTGACTCCGGGGGTCAGGGGCCTATCGTTAGCAGTCCCACGCGGAGAGTGCTAAGCGCTCGCATCCCGCGAGTGCTACTACCAAGCGCAATTACCAACTGCCTACGGAGGCTCCAGCTATGAACCTTCAGCCCCTCGAAGACCGCATCGTGGTCCTTCCCGGACAAAGCGAAGCAACGACCGCCAGCGGTCTGGTCATCCCCGACACCGCCAAAGAAAAGCCCCAGCAGGGTGAAGTTCTTGCCGTCGGCCCCGGCCGTCGCAGCGAACAGACCGGCGAGGTCATCCCCGTCGACGTCAAGAAGGGCGACACCGTCGTCTATTCCAAGTACGGCGGCACGGAAATCACCGTCGATGGCCAAGACGTCCTCATCCTCAACGCCCGCGATGTCCTCGCGGTCATCAAGTGATCGGAAGCTGACACATGGCAAAGATGCTCAAGTTCGATGAGGACGCACGACGCGCCCTCGAAGCTGGTGTGAATGCACTGGCAGACGCCGTCAAGGTGACGCTCGGCCCGAAGGGTCGCAACGTTGTTCTCGACAAGAAGTTCGGTGCACCGACCATCACCAACGATGGTGTTTCCATCGCTCGTGAAATTGAACTCGAAGATCCTTTCGAGAACATGGGTGCACAGCTGGTTAAGGAAGTTGCAACAAAGACCAATGACATCGCTGGCGACGGCACCACCACCGCCACCGTTCTTGCCCAAGCACTCGTTCGCGAAGGTCTTCGCAACGTTGCTGCTGGTGCGAGCCCGCTTGGTCTCAAGCGCGGTATCGAAAAGGCAGTTGCTTCAGCTGTTGAAAGCATCAAGAAGCAGGCCAAGGAGATCGACGACAAGTCCGAGATCGCTCAGGTCGCCAGCATTTCAGCTGCAGACACCGTTATCGGTGGCGTGATCGCTGACGCAATCGACAAGGTCGGCAAAGACGGCGTTGTTACCGTTGAAGAGTCCAACACCTTCGGCATGGATCTCGACTTCGTCGAGGGCATGCAGTTCGACAAGGGCTACCTGTCGCCGTACTTCGTTTCTGACCTTGAGCGTCAGGAAGCAGTGCTTGACAACCCGTACATCCTCTTCGTGAACTCGAAGATCTCGTCAGTGCAGGACATGCTTCCCGTGCTCGAGAAGGTCATGCAGTCGGGCAAGCCCCTTCTGATCATCGCCGAAGATGTCGACGGTGAAGCCCTTGCCACCCTCGTGGTGAACAAGATTCGTGGCACGTTCAACTCCGTTGCTGTCAAGGCTCCGGGCTTCGGCGAGCGCCGCAAGGCAATGCTTGCTGACATGGCCATCCTTACCGGTGGTCAGGTCATCAGCGAAGAGATTGGCCTCAAGCTCGACTCGGCCACGCTCGACCTTCTCGGCACCGCCCGCAAGGTTGTTGTGACCAAGGACGAAACCACCATCGTTGAAGGCGCTGGCGAATCCGCCGACGTCAATGGTCGGGTTGCGCAGATCAAGCGCGAGATCGACGACACCGATTCCGATTGGGATCGCGAGAAGCTCCAGGAGCGTCTTGCGAAGCTTTCGGGCGGCGTTGCGGTCATCAAGGTTGGCGCAGCCACCGAGGTTGAACTCAAAGAAAAGAAGCACCGCATTGAAGACGCGCTCAGCGCAACTCGTGCAGCAATCGAAGAGGGTGTTGTCGCCGGTGGCGGTACTGCTCTTCTCCGTGCACGCGCATCGCTGAACAAGACCATCGAATCGCTTGAAGGCGACGAAGCCACTGGCGCTCGCGCTGTCTACCGTGCGCTCGAGGCCCCGGCCCGACTCATCGCTGACAACGCTGGCCATGAAGGTGCAGTCATCGTTCAGCAGGTCGAAGCCGCAAAGGGCTCGACTGGCTTCAACGCTGCAACTGGCGAGATGGTCGACCTTCTCAAGGCTGGCGTCATCGACCCGGCCAAGGTCACCCGCGCCGCGCTGCAAAACGCAGCGTCAATCGCGGCTCTGCTCCTCACCACCGAAGCACTCATCGCCGATAAGCCCGACGATGGTGGCGGTGCCGCAGCTGCTGCTGCTGCTGCCATGGGCGGTATGGGTGGCATGGGCGGAATGATGTAACCAACGCTGCGCATGAACCCGCAAGGGTTGAATCGCAGGTTGTTCGCAACGGCCGGTCCTTCGGGATCGGCCGTTTGCGTTGAAGCATGCGTTGAAGTGTGAGTCTTGTCGCTACCCTTGCGCCTATGGACATGCCAGCCGGACCCCCGCCGCCCGATCCCGAGAAGTTGCTTGCCGCCTGGACGGAATGGGAGACGGGTGAGAACACTCCCGGTCGCGTGATGGCCAACCTCAAGACCGCTGGTATGCCTGAATTACTGCGCGCGCTCGTCGAGCAAAAGCAGGCAGGCGCGTCCTGAACCGGGGAGGCCAGCAGCAGATTCCTCGTCCTCCCGGGACGGTGGAAGGTGGTCCGGCGCCTTGGGCGCATCTTTCTGCAGAACTTCGTCGTCCAACGATGACCGAAATTCGAACGGTCATGGCCTCGGCGGCTGCTCCGCGTTCTCAGGAGGTTGACGATGGTGCATTTCGGTCTGCCGTCCTCGCTGGCTTGTACGAGGACGTAACGGGGGCCGCTCAGGTAGTGCTTACCCGTCGATCGAAGGCGCTTCGTAGCCATAGCGGAGAGGTGAGTTTCCCTGGCGGTCGCCAAGAGCCGGGGGAGCAGCTCTGGGTTACTGCGCTGCGCGAGGCCGAGGAAGAAATCGCGCTTGATCCATCAGTGGTGAGGCACCTCGGCGAGCTCGACCATTTGCGCACTGTGTCGAGTCGATCATGGGTTGTTCCGTACGTCGCGGAAATCACTGATCCGCATCTAGTGATTCCAACGTTGCAAGCTGCTCCCGATGAGGTGGAATTGGTGCTGCACGTTGGGCTCTACGAATTGTTGAATGACGGAGTGTTTCGCGAGGAACTCTGGACCTTCGGAGAGCACACTCGACCAGTTTTTTTCTTCGAAATTGAGGGTGACACGGTGTGGGGTGCAACCGCAGCGATGCTTCGAAACCTCCTCTCGATCGTTACCGGGACACACGATCCGGATGCCGAGATCACGCATTGGGACGCTCCCAACGCTGTCCTCCCACCCGGCCTCGCAGAGTAGGGTTCTCTCTTTCCAGCGGAGTGGGGCCCTTGTGGTCCAGTTCCGCCATTCCTCCCCCGGGGTATCCCCGACGGATTTGAGCGAAGGGATCAGCAATGGCTGAAGTCGAAATTGGAATGGGCAAGTCGGGTCGTCGTGCATACGGCTTCGACGACATCGCCATCGTGCCGAGCCGCCGTACGCGTGATCCCGAAGATGTCGATATCACCTGGGAAATCGACGCATTCAAGTTCCAACTTCCACTCATGGCATCGGCGATGGACGGTGTTGTAAGCCCCGCAACCGCGATCGAAATCGGTCGACTTGGTGGCGTTGGTGTGCTGAACCTCGAAGGTCTGTGGACTCGTTATGAAGATCCCGAGTCGCTGTTGGAAGAGATCAGCAAGCTCGATGTCGAAAAAGCCACCGCTCGGATGCAGCAGATCTATATGGAGCCAATCAAGCCCGAACTCGTTGCTCAGCGCATTCGCGAAATTAACGCTGCAGGGGTTACCTCGTGTGCGTCGGTAACTCCGCAACGGACCGAGTCGTTAGCCAAGGCCATTCTTGAAGCGGAACTCGATCTTCTCGTCATTCAGGGAACTGTTGTTTCTGCCGAACATGTTTCCAAGACGGTTGAACCACTGAACCTCAAGAAGTTCGTTCGTGAAATCGATATCCCCGTCATTGTCGGTGGCTGTGCTTCCTACCAAGCGGCCCTGCATCTCATGCGTACGGGTGCGGCTGGCGTTCTTGTGGGTGTTGGCCCGGGCCATGCATGCACCACTCGCGCAGTGCTCGGTCTCGGTGTCCCGCAGGCAACTGCAATTGCCGATGCGCGCGCTGCACGTATGCGTCACCTCGATGAAACCGGTGTCTACTGCCAGGTCATCGCCGACGGCGGCATGGGAACAGGCGGCGATATCGCTAAAGCCATCGTGTGCGGTGCCGATGCCGTCATGATCGGTTCACCGCTGGCCGCTGCATCTGAAGCACCTGGTCGGGGTTACCACTGGGGCATGGCAACGTTCCATCCCACACTTCCTCGCGGCGCGCGCGTCAAGACCACAACTCGCGGAACGCTCGAAGAAATTCTCGTTGGTCCCGCGAATGAAAACGACGGACGCATGAATCTGTTCGGCGCCCTTCGCACCTCGATGGCCACGTGCGGCTATCAAACAGTGAAGGAATTCCAAAAGGCCGAGGTCATGGTTGCTCCTGCACTGCAGACCGAAGGAAAGGTCCTGCAGAAAGCGCAGGGCGTCGGAATGGGTCACTGATCTTGAACACTGAATCGACGGTAGGCCCCGTCCTTGTCGTCGATTTCGGCGCGCAGTACGCACAACTCATTGCGCGCCGCGTGCGTGAAGCCAATGTGTTCTCAGAAATCATCGGGCACAACCTCACTGCAGCGGAGATTGCTGCCAAGAACCCTGCTGGGATCATCTTTTCGGGTGGTCCTGCTTCGGTGCACGTCGATGGCGCTCCGTCAATCGACCCAGGTGTGTACGAACTCGGTGTTCCGATTCTTGGCATTTGCTACGGGGCACAGTTGCTCGCCCGCGATCTCGGTGGCGAGGTTTCTCGCACCGACCGCGGTGAATACGGACGCACCGAACTCAACGTTGTGGCCGACGACGTTCTGTTCAGCGCCGCGCAGCCCCGCACGCAGTCGGTCTGGATGAGCCACTTCGACACCATCACCGTTCCGCCGGTTGGCGCAACGGTCACGGCGTCAACTCCAGAAACTCCCGCAGCGGCCTATGAAGATGTGAAGAATCGCCGGTACGGCGTGCAGTTCCATCCCGAGGTTGTGCACACGCCGCATGGCCAAGAACTTCTAGAGCACTTCTTGTACGACGGTTGCGGCCTCGCTCCGACGTGGACGATGTCATCAATCATCGATACGCAGATTGAACTCATCAGAGCCCAGGTTGGCAACGGTCGCGCCATTTGCGGTTTGTCCGGCGGGGTCGATTCCGCTGTTGCTGCGGCGCTTGTACACAAAGCAATTGGTTCGCAGCTCACATGCGTGTTTGTCGACACCGGCCTCATGCGCCTCGGTGAAGGCGAACAGGTTGTCGAAACCTTCCAGCGTCATCAGGGTATTGAACTGATTCACGTTCGCGCTGGCGATCGATTCTTCGAACGACTTGCGGGCATCACTGATCCCGAAGAAAAGCGCAAAGCAATCGGCGAACTTTTTATTCGTATTTTTGAAGATGCCAAGGGTGGTCTCGAAGACGCCAAGTTCCTCGTTCAGGGAACGCTCTATCCCGATGTCATCGAGTCGGGCACCAAAGACGCCGCAAAGATAAAGAGTCATCACAACGTCGGCGGTCTTCCCGACGATATGGACTTCGAACTCGTCGAACCACTACGCACGTTGTTCAAAGATGAAGTTCGCAAGGTGGGCACAGAACTTGGTCTTCCCGACGAAATCGTTTGGCGCCAGCCATTCCCTGGCCCCGGTCTCGGCGTGCGCATCATCGGTGAAGTCACGCCTGACAAAGTCGAGATGCTGCAAAAGGCCGACGCCATCGTGCGCGAAGAAGTAAAGGCCGCCGGCCTCGAGCGTGAAATCTGGCAAGCCTTCGCTGTGCTTCCCGACATTCGCTCAGTTGGCGTCATGGGCGATGAGCGGACCTATGGCCACCCAGCCATCATTCGTGCGGTCACTAGTGAAGACGCGATGACTGCCGATTGGGCGCGACTTCCCTACGACCTTCTTGAGCGCATGTCCTCTCGCATCATCAACGAGGTGCCTGGCATTAACCGAGTGGCCTATGACATCACGTCGAAGCCCCCGGGCACCATCGAGTGGGAATAGCTAGGAAGTCCGACTACTCAGGTTCCCGCGAGTCGCGCAACAACCGGGGCAAAGGATTCGACTGCGTCGGCGCCAACGGTGACGTATGACAGGGCGAAACGTTCGCGACGTTCGATAATCGTTTCGCATAACTGATCAACGGTTCCTGCCAGCGCGTGTGGTGATTCCAACGCCTGCGCTCCGGTGAGGCCGAGTGCAGGCGCAACCATTTCGGCGAAACCTTCGCGATCATCGGTGACGACAGCCAGGTGCACACGCGTTTGCAGTTCAAGGTCGTCGTAGCGATCACCCGCAGCATCGGCGATCCACTGCAACTTCTCTTCAGTGGCTTCTGCCGTGGCATTCGGGCCAGCTGATGCATCAATGACGCCAGCGGTGAGTGCAACATTTATGCCGATGATGTCGGCCTCGCGAGCAGCGATGCCCAGCACTTTCTTGCCGCCGCCACCGATAAGGAACGGAACCGGCGACTGCAGTGGTTTCGGCGTTCCTTCGTGTCCGGCGATGTTGTAGTGCTGACCTTCGAAATCGACCGGCCCAGCGCCGAACAAACCCTTGATGATTGTGATGGCCTCGGCCATGCGATCGATGCGAATGCCGGGTCGATCAAGCGGGATACCGGCTTGTTCGTAGTCGGTGGTCATCCAACCGGCGCCGATGCCGAATTCGAGTCGACCACCACTCAACACGTCGATAGTTGCAGCTTCCTTGGCGAGAATCACAGGATGGCGATAGTCGTTGCACCACACCAATGTGCCGATCTTGAGTGTGGTTGTTGCTTCGGCCGCTGATACGAGCGCGGGGGTAATCGCGAATTGCGAATCGAGATGATCGGCAATCGTGAGCGAGTCATAGCCGAGTGACTCGATCTGACGTGCCAGTGCGCGCCAACGGTCGCCGTCGTCGGCACTACCGGTGAAACCGCCGGGCGGCTCACTGGCCTGAATGCTGAATCGAAAAGGCTTTTGGCGGGGGAGTCGAACGCTCATAGTGAAATCCTCTCAGCGCATCGCTGCGCCGGCATCGATGGGCAATGCGATGCCCGTGACCATGCGTGCTTCGTCGGAACTGATCCACAGCAGCGCGTTGGAAATATCGTCGACTTTCTGGGCGCCACCGTCGAGTGGGCGCTGGCCGGTGTACGCGCCAGTCGTTCGCGGATCTTCTGCGATGATGCGCTGCACATCGGGGTCGTGACCCATCACGGTGTCGACGGCGCCGGGGTGAATGGTGTTGACACGAATGTCGTACTGACCAACCTCGAGAGTGAGTGAACGCATAAGCCCTACGAGTCCGTGCTTCGTTGCGGCGTAGTGGCCGAGATAGGAATAGCCACGAAGGCCAGCGGCGGAACTAATGAACGTGATCGCACCACCGTTGCCGGCTTCGATCATTGCGGGCAGGCCTGCTTTCACCGTGCGCCACACGCCAGTGAGATTGACATCGAGCACAATCGCCCAATGTTCCTCGGGAACTTCCCACGTGAGGTGGTAGCTGGCGACACCCGCATTGGCGACGATGACATCGAGTCGACCGAATCGGTCGATGCCTTCGGCCACCGCAGCGTCGAGTGCGGCTTGGTTCCGAACGTCGGCCACGTGAGCGACGATGCCGCGGCCTTCCTGTTCAACGAGACGCGCGGTTTCGCGCAGGTCTTCCTCGGTGGCGGCATCGTAGGAGACATCAGGAAGGATCGGGGTGCAGGCGTCGACGGCGATGATGTTGGCGCCCTCGGCGGCGAACCGACGAGCATGGGCACGGCCCTGGCCGCGTGCCGCACCGGTAATCAGCACGACCTTGTCCTCGAACCGTCCTTCGTTCCTGCTCACGGGTCCCCCTCAGCGAATGTGTGCCTCTTTCCTACTACCTAAAAGGGCACTCATGGCTGAAGCGTTCTAGCGTTCGGGGATGGCAATTGAGATTGCAGATCAGCTTTCTGACTTCACCCGCGGATCATTCACTCACGAGGGTGAGACTCACGAGGTCTTCCGCAGCGGTACTGGTCCGGCTGTCATCGTTATGGCGGAGATTCCGGGCGTCACGCCCAAGGTGGCGGACTTTGCGCGTCGGGTTCGTGAACTCGGATGCACGGTGTATCTGCCGGTGTTGTTCGGAACGCCCGGTCGAGCCCCGAGCGGTAGCTACATCGCCAAGTCGATGGCGAAGGGATGCGTGTCAAAAGAATTCGCCGCCTTTGCAACGGGAAAGACCGAACCGTTGTCGATCTGGTTACGTGCGCTTGCTCGTCACGCGCACACTGAATGCGGTGGCCCCGGTGTCGGAGCCATCGGTATGTGTTTCACCGGTGGCTTTGCATTGGGCATGATGGTGGATCCATCGGTCATTGCACCTGTACTCAGTCAGCCATCGTTGCCTTTGCCGGTTTCGAAAAAAGCCAAAGCCAGTATTCACCTTTCGCCTGAAGATCTCAGAGTCGTGAAAGACCGCGTCGCCAACGACGACATCTGCGTGCTCGGAATGCGATTCACGAATGACCGCGCAGTGCCGGCCGAACGATTCGCAACGCTGCGTCGAGAACTCGGCGATGGATTCATTGGCATTGAGATCGATTCCTCTGAAGGCAACGAATGGGGCAACCCCAAGAATGCACATTCAGTGGTGACCGAACATTTGGTTGATGAGCCCGGGCACCCCACTCGGGCTGCACTTGATCAGGTCATGGCGTTCTTCCGGGAGCGATTGCTGTCGGCACGGTGATCGGGGTCGTGATCGGGATCGTCACGGTGGATCGTCACCGAACCATGGGTCACTGAACCGGTCGGATGTGTGCGTCGGCGAGCAGCATCTCGACGTGCCTGGAGTGCTTCGATGATGTCGCCAAGGTGAAACGGATCGTTCATCCATTGAGGGAGGCGTCGACGATCGGTGGTGTCGACTCCAAGCGTGGCGTGATGCTGCTCAAGCGCGTGACTGGCCTCGCCGGCCGGGGCCGGCGGTGGTGCGCCGGGAGGTTGCGGATCGACAGTTGCGGAAACTTCTGAGCCACCGGGCCGCCAGAAGTGCAACTCGCCGCTATCGTCGCGGCCGACCGCGATGCCTCGACGATGAACCACTCCGTGATGAAAGCGACAGAGGGGAACGAGATTCTCGACGTCGTCGTGACCGCCAACGGATCGATGGTGGCGGTGGTGTAACTGCACAACGGTGGAGGTGCAGCCGGGCCAGGTGCAAGTGCGATAGCGAGCGTGCACCGCACGACGGAGATGTGGAGTGATTGTGGAGGTACGCCGCCCGAGGTGAAGTGGGTCACCGTTGTTGTCTTCGAGCACTGTTTGCAATCCAGCGTCGCAAGCGAGCCAACGAGCGGCTTCGCGGCGCAGCACAACTCCTGCAGGTTCGAGCACGTCGGGAGGGCTGGTCTCGACGCCGGAGAGGGAAGCGGGGTGCAACAACGTGTCGACAGGGACATGCACAACGATCTGAGTAGCAAACCCTGATGCTTGAAGCTCACCTGGGACATGGGCACTCGCGAGTTCGCACAGACGTAGAAGTCCCTCGGCACGCCATTGTTCGCGATTTAAACGTTCATGCGGGACTTCATCGGGGTCGGCCGGAACTCCACGAAGAATAGGCGTGCTGTCGGCGAGAGCACCTTCTTTTCGTTCGGCGCGCATATGAGCCGTGACGGCATCAAGCGCGGAAAGGACCAGCGCTCCGTGCACATGATCGAACGACGCCCGTAATTCGATGCCATGGTCGTTGTGGAACACGACAACGCGACCGATTGGTGACGCGTCGGGATCCTCGGGCGTTGAACCCTCTGGCGAAGCGGCAACTGAGCGCCAGGAACTGCATACTTTTTGGAGTTGCCCCATCGATGTGTACTGAGAAAGATCAACAAGTGCGGCTTCGGAATCGGGCGCAGCAACTTTGGCGATCATCACCGCCTTATCGGCCGAAAGCCGGCCTTCGACAAGAGCGTCGCCCAACACGGGGAGCTCGTGCACGGCACGCCCGAGTGCCGCGGTAGTGCGAGCATTTGATGGCGAAAGCTGGCACTGCCATGAGGCGTAACGCTCAATGGTTCCGCAGTCGAAGTCCTTGTGGAGTTCGCGAACCTCGATTTCGGCCAGCACGAGACCGAGTTCGGCTCGAGCTGAAGAAAGTAACGAGGCAATGCGCTGCGATTCGCCTACGAGCTCGTCATTGCTGAGTGACGACAATCGGCCAAGGAGATTTTCAGTCGGACGCGACCGCGCGCTGTTAGGAGCCGAACCAGTAGCCAAACCAGTAGCTCTGCCAGCTGGAGTGATGTGGGTCGAGGGAACCCACTGCAAACGTGCATCGAACATGTGTACGAAGATACGCTTACCCTGTGACAGCGCCCATGGGTCATTCGAACCATTTCCTCAACTGTCTAACTCGGTCAGCACGGTCGGACCTCGTCAGTAGGGTGGCCAGACCATGACTTCCCTTTTCGACGACGGCCCGTCGCGCCCGAACTTCGACCTCCTCGAGGGCCTCAATCCCGTCCAACACGAGGCCGTGACCCACGCCGAAGGCCCGCTGCTCATCATCGCCGGGGCCGGTTCCGGCAAGACTCGTGTGCTCACCCAGCGCATAGCGCATCTCATCCGCGATCTCGGGGTGTCACCGTTCGAGATCCTCGCCATCACCTTCACCAATAAGGCCGCTGGCGAGATGAAAGAGCGCGTCGCCGCGCTCGTTGGTCCGGTGGCCGAAAAGATGTGGGTCTCGACGTTCCACTCGGCATGCGTGCGCATCTTGCGCCGTGATGGCAGCCGACTTGGCTTTCCATCGTCTTTCACGATCTACGACCAATCCGATGCCGAACGCCTCACGGGCTATTGCATTCGTGACCTTGGTCTCGATCCCAAGAAGTTCCCTTCTCGGTCTGTGCACAGCTCTATTTCTGCGGCCAAGAACGAAGGTCTTGACCCTGCCAGTTTCGCTGCTCGGGCTGGGTCCATATTCGATCGCAAGATCGCCGAGGTTTTTGTTGACTACCAGGCCCGTCTCCTCAAAGCCGGCGCGATGGACTTCGATGACCTGCTCACGAACACCGTGAAGCTGTTCCGCGAACACCCCGATGTTCTCGAGACCTACCAGCGCCGATTCCGTCACATCCTTGTCGACGAATATCAAGACACCAATCACGTCCAGAACGAAATGGTGCTCATGCTTGGCGCGCAGCATCACAACGTGTGCGTGGTGGGCGATGGAGATCAAAGTGTCTATGGGTGGCGCGGCGCCGATATCACCAACATTCTCGACTTCGAGAACGCGTTTCCCGACACCACGGTGTTGTTGCTCGAACAGAACTATCGCTCAACACAAACGATCCTCGATGCAGCGAATGCGGTGATCGATAACAACATGTCGCGCCGCCCCAAAGAACTCTGGACCGAAGCCGGTTCGGGCGATGCAATCATTCGCTATCACGCCGACGACGAAGCCGATGAAGCGCAATGGGTCGCTAATCAACTGAACCACTTGCATGACAGCGGGCATCGATGGGGCGATTGCGCGATTCTGTACCGCACCAACGCGCAAAGCCGTCTTATCGAGGAATATCTCATGCGGGTCGGCATCCAATACAAAGTCATTGGCGGCACACGCTTTTATGACCGTCGTGAGGTCAAGGATGCGTTGGCCTATTTGAAGGTGGCGGTGAATCCTTCCGATGAAGTCAGCGTGAAGCGCGTGCTCAACGTTCCCAAACGTGGCATTGGCGAATCATCGGTTGGTCGACTCGATGTCTACGCCCGCAGCCATGGCCTCACGTTCTTCGAGGTTCTACGCGAGGCGGCTGCTGCCGGCGTAACCGGTAAAGCACTCAAGGGCATCGAGCAATTCCTGAAGCTCATGGACGAACTCATGTTGTTTGTCGACAGTGGTCCGGCCTCAGTTATCGAAGCTGCGTTGCAACGTTCTGGCTATGTCGAAGAACTCGAAGCCGAACACACGGTCGAGTCCGAAGGCCGCATCGAAAACCTCGCCGAACTAGTTGGTGCTGCGCGCGACTTTGGTTCGGTCGACGAATTCCTTGAACAGGTAAGTCTTGTTGCCGATACTGATTCGCTTGACGATGACGATTCTGCAGTTGTGCTCATGACACTGCACTCGGCCAAAGGCCTTGAGTTCCCATGTGTGTTCATGATTGGTCTTGAAGACGGCATCTTCCCGCATATGCGCACACTCGCCGAGCCCGATCAGCTTGAAGAAGAACGACGCCTTGCCTATGTCGGCATCACACGCGCACGTGAACGGCTCTATCTCAGTCATGCGTGGGCGCGCACCATGTTCGGTAGCACCCAGTACAACCCGCCCAGTCGTTTCCTTGACGAAATTCCTGCGCAACTTGTCGAGTCAGTGCAGGGGAACCGACGCCCATCTCGCAACTCGGGCGGAAGTTCTTCGGGCAACTCTTGGGGAAGCAATCGCGGTTCTGGCGGTGGCATGTGGGGCGGCGGCGGTCGCTCTCGTGGCGACGACGACGATTGGTCAGGTGCGGTGATCGGTGGGGGAGGACGCTCGCATCGCGACGAGGTCGTCGAGGCTTCACTCAAGCCCACACCCCCCGCCCCAAGCGGGGCCGACGCTATTGGTCTGAAGGCGGGCGACGATGTCCGTCACGGCAAGTTTGGTGAAGGCGTGATCCTTGCCATCGAAGGCATTGGCGACAAAGCCGAAGCTGTGGTGCGGTTCCCGGGATTTGGCGAAAAGCGCCTCCTGCTGGCCTGGGCGCCGCTGGAGAAATGCTGAGGCCACGGTTGATCCTGGGACTCCTCCGAAAATGTTTCTGACGACTTGTCAGATCCGTTAGGTTTGCCTAACATTCAGGATGTAAGGCATGCCTAACATCTGCTGGCTTTCGGAGGTCACCATGAAAATCGCTGTGAATGAAGCGCCGTCCATTCGGTCTCGTCGGGGTCGGCTGCTCATAGTGGCCACAGTTGCTCTTGCGCTTGGACTCATCGCTGGGGCATGTGGGTCCTCGTCAACTTCGAATGAGGAAGGATCGTTGACGGTCTATTCAGGTCGAAGCGAATCGCTGGTTGCGTCTCTCTATGAGATGTTCACCGCCGAGACCGGAATCGCGATCGAGGCCCGCTATGGCGATAGCGGCGAACTTGGAGCGCAGATCATCACCGAAGGCAGTGCATCGCCTGCCGATGTGTTTTTCTCTCAGGACGCCGGAGCTCTCGGAGCGGTCTCGGCTGCCGGCCGCTTCAGCGAACTTCCCTCATCGATTCTCGACCAGGTTCCTTCCCAGTTTTCAGCCACAAACGGAACATGGGTTGGGGTTTCGGGCCGGGTGCGTGTCATTGCCTACGACAACGTCAAGGTGACGAATCCGCCGACCTCGATCGACGATCTGCTCGATCCGAAGTGGAAGGGACAGATCGGTTACGCGCCGACGAATGCTTCATGGCAGTCGTTCGTGACTGGCCTGCGCGTTCTGCGGGGTGAAGATGGAGCCGAACAATGGCTTCGAGCCTTCGCCGCAAATCAACCCAAGGCCTATGAAAAGAATGGCGCGGTACTCGATGGCATCGCGAAAGGCGAAGTGCAACTCGGCTTGGTAAATCACTATTACCTGAACGAACGGATCAAGGCGAAGGGTGCCGAGAACGTCAAGATTTCAAACCAGTACATCGGTAATGGTGATCCCGGTGGTCTCGTGAACGTGGCGGGTGTCGGGATCCTCTCGTCGTCAAAACACAAGACCAGCGCGCAGAAGTTCGTTGAGTTTCTCCTCAGCCCAACAGCTCAGCAGTACTTTGCGGACAAGACCTTCGAGTTTGCCCTTGTCAGCGGTGTCACCGCTTCTGACCCAACGCAGCCGACCCTTGCCTCGCTCCAATCTCCGGCGATTGACTTGTCTGACCTTGCATCGCTTGAGCAGACACAAGAGCTGCTTCAGAAGGTTGGACTTCTGACGAAGTGATGATGACGAAGGAAGCGGTTTTAGACCAAACGCCGGGGGTTCGTCGCCGAGCCTCGATGCCTCTTGGGGTTTCACCGGTCGTAGCAATTGTCGCCGTACTTGCGGCGGCAATCGCCGCGTTGCCGCTTCTGTACCTCTTGATTCAGGCGTCATCGCGTGGCCTCGACACCGTTGTTGAAGAGATATGGCAGCGACGCACCTTCGATCTCGTTCTGCGGTCGCTTTCGCTTGCGTTCGTTGTGACGGCACTCAGTTTGGTGGTGGGGGTGTGTTCGGCATTTTTTATTGTCCGCACAAATCTCCCCGGCTATCGCATCTTCGCGGTTGCTCTTGTGCTCCCGTTGGCGATGCCCTCCTATGTCGCTGCGTACGCGTGGATCTCATGGGTTCCCTCGCTCGCAGGCTTTTGGGGTGCAGTACTGGTTCTTACGTCAATTTCATTCCCCTTTGTTTTTCTCCCCGTAGCGGCGTCACTTCGACGCATCGACGCCCGGCAAGAAGACGTTGCTCGTTCGCTAGGGCTCACTTCTCGTCACGTCGCGTTTCGGCTCACGCTTCGTCAGATTCGCCCAGCGGCGACTGCAGGCGCGCTGATGGTCGGGTTGTATGCGCTCTCGGATTTCGGGGCTGTTGCGACCATGCGCTTTGAGAGTTTCACTTGGGTGATTTTTGGTGCCTACCGCGCTGGGTTTAATCCCACCCGTGCCGCAATTCTTTCGCTTGCACTTGTTGCGATCTCCATCATTTTTGTCTGGCTGGAGCTCGTCGTGCGCGGCGATGGGCGGGCTGCAAAAGTTGGAGCAGGAGTTTCTCGTGCCCCGAACCGGTTGAAACTAGGCCCGAGCCGATTCCCTGCGGCAGCACTTCTCTCTGTGGTCGTTGTCGTCACGTTGGCGATCCCGTTTGTTCTCGTGCTGCGATGGTTTTTTGAAGCAGCGGACTCGGGTATTGATTCGGGCGAAATTTTCGGTGCGATGCGCCAAACAGTTTTTGTCTCCTTTCTCGCCACCGTCGGTGCCGTCTTCTTCGCGGTTCCGGCAGCCGTTCTTGCCGCCCGGGTGAAAGCCCGATGGGCCCAATCAACCGAACGCACGGTGTTTGTTATTCACGCTCTCCCCGGCATCGTGATTGGCTTGGCCGTTGTGTACCTCGGTATCCGTTTGGTGCCGTCGATGTATCAACGTTTACCGATGCTGATTTTTGCGTATGTAGTTCTGTTCATGTCGCTTGCGGTTGGTTCAGTTCGAGCTTCGGTTGAGATCTCGCCGGTTGCGCTTGAAGATTCAGCGCAATCGCTTGGTCTCTCTCGCTTCGCTGTGTTTCGAAAGATGACCCTTCCACTCGCGCGGCCAGGGATCATGGCGGGAGCAGCGTTGGTATTTCTCACCGTCATGAAAGAACTACCCGCCACGATCTTGTTGCGCCCTACGGGTATGGACACATTGGCCACTGAGCTATGGAACAGAACGAGTGTTGCTGATTACGCAGCCGCATCGCCCTACGCTCTTGTACTGATTCTCGTTGCAGCGGTTCCTGCAGCGCTGCTCACGTTTACTCGGGAGACACGGTGAAGACAACGCTCAAGGTGGAGTCAGTCACAAAGTCGTTTGATGGGGTCCGAGTCGCTGACTCCGTTTCTTTTTCTGTCGAATCAGGTCAGATTGCTGTCATCGTTGGTCCATCGGGCAGTGGCAAGACCACTGTCTTGCGTTGCATCGCCGGATTTGAACGCCCTGACTCGGGGAAAATTTCAATTAACGAGGCAGTCGTTTCCGACGCTTCGACGTTTGTCCTGCCCGAGCGCCGTCACGTTGGTTACGTTCCGCAGGAAGGTGCACTGTTTCCGCACCTTGACGTAGCGGGAAATGTTGGATTTGGGCTTGAGCGTTCCTCAGGCCGGGATGCTCGCATTGCCGAATGTCTTGAACTCGTCGGCATGAGCGGGTTCGAACGTCGGCACGTCGACGAACTTTCTGGCGGGCAGCAACAACGAGTGGCTCTTGCGCGCGCAATGGCACCACGACCCCAACTCATCGTCATGGACGAACCATTCTCCGCTCTTGATGCGGCGATGCGTCCGGAAATTTGTACCGATGTCGTTTCCGCGCTTCGGGCTGAAGGGGCAACCGCAATTATTGTCACTCACGATCGAATCGAGGCGCTTGCCGTTGCGGATCGCATTGCAGTGATGATGGATGGTTCAGTGATGCAATATGACGATCCAGTGGCGCTGTATCGAACCGCGGCCTCGGACCAAGTGGCTGCATTTCTCGGCGACTTCTATGTCGAAGATGGAGTCGCCCGCGACGGGTTCGTAACGACGGCCACAGGCAGCTTTGCTACTGACGAGGGTGAACTCTCGGGCAAAGTCGATGTTGTTCGACAAACTCCACAACTTCGTGTGTTTCCGTCGAGGCGATAACTACTTGCTTGAGGTCGTTGTCGTCGTCTCGGCAGCGTCTCCGCGAAGATCGACGATGACTTTGCCCCTGTCAGTGATGGTTACCGGATAGGAGAGCAGTCCCGTTCCGTCGGCGGCGATCGTTGCGCCGTCGCACGGGTCTTGGAAGTTCGAGAGCGATGCCTGCCATGAAAGTGTGCAATTACGGGCTTGGCCTGGTTGACGCGCATCGAACGCATACCAGCCGGTTGTGACGTCGTCGCCGATGTGCTGCAGATAAATGTCGCGATTGCCACTTGAGACATCAGAGAACAACAAAGGACCGCCGTCGGAAATGTTTTCTGCGCGAGCTGTTGCCGAACCCGCGTCATAGGTGTCAGAACCCAGCTTCACTTCAACTGTGCCGGACTCGGTAAGCGATGGGATGGCCACGACAAAGACCAGCAGCACGAGGACGATGCCAACGGCAACGCCCGCTACCGCCATCACCACGGAGCGAGCCGAGCGCTTGCGGCTTTTCTGCACTGGCATACCGTCAGTATCCCCGGCCCGAGAATGAAGCGAAAGTCGGGCTGTCGTGGCGGCCGGCTCGGCCAGACACGTGAGTTAGGTGCGGGCCCTTCTGACTGACTACCTTCTCCGGCGTGGATCTACTCGAATATCAAGGCAAACAGTTCTTCGCCCAGTTCGGCATTCCGGTGTCCGACGGGCGTCCGGTAACGACCGTCGACGAGGCCGTTGCCGCTGCCGAGGCAGTGGGCTATCCCGTCGTCGTCAAGGCTCAGGTGCATGCCGGTGGTCGCGGAAAGGCTGGTGGCGTCAAACTCGCCAACAACGCCGATGAAGTCCGTGAGCACGCAGGCAACATCCTCGGACTCGACATCTCCGGTCACATCACGCACATCCTCTGGATCGAGATCGCTTCGGACATCTCCGAGGAGTACTACGTCTCATTCACGCTCGATCGCTCGGCCAAGAAGCATCTCGGCATGCTCTCGAAGGAAGGCGGCGTCGAGATCGAACAGGTCGCCGTCGAAAACCCCGACGCGATCGCCAAGATCTGGATCGACCCGGTCGACGGCCTCACCGAAGCCGTGTGTCGCGAATGGGTGCTTGCTGCCAACCTCAACCCGTCGGTGACCGACGGCGCGGTTGCGCTGCTGCTCAAGCTCTACACCGCCTACACCGATGGCGACGCCGATCTCGCAGAGATCAACCCGCTCATCGTGAAGACCGACGGCAAGGTGCATGCACTCGATGCCAAGGTCACCCTCGATAACAACGCTGACTTCCGTCACGAATGGGCCGAATACGAAGCCACGCAGGTTCGTGACGATCGTGAAGAAGCCGCCCATGCGAAGGGCCTGCAGTACGTCGGCCTCGACGGAACCGTCGGCGTCATCGCCAACGGCGCTGGTCTCGCCATGAGCACGCTCGACGTCGTCAATCAGGCCGGTGGCAAGCCCGCCAACTTCCTCGACATTGGTGGCGGTGCCAACGCTGAAGTTATGGCTGGCGCACTTCAGGTCATCAATGACGACCCGAATGTGAAGTCAATCTTCATCAACATCTTCGGTGGCATCACCCGAGGCGAAGAAGTTGCCAAGGGAATCATCGGCGCACTCGAGATGGTCGACATCTCCGCTCCGATCGTTATCCGTCTTGACGGCACCAACGCCGAAGAGGGCCGTGCACTTCTTGCACCGCATCTCTCCGACAAGCTCGTCAGCAAGCCCACGATGCTCGAAGCCGCTGCGGCCGCTGTCGAACTAGCGAAGAAGAACTGAGGAACCCGTGAGCATCTTCGTAGACGAGAACACAAAGGTCATCTACCAGGGCCTCACCGGTTCACAGGGCCGTTTCTACGGTCTTCGTAATCGTGATTACGGCACCAAGGTTGTCGGTGGCACCAACCCGAAGAAGGCCGGTACCGATGTCGATGGCATCCCGGTGTTCGCATCGGTTGCCGACGCCGTTTCTGAAACCGGCGCCAACGCATCGTGCATCTTTATTCCGGCTCCCGGCGTTCGTGACGCAGTCATGGAAGCAGCCGAGGGTGGCATCGAATTCATCGTGTGCATCACCGAAGGTGTGCCGGCGCATGATGAAGCGTGGTTCTTCAACAAGTTGAAGCGCGACTTCCCGAACGTTCGTCTCCTCGGACCGAACTGCCCCGGCATCATCAGCCCAGGAAAGTGCAACATCGGCATCACCGCTGGCGAAATCGCCAAGCCCGGTGGTCCGGTTGGCATCGTGAGCCGCTCCGGCACGCTCACCTACCAGGCACTGTACGAACTCAAGCTTCAGGACATCGGCGTGACCACATGCGTCGGTATCGGTGGCGATCCGGTTCCCGGAACCTCATTCATCGATTGCCTCGAGGCATTCGAAGCCGACCCCGACACCAAGGCCGTCATGATGATTGGCGAAATCGGTGGTTCAGCTGAAGAAGAAGCAGCCGAGTTCATCAAGAACAAGATGAGCAAGCCGGTTGTTTCCTACGTCGCTGGTGTGACCGCACCCGCCGGCAAGAAGATGGGCCACGCTGGCGCCATCGTCTCCGGTGGAAAGGGCACTGCCGCCGCCAAGATGGAAGCGCTCGAAGCCGCTGGTGTTCGCGTGGGCAAGAACCCCACCGAAGCTGGCGAACTTATGGTCGAAGTTGTTCGGGAGAACGGCTGGGCCTAAGCCCCATCACAGTTGTTGCAGCACAGTTGTTGCACGAAGGCCCGGCCATTGCGCCGGGCCTTCGTCGTTTTCTCTAGCGTGTGCCCATGAACGATGAAGGACCTCCGCACTTCGTTGCTGGTGAATTCAAAACGCTGCGCGCGCTTTATGACTTTCAGCGTGATTCGTTTGTTCGCAAAGTGTCCGGCGTGAGCGATGAAGCAGCGGCGCGTCAGTTGTTGCCTTCGGACACCACGCTGTTATGGCTGGTGAACCACCTTGCCTTCGTTGAGGAATATTGGTTCCTGCATTGTTTTGCAGGGCAGGAATTTGTTGCCCCTGACTACGACCGCGGCCCCATTGGGATTTCGCTCGATCGCTATGCGCTTGCGCGTCAACGAGCCGACGCAGTGCTTGATGCAGCGACTGATCTCAACGCTGAGTGCGTGCAGGTGGGGCGGGGCGACATGGTGAATCTCCGTTGGGTGCTTGGCCACATGCTCGAAGAGGTGGCCCGCCATGCTGGGCATGCCGACATCATTAGAGAACTGCTGGACGGCGAAACTGGTCGGTGAAGTTTCCCGCCACGGGCACCGACTGAGCGGTACTGTCAGACCATGCACGATGTAGTGATCAGTGGGGGACTGGTCGTCGACGGTTTGGGTTCCGAACCGCGGCGGGCCGACGTAGCGATTGATGGCGACACGATTGTTGCAATTGGTGCCGACGTTGGCGTCGCAAAACGCACGCTCGATGCCGACGGAAGACTGGTGACGCCGGGTTTCGTCGATGTACACACACATCTCGATGCGCAACTCGCGTGGGACCCAATTGGAACCTCCACCTGCTGGCATGGTGTCACCTCGGTGGTGATGGGCAACTGCGGCATGACGTTCGCTCCGGTAAAGGATGGCGACGCAGAGTTTTTGGCCAAGGCCATGGAATCGGTCGAAGACATTCCCGCTCCTTCAATTCTCGAAGGCATGCCATGGACGTGGACAACCCATGGGGACTACCTACGGTGGTTGGGTAGCGAACCAAAGGGAATGAACTACGGCGGCTTTGTTGGTCACGGTGCTGTTCGCTACTGGGCCATGGGTGATCGATCGCTTGACGCAGGCGCTGATCCCACCGACGAAGAACTCGCAGTAATGGTCGATCTTGTCGATGAGGCAATGCGATCGGGAGCAGTTGGGTTTTCCACCTCGCGCACTGGTCGTCATGTCACTCGCGACGGCCGCAATGTACCGGGCACATGGGCGGTGGAACGCGAACTGGTTGCGTTGTCCTCGGTGTTGCGTGCGCATGGTCGCGGCGTGCTTGGTTGTGCTCCGCGTTTCGACGGCGAAGGTCCTGGCACTGATCGCGCCCAAAGTGAAGTGGCGATCATGGCGGAGATGAGTCGCGCTGCTGGCCGACCGTTTACGTTCAACCTCACCAATGTTCTCTCGGCTCCAAATCAATGGCGTGAGGTTCTGGACTTCGTTTCAGAAGCCAATGCAACGGGTGCAAATCTTCGACCGCAAACCACCTCTCGCAGTATCGGCGTGATTTTTTCGCTTGCCCATCACACGCCGTTTGGTCGCTTGCCCGGCTGGAACGTTCTCGAAGGAAAGACGCTCGAAGAACGCGTTGCGGTGTTGCGTGACCCTTCCGTGCGCGCCCAAATCATTGCCAGTGGCGATGGGCCGGCAGGAATCGGCGGCACTCGCGAGTATTTCGTGATGATGCCCGATCGTGGCGGGCGTTACGACTGCAATCCCACGGAAAGTTTGGCGGCCTATGCCGAACGTGGAGGCACCTCCGCGGTCGAGGCCTATCTCGATCTGATTGATGAATCGAACGGTGCCGTCACGCTCAATTGGCCGATCCTTAATCAGGACTTCCCGGCTATTTCCGAAATGCTCACCGATCCACGCATGATGCTCGGCCTCGCCGATTCGGGTGCACATGTCGGCCAGATCCTTGATGCCAGTCAGCCCACGTTCTTCCTCTCCTACTGGATTCGCGAGCGTGGCCTGATGTCGATTGGCGAAGGCGTCAACTGTCTTACTGGTCAACCAGCAGAACTCTTTGGTTTCGGTGACCGAGGCCGGCTTGTCGAAGGAGCGAAAGCCGATGTCAACGTGTTCGACCTTGACTCGTTGTTCCTTCCGCTGCCCACCTTTGCGCACGATTTCCCCGGTGGCGCTGGTCGATTCGTGCAACGCTCGGAGGGCTATGGCTGGACGCTCGTAAACGGCGAGGTCTTCATGGAGAACGGCGAACACACTGGGGTCCTGACGGGAAAGCCCCTTCTCGCGTCCTGATAGGTTCGGCGGGGTATGCGACTCGCCGTTTTGGCATCAGGAAGCGGAACCATCCTCGATGCCATTTGCGCGGCTGGTGTGCCTGTCGCCGTCGTGGTGGTCGACCGTGAATGTGGCGCCCAAGAGGTTGCCGCCCGCAATGGTCTTGAGTGCGAACTCGTTCAGCGCCGCAGTTACGGCAAAGACTTCGACCGGGATGGCTACACCGCCGAACTCCTTGGCGTGCTGTCGGGGTGGGATATTGAACTCGTGGCGATGGCCGGCTTCGGCACCATTCTCGGAAAGGGAATGTTCGATGCATTCCCCGGCCACATCCTCAATACCCATCCTGCGTTGTTGCCGTCTTTCCCTGGCTGGCACGGGGTGGAAGACGCACTTGCCTATGGCGTGAAAGTCACTGGTTGCACCGTGCACATCGCCACCGAAGAAGTTGATGCTGGTCCGATTCTCGCCCAAGAAGCGGTTGTGGTGGAACTCGACGACACCGTCGAGTCACTGCACGAACGCATCAAGGCCGTTGAGCGTCGCATTTACGTTCAAGCCATTTCCACCATCATCGAAAGGGGAAGTGTCCAGTGAGGGCTCTTCTGTCTGTGTACGACAAGTCCGGCATCGTCGAGTTTGCTCGCGAACTGAACGATCTCGGTTGGGACCTAGTCTCAAGTGGTGGCACCGCGCGTGTCATTGCTGAAGCGGGCATCCCCGTCACTGATGTTGCTGATCTCACTGGATTCCCGGCGATCCTCGGCCATCGAGTTGTCACGCTGCATCCGAAAATTCACGGCGGCATTCTTGCCGACCCGACCAACGCCGAACATCGCGCTGATATGGAGAAGTACGGCATCGAAGCGATCGACCTTGTCGTTGCGAATTTGTACCCCTTCTCCGCAGAACCTTCAATTGAACTGATCGACATTGGCGGACCAGCAATGGTGCGTGGTTCGGCGAAGAATCACGCGTACGTCGCGATCGTTACCGATCCTTCTCGCTATGGCTCCATCATTTCTGAATTGAAGACGAGCGGTTCATTGTCGCAAGCAACGCGGACGCAACTCGCGCGTGATGCATTCGCACATACTGCGGCGTACGACGCGGAGATTCTTGCGTGGTTCGATGCGGGTATGCCGGCGAAGGGCGATGCAGTTGACGCACCTGCGGAACTACCCGAAACCCTCACTATCGAGCTCAAGCGAGAGCAGGTCCTTCGTTATGGCGAGAACCCGCATCAGGTTGGCGCTCGCTATTCCACCGCGGGGGAGCATGGCTGGTGGGAGAGCGCAAAGCAGCATGGTGGCAAGGAAATGTCGTACCTCAATGTGTATGACACCGAAGCGGCATGGCGACTTATGCATTCAATTGGTGAGCGCCCCGCTGCGGTTGTCATCAAGCATGCCAATCCTTGTGGCGTTGCAGTGGCCGACGACATCCTCACCGCCTACACGCGCGCACATGAATGTGATTCGGTAAGCGCATTCGGCGGCATCATTGCTCTCAATCGAGTGGTAACTCTCGAGGTCGCGCAAGCAATTGCGCCGGTGTTCACCGAAGTTCTTGTGGCCCCCGGCTATGAACCCGATGCACTTGCGGCGTTACAGGAGAAGAAGAATCTGCGCATTCTCACCGCCGTTGCTCCGGGTGCGCCGGGCTTTTCCGTGCGGCCCGTCGACGGCGGCTATCTCGTACAAACCCCCGATCCAGTCACCGACGACAATTCTGGCTGGAGCGTCGCCACCGATCGTGCACCGACCGACGCCGAATGGATCGATCTCATCCTCGCCTGGCAGGTCGTTGCCAAGGTCACCTCCAACGCCATCGTTCTCGTGAAGGACGGACAAGCCGTGGGCATCGGTTGTGGTCAGCAGAACCGGCGCGATGCCGGACACCTCGCTGCCGTTAAGGCCGAGGGGCGAGCCAAGGGTGGCGCATACGCGTCAGATGCGTTCTTCCCGTTCCCCGATGGTCTCGATGCTGCAATCGAGGCAGGCGCAACGTGTGTGATTCAGCCGGGCGGTTCAATCCGCGATGAAGAAGTAATCGCTGCGGCAAACGCCGCTGGTCTCGCCATGGTCTTCACCGGCGAACGCCACTTCCGTCACTAATGGCAATGAAGGGGCAGGCGGACTAATCATGACGTGGCTAACAAATCTTCCAATCGGGGTAATGCTGTTTCTTGCGCTGTTTATTGTCGGAATTATCTCCGGTGTCGCGTATTGGTTCCTTCATTCCCGCATTGGTGACAATCGGGAACGAAACGGTATGGCGGCGGCCGCGTATATGACGGCGCTGGGAAGCCTTTTCGCGATTCTTACCGGCTTCCTTATCAATTCGGAATACGCGACTCTTCGTCAGGCCCAAAGTTTGGTGGGAAAAGAGTCTGCAGCCGCAAGCCGTCTTGCGTGGGCATCGGAAACACTTCCCTCGGTAGACACCGCACTTGTACAGCAGCGACTTGGGGCATACCTCTTCGATTCACATACGTCGGATTTCAAGGCGTTCGGATCCTCTGACGCAGAAGCGGTGCAGAACTCTCCGGGTTTCCAGTCGATGAGGGAACTTCAATCAATTTCGTTCACCATCGCCAGTCGCCTGTATGTGGTTTCATCGATATCGAATGCAATGGAAGAGTCGACAGCGGAGTTGACTAATGTTCGTCGCGATCTTCTTTCCATCGCTGGAAGTCAAATGCCGCTCGAACTGTTGCTTCTCAGCGCGATAGCGGGTTTCGCTCTGATCATTAATGCGCTCTTTGTTGCACTTCGATCGGGGGAAACACTGTCTTTGTAGCATTTGGAATCATCCTGATCGTGGCACTCGATCTTGCATTAATTGTGGGTATCTCGGCACCGTTCCGCGGACCTTTTAAGGTTGATTCCAGCCCGGTTGAAACAATGGCGTCGGAAGTGCAGTCTGGCCTCTACCTACCCTGGGTTGGTCCCGGAGACACGCTAAAGACGAGTGCCAACGCCTGTAAGGACGATGCTTCAGCTTGTGTTCGTATCGGCCCAGACGATCCGCTGCAGTTGGCGGCGTTGTTGCGACTCGGGTCGTCTGATGCTTCGGGCGTCGATGCCTATCGCGGAATTGAACTTGCGATTGACTATCTCGATGGCACCTTCGATGGATTGCCCGGACAACTCTTCAACCGTGATGTTGCTGTGTGGAAACTTGATGACCGTTGCTCCGCTGAAGGGGGGCGATCAGGGGCTGGTCAGTTGTTAAACGATGAGCTGCTCATTGCGACAATTGGAACAACGTGTTCTGGAGCGGCGTATCAGGCTGCTGAACCGCTATTCTCTGAAGCGGGTGTTCTCCTCGTTTCGGCACAAAACACTGCCCCCGTTCTGACGGCGAAAGCAGACGAGGACAGTACGTATTTTCGAACAGCCCCAAATGACCTTATTCAGGGCGCGGTTGTCGCTGACTTTGTTGGTGGAGACCTTGGCCTTGACCGTATTGCCGTAGTTTCGGATGGGTCGGTGTATTCCAATGAGTTAGGAACCGTCTTTGAAAGAAAAGTTGGTTCGTACGGCGTAGAGATGACAAAGTCGTTTTCGGTCTCCCCATTAAGCGATTTTTCAGCCCTTGCTTCGGAGATCATTGGCGAAGGTTTTCAGGGCGTGTACATGCCCGTGAATTCACCAGTCTGCGAAAACCTGATGGATGCGATTGCGAATGCACAAGGTGGTAATCAATTAGCAGTAGTGACAAGTGATGCGTGTGTCGTTACATCATCAGTCTCCGCCGCAAATAGGGTTAATGCCTACGGATCGGGCCCTGATGTCACTGCGCTTGCGAAAAATCCATTCTACGAAAGCGAGTACAAACCGGCGTATCTCTCGAGTTATGGGAAAGAGCCTCTTTCGGTGTGGAACACCTCTGCCTTTGATGCCGCGAATCTTGTTTTCGACGCAATCCGTAGAGGAGCGATTGTGCAGTCTGATGGCTCACTTCTTCTCCCCAGAAGCGCACTTGTAGACGCGATGCGAGTTGTCGACGGTTATGAAGGGGTCTCGAATCGTCTTGCCTGTACCCCAACAGGAGACTGTGCTCAGTCGGCGACGATTGGAATATTCCGGGCTCCAGCGTGGCCGGTTGGTGTCGCCGCCCAGTTTGCTCGACCTGTCTTCTCAAAGACAAAGACTCTGACATCTGTTGTTCGCGGCAGGTAGCCCTGCCAAGAATGCCGGATCTCTCGCGGTGATGGGTCAATGAGGTCAGACTAGAGAAATGCAATCTCCGGTTCTTGGCTTTAGTCATCTTCAACTGTGTGTGCGCGATGTGCGCGCGTCGGTTGATTGGTATTGCGCGGCACTTGGTATGGACGTCATGTCCGAGCACGGCGATGTGGTTGCACTGCGTCATCGAGAAGCCCGACTCGTCATTGTCGTGTCGCCGGGCGATCCCGATGTTGCCCATTCGCCGATCGATCACTTGGCATTTGCTGTTGCCGATGGCCCGACGCTTGAAGTGTGGGCGTCGCATCTTCGTGAGCTCGGGCTCGAAGTTCCCGCGGTTGTCGACGAACTCGGAAAGCCCTCGCTGCAATTGCGTGACCCCGATGGCAATACCGTCGAATTAGTCGCTCCGGCGCCTCGTTAACTCGAAAAGCTGAACAGGTCGAAGCCCAACTGGGCAACAAGTGACGCGGTTGCATCGAGCGGAAGTCCAATGACATTTGTGGGACTGCCGTCGATGCGGTGGACGAAAATTGCTGCTGACCCCTGCATGCCGTAGCCGCCAGCTTTGTCGAAGGGTTCGCCCGTAGCGATATACCAATCGATCCAGGCGTCGGGGACCGGTGCGAACGTGACCGCGGTGGTGACAACTGTCGATTCGTCTCGAAGAGTGCCATCGGCATCGATAGCCAACGCGCACACGCCGGTGTGTACGTGATGTACCGAATCAGAGAGTTTGCGCATGAGCGCGCGAGCGTCGTCTTCGTCAACTGGCTTACCGAGCAGCTCGCCGTTGAGGTCGACGGTGGTGTCAGCGGCAATTATGAGTTCGCTCGTTCCGGCAACGGCGGCGGCCTTTTCACGGGCAAGGCGAAGCACGTAGTCGGTACCGAGTTCTCCGGGATGCACGGACTCATCGATATCGGCTGGTCGCACTGCGAACACCAACCCAAGATCAGCCAGTAGTTCTTGACGGCGAGGCGAGGCAGAGGCCAGCACAAGATTCATTGCCACAGTTTCATCCACCGCTGACCGATGCGTCGGCAAGAGCGTCGGGCGGGGTCGTGGCCTCGGCGTCGAGCCAGCCGTCGGGGATGATCACGGCATGTGGGCCGGTTTGCGTGCCGCGGGGACGAGCTGCAGTCGTAGCATCAACAGTTAACGAATGATCAAGAGCGGCGAGTTGATCGTCAAGTTCAGCAAATGACGCAACCAACGTGAGTTGCCGACGCGCGACAGATCCAACGGCGTAGCCCGTGAGATACCAACCGAGGTGTTTGCGCATCATCAACATGGCTCGACGTTCGCCCACTGATTCCGCTAAGAGGCGTGCGTGTTCGGCCGCGATAATCGCTACTTCGCCCAGCGGGGGTTCGGGTCGTACGGGTCGACCGGCGAACACATCTGCGAGTTGGCCGAAGAACCAAGGCCGACCCAAACAAGCGCGACCAACGACGACACCGGCACAACCAGTTTGTTCCATCATTAAGATCGCATCCTCAGCGGTCCAAATATCGCCGTTGCCGAGAACGGGAACATCGGGAACTGCTTCAACGAGCGCCGTGATTGCGTCCCAATGGGCACGGCCGGAGTAACGCTGTCGAGCGGTGCGCGAATGCAGCGCAACCGCTTTTGCTCCACTGTCGGCAGCGATGCGACCGGCCTCGAGGTACGTGAGGCGTTCGTCGTCGAGACCCATGCGCATCTTTACTGTGACCGGCACGGTTCCACCGGAAGCGGCGTCGGCGGCTTCAACCGCGGCAGAGATGATCGCGGCCAATAGGCGCGGCCGGGTGGGCACGGCTGCTCCGCCGCCGTGGCGCATGACCTTGGGGGCGGGGCAACCGAAGTTGAAATCGAGGTGGTCGACATGGCCTTCGTTGATCAGACGCCGAACCGCCTCGGCCACTACCGCCGGGTCGGTGCCATAGAGCTGGAGCGATCGGGGAGATTCGTCGGGAGCGAACGAGGCTAACTGCCAACTCTTCTCGCCCCCTTCGAGCAGGCCTCGGGCATTCACCATTTCGCTGACGTAGAGCCCGGCCCCATAGCGGCGGCACAAGCGACGGAAGGCGCTGTTGGTAACGCCGGCCATCGGCGCGAGCACGACGGGCGGGTCGACTGTCAGGGGGCCGATGGTGAGAGAGCGCTGCACGAACCTTCACGCTAGCGAGGCCCGGTAGGGTCACCTCTATGACTGCGCAGGTGCTCGATGGTGAACTCGTGGCAGCCGGGATCAAGGCCGATCTGGCCGGTCGGGTCCAGGCCCTCATTGAACGGGGCATCACCCCGGGTCTCGGCACGGTTTTGGTCGGCGACGATGGCCCGTCGGCCAACTACGTCTCGATGAAGCACCGCGATTGCGAGGCTCTTGGCATTACCTCGCATCACGCCCATTTGCCATCTGATGCCACCCAGCAGGACGTTCTCGACGTCATCGCTCGGTTCAATGCCGACCCAGCTGTCGATGCCTATCTCATGCAGTACCCGTTCCCGAAGCATCTCGATTTCGAAGGTGCGCTGCTCGAAGTTGATCCGGCCAAGGATGTCGACGGATTACATCCAGTCAATCTCGGCCATCTCGTGCAGGGTGTCGATGGCCCGCTGCCATGTACGCCGGCTGGCATCCAGGCGTTGCTTGCGCATTACGGCGTGCAGATCGAAGGACGTCATGTTGTCATTGTCGGTCGCGGTCTCACCATCGGTCGGCCGCTCGCTAATTTGCTCACACTTAAGCGACCGAACGCCAACGCTGCGGTCACTGTTGTGCACACCGGTGTTGCCGACGTCGGCGCGTACACGCGTGAAGCAGACATCATCATCGCTGCGGCTGGTTCGCCGGGACTCATCACGCACGACATGGTGAAGCCCGGCGCTGCGGTAGTTGCTGCTGGCGTTTCGTTTGAAGGAAAGAAACTCGTTTCCGATGTGGCCGACGAGGTTGCTGAAGTTGCTGGTTGGTTATCGCCACGTATCGGCGGTGTCGGCCCCATGACTCGTGCCATGTTGCTGGTCAATACCGTCGAGGCCGCTGAACGTCGAGTGGAGCGGGGCTGACCATGACCTATATCTCCGATCTTCTTGCCGCGGGCCGGACATGTTCGTTTGAGTTCTTCCCGCCAAAAACCGATGATGCAGCGCGTGCGCTTGAAGAAACCATTGCCGACCTCACGCCGCTTGACCCTTCCTTTGTTTCGGTGACCTATGGCGCTGGTGGTTCCACTCGTGAACGCACTCGCGACGTTGTCATCAACATTGAGCGCAATATCGGCATCACTGCCATGGCGCATCTCACATGCGTCGGCCACACGCGTGCGCAGCTCGACTCATTGCTCAATGAATACAAGGCCGCAGGTGTTGCGAACATCCTTGCGCTCGCTGGCGATCCAATTGTCGACGACAATGGAGTTGTTGCCAAAAGCGATTTTGAGTACGCCATGGAATTGGTCGAACTCATTAAGGAAAAGAGCGGCTTCTCGATTGGTGTTGCCGCTCATCCCGAGGGCCATCCGCGTTCGGAAGACCTCTATTCTGATCGCCGTCGATTGGCCGACAAGTTAAACGCGGCCGATTTCGCTATCACCCAGTTCTTCTTTGAAGCTGAACCGTATTTGCGTCTTGTCGAAGGTCTGTCTGCGTTTGGCTGCGACAAACCCGTATTGCCTGGCATCATGCCGGTCACCAACGCCGCACAGGTCGTTCGGTTCGCTCAACTCGCTGGCGCTGCATTCCCGCCGCACTTGGCTGCTCGATTTGATGCGATTGCTGAAGATGGCGACGCAGTCCGTGCGTTGGGCGTCGAGTTGGCCAGCGAACTGTGTCAGCGCCTGCTCGACGAAGGTGCGCCAGGTCTGCACTTCTACACACTTAATCGTTCAACGGCGACGCGCGAGATCGCTGCGAATCTCGGTCTCGGCGACGCTTCGTCTGCTGGCGCATAACCACTGATGGCCGCAGGTGTCCCCGGGCTCTTCCGTCGCGGCGCGCGGCTCCTGACGCGCTATGTCAAGGCTCACCCTGTCCCATTCATTATCTCGATTTTTGGCGCCGCGATTTACGCGGGTGCTGCTGTCGGCACCACGATCATCCTTGGACGCATCACAAACAATGTGATCGTCCCCACCTTTGAATCCGGTCGACCTGAAGGCAAAGCCGTTTGGTACACGGGTCTGGCTCTGTTGCTGGTGGGACTGCTTCGTGCATCGACAATTATTCTGCGCCGCTATTTCGCTGCACTTCTGACGTATCGGACGCAGCGAGATTGGCGTCGCAAGCTGGCCGATACCTACCTCTCGGTACCGCTCAAGTATCACCGTGAAACTCCGACTGGTGAGTTGTTGGCCCATGCTGATGCTGACATCGTTGCGTCAAGCGAAGTCATTAATCCACTCCCGTTCAGCATTGGTGTCGTAACGCTCGTGGTTTTTGCGATTATCAGCTTGGCGACGGTTGATTGGCTCTTGATGTTGGTGGCAGTGGTGCTGTTCCCACTGCTGGCGATTATTAATCGGATGTACACCACCCGGGCAGAAAAGCCGTTGGGTGTGGTTCAAGAACGAGTTGGTCAGGTCAGCCGGATTGCGCACGAGTCCTTTGACGGTGTTCTTGTCGTGAAGACACTCGGTCGCGAAGACGAGGAAGTCGAACGGCTTGAAGGCGCTGCGGATGAACTCCGTGCCGCCCGCGTTGGGCTCGGACGCATTCGTGCGGTGTTCGAACCGATGATTGAAGCGTTGCCGAATCTCGGCATTATCGCGTTGTTGCTCATTGGTTCTTGGCAGGTGTCGATTGGTCGTCTCAACACCGGGGATATCGTGCAGGCGGCGGCGCTGTTTGGGCTACTCGCATTTCCTATGCGCGTTTTTGGTTACTTCCTCCAGGAACTTCCCCGATCTGTGGTCGTGAGCGCTCGGCTCGACAAGGTGCTCGCAGCACCTCACGAGCCAGGCGCTTCGACCAATCATCCGCCGGTAGTCGCCGATGGCCCACTCTCAGTCTCTTTTGCTGATGTTTCGTTTCGTTATGGCGACGATCCGCCGGTGCTCGATGGTCTGAATTTCACCATCGCCGCTGGTTCAATTGTCGCGCTTGTGGGCGCGACTGGTTCGGGCAAGTCCACATTGTGCGAACTGATTCCTCGTCTTGTTGACCCCGACGGCGGCATTGTGGCAATCGATGGTGTGGATCTTCGGGAGTTCGACCCTGTTGCGGTGCGTTCCGAAGTTGCACTTGTCTTCCAGGAAACCTTCCTGTTTGCCGACACCGTCCGAGAAAACGTCACGCTCGGCGATCCGATCGATGAAGGGGAACTGGAGCGGGCTGCGTCAATCGCTCATGCAAGTGCGTTTGTGCATCGTTTGCCCAACGGCTGGGACACCGTCGTGGGGGAGCGGGGTGTGACGCTTTCGGGCGGTCAACGTCAGCGGCTCGCGCTGACTCGTGCACTGTTGCGCGGCCCGCGTGTCCTCATTCTCGACGATGCCACGAGCGCCGTTGATCCGGTCATTGAGTCGGCGATTCTGCGCGATCTACGCACCTCATTGGAAACAACCACCTTGGTGGTTGCTCACCGAGTCTCAACCATTGAACTTGCCGCTGAAGTGGTGTTCCTCGATGAAGGCCGCATTATTGCAACTGGTTCGCATCAGGAGCTTTTGAGGAACAATCCTGACTACGCCCGCCTCGTGCACGCGTACGTCGATCGGGAATCAATGGCTGAAGATATCGATCACGAAGTGGCCGACGCCGATACAAGCGGGTTGCCATCATGAGCGAGAAGCGCAACCACTCATCAAACGACGATGTTCAGCCCCACGAGGATGAACTTTCGAGCCAGGCAAACGACGAACTCGCAATGATGGAACACGCTGCGGCGTTCGACGATCCGATTGCGCTCGAACACGAGGCGTTGGCGGCATCGGCAGAGGAAGACCGCGTAAACGAACGACGGCTGCGAGCGATTGCGGTCCTGCGTCGTGGATTCGCGCAGAGCCCTGAACTTGGCCGCGGCCTCCGTCTCACGATTCTTTTCGCCATTATCGGTTCTGTTGGCCGCTTGATCATTCCGGTGCTCATTCAGCAGGTAATCGATAAGGGTCTGCTTGCCGACGACGGATTCAACGCGAGATTCACTGTCACGGCATGTGCCGCTGCAGCGGTGATCGTCATTGCGGTCATGTTGTTGTCCCGCATCACCTATGTGCGGCTCGTGACCACGGCCGAAAAGATCTTGAGCAATCTGCGGGTGAAGACGTTCTCGCATATTCATCGCTTGCCGATGGCCGATCACGAGTCCACCCGTCGTGGTGAGCTCACCTCCCGCGTGACCAGCGATATCGAAACTATTGCCCGCTTTCTTCAGTACGGCGCAGTGGCTTGGATCATCGATTCTGTTGTCATCATCGGAACACTCGTCGTGATGAGTTTCTATGCATGGCAACTTGCGGTCATCACGGTTATTGCAGCGCTGCCGGTATTGCCGTTGTTCCGTCTTATGCAGCGACGGCAGTTGAAGGCATACACGGTGGTTCGTAACCGCGTGGGCACGACGCTTTCGGAAGTGAGCGAAGCGGTGCAGGGCGCAGCGCCGATTCGGGCCTATGGATTACAGCGCCGTTCGCGCGCTCGTCTTGACGATGCCATTCAGGCGCAGTTCAAGTCGGAGATGAGCGCTGCCCGCTGGTTCGCCTTTATGTTCCCGCTTGGCGATGCATTCGGTGGAGTCGCGCTGGCGTCAGTGGCTATGGCCGGTATTTGGTTTGGTGAATCATGGGGCCTCAACGCCGGAAGTTTGGTGGCCTGTTTGTTCCTCGTGCAGTTGATCCTCGGACCAATTGCGGAGATTGGCGAGATTCTTGATCAAACCCAAACCGCGATTGCTGGTTGGTCGAAAGTGCTCAATGTTCTCGACACCCCAATCGATCTTGTAGAGCCCGAGCCGGGTGTCGAATTACCGGAAGGTCCACTGGATGTCAGCGTGGAGCATCTGGGCTTCACCTACCAAA
The DNA here is from genome assembly GCA_937876315.1 of uncultured Actinomycetes bacterium. Taxonomy (GTDB): domain Bacteria; phylum Actinomycetota; class Acidimicrobiia; order Acidimicrobiales; family Acidimicrobilacustridaceae; genus Acidimicrobilacustris. The sequence continues at coordinate 58,256 of CALEHQ010000043.1, read as the reverse complement.
CCGGGGGGCCGGTGCTAAGCGATGTCAACATTACGATTGCTGCCGGTGCGTCGGTTGCGATCGTCGGCGAAACCGGTTCAGGTAAGACCACGTTTGTGAAGTTGCTTGATCGACTTGCCGACCCGGTTGAAGGTTCGGTGCTTGTCGGCGGGATCGCGCTCAATACGGTGAATCGTCAGTCGCGAACCGAGCGCATCCGAATGGTTCCCCAGGATGGGTTCATGTTCGATACGACGCTGGCCGAGAACATCGCCATAGGCCGCATTGGGGCAACGATCGATGATGTTCGTGCGTCAATTGCCGAACTTGGTCTCGAAACATGGGTGGCGGGTCTGCCTCGTGGACTCGATACCGAAGTAGGAGAGCGCGGCGAGAGTCTAAGCGTTGGTGAACGCCAACTTGTTGCGTTAGCTCGTGCGCAAATGGCCGACCCTGGCCTTCTCATCCTCGACGAAGCTACGAGCGCCGTTGATCCGCGTACTGAACGCGTTCTTACCACCGCGTTACATCGGCTCGCCGAAGGCCGCACCACCATCAGCGTGGCCCACCGATTGTCGACAGCGGAACAAGCCGACCTTGTGCTCGTGTTCGATTCTGGCGTGTTGGTTGAGCACGGTTCGCACGACGAACTCGTCGCACTGGGCGGGCGTTATGCCGAGCTCTACCGATCCTGGTTGGGGAACACCGGACAAAAAGCTGTCTAAGAAGTTGCCAAACACGCCCTGTCCGTGACGCTCGACGCTCTAGTGTCGGCGAATGGCCAGCAAAGAATTCCACGCACTGCAGGAAGCAATGGCAGCTCGACCTGTTCCGCCGCCCCCTGCCGACATCGCCGAACAGCGCTCTCGTATCGACGAGGCCATGGCACAAATACCACTGGCAGAAGGAACTGTTGCCGAACCATTCGTTCGTAGTGGCGTCCCTGGTATCGAATGTCGACCAGTTGATATGGCAGACGACGCCCCAATTGTTCTCTATTTCCACGGCGGCGGATTCCGCATCGCCTCCGCGTTGGCCTACCGCTCCTACGGGTCACATCTCGCTGCGGTCCTCGGCGCTCGAGTGCTGCTGGTCGAGTATCGACTCGCTCCTGAGCACAAGTTCCCCAAAGCGGTCGACGATTGCTTCGCCGTTTGGGAATCGCTCCTTGCCGAAGGAATCGACACTGGCCGCATTGTGATTGCTGGTGACTCAGCTGGTGGTGGTCTTGCGGCATCGGTGACGATGCATGCGCTTGCCGATGGCGTTCTCCCCGCTGGCGTTATTTGCTGTTCGCCGTGGGTCGATCTCACGATCACCGCCGACACCTACGACACAAATGCCGAATCCGACAAGCTCTTCTCCCGTACCTCGGCCGAAGAAGCAGCGCCGGCCTATCTCGGCGGCGCTGACCCGATGAACCCAATCGCTTCACCGCTATTCGGAGATTGGAACGGCGCGCCGCCGTTGCTGATCCTTGTCGGCGATGCCGAGGTATTGCTCGACGACTCGCGCAAACTCGCCGAGGTTGCAAAGGCCGCAGGCGTTGACGTGACGCTCAGTGTGTATCCAGAGATGCCGCATATCTGGACGATGAGCTATCCGGCGTTCCCCGAAGCTGTTGAAGGCGTCGCCGAAATGGCCGAGTTCGTCGCTCGTGTGACTGCATAAGGATTACGCGTTCGGTGGCGGTAGATCAGCGACGTCGGCAAGATCTCGGAGGCGACCGGTAGCGGACTTGTTCGTTCGTAGGTCGTCAACTGAGATGAATGGAACTTCAAGGTCGCCGATCGCAACAAGGGTGCGATTCGCAAATGCCTGATCGAATTCAAGGCCCGTGGCGAAGGTTAAGAGATCGATTCGCTGAGCTTCGCGCCCAAGTTGGACGATAACTCCCGGTTCAAGGAAGTCGGAGTTCGCAAAGCCAAGCGAGCCGAAACCAAAATCTTTGAGTGACGCGAGGATTCGATCGACATTCGCCGGTTCGGGCCAAACCCAGACATCAAGGTCTTTTGTGTAGCGAGGGTGACCATGTGCGGCGAGCGCATAGCCACCAATTATCAGGAACCGAACGTCATGCTTGACGAACGATTTCAAAAACTCGTGGAAGTCTTGGTTCAGTTCCATGGGCCCACCCGTGATGTTCTCGACGGAGTTCTTCAACGGCGTCGATTCGTTCTTCGATGGGTCGCGTCAGCCAGTAACGCCAAGACTCATCGGAATCACCGACGATCTTTTTTGTCACAACTCGCTCGACCGAGGTCATTGAAGACTCCTATCGGTGGGGTGCGACGATCGCTCGCTCTCAATGGCCATGTATCGGGGCTTACAGGCTCAAGTTACTGCTCATCTGCCTCAACGATGTTGGGGTAGATCCTGAATTTTGCCGGTGCTTTTCATCCGCATTCTGAATCGCCAAATGACGATTCAACAGTTCCATAAGCGACCTCGACTCCGTCGAATCCGTAACCGCGAATGGAGCCCTTAAGGCGTTGGAAACCGACCACGGGAAGACCTGGTGGCAATTGCTGCAGCATCTCGGATTTTGGTTCCGGCGTTGATCACGGTTTCTGCATCAAGGCCGGGTGGAAATCCAGTCGCAGAAATTGCAGCAATCACTTCACCGTCGGCTCCGAACACGGGTGCGGCGATCGTGCCGACGTCGAAGCGACTGTTGGTGCTCAGGTCGACAACGGGGTAGTCCTCGGTCGCGAGTACCGCGAACAATTCGGTGACGTCATTGCGAAGTTCAGTGTTGCTGGGGGAGTCCGAGAGCGAATACGTACGTTCACCGAGTTGTCGTTGTGTATCGGAACCCGCGGTAACGGCGAAGCCACGGGTGCGAGCTAAGTCGAGAGATGCTTCGTAACGCGCAATCGCCGCCGACGGACTATCGGGAGAACGCGACAACCACTGTTTGATTTCGCGCTCATCAGACCATGCGAGAAACACTGCGCCGAGTGGTGGCACCAAGGGAACGCGTTCGCCCTCGCGAACTCCGGGACCAAACGCACTGTGTTGACCTGAGCGAGCCACAAAGATGATTTCGTTCACGGTTCGCGCCGACACCACTACCTCAATGCCGAGCTGAGTGGCCAATGGTTCGATCACCTGGCGCGCAGCATCGATTGCAGGGTGATGTTCAAGCGCAACCACACCGGCGACAACAAGAGCTGGTCCGAGTGAATAGGCCCGTGTCGTTGCGTTTCGCGAAACGTGTCCACTGCCTTCGAGCACGGCAAGGGTTGCGTGGGCCGAACCCAAACTCATCCCGGTGCGGCGCACTAACTCGGTCAGCGTGAACCGCTCGGTGGGGTGGGTGACGAGGAGGTCGAGGATTTGGATCGCTCGGCTTGCAGCCGGTGCGGGACGGGCCATAACGGCACCTTCGGGTCGATTGACCGGGTGTGACCGGTGTCCTACGGTGGCCGCAGCATAGCGAAGAGTTCTTCGCAATAGCGAAAACGGGGGCGAGGTGCCGCCGGGAAGAGCACTCCGCGTCACAGAAAACAATCGAGAGGAACCGAGCAATGAACTCGAACACTGAAGGCCGTCCGGCCCTCTCCAACGAACTCATCGAACAGTTCTCGCTCCACGGCCGCACAGCCGTCATTACTGGTGCTGCTGGCGGCATTGGCCGTCAGGCGGCAATCACCTTCACGCAAGCCGGCGCAAACGTACTCATCGCCGATGTCGGGGTCGCTGGTCTGGAAGAAACCGCCGAGATGGTCGCCACTGCGGGGGGCAAGGCCACGGTTGTCCCAACTGATGTTTCTGATCGCGATCAGGTCAACGCACTTGCCGACGCTGCGATCAAGACCCATGGCCGTCTCGACATTTGGGCGAACGTTGCTGGCGTTATTCGCTACATGAACATCGTCGATGCAACTCCCGAAGATGTTGAGTTCATCACGAAGGTCAACTTGTGGGGCACGTATTGGGGTATTGCTGCTGCAGGTCGCACAATGACCAACGGCGGGTCAATCATCAACGTGTCCTCGGCCGGGGGCGATATGCCCGCCCCGACACTCTCGATTTACGCGATGACCAAGGCCGCGGTTTCACACCTCACTCGTTGCGCAGCCGTTGAGCTTGGCGCCAATGACATTCGTGTCAATGCTATTGCTCCGGGTTTCACCGATACGCCGATGGTGCAAGGGCGTTGGACAAACGCCGACGGTTCGATCGACGAAGCCGAGCGCGAGTCCTATACAACGACCCGCGCTGCGCAATCACCGCTGGGCACAATCGCCACTGCCGAAGATCAGTCCTGGGCGATGCTGTATCTCGCGAGCGATGCGTCACGATTCGTTACCGGACAGGTGATTCGTCCCAACGGTGGCGTGGTGATGGCATGAAGTTTTCAATCAACGAACGACTCACGAACGGAACTGTGCGATGACAACCGGTGACAACTCTCCCGTACCCGATTTCCTTTCCCGCCTTCGCGTCGACGGCCGCACCTTTGTCGTGGCCGGTGCCGGGGTCGGCATGGGACGCATGACCTCGCACGCGCTTGTGCAGGCCGGGGCCAAGACGGTTGTGTGCGTCGATGTCGACGCCGACCGCGCTGCGGAAATCGCAGCAGAAATCGGACCAGCTGGTGTTGCATGGGTAGGCGACGTAACCACTCGTGAAGGCGCAAAGAAACTCGCTGCCGATGCCGAAGCAATCAATGGTCGCATTGATGGTCTGGTCGACATCATTGGCATGGCCCGTTGGGAATCGATCCTTGACATGACCGACGAAACCTTCGATTGGGAAATTGATATTTGTCTTCGTCACGCGTTCTTGTTGTCACAAGAATTCGGTCGTCGTATGTCGAAGACCGATGGCGGCACGATGGTGTTCATCGCGTCGGTGAGTGGCCTCACCGCCGCACCGATGCACGCCGCTTATGGAGCAGCAAAGGCTGGCCTCATGGCATGGGTGCAGACCCTGGCCATCGAACTCGGCGGGTTTGGCATTCGTGCAAACGCCGTTGCACCCGGAACCATCCTCAGTCCTCGTATGGAAGCGGCCTTTTCCGACGAGCAACGGGCCCTCAATGCCGGCAATTCGCCGATGGGCAAGATGGGTTCGACCTCTGACATCGCCTCGGCAGCGCTGTTCTTTTCTAGCGATATGTCGGCCTATGTGACCGGTCGCACACTGGTTGTTGATGGTGGTGTGGACTCCAAGTTCCCGTATCCCGTCACACTCTGATCCTTCGCTTTTTCAGGGGTTCTGCAGGCTGACTAGTGTCGGCTCGTCAACCTGACGTCCCTGTGGAGGACCCCCCGTGAAGACCCCCGTTCGCGTAGCTGTCACCGGTGCTGCCGGTCAGATCGGCTACAGCCTTCTGTTCCGTATCGCCAGTGGCCAGATGCTCGGAGAAGACCAGCCGGTCATCCTCCAACTTCTCGACATCACTCCCGCAATGGACGCGCTCAAGGGCGTTGCCATGGAACTCGAAGACTGCGCATTTCCGCTGCTGTCTGACATCGTGCGCACCGATGATCCCAACGAGGCGTTCGGCGACATTTCGTACGCGCTTCTTGTTGGCGCACGTCCCCGTTCAAAGGGCATGGAGCGCAAGGACCTGCTCGAAGCAAATGGTGGCATCTTCAAGCCGCAGGGTAAGGCGCTGTCAAATAACGCCGCTTCTGACGTCAAGATCCTGGTTGTCGGTAACCCCGCCAACACCAATGCCCTTATCGCGATGAACAACGCTCCGAACATTCCGAACGAGCGCTTCACCGCAATGACTCGTCTTGATCACAACCGTGCCATCGCTCAGGTCGCAGCCAAGACAGGCACCACCGTTTCGGACATCACCAAGATGACGATTTGGGGTAACCACTCAGCAACGCAGTATCCCGACCTCTTCCACGCTGAAGTCAAGGGTCAGAATGCAGCTGCACTCGTCAATGATCAGGCCTGGCTTGAAAACGATTTCATCCCGACCGTTCAGCAGCGCGGTGCGGCAATCATCGAAGCTCGCGGACTTTCCAGCGCGGCATCGGCTGCAAACGCTGCAATCGATCACATGCGCACCTGGGCACTTGGTTCCGCCAAGGGCGATTGGGTCTCGATGGCGATTCCGTCCGATGGTTCCTACGGCGTGGCCGAGGGCATCATCTCTTCGTTCCCCGTCACCTGTGCCAATGGCAAGTACGAAATCGTGCAGGGTCTCGACATTAACGACTTCTCCCGAGGCCGCATCGACGCCTCGGTTGCCGAACTCGTTGAAGAGCGTGATGGCGTGAAGGAACTCGGACTCATCTGATTCCGTCGGCACCATGTCGTGGTGCGTCGAAAACTGAAATGGTTTGGTCTCGGCCCGTTGTGCTCAGCGCAGCGGGCCGAGTACGTCTGTAAGCGCAGCGAACATTTCGGCGTGCTCTAACAGTGCGTTGATGGAACCTTCAACGCGTAGATCGCCGGCAATGAACGCAGCTTGAGCGCTTAATGAGCCGTCGCGAATGCCCTCTGCTGTCGCAGTATCGCTGACGAACACGACATCGGCGGAATCTGCCGGACCTGCAGCCATGGAAACGACGCCATCGGCGAAACGCACGTGCCAGACAGTGGCGCTGTCGCTCTCGCCGACGCGTTGTTCGAGCACTAACTGCACGCCTTGCGACTGTGCGCTCATGGTCTCGCTTGAGCGAAGGAGTGCATCGGCCTCGGTGAACCAGGCAGGGGAGAGGTAGGCAGGCATCGCTTGGACGGTAGTCGGTGGAGACTGTTGTTCGGTTAACGCGAGAGTGAGTCCGGTACGCTAACCATCCCAATGCCGGCGCAGGCCGCGAGAGAGGGCGATCTACCGTGCTTCGAATTCTCAGCCACGTCGGCCAGCTCGATGCCATTCATATTCCGGATGACATCGCTTCACAGGTCGAGGTCATCGCCATCCCGATGGCAGGCGAAATCGACGCAAGTATCTCGGGTGACGTTCTCATCACCACGCCCACCGACGTGGCGACGCTTGAAGACGCGCTCAGTCGGGGCGTGAAGTGGGTGCATCTCATCGGCACTGGCATCGACAAGTTCCCGCTGCATCTCATTGGCGACGACCTCATTCTCACCAATTCTCGTGGCCTCAGTGCTGTACCCATTTCCGAATGGGTCATGGCCTGCATGTTGTCGTTCGTCAAACGCATGCCCGGTTCGTTTGTCACCGAACAACCGAAGCACTGGAACATTCCGTCGCCATCGTTTGCGACGCTCGACAACGCGAATCTCGCCATCCTTGGTATGGGCGGAATCGGAACCGCTCTTGCCCAGCGTGCGCTGTCATTCGGCATGAACGTCACAGCAATGCGAAATAGCGATGCGCCGAGCCCCGTGGAGGGCGTTCGCATGGTTCGTTCCGCCACCGAGCTCGTTGCTGACGCCGACCACATCGTGCTCGTTGCGCCCCTCACCGGCGCGACACGCGGCTTGTTCAATGACGAACTCTTCGCCGCCATGAAGCCCGGCGTGCAACTCATCAACGTGGCGCGCGGGCCCATCATTGACGACGACGCGCTTTTGCGTGCCCTTGACAGTGGCATTGTCGCCTGTGCCGATATCGATGCCACTGAACCCGAACCTCTTCCTGACGGGCATTGGATGTATTCGCATCCCAGTGTGCGACTTAGCCCTCATGTGTCCTGGAACTGGTCGGGCGCATTTCAGGCCATGTATGCCACGTTTATCGACAATCTGTGCCTGTATCTCAATGATGAACCGTTGTTATCGGTCGTGAATCCTGCCGACGGGTACTGACGCAGATTCCAGATCCAGAGGCTGATGCACCGCGGGCGCGGATCCCACCACTGGAGGCGTGATTATCGAATTCATTGGTCACCGCCGTTTACTCAAGGGCGACCACTTCGCGGGGTAGCACTGTAAAACGACGACCGGCGCCGCCTACTCCCATAAGGAAGTGGTTCGGCGCCGGGCGAGAATGCCGCAGGTATGCGAATCAGAAACTGATTAGCGCTGGCCCTGCAGCTTGCGGTTCTTGATCTTTGACTTCAGGAAGTCTCGGTTCATCATTGCGATGAAGTCGATCGGGATTTCCTTCGGGCACGCCTCTTGGCATTCTCCGTAGTTCGTGCATGAACCGAAGAACATCTCCATGGTCTCGACCATGTCTTCAGTGCGCTTCCAGCGTTCGACCTGTCCCTGCGGAAGCAGGTTGAGGTGCGCCAGTTTGGCTGACGTGAACAACTGAGCAGCGCCGTTCGGGCAAGCCGCGACACACGCACCACAGCCGATGCACGCTGCAGCGTCCATCGCGGTGTCGGCTGCGGCCTTCGGAATAAGGATCTCGTTGGCATCGCGAGGGCCACCGGTGTCGGAGGTGATGAAACCGCCGGACTCGATGATGGCGTCGAACGCACTGCGATCGACCATGAGGTCCTTCACTATCGGGAACGCAGCGGCACGCCACGGCTCGATGGTGACGGTCTCACCGTCGTGGAACTTGCGCATGTGCAACTGGCAGGTTGCGGTGCCCTTTTGGGGGCCGTGGGCCTGACCGTTGATCATGAGGCCACAAGTGCCGCAGATGCCTTCACGACAATCACTGTCAAACGTGATCGGCTCGTGGCCGCTGTCGATGAGGTTTTCGTTGACGAGGTCGAGCATTTCGAGGAAAGACATTTCGTCTTTCACGTCGGTTGCTTCGTAGGTCTCGAAATGGCCGGAATCGGTAGGACCGCTCTGGCGCCAGACCTTGAGTGTGAGATTCACATTGGCTCCTGGTTACTTGTAACTGCGCACGACGGGCTTAACGGTTTCGAACACAAGAGGCTCCTTGTGGAGGGTCGGGGTTGAGCCCTTGCCTTCCCACTCCCACGCGCCGACAAACGAGAAGTTCTCGTCATCACGCTTGGCTTCGCCGTCTTCGGTCTGATGTTCAACACGGAAGTGACCACCACAGGACTCTTCACGCATAAGCGCATCACGGCACATCAACTCGCCGAGTTCGAAGAAGTCGGCAACACGGCCGACTTTTTCGAGCGACTGGTTGACGCCATCGGGATCGCCGAGCACGCGCACGTTGCTTTCGAACTCTTCGCGCAATGCGGGAATCTCGGAGAGTGCCTTTTCGAGACCGTTCTTGTCGCGGGCCATGCCGCAGTAGTCCCAGACGAGCTTGCCGAGTTCACGGTGGTAGTACTCCGGCGACTTCGTGCCGCCGACGCTGATCCAACGACGCATGTCGTCTTGCACCGCTGCCACTGATGTGGCGAATGCGGGATCATCGGTGCCAACCGGGGTCTTGCCGAGCAAGCCAGCGAGGTAATCGCCGATCGTGTTCGGAGCAACGAAGTAGCCATCGGCCAGACCCTGCATGAGGGCAGAAGCGCCGAGACGGTTTGCACCGTGATCGGAGAAGTTGGCTTCACCGAGTGCGTACAGGCCTGGGATGTTGGTCATGAGGTTGTAGTCAACCCACAGGCCGCCCATTGTGTAGTGAGATGCCGGGTAGATGCGCATCGGCATCTTCATCGGGTTCTCGTCGGTGATGCGCTCGTACATGTCGAACAAGTTGCCGTAACGCTCGAACACAACGTTCTCGCCAAGACGGCCGATTGATTCGGCAAAGTCGAGGTACACGCCGTTCTTGATCGGGCCGACGCCGCGGCCTTCGTCAACAACCTGCTTCGCGCTACGTGACGCGATGTCGCGTGGTGCGAGGTTGCCGAAGGACGGGTACTTGCGCTCGAGGAAGTAGTCGCGATCGGCTTCCGGAATGTTTTCCGGAGCACGGTTATCGTCGAACTGCTTCGGAACCCAGATGCGTCCGTCGTTGCGAAGTGACTCGGACATAAGCGTGAGCTTCGACTGGAATTCATCGCTGGCCGGGATGCACGTGGGGTGAATCTGTGTGTAACACGGGTTCGCGAACAGCGCACCCTTCTTATGTGCTCGCCATGCGGCCGTGACGTTGGAGTTCATGGCGTTCGTGGAGAGGTAGAAGGCGTTGCCGTAACCGCCGGTGCACAGCAGCGTGGCGTGTCCCGCCCAGCTTTGAATGTCGCCGGTGATGAGATCGCGAGTGACGATGCCTGCAGCGACACCGTCCTTGGTGACGACATCAAGCAGCTCGGTCTTGGTGTGAAGCTCCACACGACCAAGCGACACCTGCTGCATGAGCGCCTGGTAGGCACCGAGCAGAAGCTGCTGGCCGGTCTGGCCACGTGCGTAGAACGTACGGCTGACCTGTGAACCACCGAACGAACGGTTGTCGAGAAGACCGCCGTATTCGCGAGCGAAGGGAACACCCTGTGCCACGCACTGATCGATGATGTTGACGCTGACCTCGGCCAAGCGATGCACGTTGGACTCGCGAGAGCGGAAGTCGCCGCCCTTGACGGTGTCGTAGAACAACCGCTTCACGCTGTCGCCGTCGTTCTTGTAGTTCTTGGCGGCGTTGATGCCACCCTGCGCAGCAATTGAATGCGCACGACGCGGTGAGTCATGGAAGGTGAAGCACTTCACGTGGTAGCCGAGTTCGGCGAGAGTCGCGGCAGCGGCAGCGCCGGCAAGACCGGTGCCAACCACGAGCACGGTGAACTTCCGCTTGTTCGCGGGGTTCACGAGCTTCATGTTGAACTTGTGGTTCTCCCAACGTTCCTCAACAGGACCGGAGGGGATCTTGGAGTCGAGAGTGATTGTGCTCATCTGATGCTCCTTCAGCCGACCACGCCGGTAAGCACGGCGATGGGGAATGTGATGTTGACGCCAGCGACAAGAATTGCGAAGCCCGCAGCAAAGCCACGGCGGATCGGGTTATGTCGGGGGTTGAAACGGGTACTCATTGAACCGAGGCTCTGGAAGATGCTCCAGGCGCCGTGATAGAGGTGAAAGCCCAAGGCGATGTTGGCGATGATGTAGAGCGCCGCGATCGGAGCCCGGGAAAGGCTCGCGGCGACGTTGGCGTAAGGGTTGCCGTAGACGAAGTCTGGGTTTGCCCAGCCCCACGTCAGGTCGGCGAGATGCCACACCAGGAACAGACCAACGATGATGCCGCTCCAGCGCATCGTGCGCGCTGCCCAGTTCACGGCCACATAGTCACGTGGTGACTTGTAATTGACTGGTCGGGCTTTGCGATTGATTCGCGTAAGGGCGTATGCCGACTGGATATGGAGTCCGAATGCGGCGAGAAGGCCGAGACGGAAGATCCAGAGGACACCTGTTTCAGGGATGATCGGATAGAGCAACTTCCGGAGGAATTCTGCGTATTGGTCGAAGTCCTCGGCCCCGACGTACATCTTCAGGTTGCCGATCATGTGAACGAGCACGAATCCCATCAGCATGATGCCGGTGAGAGCCATGATCCATTTCTTGCCTACTGACGACTTGTAGAGGTCAATGATGGCGAATGTGCTGCGTCGGTTGGCCTTGCGAATCGTCGGGGACGAAATGTCTGGAGTCAATGCAGGCGGTTCCTTGGTTGCTGTCACGAGCAGACCTTTCTTGGAGAAGGCTGTGACCAGAACTGGACTTGATCGGGCAGAGCCGTGACCAAGTGAGATCACGCTACTCACCGGCAACGGCGAGGGGCGAACTGTGCGGAGGCAGATTCGTCACTCGGCTCGCCCGGCAACCGAGCCACGGCGATAGGTTGAGGCGTCGATCGTCCGGCCATCGGGTCCGGCAGGGGAGGAAACGATGTCAGAGCGGCCAACCACTCTCGGAGAACTGCGTGCCTCGGGCTGGGTCAGCCGCCCGGTCAAGGAAGAACTTCGTCAGAACGCCATTGTGCGAATCGTCGCTGGCGAACCGCTCTTCGATAGTGTTTTGGGCTACGAGGACACCGTTCTTCCCCAGCTCGAGAATGCCATTCTCGCTGGTCACGACGTGATTTTCCTGGGCGAGCGGGGCCAGGCCAAGACCCGCATGATCCGCTCTCTCACCAACCTGCTCGACGAGTGGATGCCGATCGTCTCCGGTTCCGAGATTAACGATGACCCTTACGCCCCAGTTTCCAAGCCCGCCCGCGACCTCGTGGCCGAAATGGGAGACGCCACCCCAATTAGCTGGGTGCATCGAGACGAGCGCTACGGCGAGAAGCTCGCCACCCCCGACACCTCGATCGCCGACCTCATCGGCGAGGTCGATCCCATCAAGATTGCCGAGGGCCGACACCTTTCCAACGAAGAGACCATCCACTTCGGTCTGGTGCCTCGCACCAACCGGGGCATTTTCGCTATTAACGAACTTCCTGACCTCGCCGAGCGTATTCAGGTTGGTTTGTTGAATGTGCTTGAAGAGCGCGACGTGCAGATCCGTGGCTTCAAACTGCGGCTTCCTCTCGACGTCATGTTGTTCGCGTCGGCCAACCCCGACGACTACACCAACCGCGGTCGACTCATCACGCCGCTGAAGGATCGCTTCGGTTCGCAGATCCGCACGCATTACCCACTCGACGTCGCAACTGAAGTCACGATCGCGTTGCAAGAGGCTCGCAATCTGGAAGTTCCGGGCATCGAGGTGCGCGTGCCCGCGTACATGACCGAAATCGTTGCCGAGTTCTCGCAACTTGCGCGCCGCAGCCCGCATATCAATCAGCGTTCGGGTGTGTCGGTGCGTCTCACCGTCGCCAACCTTGAAACGCTCGAGGCCAACGCGATGCGTCGTGCACTGCATCACGGCGAAACCGTCGTTGTTCCGCGTGTTTCCGATCTCGATGCACTGGCTGCATCAACGATCGGCAAGGTGGAAATCGAAACAATCGAAGAAGGCCGCGAAGGCCTTGTTGTCGAACAACTTCTCAAAGCAGCAGTGCTTTCGATCTTCCGTGAGTACATCGCAATCGAAAATCTCCGAGACGTTGTCGACTCCTTTGATGGCGATCGTTTGGTGAACGCAGGCGAAGACGTTTCCTCTGCCGACTACGTCGCGTTGCTCGGCGATATCCCAGCGCTCGCACCGCATATCACTGCCCTTACCGGCGGGGACACCACTCCCGAGGTCGTTGCAAGCGCTGTCGAGTTCGTGCTCGAAGGTCTGCATCTTTCCAAGCGCCTCAACAAAGACGCAGTTGGCGCTCGCGCCCAGTACCGCGGCCGCGGCTGAGCACTGCTTGCGAATTAGCGCAGGTCATTGACGAGTTCGCGCACGCCATCAAGGCCGGCGATTACAACTCGTTCCACCATCGAGCTGGGGAAGATCCCGTGTTCGACGATGCCTGGCGTATTCGCAAGCGCATCGCCGAGGGCAACGGGGTCGGCAATCGAACCAAACTGAGCATCCATCACGAGGTTGCCATTATCGCTGCGACGATCGCGGGTGGTGACTGCTGAAGCGCCAAGAGCTTCAACGGCGCTGGCCACAACTCCCGGTGCGAAATCGAGCACTTCAAGCGGCGTTCCGAACGGGCCTAGTGCAGGAACGAGCTTTGACTCATCGACCACGATGATGAAACGCGGCGACATCGCCGCCACGATCTTTTCGCGAGTGTGTGCCGCTCCGCCGCCCTTGGTGAGGTTGAACGCGGGGTCGACTTCGTCGGCGCCATCGATGGCGATATCGAGTGCACCAATCTCGTCGGGAGAAATGACATTCAAGCCAAGCGAGCTCGCGAGTTCCTGGGTCTGCACCGACGTTGAGGTGCACACGATGTTGAGCGCTCGATCGCCGAGCTCAACGATGGTCCAGTGCACGGTTGAACCAGTACCGAGACCAACTCGCATTCCGTCGGTGACGTAACTAGCAGCGTGACGTCCTGCCGCTTCCTTCGCGATGTCTTGGGGCGAACGTGCGGCTTGGCTCTGATCAGTGCTCACGCCGAGAGCATCGCACGTCAGCGAGGTGTAGCGCGCAGCAATTGCGCACTGTCACGCGGATTGCGACTGCGGTCGAACACGCCGTCGGGCACGTCGAATCCACACTCGGGTGTCCAGCCGTCAATGCCTGACTCCCAGAACGCGTGCGTCACGGCGATGCCGTCGTCGGCAGCTCTCTGCGTTTCCAGCATTGAACCGGCCATGACCTCAGCGCGCCAGTCGTCCTCTGGTGCGGTCAGCCCAGTGCCAAGTAGCGCGAATTTTCGGCCGGGAAAGTTGTCGGCCAATCGGCGAATAGTCACGCCAAGACCTTCTGTCCAAGGGGCGCGGCCATCGGGCGCGACTGGGGCATCGATGGGATAGGGGCCGGTCGTTCCGTCGGCGAACAAGGTCGAACCGCCGCGATAGGTGAAGCCCACAAGGTCGTACGCGCCCGCAAGCCCGTCGATCTCACGCTCGGCCAAGCCGGGGATGGAAATGACACCGTCATTGAGTTCGCGGATCCACGAGCCGAATCGCAGGCGATCAACAGACTCAACCCGTTTGCGCGCCGCGTCACGCTCGTCGGGCTCGCGCGACATCACGCCCGGCTCGACCGGACACGTATCGATGCAAACGACAACCGGGGGAGTGCCGCTTCGCAGAAGGCGGTTGGCCTCGAACGATGCGCGATGCAGCGTGTGAAGTGCTTCAAGGAACTTTCCGGGTTCGGCTTTGTACGGTGGCCTGCTGCCAACGAGGTGGCCTTCAAGGGCTCGTGTGTAGGGGTCGAGAATCGGAATCCACGCCGCCACGAGATCGCCGAAGGTTTCGGCCACGCGGTCGACGTGGCGGGGCCAGGTGAGGCGAAGGCCATCGGCATCGTCGAAACCCCGTTGGTCTTCAGAAAACCAGCCCGGCAGTGGGCCATCGTGCAGAACGGCCCAAACCTCAATACCGGTGTCTCGAGCAGCCTTCAAGATGTCGGCGACGTGATCGACCGCATCGCTGTCCCAATGGCCAGGGCGGGGCTCGAGCCGCGACCAGTCGATCGTCCAACGCATGGCGGGAATGCCGGCCTCAGTCAGCATCGGAAGGTCGGAGCGATACTCGAAGCCGAATCCGCTGCCGATCATGGAATCGGGAAGGGTTCCGTCGCTGGTGAGGGTCGACCAATCGCTTCGATCTGAGAGGCCCTCGCCTCCTGCGGCAGTGGTGGCGATGCCCCAAAGGGCTTGGTCGGTCATAGCTGCAGTATTCCCGGTACGGTGCCTCTATGGGCAGAGCCAATCGGGTTCAGTACTCGCGATGGGATGGCACGCAGGTCGGCTTCGACTTCGATGCCACCGACATCTTCGGCGAAATCACCGACGATCTGCTGTATCACGGCGATATCAACGCCGCGCTGCGTCGCATGATGCAAGAGGGATTCGACTCTGACAACGGCGAGCGCATGAAGGGCTTGCGGGAAATGATGGACGAACTCCGACGCAAGCGTCGTGAAACGCTCGAAAGTAACGACCTCGGCGGCATCTACGACGAAATCGCAAAGGACCTCCGCGACGTTGTCGAAGCCGAACGTCAAGCAATCGATGAACTCGCACAAGAAGCGCGTGACTCCGGCGATGCCCGCCGCCAAGAACTCACTGAACAAGTTGCTGCCGAGCGCCATATGTCGCTCGACTTGATGTCGCAAGATCTCGCCGGAATGGTTCGCGACCTTCAGAACCACGACTTCACGTCATCTGAAGCACGCGAAAAGTTCGAGGAACTTGTCGAAAAGCTGCGTGAGCAACTGATGCAGCAGTACGTCGATCAAATGTCTGGCGCAGTTGAAAACATGACGCCTGAAGACATGGCCCGCATGAAAGACATGTTCGCCGAGCTCAACCACATGCTCGAACAACGTCAGCGGGGCGAAGAACCAGACTTCGACGGCTTCATGGAGAAGTTCGGCGACTTCTTCCCAGAAAACCCACAGAACCTTGATGAATTGCTTGAAATCATGGCGGCACGCATGGCCGCTGCTCAAGCGATGATGAATTCAATGACGCCCGAACAGCGCGCGCAATTGCAAGCACTTTCAGATCAGTTACTTGAAGATATGGATCTTCGTTGGCAAATGGATCAATTGGGACAGAACCTCGCGCAAGCGTTTCCCGATCTCAACTGGAATCGTCGCTATGAATTTTCTGGCGACGAACCACTCAATATGGCCGATGCCAATCAGATGCTCCAGCAACTTGGTGACATCGATCAGCTGGAGAACTTGCTGAAGGGCGCAGCAAACCCGGGTGCGCTTGCTGAAGTCGATCTTGATCGTGCGCGCGAACTTCTCGGTGACGATGCGGCCCGCAGTCTCGAACAGATGGCAGAACTCTCACGCCGCCTGGAAGAGTCGGGTCTGGTTGAGAACAAAGAAGGAAAGCTCGAACTCACGCCGCGTGGCATTCGCCAACTCGGCCAGAACGCGCTCGACGAGTTGTTCAACAAACTCGATATGGACAAAGCCGGGCAGCACGAAATTGCTCGCATCGGCGTCGGCCACGAACGCGATCACTCCACCAAGCCCTACGAGTTCGGCGATCCGTTCAACCTCGACATAGGCCGAACCGTCCGCAACGCAATCTTCCGTAGCGGCGCAGGCACGCCAGTCCAGCTCACACCCGAGGACTTCGAGGTTGAGCGAACCGAGCATCTCGTGCGGTCGAGCACCGTCCTTATGGTCGACCTTTCTCTCTCGATGCCGATGCGGGGCAATTTCCTGCCGGCCAAGAAAGTCACGATGGCGTTGCACGCCCTCATCACCTCTAAGTACCCCCGTGACTATCTCGGCCTTGTGGGCTTCAGCCGCTCGGCCGAGGAGCTCAAAGCCGAGCAATTGCCCGAGGTCTCGTGGGACTTCGACTACGGCACCAACATGCACGAGGGCTTCATGATCGCCCGTCGCCTGCTGGCCAAACAGTCCGGCACCAAGCAGATCATCATGATCACCGACGGTGAACCCACCGCCCATGTGATGCCGAACGGCCAGATTTTCTTTGATTATCCGACCCGGCCGGAAACCCGCGATGCCACCCTCCGTCAGGTGATGCTGTGCACCAAAGAGGACATCGTCATCAACACCTTCATGCTTGACCCGAACCCGTATCTGTCGGAGTTCGTCGAGAAAATGAGCCAATTAAACGGTGGAAGGGCCTTCTTCACGACCCCAGAGAACCTGGGCGATTACGTGCTGGTGGACTTCCTGAACAACAAACGGGAAATGCTCCGAGGCCGCCGAGCCGGTTGATTTCCCCTGCTGAGCCGGGGTTTTTGTGCCCCGAACCCAATTCCCCCTTGCGTTTGTCGTGCCGACAGGGCAGAATCACGCCGTTGTAATTACACCCGTGGGGCACCGTCGCTCCCGGGGGGAGCTGTTCGAGTCCAGGAGGACCCCCAGCATGCCGCAATCGATTTCTCTCACCTCTGCCCAGAGCACTCCGGCCGTCGAACTCGACGGCGAGGACAAGTCCTGGCAGGACATGGCCAACTGCCTTGGTGTCGACCCTGACCTCTTCTTTCCAGAGCGCGGTGCATCCACCCGCGAAGCCAAAGAGGTCTGCAAGGGCTGTGTCGTGCGTGACGATTGCCTCGAGTACGCATTGGCCAATGGCGAGAAGTTCGGCATTTGGGGTGGCATGAGCGAACGCGAGCGTCGCCGGATCCGCCGCCAGCGTGCATTGGCTCGTGCTGCAGCAGCAGCGCCGGCTCGTACCGCAACTGCCTGAGTTCAGGCGCCGCCGTGAAGGTGGCGTTGCAAACGAGACTCAATCGTCGTTTCAACTGACAGGTTGAGTTGTTTCCAGCGGTTCTCATTCACCGCGTCCAAGACTGACTGCGGGGCAAGACCCACCAATTCGGCGCGTTCGATTGTTGCTAGCGCGGCCACACGGTCATAGACCTCGGCAGGGCGAACGGCAAGCGGGTCAATGAGGTTCATCGATACCTGTACCTCGTCGCCGGCCTGAAGGCCCAGTGCCCGCACGCCTGGTCCGCGGATCGATGATGCGATGGATTTCGCAAGGTCGAGGTCAGGCTCAGAAAGCCATAAATTCCAGGCCAGCATGAGTTCCCTTGCGCCAACGGCGACGGCGCCTGCTGTGGGATGTGGCTCAGATGGGCCAAAGTCAGGTACCACTGCGGTGAAGGCGCCGCGACGGATGTCGGGCAGTGTGCGCTCCGGGCCATACAGAAAGACAGGAATTTGCAGTTCGTTGGCGATCCACGAACTCGTTGCGTCGCGAGCACTGAGCGCATCGTCAAAGGTCGAACCCGCTAGGGGAACGAACGGCACAACGTCGACGACACCGATGCGGGGATGAACTCCGGTGTGTGTTCGAAGATCAAGACGCTCGACGGCAGCGTTGATGACCGCTGGCGGAGCGGCAGCACCGACGACGGTGATGACCGATCGATTGTGATCGGCATCGCAATGCACGTCGAGAAGATCGCTGCCGGCAGACAGTGCGATTTCCTCGACAAGGTCGAGGTCGCGGCCTTCGCTGATATTGATGACGCACTCAATCACGATCGATCACGAACGCGATCCTGCCCCATCCAACTCCGGGAGGTGGAGATGAACGGGGCAGGTCGTGGTTGGCAGAGCAACGCAGTGGCTGCGCTGGATGCGCGAAGGGGAATCGATTAGACGGTGAGCAAGTGGCTGGGGGTTCGGCGACCCTTCAGCATCCGGCGTCGTTGGCGCTCGGAGGTGCCGCCCCACACGCCGTGGTCAATGCGGTTGTCGAGGGCGTAGTTGAGGCACTCGGCCGCTACTGGGCAGGTGGCGCAGATGCGCTTGGCAACTTCAACCCCGACGCCGTCGCTCGGGAAGAAGGTGGAGGGAGGGTGGTCCTTGCAGTTGCCGTCGTTCATCCAGGGGGTGGGGGTATCCATGTCGGGGAAGGTACGGATGGGGGGCGAAAGCGGAGGTAAGGAGAACTGCTGATTGCCTCTAAATGAACCTTTTCCCAAGGGGGGCAGTCATTGGGGGCTCTTGGCGGGTCGCCGCTAGGCTGTCGCACCTTACGGGGTCGCCCTTGGCCCCAGATGACGAAAGTGCCGTGCCGCCATGTCGATCACCGAAATCGAAACCGATCAGCCGCCTCGTGGGCATGTCCGAGTGATCTACCTCGGCCCGGTCGCTCCCCACTGGGACGTCCAGGGTGATTCTGAGGTTCGTGGTCTGGTCGACGAGTTCCGCAACCGCGTGATGGCCCGTCTGCTCCTCCTTCCCCCGCACGACCCGCAGTTTCGTCGCAACAAAGAACGCGTCGCTCGTGACGCAGAGCGCGAGAACCTCACGCTTGTTTGGGATCTCGGCATTCCGGAAGACTGATCATGTCGCTGGGCGTGTCGCGACCGGTGGTGCACCTCACGCCCGCCCAACTTGCGGCGTCTCCTGAGCGTTTTCTTAATCGAGAACTTTCTTGGCTCGACTTCGACGCCCGAGTTCTTGCTCTTGCCTCGAATCCCGATGTTCCCCTTCTTGAACGGGCCAAGTTCGTTGCAATCTTTTCGCAGAACCTCGATGAGTTCTTTCAGGTTCGTGTCGCCGGACTGAAAGATCAGGTTGCCGCTGGGCTGGGCAAGCAAACAGCCGATGGTCGGACTGCTGCGCAGCAACTGCGCGAAATCCATGAGCGGCTTTCGGTCCTTGTGGCCACGGCCGAGCGCGTCTTCCTCGACGAACTTGTTCCTGCGCTCGCTGGTGTCGGCATTGTGTTCTCGAGTTATGAAGAACTTGACGATGACGACCGCTCTTATCTCGACACCGTCTTTGAAGAGCGCATATTCCCAGTCCTTACGCCGCTGGCTGTCGACCCGGGACATCCCTTTCCCTACATCTCAGATCTTTCTCTGAACCTTGCTGTGGTGGTGAATGACCCAGTCACCGGCGAGCATCGCTTTGCGCGGGTGAAGGTTCCCAATCTGCTTCCACGATTCATCGTGATGCCGGACGGCGAGCGATTCATTCCACTCGAACAGGTCATCGCGTCGCATCTCGATGTGCTGTTCCCCGGCATGGAGCCAGGCACGCATTACGCCTTCCGAGTTACTCGAAATGCCGACCTCACGGTGGAAGAAGAAGATGCTGACGATCTTCTCGAAACGATCGAACTTGAACTTCGCCGCCGCCGCTTTGGCCGAGCGGTTCGACTCGAGATCGATTCAAATGTTTCTGAGGAAATTCTCGAGCTTCTGAGCGAAGAACTCGATCTCGATGCTGCGGACATTTACACGTTCTCTGGTCCAATCGATTTGAGTGGCCTCTTCGGACTGATGAGTCTCGAACGTCCTGACCTTAAGGACGAACCGTGGGCGCCTATAACGCAAGGACGTTTATCGAGCACCGATCCCGACGAACCGGTCGACATCTTTTCGGTCGTCCGCGACCGCGACGTTCTGATGCATCACCCCTACGAATCATTTTCAACTTCTGTTGAGGAGTTCATTCGTCAGGCGTCGGTTGATCCGTCAGTCCTCGCAATCAAGCTCACGCTGTATCGCACCTCATCTGACACTTCGATTATTAACTCTCTTGTGCGTGCAGCTGAACGCGGCAAGCAGGTTGCTGCACTTGTTGAACTCAAAGCTCGGTTCGACGAAAAGAAGAACATCGGCTGGGCCAAGGAATTGGAAAAAGCGGGCGTTCACGTGATCTACGGCCTCATGGGCCTCAAGATTCATACCAAGACCACGCTTGTTGTTCGCGAAGAACACGACGGCATCCGCCGGTACTGCCACATCGGAACCGGCAATTACAACCCGAAAACTGCCCGCCTCTACGAGGACGTTGGTCTTCTCACTGCCGACCCGGCCGTGGGTTCAGATCTCACGCAGTTGTTCAATCTGCTTACGGGTTTTGCTCGTGACCCTGAATTCTCAAAGCTGCTGATCTCGCCCACGACGATTCGTCCGGGCATTGCTGAACTCATTGCGAAGGAAGCAGCGCTGGGCGCTGAAGGTCACATTGTTCTCAAGATGAACAGCCTCGTTGATGCGGCACTCATCGACTCCCTTTATGCGGCTTCGCAAGCGGGCACGCGAGTCGACCTGATTGTGCGCGGCATTTGCTGTTTGCGTCCAGGCGTTCCGGGACTGTCCGAAAACATCCATGTGCGCTCAATTGTGGGTCGTTATCTGGAACATTCGCGGATCTATTACTTCAAGCATGGTGCCGCAGACGCTCCCGTGTACTTCATCGG
Organism: uncultured Actinomycetes bacterium; assembly: GCA_937876315.1. Lineage (GTDB taxonomy): Bacteria > Actinomycetota > Acidimicrobiia > Acidimicrobiales > Acidimicrobilacustridaceae > Acidimicrobilacustris. The sequence continues at coordinate 37,279 of CALEHQ010000043.1, read as the reverse complement.
TTCTGCCGACCTCATGCCCCGCAACCTCGACCGCCGTGTTGAAGCCTTGGTTCCTGTCGAAGATCCGTTGCTGCAGGCGCGTTTGCACGAGATCCTTGACGTCAACCTTGAAGATGATTCCCTCGCATGGGCGTTGGGTTCTGACACGACATGGAGTCGCGTTCTCGGTACAGGCCAGTTCGAGACCCATCGCCGCTTCGAGGCAATTGCACTCGAACGTCGGGTCTGAATTTGCATGACGATCCGCAACTCGATTGACGATGGCGCTGAATCGTTCGACGTGCGCGCCGCTGGCGGAGTGATCTTTCGCGGTGAACTCGCTGAACCCGAGATCGTGATTGTGCATCGTCCTCGCTATGACGACTGGACCTTCCCGAAGGGAAAGGCTGAGACGGGCGAAACCGATGAGCAGACAGCGCATCGTGAAGTATTTGAGGAAACAGGCTTCGACTGTGAACTCGGTGACGAGTTGCCGTCGGTGACCTACCGAGACCATAAAGACCGTTCCAAGATTGTTCGGTACTGGGTGATGACAGTTCAGTCCGGAACCTTCGAGGCGAACGAAGAAGTCGATGCCCTTGAGTGGGTCAGCCCGGTTGAAGCGGGGGAGCGGCTCACCTATGACCACGATGTCGATGTGTTGTCAGCATTTCTTTCCCTCGAACACGACGACTAAGTCGCTGGCGTCTAGGCGGTGAGTTCAGCAATGAGTTCGCGAACGCGTCGCTCAATTTCGTCTCGAATTGGACGCACGGCTTCGACGCCTTGGCCTGCAGGATCTTCAAGCACCCAATCGAGATAGCGAACACCTGGAAAGAACGGGCAGTTATCGCCGCATCCCATGGTGATGACGACGTCGCATCGTTCGACTACTTGCGCATCAAGAATCTTTGGGTGCGCACCGCGCTCGACGAGATCGATGCCGACCTCGTTCATGGCCTCGATCACAGCTGGATTAAGGGTGTTTGCAGGGGCGCTTCCGGCGGAAAGCACTTCGATGCGATCGCCAGCGAGGTGGTCGAGAAATCCAGCCGCCATTTGCGATCGACCGGCATTGTGCACGCAGACGAATAGGACAGTGGGGTTTGTTGTTGTCATTTATCTTCCTCGTGCTTCATGAGTAGTTCATCGGCAAACTCGTCAGCATCGGGAAACACGATGCGGATTGCGACAAGGGCGACGGCCATTCCGATGAACTGGGCGATGATGAATCCCGGTGCTGACTTCGGCGCAATGCCTGCAAAAGAGTCAGAAAGGCTGCGGCCGATAGTGATAGCTGGATTGGCGAAGCTCGTTGACGAAGTAAAGAAGTAGGCCGCGGTGATGTAGCCAGCAACCACGAACGGGGCGAGTGTCGACTTTCCCGATCGAACGACTCCGAAGATCACGAGAAGAAGGCCGAGAGTGGCGACGATTTCACCAAGCCATAGCCCGCCGCCAGAGCGTGTTTTCGTCGAGATGTCGATGGCGGTGAATCCGAACATGAGGTTTGCAACCATGACGCCCATGATCATGCCGGCGATTTGGGCTGCAATATACGGAAGTACCTCTCGTGTAGGAATGCCTCGGAAGACACGGTCAGCAATCGTTACGACTGGATTGAAATGCGCGCCGGACACTGATCCGAAAGCAGCAATAAGTGCGACCAGCGCGCCTGCAGTGGCCACGGTGTTGCAAAGCAATTGGAGGGCAACGTTGTCGGTGAGGTTGGTGGCCATGATGCCTGACCCGATCACCGTGGCGATGAGAAAGGCGGAGCCGAGAAATTCGGCGACGCACTTTCGGAACAATGGTGACATCAGCAGCAGCCAGGCTTTGTGCTGAGACTCACCGACTCAACGGGTGATGAGGTTGCACAGCATGCATCCCCACCATCGACTGGTGCTGAACCAAAGACGGCCGAGTCGGCGATCACTGTATAAACCTCCCAGCGGGCATCGTCGGGATCGCGCACCCACACCTTGTCCTGAACGGCGTAACAGCAGGTGGTTTGTTCCTCGACGTCGGTTATGAAACCGACCCGATCGAAGCGATTTGTTGCCTCAGCGACCTCGTCGGTGGATTCGACTTCGATCCCGAGGTGATTGAGTCGCTCGGCGACAGTTTTCTCGATAAGGACAAGTTTGAGAGGGGGGTCAGCGATAGCGAAGTTTGCGTAGCCCTCACGTACCTTGGCTGGCTCGGTATTGAACATCTTCGAGTAAAACGCAATGGCCTCGTTGATGTCAGACACGTTGAGTGCAAGTTGAACTCGGGACACGGGGGCTCCTCAATGGATGATGTAGCGACGCAAGGTCGTATGTCTTGGCGCAAGTATCGATCGATGCATTGACCGATGTATCGATGAACTTCGATACGCACTATCGTCAGCATATAGATACTTGTCAATATCGTTTTCCGTTTGGAGGGGTCATGGCGACGAAAACTGTGAAGTCAACGAAATCGAAGTCAGAGACGAAAGTGTGCTGTGGTACTGCTCGCGACATTCCGCTTAGCAAAAGCGATGCCGCTGAGCTGGCGTCAGTCTTCGCTGCACTTTCCGATCCTGTCCGTCTCCGACTTCTCTCCATCATCAGTTCTGCGCCCGAGGGCGAAGTGTGCGCATGCGATTTGGTCACGCCCATTGGGAAATCGCAGCCAACCGTGAGTCATCATCTGCGGATCTTGTTTGAGGCTGGTTTGGTTGAACGTGAGAAGCGGGGAGTCTGGGTCTGGTATCGAGCCATGCCCCAGCGTCTTGACGCGGTTGCGAGTCGGTTGCGCTAGCCCATTGAGAGCAAGGATTTCCCTTCCCGTTCATCTCCCGTACACCTGAAGAGCGGAATCCTGTCACCTTGGATCCGTACGTTGTCCCCCGGGTGCTCGACCGGGCACTTCGTTATCATCCGTTACAGGGAGAATTACCTTGCGTTCATCGAAGCGGGGCCTTGTTTGGCTCCTCGCCGTTCTTGTCGCAGTCGGTCTTGTCGCCGGCGCTTGCGGCTCGAGTTCCTCAGATTCGTCGTCAAGTACCACAAAAGCGACGTCGAACTATGACTACAAGTCCCTCAGCGGAACCTTGAATGGTTCCGGTGCAACGTTCCCGAAGAACTTTTATGAAGACGCAATTGCGTCCTTTAAGTCGGACGCTTCCGGCGTCACTGTGAACTACAACGCCGTTGGTTCAGGCCAGGGCAAGAAGGACCTTGCTGCCGGCACCTCCGATTGGGCAGGTTCGGACAGCCTCGTGAAGGACGACGAAAAGGCCAACTTCAAGGGCCCATTCCTCTACTTCCCCACGGTTGCGGCCCCGATCACGGTGTCCTACAACCTCTCCGGCGTGAAGGAACTCAAGCTTTCACCCGAAACTCTTGCCAAGATTTTCATGGGCACGATTGCCACATGGAACGACGCAGCGATCGCTGCCGATAACCCTGGCGTCACGCTTCCGAATACGGCGGTCACCGTTGCGGTTCGCTCCGATGGTTCGGGTACGACCTCGAACTTCTCGAAGTACCTTGCCACTGCGGCTCCGTCAATCTTCACTGTGACCGCTGGTGACTCTGTTGCTTGGCCCAAGGCACAGGCTGGTAAGGGCAACACAGGTGTCGCTCAGATCGTGAAGGACACCGCTGGCGCTATTGGCTACGTCGACCTTTCCGATGCAAAGGCAACGAACCTCACGACTGCGCTCATTAAGAACAAGGACGGCAAGTACGTCGCCCCGACGCTTGAAGGCACAACTGCTGCACTTGCTGGTGCCACCATCAAGGATGACCTCACCTATAACCCGCTCAATGCGGCTGGTGCAGAGACCTACCCGATCACAGCGCCCACCTATGTCATCGTCTACACGACCCCCTCAGCGAATGTCGCTGCCATTAAGGGTTGGCTGACCTATCTGCTCACCGACGGGCAGGATCTGGCGAAGGATGTGGACTTTGCTCCGCTCCCGACGCCACTTCGTGACCGGGCACTTGCGCAGATCACCCAGATTCAGGGCTAGAAACTCCACGTGACTTTGCTTACTCATGACGACAGCGTCGCCCCCGCAGGTGGGGGCGACGCTTCGTCGTTGCTTGAACCCACGTCTGGACGGCGAGGCGATTCGGTCTTCAAGATCGTGGCGCTAGCAGCTGGTCTGGTGGTATTGGGAATCCTTGCGTTGATCGCCATCTCGACAACTCGAGAAGCTTGGCCCGCTTTTCAACAAGAGGGTTTTGGTTTCATTACCTCGAGTACGTGGGTGCCCGCCGATGGCAAGTTCGGGGCACTTGCGTTTATTTACGGAACGATCTTGTCGTCCTTTATCGCACTCGTATTGGCCGTGCCGGTCAGCCTTGGGATTGCGTTATATGCGAATGAAGCCGCGCCGCGCCGACTTCGTAAGCCGGTTGTTTATGTTATGGATCTCTTGGCTGCGATCCCATCGGTGGTCTACGGACTCTGGGGCATCATCGTGCTCGCTCCCGCGATCCAGCCTGTTTACAAAGCAATTAGCGGCGCCGTTGGAGACATCCCTGTCCTCGGGTGGTTTTTCAATGGAGACAGCGGCCGTAGCTACATGACTGCCGGAATCATTTTGGCGATCATGATCACACCGATCATCACTTCGCTGAGCCGCGAAGTCATCGCAACAGTTCCGTCTGCGCAACGAGAGGCTGCCTATGGAATGGGCGCCACTCGTTGGGAAATGATTCGCGCTGCGGTCCTCCCATGGAGTCGTGGAGGTATTGTCGGCTCAGTAATGCTCGGACTTGGTCGGGCGATGGGTGAAACTATCGCGGTTGCTCTCGTGATCGGCTCTCAATCACAAATCACTGCGCATCTTTTTGAAGCTGGCGACTCAATGGCTGCGGTCATTGTGAACCAGTTCGGCGAAGCATCAGGTATACATAGGTCTGCATTGATTGGTTTGGGCGTCGTGCTATTTGGCGTAACCATCATTGTCAATGTTTCTGCCCGCGGCATCGTGAGCCGGTTTGACCGCCGAAGCCAGGGGGCATGAGATGACTGATTTGATCTCTCCTGATGTTGAGCAGTTGCTTTTTGATGCGACAACCAGTCGATCTCGTCGAATCAAAAATCGCCTCGCGTCGATCTGGATGCTCGGCGCCCTCGTTGTTGCGGTAATCCCACTTGCACTCGTCATCGGTTACGTCCTCTTCAAGGGCATCGGCCAACTTTCAGTCGCATGGTTCACCGAAGACTTGCCCGCCGTGACTCGTAAAGCCGGTGGCGGGATGGGCCCGGCAGTAGTCGGAACATTGCTCATCACACTTGGTGCGGCCGTCATGGCGATTCCATTGGGCATCCTCGGGGCGATCTATCTCCATGAATATGGCGCCAAGGGTCGCACGGCGCGCCTAATCCGGTTCATGGCCGACGTAATGACCGGGGTTCCCTCAATCGTAATGGGTCTATTCGTCTACACCGTATGGACGCTCACATTTGGGCTCAACGGTTTCGGCGGCTCGCTTGCGCTCGGTTGTTTGATGCTTCCGATCATCATCCGCACCACCGAGGAAATGTTGCGCCTCGTTCCCGACGAACTTCGACAAGCCAGTTATGCCCTTGGTAATCGAAAGTGGCGCACGATCACGACAGTCGTGCTCCCGGCATCATTTGGCGGAATCACCTCAGGTGTCATGATCGCCATTGCTCGTGCTGCCGGTGAAACTGCACCGCTGGTTTTCACAATTGGTGCCGCCAGGAATTTGAACCTGAACATTTTCGAGGGTCCGATGACTGCACTCTCGGTCCAGATTTTTGGAAATGCCCAAACGCCGTTCGATGCTGCGCAATCTCGTGCTTGGGGCGCTGCCCTGACCCTGGTTGCCATCGTTTTCGCCATGACCATTCTCGCCCGCGTTGTGTCGTCAATGGTTGCCCGACGACACGCTGCCTGACCGCCCTAGCCTTCAGACGTGACTGAAAACCACGACTCCAATGCAGAGGACTCCTCGATGTCTCCTGAAATTGCTGCACCAAACGCCGAAGTTGTTGCACCAACAACAGCTCCCGTGTCGGAAGCACCCTCGGTCGTGTTCGACGTTCGTGAACTCGACGTCTACTACGGCGAGTTTCGAGCAGTGCGCGATGTCAACCTTCAAGTTCTTCAGCACGAAATCACAGCGTTTATTGGTCCGTCGGGCTGCGGGAAGTCGACAGTGCTTCGTTGCTTTGACCGCATGAATGATCTTATTGAATCTGCTCGGGTAGATGGGAAGATCCTGTATCACGGCATTGATCTTTACGATCCTCGTATCGATCCAGTCGAAGTTCGGAAGCGAATTGGCATGGTTTTCCAGAAGCCGAATCCTTTCCCAAAGTCGATCTACGACAACATCGCGTTTGGTCCGCGATTGTCTGGCAACAAGGGGAATCTGGACGACATCGTTGAGCATGCACTGCGCCGCGCCGCGCTGTGGGACGAAGTCAAAGATCGTTTGAAGAAATCGGCAATGGGTCTTTCGGGTGGACAGCAGCAGCGTCTTTGTATCGCACGCGCGATCGCTGTCGAACCTGAGGTCATCCTTATGGACGAACCCTGTTCGGCACTGGACCCGATTGCAACTGCGCGCATCGAAGACCTGATGCAGGAACTTAAGTCTGACTACACGATCATTATTGTGACGCACAACATGCAGCAGGCTGCTCGCGTCAGCGATCGCACCGCGTTCTTCACCACTGAGGTGAATTCGGAAAGCGATACACGCACCGGAGTGCTGGTCGAGTTCGATTCAACAGACAAGATTTTCTCGGCACCTGCCGATGAACGCACCGAGAATTACGTCACTGGCCGATTCGGCTGAGGTGGAGCAAGTGCGTCAGCAGTACACGTCCGAACTCGAGCAACTGGCCCTTCAGGTGGAACTGATGGGTGTTCTTGTCGACGAAAATCTTCAGCGCATGCGAACAGTGCTGAATGCCGGCGACTTGAACGTTGCCGAAGAAGCGATTCGGACTGATGACCGCATCGACGCCATGAACGTTTCGCTCATGGAGCGATCCTATGAACTTCTTCGCCGGGAAGCGCCAGTCGCGTCTGACCTTCGGCTTATCGTTTCGGTGCTCCGCGTCACCGCAGAACTTGAACGCATCGGTGATCTTGCTCTGCGTATCGCCAAGCTGGCGCCGGAACACGAACTGCTTACGAGAGTCCCTGCTGCAATCGACATTCTTGAGACCTTGGCTGAACATGCGGTAAATCAGTACCGAGACGCATTGCGGGCCTGGTCAACTCTTGATCTTGGACTTGCCGAACAGGTTGCATCTGAACCCGAGGTGGCCATGGCTTCTCGCCATCTCGTCGAAGCGTTACTCGCCTACGAAGGTCCCGACGCTGTGGTGGTCGCGCTCCGTACGATGGTTGCAGGCCAAGCACTTGATCGAATCGCCGATCACTCTGCTGTGCTTGGTGCTCGAGTTCGTTATCTGATCACCGGAGATCCTGATCACCTCGCGGCAGAAGTCCGATGAGTCAATCAGGCGGAAATTACGACAGGAGTCTTTATGCCTGAACAGCGCAAGACCTTTCACCAAGAACTCGATGAGATCCGCGACGACATTGTGCGTCTCGGCGCCTTGGTAGGTGAAGTCATTCCTCGTGGCACAGAGGTGCTGCTCACTAACGATATGGGTGGCGCCCAAGCTGTCATCGAGGCTGATGACGAACTTGATGACCTTTCGCTTCGAATCGAAGAGCACTGTTATCACGTGCTTGCCCTTCAACAGCCGATGGCATCGGACCTCCGATCGATCGTGACCGGGCTATGGCTCACAGGCGAACTTGAGCGCTCCGGCGATCTCATGGTCAATGTGGCAAAAGGTACGCGTCGCATCTACGGGGTGTCTCTCGATCCGAAATTACGCGGCCTTATTGAACGAATGAGTGAAGAAGCTTCTCGATTGATGAAGTTGGCTCTCGACGCCTATGCCGAGCGAAATGCGAGTCTTGGGGTAGCGATCGACGACATCGACGACACGCTCGACACATTGCACGGCGATTACATCGAAGCGATTTTCGAATCCCATGCAACCCACGACATTGGTTTGCAGGCATCGGTTCAACTGGCCCTCATCGGCCGTTATTACGAGCGCATTGGCGATCACGCCGTAAATATCGGACAGCGGGTGCAGTACATGGTGACCGGTTGGTTGCCGGAACAGACCGGAGCAGCTCGTTTGGTGGCGCGGCGTTCGCTGGCTGCGGAAATTGGCGCAGAGAATTCCGTTCCGGAGGCTGAAAGCGGCCAATGAATCCAGTCGTTTGGAGTGCGCTGATTGCTGCTCTTGTTGCTGTTGCTCTGGCAACCGTTGTCGCGCGCTTCTTCTGGAATCGAGCCCAACGTAATCAGGTCTATGAGTCGACAATGCGTTTGGGGTTCGAGATTTCAAGCGAACGCGAGTTGGTGCGCTTCGATGATCTTCTCGCAATTGTCGAGCGCTCTGTGCGTGATCTGCGATCAGACACTCTTCAATCCGAAAGCGCACAGTTTCGCTTGCAGTCAGCCCTCAATGCTTTACCGGTGGCCGTGATGGTGTTCGACGGCGAGGGTGCGGTCATCGAGTCAAATGCTGCCTCTCAGCCATTCCTTGAAGCCCGCCATGGCGATGCACTCGTTGGCGCGGCGGTGAACGATCTCATCAGAGTGGCGAATTCGGGTAGCGAAGCCTCAACCGCTATCGACCTCTTTGGGCCGCCTAAGCGCACCGTTTTGGTGACCACGGTTCCACTCCCGGAGGATGGGCAGCCGGGAGCGGTGGCATTTGTCGAGGACATCACCGAAAGGCGTCAACTCGAGGCCATTCGCACCGATCTTGTCGCGAACATCAGCCATGAGCTGAAGACCCCAGTTGGTGCAATTGGTCTTTTGGCCGAGACTCTCCAGGGCGAAGAGAACCGCGACATCGTTGATCGACTTGCGCATCGCATTAATGCCGAGGCGATGAGGATCGCTCAAATCATCGAAGACCTCATTGAACTTTCGCGGATCGAATCTGTTGATGGTGCTGGCAGTGCCATCGTTGAATTGGCCGAGGTCGCATCTGACGCAGTTGAGAGGTTCCGAACTGCCGCGGTCCGAGCTCAAGTGTCGGTGCAGTTGGTCGTCTTATCGGCTGATACTCGAATTGTCGGTGAGCGCCGACAACTCCTTTCGGCGGTCGGCAACCTCATTGACAATGCCATCAAGTATTCCGATTCCGGAACAGTTGTTGATGTGACGGTTGAAGCAGTTGGCAATGACATTGTCGTAAAGGTCGCCGATCACGGAATTGGAATCCCGACTCGTGACATCGACCGAATCTTCGAGCGTTTTTATCGCGTCGACCAAGCCCGAAGCCGTCAAACCGGAGGCACGGGTCTTGGTCTTGCGATTGTTCGCCATGCAGCGGTGAACCACGATGCCGATATCGACGTCGAGTCGCGGCTGGGAGAGGGTTCAACCTTCACGCTGCGATTCCCCAGTTCAAACGGCGTCACCGATTCTGCCGAAACCGAAGTTCCAACATTGAACAAGAGGACGTGAGTCAATGACTGACACAAAATCAGTGCTCGTTGTCGAAGATGAAGGATCATTTGTCGAAGCTCTAGAGATTGGTTTGTCTCGTGAAGGGTTCAAGGTGACGGTGGCCCGCGATGGAGCGGAAGCCCTTGAAGTCTTCGATGCCGTTGATCCTGATCTCGTGCTGCTTGACGTGATGCTTCCCAAAATTTCGGGAATCGATGTGTGTCGTGAGTTGCGGTCTCGATCGAATGTTCCGATCATCATGGTGACCGCCAAAGGTTCCGAGATCGATACGGTCGTCGGGCTTGAGATTGGAGCCGACGACTACGTCACGAAGCCCTATCGAATGCGAGAACTGGTGGCGCGTATGCGGGCGGTCTTGCGCCGCCGTCCCTTCGACGACGCAGAACATCAGACCGAAATCGATCTCGCCGAGACCCTCAGCGTGGGCGATGTCGTCCTCGATCCGGAACGTCATGAGGTGACCGTTCGCGGAGAAATCGTGCAGCTTCCTCTCAAGGAATTTGAATTGCTGGCGTTACTACTTCTGAATGCCGGTCGAGTGCTCACCCGAGACACGCTCATCGATCGAGTGTGGGGTAGCGACTATGTGGGCGACACCAAGACGCTTGATGTCCACGTCAAACGTCTGCGCTCAAAGGTCGAAAGTGATCCAGCGAATCCCGTTCGTATCGTGACGATCCGGGGACTTGGCTACAAGTTCGACGTTCCGAAGCGCTGAGTTTGAGCGAAACGGGCGGTTGCGTCACACCCGCCTCGTAACATGGGCAAAGTGACTCCTGAGTCCACATCCCCCAGCGGCAAGCGCCCTCGCGGCCCGGCACCAGCCGGTCGCGACCCTCGCCGACCGTGGGCACCGTCACCATTCACTCGTTTGGCTCGGACACACGCTGCATCAGTCTCAGGCGATGCACTGTTTGCCATCGGCCTCGCGGGTTCGGTGTTCTTTTCACTTGACTTCACATCGGCGCGATGGCGTGTCGCGTTGTACCTGCTTCTTACGATCGCACCGTTTGCGATCGCCGCGCCGCTCATTGGCCCTGCCATCGATCGCATCAAGGGTGGGCGACGCTGGATCATCGTTGGGTCAATGCTCCTGCGTGCTGTGCTTGCGTTCTTTGTCGTTCGACATATGGACTCACTCCTGTTCTATCCAGAAGCTTTCGGCATGCTCATCATGCAGAAGATCTATTCAATTTCGAAGAGCGCGGTCATCCCGAGCACTGTGCACAGCGACGAAGAATTGGTCTATGCAAATTCGAAACTCACGACACTTTCTTCGATCGCTGTCGTAATCGCTGCGATACCAGGGGGCATCCTCTATGCGATCGGCGGCGGTCAAGCCACGGTTGCACTGGGCGCAGTTGTGTTTGCCGTCGGCACGATTCTTGCCTTGCAGTTGCCGCCAACAACTGTTGCTGCGGAACCAGAAGGCGAAGCCGAACGCGAGGAGCTTCGCAGCGCTGGCATTACTCACGCATCAACAGCAATGAGCCTCATCCGTGGCATGGTCGGGTTTCTTGCGTTCATGCTCGCATTCGATTTTAAGAATGTAGGAGCGCCCCTATGGCAGCTGGGTTTTGTTGCCGCGACAGCGCAGCTGGGTTTCTTTTCGGGTTCGCTGATTGTTCCTCGACTCCGGCAAGTGACGTCCGAAGAGCGGATCCTGGTGTCGAGTTTGTTTGTCATAAGCATTGCTGGGGTTATCACCGCGTTCATCGGCGGACTCGCGGGTGCAGCTTTGCTATCGATGATGTTGGGCATCACGAGTTGCTCGGCCAAACAAGCATTTGATTCCATCGTTCAGCGCGATGCCCCCGATGCAAACCGCGGGCGGACCTTCGCAAAATTCGAGACGCGGTTTCAGTTGATTTGGGTGATCGGTGCACTGCTGCCAATCGTCCTACCGATTCCGGCCTCACTCGGGTTCGGACTCATTGCGATCACCGCATCGATCGCCGTGGCGCTGTACTTGGTCGGTCTGCGGAATGTTCGTGCCGGTCGCTTGCCTGTGCCTCGAAAGGGTGTGCTGCGTCGCCCCGTCGAGGTCGATGAGCGTCATCCGTCGTTTCACGACGATCTTGATCCCACTCGAGTTGTCGATCGGGGATTCGCTGGCCCGGAAACCCCAACGCCATGGAGGCCACCGCTGGATCCCACCGATCCCACTGCGGCCGATATCGATATCGCTCCCCATGATGAAGCTCGGCGATGGATGCGTCCGCCAAACGCCGTATCTCCCGCTTCTGATTCACCTGCGGCGGCAGCGCCCCAGGTAGCGCCGCCCAGCGATCCCACAAGGGTCGAGTGGCCGTTCCCCGAACTGTCTGTAGACCAGCCCCGTTCGGCAAATGGTGATCGCGACGGAAGACTTTTCGAACCTGATACGTGGGATGACCCCGAGATCCCCGATGGTCCGCCACCGATTATTTGATCAGTCAGGTAGCTCGATGCGAGCAAGCCACAAACCTGGGGCTTCGAGCTCTGCGGGAGTGGGAAGCGTGCGTTCCGATTCCCAGAGGCGAACGAGCCCGTCGTTGCCCGCGCGTTCGACGATCCCGGCCACAAACGTGGCGCCACGGTCGTAGGTGGCTTGGGTGAGTTCAAGGCCGAACAATCTCTCGACGAAGCGATCTGAATCGTCGGCCTCGACACGACGGCGGCGAACTGCTTCGGAAATCATTGTGGTATTTGAAAGCAACGAGGAGCCGACAGCATCAACAATGTGATCGACATATCCCACTATCGCAGCGATGAGGGCTTCGAATTTGGGAAGCATGTCACGTTGTGCTTGTGATTGGATAGCTCCGAGAAGTAGTTCGGGATCGCCAAACATCGACTGCATGCCCGACATCGATGATGGATCGGACATATCGAATTCCATCGAACCCAGTCGATCCTCCAATGCATTTGGATCCGGTTCGAATCCGGCGGCATAGGCCGAGAGGAATTCCTCGACAGTTGCTCGGACATGCGGGATGCGCAGGACCGAATGCATGGCTATTTCCTGAGCGCAGACCCAGAGTCGAAGGTCATCGGCGGGGATGCTCCATTCTGAAGCAAACGTGTCGAAATTCGCGGGAATGACCATCAAGTCATCTTTTGCCACCCGCGGAACGGGAAGATCGTATTGACCGAAGGATCGACGCGATAAGTGGCCAATCATGGAACCGGCGGTCATGCCCATCATCATCGGCCCCATCATGGCCATGAGAGGGGCCATGAAACTGAGAGGGTCCGTGGGGTCCGGAGTTGTCGGTGGCGCGGGCGGTGTAAGCGAACCGGCGAGGCGCTCGAAAAGAGGACGCCAAGATTCGAGCGTGGTTGTGGCCCATTGCCCGCGAGTCACCGGCACAATCGAAATTCCAGTGCCGCCGAAACTCGTAGGAAGTCCAGTGGCATTGCCGACATGAAGTTCGGCGATTCGCGCGAGTTGTTCAAGGCGGATGCGTTCAAGCGGATCGACGTTGCCTTCTTCTCCGCCATCGGTCGCGATTGAGAGTGCGAGTTGGCGAGCGGCATCCCATCCGATGGGGCCTTGCTGGGAGAAAAGCTTGGCAAGATCGCCGAAGAGCGGCATTCCTGACAGGGGGTTCTGGTCGGAATTTTTGCCCAGTTCATCGCCTGAGTCGGCACCAGAGAAGGGGTCGGGGGGTAAATTGTCCACGACCTTAGGCTAGGCCCCGCCGAGGGACATGACGCTGCGGGTGCCGGCCCGATGATGGTGACCTCAGACGCGCCATGATTGCGGTGTGGGAGAAATCGTGGTGGTCACCGGGGCCGATCTGCCGATCGGGCGACGAGTGGTTGCTGCCGCGCTCTCGGAACCTGGTGTTGACCGTGTTGTTGCCATTGGGGCCCAACCCAGCACCCGACGTCTCACTGGCGATGCTGATGGTCCGGAACTCATCATCGCCCCGTTTGCTCTTGACGATTCCCGATTGACACCACTTGTTGCTGGAGCGACACGAGTCTTCCTGACCGGCCCACGCTCGGGGCTTGACATCGATGGAACCGGTGGTGCGGATATCGATGTGGTCGCAACGCGATCGTTCCTTGCGTCGCTCACACGAGTTGGGGCAGTGACAACGCTCGTCGTTTTGTCCTCAGCGCTCGTTTACGGAGCTCGAACTGACAATCCGATTCCGCTAACGGAGAGCGCTCCGGTTCGACCGAATGCCTCGATAGAGGCAGCGGTTGAGCGTGCTGAGCTCGAACGGCTCTGTGTTACGTGGTCAAGATCGCGTGGAGCAACCTGCGCGCTCGTTCGCCCGTGCATCGTTGTAGGTCCGGAAAACGAAAAGTGGTTGGCACGTTCACCTTGGGCAACAGCCGGTCTCCAGATCAGTGGTGTGGTTGCCCCCGTGCAATTTGTGCACCTTGATGACCTGACGACTGCTCTTGTCACCATTTGTCGTTCACGAGTCGATGGACCAGTGAACGTTGCGCCCGATGGTTGGCTCACGGTTGATGAAGTTCGAGCGCTTAAGGGGCCGACTGCAAGAGTCCGCGTGTACAAGCCTTTTGCCTACGTTCTGGCTCGAATCGGCAAGTACTTCGGTGTTGCACCTGGTGATCCCGACACCCTTTTGGCTGGTTCGGGGCCATGGGTTGTCGCTAACGATCGCATTCGATCCTTGGGTTGGGAACCCACGTTTCGTAATGAAGAGGCCTACGTCGACGCCGACAGTGGCGGTATTTGGGCTCGGGTCACTCCGCGCCATCGTCAGCAATTAGCGCTGGGTGGTGCGGCCATAGTGGCGCTCGGCGTTGTTGGAGGGGCGGCCTTTTTGATCCGCCGCCAACTCAACTCCGATCGATGAGCTTGGCGAACGTCCTAGCTGCAGTGCCATTGCGCACATAGCCAATCGTGACGGTGTCGTTGGCGGCGTGGTTTCGGAGTGCGACGACAAGGGCAGAACTCGTCGCCAGATTCGCCTCGCTCAACGAAGTAATGCGATCGCCGGCAATGAGGCCAGCTCGATCTGCTGGGCCATTGTGCGTAATCGATTCGATAGTTGCGCCGCCCTCAGGGGCATCAGTTGTCATCACGCCGAGCCATCCGTGATGAACAGAACCGGTTTCGATGATGTCGTCGACGACGTGACGAGTCCATGCAACAGAGTGGGCGAAGGAATTCGTAGCACTGGGCAAAGCGAGCGTTGATGGAGCAGCCGCAAGTGCTGCCGAACGGGTCGCGACCGCTGCGCGAGATGTCAACAAGCCGATCACCTCGCCTGCCTTTGTGCAGAGAATTGCGGAATCAGTTGGAGGTTGAACATCGATTGCAGAACCGATCATGTCGTGCAGTGTGGATCCATCCGTTGTATCGAGACGCATGCCTACAGCTTGAAAAATTGCGGATGCAACCCAGGACCGGTTATCGGTGGGGGTGCGGCCGACAACAAAGACCATGTCTCCTTGCGCAACAGAATTGATGTCGCCAAACGAAGGAGTGGGAAGGCCTGAACCTTGAATAGCAATAACGGCAAGATCATCAGCCGGATCGGTGCCGACGATGGTTGCGTTAAAGGCACGTCCGTCGGCAGTAGTGACAGTCAGTGAGCGTGCGCCTTCCAGTGGGTCAGATGCAGTGACCACATGACCATCGGGGCGGATGATGAGCCCGGTCACGACGAACGAACTGGAGGCACGGTCAACTTTGATCTGAACGATTGCCGGTGCAAGAGACGACAGTGCTGTTTCGGGAAGTGCTTCGGCTGCAGGTCCGACGGCGAACTCGGTTCCTCGGGGAGTGCGATCAGAGGAACCGAGAATGCCAACTGCAGCGATACCGGTGGCGGTCGCAATGAGACCGATTGCGATCACTGCGAAGAATCCCGTCCGTGACGAATATCGGCGCTTCACTCGAGACGAAATGGGGTTTGGGCCTGCCATCTCCGATGGGTGACGCCATAATCGGTCGTCTTGGGGGAGGGGGGGGACGAACCCGGCATCGTCATCCGGGTCATCGAGGAACGGCATGGGGGCGAATGTAGTGGTGGGCCCCGCAGAGTTAGCCGCGGCCCCTACTACGATAGGAAGCCGTGACTCTTCAACCCCCCACCACCGACGATTGGGTCGCGCTCACCGACCAATTGCTCGAGGTCGGGCTCGCAGCCGATTGGGTCGCACTCCCAGGCTGTGGAGCCGTGGTGGTTTTCAGTGGTTTGGTCCGGGACCATGCCGATGGCTCTACTGGCGTCACTCATATCGATTACGAGGCGTGGGCCGAACAGGTTGAGCCTCGCCTTGGCGCTATTGCCGATCAAGCTCGTAAGCGGTGGCCCGAGTTAGGGCGAATCGTCATCTGGCATCGTGAAGGGCGAGTGCTCCTGAGCGAGTCATCGGTTGTTGTCGCAGTGTCTGCACCCCATCGTGGCGCCGCATTTGATGCCTGCGAATTCACAATCGACACCTTGAAAGAATCTGTGCCGATCTGGAAGAAGGAATTCTTCGACGGTGGTTCGCAATGGGCGCGTGCGGCGCAGCACATCACCGACGTAGACGACCGCGGAGTTCTCGCATGAGTGGCGTTGCATTTCTTCTTCTGGCAGTTGTTGTGGCTGCCGTTGGTTCGCTCATTGTTTGGATCCGCCATCGCAAGCCGACGCACTTCATGGCAAGCGTTGACGACTTTCAACGCGAAATGGATGCTTTAAGCACTCCGCCCGTTCCTTCAACTCCGCCACGCCCAGTGCGCGGAGTGCAAGACGCGGAAAAGCGTCGATTGGGCGGTCGTTGATATGGCACGCGATATTGCGATCGACCTAGGAACCGCAAACACACTTGTCTATGTTCGTGGCGAGGGCATTGTCCTCAACGAGCCTTCAGTAATTGCGCTGAATAGTCGCACCCAAGACGTGCTTGCGATGGGCCACGAAGCGTGGCAGATGATTGGGCGGACACCTAGCTACATCGTTGCGGTCCGTCCTCTTCGAAAAGGCGCAATCACCGACTTCGAAGTTACCCAGCGCATGATCCGTTTGCTTCTCCAGCGTGTTGGGGTCAACCGGTTCAATCGCCCGCGTGTTGTTATTTGTGTTCCCTCTGCAATTACCGCTGTCGAACAGCGCGCAGTTACCGAAGCTGCTCGTCGTGCTGGTGCAGCTGAAGCGCACCTCATCGAGCAACCCATGGCAGCGGCCATCGGTTCAGGTCTTCCCATTAACGAACCGCTCGGCAACATGGTGATCGACATCGGAGGCGGAACCTCTGAAGTCGCGCTCATCTCTCTTGGCGGTGTAGTCGCGCTCGAAGCGGTGCGTGTCGGAAGTTTCGACATCGATGCTGCTATCCAGACCTACATCCGGCGTGAATACGGCATCGCTGTGGGTGAACGCACCGCAGAAGAAATCAAAGTCACGATCGGTTCGGCGTGGCCAACAGAAAATGAGTTTGCCGCTGAGGTTCGCGGACGCGAACTTATGAGCGGTCTGCCCAAGACAGTTGTTCTCACTGCTGAAGAAGTTCGCGAAGCAATCGACGAACCCGTGTCGGCAATGGTCGACGCGGTCATCGCATGCTTGGGCCAAGCTCCGCCCGAATTGGCCCAAGACCTCATTGAACAAGGTATTTACCTGGTTGGCGGCGGTGGCATGTTGCGAGGTCTCGACCTTCGCATTGAATCCGAAACCGATGTTCCGGTTCACCTTGTCGAAGCGCCACTCGAATCAGTTGTGCTCGGAGCAGGCCATTGCGTCGAATCTTTCGACGCACTCAAGGTCATGTTCATGGACTGAGGTCTTCGGCGGCTTGCCGGACCTGCCAATCTCTATCCTTTGTTGCCCGTTGAAGGGCGGCGTCGACTTCGGGGCCGTCAAATGGGGCCAGAGCGATAACGGCGCGCCGACGAACCGTTGCTTTGTCCTCGGTTGCAGAGAGGATCGCGCTAAGTCCTGCGGGATCACCGAGTGCTCCTAGCGCTGCAACTGCAGATTCACGACACAACGCATCGTCGTGGCTGGTTGCGATCTCGCACAGTCGTTCAATGGTTGATCTCGGTGCAGGTGGGCGCTCTCCACAAGCCCATGCGGCAATTTCGACCACGGAGTCATCGCTATCGGAAAGAAGTACAGCGATGGCGGCCGCTACTTCGGCGGTGGTTGGTTCGCCGACGCTGCCGTTCCATGAGGTGGATTCGGTGCACGCCCGACGACGAATGATTGGGTCGGGATCACCAGCGGCCCGAATGAGTTCGTCCTCTGTTAGTGCGCCGAGACGGTTGAGCGCACCAAGTGCAGTGGCACGAACATTCGCATCGTCGTCGCTTAGGAAGGATCGGGCTGTGTCCTCATCGCCTGTATGTCCGGCGAGCGCAGCGTCGCGTCGGCGAGAGATGGTGTCATCGAGTTGACGGCCAGGCATGTTCAGCCGATCGAGGCGCCGAAGAGTCCGAAGAGCACGAGGACCGAAAGCGCGAGTCCGGCAGAGAGAGCGGTGCCGAGAATGAAGAGGACCACGCCAAGGCTGACCCCAGATCGGATGCGATCGGAAGTGGTTGGGCCGATGTCATCTCCGTAGATCGGTTGCCATTGGTTGCTCGCAGTCACAATGGACATCCTCGCACCCTGCCGACGGGCGCGCCGGTTCATGGTCTCGGACATGGCAGGCTGACACGGTCGATGGGCCGAATCCATCTCGTTTTGTCAGTGGAGCAACGTGGTCGAGTTCAACGAAGAAGAACCTGTGCCCGCACCTGCGGCCGTGGGGGAGGAATCCCCCCGCTGGAGCCGACGACGCCGTCGGCTTACATCGCTTGGTTTTTTCTTCGCCGTGCTCATCATCACGCTGGGGTTGGTTCTTCGACTCCCGTATTACGTGATGTCCCCGGGCTCTTCGCGTCCAACCGAGAGCCTTATTTCGGTAAGCGGAGCGCAGACGTATGTAAATGAGGGAGAAGTTGATCTCCTCACGGTGTCGCTTCGGCAAGCGACACCGTTTGAAGTGCTTGCTGCATGGGTAAACCCCGATCTCGATCTCGCGTCGCGGGAAGACATTCTCGGCAAACAATCGCCTGACCAGAATCGCGATCTGAATTTGCGGTTGATGACGGAATCCAAAGACGCAGCGCAGTACCAGGCGCTCACACGGCTTGGTTATCCCGTCGAATCGAATGGAACCGGCGCAGTCGTTGGGTCAGTGATTGAAAGCGGGCCATCGGCCAACTTGCTAGTACCGGGAGATGTCATTGTCCGAGCCAACGGTCAACCGATTTCGTTTAGCCAGCAATTGATCAACGTGATTAGCGCGATGGCTCCGGGAGAGATGATCACATTGGGTGTCGAACCATTTGATTCGACACTGGAAGGTGCTCGTCCATCTCGCGAGGTTCAGGTACTCCTTGGCGCTCGCGAAGGTGACACCACAAAGGGATTCCTCGGGGTCTCGACCTTTACCCGCGATCTCTCGTTCACTTTTCCAGTGGAGGTAACGATTGATTCCGGTCGGGTGGGCGGTCCGTCGGCGGGGTTGGCCTTCACTCTGGGGATTCTTGATGTGATGACTCCTGAGAGCCTCACCGGTGGGCTCAACGTTTCAGTGACGGGGACGATCACGCTCGATGGCTCGGTGGGACCAATCGGCGGGATCCACCAAAAAGTGATGGCGTCGCGTCGAGCTGGTGTTGATTTGATGTTGGTCCCTGCGAGCGAGATCGATGAGGCTCGCAAGTACGCGGGCGATATGCGCGTTGAGCCAGTTGAGTCGTTAACCCAGGCACTTGAAGTTCTCACGACGGTTGGCGGCGGCAACTTGGTGCTTCCGGCCGTCGGCAGCTCTCTGGCCACCAACTGACCCCTTTGGTATCACCGGAATGTTGGGGTTTCGTCGGTAGCCTTGAGATTGATGGCAACCGACTCGTCCGGGCCGATCGATCCCGACCGCATCCTCGATAAAACCTTCGCGACCGTAAAGAAGGGCGTTGACCCCGTTGAGGTCCAGCGTTACCTCCTTCAGGTGTCGAATCAGTTGAAGAACGCACAAACTCGTGCTTCCGAACTCGAGCGACAACTTGAACAGGCCCGTCGCCAAAGCGCCGATCACGATCCCATCGACCCGTCGAACCTCACGAAATTGCTGGGCGAGGAAACGACGCGGGTTCTTGATGCCGCGCAGTCGGCTGCAGCCGAGATTCGGGCAAAGGCCGAGGAAAACGTGGCGCGACTCCTCCGTGAGGCGCGTGAAGAATCGGTACGTCTGCGAGAAGATGCCGAGACTCTTGTGGCTCGGCGCACCCAAGAAGCCGAGCAAGCAACCGCACAAATTCGTGAGTATGCCGAAACCCAGCGTGCGAACGCCGAAGCTGAAGCCGCTGCGATTATCGAAGCCAGCAAACAGCAAGGTCGCGAGATGGTGCAGGAGGCGAAGGAAGTTCGCCAGCGCATGCTCGATGATCTCGCAAACCGCCGTCAGGCACTTCGTCAACAGATCGAACAACTGCAAGCCGGACGCGATCGCCTCTCTGCTGCCTACGACATTGTTCGCGAAACCCTTGCTGTCGCCACCGAAGAACTTCACGTCGCACTTCCTGAAGGCCGCCTCTCCGCCGAAGTTGCCTCATTGCAAAGCGTCGATTCTGAACTCGAGGCGACCATTACGCCGATTGTTACTGCTGAAGAGCTCGATGAACCAACGATCGATGTCTTCCCTGCTTCACAGGTCCGAAACGTCGAAACGCCCGCCGAAGCGCGTCCAACGGCGCCCAAGCTCACGGTCGTTCCTCCCGTGGAAGAACCGGTCGTCGAAGAACTCGTTGAAGTAGCACCGGTTGTCGCAGATGCTCCTGAGCCTTCAACCGAAACCCCGGTTTCGCCTGAAGATCCGCGTGAAGGCCGCCATTCGTCGTCGGTGCGTGTCGTGCGCACATCGAGTGGCAAGGCCGCCGACGTCTTCGCTCGGCTTCGTCAAGAAGGTGAAGACGAAGTTGCGACTGTGGGTGACGGTTCTGATGCAATTGCTGAGGCCGAACCTGAAATCATCCAGGAAGTCGTCGAGGCCGCCGCACCTGAAGCGACAGAAGTCATTGCCCCTGACTCGTCTGCCGATGCAGATCAAATCTTCATCGCAGCGCGAGACGCAGCAGTTTCGTCAATCGAAAGCTCACTGGCTCGTCGCATCAAGCGCGAGTTGTCCGACGAACAAAACGAACTTCTCTCTACACTGCGATCGGTGAAGGGCAACCTAACTGCAATCGCTTTTCTTCCGACTCCTGAATCCCAGTTAGAACGTTATGAAGACATGGTGCTCCCAGCGCTAGCTGATGCCACCGAGGCGGGAGCGGCAATCGCGCCAGTCAAGGGCCGCAGTTCTGCCCGTGCATCGGTCGGCGACCTCGCTGCGGATCTAGCGAGTGCGATCGTCGGCCCACTGCGCGATCGGCTCGAACGAGCTGTATCGGAATCCGCCGGTGACCGCGACGACCTTGCTCAGCGAATCCGGTCCACCTTCCGCGAATGGAAGGGCCAGCGGGTTGATGACGCCGTCACCTTTGCGGTGCTGGGGGCGGCGAATCGGGGCGTTCTCGACCGATTGCCCAAGAACTCGAAGGTGCGGTGGGTCGTTGCTGCGGGCGATGGCCCCTCGCCCGACTGCGAAGACAATGCTCTGGGTGGACCAATAGATCGTGGCGGGGTCTTCCCCACAGGCCACAAGGTGCCCCCGTTGCACCCTGGTTGCCACTGCGCCGTGCTTCCTGTCTCCTAAACGGCCCGACCCGGAATAGGTCCGGAACGCCCGTAGGCTGGGGGTCCATGCGTACCCCAACTGACATGCCCCAGCGTCGCCGTATTTCTCGAGGTCGCCTTGCCCTCATCGTGACCGCGGTGGTGGTCTTTGTTCTGTTCCTGTCGTTACGCGGCCTCGCCGGCTTCTGGACCGACTGGATGTGGTTCGACTCGTTGGGTCTTCGATCAGTCTTCGCCGGTGTGCTCGGCGCAAAGATCGCACTTGGTGCAATTTTCACCGCAGCTTTTTTTGTGATGGTGCTCATCAACTTGGTGGTTGCTGACCGCATCGGTCCGAAGGTTCGCCCGACCGGACCAGAAGACGAATTACTTGAGCGCTATCACGAGACGATTGGTCAACGAACCAAGACCGTTCGCGTCGTCGTTTCGTTTGTTCTTGCGCTTTTCGCCGGATTGGGAATGTCGGGCGAGTGGAACCAGTGGATCCTTTTCCGCAACGGCGGAAGCTTCGGGGTGAACGATCAAACGTTCCAAACCGATGTTGGGTTCTACGTCTTCAAGCTTCCGTTCTACACATCCGTAGTAAATTGGTTGTTCGCAGCCGGCATCATTTTGCTTATCGTGGCTGTCGTCGCTCATTACCTCAACGGAGGCATCCGACTGCAGACCACTGGGGAGCGAGTCACCCCTCAGGTCAAGGCGCATATTTCTGTGTTGCTTGGGTTGCTGGCATTAGTGAAGGCTGCTGATTATTGGTTGCAGCGTTTTGCGCTTACGTACTCCACTCGCGGAACGGTCGACGGCGCAACGTACACCGACGTCAAGGCGCAACTTCCTGCGATTTATCTCCTGCTCTTCATCGCCATCTTGTCGTTTGGGCTTTTCATCGCAAATATTTGGCGACGTGGTTGGACGCTTCCAGTTGTTGCGGTCGGGCTTTGGGCGCTCATCTCGGTGGTTGCCGGTGTTGCCTATCCGGCGTTTATTCAACGCTTCGTGGTGGAACCCGAGGAATCAACTCGAGAGATGCCATACATCGACCACAACATCAGTGCGACGAGAACCGCTTTGGGTCTCAGCGAAGTCGACACCAAACCGTTTATTTACAATCAAGACAAATCGGTTGCGACGCAAAACGTCAATGAGAACCCGGGAACGATTCGAAATATCCGGTTGCTTGATCCGACGATCGTTGAACCGACCTACCAGCGTTTGCAAAGCCAGTACTCACAACTTCGTTTCAACGAACTCGATGTTGATCGCTATCCGATCAAGACCCCTTCTGGTGAAATCGCCAACACGCAGGTGATCATCGGTAGCCGTGATCTCAATGTTGGGCAGATTCCACAGAGTTCATGGGAAGGTCGGCACTTGGCCTATACCCACGGATACGGCGTGGCTCTTGCTCCGGCTAACGCAACGACGACACAAGGTCGTCCCGATTTCTTGATCAGGAATGTTCCTCAGGTCACCGATACATCGCGAATGGCTGTAGAAGTTTCAACTCCGCAGTTGTATTACGGCGAGAATGTGACGGGCTTTGCGATTACGAATGCAACCCGTGAGGAAATCGATTTCATTGAGGCCGACGGACAAACCAAGTTCACTGAGTACTCTGGCTCTGGCGGCGTGAAACTTGATTCTTTCTTCAAGAAGGCCGCTTACGGACTGAAGTTCTCGGACTGGAACCTTGTTGTCTCAAACTTCCTCACGTCTGATTCCCGCATCGTGTACCAGCGTGATATCCGCCAGCGGGTTGAAGCAGTCGCTCCGTTCATGCAGTTCGACAGCGATCCATATCCGGTGATCAAAGACGGACGAATCGTTTACATCTGCGACGGATATACAACAACTGATCGTTATCCGAACGCGCAGCGTGCCGATTCAAGCGGGCTTCCAGCTGGCAGTGACCTAGGCGGCAAGCGCTTTAACTATGTCCGCAACTCGGTCAAGGGCGTGGTCGATGCCTATGACGGCACAGTGAAGCTCTACATCGTCGATCCTTCAGATCCGATCGTCAACGCCTATCAAAAGGCCTTCCCGGCCTTGTTTGCGGGTGTCGACGAGATGCCTGCCGAACTTAAAGCACATTGGCGCTATCCGGAAGATCTCTTTCGTGTGCAGACCAATATGTTCGGCCGCTATCACATCAGCGACCCGAATTCGTTCTACGAGAAGTCATCAAGTTGGTCCGTTGCGCAGGATCCAGGTTCTTCGGTGAATGGATCAGCTGCGGTTGTTGCTTCTACTCAAACAGTGAATGGCACGACTATCGTGCGAACGAGAGAAGCGCGCATCAGCCCCGTGTATTCGCTGATTCGACTTCCAGGCGAGGAAACCGAATCTTTTGTGATGCTGCGTCCGTTTGTCCCGTTCTCCGAGGACGACTCTAAGAAGACGCTCACTTCGTTCATGGTCGCAAACAGCGATCCTGCGCAGTACGGCAAGTTGACTGTTTACCAAATGCCTTCTGGTTTCAACATCGACGGTCCTGCAATCGTCAACGCCAACATTCTTTCTGACCCGACGGTTAGTCAGTACACGACATTGCTCAACCAGCAGGGATCACGGACTCAGTTCGGTGCTTTGATGCTGACTCCGGTAAACAACTCGATTATCTATATTCGTCCGCTGTATGTGTCGTCAGACAACAACACGGCGATTCCTGAACTCAAGCAGGTAATCGCTGTGTTTGGCGGACAGGTCGTCATGAAGCCCACGCTTCGTGAAGCGTTGCAAACGCTGTTCCCCGGAGCCAACCCGCAAACCTTCGAATCGTTGGTGGTCTCACCAGAAGACACCACGAGCAACGGTTCCACCAATGGCGGATCCGTGCCGAGTGATCCCACGACGACCACAACGATTCCGTCTACCGGTAATGCCACAAAGGATCAATTGATTGATCAAGCGGCGAGGGCATTGACCGATGCCGACACCGCGCTTCGCAACGGTGATCTCGCTGGCTATCAGGCAAAGGTTAAGGAAGCACAGACGCTCATTAGCCAAGCACAGTCGCTTCCCGATGGATCCGCTTCGAGTTCGGGCGCCTCAGGTTCGTCCGGTTCAACGACAACGACAACGACAACGACAACAACGACGGTTCGATCAGGCACGCCCGCCTAGCGACGGTTCTACTCGACCGTTGGCCAGCTGCCGCTCTCTAGAGCGGTGACAAAGAGGGTGACCGTGGCCTGAAGCGCGATGTCGTCATCGGACGTGCCGAGCGGTGTTCCTGGTTCGACCAGGCCGCGAACGGTCGCGCTGAAAACCCGATGGGCTATAGCTACTTGTTGTTCGTTCAGCCCGAATGAAGCGAGCACGGTCCGGATCGGCACCGCGATGCGTAGTGCCTGGTTCCTGAACTCGGAGTCATCGACACCAAGGTGTGCTCGAAGCGCGGCCATGCGTCCCGGGTGTAAGCGAGCGAAGTTGCGTTCGGCCTGAGCGATAGCGGTAAGAGCGTCTGCCCCGCTGCGACCGATGCTTGCCTCCCAAACGACATCGCCGATTTCGGTCACAGCCAGAAGGACGACCTCTCTGCGTAGCGCGTCGAGGTCATCGACATGGGAGTACAACGAACTCACATGGCGGTTGACCATTTCGGCCACCTTTGACATCGTGAGTTCGTTCCATCCGTTGGTGTCAGCGAGTTCGGCGGCGGCCGCGATCAGAGTGTCGCGGTCCAGATAGGGGCCAGTTGAACGTGCGCGCGTTGTTGTCACAGGTTCCAGACTTTGACTGCGTTATCGCAGACAATCTTGCGCTTTTCCTCATGGGGAATCCCTATGAAGGCCCGCTCAATAAGGTCTTGAGAATCGGGCCAACTCGTAACGGGATGGGGAAAATCGGTGGACCACATGATGTTGTCGACACCGACGTCGTAACGCAATGCTTCGATGGAACGTGGTTCATCAACAAACGTCGTCCACATGTTTCTGCGGAAGTAGAAACTGGGAAGCTCGCTCAGGTTGTCATACACATACCCCTGGCGAACGACCATGTCATCGATGAGATCGAGGTAGTGAGCAATCCAGCCAATACCAGGTTCAACGAAAACAAGTTTCAGGTCGGGAAACTTCTCAAGCGTCCCAGTAAGGATCCACATACCCAATGCCTCTGCGGTGGAGAGAGCAGTCATCGTCACCATGATGCCCTTTTGCGGAGTTGGGTCACGACGGGTGAGTTCATCGAGATTTGTGTTGATACCGATGTGGCAACACATCGGAAGGCCGGTTTCTTGAACGGCCGCCCAAAGCGGTTCGTAGCGTTCGTCGAAGTAGTCAGGCTGTCCGAGTTCGGTCGGGAACACGGGAATCTGAAGAGACTTTGCACCCAATTCTGTGACCCGCTGTACTTCAGTAACTGCAGCGTCAATGTCATGAATTGGGATCTGGTAACTGACAACGAGCCGCCGAGGATCAGCTGACGCGAATTGAGTCAGAACATCGTTAAATGCGCGTGTAGCTTCGGCCGCGCCGCGCTCCATATCGCCGATATAGCGGAAAGCGCTGACCTCGGAATAGATGACTTCAATGTCGACGCCGTCAGCGTCCATGTCAGCGAGTCGGTCCAAGGCGGTGTGGTAGCCGGGACGACTGAATGCGGCATGTGGATTTCGTTTCATCGCGTCGGCATTGACCTTGGCGGAACTCATGTTGGCGGCAACACGCGCAGCGAATGCTTGCTGGGCTTTGTCGTAGTCGGGATGAAACTTGGGATCAAGGTTGGCCTTGACCTGATCTTGGGTGATTGCGACATGCGAATCGGCGGAGATGATTCGTTCGCCGGTGCGGTTCAGGACAATGTTGGATTCGGTGATGGTCATCAGTATTCCTTTTGCTCAGCGGCCCAGAATGATGCCGCTACGGCCGGCGCTAACGAGAACATGCTCAGCTCCGGAGATTTGGTTTGCTGACGCGCCCCGTAATTGACGCACGCCTTCGACGATGTTGTTCATTCCGTGGATATAGCCCTCGCCTAAGAGACCTCCATTGGTATTAACGGGAAGCGAACCGCCGCGCCCAATGTGGCCATCTTTGATGAAGTCGCTTGCCTCGCCGCGCCCACAGAAGCCAAATGCTTCGAGTTGGAGGAACACGATTGGGCTGAAGTTCTCGTAGATCATGGCGACATCAATGTCGTCGGCCGTAATGCCTGCCTGGTTGAAGAGCTGTTGACCGAGCACACGACCTTCGGGGTATTCGCAAAGGTCTTCGTAGTAATACGCGAACATCTCATGTCCGCCTTCGAGTTGTATCGCTGATGAGGCGAGAATCGGAACTGCGTCGGCGCCATGATCCGCGGCGCGTTCGGCGGAGGTGATGAGAAGCGCGACGCCACCGTCGGATTCAAGGCAGCAGTCGAGTTTTCGGAGGATGGGTTCGACAATCCAGCGCGAATCTTGGTGGTCCTGAAGGGTGATGGGTCGCTCGTAGAACTGAGCATTGGGGTTGGTTGAGGCCCAGTCGCGAGCAACGACGGTGTAGCGGCCGAAGTCTTCGTTGGTGAGGCCGAACTCGTACATGTAGCGCTGAAAGGTGAGTGAGTAGACCTTTGCTGGCGTGTTGAGACTGAAGGGGCTTGCCCAATTCCATGCCGGGTCGGGGTTGGCCTGAACCGGCTGTCCGAAACGATGGGCCGAACGCTCGTTGAATGCTCTGTAGACAAGCACCGCATCAGCCTGACCACTTTCAACAGCTGCTGCAGCAAGTTGAACGGTTGCACTTGCCCCGCCACCGCCGCCTCGAGTCCGAGCGCAGAATCGCAGTATGGGAACGCCGATCGTTCGGATAAGGGCGAGCTCGTCGTTGGTGTCCATGGAGAAAGTGACGGTGCCATCGACTTCGGCGGGGGAGAAACCGGCATCGCGAATTGCGTCGCGTGAAGCTTCGGCAGCGAGTTGCAGTGTTGAGCGTCCCGAGTTTTGTGAGAACTCGGTGTGACCAATGCCAGCGATGACTGCGCGTGTTTGGCTCATGGCTGCACCTCTGCCAAACGGAACTGCGGAAGGACGGTGCCGTCGTAGTCAACGAAGCACACCTCGACCCGTTTGTCGTTCAGCACCTGATCGTGGGTTGGTGCAACATCGATGAGGTTGGAAACGATTCGAGTGCCTTCATCAAGCTGCACCAGGATGACGATGCGAGGTTCTGCGTCAGGTTCAGTGGGGTGCTGCGAGACGATCCAGGTGAGAATGATGCCGTTCCCTGCTGATTGTGTCGTTTGGTTGTTGGTTGAACCGCAGATTGCACACATTGGGGTGGGCGGATGGCGCAAGGTGTCACATTCCCCGCAGCGTCGAATAAGTAACTTTTGCTCTGTTGCGCCTTCCCAGAAGAACGCGTCGTCGAAGTCAAAGATTGGTGGACGAACGGTGGTCATAACGCGCGATCCTGTCGGAGTGTGGACTGAAGGACAATGCCATCAGCGATCAGAGCATCGATTTCGCGTTGGTCGATGCCGAGTTCAGTCATGATGTCGACAGTGTCATGACCGACAACGAGCGGTGGTCCGGCGATTCGTGTGGGTGTGTCGGAAAAGGTCCACATATGGGCGAAGTGGTCGAAACTTCCGACCTGGGCCTGCTGCATTGTGGTGACGAGCCCGGCATCACGGAACTGCGGGTCGTCGAAGAGACGTAAGCAGAACTCTTCGTCTTCAATTTCGCAGGGAATAGCAGCGCTGTCGAGTGCATCAAACCACTCGACAGCGGTACGGGTGCGGAAGGTTGTGCTCAGTTCAGTGATCGCATCTGCATCGGTAAGCGATGTGAGTCGTGTGATTCCGCTGACGGCTTCGAGCGTCGACCACTGGTCGTCGTTCTGCACCGCAAGGCACAGCCAGCGATCGGCTGTTTCGTAAAGGCGCGTGCGCGGGCCAGTTCCGAACATAAGGCCATCGACCTTTGGGCGATCGACACCTTCACCGCTTGTGGCATTGACCCATGCATAGGAGGTGTTGAGGAGACATGCGGCAAGGATTGATGTGGAGAGGAACTGGCCTTCGCCGGTGACCTCACGATGCGTAATTGCTTGGATGATGGCGATGGCAGCGAGGAATCCGTTGCCCGTATCGCCAAAGGACGTGAGGCTCCAGATGGGTTTACCGCCATCAGCCATGCCTCCATCTTCGTACTCAACGCCAGCAAGACATGCACCGGTTTGATCGTTGCCGGGGAGATGGGCGCGACTCTTGTCGAAACCGGAACTGTGGCAATAAATGAGATCAGGCTTGATTTCGACGAGTGATTCGTAATCGATGCCAAGGCGAACCGCGGCCTCGTAGCGCATGTTGTGCTGGACGACATCGGCTCGCTTCACCAACTCGTGCAGAACGGCAAGGCCTCGCGGGTCTTTGAGGTTGATGGAGATTGATTGTTTGCCACGGTTGGCGGTGAAGGCGATGTGGGTCGAGTGCCAGAACATGTCATAGACGGTGTTCACCTTGATCACGGTGGCACCTAGATCGGAAAGCAACTGCGTGCTGAATGGTCCAGCAATGGCCAGTCCGAGGTCGAGCACCAAAATTCCTTCGAGTGGACTCTTGAGTGGTTTCGACGTGCCAGTTTGTGTCCGTTCGAACGGAATGTTGAGTTCGGCGAGAAGTTCATCGGTGTGCTGGCCAACGGTTGGCGCTGGTCCCTGCACCTTTCCTGGCGTCTTCGTCATCGCGTAAACAAGACCGACTTGGCGGATGGGCCCAACTTCGGGGTCATTGACGGTGCAAACGATTCCTTCATCGATCAGCGCCTGATCGCTGAGCGCATCTTCAGGTCGGCGGGTTGGTTGCATCGGTATACCTACCTGCGCTGCAGCATCAAGCCACTCCTGCGCGGGGTATTTCGCGTAGGCCTCTTTCATTTGCGGGTGATAGTGAGCGAGAACTACGAGCTCGCTGTAATCAGGGCCGATTCGAGAAGGATCATCGGTGGGCTTGGTGATTCGATCATCAACATTGATTGAATCGCCTTGGGAAACTCCAAGAGCGAAGGATGGATTCGGTACCCAGTTCTGAATCCAGCTGCCATCGGCGCATTCAAAATGCCCCTTGCTTCCGCGCGGATCAAAGATCCAACACATGTAGCCGTCGGCCTCGGGATGTTCCGGTCGTTGCCAACCGCCGGCTGTGCTGACGAGAACACCTTGCAGGAGCGAGGTTTCGACCCACTGACCTCGGCCGGTGTGCAGTCGTGCGCGCAATGCCGCGCTGATTCCGGTTGTGGCGAGAAATGCGGCCCCAAGACTTGGCCATCGCGACTGTGGGAAGAGCGGTCCTTCACGATCGGGACCATCGAAACACCCGTGAGGGATCTCAAGGTCGTCAAGTTCAACGGGAAGATCGCAGAGACGACCGATCGCGGTACCGACCCAGCCACGCTGTTCCCAGTGCAGTCCGGTGCGCGCAGCCACAAGAGCATCGATGCCGGGACGATCTTTGAAATCGACGTGACGTCCGTACGGTGTGATGGAACACATCACAAGTCGGGGATTGCGCTCTCTTAGCGTTTCCCAGTCGAGGCCAAGTGACTCGGTGACGCCAAGATCAAAGTTCTCGACCAGAACATCGGCTCGATCAATGAGAGCAAGCAGTTGATCGCGTTGCACAGCATCGTTCACGTCGAGCTCAATGCTGCGCTTACCTCGGGCCCACACCCGCGCGCCTGATTCGGTCAGTCGGGTGGGGTCGCCACCGGGCGACTCGACCTTGACAACGTCCGCGCCGTTATCGGCCAGCAGCATTGTTGCCATGGGGCCAGCGATCCCTGTTGTGAGATCAATGACCCGGATTCCCCCCAGAACTCCAGCCATGACTGGCATCTTGGTCGACCAAAACCCTTTTGGCAATGACCAACACGATGTTGATCGTCGGCTCGGGGCCTACGCTGCGCCCATGGCTCGGGCGGAACGATTGGATCTCGATGTGGGCGGCCTGGGTCCCGACGGGGTCGAGTGGATTGCCGCTGATTTGATCGTCCCCGATGGCGTTTCTGTCGCTCCGCTCATGGTGTGTTTCCCCGGGGGCGGAATGACTCGGCGTTATTTCGACCTGCCCGAGGAGCAGCCCGGTGAATGGTCAATGGCCCGTTATCTCGCCGATCACTTCGGCATTGCCGTTGCTGTTGTCGACCACCCCGGAGTGGGAGACAGTTCGGTTCCTGATGATCCCTACACGTTGAACCCGCGGGTCGTTGCTGATGTTGATCATGGCGCGTTATCGGAACTTGTCGCGCACGCAATGGATCTGTTCGAGCCGACGCGTCTCATCGGACTCGGACATTCGATGGGCGGCTTGGTGGTCGCACACGCGCAGTGGCATCACCGTTCTTTCGACGCGGTGGCTTTTCTTGGTTTTGGTGGGGCCGGATTACCCGAGTATCTGACAAAAGCCGAACTTTCTTATGCCGACAATTACGAGAGGCTTGAACCCGTGCTTGCTGAGTTGGTTCGCGAACGATTCGGAACCGCGCTTGTTCCTGGTTCAATAACCAGTTCTGACATGTTGAATCCCGGAACGCTTTCTGAAGCCCGCCAGATACTCTCCACTGCATCAGGCCCATTGTTGGCGCTCTGTGGTCTGGCGTCGATGGTTCCTGGTTCGTCGAATGCCGCTTTGGCATCGATTGAAGTTCCTGTCTTTATTGGTCTCGGTGAGAATGACATTGCCGCAGACATAGGCAATGTTGCGGCTCTGCTCACCTCTTCAGGTGACGTGACGGCCTACGTACTCGCCGAGGCTGGCCACAACCATTCGATATCAAAGAATCGAACAGATCTGTGGGACGCGCTTGGAAACTGGGTTGCCGCGCTTACCGAGCAGGATAACTAAACATCATTCCTCGACGAATCCGGCTTCGCTTCCATCGGCGAGAACGTGTTTGAGAATTTTGCCACTGGGATTACGCGGAAGTCGTTCGGTGCGCAGTTCGACATACGCCGGAATCTTGTATGCCGAAAGTGACTTCTTGCAGTGCTCGTGCACGTCTAGGTCGGTGATATCGGTGTCAGGGGCGATCACGATGATCGCTTTCACCTCTTGTCCAAGAATGTCGTGATCGACGCCGATGACAGCGGTCTCAACGACGCCAGCTAGTTCTTCGATGCAGTTTTCGATTTCAAACGGATAGATGTTTTCGCCACCGCGGATGATGAGGTCGCGTTTGCGTGAAGCGATGTAGATACATCCACCTTCGATGCGGCCGAAGTCACCGGTATTGAACCAGCGGCCAGGAAAAAACGCTTCGGCATTTGCGGCCGGATGGCGCCAGTACTCAGTCATCAGGAGTGG
This sequence comes from uncultured Actinomycetes bacterium, assembly GCA_937876315.1. Taxonomy (GTDB): domain Bacteria; phylum Actinomycetota; class Acidimicrobiia; order Acidimicrobiales; family Acidimicrobilacustridaceae; genus Acidimicrobilacustris. The sequence continues at coordinate 5,799 of CALEHQ010000043.1, read as the reverse complement.
GCTGCGAACGCAAATGTTTCCTTCGCCACCTTCGGGGAGTTCATTGCCGTCGTCGTCGGTGATCTTCACTTCGCAGGTGGGAATTGCCGGGCCGATGCATTCCGGTGAGGCCTCGAGCATCCAGTTCGGTGCGAACGAAACGAGAGAGCCAGTTTCGGTGGAGCCGTAACCAGTCGACATGGTGTGGTCGAGGTGCGGAAAGCGATTGGCAAGACGGCGCATGATTTCCGGAGTTGTTGCTGAACCGCCCATGCCGACCGACATGATCTGTTGCTGGGGAATGTCGGCGCAGCGAGGGCTATCGAGTAACCGGAGGATGTGTGTTCCTGTGCCGCCGATGATGTTCACCTTGTTCTCGATCACGAAATCAATCACATCGTTAGCTTCGAATCGGGTGAGGAACCAAGCCCCGGTTGATCCGGTGTGAAGACCATTGACGGTTGCTCCGAGACCAGAAACATGGAATAACGGGAACACCACAAGGCGAATGGGCGGTGGACCATCGGATGGACCACGACCAGCCATGACCATGCCGCGTGCACCAAGGAAGTTTTGCAGCGTGGTGTAGTGAACGACACTGCGATGCGAAAGCACGGCAGCTTTCGGACGGCCAGTTGTGCCGCTGGTGAAGATGAGAATTGCGGGATCGTCTTCATCGATGTGGTTCGCAGGAATCGATGCGTCGGGGGCATAGGTCAGCATGGTCTCGAGGTCTTCATCGAGATCGAAGCGGGGGATTGAGACGTCCCTTGAAAGTCTCTCGGCGCGCTTTGCATCGAACAACAGCAACTTGGGTTCGGTGAGATCGATCGCGTGCTGCATCTCTGATTCGGTCCACCAGCCGTTCATGGCCACGGTGATGGCACCCATAGAAAGGCAGGCCCAGAAGGACACGATCCAGCCGTAAGAGTTTGCGCCGCACAACGCAACCCGGTCGCCGTGGCCAATCCCGTGTTCACGCTGCAGCCAGGCGGCAACCGAAGCGACGTCCTTTTCGAACCCAGCGAAGGTCACGCGCCGACCATCGCTGAAAATCATCGACTCGCGATCGCCGAACTCGAAGGAATTGACGAGAATCTCGCGCAGGGAGCGTGCCCGATTGCGGAGAACCCCCATGGTCTCGCCGCGCACGTCTTCTTGAACGACCTCAAACGGAGCGCCCTCGCTGGTGAGCAGCGCTGTGGCCTCGTGAAGAGCAGTCAGTTGCGGCAGGGTGTGGGCGGGGCCGGTCTCGGTCACGTTTCCTCCAAATTGGTGGCGTCCTGCGTGACAGGAGCCGATGCGTGGGCGATGCTAGCGGTCCATGTCAGGAATGCTTGAGGGAAAAGTGGCGCTCATCAGTGGATGCGGCGCTGGTATTGGTGAAGCGTCGGCTCGTCTGTTCGCAGAGCACGGAGCCGTGCTGTGGCTGAACGATCTACGAGCCGCTGAGCTCAACCGTGTCGTTGACGAGCTCGCGGCCTCTGGTGCTGTTGTCGCAGGTGTTGCTGGCGACATGAGCGATCCAACATTCGTTAACTCGTGGGTGCAGGGTGCCATCGACGCGTATGGCCGCGTTGACGTGCTCTACAACAACGTTGGGGTATCTCGATCGGGATTGATCGGTGAACTCAGTGATGAAGACTGGCGCTTCCAGCAATCGGTCACGCTCGATTCAGTGTTCTACGCAACACGAGCGGTGATCCCGCACATGATCGCCAATGGCGGAGGCTCAATCGTGAGCATGTCCTCGGGTGCGGGAATCGGTGGAAACTTCAACCTCGGCGGTTACGCAGCCGCCAAAGCGGGCGTCATCAATCTGATGGAAACGGTTGCGACGGAATACGGCGGTCACGGCATTCGGGCGAACGCGGTGACTCCCGGCCCGACGGCAACCGCACCGCTGCTCAACTACCTCGCAACGCAACCGGGTGGCGTCGATGCGCACGTTGCCGATCTTGATCTCCAGCGGCTGAGTGAACCGGAAGAAGTAGCGCAAACAGTTTTGTGGCTGGCGTCAGCTTTTTCGTCGAATATCACCGGCATCTGTGTTCGTAGCAACATTCGTGCCGCAAGCCGTCGTCCGCATGGATCTTGAAGGAACAACAGCTATGGCAGCGAATGAAAGCGTCGAACTGACAGCGTGGCGTGATTTCTGTCGTCGGCTTGAAGCGGTGGGCGAACAACTGATGGCGGAGCCCTTCCCGGCTAATGCAGCAGTACGTGCGGAGGGTTATGACCACATGGCCGAACAGGTTCTGTGTTGGTTGGGATGGTCGATCGGCTATCCGAATGCTGCCCGACCTTTCTTTATGCGACAGAACGATCTCGTCACGCAATGGGGCGGACCAAATGCCGACAACGCCTATCGCCATGCGCGAATCGATCCCACCAAGCGCTATCGAGTGCGTGGGCGGATGCATTCATGTGAAGAATTCATCCTGGCAATGCGCGCCGGCTTTATGCATCAAGAAAAGTGGGGAACGCTCGCCGAGCACAACGGTTCCGATCTAGGAATCGGCAAGGGTGACGAGTTCGAGTTCTTTCTCGGTGGCGATGGCACCGAAGCGGGTTGGCTGCCGATTCCTGAAGGCGCGGTCATGTGCTCCATTCGCGAGTACTACTTCGATTGGACTGAAGAAGAACCAGCAACATTCACGATCGAATGTCTTGATGGGCCTGACCATCTACCCCGAGTAACCGCTGAAGACTTTGCCGCAAAGGTTGCCGATGCGGTAGCGGGTGTTGAGCGTTCAATGTCGTACTGGAACCAGTACATGATCGATCAGCGCGCAATGCGTGAAGACAATTCTTTTCATGGTTCTTTTGCGCAAGAAAAGGGTCTCGCTGCCGCGCGTTACGGCTTTTGTTTCTGGGATCTCGGACCCGACGATGCGCTCATCATTGAAAGTGAAGTTCCCGATGCCCGCTATTGGAGTTTGCAGCTCTATCCCGATGGTTGGTTTGAACTCGCTGATCCTGTCGAGCGCATTACGAGTTTGAATGATCGCCAGTTGCGATTGTCGGACGACGGGCGCATTCGTGCCGTTGTTTCTCATCGAGACCCTGGTGTCGATAACTGGCTTGATGCCGGCGGACGTAAGGGCGGACTTTGCACCTTGCGCTGGTTTTGGCCACTGAGCGACGCGGCTCCTGAGCCGATGGCACGACTGGTGAATGTCGACGAGGTGTGGAGTGAACTTCCGGCCGACACTGTTCGAGTTTCAGTTGAGGAACGCGCGGCCTTGCTTGAGTCTCGCCGTCGTCATTTGGCTTGGCGTTTCCGAACCTGAGTTCTAGGGGCGCATAATGCCGCCACCGTCGACCGAAATGGTCTGTCCGGTGACATAGCGGCTTCCATCACTCAGCAAGAACGCAACTGCGGGGCCGATGTCCTCGATGGCATCGCCATCGCGGCCCATCGGGTTGTCGTCGTACATCGAGGCGAATGCTGCTTCGCGCGCCGGGTCAGACCCGGCGGCAGGAGCACGGTGACCGGCTGATGCAGGCAGAACGCAATTGACCGTGATGCCGTCGCGGCCCCATTCGCGCGCGGCGGTACGAGTGAGGGAGCGGATGGCTTCGTTCGATGCGGCGTAGGGGCCATAACCGGCGGCACCAGTGAGACCCATCGAGGTTCCCATGGTGACAATGCGTCCCCAGCTATTCGCGGCCATATGCGGTTGCGCGGCTTGCATGAGCCACAGCGCGCCTTTGGGCCCAGTATCGAACAACAGGTTCATATCGCTTTCGGTCACATCGAGCAGGGGAGTGACCGGTCGAAACGATTGCGCGTTCAGAACCAGACCATCGATGCGGCCGAATCGAGCAAGGGTTTCGTCAACAACGTCAAATGCACGTTCACGGTCGGCAACATCGGCGACGAGACCGAGACACTCAACGTTCTCGGATTCAAGCAGCGCGATTGCCTCTGCAAGTCGTTCGGGCTTGCGGCCAGTGATGACGACCTTCGATCCGAGTGCGCCGAGGTGGCGAGCGACGCCAATGCCGATGCCCCGAGTTCCACCGGTGATGATGACGACACGGCCATCAAGAATGTTGAGAGGTGCGTCGGTCATTCGAGAAGCGTAGTTTCCTACCCAATGGCAACGACTTGGAATCCGGGACCGCGCCCCGAATGGGTAGAAGCGGTGAATGCGGGCTTGGTCCTGCCGATCGCGGCCGAGGCGGCGCTTCCCCTTGATCGTGATGGCCTCATTGGCGAGGCGTTAGCGCGGCAGGGGCGAGCAAGCGAGGGGATTGCCGCGCTTTGTGCTCCTGGACCGGGGACGGGTGAGGACTTCCTTGAAGGACTTGAAATCGCGCTTGTGTCATTAGAGACCGAAGCGAATCTGCATCTTCTTGGCCGGTGGATGACGCGTCGTTTCCTGCTTCGACTGCTTGAAGTTCGGCTTCAGATCTGTGACTGGGTTCGTAGCGACCCCGGAGTGCGAGACGAACAAATTTTCGAACCGCTCTTTGTTGTTGGTGCGCCGCGTACTGGCACCACGGTTTTGCATGCACTGCTCTCTGCCGATCACCGTCATCGTGTTCCGCTTGGTTGGGAATTCTTGCGACCAGTTCCGCCACCAACCTTCGAAACCTATGACAACGATCCCCGTATCGAATTGGCCGATGCCGAACTGCGTGGCCCGCAACTCGTTACCGGTGGACTCGACGCGATTCACGCCTATGCCGGACGCATGAATAAGGAATGCCTCTCGGCAATGTCCTTTGCCTTTCGGGGCGAAGAGTTCATCAGTCGCTACAACACGCCGAGCTACATCGAATGGCTGCAGTCCTGCGACATGACGCCGGCGTATGAAATGCATCGGTTGGTGTTGCAGATCCTTCAGCGAAAGATGCCTACAGAGAAGTGGGTGCTCAAGTCACCGGTGCATTTGCACAACCTTCCGGTTCTGCTCGACACCTACCCCGATGCGCAACTGGTGATCACCCATCGCGATCCGCTTGCGATTCTCGGTTCTGTCACAAGTCTGATCGCCACGCTGCGATGGGCGCATAGCGACGATGTCGATACGACGGTGATCGGTCGCTATCACGCCGACCTGTATCACGGAGACCTCGATGGCCTCGTCGATCTTCAAGCGCAAGGCGTCCTGCCAACTGGTCGCGTCGCTCACGGTTCCTTTGCCGATTTCAATGCAGACGGCGTGGCAGTAGTCGCACGCATTTATGACGAACTCGGCGTTGACCTTCCCGACGATGTGCGTGCTGCCATGACGGCTGCCCTCGCAGGGTCGCCGCGTGAGAAGCACGGCGATCACACCTGGTCTTTCGATTGGCTCGGTCTTGACGCGGCCGAGCAGAAAGAAATGTTTGCGCGCTATTGCGCGACGTTCAGCATCACAGACTGAGGTGATTGCGGTGAACGCCCAGGCTGCTGCGATCTTGATTCATCCCCTAGGGCGGTGCGGTTGCTCCAGGGCTGAACGGGGATGGCGCGGAACGTGGCGCGAAACTCGGCGCAACGGTCCGCAAGTCACTGGGGGAAGGCTCGTTCGGGGGTTTGAGGCCGGTCGAAAGTTCAGTAGCAACTATGCTTTTCGAGTCGATCGGCGAAGGGCCTCTCGACTATCTAGTCCAAGGATTCCCTTGTGGTTCGCAGATCAGTTCTCGCAATGTTCGCTGTTATGGCGGTTGTGTGGGGTTTTGTTGTTGTATCGACACCGGCTGGTGCGGTGGTTGATAGCGCGACAATTGTGCCGAGCCCCAACGCCGGCACCAGTTTCGATGCGCTGTTTTCGGTGTCGTGTGTGAGTGCAACTGAGTGTGTTGCGGTTGGTTACACGTCCACCG
>CALEHQ010000042.1 GCA_937876315.1 uncultured Actinomycetes bacterium | reverse complement strand
GTCGATGTCGATGTCGATGTCGATGTCGATGTCGATGTGGACCCCATTGCCGACGCGGTAACCGCCGGCGAGTTTGAGGTCACGCAAGAGCCACAGGTCGGATCCATGTCTTCTGAAGAGTCAGAAGCGTTCTGGAAAACCGGTCGCAGAGGCCTTCGGAGGCGGTCGAAATGAAGCGAGCGTGGCGAGTTCCGATCCTCCTGCTTCTCCCGGTGTTGCTTGTCAGCGCCGTAGTCGTCCAGAACCGAACTGCATCGACATCGAATTCCAACGTTCGACCGACCGGGATGGTGCCAGCAGCATCGCCTGAGGGAGCTCTCAGCTCAACCTGGTACTGCGCTGCCGGTTCGGCGACCGGAGTTACCACCGGGGAGACGGCCGGCTTCGCTGAACAGTCAATCGTTGTTTCAAACGCATCATCTGCGGACTCAACTGGCGCTGTTTCTGTGTTTACCGAGAACGGGGACACAGCGGTCAAGGCCGTGATGGTCGAGGCCCATAGTCAAACAACAGTTCGCGTGAGCGACATCGTGAAGGCACCTTGGGCATCTGCGCTCGTCGAGATGTCAGGCGGCGGCATCACCGTCGTGCATGAACTTCGTGGACCGACCGGACGTTCCATAAGTGCATGTGCGTCGACTCCAAGTGCTCAGTGGTACTTCCCTTCGGGCACAACACGAGCTGGTTCTCGCAATTTCATGGCGCTATTCAATCCATTCCCCGGAGAAGCCACAGTTGATTTTGCATTCGACACCGAAGACGGTGCGCGTACCCCTCAACAACTCCAGGGCATGGTTGTTCCTGGTGGCCGCGTCGTGGTTGTCGATGTAGGTGCAATCGTTACTCTCCGAGAGCGAGTCTCCACCACGGTGACTGTTCGCATCGGGAGATTGATCGCTGAACAGATTCAGAGCTCCGACGGTCGGGCCGACACAGAGCAAGGCCTCACAGCGGTTCTTGGTGCGACGTCAACGTCGTCAATTTGGACATTTCCGGTTGCGACCGCAGCGTCAACAACTGCTCGCGAGATTGTTTCCTTTCTTAACACTGGCGATTCCGACACCGAAGTGCAGGTCGAGGTGCTGCTCGATGATCCGGCAACAAATGGAAGTGTTGAACCTTTTGTTGTTCAGGTTGCGTCACGCCGGTCTGCTCAGATCGATCTAGGTGCCGATCCGCGCATTCCCAAGTCGGTCGGACGTTGGCTCATCGTGCGCTCCACCGACGGCGCACCAATCGTTGCAGAGCGTTCTGTTGGGGCGACGCGCACTGCAGCCGGTGGGGGGCTCTCGTTCACTATGGGAGTTCCAGTTGCTGCGACGCATTGGCTTGGAACGATTGCGACAACGACCGAGGTTTCTTCGTCACTTGTTTCTGTGGCGAACCCTTCCGCAACAGAAACTGCCACAGTGACAATTTCGACTCATTTAAAGGGTTCTGTGCTCGATCTTTCGACTGCGAAGGTTGTTCGTATAGCGCCGGGCCAACGTCTCGTGGTGAACCTTGCGTCGGCAACAACCGGCAACTCCGATGCATCGTTAGAGATCAAAGCGGATCAGCCAGTTGTCGTTGGCCAGTGGATTGCGTTAGCGACACCTTTTGAGATCATGACGATTTCTGACTTTCCGGTACTTGGCTCTGAATCTCTGTTGGTGAATGTGTTCACCCCGGACCAGGCAGTAGCGGTTACCGCTGAGGTTCCTTCCGACGACACCGTGCCCGAGGTGACCACAACCACGAGCGCGGCCGTGACAACGACAGTTGCCGCAGCGCCGCCCTCGACAGTCGCCGGCGCAACAACTACAACCGTTCGCTGATCACATGGACCGGTTGCTTATTGCCGTCGTGCTGGTGGGCGTTGCAGTTGTTATTGCTTACGTGCTTCAGCGTCGCAGGCCGGCACCGCCAGCGGATACGAAGTGGAACATTCCTGTTCAACTCGATCGTCGCGACTTTGCTCGTCCCGATGCGCCGTGGCTCGTCGCCGTCTTCACTTCAGCTACGTGCGATGCGTGTGCCGGCGTTTGGTCCAAAGCTGTGCACCTCAATGCAGGTCCAGGTGGACCGGTATGTGTGCAGGAACTCGAAGCAGTCGCCGAGGCGGAGATCCATCGTCGGTATGGAATCGATGCCGTCCCGCTCGTACTGATTGCTGGCAGTGACGGAGTCGTGCACCATCATTTCGTTGGGCCGGTAACTGCTACTGATCTTTGGGCAGCGGTGGCGGAAGCAAGGGAGCCAGGCTCAACGCCCGGTTCCTGCGACAACCACGACTGACTTAGTTCTCGGTGACGTCCGCGTCGACTGGCGAGTCGACAACGTCTTCGATTCCGCTTAGTGAACGTGGCGCAGACGTCCCGTTGTGCGGATTGGCAGAGGTAGAACCGGCACGAGCCAGTTCGAGAAGTCGAGATACCTCGGTGCCGTCGATGGTTTCATGCTCAAGTAACGCTCGAGCGACGAGATCAAGGCCGTTGCGATTGTCTGTCAGCACCTCGCGGCAACTCTCCTGCGCTTGTCGCAGAATTCGTTCAACTTCTTCGTCGATAACGCGCGCGGTGTCGTCGGAATAGTCACGGGTATGCATGAGGTCTTCACCCAAGAAAACCTGTCCTTGCGAGCCCCATGCCATCGGCCCGACTCGAGTGCTCATGCCCCATTCGCGAACCATCTTCCGGGCAAGTTCCGTCGCACCAACGAGATCGTTGTTCGCTCCGGTGGAGACGACATTGAAAACGAGATCCTCGGCCATACGCCCGCCCATGCGGACGATCAGCATGTCTTGGATGTAGTCCTGTCGGTAGATGTGCCGTTCCTCGATGGGCAACTGCATCGTCACGCCGAGGGCCATTCCGGAAGGAATGATCGTGACTTTGTGCAACGGGTCCGCAGTCGGAAGAACTGCAGCACAGACGGCATGGCCAGCCTCGTGGTAGGCGATGGCTTCCTTTTCTTGGTCAGAGAGTGCCATTGATTCACGACGCTGGCCCATAAGAATGCGATCGCGAGCTTCTTCAAAGTTGCGACGATGAATCTCGGTAGCGCCTTCGCGAACTGCGAACAGCGCTGCTTCGTTCACAAGGTTGGCGAGGTCGGCGCCGCTCATGCCGGGAGTGCCGCGAGCCACGAGGTCGAGGTCGACGTCGGCGTCGACTCGCTTGTGGCGAATGTGTACATCGAGAATCTGGCGACGATCTTCGAGTTCCGGCAGAGGAACGACGACCTGGCGATCGAATCGACCGGGGCGGAGAAGAGCAGGATCGAGGATGTCGGGTCGGTTGGTGGCCGCCATCATGACAATGCCGGTGGTGACTTCGAAGCCGTCCATCTCGGACAACATTTGGTTGAGCGTCTGCTCACGCTCATCATGACCACCACCGAGTCCGGCGCCGCGTTTGCGGCCGATGGAATCGATTTCGTCAATGAAGATAATCGCCTTGCCCATTTTTCGGGCGGTGTTGAAAAGGTCGCGCACCCGGCTTGCGCCAACACCAACAAACATCTCCATGAAGTCTGAACCGGTGACAGAAAGGAACGGCACGCCAGCTTCGCCTGCGACAGCACGAGCAATCAGCGTTTTGCCCGTTCCGGGTGGACCAACCAGAAGGATTCCCTTCGGGATCCGCGCGCCAATTTCAGCGAACCGTTCGGGATGCTTGAGGAAGTCGATGACTTCGGTGACGTCTTGCTTCACGCCGTCATATCCGGCGACGTCGGCGAAGGTGGTCGCCGGGCGTTCCGAGGAGTAGGTCTTGGCCTTGCTCTTGCCAATGGACATGATTCCGCCCATTTGCCCGGACGCACGACGTTGCATCCACATGAAGAAACCAATGAGCAGAAGGACAGGAAGAAGAAGAGGGATCAGGGTGCCCCAAATGCTTTGGGAAGGGGAGGAGTACTTGACCCCCTTCTCAGTGAAAAGGGCCTGATCTGCGTCTGTCGGCTTCACCGGACCAGTGGTTGAGAACTGCGTTCCATCGTTGAGGGTTCCGGAAATCTTTCCGTTGGCGTTATCGAAGGTGGCTTCTTTGACCTGGCCACTATTGAGGTCTTCGATGAACTCGCCGTAAGAAATCTGCGTGCTTGGTGTCGATGAGGCGACGAACTGCAGGCCGATAGCGCCAACCACGACGGCCAAGAGAACCAAAACTGTCCAGCGTGGCCAACCTCCGTCTCCACCGAATCGACTGCCGTTGCGACTTTCGCCAGAACCAGAGGGAGGAGTGGGTGTTTCGGGACTCATAGGCCGCAGCCTAGAGGCCGTTTGGGAAAATCCCGATCGCCCCTGAGCCGACCGCTGGAAAGGTTCTCTCAGGGGGCAGTGAGATGGCCAGCGAGCGACGCGGGACCACGACGGCGGTCGACGAGAGTCCAGCCGTTCGGCACGGTCATCGAATCAGCATGACGTCGGCAAACGTCGTAATTGGCGGGGTGAGCTTCGTCAGCAAGGACGTCAAGGATCACCATTTGATCGCCGTAGTTGTACTCAAACGTGGCCGTCGCCGGAGAGCTGCACCCCGGTCGAGCGCACGAACGTTTCATTGCCTCACGATATCGCTGGGCACCGTTCAACTCGTGGACCTTTGACCGATAACCTCGCCGCCGTGGCCAAGTCGGGAAAGAACTCAGACAATGCATCCGAGTCGAAGAAGCCTGCGCCTTCGTCACGCACGAATGGACCGGCCGGAGGCTCGCGAACTCCCAAGGGGCGTGTTCCCGTTGCATCGAATCCACCGAATCGCTCTCGTCGTTTCCTAGGTCGCGGACAAACCCCAGCGCCCGAGGTTCCCTCGAAATCGTCAGCCGAAGCTGGTGATGCATCGGCCGAGATAACCGCGGCAACTTCGTCGAAGAAAAAGTACGCATACGGCGGTGGCGCACTGATTCTGGTTTTCATTGGCGCCCAACTTGTGTCCTCAGTTGTCTTCGGAATGGTTCAGTCACAGACCTCCTACGACTTCACCGCGCCGGCGGGCATCGGCGCTGCCGTCGGTCAAGCAAGTAGTCAATTTGCTGGCGGCGAGATGCTCGCGATTTCAGTGCCGCCGCCGTTATGGCTGACCGCGCTTATGCAGATCCCGTTGTGGCTCGGCCTTGGTGCTGCGCCAATTTGGTTCGCGATCAAGAAGGGCAAGGGCGTCGTCGCCGACCTTGGTCTTCGAATGAAGCCAATCGACGTGCCTGTTGGACTGGCGATCGGCGTGGCGTGCCAGTTGATCCTCGTTCCGGTGGTGTATTTCCTGCTTCGACCGTTACTTGGCGTGAACGATGTATCGGCCGCAGCCCGAGAGCTCACCGATCGCGCCAGTGATCCTTTGTCGATCGTGCTTGTCTTCCTCATCGTTGGGATTGGCGCGCCGGTAGCCGAAGAGATCTATTTCCGAGGTATGGCGCAGCGCATCTTCGGTCGCCGTCTCGGCCCATGGGCAGCAATCTTTGCTGCGGCTGCCTTCTTTGCCTCCACACACCTTCAGCCGTTGCAGTTCCCAGCGTTGTTGGTGTTCGGCGTCATTCTCGGATTCATGGCCTGGCGAAGCGGTCGACTCGGACCCGCTATTTGGGCACATGTCGGGTTCAACGTTGTGGCTGCCGCTGGACTTCTCTTTCAATTCGGCCCGACGTGAAGAACGTGACGACGGTTTCAGGAGTGCAAGTGGCACCATGGGCCAGTCATGACTGAGGACGACCTCTCTACGCGACAAGTGCAGCCACTGGCCGAGGCGAACCTCAACGATCCGATCGTGGCCAGCCTCGGGCGAGCGATTGATCCGCCGAGTCGCCCGGTCCAGGCCCTGCATGCGGTGGGCCGTGCCATTCAATCGTTGGGACGGTGGGGCCCCGAATCATGGGTATCGCTGGCGATCGTTGCTGGGTGCGTGCTGTTCACGTTTGCGCAATTGAGTCCATCTGACATCTTCTCTTCGTCGACTCCCGCTGGAGGCGACATGGGTGCGCATGTGTGGGGCCCGGCCTACATGCGTGACCATTTACTTCCCTCGTTCCGCGTAACGGGATGGACTCAGGATTGGTATGCAGGTTTTCCTGCGTATCACTTCTACATGGTGCTCCCTTCGCTGGCGATAGCACTTTTGAGTTTCATCCTTCCCTACGGCCTTGCGTTCAAACTCGTTGCGGTAAGTGGACTGCTGACTCTGCCCATCGCATGTTGGGCATTTGGTCGTCTCACTCGTCTCCCATTTCCGGTTTCGCCACTTCTCGCAGTTGGCGCCACTGCGTTTCTCTTTGATCGTTCGTTTTCGATCTATGGCGGGAACATTCCATCCACACTCGCTGGGGAATTCGCATTCTCGATTTCGTTGAGTTTTGCGATCGTTTTCCTCGGAGTGGTCGGGCGTGGACTCGAAACAGGACGTCAACGAGTCATTGCGCCGATCCTCCTAACGCTCACGGGTCTTTGCCATCTCATTCCGTTCTTATTTGCAATCGGCGGAGCGATTGTGTGGCTTGCGATCTCTCTCGCCCGTAAACCCGGGTTCTTCAAGCGGGTCTGGTGGTTGGCGTGCACGGGAGTTGTCGGCGTCGCGTTAATGGGATGGTGGCTCTTCCCGTTCTATTTGCGCTCCGGTTACATGAACGACATGGGCTGGGAAAAGCGAACGAACTTCTCCGATCTGCTTTTCCAGAGAAGCACTCTTGATCCACAGTTGGTCAACTCGCCACCAATTCAATGGGTGCTTGTTCTGGCATTACTTGGACTCGTGATGTCGATTGCATGGAAGCGCCGCGCCGGAATTTTTCTTGCGGTTCTTGCGGGCTCTGTAGCAATTGCATTCATCGTCATACCGCAAGGCAAGCTGTGGAACGCGAGGCTGCTGCCGTTTTGGTATCTCAGTCTCTATTTGCTTGCCGCAATCGGGGTAGCAGAGCTTGGTCGGACAATCGCTTCTCTGTTGTCCCGGGATCCAGATACACCCCGAAGGTCGGCAACAATCGCGACCGCAGTTGTGGGCGCGCTTGCAGGTCTTACGGCCATCGCAATGCCGCTGCGCGCGATGCCCGAGAAAATTTCGCTAGGCCCTGTCAGCATCGAACTTGGTGGGGTTCGGGATGACGGTCGGTATCACTGGTTGTTCTTGTCGACGAGTGACTCAAGTTTCATCCCCTCTTGGGCGCGTTGGAACTTCAGCGGATACGAGGGGAAACCGGCCTATCCGGAGTACCGCGACATCGTTCAGACAATGGACACTCTGGGTGAAACCAACGGCTGCGGTCGCGCCATGTGGGAGCACGAAGAGCAGCACGACCGATATGGCACACCGATGGCCCTCATGCTGTTGCCGTTCTGGACTGATGGCTGCATAGGTTCAATGGAAGGTTTGTTTTTCGAATCGTCATCGACAACTCCGTTCCATTTCATAAATCAAGACGAGCTTTCCTTCGGCGCTTCGAACGCACAGCGTGATCTTCCCTATGTCCCGGGCGCGCCTGACCAAGCCCAGTTCGACCTCGGAGTCGACCATCTGCAGATGCTCGGCGTGAAGTACTACATGGCGATCACTGAGCAGATGACCGCCTACGGCCAGGCGAATTCCTCGTTGAAGCAGGTGGCGCAATCGGGACCTTGGGTTGTCTTTGAAGTCTCGGATTCACCTTTAATCGAGCCCCTCGACAACGATCCAGCGGTGCTCACTGGTGTTGCACCGAAGCATTGGCTTGAGGCCGTGACGCCTTGGTACATGGATCCCACGGCCTGGAACGTGTGGCCAGCTTCTGGTGGACCGAAGCAGTGGCAGCGAATCTCCGAGGGTGAGACGCCGACGCCAAATCCCACAACTCCGGTCGCAGTGACAAACGCAGAATTTGGTCGCGACACGATCTCGTTTGACGTCACAAAACCGGGAACACCGATTCTCGTCAAGGTTTCGTACTTCCCAAATTGGAAGGTCAGTGGTGCCGAAGGGCCTTGGCGGGTGGGGCCGAACCTTATGGTCGTGGTTCCGACCTCTGAGAGCGTCACGCTGAGCTACGGAACGTCAGTCATTGACTGGGGATCATGGTTTGTGACATTCCTCGGGTTCGTCGGCATAGTTCTGTTGTGGCGTGCTGGGCCCCTTGTCTTCCCCGAGGTGGTGCCTTGGCGTCGACCGCGGCCAATGTTGACCGAAGGCGAAGGCGAAGGCGACGGCGATGGGGAGAGCGACAATGACAATGACAATGACAATGACAATGACAACGTTGCGCCAAGTACTGACGTCAGCGTTTCCGGCGATGCCGAACCGCGATGAGTTCCGCCCGTCGGATTGAACTCATCGCGGCGGCTGTCGGTGGGGGAGTGCTGGCTGCCTACGCAGGATCTCGATGGCAGCGGGGGCTCTCGCCACTAAGGGCAGACCTCGGTCGACGGCGGGAGTTGCCTGTGGCCCCGGGGACGCTTCGGCTCAGCATCGTCATTCCTGCGTTTGGGGAAGCCCAACGCATCGGTGAGACCGTGCGTGCCTTGCGTGCGGGGCTCAAAGGATTTGTTTCTGGTCCCGAACTTGAGATCGTTGTCGTCGACGATGGAAGTACAGACGGCACCGCAGAGGCTGCACGAAATGCAGGCGCAGACATCGTTGTTCGTCACCAAACGAATCGTGGGAAGGGTTCGGCGGTCCGTAGTGGCGTCTTGGTTACAAACGGACGCAGTGTGGTGTTCACCGATGCGGACTTGTCGTATTCACCCGATCAGATCCCAGCAATTGTCGAACTGATTGAAAAGGGTTGGGATGTTGTTGTCGGAAGTCGTCGTCATAACGACACAACGACATTGGTTCGCGCTCGCCGCCTACGCGAGGTCGGTGGGCGCGCGATTAATTTGCTGACCCGAGCTGTCCTTCTTGGCCATTATCGCGACACTCAGTGCGGCCTCAAGGGCTTTCGTTCTGATGTGGCGCGATTGATTTTCTCGCACACACTCGTCGATGGCTTTGCGTTTGATGTGGAGGTATTTCATCTCATCGAGCGATACCACCTTTCGCTCACCGAGGTTCCGGTTCGAGTCGAAAACTCACCGCGATCAACGGTACGGGTCGCTCGTGATGGATTGCGTCTTATTCGGGACCTGTTCCTCGTGCGGCGCTGGTCGGTTGAGGGTCGATATGACCTCACCGCCGACGATCTTTTGGTTCCCGACACTGTGAACGGCGTCACCACCACCGAAAAGGACTGACCGCTCAACTAGGGTCGCTCCCCATGGCTCCCTACGATGCTGCCGCCATGAACGCCATCTTCAAGGCGTACGACATTCGCGGCACCGTTCCCGATCAACTTGATGCGGCCCTCATGGAGCGCATTGGCGCTGCGTTTGCGCGATTCGCCGCCGACTCATCCGGCGCATCATCAGTCTTGGTTGCTCACGACATGCGGCCGTCAGGGCCGGATTTCGCCGAAGCATTTGCTCGCGGAGCAACCGGGCAAGGCGTCGACGTCGTGCATTTGGGACTCGCCTCGACTGATCTTCTCTTTTTCGCTGCGGGTCATTTCGATATGCCTGGGGCCATGCTGACCGCTTCGCATAACCCGGCGCAGTACAACGGCGTGAAGTTGTGTCTCGCAGGAGCAAAGCCAATCGGTGCCGAAACTGGCCTCACTGAAATTCGCGACATGACTGTTGCTGGCCTTGAGCCGGTCGACGGTTCTGGCACCGTGTCGTCTCGTGACGATGCGCTTGGAGTCTTCGTTACTCACGTTCACTCCTTTGTTGATCTGGCAATGTTGCGTCCGCTCCGAGTCGTCGCCGATACCGCCAATGGAATGGGCGGTCTTACTGCGCCCGCAGTTTTTGCGGGACTTCCGTTTGAACTCGATGTCATCTTCGGTGAACTCGATGGGACGTTCCCGAATCATCCCGCCGATCCCATTCAGCCCGAGAACCTTCGCGATCTTCAAGCTCGGGTTCTTGAGACCGGTGCCGACGTCGGGCTGGCGTTCGATGGCGATGCCGATCGTGTCTTCCTTGTCGACGATGAAGGCGAACTTGTTTCTGGCTCACTCACCACTGCAATCGTGGCGGACGCAATGCTTTCGAAGCACCCAGGTGAGATTGTTCTTCACAACCTGATTTGCTCAAAGGCTGTTCCCGAAATCATTGCGGAGCGAGGCGGCACTGCTGTCCGAACCCGCGTCGGTCATTCGTATATCAAGCAGGTCATGGCGGAAACCGGCGCGTGTTTTGGCGGCGAACACTCCGGTCACTATTACTTCCGCGACAACTATCGGGCTGATTCAGGAATCATTGCGGCAATGGCGGTACTTGAAGTGATGTGCGCAACCGGTCAGAAACTGTCCGAGCTTCGCCAGCCTTACGAGCGCTATTCGGCGTCGGGCGAACTCAACACGCAAGTACCTGATCCTCTTGCAGTGATTGAGTTCGTTGCGGAGCAATTCGCCAATGCTGAACAAGATCGCCTCGACGGTCTAACGATCGATCTGACGACTGGGCCAGCCTCGGATTCTTCCGATCCTTGGTGGTTCAATCTCCGTCCCTCAAATACCGAACCCCTTCTCCGTCTCAACCTTGAGGCGACTGATGACGCGGCGTGTGCTCGCCACGTTGCCGAAATCCGTGCCCTCATAGCTGAAGCGGCCGGCTGAGTGATTTAAGGAGCCTTCATGTCACTTGATCCGCAATTGCTCGAAATTCTTGCTTGTCCTCAGGACAAGGGTCCACTGCTGTACTTCGCCGACGAGAATCTTCTGTACAACCCACGATTACAGCGTGGCTATGAAGTCCGAAGCGATATCCCGATCATGTTGGTCGATGAATCTCGGGTTATCGATGACTCCGAGCACGAGCGCCTTATGGCGAAGGCTGCAGCAAACGCAATCACTCCGACATTTGAGGCCTGAGTGATTCTCGACACCGTCGGGATGTTCGATGCGGCGGCGGCATTCCCCGAACAACTCGCGCGTGCGCTCGATGTTTCTCGACGCTCGGCCGATGGTGCTGCGCTGCCCCAACACGAAGACATCGCAAACATTGTTCTGGTCGGGGCAGGTGCGGCTGGCCAAGCCGGTGCGCTTGTTCTCGAAGCGGTTGGTCCAACTATTCCGGTTCCTATCGTTGTGCATCGCGGTTATGGCGTTCCGAACTTCGTCGATGGGTCGACACTGGTAGTTGCGATTTCATTCGATGGAAAGACCTCCGAAACCCTCGAGGCCGCGCAAGATGCGCTTGTCGATGGAGCGACGGTTGTTTGTGTGAGCGGGGGAGGGGAGTTGCACGCGTGGGCATTAGCCAACGATCTCGTGCATCTTCCGGTGATGCCCGATGCCCCGGTTGAGCGCGCTGCAATTGGTTCTCTTGCTGTGCCTGTCTTGGTGCTCCTCGATCGAGTCGGGATGTACCCCGGAGCCGAGGCGTGGATAGATGCGGCAATCGCTCAAGCGACGGTTCGCCGAAACGAATTAATTACTGAATCGAACTTTGCCCGCCGGCTTGCTCGGCAGCTCGGGCGAGCATTCCCAATTATTTATGGCGGTAACGGGCCAGGCGGTACCGCAGCCGAATTTTGGAAGGCGCAGTTCAATCAGAACGCAAAGGTTGCGGCCTTCTCGAATCAGGTTCCTGAACTCACCCACGATGAAATCGCAGGATGGGGTCAAGACGGCGATGTAACTCGTCAGATCTTTCAAGTGTTCATGCTCCGACACGACTTTGAACATCCTCAGGTCTCGAGTCGCCTCGCTGCAGTGGAAGAGGTGCTCGTTGAGGTCGTCGGCGCTGTGCATGTGGTCGAAGCGGCGGGCGACGGACTTCTGGCACAACTTTTCGATCTCGAACTCATTGGCCAATTCGTTTCGCTCCACGCAGCTGTTGAGCAAAGCATCGACCCCGGTCCGGTACCAATCGTTTCCGAGATTGCGTCACGCGTCGGTGACTCCTGAGGCGGCTAGACTCTGAACAGGCTGAATGCAGGGTCAGAGGGCCACAGCCTCACAACCGGACGTCACCGTTTCAGGCTCTGCTTCAGAGATCTGGGTTTGGCGACCGACCCTGCCATTTTGATTCACCTGTGATTCACCTCTTGTCCGGGCGTTTGCCTGGACCGCACAGAAAGTGCTCTACATGACTCTCACCGTTGACCGTTCTGATTCCGGAATCGATTACAAGGTTGCCGATCTCACCCTTGCCGGGTTTGGCCGCAAGGAAATGCAGCTTGCTGAGCACGAAATGCCGGGCCTGATGGCGTTGCGTGCTGAATACGCCGATAGCCAGCCACTCGCCGGCGCCCGCATCGCTGGCTCGTTGCACATGACGATTCAAACTGCAGTGCTCATTGAAACGCTTACGTGCCTCGGCGCCGAAGTTCGCTGGGTGAGTTGCAACATCTTCTCAACCCAAGACCATGCGGCTGCGGCAGTCGTTGTCGGTCCTAACGGAACCCTCGAACGTCCGACTGGCGTGCCGGTTTTTGCTTGGAAGGGCGAAACGCTCGAGGAGTACTGGTGGTGCACCGAGCAAATCCTCCGCTGGCCTGACGGCGGCGGTCCAAACATGATTCTCGACGATGGCGGCGACGCAACCTTGCTCGTCCATAAGGGTGTCGAATACGAACGCACTGGCGTTGTCCCTGCTACAACCGAGGAAGACTCCGAAGAGTGGGCGGTCGTCCTCGATTTGCTTCGCCGCACCGTCGCTAACGAACCAGAGTTGTGGCACGGTGTTGCTGCAGGAATCAAGGGAGTCACCGAAGAAACCACCACCGGTGTTCATCGTCTGTACCAAATGCAAGAAGCCGGCGAGTTGCTGTTCGCTGCGATCAACGTCAACGACTCAGTAACAAAGTCGAAGTTCGACAACCTTTATGGATGTCGTCACAGCCTTATCGACGGACTCAACCGAGCCACCGATGTCATGATCGGTGGAAAGGTCGCCCTAGTGTGTGGTTACGGCGACGTCGGGAAAGGTTGCGCAGCGTCATTGCGCGGCCAGGGCGCACGTGTCATCGTCACCGAGATCGACCCCATCTGCGCACTGCAGGCGGCGATGGAGGGCTATCAAGTCGCTCGTCTTGAAGACGTTCTCGACATCGTCGACATCTACGTGACTGCTACTGGCAACTTCAACATCATCACCGCAGAGCACATGGCCAAGATGAAGCATCAGGCCATCGTCAGCAACATCGGTCATTTCGACAATGAAATTGATATGGCCGGCCTTAAGAAGATGAGCGACGTTCAGCGAGTCGTTATCAAGCCCCAGGTCGACGAATACGTGTTCCCCGATGGCCATTCGGTGATCGTGCTTGCCGAGGGTCGTCTCATGAACCTCGGTTGCGCCACTGGTCATCCGAGTTTCGTGATGTCCAATAGCTTCTCGAATCAGGTAATTGCCCAGATCGAGCTCTACGGTCACACGGACTTCTACGAAAAGCGCGTCTACACACTTCCCAAGCATCTCGACGAGAAGGTCGCCATGCTCCACCTCGATGCATTAGGTGTGAAACTCACCAAGCTCACTGAAGAGCAGGCGTCGTATCTCGGTCTTCCCGCTACTGGTCCATTCAAGTCGGACGACTACCGGTACTGATACCGTCCGGCTCGGCTGTCGCCCATAGCGGTGGCAGCCGAGCCGGTTTCGTTTTCCACCATCGCAGGGGGTCGTCATGGAGCAGTTATCGGGGAAAGTTGTCGTCGTCACCGGCGCCGCGAGCGGTATTGGTCTCGCTTTGGCCAAGAAGTTCGGTGCCGAGGGCATGAAGGTCGTTATGGCCGACATCGAAGTTCCAGCACTTGAGATTGCTGCGGCATCGCTTCCGGATTCGGTCGAGAGAATCACTGTCGTCTGCGATGTTTCTAAGGGTGAACAGATCGATGCGCTTCGAGTTGCGGCAATCGATGCGTTTGGTGCAGTTCACGTCGTCTGCAACAACGCTGGTGTCGGTGGGGGCGGTGCAATGTCCGACATGAACATCGACGACTGGAAATGGGTCATCGACGTTGATCTCTGGAGCGTGATCCACGGTGTGCGCGTGTTCCTGCCGGGACTTATCGAACAAGGCGAGGGTCACATCATCAACACCGCTTCGGTGGCCGGCTTGTTCTCTGCGCCATTTATGGGGCCGTACAACGTCGCGAAGTACGGCGTCGTTGCGCTTTCGGAAACGTTATGCAACGAACTGGCGATGCAGCAGTCTGAAGTAGGTGTCTCGGTGCTTTGCCCATCATGGGTCAAGACAAAGATTGCGAGTTCGGTGCGCAACAAGCCAGGTGCAACTGCCGAAGAGGCCGATGCACTAGCGGAATTTGTTCAGCCAATGATCGACGGTGGAATCGATCCCGATACTGTCGCCGACCGAGTCGTTGAAGCCGTGAAGGCCAAACAGTTTTGGATCATCACCCATGACGACACCCCGGGAGCCGTCACGCTGCGCACTCGGTCGATTCTTGACGGTACGAATCCTCCACAGTTGATGCACTGATTTCACTGAACCGGATTCGCTCGCGGGCCGCGCTGCGGAAGAGTTCCAAGGGCTCATCACATTGACCTGCGGTTTCTTTACGTTGCGTCGATGCTCTTTCGGTTTCGAGCCTTTGCCGAATCACTACTTGTTCCGTGGTTCCCAGCGGTGTGTGCGAGGTGCAGCGCCGAAGGATGCTCGCCCTGTGTTTCGTGCAGCGAAGCGTTTTCGCCGGCCCACGAACTTGGCGACATCAGCGATCTCGACGCCGTGGTCGGACTCGTCGCTTACGACGAGGTCTCACGCCCATTCATTGCCGACCTCAAATATCGAGGCAAATGGGCGACGGCCCGAGCCTTTGCTCCGGCACTGGCGATTCTTTTGGATGATTGCATCGGAGGCGAACGACCGGGCCCAGTGTTGACCTGGGCCCCAACGACGCCGGAGCGGGTGCGTCATCGTGGATTCGATCAGGCCGAGGTGATTGCTCGGGAGGTCGGACGTTATGCCGGTCGACCTGTGCGCCAACTTCTCGATCGCCAGCCGGGCCTGCAGCAAACCGGCCGGAGCCGCAGGGAGAGGTCTCAGGGCATCATCTTTCGACCACGGACAGAGGTGAGTGGGGCAGTCATCGTCTTCGATGATGTTGTGACGACTGGGGCGACCTTGAGCGCAGCCGGCAGAGCACTTCAGGACGCCGGCGCATCGGCGGTGGTCGGAGTTGCCCTCGCAGCGACTCCTGAGCCTCCAAAAGGCTGAAGTGGGGGACTGGAGGAGGTTCTCACCTCGTCCTCACCCTTCTCTGACCATCTACTCAGGAAGGCATCGGTACACTTGCCAACCTCATGGGCATTCTTGACAAGATTCTGCGGGCCGGCGAAGGCAAGAAGGTACGAGCGATTGAAGCTCTTGTGCCTGAGATCAATGCGCTCGAGCCCGAAATTGAAAAACTCTCTGATGAGGCGTTGGCCCATCGTACGGTGGCCTTTCGCGAGCAATTGGCCAATGGTGCCGAGCTCGAAGACCTCATGGTTGAGGCGTTCGCCACGGTACGAGAGGCATCCAGGCGTGAGATCGGTCAGCGTCATTACGACGTCCAGATGATGGGCGGAGCTGCTCTGCACTTTGGTTGGGTTGCGGAAATGAAGACCGGTGAAGGAAAGACCCTTGTGTCAACCCTTCCGGTGTACCTCAATGCTCTTGCTGGCAAGGGTGTGCACGTGGTCACGGTCAACGACTATCTCGCCACTCGCGACTCGGACTGGATGGGCCGAGTCCATCGACGTCTTGGGCTTTCGGTAGGTCTGGTCATCCCAGGTATGAACGACCCCGTTGTGAAGCGGGCGCAGTACGCGTGTGATGTGACCTACGGGACGAACAACGAGTTTGGTTTCGATTACCTGCGAGACAACATGTCCATGAGCCGCGCCGTGCAGGTGCAGCGCGGACGCTTCTATTGCATCGTCGATGAAATCGACTCCATCCTTATTGACGAAGCGCGAACCCCACTCATTATTTCTGGCCGCATCGCCGACGCCGCAAAGATCTACTACCAGTTCGCTTCGATTGTCCGAGGCCTGAAACGCGATGTCCACTACGACGTCGACGAAGAGAAGCGAACAGTTGCTCCCACCGACGAAGGCGTCGAGGCGGTCGAGCGAGCGCTTGGCGTCGAGAACATGTACGACGAGGTTTCGCAGAATCTGGTGCACCAATTGCAAGCGGCTCTGCGGGCAAAGGAACTTTTCAAGCGCGATAAGGAATATGTGGTTCAGCAGGGCCAAGTCAAGATCGTCGATGAATTCACTGGCCGAATCCTCGATGGTCGTCGCTGGTCAGAAGGTCTGCACCAAGCGGTAGAGGCAAAAGAGGGAGTGAAGATCGAGGAAGAGAATCAAACTCTTGCAACGGTCACTCTGCAGAACTACTTCCGGATGTACGACAAGTTGGCTGGCATGACCGGTACAGCGGAAACCGAAGCGTCTGAATTCCTCGCGACCTACAACCTCCATGTCGTTCCTATTCCAACTCATCGTCCAATGATTCGTCTCGATAAGGGCGATCTGATTTATAAGAGCGAAGACGCAAAATTCAATGCCGTTGTCGATGACATTGCGGAACGAAGTGCTGCAGGACAACCCGTACTCGTCGGCACAATTTCCGTTGAGAAGTCCGAAACCTTGTCGCGCTACCTCAATAAGCGTGGAGTTGCGCACGAAATCCTGAATGCAAAACTGCACTTCCGTGAAGCAGACATCGTTGCGCAAGCTGGTCGCTTGGGTGCGGTCACCGTTGCCACCAACATGGCTGGTCGAGGTGTCGATATTTTGCTCGGTGGCAACGCAGAGGGTCTGGCAGCGCGTGACCTGGCTGCCGAAGGTATCGATCCCGACACCGAAGAAGGCCAGGCTCGACTCGTTGAACTCATAGCGCTTCATGAGCCGGAGTGTCGGGAAGGCGCAGACAGGGTTCGCGAACTTGGCGGCCTCTATGTCCTCGGTACCGAGCGTCATGACAGTCGGCGCATCGATAATCAGTTGCGTGGTCGTTCCGGTCGTCAGGGTGATCCGGGCGAGAGCCGTTTCTATTTGTCGCTTGAAGACGACCTGATGCGCCTGTTTGCAACCGGGGCAATGAACTGGGTCATGGGCAAAACGCTCGATGACGACGTGCCGATTGAAGCGAAGATGGTCAGCAAAGCCATCGAGCGTGCGCAGAACACTGTGGAACAACGCAACGCTGAAATCCGTAAAGACGTTCTCAAGTACGACGAAGTCATGAACCAGCAGCGCAAGGTCATTTACAAGCGCCGGGATCAGATTCTTGACAATGCCGATCTTCGCGAAGAATCCATTGGCTATCTTGCAGACGCAATCGACTTAACAATTACAACGTTCTGCGACAGCGATGAACGTGAAGAATGGGATCTTCACGGACTTCACTCCGATGTTGCGGCAATGTGGCCAACTGAGCTCACTGAAGACAGACTCCACGCTGCGCTGACGACCGATGAACTTTACGAAATCATCATGAGCGAAGCCTCCGAGTATTACGAGCGTCGAGAGGCTGAATTCGGCCATGACACGATGCGCGAAGTCGAGCGTCAGGTCATGCTCCGAATCATCGATCAGAAGTGGCGCGAGCATCTCTACGAAATGGATTATCTCCAGGAGGGAATCAACCTCCGAGCCATGGGGCAGAAGGACCCGCTCATCGAGTGGCAGCGAGAGGGCTACGAGATGTTCGGATCGATGATGTCATCCATCGCGACCGACTTTGTGACCTACGTGATGCACGCACAAGTGACGCTTGCCGAGCAGGCCCGCGAGAATGAACCGAAGGTCTCGAACCTGCAATACACGGCTCCTGTTGACCCAAGCGAGGCTCCAAGCGGCATGCAGGCTGCTGCACGTGCTCAAGCTGCGGCTGAGGGTCTCGATGTTCCTCCCGAGGCAATCGAAGAGATCTCCAATACGCCAACGGTGAAGAGTGACTGGGACAAGACCCCACGAAATGCTCCTTGCCCCTGTGGATCGGGCAAGAAGTTCAAGGTCTGTCACGGCGCATGAGGGACTATTCCGACGAACTCGCCGACCTGCACCGTCGGATAGATGAAGCGCGGGTGTACCTGCGTATCGAAGAACTGCTTCTGGCTCGTCCTCAGCTCGAAACTGAGGCGAGTCGGCCTGACCTTTGGGATGATCCCGACCTCGCTCGAAAGGTCAATGGCGAGTTGGCTGCGTGCACCGAAGATCTTGAACTGTTCGACCGACTGTCATCGCGACTCGAAGACGCTGAAACGCTGCACGAACTTGGGCGCGAAGAACACGATGAATCCGTCGAAGCAGAGGTCGAGGAGTCAATGGCGGCGCTTGCGTCGGACCTTGGTGAACTCGAATTGCGTGCGCTGTTCACGGGTGAGTACGACGACACCAGCGCAATCTGTGAAATCCAGTCCGGTGAAGGTGGAGCCGATGCGCAGGATTGGGCGAACATGCTTCTCCGAATGTTCCTTCGCTGGGCCGAAAAGCGCGGTTTCGACGTTGAGCTCGAGGAAGTGTCTGCCGGCAATGAGGCAGGTATCTCTTCCGCAACGTTCTTGGTGAATGGTCGCCACGCCTATGGGCGCCTCCGTTCTGAGCACGGCGTACATCGGCTTGTACGCATTTCTCCTTTCAATGCTCAAGGCAAACGTCAGACAGCCTTTGCGGCCCTCAAGGTCACTCCGTTCCTCGAGGATGTCCCCGACATCGAGATCGATGAAAAGGACCTTCGTATTGACACCTACCGATCCTCCGGCGCAGGTGGTCAGCATGTGAACGTCACGGACTCCGCTGTCCGCATCACCCATTTGCCGACCGGAATCGTTACGTCATGTCAGAACGAGCGCAGTCAGCACCAGAACAAAGACCGGGCGATGCAGATTCTGCGGGCGAAGTTGGCCGAGCGGCAGCGTGAAGAACGCATGGCGGAACTCTCCAACATTCGCGGCGAGCAACGGTCGGTGGGCTTTGGAAGTCAGATTCGCTCCTACGTGACACAGCCCTACCAAATGGTGAAGGACCTTCGATCGGGTTATGAAGTCGGCAATGTCGATGGAGTTTTCGACGGCGACCTCGACGGTTTCATGGAGGCGTACCTTCAATGGGAGCGCAGCGGGGCTGACACCGCCGGCGAATAGCACTCAAGCGAGAGCTACAAGCTCCAGCGATTCGGCCGAGAAGTAATCCAGCTGACCATCGGGCATGAGCAGCACTCGATCGGGAGCGAGTGCCTCCACAAATTCAACATCGTGACTCACGATCACCATTGTTCCGGGCCAGGCAGCAAGAGCTGTACCGGTTGCGGTGCGTGACATGGGATCGAGGTTGTTTGTTGGCTCGTCGAGCAGAAGAAGATTGTGGTTTCCCGCCACGAGCTGAGCGAGAGCGAGCTTTGTCTTTTCACCGCCGGAGAGCGTTCCGGCATCTTGAAATACTTTGTCGCCGCTGAGCCCGAACATTCCGAGAAGCGCACGGACGCCCTCGTCTCCAAGCTCGGAATCGCGACGCATGTGCTCAATCATCGAAACACCTGAATCGATTCCTTCGTGTTCTTGGGCGTAGTACCCGGCAGAAACATTCAGTCCAAGCTCAAATTCTCCGAGGTCAG
Organism: uncultured Actinomycetes bacterium; assembly: GCA_937876315.1. Lineage (GTDB taxonomy): Bacteria > Actinomycetota > Acidimicrobiia > Acidimicrobiales > Acidimicrobilacustridaceae > Acidimicrobilacustris. The sequence continues at coordinate 180,763 of CALEHQ010000042.1, read as the reverse complement.
CATCGGACGTACCCGCGAGAATTTTTAGGAGGCTGGTCTTTCCCGCGCCGTTGAGGCCCATGACCAAGAGTCGTTCACCGCGGCCGACATCGAAAGAGACATCTGCGAACACATCATTTACGCCGTAACTCTTCCACAATCCGTTTGCAGTCAGAACTGTTCGTCCACAACTCGGCGGGGGAGGGAAGCGCAGCTCGATGGTCCGTCGCGCTGCTGGACCTTCAACCTGGTTTGAGCGGATTCGTTCGGCTCGGTTATCGAGGTTCTTGGCAACGCGTGCACGTTTCGCCGTCTGGCCGCGCATCGAATCGGCAAGCGTCGACAATCGTTTGATCTCGCTTTGCTGACGTTCAGCCATTTTGCTGAGACGCTCTTCATCGCGTTCGCGTGAGATCAGATACTGGCTATAGGTGCCCCGGTACTCGACGATTTCACCCGTAGCTTCTTCTGCTTCGCGGTCGAGGTGGATGACTCGGGTGATGGCTTCGTCAAGCAGGTCGAGGTCATGGCTAATGACGAGAAGCGCGCCTCGATACGAGCGAAGGAACGACAGCAACCAATCACGAGCATCAGCATCAAGGTGGTTTGTCGGCTCATCAAGGAGGAGTAGATCGCTACCTGCGAACAGAATGCGAGATAGTTCAAGGCGTCGTCGCTCCCCACCCGAGAGCGCACCAATGGGAAGTTCGAGACGATCAGCGCGCAGCCCGAGGCCATCAACCAGTTTTCGGGCGTCGGACTCGGCGGCGTAGCCACCATCGATCTCGAATCGCTCCTGAGCATTCGTGAACTTTGTGATGTTCTGCTCCGATGGGTCGACTTCCATCGCTTGGCGAAGTGTCTCGAGACGGTTTATAGCGACATCGAAGCCTCGGCCCGAAAGGACATGGGTGATCGCGAGAGTTTCGGGATCAACGGCGTCTTGTCGAGGATCCTGTGAGAGGTATCCGGTGCCGCCTGATCGTTCGACGGTTCCGCGTTTTGGAGCGTTATCGCCACCCAAAACTCGAAAGAGGGTGGTCTTCCCCGCCCCGTTTCGCCCGACAAGTCCGACCTTGTCGCCCGCCCTCACTTGAAAGGTGGTGCCATCAACGATGGTCTTCCCCCCGATTTCAACAACGAGGTCACGGACGTTTAGCACCGATCAAGTCAACCACTCCTGAGGGGTAGTGCCGACATCGACCATTTGAGGGCCCTCTGTCGGATTCTGCTGTGCCTCAGAAAGTGCGAGGCGGTCCGAGGAAGACGGCGACGGGATCACCCTTTCGGCGCAGTGCTTCGACGCGGTCCACGAGCGTCGGGTCGACTCCGTCAAGAGTTTTGGCCTCGGTGTCCACGCCTCCGGATCCGTTCGTGAGTGCCTCAGCAAGGTCAACGCGACCGGCTGCGATGAGTTGGTCCTGAAGGAGTGACTGATCGATGAAGAATTGGTCCCGTTCGTCCCGGGTAAGTGGATCCCATCCTCCGAGGAATTTCATGCTCTGGTCAGCTTTGAACTGAGTGATTTGGTCAGCGCTGACAATCCAAAGTGTGCCCACGGGTGTGCGGCTTGATTCGGAGCGCTGCGGGCCAAGATGGCTGATCATGTTCGGCTCGGCGACAACTCGGATACCCGTGCGTTCGAGTTGCAGTCGAAGCGCATCTCCGTAGTCGCCGCGCACCGAACCAGTGGTCACGACGAGGAGCGGTCCCGACCCCTGCAGGGCATCAAGCGTTTGTTGAAGGAAGCCGTCGAGGACAACGCTCGTGGATGGACTAGGTGGCAGAGTTGAGGATGTTGACGAGATGACTGGACCCGTTGCGGCCAACGTCACGATCGCTGCACCTACGGCGAGGATTCCGGTTGTGATGCGTTGCATCGGTTGGGTGGTGATTCGCTTACACAGCACTGACCACAAAACCCAGACGATGGAAAGCCACCACAGGCTTGCGATGACCCACCACCACCGGACCACCCAGTCGAAAAGCAGCCCAGTGACACGAGCGGTGGCGATCAAACCGCCGAGGGCGGTAGCGATGACAACGAGTTGGAAGCGAAGAGGAGCGAGTACTCGCGTGCGAGCGGCAAGCCACAGTGAACCTGCCATTGACAGGATCGGAACAACCAAGGCTGCAAGTCCTGAACCTAGGAGTGCGCCATCTAGGCCCGTGAGTTCCCTGCGTCCAAGCCACGGGGCTGAGGGAAACCGCAACTGATCGGCTGCAACATGAAAAGCCGTGCCGAACCCAGCGGGGCTATCGCCGGGGGAGAGGAAGTAGCGAGCAATTGCTCCGAGGTTTCCGGTTCCGGCAACTTGGTCGAGGAAGACCGGAAGCCAGCAGCCAATGACCACTGCAGATGAGAGTCCCAGGACCCACCAACGTTGTTTGGTCGAAGTCGGCAGCAGGGTGTTGAACGATTTCCTGCGCCAAGCGATGGCGAAAACAGAAACCCCGAGCATTGCAAGCATCGGGAGATAGCCGATATGGCTCTGGAGTTCGAATGACACGAGGAACGCCAATGGTGGCCACATCCAGAAGTCGCTTTCAATGACCGACCAAACAAGGAAAACGGTGAGTGCGAGCGGAAGAAGTGTGATGAACGGATTCCAAGGGTCGCGGATCATTGCCGGGCCCATTGCGTGAATCAGGATCGCGGTCGCGGCCATGGTGAGGGCAACCAATGGCAGGCGGCCCCTTCGCCATGCGACGGCGCTGAGTGCAGCGACAGATACTGCATTGAGCGTCGCAGCTGCGGCGAGAATCGCTTCTGGCCTATCGCCAAAGAGGTGGTACGGGATCGCAAGCAGCCAGTAGATGAGCGGGCCAGGATGATTCCATCCGAATCGAGAGTACGGACCCACAAGTGGTGTGTTCCGCCCAACGTCTTCGACTCTCAGCGTTAGCACCGCCCAGTCGCCGCTGGGTCTCCAAACAAGATCAAGGGCCGCTCGCCCGGCATCGAGGATTGGCCAGATCACAATTGCGGTGAGAATGACTGCGACGATGACGGACGCGATCGCCCACGGATCACGCCACCACCTTGCGGTCGACACTCTTGTGGCTCGGAAATCCGAAATGGGCGGGGGAATTGTTGGTGTCACAGTCGTTCAGACGGTACCGCTGTTGGATGTAACTGCCCGCGGCGGTGCCCCGGCAGCCTGAAGGAGCAACTCGACGGCATCGATTTCGGGTGTCGCATTGGCGATCGGTCCAGCTTCAATGAGAACGGTTCGCTGCAACAAAAAGGAGAACTGCTTGGGATCAAGGTCGGAGCGAAGCTCCCCGCGTTCGAATGCTTGTCTGACCGCTGCATCAAAAAGTGGTCGAGCGTCGAAGTCAATGAGTTCATAGCGCGGTTGTGCGGTATGGCCGCTGAGAAGAAGCATCATGTTCTGTGCAATTGCGGGATTGCGTTGGATCTCATCGGTATTGATGTCAATAAATTCTCGAACAAGCGCAATGCCAGTTAGTTCGGGTGCAACTGACTGGTATCGCTCGAAACAGTTGACGAAAAGTAAGCACATCGCGATGCCGGGACGGGATCCGAACATTTGTTGAAGCGTGGACTCGGAGTAGCCGGTGACGCCAGCGATTTCTGTCATCGAGAGTTCGCCGAACCCGATTCTTGCGAGCAGTCGCCGAATCGCAATGGTGACTTCGCGCATTGAAGTCCCGGCGATGGCAGCGGAACTCTGGTCGGTTGCAATCTCGCTATCGCGCAACTTCCCTGCTAGTCCGACAGCGGGCCAACTATTGAGTGAATCGACGATTTCGTAGAGGCCACGGTCGTCCTCTGGTCTCCGAGTGAGGGTCACGAGCAGTGGGAGGAGTGCCAAGCCGTACAGGTCAGGCGAGAAGGAATCAGGGTCCAAGCGATAGCGGGAGGCAAGTCCTTCAAGGAGGGAGCTGAAGATGATTTGCATCATCGATTCATCGATTGGCTCCCGCAACTTCCTGCCCCAACGTTCGAGGCTGATCAGAAACGGCGCGTACTGTGCGGCTTCGGCGTTGCGATAGAGCTCCTTGAGGGTCGCTGCTATCGCTGGATCGTCTGCTTTCGAGAGAAACGCGAGTCGAAGCCCGAACGATTCGTCATTGACCGCAGCCTCAAAGTGCGCCCGGCTACTCTCAACAACTGCTTTTGGGAGGTCTGTGACCCCCGATTTCGGTCGGATGTCGATCGGAAGATTCGCCACGATCGACGGATAATTCATGGTGTCGAGGTCAATGAGGTGGGCGACGAGGTCAGCGACGTACTCCTCGGCCGAGGGCCAGTAGGCATAGAACGTCGAACGAGTGACGTTGGCGACCGTTGCTATTCGTGCGACTGTGAAACCGTTGACCAATACCGACGGAGTGTGGTCTGCCCAAATGGCAATGCCGGCATCCAAAATTTTGGTTCTGGTCGCTGAGTGACGCTCGCTTGCTTTCGTCATTCGAAATCCTCCAACTGGTCAAACTAGACACAGTTGTCTAGTCCAACCAACACTGCTGCTCATTGACGTATGGCGTCTGGGTTGGAAATCTAAGGCCTAAGAAAGTGATCTGACCTTCGCCGCTGCGTGAATCGGTCTGAGCGGGCAGGCGAACAATGGCGGGAAGAAATACAGAGGGGACGGAAGGGCCAGGGCTAGGCGCACGTCAGTCGATTGCAGCCTCGGGTCCCTTTGCACATCAGGCCCACACCGCGTTCTGGGCGGGAGACTTTCCAGCCCTCGACGAGTTGCTCTCCACCGCACCGGCGCTCGTCGGGTCCGGTCCTTGGCCTGATGAAATCGCGGCCCAAGTCGTCTTTCAACGTTCACTCGGTGCGGTCCTTGCCTCGTTGCGTGGGAACCGTGACGATGCTGAAAGGGGCTTTTTCGATGCCCTCGCTCTTAGTGGTGGCCAGCCAGTCGATGAGGCTCGGGTCATCGCATACTCACTGCGCGCAGCGTTCGCGAGCGATGGTGAGCCGGAACGAGCGTTGGATGATGTTGGGCGGGCTCGTCAGCTTTCCTCGGCTGTCGGCAATAGCGAACTAGCCGCAGTTGCCTCAATTGGTGAAGGTTGGGCGCTTAGCGAGTTAGGACAGCTAGGGGAAGCTGCCAGGGTGCTTCAGGACGCCACGGAAAACTTGCCCGACAGCCTCGGTCGTTCTGTTGCGCAATTGCGGCTGGCAGAAGTTGAGTTGATGATGGGTGATCGCGCGTCGGCCCGCTCATCAGTGGACACGGCGCGCGAGACCTTCCTCAAGGCTGAAGCACGCTATTGGGGAGCTCGCGCCGTGCTTCTCACCGGGGCGATCGACCGAGACCGCGGCGGGCGCTGGCTCAAGCTGGCCCGAGAACTCGCCCTTCCTGATCCGGCCTATGAACGGCTCTTCCTGCCAGAAGGCACGCTTTCGGTTGATCTGTCGGCAAAACGTTCGGTGCGACGCGACGGAGTACCAGTCGTGTTTCTGACTCGTCATGCCGAAGCAGCGGTGCGACTTCTCGCGATGTCCGGGCCCGAAGGAATGAGCGTTCAACGAATTGCAGACATTTTCTGGCCAGGTGTGCCGCCCGATCGCCAACGCGCTCGTCTTCGCACGTTGTTATGGCAAGCGCGAAACTCGTTGGGTGCCGATGCGTGGCGCGTGCAACGACAACGCGATGTCGTCGTATTCGACACAAGTGGCGTCGATGTAAACGGGGCGATTACCGCAACGGCCATAGCCGCAGAGTTCTCATCACGCCGTTCGCCGTCTCGCTAGGAGACGTGCCGATCACACGTCGTCGGGGTCGTATTCGCCGCGCTCGTAACGACGACGACGATTGATCTGTGCGGCAAAGGCCACAACGCAGACCACGGCAAGGATGGCGAAGATGGCAACGAGGATCATGTCTCCAGACTAGGCGCAGTCTTCATCAAGCAATGATCATGGTCGCAACGAACGGCCGATGATTTCTTTCATGATTTCAGTGGTGCCGCCGTAAATTGTTTGAATGCGAGTGTCGAGGTAGGCCCGGGCGATGGGGTATTCGAGCATGTAGCCGTAGCCGCCGTGGAGTTGCACGCAGGAATCAACGACGCGCTTTTGTAATTCGGTCGTCCACCATTTCGCCATAGCGGCTTCTTCCGCGGTGAGTTCCTTGGCATTGAGGGCCTCGATGCAGCGGTCTATAAAGATCTCGGCGATCTCAATCTCGGTTGCGCACTCGGCGAGGACAAACCGAGAGTTTTGGAAGGCGGCGATGGGTTGGCCAAATGCGGTTCGTTCATGGGTATACGAAAGTGTCCAGCGCAGTGCTTGACGCGCTGCAGCAACTGCACCCACGGCGATCGAGAGCCGTTCTTGGGGAAGGTTCTCGACCAAGTGCAGGAATCCCATTCCCTCGCTTCCTAGGAGATTGGAGGCTGGAACTCGAGCGTCGGTGAAAAAGAGCTCAGCGGTGTCTTGGGCGTGGAGACCCACCTTTTCAAGGTTTCGGCCGCGCTCGAACCCGGGAGTGTCGCGTTCGATTACAAGGAGGCTCATGCCCTTATGCCGCTCTTTGGGATCAGTCTTCACCGCAACGATGACGAGATCGGCGTTGATCCCGTTAGTGATAAAGGTCTTCGCACCGTTCACGATGTAGTCGTCGCCGTCTCGGAGTGCTGAGGTCGACATCGATGCAAGGTCAGAACCAATGCCAGGTTCGGTCATGGCGATTGCCGTGATGAGGTCGCCCGAGCAGATGCCCGGCAACCAGCGCTGTTTCTGTTCTTCGCTCGTCAGTGAAAGGAAGTAGGGGAGACAAATGTCGTTGTGGAGTGTGATGCCAATTCCTGCTGGTGCTGCTCCGGCGTACGCGAACTCTTCGCTGATGATTGCGTTGTAACTAAAGTCCTCAACCCCTCCTCCGCCGAATTTCTCTGGGGCATCGATGGCCAGGAAGCCGGCGGCGCCAGCGGCAGTGAACAGCTCTCGGTCCACAATCCCGTCGCGATCCCAGCGCTCGAAATTCGGCGTCACCTCGCGCTCGATGAATGTTCGGACCGACTGGCGAAACAGTTCGTGGTCTTCGGTGAAGATGGATCTACGCATGCGCCGATCGTATGCGGCTGTGACGACATCTGTTGGGCCGATCCGCAAGATTGCGGGCGGATCTGTGTACCATCGGAAGTGAACACGGGAGTCCGGGAGGCCGGGCTGAGAGGGAAGAGCCGTTCTCTTCCGACCGTTGCACCTGATCCGGGTCATGCCGGCGAAGGAAGTTTTCGGTTCACGCACTGGTTGTGCTCGTTCGTGTCGCTCCCTTTAGGCGCCTGACATGTCTGAACTTGTTGACTCAACACGATGCGCCGCAATCATCATCATCGGTGGGGTGCGGCCGGATGTGAATTTGGCGGCGGCGCTTGAATCTGAAGGCGCTCTGGTTATCGCGGCAGATTCGGGGGCCGTCCACGCGAAGGCGGCGGGACTCGCTATTGATATCGCTGTTGGTGATTTCGATTCCATTCCACCGACGCTCCTCCAAGAGCTCGAATCGGCAGGAGTGAAGATCGAGCGACATCCCGTAGCGAAGGATGCAACTGATCTCGAACTAGCGATTGATGTGGCAATCAGACAAGGCGCTGATGTCATCACGATCGTCGGCGGGCACGGTGGTCGGGTGGACCAGTCGTTTGCAAACGCGTTTGTGATCTCCTCGCCGACCTACGCGCATGTTTCGATGCACGCGATCCTCGATTCCGCCCTTGTGTCAGTCGTGCACGGCGGGGGAGGGGTCACTTTTGTCGGTGATCCCGGTGACGTCGTGACGATCCTTCCCCTGCACGGTGACGCTATAGGCGTGCGGACAGAAGGGCTCGAGTATCCACTCCGGGGAGAAATATTGAGGGCGGGCACCACACGTGGCGTGAGCAACGTCCTCCTCAATCACGAGGCAACGGTGTCAATCGAGGAGGGCACTGTGCTTGTAGTCCGCCCTAGTCCAGAACTTTTATGACTGAAAATGGAGAAATGAAATGAGAAGATTGATTGCTACGGGCCTTCTTGCACTCGCTGTTTTCGCGTTGAGTGCTTTCGGTAGCGCGTGTGCCTCCGAAAAATCTGAAACTTCTTCGTCAGTTTCACCAGTGCTGGTGAACGGGTCCCTTCCGCGTTTTGAAGAGTCAGTCACGTTGAGAGTCATGACCCATGACTCGTTTGCGGTTTCGCAATCTGTACTCGATGAGTTTGAGTCGGCAACAAACGTCAGGGTCGAGTTGATCGCATCGGGAGATGCGGTAGCGATGACAAATGCAGCGATTCTCACTGCCGGCAATCCTGTGGCCGATGTCATCTTTGGTTTCGATGAAAACCTTCTTGGGTCAGTTCTTCGTAGCGATCTTCTCCAGCCGTTCCGGGCCGAACGTCTCGAAGGCGTTGACACCGTTTTCGTGATCGATGACTCCGGAATGGCGACGCCGATAGACCACGGAAACGTCTGCGTGAATTTTGATCGTGGAGCATTCTCGCGATCCGGACTGCCGGTTCCTTCCACCTTCGACGACCTCGTTGATCCTTCGGTAAAGAATGATCTCGTCGTTGAAGACCCTTCGACGTCAACTCCAGGCCTGGCCTTCATGCTCGCAACCATTGCCAAGTTCGGCGGCGGTGATGACGCGACTGACGGAGCTGCATGGCTCAACTACTGGAAGCAACTGAAAGCGAATGGTGTGAGCGTCGTCGACAGTTGGGAAACCGCGTACTACGCCACTTTTTCCGGTGGCAGCGGTAAGGGTGATCGCCCGCTCGCCGTGAGCTACGCGTCCAGTCCACCCGCAGAGGTATCGGACACCACGCTCCCGGCAGACCAAACGCCGACCGGCGTTGTGACCCAAACCTGTTACCGCCAGACGGAATTCGCCGGGATCCTCAGAGGTGCGTCCCAACCGCAGGCGGCCGCGGCGTTCATCGAATTCATGCTTGGCGCCTCGTTTCAAGCTGATGTTCCCGGACAGATGTATGTCTACCCAGTCGTCACGGGTACGCCCTTGCCAGACACATTCGCGAAATACACCGCACCTGTTGACGCCCCGCTGGTGTTGCCCTATTCGGATGTGGCAGCCAATAGGGAGCGCTGGATTTCACAGTGGTCAGCACTCTTCCGGTAATCGAATCCGGGACCAACACGAGTCCCCGCACAAACCTATGGTGGCGAGTTCTGGCCGGTGCTCCACCGTTGCTCTTCCTCGCTGTGTTCTTTGCGTGGCCTGTTGCTGCGATCCTTCTTCGGGGGCTGCGCCCCGACGGGGAATGGAACTTGTCAGCATTCGGGGAGGTTTTCGCTGATCCGACGATTCGGAGAGTCCTGTGGTTCACGATCTGGGAGTCAATTGCGTCGACGATCCTCTGCGTGCTTGTTGCTCTTCCGGGGGCAGCGCTGTTCGCGCGATACCGCTTTCGGGGCAAGAGGCTGCTGTGGTCTGCGCTTCTTGTTCCCTTTGTGCTCCCGACTGTTGTTGTCGCAGTTTCGTTACTCGGCGTCATCGGCAGTGGAGGATTCACTGGCGTCAATCTCAGTGGGACGGTGTGGGCGATCCTCATCGCTCATGTGTTCTTCAACTACGCCGTAGTGGTGCGCACTGTAGGTTCGACCTGGTCAACGATTGATCCTCGACTTGAAGAGTCGGGTCGAGCGCTGGGCGCTCGTCCATGGCGGGTGTTTGCAGAGGTCACGTGGCCACTCATCCGGTCATCAGTCGCAGCCGCATCGTCAATCGTCTTCCTCTTTAGTTTCACATCATTCGGGATCGTTCTGATTCTTGGCGGTATTTCTCATCGCACGCTTGAGGTCGAGATTTATGACCAAACCGCAAAGTTTCTCCAGCTTGATATCGCTGCAGTGCTTGCGCTTCTTCAACTGCTTGTCGTCGTGATAATCCTTGTGTGGTTCGGACGATCACAGCGACGTCGGGCCGTCCTTTTCGATCAGAGGTCCGCAACCGAGACCGAAAAACCTGCCGAAACTCCACGACAGCGTTGGTTCATTCGATCGAATCTCTTGTTCATGTCGTTGCTTTTCGGGACGCCATTGGTCGTTCTTGTTGTGCGTTCATTCTCAACACCAGAGGGGTGGGGTTTCGGTTTCTATCGCGCACTTACCAACAGTCGGAGAGGGTCAACGTCCTTCGTGCCTCCAGTCGACGCGATAGGAAACTCGCTGATGTTTGCGTCGATTGCGACCGCCATAGCGCTCGTCCTCGGCCTCTGCGCAGCCTGGGCAATCGTCGGTGACGGTTCCGCTCATTCCGACTCGCGGTTCAGTCGCTGGACCGATACTGCGCTGATGATCCCGCTCGGCACTTCGGCCGTAACAGTGGGCTTTGGATTTTTGATCGTTTTCGACGAACCGCCCCTGAACCTTCGATCTTCGCTCTGGCTGATTCCGATCGCACACGCAGTCGTGGCACTTCCCTTTGTCGTGCGGTTACTGGTTCCGGCACTGCGATCAATTGATCCTCGTTTGCGTGAAGCGGCTGCGACGCTTGGGGCTTCGCCTCGCCGCGTGTGGTGGAGCGTCGAAGTGCCAATCGTCGGGCGAGCGCTCGCTGCTGCGGCGGGTTTCGCGTTTGCCGTTTCACTCGGTGAATTCGGCGCGACAGCGTTTCTGGCCCGTCCCGATCGTCCGACCATGCCAATCGCGATCTATCGGGCTCTCGGCCGACCAGGCGAGTACAACTTTGGGCAAGCTATGGCCATGTCGACAATCCTGATGCTGCTCACAGTGGTAGTCATGCTTGTCATCGACCGTTTTCGACCTGCCAGCGTTTCGGAATTCTGAAATGAGCGATTCCTTCCTTGTGTTGAAACACGTGAGTGCGCGCCATGGCCGAAGCGATGACGACACTGTTCACGACATTTCACTTGATGTCGAGGCTGGCGAGGTCATCGGAGTACTCGGTTCGTCCGGTTCGGGGAAAACCACACTGCTTCGTGTCATTGCGGGGCTCCATAACGCCTCGGAGGGATCGATCATTCTCGGCGGCGTCGACATCACAACGACCCCAACGCACCTGAGGGGGGTTGGTCTGATGTTCCAAGAGCATGCATTGTTCCCGCATCTCAACGTTTCGGACAACGTGGCCTTCGGGTTGCGGATGGCGAGATTTCCAAAGCCTGAACGTTCGATTCGAGTGGTCGAAGTCCTCGAACTTGTCGGTCTCACTGATTTCGGGACGCGTGATGTGGCCTCGTTGTCCGGGGGAGAGCGACAGCGCGTTGCGCTCGCTCGAACGCTTGCGCCATCGCCCCGACTTCTTCTGCTTGACGAACCTATGGGCTCGCTTGATCGAGTCTTGCGAGATCGGCTGGTGTCGGAACTTCGGGAACTCATCGTCGACCTTGGCCTCACCGCTCTTTACGTCACGCACGACCGATCGGAGGCCTTCGCATTGGCCGATCGCATCGCTGTCCTCGATGAGGGCGCAGTTGTACAGATCGACACGCCCGCAGTTCTCGACGCGTGTCCGACCAACGAGCATGTTGCCCGATTACTCGGTCACCGGTAGTCGTTGCACTTAGGACACAATGGGCGCATGGATCTGACCGCAACTCTTGATGCCTCGTGTTCGCTCGAGCAATTACGGATTTGGGTCGGCGACCTTTCTCGCTATCCCGATTGGCTCACGATCGTTCCGCGGGCAGATCTCGAAGAGGGCAGCGAACCCAACGCGTGGGCAGTGGAACTTCGAGCGAAGGTCGGCCCAATCGCTCGGTCAAAGCGGCTGCGCATGATCCGCACGGTTGATGAGCCTGGCCATATTCGTTTTGAACGAGAAGAAGTGGACGGACGCAGCCACTCGTCTTGGGTCCTTGACGCCCAACTTGAATCAATCGAGATCGGAACCCGTCTGACGATGGGCCTGCACTACGGAGGCTCGTTTGGTGCCGGTCTTTTCGAGCGGCTCCTGGCTGATGAAATTGAGTCCTCGAAGCAAACTCTTCGCTCGCTGGTGGAATGAGGCCTCGCGGTTCCCTAGCGTGTGGTCATGACCGTGTACGAAGATGCTGACCTCAACGCCGCCGACGTCGCTTGGGACCTTAATCCACTTGTCGGTGGGGCGGGTCAAGAAGGCGTCGTCCAACTCCTCGAGCAGGCCGAAGTGCTCACGGGTCAGCTCGAACAGTGGCGTGGACGCATAGGTGAACTTGAGGCCCCTGAGTTGGCCCAAGCGATGTCGACGCTCGGCGAGATCCAAGATCGACTTGGGCGCGCTGGCTCTTGGGTGTCGTTGCGCTTTTCGGTTGACACCTCTGATCCGGCACATGGTGCGGCGATGCAGAAGTTCCAGGAACAAGCAACGGAGTTGTCGACGCGACTGATCTTCCTTGAGCTCGAATGGGCCGAGGTGCCCGAAGCAAAAGCATCGATACTGCTTGAGTCTGCAGAGCTCGACTTTTGCCGCTACTACCTAGAGTCGGCGCGTCGCTATCGCCCGCATTTACTCACAGAACCTGAAGAGAAGATTCTCGCCGAGAAGGACGTGACGAGTTCCTCGGCGTGGAGTCGTCTGTTCGACGAGTTGACCTCGGCCATGGTTGTCGATCTTCCTGATGGACCTACGAGTCTCGAGCAAGGGCTCTCTCGACTCGGTTCCCCTGATCGCGAAGAGCGGCAAATCGCTGCCGACGCAGTCACCGCGGCGCTCGAACCCGGCTTGCGGACTCGTGCGTATGTCTTCAACACGTTGATGGCCGATAAGTCCACCGATGATCGTCTGCGTTCCTACTCTTCGTGGGTCGCCAGTCGGAATCTTGCGAACCAGGCAAGTGACTCCTCGGTGCAGGCACTTGTCGATGCGGTGGTTGATCGCTACGACATTCCGCAGCGCTGGTATCGCTTGAAGGCGCAACTCCTCGGTGTCGAGAAACTTGCCGATTACGACCGCAATGCTTCAATCGCAACGGTGGAGGAGGAGTTCTCGTGGTCTCAGGCCACTGACATTGTTCTCGACTCTTACGGTTCATTCTCTTCGGAATTAGCTGGCGTCGTGAACACCTTCATCAATGAGAACTGGATCGACGCGCCGGTGCGACCGGGCAAGCGACCCGGCGCGTTTTGTGCTTACACCGTTCCCAGTGCGCATCCCTTCTTGCTCCTCAACTGGACGAGTCGCCGTCGCGATGTTCTCACCCTTGCCCATGAACTCGGCCACGGACTTCACGCGTATTTAGCCCGAGAGCAAGGCGTCTTCCATCAGTCGACCCCACTGACGTTGGCGGAAACTGCATCAGTCTTCGGTGAGACGGTGACCTTTGGTCGATTGCTCGCCGAGACAACGGATCCGAACGCCCGCCTTGCTTTGCTTGTTGAAAGCCTTGAGGGTCAGATCGCAACAGTGTTCCGCCAAATCGCGATGAATCGATTTGAAAACGCTGTGCACACCCATCGCCGCGAGATTGGTGAGCTTTCCACCGAGGATTTCGCAGACGCGTGGGAGGGTACGCAGCGAGCCATGCTTGGCGATGCCGTTGAGATCACACCGGGTTACCGCTCATGGTGGAGTTACATCCCCCACTTCATCGGTTCACCTGGATATGTCTACGCGTATGCCTATGGGCAGTTGCTCGCGTTAGCGGTCTATGCACGCTACGAAGTTGAAGGCGACGCGTTTGTGCCTGCATACCTCGATCTGCTGCGAGCCGGTGGCTCCAAGTCTCCGGAAGTTTTAGGACGGATTGTCGGTGTCGATCTCGCCGACCCGCGTTTCTGGGATGGCGGGCTCGCGATTATCGACGCGCAACTCTCGGCAGCCGAACAAGCGGCCCGCGACGCCGGTCGTCTGTAGCTCGCTACTTGTACCCGAGTTCGAACGGACTCAAGTCGGGGTTCGCGACGGAGTCCCGATAATGGAACATCGAAAACGGGTACTGCGTAACGATCTTGCCTGAAGGGCTTTCGTAATAGTGCCCACATCCCGCATGCCAAACCTCGACATTGGCGATTCCCTGTTGGAGTTCAGCGTTGTACGCGTCCATTGCGTCGCGCTGCACATTGATCCAGTCGGCGCCTGATTCGTTCATCTGAGCGAGTAGTTCGATCACGTAGGCGACTTCGTACTCGGCCATTTCGATGAGTGAGCCAGCGTTATTGTTGGGTCCGTAGAGCATGAACAGATTGGGAAATCCTGTGGTGGTGACGCCGAGATAGGCCTCTGGTCCGTCGGCCCATTCATCATCGAGGCTTCGGCCACCGATTCCTGTAAACGGAATTCGAGCAGCGAACTTGTCAACGACATAGCCCGTTGCGCAGACGATGACATCGAACTCTCGTTCCACGCCGTCGGCGGTGACGATTCCGGTGGGGGTGATGCGTTCAATTCCGTCGGTCACGAGTTCGACATTGGGGCGGTTAAATGCGGGGTAGTAGTCATTCGAAAACAGGGGACGAAAGCAACCCCAGGGAACGTGGGGTGTGAGTCCTTCACGAGTCTTTGGGTCGTCAACAACCGAGATTGCGACAGCTCCGGCCCATTCCGCGCCGCCGAGAATCTCTTTGTTGCTGAACGGAGCGTTGGGGCCGATGTAGTTCATGATCGCGTCGCGGTAGCCCTGAAGTGCCTCCGGGTTGCGATTGAACTCTTCGATCTGCTCATCGGGGATCGGAAAGTCTTCCTTTGGAAGAACCCATTGGGGTGAGCGTTGGTATGACGTCAACTGCGACGCGAGTTTTGCAATCTCCGGGATGCTTTGCACTGCGCTTGCGGCGCCACCAATAACGGCAACGCGCTTATTGGCGATGTCGAGTTCGTGGGGCCACTCGCCCGTATGGACGAGATCCCCAGAAAAAGAGTCGCGTCCGGGAATGTCTGGCCACTTCACGTCTCCGAACATTCCTTGGGCACTGATGACGACGTCGGCGACGAGTGTTTCACCAGTGGTGGTGGAGACCATCCATTCGCCAGTTTCGTCGTGCCAGCGAGCCTCAGTGACACCGGTGTTGAGGTGAATCATGGGCCATAGTTCGAGCTTGTCGACCGTTGCTCGCATGTACTCAAGGATCTCAGGTTGGGGAGCGTAGGAACGCTTCCAGTTCGGGTTGAGATTGAATGAAAACGAATACGCGTGAATCATGATGTCGCAGCCAAGCCCCGGATAGCGACTGCGCTGCCATGTGCCACCAACGTCGCCATCACGTTCGAGGATCTTGACGTCGGTGTAGCCGGCTTCACGGAATTGGTATGCGGAGATGATGCCGCCCGGGCCCGCACCAATGACGATGATGCGACTGTCTTTTCCAATCATTGGTTCGCTCCTGGCGACGGCAGTATGAACTCGGTCCTCATCCTGCCTCCTCTGGCACATCAAGGCGACCAATTCCCAACCCGAGATGCCGGTTGGCGAGAGAGGGGGTGAGTTCGGCTAGATTGACGACTCGCAAAGCGGTCGCTTCGGCGCATCCGCAAAGCCACGTCGGAGTGGCGGAATTGGCATACGCGCTAGACTAAGGATCTAGTGCCCGAAAGGGCGTGGGGGTTCAAGTCCCCCCTCCGACACCACGAACGCCGCCCACTGGGGCGGCGTCTTCGCGTTTGATCTCGTGGTCTGATCTCGGGCGTCTGGTCCCGGTCTCAGACCCAGTTCAGCGAGAGCCGCGAATGAGGTGGCCGGGACGTGCGCCGGTGTCAGTGTCGTTGCGACGAGTGATCACGCCGTTCACGATGGTGGCGTCGTAGCCAACGGCATCCTGAAGGAGGCGGGTCGCGCCTCCGGGAAGATCGTTCACTGCTCGCGGCATCGTGAGTGCGAGGCGTTCGAGATCGATCACGTTGAGATCGGCTCGCTTGCCAACTTCAAGAGTGCCTCGGTCGGCGAAGCCGTAGAACTCGGCCGTGTCGTGTGTCTGCATCTTGATCGCGGCTTCGAGTTGCAGTCGCGGTCCGCGCTCGCGGCCCTTTACCCAGTGTGAGAGCTGATAGGTCGGCATTGACGCATCGCAGATTGTGGAGAGATGCGCACCACCGTCGCCGAGACCGATAAGGGCCGCCGGATGGTTGAGCATCTCGAGGATGTCGTCCTGATTCGTGTTCGCGTAGTTGAACATCGGAACAAGGAACATCGTTCCGCCGTCACGCTCCAGCATCAGGTCGTAGAACAGTTCGAGAGGGGCGACACCGGAAGCAGCGGCACGGGCTGCAAGCGAATCCGATTCAAGTGGCTCGTAGTCCAGATCGTCGCCCAGCGGGTACACCATGTCTGGTTTGTAGGTAGCGATGAGGCCCATGCCCTCGTAGGAGTCTCCCGAAAACTCGGTGTCTTCCTCGGAAAGGATCGCAGAGCGAATCTCGGGATCGGCAAGGCGCACGCGCAACTCTTCAAATGAGGAGGTTTCGTCGTAGACACGGCGGAATGTCTTGCGCTTCATGAACGGGTGTCGTACGGGAAGACCGAGCAGCATGCCGAATGGGCGGTTCGCAACCTGCGGGCGAAGATGCGCTCCCATAGCCTTGGCTTCAACACATGAGTTCATGAGCTGACGCCACAGGTCGGGTGCACCGTCGGTCTGAAGAATGAGGAACGAAACGGGAAGGCCCGTCTCGGCGGAAAGGCGTTGCATCCACTCGACCTCGGCAACTGAGGATTCAGGCTCGAAGCCGTCGATGCCCGCCTGCGCAAGCTGGAAGACCACTCGTCGTCCGGTATCGGCCATTGCTCCGGCGATTCCAAACAGTTCATCTTCGGCGGCAAAGGTTCCCGGAACGGGATCTCCCGCTGCTGTGCGGTGGGCTAAGACTCGCGAGGTTGAGAATCCGACGGCACCAGCATCGACTGCTTCGCGAACTATTGCTGACATGGCGGCGATGTCGTCGGGAGTTGCCGGTTCATTGGCGATTGCACGTTCACCCATCACATAGGAGCGAACAGGGATGTGACCGATCTGAGCAGCAACGTTCATCGCGTAGCTATTTGCTTCGACCGCATTGAGAAATTCGGGGAACGATTCCCATGTCCACGGAAGGCCTACTCGCAGGACATCTCCCGGGATGTCTTCGACCGATTCCATCGTGGTGATGAGCATTTCGTGATCAGTTGGGCGAGCCGGTGCGAATCCGACGCCGCAAAGGCCAAGCACGACGGTGGTGACGCCGTGCCCGTTGCTGGGGGTGAGCGCGTTGTCAAAGAAGACCTGACCGTCATAATGGGAGTGCACATCGACAAATCCGGGGGTCACGATGCGACCCGTTGCGTCGATTTCCTCTGCACCGGTCCCGGCGACGGTTCCCCCCACCTGGGTGAGAACACCATCGGTGATCGAGATGTCGCCGACAACACCGGGAGCGCCGGTTCCGTCAACGATGAGTCCGTTTCGAATCACGAGATCTGCCATGGTTCCCCCATAAGGTTCCGAGTCGCTATTTGGGCGGCTGCGCTGGCCCAACAGTAATAGGCTGCGACCCCGGGCGTTTCCACGCGGGGCCGAACCGGACCTATCGTCGGGCGACGGCCTAATGGGGGAACTCGTGAACGGAATCTACGAAGGCAATCCGCATGTCGGACTGACAATCACCGATGATGATGCGAAAATCGAGGCGATGCTGGCCGACGTCAGCATCCCAACACTCGTCTTGTCGATGGTTCACATGACCGGCGATGCGTCCTGGATCCGAGGCCCGATTCGCCCGCTCGGATTATTCCTTAATGAGATCCAGGGCTACCTGCCTGAGGAACAGAAAGCTGAGATTCGCGCCCGCGCTCTCGAAGCAATCATCGGCTTCCGTGATGCAGGCTGCGTTCTGCCACCACCGCCCGATGAGGAGCTGTTGCGCGAGATGATGGCCTGGTTGGTCTGTGAGGAAGTTCCAGCTGAGTACGTGCCGATGATGTTGGAAGACATGGAGCTCGACGGCAGTGATCAGCGAAGCGTCGTGAGCCATTCATCGGCCGAGGCTCGCGCGGCGCTGCCAGTGGTGGTGGTCGGAGCAGGGGAGTCCGGTGTTCTTGCTGGCATCCGACTCAAACAAGCCGGTATTCCGTTCACCATCATCGAGAAGAACGCTGGCGTGGGTGGCACTTGGTACGAGAACTCCTATCCCGGTTGTCGTGTCGATGTCGGCAACCACTTCTACTGCTATTCCTTTGAACCTTCCGATCACTGGACGGAATACTTCGCCAAGCAGCCGGAAATTCGCGCGTACTTCGAAGAAGTCACGAATCGTCATGACCTTTGGTCCTCAATCCGATTTTCTACCGAAGTTGTCCGCGCCGTGTGGGACGAGGATGCGGGCCTGTGGCACGTGAGCGTTCGATCATCGGATGGCACCGAGGAAGTTCTTGATGCGCGAGCAGTCGTTACCGCCGTTGGGCAGTTGAATCGTCCCAAGATCCCCGACATTCCTGGTATCGAGTCATTCTCGGGCCCATCGTTCCATTCAGCTCGTTGGGATCACTCAGTCGACCTCGCTGGGAAACGTGTTCTCATGATTGGAGCGGGTGCCAGTGGCTTTCAGATCGCACCAACAATCGCCCCAGATGTTGCATCGCTTGTTGTGTTTCAACGCACTGCGCAGTGGATGTTCCCGAACCCGAACTATCACGAGAAAGTTCCGGCAGGGATGACGTGGGCGATTCAGCATCTTCCGTTTTACGGACGCTGGTATCGGTTCCTCTTGTTCTGGCCGGGCTGCGACGGATCTCTCGCGAACGCCACGATCGACCCTGATTGGCCGCACCAAGATCGTTCGATTAATGCAGCGAACGATATGGCACGCCAAATGTTTACTGATTGGATCGCCGGTCAGGTTGGAGACGACGCGGAGTTGCTCGCAAAGGTCATCCCGGATTATCCGGCGACGGGCAAGCGAACGCTTCAGGACAACGGTTCATGGTTGCGTGCGTTGAAGCGTGAGAACGTCGAACTTGTGCGAACGGAGATTGATCACATCGATGCCAATAGCCTCGTCACGGTCGATGGTCAGCGATATGACGCCGACGTCATCGTTTTCGCAACTGGATTCCAAATGAGCAAAGTGCTCTTCCCGATGGAATTCGTCGGCCGCGATGGTGTGTCGCTCAATGATTTCTGGAGCGATCGTCCATCGGCCTACCTCGGCATCACTGTTCCGGGATTCCCGAACCTTTTCATGATGTACGGGCCCAGCACGCACCTCAATCACGGCGGAAGTTTGATCTTTCATTCGGAATGTCAGATGAGATACATCAGTAAGTGCCTAGACGAACTTGCGAGCAGTGGGGCAACGTCGATGGAGCCCAAGTCCGAGCTCTACGAGGCCTACCACGACAAGCACCAGGCGCTCATCAAGCAGATGGTGTGGTCGCACCCAAGCATCACCCATACGCATTTCCGAAATGAAGCCGGCGAAATTCATACGGTGAGTCCATTCCGACTCGTTGATTACTGGGCGTGGACGCGAGACGTCAACGTCGACGACTACGTACTTTCCTAATGGGTTGGTGGTTCGCAGCTTTGCGGCTTTGAGCCACCTACGTCATTCGAAGACGATCGCTTCAGGGTCGGGGTAGGAAGTCATGCGGTAGTAGTCGTGAGTTTCCCAAGGTGCGTTGACCTGCATGCGTCCGTTTTGTACGTAGTAATTCTTCTTGGCCGAAGCTTCTTCGGTCACCATGATGAGTTTCTGTGATTCCTCTACGAGCTTTTCGTTGTACTCACGGAAAGCCTCATCTGTTACTTCGACAGTCTGCTTACCCTGTTCGATGATCCCGATAAGGCATCGCGCAACAAAGCCCGCCCACATTTGGTACCAAGCAGGAAGCGCAACGCCTCCAGAGACCGGCTGAGAGTTCGGCCCATAGAGAGTGAAGAGGTTCGGAAATCCCGGAACCATCATGCCGACATATGCCATGGGTGATTCTTCCTCCCATTTTTCGTGGAGGTTCACGCCATTGCGACCGAAGTACTCGGCGGGCCAGAGGTACTTCACGATGTCGAAACCTGTTGCGGAGACGACCACGTCGAGATCGTGGTGCACGCCGTCTGCTGTCTCAATGCCAGTGTCGGTGAAACGCACGATGTCTTCGGTGACAAGATCGACGTTGTCGCGAGTGAGGGCGCGATACCAACCGTTATCAACGATTGGTCGACGAACCATTGGTGCATAGTCCGGAATCAACTTATCGATGAGGTCCTGACGACCACCGGTTTCGGTCTTGATGTAGTCAAGAAGCATGTTTCGAACGAAGTCGCTCTTGGCGGTGATCTGTCCGCCAGTCTTCTCGTACTCTTCGTCGCGAATCAGGAAGTCCTTGTCGAAATCGAACAGGTGCATGATCGAAGTGATTCGGCACCAGTTCCAGTAACCGGGCACTGCGCTCGTGAGCCAAGTGATCTCGGGTTCAACATGCTTGCCGTATTTATCTCGTGGGCTGATCCACTGGGGTGTGCGTTGGAACACGGTGACGTGCTTCGACATTTCTGCAACACGACCAAGCAACTGCACGCCGGTAGAACCATTACCGATAACGGCAACGCTCTTGTCGCTGAGGTCAATGCCTTCGGGCCATTGCGTGGGATGGATGACGATCCCGCCGAAATCTTCGATGCCGGGAAAACTCGGGAGGTTCGGGTTTGCGAAGAGTCCTGCGGCGCTGACGATCGCGTTGACGTCTCGAGAAACGGTTGAACCATCACCCAATCGGAAGGTGACGTGCCACAGTTTGGTGTCATCGTTAAAACGGGCTTCGACGAGATCGTGGCCGAACCTCACGTTCTCCATTACGCCGAATTTCTTGGCGATGTGATGGAGATAGCCCTTCACCTCAGGCCCGCGAGCGAAGTATTCAGTCCACGGATATTCCTTTTCGAAACTGAATTCGTAGGACGCGCTCAACGTGTCGACGCGAATATCGGGGTAGCGGTTGATGCTCCAGGTGCCGCCCAGTTCATCGCGACGCTCGTACACGTCGAAATCAATCCCGAGTTGTGCCAGTTGCACGCCAGTGGCAATGCCGTTGAATCCTCCGCCGATGATGGCGACATGAAAGCCCTCGGGTGCTTCGACCTCTGGACTCGACCATTCAGCGAATCCGGGGAAGTCTTCGAACGACAAAACCATCTTGCGAAGCTCGAAGTCCCCAGGTGATGTGGCCTTGCCGAGAACCATGTCGAGCATGGAATTGATCTCGGCATCGGATGGGGTTCGGAGTGTCCACGACGAGAGGTCGTTAGTGATGAGTTCGACGCAGCGCTCCTTGAGGCGGGCTTTGTCGTCGTCGTCCAAGGTTGCTACGGGGCCCAGACGGCCGATTGCCTCGTCACCCGTGGCCTGAAAGATTGCGATTCGCAGTGCGGCGAGATCGGAATACTCAACGGCTCGGCGGATGTAATCAGTATCAATCGTGTCGCCCATGGAAATTCCCCCTGCAAGTAATGCTCTCGGCAACGAAATGTCGCCTCGTCAGATTGTCAGAAAACATCGGGTTCCGTTGCCACGATTGTTGTGCTGGCGCAGCACGATCGCCGACTTTTCGCAATAGCGATGAGCCGCTCATCGATTTCGCAATGCCGATAGTGTGAGCGAACCAGTCGGGGGACGAGGGGGATGTTGTGGAGAACGCTTCACCAGAGTTGAAGGCCGTACTCGAACGCTATTTGGCGTTCCGTGCTGAGGTCGATGAGGGCAAGCGCCCTTGGGTTGATCTCACTCAGTTTTTTACCGACGATGCGGTGTTCATTGATCCGGCCTGGGGTCGCGTGGAAGGCATCGAGGCCATTCGGGAATTTCTCCTCGACTCGATGACAGGAATCGAAGAGTGGGCCTTCCCAGTCGATGGCGTGTTTGTCAACGGTGACGAAATCATCATCAAGTATCGACAGGTGTTTCCAGATGGTCGGCAGCAGTCGGCGTACACGACATTGCTGTATGCCGGAAATGGCAAATTCAGGTACGAAGAGGATCTCCTCAACATGGTGCAGGTCTACGAAGACCTAACTGCTTCTGGTTGGGCTCCGCCTCCTGAGATGAAGATGCCGCCGCGTCATCCAAACCGTGATTTTTCTCGACCCTAGAAGCCGCACCCAAACTCTCGAAGGAGACAGCTATGACGATGTACCCGCGTGAAGAAGTTGAAGCAGCCTTCGCCGAATTTCGGCGTCGGGGAATCGAGACCCACGACTGGTCTGGTTGGGCAGAACTCTTCACAGAAGATGCGCTCTACGAAGAACACAATCTCGGGGTGTTCAACGGTCGCGCAGCAATTCAGAAGTGGATTGTTGAATGCATGGCCGACTACCCAACGATGACCCTTTGGATCGAGTGGTACATGATCGAAGGCAATCGCATCAGCTTCTACATCTGGAACAACCTTCCCGATCCCACTGGCACTGGCAAGCGATTCGGATTTCCGAATACGACAATCCTTGAATACGCCGGAGACGGAAAGTTCAGTTTCGAAGGTGACTACTACAACCCTGAAGATGCTGGTCGCGTTTTTGTCGACTGGATCAAGGCCGGTGGTACTCGTGAGACCCCTCAAGACCGCACGCTCGAAGGGATTGAGGGTTGGGCACCGAACCCACCCGAACCAGCCTTCCCTCGTGAAGAGATCGAGGAAGAGTTCGAGAACTATCGCAAGCGTGGCGAAATCGCGGTAGCGACTGGCGACTGGAACCAGTGGGCTGATCAGTTCACTGATGACGCGCACTATCGCGAACATCACTACGGTTATTTCAAGAGTCAGAAGGAAATTCGAGACTGGATCAACGGTGTGATGCAGCCATTTCCGACGATGGAATTTCCGGTGTCCTACAAGTTCATCGAAGGCAATCGCATCAGCGCGTTGATTCCAAACATTCTTCCTGCGCCCGACGGCGATGACGGCTACTACGGCTTCGACGTGAACACGATCCTCCATTACGCCGGTAATGGAAAGTGGAGCTACGAAGAAGACGTGTATTCACCGGCTGAAGCTGGCGAAGTCATTGGCCGTTGGATTGCCGCCGGTGGCGTGATTCCCAAAGCGGACTAGGGCCTCAGATTTGGCGTGCCGGTCGGGATCCTGCGTGGATCCCGGCTCGGTACCCGAACACGGTGCCGTTGCCGATCGTGCCGCCTCCACTCGGGTAGGCCCATCCGAAAACATTGGCCGCCGTGTTCCCGGCGGCGTAGAGACCATCGATCACACCGCCGCCTTGACGACGCACTTCGGCGTCTTTGGTGATCATTGGACCGCCATTGGTTCCAAGCATGCCTGGATAAATGCGCACGGCGTAGAATGGTCCTTCGATCAACGGTTTGACTGAGCCAGGACCCATCAGGCCCTTGCGGTGCCGTTCGAAGTCAGGGTCCTCGCCGTTTGTCGCGTTCTCGTTGAATCGTTCAACGGTGGAAACGAGCGCATTGGGTTCGATAGCAATCAGCGAAGCCAACTCAGCGATGGTGTCGGCCTTGATAGCCCATTCGGGGTCCGGTTCTTCAGGGAGCATTGACAGCACGCGAACCTTCGAGCGCACAGCGTTGTCGAAGATCTGCCAGCACGGTCCCGCGTTCGGGAATTCTTGATTGTTGTTGTCGAAGACTCCGAATGCTTTCGGGAAATCGTTGTAGGGGAGTGCCTCGTTGGCGAAGCGCTTGCCCTTCTGGTTCACCACTATCGAGGACGGCTCTCCGCGGCCCCATTCGAATTGCGGAACCATTTCGCCGTTGCGAGTGATGTCGGGGTCGAACATCACAGGGGTTCCCCAATACGAGGTGGTGTTGCCAAGTTGCGCCCCGGCCTTCATTGCCATGTTGAGTCCATCGCCGGTGTTTCCACCTGGGCTGAGTGGCTTCACGTCGTAACCGAGGTGCGTCATCACCATGTCTCGGTTCCATTCGAATCCGCCACATGCGAGAACGATGCCCTTGCGTGCTCCAACGCGTGTGTGCTTGCCGTCGTGCTCAACGACGACTCCGACGGCGGAACCAGTCTCATCGGTGACGAGGTCTTTGGCTGGCGAAGACAACCAAATGCTCACGTCGCGATTGAGCAAGCCCTCGAGCAACGCTGCAATAAGTGCAGCACCCTTCGGGCGAACGTCCTCCGCTTCACGACGTGCAAGCTCGGCTTCCATCTCGGGCGTTCGCGGCATGAAATCTTCAGTGAGCGTTGTTGCGGCGCCGAGCGACATGAGGGTGCCGCGCTTCACGATCTTGTCTTTCCACTCCGGGAGACGTTCGCCAACGGGATAGGGATTGGCCTCAACTGTCCGGCCTGGGCGCGGAAGGTGGCCTTCCCATCCCCACGGTGTGTAGTAATCGGGCAGGGGCTGGATATGAAACGTCGCCGGGGTGTGTTCCACGAGGTACTTGAGCATCTCGGGTGCCGTGTCGACGAACACCTCAAGAAGCGCTGGGTCGGGAGCTCGTCCATCACACACACGCTCGATGTAGGTGAGTGCAGCCTCTTTGGAGTCGGGGATACCCGCTTCGGCCATTACATGGTTATTGGGGAGCCAAATCCCGCCGCCTGAAACTGCGGTGGTACCACCGAGGAGTTCGTCCTTCTCGACGACCAGAACCTCTGCGCCCTCATCGGCGGCCATCGTCGCCGCCACGAGAGCGGCGCCGCCGGACCCCACGATGACGACATCAACGATTCGATCCCAATCGGCAGGTGACATTGACTTCCCCAGTCCTCGGGGGCTGGCTGCCCCGACATCAACGGAGGGTAGTTCTGGATCTGAAGTCGTGCGGGCCAAGGTCGTACACGCCTAGGGTCACAACATGTTCGATTTGAAAATCATCAACGGAACCATTGTCGATGGCACGGGCCAGCCAAGCTATGTCGGCGATATCGCCATCAAGGATGGCGTGATCGTCGAAATCGGAAGCGCAGTCGATGGTGACGCTCGTGAAACGATTGATGCAACGGGATTCGTTGTTTCGCCAGGCTTCGTTGATATCCATACTCACTACGACGGACAAGCAACTTGGGATCCAGTTCTCGATCCTTCTGCAAGTCATGGTGTAACGACCGTTGTGGTCGGTAACTGCGGCGTTGGGTTCGCTCCAGTTCGCCCTGGTAAAGAGGAGTGGCTTGTCGAACTAATGGAGGGCGTCGAAGACATCCCGGGAACCGCGCTGCATGAAGGCATCGAGTGGTCGTGGGAAACGTTCCCGCAGTACCTCGACGCTCTCGCGGCGCGTGAGTACTCCATGGATCTCGCAGCGTTCCTTCCGCATGCTCCATTGCGTGTCTACGTAATGGGAGATCGAGGTGCGCTCGATGTTGAACCGACCGAAAATGAAATTTCTGAGATGGCTTCTCATGTCAGAGCATCGATTGAAGCGGGAGCGATTGGTGTATCAACCTCTCGTTCGCTGAACCATCGCACGCTCGACGGCGAACTCGTTCCTGGAACATTCGCGAATTCAACCGAACTCGTCGCTCTCGCTCAGGCAATGGTCGACGCTGGCGGCGGACTCTTTGAAGCAGTTCCAACCGGCGAAACCGGTGACGATTACGAAACAGTCCTGAATGAAATTGCCCTGTTGGCTGAGGTGTCGAAGCGAACAGGCGCTCCGGTCACCTTCTTGATGATTCAGTCCATGGGTGCTCCAGATCTTTGGGAAGAGCAGTTGTCAGCGGTTGCGAAAGCAAATACTGAAGGCGCACAGCTTGTGCCGCAGGTTGCTGGTCGCCCGGGCGGAATGCTGATCGGGGTCGCGACCTACCACGGCCTTATGCGCAGGCCGACATTCCGTCGACTTGAGTCAGAACTTTCTTACGAAGCTCTTCTTCACGAACTGCAAAAGCCTGAGGTGAAGGCTGCGATTCTCGCTGAAGAGAATCTCCCCGAAGATCCGAACCGCCAGTACGAATCAATCGCCGACAACATGGCCTACATGTTCGAGAGGCTCTTTGTTCTTGGGGATCCGCCTGATTACGAGCCCACCCGAGATCGTTCGATTGCCGGAATCGCCGAGACGAGTGGCAAGGACCCTTGGGAGGTTCTCTACGACTCGATCGCCGGCGGAGCGCTCCTGCTCGGTGCGTTTACCAACTATGCGAAAGGATCCCAGGACCATCTCGCTGTCATGCTCGAAAACCCAGACACGGTCCTCGGTCTTTCTGATGGTGGAGCCCACGTCCGGTTCATCTGCGATGCGTCGCTGCCGACGTACATGCTTACGCACTGGACTCGGGATCGAACTCGCGGTGATCTACTGTCGCTCGAATCAATTGTCCGGAAGCAAACGGCACTCACGGCTGAGGTCGTTGGCCTGACCGATCGCGGCACACTCGCGGTTGGCAAAAAGGCCGACATCAACGTGATTGATCTCGAACATCTCACGCTGCGTCCGCCGCATCCTGCTGACGATTTGCCCGCGGGTGGCCGCCGGATACTTCAGAATGCTTCGGGGTATGTGGCAACGATCGTGAGTGGCGTGGTCACTCGCCGAGACGATACCGATACGGGTGCTCGTCCCGGTCGCCTCGTTCGCTCTTCGCACTAAGAGAGTTCGCTATGGACTTGGGGCTCGCTGGTCGCGTCGCACTCGTTACAGGTTCA
Organism: uncultured Actinomycetes bacterium; assembly: GCA_937876315.1. Lineage (GTDB taxonomy): Bacteria > Actinomycetota > Acidimicrobiia > Acidimicrobiales > Acidimicrobilacustridaceae > Acidimicrobilacustris. The sequence goes on along the minus strand of CALEHQ010000042.1, from coordinate 154,322 downwards.
TGGCGAGGAACGGGGGCCGGATTAGCTCGAGTGCTGGCGTCTGAGGGTGCCACCGTTCTGGTCCACGGATTTGAGGTCGGATCTTGTGCCGAGACCATCGACTCGATTCGATCAAACGGAGGAATCGCTCACGAAGTCATCGGCGATATTCGGACCGATGATGGAACGAGACAACTTCGTACCGAAGTGGATCGCGTATCGACTCGAGTCGACATCGTGGTGAATAACTACGGCGTTGCCGAGGGGAGTGACTGGCCCGGTAGTGATGCTGAGTCTTGGCATTCGAGTTATGACACAAACGTCGTCAGCGCGATCCGAGTAACGAATGAATTCATTGACGGAATGCGCTCGAACGGTTGGGGCCGGATTGTTTTCGTCTCGACGGTTGGAGCAACCCGCCCGGGAGATCGCATTCCCGAGTACTACGCCGCAAAGGGCGCTCTCCCGTCGATTGTGGTGAGTTTGGCGAAGCATCTAGCGAACACCGGCATCACCGTGAACTGCGTGAGTCCGGGGATCATCGCCACTCCCGAGATGGTCGAACTGTTCACGAAGCGGGCCGAGCGCAAGGGAGTTAGCCCGGACTGGGCGTCAGTTGAAAAGTTCGTGCTCGAAACGGGTATGGCAAACCCATCCGGCCACATTTCAACACCGGAAGATGTTGGTCGATTCATCGCCTTTGTCGTCAGTGAACCGGCGTGGCATCTGAATGGTGCGCATCTGCGATTCGACGGCGGCGCAGCTGATGCGGTGACCTGATTAGCGGCTACGCCGAAGAATGCGCCAAATCGCGAGGTAGTGGGTGACAACGCCGAGGACGACGGCGGCATGAAAGATTTCGTGGAACCCAAACTTTTTCGGCCACGGGTTCGGACGTTGCGCCGCGAAGACGGCGGCGCCGCCAAGATAAGCCGCACCTCCAGCAACGAGTCCGACCAGTGCAGGTTTGCCCCCAACTCGCACCACCGACGGCGCGAGGACGGTGCCAGCAACCCCGAGCACTGGGTAGAACCATGAACCAGCACGTTGGCTTTCATTCAGCCGCAATACCTTCGTGCCGGCAGCAACGCCCGCGGCAGACCACACTGCGGCCAGCACGATCTTCGCGTGTTTCGGTGGGAGCGTTGCAACGGCGATCGGTGTCCAGGTGCCGGCGATCATCACGTAAATCATCGAATGATCGATGCGGCGCATCACGCTCGCCATCTTCCGGCTTTTGGTGAGTCGGTGATAGGCGCCAGATGCGCTGAACATCGCGCAGATTCCGAGGCCGTAAATCCCTGCGGCAACTCGATTTCGGCCTGGCTTCGCGTTCAGCGTCATGGCGACAGCAGCGGGTGGGGCGAGCATGGCCGATATCGCATGGAGCTTGCCGCGATATTTCGGACGAGCATCCCAACTGACTCGCCAGATCAACTCATCGAGTGCGGAAAATGGCCGCGAGGCGAAGGTGGCAGGGGAGTCTTCCTGAATTGAAGTTGGAAGCATTTCATCCACATCCTGATCGTACCGGTGTCGGATTCTCTTCCACCTAGTTCCGGCCGGCGAGGGCGTTCTGTTGGGCAGAGTGTCGGCCGAGCACTACGACCTCGGTCAGAATGCTGGAATGCAACCTTCTGGAATCATCTTCGCCGCCCTTGATTGTGATGCTGCTGTAATCGAGGACTGGAACCGTTGGTACGACCTGGAACACACGCCGCCGAACGTCATGCTCGAAGGCGTCATGCTCAGTAACCGGTACGTGGCGCGCCCCGCTCTTCACGCTGCACGTGAGGTGATTGAAGGTTCACCCTTCGGTGCTGGACGCGCAACTTTCATCACCATCTACACGCTCACAGGAGACCCACAGATCGCGTTCGACGATATGAGCACACTGCGCGAGCGATTAATCGATACGGGTCGCATGGCATTTCCTGAGAATCAAAAGGCTGTGCGTGAAGGGGATTGTTTTCAGTCGGTAGCTGCATTTGTTTCGCCGCCAACAAAGTTGGTGCCGGCCGATGTGCCGTTCGTGGGCCACACGGGCGTGGTGCTGCGTCAACGTCGGGGTGGCCAAGAGGTCTCGCTTGATCGAGCTGCACGCCTCGTTGAATTGGAATTTGTTCACGGCGTCTGGAGTCTGAGTTCCCGACTTCGCGACGGACTCGATATGGACATTGTCTTCGTTGAAGGCGACGCAGCCGTCGCTGCAAAAGAGATGCGCGAGGCTGAGCCAGTCGATTCGACGACTCAGATATTGGTTGACGCCCCCTACGACCGCATCAATCCGATGCACTACCCCTGGGCCGACGAGATTCGAAACTCCGACCTTCCAAAGACGGTCGCTCTTTAGTCCGTTCGAGCGTTAGCTCGTCATTCCGCCGAGACCGACAAGACCACGGGCGAGTTCGATTTCGCCCATATGGCGAAGCCCGTGCTGGTAGAGCCAGCACTCGAATCCATCAAGGACCGTGATGCCTTCGGGCCCAGCAACGCGAGCGCTGTAGGTAGAGACCACCTGCGGAGGAAACGGGCGGGGGATGACTAGTCGTGTGAAGTCGGCGGGGTCCATTGTTGCGAGGTAGGCCTCGGTGCGCTCGAAGACCGTTCGCTGGTACTCCTTGAACGCTTCAAAATCGCCGATGCGCTGATGCATCATCTCATCGACGGTGCGTTCCTTGCCGTGGTCGTTAATGGCCAACTGCACTCGTGATTGCCACTCTTCGTTCCAGATCGGCAGTTCACCAGTGATGAACATGAAATTCCCGTCTTCCTGGTTTGTGTAGTGGAAGAGGGAGAACGCGATCGGAAGAACCTTCTCGCGTTCAAAGTGATTGACATGCTCAAGGTCCATCGAACCGACGGCTTGGTAATACAGCGAATGCATTGCCGCCATTCGGCGTTGCAATGAGTCAAGAATCAGTTCGGTCATGATGAGTTAGCGCTGGTAGAGCGGGGCCGCGCGATTGAGGATGATCTGGGTGCGTTCATTGACAGCGTCCTCGAAGCGACCTTCTTCAACCATCCAGAATCGGTTGGCGTAAAGCCCTTCAATGACCTGCTCGGCAACCTCCGACAAGGGCGTTACGGCAACGGGGGTGCCGGCGGCTTCCATTGATTCGATCCAGCCTGCCATTTTGTGTGTGTGGTCGATCGGTTGATCGGCCTCGTAGCCCGGAGGGCGTTCGGCGGCCGCCCAGATGCCCGTGTTGAGGACGCCTTTGGTCTTTCCGGTTGGGAAGAGAACGGAGACACCAATCTTGGGGTTCACTTCAGCGAGCTGTCCGTAGAGACATTCGCTCAGCGTTACGACAGCGGCTTTGCAAGTTGCGTAAGTCGGTGACATCGCAATAGGGGAGAAGCCGCCGTTGTTCGACGATGTGTTCACAACGTGGGCTTCTTCGTCTTGGTCGAGAAGGGTGGGTACGAATGCGTTGATTCCGTTGATCACGCCGTAGACATGCACGCTGAACGCGAAACGCCAATCGTTGATCTCGTGTTCCCAAAGGCGACCGTGAGCGCCCGAGGCGACTCCGGCGTTATTGCAAACAACATGGACCTTGCCAAACCTCTCAAGCGTCGCGTCTCGAAGGGCCTCGACCGACTCAAGACTTGAGACATCAGCGGTGATACCGATGACCTCGCGGCCGTCACCACTCAATTCGTTGACAGCACCGTCGAGTTGTTCTGAACGAAGGTCGGAAAGGACGACCTTCATTCCCTCTGCCAGAAACCGCTCACCCATGGCTTTGCCGATTCCACCGGCGCCACCGGTAATGACAGCAACCTTGCCCTTGAGTTCTTTCATTGTTCCCCCTTGATCAGAGAAGGACCTTAGTGGGGCGCTTCTCGGTGTGACTTGTTTTCTCTCTACCGGCGTTCGAAGGCGACTGATGCCGAGAGTTTTGAAATCGTGCGGTGTTCGTAGGAGGCGGTCACTTTTCCGAGGTTTGCGTACGTTCCGAGGACGGTGACGCGGTGCATCACTCGCTCCTCGTCGTAGTCACCAATTGCGTAATGGCGAGTGCAGCGGTTGTCCCAGATGACGATGTCTCCTGGTGACCAACTCCATCGACACGTAAATTCCGGTCGGTCTCCCCATGCGAAGAGATGGCTGAGGAGTGCATCACTCTCGGACTGCGCAAGCTGGGGGATTCTGGTGGTGAAAAGTCGGTTGACTGCGAGTGCATCTTGACCGGAGTCTGGGTGTCGGAGGATGACAGGCCTCTCTGCCTTCAACTCGGGATGACCCTGTGGCCACGCCGTATGGATCGCGGTGAGACCCCGGAGAAAGTCCTGCATGGCCGGCGACATTGCTTCGAATGCCGCGTACTGGTTCGCCCACATCGTGTCGCCGCCATATTCCGGGCCACTGATTTGCTGAAGGACCGCCGCGATTGGTGGAGCGTCATTGAACGTGACGTCGGTATGCCAAACGTCGGCTCGGCCGCCCCGCTCGCTATGGAGCACGGTGACCTCGGGGACCCCGTCGAGTTTCTCGGTAAGGGGATGAACTTCAAGCGGGCCAAACCACTGCGCAAAGTCACGTTGTTCGTTCGGCGTGAGATGTTGGCCCGGGAAAAACAGCACCTGATGACTGAGCCACTCTGCGTGGATAGCCTCGAAAGAGGATTGATCTAACGAACGAAGATCAATATCGGTGACTGCTGCCCCGATGGAACCGGAGATTGGGCTGATTGTTGGTGACATGTCGTTTCGTCCTGTGTCAGAAATTATTAGAGCCGAGCGACGCTGTGGAATGACTTCCGAGTCGCCCGCGTCACCGGCACGTCTTGGTTCAACTCTTCAGCAAGTCCGAGCGCTTGGTCGAGATCCTTCTCGCCGAGATCCCGGAGATGGGTGAGTAGGTCTCGCATCGATGAGTGGGCGTCTTCGGGTAGCGGGGTCGGTCCGCCGATCAAGAATGGAGAAAGGGCCTGATCGAAGACACCGGCCTCTCGAATGGTGTGTTGGAGGACATCGAGTTCGACGCCAGCAGCGCTGGTGATTTTCATTGCTTCGTGGATACCAGCCATCCAGATGTAACCGGTGGCATTCCGCGCAAGCTTGAGAGCGAGCCCGGCTCCGAGGTCTCCGGCATGAATGACTTCCTTAGAGAACGCTAGAAGCGTTGGCGTTGCAACTCCGACTGCTTCGGTGGACCCGCCGACCATCGTGAGCAGTGTTCCGGCAGCTGCGCCGGTTTCTCCGCCACTGATTCCAGCATCAATCACGTGAACGTTCTTTTCGGAGCCGGCCTGAGCGAGTCGGCGGATTGTCTCTGGTGACACGGTTGAGTGAATGGCCACGACTGACCCAGGTTTGAGGGTCGCTAGGACACCGTCGCTTCCTGCGACAGTGTCGATTGTCTGCGCGTCATTGAAAACCACGATGCACACAACGTCCGCTGAGCGCGCTGCATCTGCAGGCGAAGAGGCAATTCTCGCTGTCGATCCCTTGAAACGCTCGAATGCTGATTCCGAGATGTCGAAAACCGATGTGTCAAAGCCACTGTTGGCAATGTTGAGCGCTATGGGTCCGCCCATTTGACCAAGCCCGATGCACGCAACCGCTGTCATGACTTGCTCTCTAAATTGGAGATCGCAGTTTCCGAAACACGAAACAGTGATCCGCTGCTTGGATAACCCACGTAGGGAATCAACTGCACGACGATTTCTCGTACTTGTTCGGGCGAGAGTTCCCCGGTGCGCAGAGCGTTCGTGAATTGAATGCCGAGGGTGTCGAACTCGTGTTGGGCGGCAAGGACACCGATCACGAGGAGTCGACGAGTGGAAACGTCGAGGGCCTCTCCGGTCCACACTTCACCGAAGAGATGCCCGATCATGAGGTCAAAAAAATCGGCAGACCCGTGTTCGGCAAGTGGGAGGTCGGGGCCGTAGATCTCTCGGTATTTTGCGACGCCCTTTTGGTATCGCTCGGCATCAACTCTTGGTTGGTCTGGCACGGAATCTCCAGTCATCGTGTGAAATAGACTTGCTCGTTGACTTCGTCCGATCGAAATCGCTGACGTTGGCGAAAGGTTGACACATCGACCAAGGCGGGCGGGCCGTCTTTGAAAAGAGAATGGTGAGCGAGGAGAGGCTGCTTCCGCTACGTTGCTTATCGCAGTTCATCACGCAAGGGGGAATCATGGGTTCGACAGTTGGTCAGTTCTGTATTGCAGTCAGTGATCTCGAGGAGTCGGTGCGCTTCTATACCGAGATCATGGGTCTCGTTGAGCACGGTCGCACCGAGATTCCAAATGTGAACGAGGTCCATCTCGCCGGAGCCGAAGGCGAACATGGCGGTCGACTTCAGCTCGCCAAGTTCAACCCGACGATGACACCCCAGCCGATCGACCATGGCCGCGCCCTCTGGAAGATCTACATCTATGTTGATGACGCTGTGGCCACTTGGGAAAAGGCAGTTGCTGCCGGTTATGAGTCCCATATGAAGCCTGAGCGACTCGAACGCTGGCCAGTCATCGTGGGCTTCATCTCCGATCCCGACGGCTATCTCATCGAGATCATCGAATCTGAAGGACCACGACCGGGGCACTGAGCCGCGGCGAGGGTCAAAACATTACATTTCGATTGAAAGGGTCGTGGGCCAAATATTTGGCCTACGACCCTTCGTCATCCTGAACGGGTTGGGCCTAGTCTGCGAGCATTGCTTCTCAAAGCAAGGGTTGACCGAGGGGGTCCCAATGAATGCTGACGATCTAATCCTGATCAGTGTCGATGACCACATTGCTGAGCCGGCCAACATGTTCGATGCACATGTGCCCGCCAAGTACAAAGAGTTCGCGCCACGGGTCGTTACCGACGAGAACGGAATCGAACAGTGGTGGTACGGCGACCTCAAGGGTCGCAATCTCGGACTCAATGCTGTCGCCGGGAAGCCTCGCGAGTATTTCAATGTCGATGCCTCTCGTTATGACCAGATGCGCCCTGGTTGCTGGGATGTCAACGAACGCGTTCGAGACATGAATGCAGGCGGTCAACTCGCTGGATTAAATTTTCCGAACTGGACCGGTTTCTCGGGGCAGGTCTTGAACCAAGGCCCCGATCGTGCGATCAACGAGATCATGATCAAGGCCTACAACGATTGGCATATCGACGAATGGTGTGCCGCGCATCCCGGTCGATTCATCCCTTGCGGCATCCTCCCGCTCTGGGACGTTGAAGAAGCCGCCGCCGAAGTGCGCAGGCTCGCCTCCAAGGGCTGTCATGCCGTGACGTTCTCTGAAAATCCGGCGGCCCTCAACATGCCTTCGATACACTCCGGAGCTTGGGACCCGTTGTTCGCTGCATGTGTCGATACCGACACCGTTATTTGTTGTCATCTCGGTTCTTCCTCGAAGAGTGCAGCAACATCAGTGGACGCACCCGCTGGCGTGGCGATGACCCTTTCGTCAGCCGGAACCGTCTACACGCTTGTTGATCTCATTTGGGCAACCTTCTGGGAACGATTCCCCACCCTGAAGTTCTCGCTTACTGAAGGCGATATCGGATGGATTCCGTATTTCCTCTGGCGTGCAGAACATGTCAATGATCGTCATGGCGGTTGGATTAACCACGACTTCTCGAAGACTGGTTCGCCCACGCAGATCTTCAATGATCACATTCTGGTGTGTTTCATCAAGGAAACGGTTGGACCACAACTCTTCGACCACTTCAACATCGACAATGTTTGTTGGGAATCCGATTACCCACATTCGGACGGCACCTGGCCGAATGCACCTGAGGAACTCCTTAAGACCCTTAAAGGCTTCGACGACGAGACGATCAACAAGGTCTCGTATGAGAACGCGATGAAGCACTACAACTTCGACCCGTTCAAGCACATTCCAAAAGACCAAGCAACGGCGGGAGCGCTTCGTGCCCTTTCGCCCGATGTCGATGTCGTCACGCGCACGGGTCGTCTTGCCGATGAACGTGATTTGGCTCAGTGGAACAGCATCATTTCTGGTGTTGCTGCTGCAGCGAAGAGCTAAGTGTTACTCCGCGACACGGAGACTGACTCCAAACCCGGACTGCAGAACCATTCCTGAAAGGGGATCGATCCCTTCGTCGGTATCGGTCAGCGCGCAGACATTTGGGTCTCGACCGCCGTGGGTGACGGTTACGCAGTCATCGCGAAGATTCGGGTCGGCGACGAGTCGAGCCGAGAGCGAACCATTCGAACTTTCAACAGTTGCAAATTCTGGTGATCCGAGGGAAAGGACGTTCCGAGGCGAGGCATGGATCACGATTTCGTCAACGGTTCCTCCGGGTGCAGCAATCTCGCGAAACTGAGAATTCATGAGCCGAAGTTGGCGGCTTGGGATGAGCACGAGTTGGTTTTCGGCACCTGAGCGGGCGTTCTGCAAATGGACTGACAGTTGTTCAGCGATGACCGGGGCTTGAAGTCGCCATTTGCCATCGGGGAGCACATTCTCGGTGACCCAACCGAAGACGGCTCCCGAGTGGATGGTGAGCGTTGACGAACTCATCAGGGCTTCGGAATCACGGCTTCGGGTTATGACCGATTGGAGAAACGTTTGATCGGTGGCGAGGTCAGTCGTTGTGCCGCTAGGGAGCAGATCGAGTCCGAGTCGGTCCGCGATTTGACCAAACATCCACCACACAGGCTTCCGTTCGACGAGTGGAGCCACGACTGCCTCGGTGAACTGTGCGGAAACTGCGAGTTGGAAACTGTCGAGAAGCCAGGTGAGATCAGCGCGCTCAAGCTGATCGACTGCGGGCAGAACGTGGCTCGCTAGTTCTGTGGTCTCGGTTGGAAGAATGTCGACAACGGCGAGCGTGGTCAGCGACCGAAGTGCGGCGATTGTGCGATCCGTATCGGGAAGAGCAGTGACGGGATTGCCGCCGACAACGATGAGGGTCGTGATGTTTCCCGCCTCGATCTCAGGAATCAGTGCCGAACAGGGATATTCGCCAAAGCGACGGGGGAGAAGCGGTCGACTCTTTGGCCCCGATTCCGGAGTCCCGTCGGAGAGGGGAAGCGGACGGGTATCGAGTTGAAGGAGGTAACCAGGGTTGAACCACATCCCGCCCGGGCGGTCGTAGGAGTCGGTAACGATGTGGAGCGCCCATAGCAAGTACTCGGTGACATTTGCTGTCGCCGACATTGAGACACCCGTCCCAGTGAGAGCGCTGACTCTTCCCGCGCGGAGGACTGCATCACAAAGAGATTCAAGAGTCGATAAAGCGAGATCGCAATTGGTGGTGACGAGTTCATCGTCGAAGCCGGCGACGTATGCAGCAAGATCTTCGTGGTCAGTTGTTCGTTCACTCAGGGTGGAAGCAGCAGGGTGGCGACTCAACAGATTTCGGACAAGCCAGCCGAGGACGAGCCAATCGGTCCCGGGTGCGAGTTGCAAGTGGTGATCGGCAAGCGTCGCAGTTTCGGTTCTGCGCGGATCGATCACCCAAATTGAACTGCCTTTGGCTTGAAACTCTCGAACGCGTCGAACTGGATCGGGGATCGCGTTCGAGTGGCCATGCGAGACAACAGGGTTACTGCCGAACAGCAGTAACAGTCTCGATGATTCGTGATCCCAGATTGGAGTGAGGCCGGACCAACCACCGATGATCTCAGCCACAAGGGGTTTGCTCGGAGTATCGATCGTTGTCGCTGTGTACTTCTGATGTGAACCGAGAACTGTCAGGAACCGTTCTGCGGCCCGTCGTCCCGCTGTATCGAATGCCGAACCGCTGGCGAGGTACATCGCAACGGACTCTGGCCCGTCTTCGCTGATCGATGTCGCAATTCGATCAGAAAGATCGTCGAGGACGGAGAGCCAAGTGGTTTCCTCGAGTTCAGGGCCTCTTCGTGAAAGTGGAACATTGAGTCTCTGATCATCGTGATGTAACACGCCAAGCGCTCTACCTTTTGGGCAGGTGTAGCCACGTGAAAGTGCATGCGTGTCGTCGCCTCGGATCTTCGTGATCGTCTCATTCTCAACAGTTACGACAAGTCCGCACATTGCATTGCACACTCGGCAAAACGTCTGTACATCCACCGCTTGATCCTCTCACGGGCAGCGCGAGCAGCGAGGTTGCTCGTCAGTGCTCGAGTCTCGCCGGGTCAGGATCACGCCACATCAACCACACCGGGGGACTGCCCGGAACGCTGATCTCTTTCAGTACTCGAAAGCCAAAGCGCTCGTAGAAAGGCAAATTCTCTGGCTTCTGGGTCTCGAGATAGGCCGGCTCTATCGCCGTGTCGCATTTCGTCAGCACCGGTTGAAGGAGTGCTCTTCCGTAGCCGTGTCCCTGCAGGCTGGGATCGACGCCGAGAAGGGCCAGATACCAATGAGGTTCTGACGGATGCTCGTCTTCAACGGCGCCGAGGAGTTTCATGCCCGTGACGCGATTGCGCCCCAAAATCAGTGCGCGTGCGCATGCTGCGTAGATCCTGAACTCTCGGGTCCTTGATCGCGGGGTGCCTTCTGGCGGAAGCCAGGATGCAGAACCAACCACGCGTTGATCCTCACTGGCTCCCCATACCTGTCCGTGGTGGAAGCAGTCGCGTAAGAGTGCACCGAGGAAGACCGGCAGCAGTCGTTTCTCTTGTTCTGGGCTCTTGGCGAAGAAGCCAAACAATGGGTCAGGCCAAAACGCTCGGCTCGTCACGGCAATCGATTCGTCGCGTTGTTGGCTCGAGATGAGCTGGACGTTCGATTGCTCACTCATGTAGCGAGGCTAGTCAGAACGTCACTGCAAAAGCCGGCGAAGTCGTGTGACCATCGCTGATCGACACGACAATCTGTACACTTCGTAACGAAGTATTCCGGGGGGAGTGCATCAAGCGTTTTGAATTCGTCCTACACGAGGGGGAGAGTGTCATGGCTGAACAAGTTGCTGTTGTGACTGGAGCGAGTCGCGGTATCGGTAAGGGAATAGCCCTTGAGTTGGGTGCGGCGGGTTTCACTGTCTATGTGACTGGCCGCAGTGTTGAGGTTGGTCCAATTCCGGGCACGGTGGGCGAGACGGCCGCGCAGATCGATGAACTTGGGGGTCAGGGCATAGCGGTTGCATGCGATCATCACGATGACGAGCAGGTGAAGGCAGTCTTTGATCGTGTTCGTTCAGAACACGGCCGACTCGATGTTCTGGTGAATAACGTGTATTCCGCTCCCGACCTCGTGCCGTGGCTCGGCAAGAAGTTTTGGGAACTCCCGATCGAAGCGTGGGATCAGGTCATCGATATCGGCACGCGTTCTCATTACGTGTCCAGCGTTTTCGGCGCCCCGCTCATGCTCGAGAACCACAGTGGACTGATCGTGAATGTTTCATCCTCTGGTGCGGTGAGCTACGGGCACAACGTTGTGTACGGAGTCGGAAAAGCCGCTGTCGACAAGATGACTTCGGACATGGCGATCGAACTTGCTGGAACTGGAGTTTCGATCGTGTCGTTGTGGCCCGGGTTGGTTCGCACTGAACTTCTTGATCTTGGGGCACAGACCGACGGTGACGACGTGTTCATTGAACTCCCTGGCGAAGGTCGTTTCGACCTTTCCGGCGCCGAATCGCCGCGGTTTCTCGGTCGCGCGGTTGTCGCCTTGTTGGGGTGCGGAGACCTCGATGATCGATCGGGCCGAGCGTTCTCGTCGGCGGCCCTCGCGCGCGAACTTGGATTCACTGATCTCGACGGGACGATCCACGAAGTTCTGCTTCGCCCCGACGCGTGATTGTCCCGGTCGGACCCGACCGTCGCGGCTCACATCAATGTGTTCAATGTGTAGGTGAACGTCCACAAGGAACGTTTGTCAGGGCCGTCCGACTCCGCTGATCTCGGTATCGATGGCCAAGATCACACCGGTTGGGGCTTTGAGAACCTCTTCGCGTTTCCAATCGGCGGCCGCGCAGACAAAGAGCGTTCGTCGGTCCGGGCCACCCAAAACGCAAGCGACCGGGATCAACCCGTCGAATTGGTGTTCGGCGGTGGTTTGGCCTCCGGGGAGAACCCGGAAAACTCGAGCCCCGATTGGATCAGCCACCCAAACAGCACCTTCGGCGTCGAGGCAGATCCCATCCGGCGGGGCGAACGGCGGTCCATCGGGTGAAGGACGGAGGGCTGCGTAGACCCGACGATTTGAGAGGGTGCCGTCCGGTCGGCGATCGAATGCGGTCACCCGGGCAGCGGCACTCTCAGCGACGAGAAGGACATCGTCGTTGGGCGTGAGGACGTGGCCGTTTGGTGCTTCCAGTTCCTCTGCAGCAACAAACCACGAACCGTCGGATTGAACGGCGATGGTTTGGCCAGGTTGGCGCTCGCCGCCTTCGTGGATACGGCTCCCCATATCTCCGACATATGCCGTGCCATCCGACGCAACGATCATGTCGTTGAGAGAGCCTCGTGCGATTACCGAGAGGTCAGCATGCAGAGCGAGTGTTCCGTCGCGCTCGACCCGACGGAGTTGTTGCGATTCCATTGCAACGACGAGGAGGCGGCCGTCGGGCAGCCAACCGAGGCCTGAAGGCTCGTCATCGCTCATTTCGATCTCGGTTCGGACATCGCCGGCGAGATCGGTTGAGAGGACTCGATGGCCGTGCATATCGCTGAACCACAAGCGCTCTGCGTGCCACCGAGGGCCCTCACCAAACCAGAGACCGTCCAGAACCGTCTGCATCGTGAAGCCCCCCATGGCGAAATCCCCGATGGGATCGTAGCGAGGCTGCGATTGATGAATCGTGGGCCCGCAACCATCTCGAGACCGGCGAACATCAGTTTCGGAGGATCGCCCGGATCGCATCACGCGAGCCGATCTCTGCCGCTCGAAACCACCTGATGGCAGGAATCCGGCGTCCGCGTTGCGGCTCTAGGGGTGGTCTGTAAAGATTCTAAACCATGGATTGCGAAGCATCGCCCCAGCGTCGGGGCCCGATCCCTACCGAGGAATTCGGTGGTTCCAGCGCTGCTGGGTTCGCGCGAGGCGTAGGAAACGGTGACAAGGTGTCGGCCGTGAAGCGTTCCCGATCTCTTCGTCTTGGTTTCGTTTCCCTCATCGCTGCAGTCGTCCTGTTGCTCGGTGCCGTCGTGGTTGCTCCAGTAAGCGCTGACCCTCTTTCCGACAAGAAGGCTGAAGCGGAGCGGATTGGCCAGCAATTGGCGCAGCTTGAGGATCGCCAGCAGGAACTCAACGGGCAATACGAGAAGGCGAATTACGAACTCAAACAGGCACAAGAGAAGGTGAACGCCGCAAAGGTGCTCGCTGCTCAAACCGCTGCCGAGGCCGATGTGCGCCGCGAGGATCTTCGTCAGTACGCAGTCGCGGCCTATCAATCGGGCAATGACAGCCCCGAGTTCGATGCCCTCATTTCGAACGATGCGAGTGCGGGCGTACAGAAGCGGTCTTATCTCCAATCACTTTCTGGCAGCCGACAGGATCTTGTCGACGCACTGAACGCTGCTCGGCAGAAGGCCGAAGAAGATGGCGTTCGCTTAAAGGCTGCCGAGGATGTTTCGACAGCCAAAGCCGCCGAGATTGAGCAACTCAAGAGGGCCGCTGACGATGCAACAAACCAACAAGCAGCGATCAACGCGCGGGTTCAGGGAGAACTTCGAGTTCTCGTTCAGGCAGAGAATGCTCGAATTGCTGCGGCAGCTGCCGCGGCTCGGGCGGCCGCATCGGCGAGATCCTCTGGTGGTCGTGCCACCGCGGCGCCGAATCCGAATCCTGGACAAGTACGGCCCGAGGCCGCTCGAGCCATTGCTGCGGGACGCACAAAGTTGGGTGCCGGTTACGTTTGGGCAGCTGAAGGCCCAGATGTGTTCGACTGTTCTGGGTTCGTTCGATGGGCATTTCTGCAGGTAGGTATTTCGCTGCAGCACTACAGCGGAGCGATGTGGAAATCAACGATCCGAATTTCGGAATCGCAGTTGCAACCAGGTGATCTCGTGTTTTGGGGAGCCGGTGGCTCGGAACACGTTGCCATCTACATCGGCGGAAATCAGATCCTCCATACCGCTAAAGGTGTTGCGATTACCCCGATGAATGGTTGGTGGACCTACGGTCCGATCATGTCATTCGGTCGCATTCCCTAAGCGAAATCTTCGACTGGGCGAAGTGTGCGTTCTTGTCGACGTGATTGACCCGCCAGTCGCAAGCGTCGGGGCCACGACACTTCGGAGCGGGTGCAGTGCTGGCGATTGTGAGCAAGAATCGCAAGCGCAAGTACACGACCATGGGGAGGGCGTATGACTGCCACCGAAACTCCGTACATCAACCTTCTTGATCCGCAGTTCTATGTGGATCCATGGGCCGCGTACCGGTGGCTTCGTGAAAATGATCCCGTCCACTGGGACCCCGTTCATAAGTTGTGGGGAATCTCTCGATACGAAGACATTGTCGAGGTCGAAAAGAACTGGCAGGACTTCACCTCTGAAGATGGCTCTCGACCTGCGACCGATCAGCGTGACGATACGTCGATGATTAACCGTGATGATCCAGAACACCAGCAGCAGCGAATGCTGGTTGCCCGGCAGTTCACCCCTCGTGCGGTCAAGCAGATTGAAGGAAAGATTCGCTCGATCGTTAATGAACTGATCGACGAGGTTGCTGCAAAGGGAAGTTGTGAAGCGATCGAGTCCCTTGCGTCGCCGCTTCCCGCAATATTGATTGGCGACAAACTCGGATTCCCGCGAGAACTGTGGCCAAAACTTCGCGAGTGGTCGGAAGTGACGATGCACGAGTCGGGACAGAACCCGGCCGATGGTTCTACTGCTCCTTTTTCAGAACTCTCCATGAGCGCAATCATGGAATTCTCTGGCGCAACGATTGAGTTGATCAACGCCCGTCGTGCTTCTCCACAGGACGATCTGATTTCGATTTGGGCGACGTCCGAAGTAGACGGTCGTCTCTGGACCGATGCCGAAATCATTTCAGAGTGCTTGTTGCTTCTCGATGGTGGAGCGGAAACAACTCGCACGGTGATCGGTGCTGTTATCCGCGAGCTGGCGCTGCGGCCTGATCAACGAGCAATTTTGATTGACGATCCGAGCGTTCTTGGTCAAACCGCAGTTGAGGAATTCATCCGCTGGGTAACGCCAATTCTCAATATGCGTCGAACTGCAACCAAGGATCTTGAGTTTCGGGGAAAGAACATCAAGAAGGGGGATCAACTCCTGTTGATGTACGCCTCGGCGAACCGTGATGAGTCGGTGTTCGAAGATCCAGACAGCTTCGATGTGAATCGATCGCATAATCATCACGTCGCGTTCGGCTTCGGTACGCATTTCTGCCTCGGGTCATCGCTCGCACGAATCGAAATTCGGGTGATGTTCGAAGAGCTGTTGCGGCGTATTCCAGACTGGCGGCTTACGCCCGGTGCAGAGTCGAAGATTCTCGGAGCCACCTTTACCCGTGCCTATGACCGGGTTGATATCGAGTTCACGCCAGAAACACGCTGAGGCCAGCTCCGGGAATCCCTGAAAACGAACCTTCTTCGGGGCAGACTCTGAGCCATGACTTCGACGACATCTGATCCCGGGACTGACCAAACAGTTTCTTCATCGCTCCATTCGGGCCGAGGCCGGCGCATTGGGATCTTCCTGCTGATCCTGCTGGCATCGGTCTTGTTTTTTGGCACGGCCGCTGATGTTTGGGTCAAGCGACAGATATTGAGCACCCCAAAATGGGTGGCCGCTAGCGACAAGATCCTCGCTGAGCCCAAGGTGCAGGAGGCGTTATCTACCTACATCGTCGACCAGATCTATTCGAACGTCGATGTTCAGCAAGAGTTGTCGGACAAACTCCCTGAGGGTTGGAAGGGCGTCGCCGGTCCATTGGCCGCCGGAATCCGCACGCCAGCGGCAACTGCTGTCGAGAAGATCTTGTCCTCCGACCAAGTGCTGAAGATTTGGCACACAGTTAACGAGAAGGCTCACCGGGCCCTCGTCAATGTTCTCGAGGACAAAACAAGAGTGGGATCCACGAAGGATGGCAAGGTCACCCTTGACATCGGTGAGATCGTCCGGATCGTCGGAACCGATCTTGGGATCCCCGCATCAGTCATGGACAAACTGCCGGCTGATGTTGGTCAAATCACAATTTTTGAATCGAGCTCACTCGCCTCAATTCAGAACGCTGTGAAAATCGTCAATATTTTGGGCCCAATACTCTTCGTCCTCATCGTTGCGTTGTATGCATTGGCGGTGTGGCTAGCCCGTGGGCGTCGTCGTCTCACGTTGCGCAATGTTGGATGGTCGATCATCGTCGTTGGTCTACTGCTCACGACCATGCGCAGGCTTACCGGCAACTACATCGATTCGACCATTACCGACCCCCAGTACAGCGTTGCTGCAAAGATTATTTTCGGGATTCTTTCGGAGTTGCTTTTCGACACCGCGTGGTTGCTGATTACCTGGGGTGTAATCATCGTTGCGGGAATGCTTGTCATTGGCCCAAATCGCATCGCCACGTGGGCTCGTCGATCAGCTGCCCCAGTACTCAACGCAGATCGAACCGTGTTTTGGGTGGGTGCTGCAGTTCTTTACCTTCTCGTCCTGCTCATCGTGCCATCCCCAGCGTTGCGGCTTTGGTGGTCAGTGATCATTGTCGGAGTAGTCGTGGGCCTCGGCCTTGAGTACCTTCGCAGTCGGTCACTCGCTGAGTTCCCCGACGTGCAGCTCGATGTCGACGTTGACGGAATGAAGAATTCCGTCACAAAAACATGGACCACTCTTGCGTCTCGGTTCAGCAGCGGTGACGCTAGCGATCATGTTGCCCAGCTTCAGAAGTTGGGAGACATGCATGCATCTGGTGCACTCACAGATACGGAATACGCAGCGGCGAAAGCCAAGTTGCTCGACTAACCGTTACTGCCTTGGTGGTGAGTCAGTCAGCGAATTCAAAAATTCGATGAAGCCGCGTCAACCTAAGTGAGCTGATCTTCCAACCGTCAGCCGTTCGGACATAGGTCTCGTGGTAATGGCCGTAGCCATGTAGGTATTTGATGGGTTGGCCTTCGGGCCACCACAGTTCGTCTTCCATCGCCCAAATACCAGTTGCGTGATCGTCATTGTCGAATGAAATTTCTGGCGTATGTCCATGATGGGCGGTAACGACATCGCCAATCTGAGAGATGAGGAACGGCAGGTAGTTCTCAACGCCGTCGATGACAGTGCCACTGTCTTCGGTCGTATCGATCCGAACATCGACTGTAAAGACGTCACGAAGTAGATCCCACTGCTTTGTGTCCATCAGTCGGAAATAGCGCGCCTTCAACTGATGGATCTGGTCGAGGTCAGTTGGCGCAAGCATCACCACAGAGTCCCGTTGTCGACGACGAGGGATGCTCCTGTCGTGGTGCTCGCAGCATCTGACGCAAGGTGTGCAAGTGCTTCAGCTATCTTCACCGGTGCCATCATGCCGGGGAGAACACCCATCATTTTGGGAAAGTGGCTGAAGTCAATCTCGCCCTTGATATTTGAAAGAGCGTTCGTGGTCATTGCGGTATCGACTCCGCCAGGGCACACAAGGTTCACTCGTATGCCGTCGGCAGCTAGTTCAACGGCAAGTGCCTTCATGAACATGATGAGGCCCGCTTTGGAAGCGCAATACGACGAGTTGTACGGCTGGCCCTGAAGCCCAGAAATGGAACCCACCGTCACAATGTTTCCGATGGAGGCTCGTAGGTGAGGGAGCGCAGCTTGGGTGACAAGCATTGGTCCGGTGAGATTTACAGCGAGGTGGCGGTTCCAGAGTTCAAGGGTGATGTCTTCAACTTTGGAGAACCAGTTGACGCCCGCAACGTTGGCGAGGACGTCGAGACCTCCGAGCTCGGCGATAGCAGCGTCCATGGCGGCGTTCACCGATTCGGGATTGGTGACGTCGCAGTAGGCAACTCCTTCAGCTTCGGCAACGTCGACCCCCACAACGTCGGCACCCTCCTCGCGGAAAAGTTGGACGGTGGCTTCGCCGATCCCAGCGGCTGCACCTGTGACAAAGATTCGTTTCCCTGTAAATCGCATGGGCGGACTCTAGTGTCGGGGGATTACGTATGGCTCCGCCCAAGTTCCTTGGGCATAGATGGAGTTCTCGAAGGGGGATCACGATGAGTTTCACGCCAACACCAGATCAGCTGCTTCCAGAGTTGACGCTTCGCCAAGAGTTTGTGTTGTTGGCGAGAGCGTTATGGCGAGAGGGCTATGCCGACCATTTGGCCGGCCACATCACGGTGAATCTTGGCGATGGCACCTTGCTCTGCAATCCGTGGTTCATAACCTGGGACGAACTCCGTCCCTCGCAACTCATCAGGATCGACCTCGAGGGAACGGTGGTTGAGGGGGAGTGGCCTGCACCTTTGGGTATCCCGTTGCATCTCGAACTTCACAAGCTTCGAGAAGATGTCGGCGTGGCGATGCACAGTCATCCGCTTTACGGAACGGTATGGGCGGACATGGGAGAGGTTCCTCCCGTCTACGACCAGAGTTCTGGCCTCGGCGGAGGTGGCGACCTCATCGTCATCGATGAATACGGTGGTGGTGTCGATAACTCAGCGGCTGCCCACGACGCCGTTGTTGCAATGGGCGATGCAAACCTCGCGCTACTTGCTGGTCATGGTGTGTTTGTTCTCGGTTCAACGATTCGCGCCGTTCACCAGCGCGCAGTGGCGCTCGAACAGCGTTGTCAACGGGCGTGGCATATCCGCGCGGCTGGTGGCCGAACGGAATCAGCAGTTCCTGAATGGTGGATCGAACGTGGTCGCCAGAGCGACGGAAATGGCTTTATCGGGTTTTGGGAGGCAATGGCGCGTCTTGAACTTCGCGCCGACCCAACAATTCTCGACGAGCGTTGAACAACTTCAGTGTCTGAGCATCTTTCTTTCTGCCGAATTTGTGCCGCAGCCTGCGGCATTGTGGTCACTGTTGACGAAGGTCAGGTCGTGAAAGTGCGCGGCGATGCAGGACACCCGGTATCGCGTGGCTACACCTGCGAAAAAGGCAGAGCACTTCCGCAATGGCATCACTCCCCAAATCGGCTCGATTCACCGCGCCTACGCGGCAGAACTGTTGGTTGGGATGACGTACTTGATGACCTCGCGGCCATCATTGATGAGACCAAAAGTAACGATGGAGCGGACTCGATAGGTCTCTATCTCGCTACGGGACTTGCCTATGACTCCGCTGGTCAGGTCTCTTGCGGAATGTGGATGGGTTCGGTGGGGAGTACGTCCTTCTACACGGCAGCCACGGTCGACAATGCTCCAGTTCTCGTTGCTGCTGAGGCAGTCGCAGGTCACCCGATGCTGAATCCTGTGTGGGACCCGGAGCAGTCGCGACTGTTGATTCTGTTGGCAACGAACCCTGTTGTTTCGCATGGTTACGGAACCACGTTGGCCGATCCTGTACGTCGTCTTCGCGAGAATCAGGCAGTAGGCGGGCAGGTATGGACTATTGATCCTCGAAGAACCGAATCGGCAAAGCTCTCGGACAATCACCTCCAAGTTCGTCCTGGATCAGACGTCATCCTGCTAGCTGCTCTCGTGCGCGAACTTTTCGCCGACGAGCGGTGCCGCGACACGCTCGCATCGACCTGCCACGACAGTGACATCGATCGACTCGCTCGAGCGGTCCTCCCGTTTTCACTTGATGCTGCAGAACTCGCCACAGGTTGCAGCCGACAGTTGATCGACGAACTCGTTGTGCAACTGCGATCGAACTTTGGTCGCCTTGCAATGTTCTGCGGCACCGGAACGACCATGGCAACCGACGGCATCGTTGTTGAGTGGCTTCGCTGGGTTCTCTTGGCGATGACGAATTCTCTTGATGTCGTTGGCGGGATGCGCTTCAACGAAGGGGTTGTGAACCGGTTGGCCCCGGTTCGCCCGGGCACTCCCGCCCTTGATGGTCCACCCTCGCGCCCCGAACTGGTGCGGATTGCGGGGCAACTGCCGGTTGCTGCGTTGGTTGATGAAATCGAAGATGGTCGACTCAAAGTCTTGGTCGTGACCGGCGGTAACCCGCTTTCTGCATTTCCCGAACCGGACCGTTTCCGTCAAGCTGTAGCCCTGCTTGATGCGCTTGTTGTCGTTGATGTGGCCGATACGGACCTATGCGACCTCGCGACTCATGTGCTTCCGGCCGTCGGGCAACTCGAGCGAGCCGATCTCACCTTGGCCGAACAGGTGGCCTTTCGTTCTGGAATGCAGTTCACGGCATCAATTGTCGAGCCCGAAGCGGATCGACGCCCCGTTTGGTGGATTCTCGGATCGCTTGCAGCGAGGTCTGAGCGGCCAATGTTCGGGGGAACTCCCCTTGATGCCCTTTCCGACGAGGGGATTTTGGCTGGGCTCCTTGGACACGGTCCACTTGATGCGTCCGATGTGATTGGCGCTGGTTCCCGTGGCGTTGATCTGGCGCCGACCTACGGATGGGTGCGGGAACGAATGCTTGTCGACAGTCGCTGGCGAATCGCACCTGAGGCCTTCGTTGAACGTCTTGCGCTGCACAAGGGGCCCGAGGTTGGTCTCCTGCTCGTGCCTCGCCGGGAATCGGCATGGAGTAACTCTGTCCGATTCGCCGGTTCCGGCGACGAACCTGTGGTGGTGCTTCATCCCGACGATGCATCGCTCCGGGGGATCGTCGCCGGCGACTGGGTGGCACTGACAACTGAGCACGGCTCACTGGTGGCGACTGCAGGAATCGATGGAACACTGCGCCCTGGAGTTGTTTCCGTGACCCATGGGCACCCCGGCTCGCTCACAGGGACGATTACCAATTCCCGTGTTGATGTCGACCCACTGACGGCAATGCCTCGGGCCTCGGGTCTACCGGTTCGTGTCGACAAACTCGGAATGTAATTGACGGATTGGACTACAACTGAGAGCAGACAACCCGTAGGAGGAGACATAGTGATTGATCAAAGAGTCACATGGGTGAGAGTCGAAGAGCGTTTCAAAGCCGACCTCTCGAATCTTCCAGCGATCTGAAGATTGTGACGCAGCGGCGTGAATACATAGAAGGTCGCCGACCGACCAAGGGCGAGTTGGAGTCGTTCCATGGGCAAACGGTTGATGACGTGCTCCCAAAGAAGCTCAGTCTCTTGTTCGTTGGGATAAATCCAGGACTGTGGACCGCAGCAGTGAATGCACACTTCGCCCGTCCCGGAAATCGGTTTTGGCCGGCGTTGTATCGCTCAGGCATTACTTCTACCGATGTGGATGCTTCATGCGGTCTACCGCCCGATGTCCGGACCGAATTCGAGCGCAAAGGGATCGGAATCTCAAATATCTGCCCGATAGCTACCGCTAGGGCAGATGAATTGTCGAAACAACAACTTCTCGATGGAGGCAACTTGCTTCGCGAACTCGTCCGTACGAGGAAGCCGAAAGTTGTCGCCATCCTCGGTGTTACGGCCTATAGGCAAGCATTCGGGAACGCGAAGATTGCGATCGGCCGCGCCGAAGAGCGGTTCGAGGGCTCGGAACTTTGGATTCTTCCGAATCCCAGTGGACTCAATGCCCACGAGACAGTTGATTCACTTGCGGACTGGTACGGACAAGCAGCAACTGCTGCAGGTGTCACGCTCAGTCGTTGACGACTAGCCCAGCCTGGGGAGTCGGCCACCAGCGGCGATCCATTGCCCAAAGACGCGCTCTCCTTCGGCGGGGTTGTACACGTCCTCCTGGTAGGAGAACTGGCCATCTCCTGCATACTCAAGGATCGTGATGCAGCTGAATCGGAATGGCTCACCACCGGTCGGATGGGGGAGAACCTGCCATGGGTAGTACACGACTCTGTTGCCGTCGATGACGACCCACTCGATGGGAAATTCCATCGTTGATGGAGCCTGCGCCATCACATCAACGATTGCTTTGCGAATCTCCTCTCGGCCGCGGAAGGTTCCAAGGTGATGCTCAACCCATAGGCCGTCGACAGTGTGAAGGTCCGCCCACGCGTTCCAGTCACCACTGTCGCCGACTGCAACAAAGTTGTCGTAGGCAGCGCGAACTTCATCGGGATGAAAACTCATGGGATACACCTGTTAGTTCGAGGGAGTGAATCGGACGGGCATTGATTCCGGGCCGCTAATGAAGTTGGAAGCTCGGAACTCCAGTGGTTCTGCAGAAGCGAGATGAATATCAGGGAGCCGATGCAGCAGCTCTTCGAACATGACCTTCAACTCAAGCCGTGCAAGTGATGCGCCCAGGCAGAAGTGCGGCCCAAAGCCAAACGCGAGGTGAGGGTTTGGACTGCGTCGCACATCGAGCTGGTCCGGATTCTCGAAAATACGGGAATCGCGGTTTGCCGATGGATAGAAGAGCATCACTTGGTCACCCTCTCGGAGGTGTTCCCCGTGGAGATCGACCGGCGTAGTGACTGTTCGCGACATGTTCTTGATCGGTGAGACCCAACGTAAGAGCTCCTCGACGCCTGTCTCGATGAGTTCCGGCTGTTGCGCGAGCAGTGCTCGTTGATCGGGGAACTCAAGTAGCGCGAGCATTCCGCATGTGATGACATGACGACTGGTTTCATCCCCGCCGATAAGGATCAACAAGGTCTCACTCACGATTGATTCATCATCGAGTTTTTGGCCATCGATCTCGGCATTTACCAATGTGCTGATGAGATCATCTTGCGGGGGACGTGATCGGCGATCAGCGATCACTCGTAACTGGTACTCGCGGAATTCAATACCGGCGTTCATCGCTGCGAGTTGCACCTCGGGCGTCGGTGTGCCGGTTGTGCCGCGCATCATGTCGTCGGACCATCGCAAGAGGTCGTCATAGGCGTCGGGCTCAAATCCCAACATGTCGGCGATAAGGAGGAGAGGCAGAGGGGCGGCGATGTCCCAAACGAAATCGCATTCGCCCTTGTCGGAAACGTCATCGATGAGTTTCGAGCAGATCTTTCTGATTGTTCCTTCGTGCCCCTGCACCTTCTTCGGTGTGAAGCCTCTGTTCACCAGAGAACGACGACGCTGATGTTCTGGGTTATCCATCGAGATCATCATTGGAAGCGGTTCGCCGTGAGGGCGAGGTCCTCGCATTGACGAGAAGGTCTTTGCGTCTTTCTCGATTGCGAGGACGTCCTCGTACCGAGTGATTCCCCAAACCTGGTTCGGTTCATCCCAGTAGATCGGAGCGTTGTCACGCATCCACGCCCACTGTTCATAGGGCTGGCGTGCGTACCACTCGCCATCAAGAAGGTCGATGTCGCTTCGTGTCTCGTGTGTCATTGATCCCCCCGGAACAACTGTAATGAGTTCTGCGTCGCTGACGCTATCGGGTCACGTAGGGGCGGTGTCGGCTTCGACTGGTTCCTCGGCAAGGCCGTCGGGATGCACCGCAAACCTCTTGCGATCTGCGGCATGTACTGGGCCATCGACTGGCCATGGCCATCCGCCAAATCCTGTGCGCTGGTAATCGATGAACGTCTGGCGAAGGCCCGCTTCGTCAGTCATCACGAAAGGACCCTGCTGCACAATTGGCTCACCAATTGGCCGACCCTGAAGTACGAGGCAATCAGCACCGCCCGAGGAATGAAGGATTGTTGCATCGGTAGAGCGAAGCACCGACCCGGTGTCGCATCCCAAATGCGCATTGCCGATCTGTACACCTTCGCCATCGAAGACATAGAGCGATCGAACTGTCTCGGTTGATTGTGCAGGTGGAAGCTCGAGCGAGGTTCCTGGATCAAGATGGAGGTGCCAAATGGCGACGTCGGCAGAATTCTTTGAGGCCCAAGAATTGGGAGGAGGAGTGAGGGGATTGGTTTCACCGAATGCCCCGGCGATGACGACGACTTCAATCAAGCGACCGTCGGTATCGATGCGGCGAATTTTTGGAATCCGTTCGGCCCAGAGCATTGTGAACGATGGGTCACACATTTTGTCGATAGCCGGAAGGTTCAACCAGATCTGAAAAAGTTCGAGTGGATTTCGTTGTGATTGATTTCGTAGCGGCATCATCTCGGAGTGCACGATGCCGGAACCTGCAGTGATCCATTGAACGTCACCTTCGCCGAATCGAGCGATAGCTCCAAGGGAATCGGAGTGATCGCAGATTCCATCTCGGACATAGGTGATGGTCTCGAAACCGCGGTGAGGGTGTTGTGGAAACCCAGGAACGACCGACCCGTGGTACATGCGCCATCCGTCAATGCCCTCAAAGTCTGAACCGATGTTGCGGCCCTCAAGTGAAGCGTCAGGACCTAGTTGCGAGTTTCCGGCCGGATAGTTGTCGTCGTGATGCGCGCAGAAGAGAAACGGATCGATCGTTGGCCAGTGCAGGCCAAGGGTAACGGTTTGAAGGATGATGTCGTCCGGCATAGTTCAAGCGTAGAGGCCTGAATACTCAGTTCATCAGCGTTCGAAACGTTGAAAACGCTCTCGACGCGGGACAACCTTGCGACCCTTGATGGTCGTCTTCTTCATTGCCCGAATGATGTCGTCCGCTGACTTCTCAGGAACTTCAACCAGCGAGAACTTGTCAGCGATCTCGATGGAACCAATCTGTTTGCCTGCAAGGCCAGTTTCGCCGGTGATGGCACCGACGAGGTCTCCTGGACGTACCTGTGCCGAGCGCCCGATGGGGAAGTACAAGCGAGTTGAATCGACTCCGATTGAGCGGTCCTTGTTCTTCTTGCTCTTCTTGTCGCGGTCTCCACGGTCACCACGGTCACTGCGGTCTCCTCGATCATTCTTGCGATCTTTGGCGCGACGAACCTCAACCTCGGGAATCTCAACTTCGTCTTCGGCTCCGGTCGTCGCTTCGTGGGTGAGTTTCACTGCAGCGAGTGCAACTTCGAACAAGTCGAACTCATCGGTCAGTGATTCGACGATCGTGCGATAACGGTCGAGATCGTCGTCGAGCAGTGTTTCCCGCAGTGTCTCGAGGGTGAGTTCCATGCGTCGATTGCGAAGATCGGAAATCGTCGGCACTTTCTCGATCGCGATTTTGTCGCCGGTCACTCGCTGAATGTTTTCAAGCAGGCGATGTTCGCGTGGTTCGGCCAGTGTGATGGCAACGCCTTCGCGCCCTGCTCTGCCAACTCGCCCGATGCGGTGTACGTAGGACTCAGGGGCGGACGGGACGTCGTAGTTCACGACGTGGGTAAGCAGATCGATATCGAGGCCTCGAGCCGCAACATCGGTTGCAATGAGGAGATCGGCATTGCCGCTCCGGACGCGAGCCATAACTCGATCTCGTCCCTCTTGGTTCATTCCGCCATGGAGTGCCTCGGCGCGGTAACCGCGGCCATTTAGCGTTTCCGTGAGTTGATCAACTTCAACGCGAGTGCGGCAGAAGACGATTGCTGCCGCAGGAGCCTCAACATCAAGAATGCGACCAAGTGCAGCGGGCTTATGCGACCGTGGCACCATGAACGCGAGTTGACGTACTTTCGGTGCATCACCCTTCGCAACAACTGGTGCCTCAATGCGAATAGTCGTGGGGTTGGAGAGGTGTCGTCGTGCCAGTGATTCGATTCGTTTGGGCATGGTTGCGGAGAACAGAATGGTCTGACGCTCAGTGGGTAGGGCGCCAAGGATGGCATCGAGATCTTCAGCGAATCCCATGTCGAGCATTTCGTCGGCCTCGTCGAGCACAACCATTGCGATGTTTTTGAGGGGAATCGTTCCTCGCTTGATGTGATCGACGGCGCGACCTGGCGTTGCGACCACAACATCGACGCCCCGGCTCAGTGCCTGGAGTTGCCGACCGATCGGTTGTCCGCCGTATATAGGTAGAACTCGAGCGCCCAAGGCACGCCCGTATTTGTGAACAGCTTCAGAAACCTGCATCGCGAGTTCGCGGGTGGGGACGAGGATTAAACCGGTTGGGTTCTTTGATCGATTGTCGGTTTCGAGATGCTGGAGCATCGGCAATGCGAACGCTGCGGTCTTACCCGTTCCTGTTGCTGCCTGACCCAGGAGATCTTGGCCGGCGATCAACGGCGGAATGGATTCACGCTGAATTGGGGTCGGCTCTTCGTAGCCAAGGCTGGACAATGCCTCGACCAATTCAGGTCGAAGTGCCAGGTCGGCGAAGGTCGTGTTCCCGGTCAAATCTTCCATCAGTTGCTCTCCTCGACCGCTCCGGTCGGCCTCCACGCTCCCACGCCGAGGGCACAAGAACGAATCGACACCTGTGGCCCATGGCGTCGGTCCCAGAAACCGCTCCTCTGGGCAGCCACATGGAATGATCAGAGGATGGAACTGCGACCCTTTGCCACCTTGACCCTTGCCGTCGCCTCTGACGGCCTCTACATGCTCGGAGCCACCCCGGCGGGCACCCGCATTGTGCAAGAGATCAATGAGGCCCGTATCGATGGTCCTCGGCTCAGCGCCAGCCTTGTAGGTCATGCCGCAGCCGATTGGCTGGCGATCGATGCGCAGGGTGTGGGCACGTTCGATATCCGGATGACGCTCATGACCGACGATGGCGCACCGATCTACCTTGCCTATAAGGGGCGGGCAGATTGGTCATCAGGTATGGGGAAGGCTCCGGTCTATGTGGGCATGGAGTTTGAAGCAGGCGACGAGCGCTACCGCTGGCTCAATGCGCTCCACCTCTTCGGGCGCGGTCAGGTTAGCGACGGCGGCAGACTCATCTACGAGATCTACGAGCCGGTTTGACGCTTCGACTGGCGCTAGGGCAACTGTTCGCTGCGATACACGGCGGGTTTGCAGGTTCGCTCGGCTTTTCCAAGTCTGATGGAAGATGAAACATGTTTGACAACCGCATTACCCGGATGCTCGGGATCAAAATTCCGATAGTGCAGGCGCCAATGGGCTACATCGCCCGAGCACAACTGGCATCAGCGGTCTCCAATGCCGGTGCGATGGGAATTATCGAAACATCGTCGGGGGACCTCGCAGCGATCCGAGGTGAGATCGCGAAGATGGCCGATCTGACCGACCGACCATTTGGCGTCAACATTGCTCAGGCGTTTGTCCGTGATCCTTCGATCGTTGAGTTCGTTGTCGACCAAGGCGTGCGGTTTGTGATCACCTCCGCAGGTGATCCCCGCACCTACACATCTCAATTGAAAGATGCTGGCCTCACCGTCTTCCACGTTGTTCCTACACTTCGGGCAGCGCTCAAGGCTGTTGATGCTGGCGTCGATGGCCTCGTCGTCGAGGGTTCAGAGGGTGGGGGATTCAAAAATCCCAGTGACGTCTCAACCATGGTGCTGTTGCCGTTGGTAGCTACCAGCGTGGACGTTCCGGTGATCGCAGCAGGGGGATTCGTCGATGGCCGAACGATGGCCGCTGCGCTCGCTTTGGGCGCTGAGGCGATTCAAATGGGTACCCGCATGGTGGCGACTTTGGAATCCCCAATCCACGACAACTGGAAACAGGCGATTGTTGATGCGGCGGAAACTGACACGGTGCTGCTGAACCGGCATGCGGCTCCATCACTTCGCGTGCTTCGCACTGACCGAAGTAACGCGCTTGAATTTGATACAAGTACAAACGCGATGGAGCACATGGCACGCCACAGCGAGCTTTACTTCGGGGGCGATATGGATGCGGCACTCGCTTTGGGCGGCGCTGTTGCTGGCCGTATCGAATCTATTGAGCCGGTGGCTGATGTCATCAAGAACTGCTCAAACGAATGTCTTGCAGTTTTGAGCGACCTGGCCTCGACGTACGTGAAGTGAATTAGTCGATCGGTAAGCGGGCCATGAGGTCGGTCTTGCGCTCTTCGAACTCATCGAAGTCGATGACTTTGTCGTCGAGTTGCTTATGGATCAACTCAATCTGCGCAAGCAATTCTGCTGCAGAAAGATCGCCTTCAGTTGAGAGTTCTACGAGTTCTTCTTCGCCGTCGGCACCGATGCGGGGCTCGCCGGTCTGGCGGCGTTCACGCTTTAGGGCTTGTTTGGCCTTTTTGTCGCGATCTCGTTGGAGTTTTTCGAAACTTGTTCTTTGGGCACCCATTGGGGGCCTCCTTCGCCGGCAAAAGAACGCCGATCTGGTGTTGTCGATCGTTGTAGTCACGCTGTGACGGTGATGCAGGCAGCGACTCATTGGGGAGTGCAGACACGCCTGAAACCGCAGTTGACGCTACCGGTTGGCGGGCTCTGCGCTGTGCACCCTTGACGGGTCATAGGCCACATTCATCGAAATCTATTGAAAAGTGGTGGCTAAGGTGCCTTCATCGCTGTGCTCTAGAGGGGGAATGATGTCGTTCGTACTGGTAAACAAGCCCATTCCATCGGTCACTGTAATCACGTTGAATCGGCCTGAGCGTATGAACGCCATGGCATTCGACGTGATGTTGCCGTTACGTGAGCAGCTGGAACAGGTTGCTCATGACAACGACACTCGAGCAGTCATCATCACTGGTGCTGGTGAGGGTTTTTGCTCGGGTGCTGACCAAAAGGTTTCTGGAACGATTCCGCATATTGAAGGATTGACTCCCACTGTGATTGCTCAACGAGCGGGAAAGTTGCTCGACGACATCATTCTGGGGATCCAGGATATGCCTCAACCCGTGATCGCTGCGATCAATGGAGCGGCAATCGGAGGCGGTCTCTGTCTCGCCGCAGCCTGTGATATTCGTGTCGCGTCGCCCGAAGCGTATTTCCGGGCTGCTGGTATTAACAACGGTCTCACTGCAACCGAACTTGGTTTGAGTTTCATCCTCCCGCGCATCATTGGGGCCGGACGGTCAAGCGAATTGATGCTTACAGGACGAGACATGGGAGTCGACGAAGCGGAGCGCGCTGGGCTTGTCTCCAGAGTTGTTCCTCGCTCGGAACTTCTCACCACTGCAATCGAGATTGCGGAGCAAATCGCTGGTTTGAGTCGGATTGGAATAGAGCTCACAAAGAAGATGATTCTTGGTGGACTTGAGTCAACGAGTTTTCGATCGCATATGCGCAATGAGATGACGGCACAGTTATACGTACGTCTGACGACAAAGAACTGGGACGAATCAGTCGCAGCCAGGGCCGAAGGTCGAAAACCAGTCTTTCGCGATTGAGATCAGGCGCCTGCGAGCAGTTCCCGCATCCACAATGGAGCCCTAGCCGCGCGACCTGTGGCGTCGACAACGCCGTGCACAGTAGCGGCAAGCGCGCAGACCTCGCCTTCGACGACGAGGAGATAGTTCATCTGGAATGTTGCGGCCTTAAACAAGGAAATTCCCGTATGAACTCGCACAACATCATCGAATTGAGCCGACCGGCGATAGTTCGTAAATAATTCGAGCACTGCAAAGTCGAAACCTTGGGCGCGAATATCGGGGTAGGGGGTCCCGAGTTTGCGTAGGAACTCGACTCGGGATGCTTCGAGCCACGCAACGTACGAGGAATGATGAGCGACGCCCATGGCGTCGGTTTCCGCGAAGCGGACACGGATGTCGAAGAAAAACGCATAGTCGCTTGGGTTCGTCGAAATATCGAGTGAGATCCGCATTGTCTGTGATTAGTTGCGGGGAACGTCGATCCAGGGGAGTTCCTTATCGACTCTCGGTTCGCCGGGAAGTCCAAGAACGCGTTCACCGAGAATGTTTCGTTGAATCTCGGAGGTGCCACCTTCGATTGAATTCGCACGAGAACGCAAGAACATCTTTCGTCCAGATCCTGGTGGGCCGATGAGGCCAATGTGATCGGAGCGCTTCATCGTGTAGTCATAGTCAATGAGAGCCTTTGCTCCGAGAAGTTCGACGCAGAATTCGTAAATGTCTTTGTTCACTTCTGCGAACTGAAGCTTGGCAATCGAACCTTCAGGACCTGGGTTGCCAATGCGTCTGTTCTGTGATGCGCGAATATTCGTGAGGCGAAGAACTTCGGCATTTATCCAGAGTTGCATAAGTCGATCGCGAGTTACCGCAGTATGGGCCGATTCGTCGCTGGCCCAGAGCCGAAGAGCTTCGGCGATTGCTCCCGAGCCCTGTTGCGGTGTTCCGCCGCCACCACCGATGGTGGTGCGCTCGTTTGCAAGAGTTGTCATCGAGACGCGCCAACCTTCGCCGACTTCTCCGATGCGATCAGAGTCGGGTACCCGCACTTCGGTGAGGTACACCTCGTTGAATTCTGCTTCGCCAGTCATCTGGCGCAGAGGCCGGACTTCGACGCCGGGTGCCTTCATGTCGAGGGCGAAGTAGGTGAGACCTTTGTGTTTTGGTGTGTTGGGATCGGTGCGAGCGACAAGCATTCCCCGGTTGGCAATGTGGGCCAGGGTGTTCCATACCTTTTGACCGGTAATGACCCATTCGTCGCCATCGCGAACTGCTCGACAACCAAGACCAGCGAGGTCGGAACCGGCGCCGGGCTCGGAGAACAACTGACACCATGCGTCTTCGCCGGTGAATAGTTGTCGAAGCAACGTGTCACATTGTTCGTCGGTCCCATGTGTTGCGATCGTGGGACCTGCCATGGTGATTCCGAAAAAGAAACGAGTCTCAATAGCCTTTGCTCCGGCCTCTCGAAGACGGCGGTCGATTTCCTTTTGGAGCGTGGGAGTGAGTCCGAGGCCGCCACGCCCGACGGGGAAGTGAACCCAACCCAAGCCGAGGTCGAACTGGCGCCCCCTGAAGGTGACTTCGTCGGTTGTGGTCGGATCGAACTCGGAGAGCAGTGTCGAAATTCGTTCCTCGACAATGGCGGTGGCGTCGGTGGTGCTCATCGGACAAAGGTTACCCATCGGTAATCGTTTGTGTCGGAGTTGTCGAACAGAACTCCGGGAGTGGCGACCCCAAGCAGATCAGCCGGTACTATCGCCCACCGCAGGCTGGGAGCCACCAGCGTGCATGTGAACGAGAGGGTGGTCCATGGCCGAGGTGCGGTTCGACGATATCGATGCGATTAATGCGCTTGCCAGCGAAGAGTTCGGCGAGTGGGGTGAATCGATCGAGGTGTCGCAGCAAATGATCAATGATTTCGCGGAACTCACTGGCGATCGTCAGTGGATTCATATCGACGTAGAGCGTTCTTTGAAGGAAAGCCCGTTCGGTGGCCCAGTCGCTCACGGTTTTCTCACGCTGAGTCTCATGCCGAAGTTGGCAACGTTTCCGGTGAAGATCGCTGGAAACGGGAGCGCAGTGAACTACGGCGCTGAAGGACTCCGTTTCCTTTCGCCAGTTCCGGCCGGCGCCAAGGTGCATGCGCGTTCGCGTCTCGTGAAAGCAGAAGCGAAGCCCAAGGGGACGCTCATCACAACCGAAGCTGAAATTGCGGCCGAAGGTTCCGACCGTCCGGCATTGCTCTACAAGATGCAGGTGCTCTACACGCCACCGCGCTAAGCGCAAAAGAGTTACCTAACGAGGTCATTTTCCTCTGTTGGACTGAGCCTCGTCGTAAGAGCCGACGGGGCTCAGTCCGTTTTCGAGCGCTTCGCGTCGATGAGTTGGGGGGCCAGCCAATCAGCCACAGTGTGCAATTTGTCTTCGCGGATATGGACGCCATCGGCTCGAATTGTTTTGTCTTTCGTGCCGCCCCGGGGTCCGAGATAGCCCTGATAATCGATGATGATCGATCTCGGCAGCCCTTCGACCAACGGCAAGACGATTTCATTCACCCGATCGATACGGTCAGGGCTGTTGAAGGGGCTTGCTCGATCGAGACGCGGAGAGACCAACCAGACAACCGTGGAGTCATGGGCGGACAGAATGCCGAGAGCTTCGCTGTATTCGGACTCAACAAAAGCGTCGTAGGTAGGGTCGCCGGGGCGAAGCCACTCATCGCCAAGTTGCGGCACCTTGCGGTCGATCGAATCCCATGGGCTCGCGTAGCCCAAGACGACGTCAGGACGGTAGAGATCGATTGCCGATACCCAGGAGACGACGCTGGCATCGGGGACAAGGCGCGGATCAACTGGATCGGCCCATGTGGCGCAAATATCGCCCATTGATCCCGGACCTTCTTCATAGAGTTTTTCCCCGCCACGGGTAGTGCCACAGCCGAGGTGGGCCTCATTGAAAACGAGGATCTCGCCTGGGTTCTCGGCGCACCAGTCAGCAAGGGCAAGTCCGATTTGATACATCACCGAATCGCCGACGACGAGAATTCTCGTGGGATCGCTGCCGGCGGGGGCAACGCATAGCTTGCCTTCGCCAAGGGCGATCGGTGTCGTGCCTTGGCCTTGAATGGCGAGAGGGCTATCGGCCGCCGAGGCTCCCGGAGCGCGCACCGTGTTGGCGTAGAGCAAAAGGGAAAGCGTGAGGATGACCGCCCCGCCCATACCGGCGGCAAACTTCCAGCCGGGCCAGCGTCCCTTGAGGAAGGGCTTCTCGATGTATTTGTAACTGAGCCAAGCAAGAAGAAATGTAAGTCCAAAACCGAGCGCAAGGTCGCGGAAGGAATTGAGCCCCGGCTTATCGGGGGACTTATCGCTGTCAACGACGATGTAGACAAGCCAGTGGTAGAGGTACAAGCCAAAACCCAGTCGCCCTGCCCACATCAGGAAGCGATTCGTGTAAAACCAATGCATCCATCCGGTCTTGGTCGTCACGGACCTCGTCATGAATACCGCCAAAAGCGCGACGAGGAAGAAGCCTCCGTATTCGAACATCCACGCAGATTTCTCGCTCTCGGTAAAGAGAAATATGACAAACACAATTGAGGAGAGCAGTCCCACCAATTGTGTGAGCCAGTGGCCCCAAGTTGTTCGGGGTGGACCCCACTTCGAGAACACCGCGGCCATCGCTATGCCGAGAAAGAGCGCAAACGCTCGTGTGTCGGTTCCGTAATAGGCACGTGCAAGAGTTGAGGGGTCGTTCACATCAAAAACGATTGACATCCAAATCGCTGATCCAACCGCACCCGCTATCGAAAGAATCGTGAGCCATTGTCGGCCTATCCAGCGCATGCAAAGAATCAGGAAAAAAGGAGCAAAGAGGTAAAATTGTTCTTCGACTGCAAACGACCAAACATGTCGAAACGGCTGTGGGTTCGAGTACTGGTCAGCATCGAAATAGTTGTTCTGGGAGAAAATTTCTTTCCAGTTTGCAACCCATCCCATTCCTGCAGTGGTGCCTGAAGTCCACTTTGAAATTTGGCCGGGATGGATGAAGAACGCGGTTGCGAATGCCACCACCACGAAACACACCATGAGCGCGGGCATGAGTCGACGCACTCTGCGAGAGGCATAGGCCCCAACCTTGAACCCTCCGGTTCGATCCCATTCGTTGAGGGCCAGCGAGACGATGAGAAAGCTCGACATGACGAAAAAGAAATCGAGAGAGAACATTCCGCCGGGAATGAACGCTGGAGCGAAGTGGTACAGCATTGGGCCAAGGATGACGAAGAGTCCCCGCATTCCGTCAAGTGCGGGCATGTGGTCGAGCTTCTTGACTGTGTTGATTGTTGCCGCGTCGATCGGGCCATCGTCAACGACCGCAGCAGCTATAGCCGCTGCTATGGGATCGGCGCCGGCGTCGTCTGCCTGGTTTCCCTTCTCGCCGGTCGTCACTGTCATCGTTTGCGTTTCCCCTTGTCGCACATCTTGCTTGAGCCCCGGGTAATTCTGACACAGGAGCGCGACCGCTCCCTGTCGCAGTGGCCTCTTCAAGGTTCACTAGTTGGGCAGGCCTAGACGTGATTGAGCGGTGTCGGGTAGAGAATCGAGAAGCCAGCGAGCGGCGACCTGCGAACCGTCGACGGAAAAATGCACGCCGTCGGGGCGCCACGCAACGCCGTCTCGATTTTGAGTGAATCCGTTGTCACAAGTAACCGATTGAAGGTCAACGATCGAAGCTTGAGCCTGCGGTACCGATTCGTTGAGTTTGTTGACAGCTTCTCGCTGCAGTTCCGCGATCCTCTGCACACGTTGGATGTCATGTTGGGGGCCAGCGCGTTCCCCTGGTCCCGGTGCAAAACATGGGGTGGTGAGAACGATGACTTCTGCACCTTTGGCAGAGAGAATCTTGAGGGTTGCATCGATAGCGACCCTGTAGTTCTGATCGAATTCGCGATCGCCGGGGGCCACTGGTCCGTTGCCCCAATCGCGTGTGTAGAGATCCCATGCGCCCACGAGAAGAATGACGACGTCGGGGTTCTGTGCCTCAACGAGTTTCGACCAATAGTCGTCGTGGTCGGGGCATTGTGTGCCATCTTTTGACCAATTGCCATCGAACGTCATGGCTTTCGGTGAAAGTAACAGGGCGCATCCGAGTTCAGAGCCACCGACGATGGACACCTTTGGGTCGAACACTTTGCGGATCCCGTTGTCGAGGGTGATCGCTACCGAGTCGCCGACGATGAGGAGAGATGGTCGTGTGGGATCATTCGGAATTGCCAGTGTGCGTTCACGGCTGGCGGCTTGATCGCTACCAATGGATGTTGCGATTGTCGAACCTGCGGATGGGGCCGCAAGAAGGGCGAACCCAACGAGTAACGCCCCTATTCCAAGCCAACCGATTCCGAATCGGGCGACCCCAAGTTGCGAACGTCGAAACCATCGTTCGACGAGTTCCATCGAAAGCCACGCCATCGAAAATGTGAGCGCCAAACGAATCGCTATGCCAGCGATTTGCCCAGCAGGAGTGTCGGGGAGGTGCATCCGGACATCGGTTGCGAACACGCGAATGGGCCAGTGCCAGAGGTAAAGCGCGTAAGAGAGAAAACCAATTTTCCGGAGAATGGGATGGGCCATGGCTTTGGCGACGATCGTGTTACCGGAGGCCAGAATGATGACGCCGAGTGCAACAAACGCGAAGGCAACGAAGCCGCCTCGATACATCCAGCGGTGGCTGTCGTGAATGAAGAGGAATGCACCTGCGAGCGCTACGAGGCCGAGGACCCCGGCGAAGAACGTCTTCCTTCCTGATGGCCGGAGTTGCCAGGCGAAGATGGCTCCAAGTGCTCCGATGAGCAGGGCGAACATCCTCGTGTCGGTGCCGTAGTAGCTACGTGACGGATCCCCTTCGCCGAGGAAGAAAGCCATGAGTCCGATACTTGCAAGTGTTGCGACAGCAGTGACTCCGATGAGGAGATTGCGACTCCTCGAAAGGCACGCGATAACGACGATTGGCCACAGTAAATAGAACTGTTCCTCGATAGCCAGGCTCCATAGATGTTGAAGCGGCGAGAGAGAGGTGAACTGATCGAAGTAACTCTGGTGCTGTGCAATCAGATTCCAATTAGAAACGTAAAACACTGCAGAGAGAAGTCCTCCCGGCAAGTCGCGTCGCTGGTTGACGTCGCCGATCAGGGTCGTCACAACGACTACAGCAAGGAGCATGGCTGCCAGAGCAGGCAGTAGGCGTCGTCCGCGACGATTCCAAAATGACCGCAGGGAGACTTTCCCTGAGCGCCGGTGTTCGTCGAGCAGAAGGCCAGTAATGAGGAAGCCTGAGAGAACGAAAAACAGATCAACGCCGAGGAATCCTCCGGCCAACACCAAATTGGGCTCGTGGTAGGCCATGACGCTGAGAACTGCGATGGCACGCAGTCCGTCAAGGCCTGGTCGCCAGCCCGTTGCTTCCGTGTCAGCGGGGGCGTCGGGCGCAATTTTGGTGTCCAGCAACGCCATCGCTCTCCCGTGGGGTTCAACGTCTCTCCCATCTTGGCATGAGCCCAACGATCAACTCCGGCGGTCTCAATGTCGTGGGGTCCGGTGCCTACACTTGAGGTTTATGGATCGGCCGGTGAGTTTCACTCTCGATTTTGAGGACCTTCGAACCGATCCGACCGTTCAGGAAGAGCGGGTCGGAATCGTTACGGACCGGATCCTTAATCGGCTGCGTCAACTTGGCATCAAGGGGACGTTTTTCTGTGTCGGTGAACTCGCGTCTCGACACCCCGATCTCATTCGTCGTGTCGTTGCCGACGGACACGAACTCGGAGTCCATGGACTGCATCACATCCCAAACGATCTGCTCGGCCCGGCACGGTTTCGTTCGGACAATCGTGAGGCGAAAGCAATTCTCTCGGAACTCGCCGAAGCAGAGGTCACGCTTTACCGAGCACCTCAGTATTCGCTGATTCCGAGCACTCCGTGGGTTCCCGAACTACTGACCGAACTTGGGTTCATTGCATCGTCGAGTGTGCTCCCGGCCCGTAGTCCGCTCTACGGGTGGCCCGGGGCGCCGGTTACTCCGTTCCGATGGCCATCAGGACTCATCGAACTTCCGAGTCCAGTGATGAAGGTGGGGCCCGCAACGATTCCTTTCCTTGGGGGCACCTATCTGCGACTTCTTCCAAAGGCGCTTCGCCGAAGGGGAGTTCGTCATGCCGATCCCGAAACTGTGTTGTGGACCTACTGCCATCCTTGGGAATTCGATCCAGACGAGAAGTTCTACGTCTATGAGCACGGTGGTTGGCTCGTGAGCCGTGTCGGGTGGCTCAACCGACGCGGAATGTTGAAGCGGGTGGAGTCAACACTTCGACCAGTCGCTGGACCTCGACTCGGTGATGTCGTTGCCTCGCTCGGTGACCTCCCGACGTTCTTCCCTGGGCCGGAGCATGACGAAGCCATCACCGGACCTTCATGAGTCGTCGACTGTCGCGGTTCTGGGTTGCACTTGCGCTGATCGTCGTTGTCGGGCTTGCCGGGCGTTTCGTCAGCATGAGTCTCTGGGCGCCCACGACGAGACTCGATCTTGGTGGAGACGCCGTTTACTACCACGAAGCAGCCAATCTCCTCGCCGACGGAAAGGGCTTCATCGACCCTTATCGGTATTTGTTCGGCAGCACTGAACAAGTGAACCTGCCCGATGGTCGTGTCGTTGAAGTCGTCACTCCAGTAGGGCACGTAGAACCAACGGCGGGTCATCCCCCCGTCTATGTGATGTACCTCGGAGCGTTCTCATGGCTCGGGTTCTCGTCCATCGCCGCCCATCAGGCCGCATCGATTCTCCTTGGCTCTGCATCGATTGTTCTCGCAGGTTTGCTTGGACGCTCTTGGAGGAATGAGAGGGTCGGGTTGATCGCGGCTTTTCTCACGGCGGTTTACGCAAACATTTGGGTGAACGACCTCGTCGTGATGTCCGAGACTGCGGCGATTTTCTTCACCTTTGTGACGACGATCTTCGGACTCCGTTTTGTGCGTCAGCCCTCACGAGGAAACGCTGCCCTTTTTGCCGTGGCTGCAGCGTTAGCGGCATTGTCTCGAGCTGAGCTTCTTCTCTTCCTTCCAATCGTCGCAGCGGTTGCGTTGTGGAGAGCTCCGCTTCCGTGGAAGGAACGCATTTTCCGATACACGATTGCTGGCGTTGTCTGTTGTTTGGTGCTTGCGCCGTGGGTCATTCGTAACAACATGGTGATGGAGGAACCTCTTACGCTGTCTGATGGCACCGGAACGGTCATGGTCCAGGCCAATTGTGATGACACCTACTACGGCAAGCATCTCGGATACTGGAGTCTTCGATGCGGGGCTCCACAGCCCCACGGTCCCAACGGTGAGTTGCTTGACGAATCCCAGCGAGACGTGGTCGTGCGCGATCGAGCGATGACCTACATCTCGAATCATAAAACTCGATTGGTGACGGTCGTAGTTCCTGCTCGAATTGCGCGCATGTGGGGTCTGTATCAGCCGCTCGAACAGGTGAGACTCGATATCGGCGAAGGCCGCCCCTCGATCCCGGCCAAACTCGGCTTCATCCAATACGTGGTCCTCGTACCACTGGCGTTATTCGGTGCCGTGCTGCAGTGGCGTCGAAAGCAGCCCGTTCTGGTTGTGGGCTTGTGGGCAGTGTTGGCGACGGTTACGGCAGCGACGGCATTCGGCACCACGAGATACCGCACCGCAGCCGAGGTCTCAGTCGTGATGTTCGCGGCGATCAGCCTGGAATACCTGTGGGCAGTTGCATCGACATGGAGGTCACGCCGCACCGCTGTTGTCCCGGAAATGTCTGGACTTGAGCAGACATGACCGATGATCTCGAACTTCAACGAACAGCGGCACTGTTGAACCACGTGTTTGAACATCCCGACCCGCTTACAACCGAGTCGTTGCGCTGGTACTACGACGAGAATCCAGCGGGCTCTGCCGCAGTCGGTCGGGTTGAGGAAGACGGAAAGCGCTTGGGTAACTACGCGCTGATTCCCAATCGATTCCGGTCGACCTCCGGTGAGGAACGGGTTCTGGGACTCGGAGTGGATTTGGCAGTCGATCCTGATGCCCGAGGGTCGGGTGCGTTTCGACGCGCGGTTGAAGATTCCTACGATCGAGGAGTTGCGCAGGGCTTCGACGGCATTCTTGGTGTTGCGAATGCGAATTCCGCACCACGAATGGTTGCAACATTGGGTTGGCGGTCTCTTGCTCCGCTTCCAGTCACAATGATCCCAGCTATCGGTCGCACGACCGGATTCAATTCCACAACCATTACTGATTCCACGGTCGGTGTTGTCGACGGGTTAGTCGACGGTGAGTTTGTGAGAGCTTCACGCACAGGGTTTGCACCGGTGTGGACACCGGCGCTGTTGCATTGGCGTCTTCTACGGCCAAACCACTCCTACAGCATTCATATCTCCGATGACCTCGTTGTTGTTTCGACCCGCACCCACGTCTCAAAGATTCCGTTCGGAATCATCCTTGGGGTTCTTCAGCGTCGGTCAAGTCCGCCCCTACCAGGAGGGCGTGTGGCCGCGGTTGTTGGGCGCCACCACAAGGCCCCGTTTGTGATCCATTGGGGTCGGTCGCCGGCACTGCGGATACGCGGGATACCCCTTCCACAGAAATTGATGCCATCACCGCTTTCGCTCGTATTGCATCCGTTCGTTCCCGATTTCAACCGCGACGCGTTTGAGATCGGAGAGTTTGGATTCTTGGATTTCGACGCGTACTGATCGTTGGATCAGTCGATTCCAGCCAGTTTGCGAGCGTAGGAGATGACGCGCCTTGGATCGTAGGAACGAGCGATCATCATCTTTTCTGCTTCAAGTGAACCTTCGGCATGAATTGCGAGCACTGCGTGATATCCACCGAACTCGCGGGTCGTTAGATCACTCACCATGTTTATCGCTCGGATTCTCTGCTCACCATTGATGCCATCACGACCACCGAGGAGCGACGAAAGCATCGGTCCGATGTCGGGGTTCGAGAAGTCGGCACCGCCTGGAGCGGTCACGAGTAAGCCGCCGGCAAGATCCTGAACTTGCTGCAGTGCATGGTGGTAACCGTGAGCGAAATGTGATTTCGCGATGTTGACAATGAGTGGGTCCGGGACGAAAACGCCGGCATCGTCGGGTGCGCCGCGGTGTGCACTTGATTCCACAAGAGCTCGAAGTGTTTCGGCGTACGAAATGAGAGCCGTTAACTTGTCGCGTACGTGGGCTGCTCGGCTAATGCCGTTCATGTCGGCCATAAGCGCAGCGGATCCAACAAGTGCATCGACAAGCGGGAGCTTGTACGCAATCGCGGTAAAGCGGTGATAGTCAACGAATGCCAAGGCGAGCGGACCTGCAAATTCATGCTGGCCGTCGAGGAACACACGTTCGTTGGGAACGAACACATCGTCAAAAAGTGTCGTTGTTTCCATCATCAGGCGTTGTGAGCTGATAGGGGAGTCGAAGTCGTTACCAGCGTGAGAGCCGTACGGGCTGGCGACGAGTCGGAGGCCAGGGGTGTTCACCGGAATGGCAAAGCTCACCGCCCAGTCGCTATCGGCAGCGCCCATTGCTCGAGTTGGAAGAACAATCAGCTCGTTCGTGTTGGGAGTGCAGCTCGTATGTACCTTTGCTCCTCGAACCACAATGCCATCGGCTCGACGCTCAACAATACGAAGGTAGGAGTCGGGGTTTGGTTGTGCCGACGGGCCGAGGCTGCGATCACCCTTGACGTCGGTTTGTGCAACCGACATTGCAAGATCGTTGATTCGGCAGTGATCAAAGAACGCCGAAATTCGCTCGGATCGTTCTGTGTCGCCGCGAGAGGCGTCAAGTGCTCGTCCGATACGACGCAGAGCAAAGAGGGCGTCGGTACCGATTTCCTTGATGAGTGGGACCAACGTGTGGCATCGAGAGGTTGCGGTTTCGATAAGTCGTGCCCGATCGGAAAGGTCGGCAGTGGAGCGGGGCTCAAGGAAATAGCGGCTGTAGGGGTCGGGCCCTTCGACAACGGCCAGACCCCTTAGAGAGGGATCCTCGGCCAGTTCGAAGTCGACAGACGCGTGGCGAATGGCTCGAGCGATGACGGGATGTTCGGTTACGTCTGGGACGAGTTTCCCAGCGAAGTACACGATTCGGTCGTCACGAAGAGACTGAACGTACTGGTGGGGGCTGCGAAGAGCCAAGGGGTCCTCCTCGAACCGTTCCGCCGAACTCCCGGCGCAGTTATGACGGTACCAGCCGGGCCTTGTTGCCTGAGGTATCGGACGCCCGGTCGACAGGGTCTGGAGGTCCTAAGTTGTGCGTTCGTGATCAGCGAGCGCCGCGATCGACCGGCAGCGTCGATGTCAACCAAAGCCTTTGTTGTATGTCTCGCTCTTGCAGCTGCGCTTGGATTCGCAGTCCGCTTCGGAACATTCCTTTGGGAAGGGCGAACGGCACCGCTTTCGGGTGACGCCGTCTTCTACCACGAGACCGCGAATCTCCTTGCGGATGGAAAGGGTTACATCAACCCAGTTTTCTTTCATGCGGGCTACTGCTTTGACACCGGAGTCAGTGAAGGCCCGGTCTACTCGTTCCTTCCTGGACTCGAGAACTGCCCGAGAGTCGAGGTCGTACAGGCTGATGGGTCGGTTCAGACCGAGATCGTCAGCCTCCCTCCCGGAACGGAAGAGCCGACCGCTGCTCATCCGCCGCTGTGGTCGGTCATTTTGTCCATTGCATCACGATTGGGTTTTGACAGTGTTAATCAGCACCGAATGGTTGGACTCCTTTTCGGTGTTCTCGGCGTCGTGCTCATCGGTATCGCCGGTCGTGAACTGTTCGGAGAGAAAGTTGGCGTCGTTGCCGCCTTCATTGCGGCGATTTACGGTTTCTTGTGGCTGAATGACTGGTCGCTGATGAGCGAGTCGCTCGTCATTGCATTTGTACCGTTCATGACGATCGTGGCGGTGAGGTGGTGGCGGTCTCCGACGTGGAAACTCGCGATCGCTCTTGGCGTTCTTTCAGGCCTTGGAGGGCTACTTCGAACTGAGCTCCTTGCCTACGGTCCGTTGTTGGCATTTGTCGCATTGGTCGTGAACCGCGTTCGTTGGAAACTTCAAGTTCGAGATTTCGCCATTGTGAGCGCGGTGTGTCTTGCCGTTCTCGCCCCTTGGCTGGTTCGAAATTTGACGGCGTTCCGGCAACCTATTTATCTGTCACCGACGGGAACCTTGCAGGCGCAGACCAACTGCGATGCGGCCTATTACGGCGAGAAGACCGGCTACTGGGAACGATTCTGTGCCGAGCCTGAGCCTGTTGGCGAGAACGGAACGATGCTCGATGAATCTGAGCGCGATGCCATCAAGCGGGGCTGGGCGAACGACTACATCTCGACGCATAGAGGCCGACTCCTCGTTGTGGCGCCGTTGCGTTCGTTGCGAATGTTCAATCTTTATGACCCCATCGGCACGGCACGATTCGACATGGCAGTCGAAAACCGCGAATTCCGTCAGTCAATTTTTTCGCTCACGGAGTACTACTTGGTCGCCGCACTCGCGATCTTTGGCGGCGTCATCGCCTGGCGCCGTCGTCTTACGCTGTTCCCGGTCGTTCTTTGGCCGGCTCTCGTTGCAGTAGTGGCGGCAGCGAGTTTTGGAAACAACCGCTATCGCGTGAGTGCAGAACCGTCGTTCATCTGGTTGGCCTCACTGGCGCTTTGCGTGCTCTTCGAGCGAATTTGGAACAGCCATCGAGTGACGGATTCGGCGAAGACAGCGAGCACAGCAACAAGCCCAAGTTGATGGGCGAACAGAAAGCCTGAAGGCCACACAGCAGTTGATCGGTACTCACGCCCGAACTGGATCCCGGTGTAGAGAACGACAATCCCCCCAATCGAACCAAGAACGACAAGGGTTGCGATTGATGAGCGGCGTCGAGTCCAGAGGAAGAGCGACGTGATAATTGCCATCGCGATGGCAACGCCGAGGCCGCCTACGAATGCTGACAGGGCCGTCATTCCAACGAGCACACCAAGACGCATCCTTGTGGTCGTTGGGTTTGCGAGTTCGGAAGTCACCAAGGTGGGATCGGTTGCTTCGGGAAGTTTGCGAACCAATTGGCGACGTCGCCAAGCAATGACAATGGCGGCCGCGCATAAACCGATGAACCAAAGTCCGGAGGTCGCGAGTCCACCCCACACGACCTTCTGCGGTGCCCAGGTGATGTCAACGGTGAACGTTGTTCCTGTGACGGCGGGATCGATCATCCAGCCGTTCGCAAAGCCGTCAATAAGTGTTGGATCCCCGAGTGACTCACCGCCACGAACGGTGGCCTTCCAGCCGTTCGAAAGTGACTGTCCGAGGACCAACCAAAAAGGATCTGACGCGTTTGCGATATCGATCTTGTAGGAGTTCTTGCCAGTTGAGGTCACCGTTGTTGATGGAGTGTCGGCAGTCGTGGTGTATTGACCGATTGGGACGGATCGGAGTTCCATCGCGTCGATGTCAATGGCGCTGTCGAGGCCCTTCGTCGTGACGAATCGGTGATCTCCACTTGAAAGCGTCTGAGGAGCTTCGGACGTACCGCATGGAGCGAGACCGAGGGGCCTTCGAGCGATCGCGTCGGAGACGGAACCTTGCACAACAAACGACTGGTCGGTTCCATCAAGCGATGCCAAACCCGTGCGGCAGATGTTTGGCATCTGGGCGGGGAGTGGGGCGACGGTGGTCGGCAGCCCGAACTCGGCGATTGCGATCGGAAGGATTCGGGGGCCACCACTGAAGAACTCCTTCGTGGTGACTTCGCGCTCAGCGGCGATTGCGATCTGGATGACTTTCGAAGTAAGCGTTCCAGTTGGTACGTCGACAGTTGCAACATTGCCAATTCGATCAACAGTCGGGATTTCTGGAACAGCAACGGTGTGCACCGTTCCGTCTTCAAGGGTGAGTGCAAGGGCTGTAGGAACGGAATGTTCGGTGTCGTTAACGACTGACATATGTAAGTGATCGAACGTCACCGGTG
This sequence comes from uncultured Actinomycetes bacterium, assembly GCA_937876315.1. GTDB lineage: Bacteria > Actinomycetota > Acidimicrobiia > Acidimicrobiales > Acidimicrobilacustridaceae > Acidimicrobilacustris. The sequence continues at coordinate 111,386 of CALEHQ010000042.1, read as the reverse complement.
ATGGGCTGGTGACAGTTGTCATCGCACCCACTTGATTGTCGAACTTGGTGGTCCAAGCAGTTGAGACGTCACCGTCAAGGGCCGAGGACGGGCGAGCGGCAAGATCTCCCTCGAGGTAATCAACCCCGCTCACGATTGGGTAACCGGCGGCAAGTCCAGGTCGACCAACGGTGTCGTCGATAACGGCGCCGTTGATGTCAGTGCTGAGGCGCGCACGTCCCGCCATCATGAAGTCACTTGTGCTGCCCACGCGGAATATCCGTCGCATTTGAAGCTCAGTGTCCTGCCGGAATCCTTCAACGGGGTTCGCTCGAAGCCGAGTAAAGAGGTACGCAACGTTTGAAGCGGTGGGGGCGAGATCGTCGACGCCAGCAGTTGGTGTGACGATCCATTCGAGTGCGGAAACCCCAGGAACGGTTACTTCTTTGAAACCAACGTTGGAGAAGCCAAGCCATGAGGCGAGGTTCGTGACATTCGCGTCGTCGATTCTGATGGTGAGCGACGAGAACGTGCGTGCACCATCAAGTTGAACGCGCTGGCCGTTTCCGAGGAACGACTCGTCGGTCATGTCCACGGTTGTTACGGGCACTCCATCGAGAAGCACCGTTGCTTTTGTGATCCAGCGGTTTCCTTGAGTCTGAAGGAGATCAATGTGGTCGGCGGTGATGGGATGCGTGTAGTCGATAACGAGACGATTGCCGACCACATCAGAGAATCCGCCTGTGGTCCATGCCGTGCGAGGATCGCCATCGATCGCATTCACTGGTCGGACTTCAGAGGAATACGCGACGATGTTGCCGTAGGAAGTTGCGCGGACGCTAGCGACGTCGTCTCCGTACCAAGCAGTTGACTGATCTGCCGCTGTCTCGCCCGGGAACATGTCGAGGCGAGCATCTTTCGGGTCGTCAGCCAGCGGAGCGTAGGAAGCGGTCTCGGTCGCACCGTTGTTTTCGCGCAGTGTTCCCCAGCGTTGGGCGCGCTTGCGATTCGTATCGGTGATGACCAAGTTTGGCTTTGAGGCACGAATTCCGTTGAGGAGCGAGGTGGAGGTGGTGGCGGTCGCGGCATAGAAAAGCGGTCGTTCGCTCGGCAACCGATCCCATGTCGCGGCCGAGACGACACCGTCACCATCACCGAAAATGACCGTTGGCTGATTGGTGGTTTCTGAACGAATGATTGGTCGAACGTCATCGACTGGATAGACGACAAGGGGTGGAGTCGGCGTCGTCGAATAGGGATTTGCAATGTATTGCTCGTCCACCATTGGTTGGCGAGGGTCAGGCGTATTCACCGTGGGTTCGCCAAACGTGGTTGGTGTGCCAAGCCCATTTGAGGGGTTTGTTCCCCCAAATTGTTCCCAAAGGTCTGCTGGGCGTGGTCCGCGATAACGCTCGAACTGACTGTCGAGACGCAAAAGCACATCGGATGCAGAAAGCAGACGGGCAACTCCAGCAACGGCCGTCGTTTCGGTAATGCCTTCTTGCAGCGTACGGTCGAGAGCTCTCACCAGATCCACGCTTGCCGGCGTCCCATACGCGGTGATTTCGCGTCCGATCCACGGTCGATCGATAAGGCCGGGAGTTAATGGATCCTGAGTGTCGCCCCATCGGTACGCGCCAAAGTCCGCTCCTGGAAGTTCGAGAACGCGAAGTTCAGTGCTTTGCGCGTCGAGCCATGATGCAGCGTCGGTCCAATACGAAGGAAGCGTCCCGGGGAACTTCAGGTCGGATTGAACGAGTTTGCCGGTCCAAAGTGGAGGAAGGTTAAGGATCGCAATACAGATCAGGCTGATCGGCAATGCGAGGGCGAGTCGTCGATTAAGAGGTGCTCTGAACTTGCGAATGATGACCGGCAGAAGTGCATCGACAAGTGCTGCGATGAGTGCGGCGAGCCCGAGAGCGACAATCGGCACGATTCGTGGCGAACTGCGGAGGGCAAAACCGATTTCGAGAGACGTCGTGTACTTGATGATGGAACCGACTGGCGATGGATCGTTATACGGGTATGTGCCGATAGCGAAGACGAGTCCAGCGAGGATGAGGGCAACGAAGAAGGCGCGGTATTTCCAACGCGTGAGGATCGCCCCAACGAGACCAATTAACGGGAGGATGAACGACAGCGCAAGCATGATGAGGTTCGTCGTATAGATCGGTGCAGATTCGATCCATCCGGTGAGCCCATCACGACCGTAGAAACTCCAGTAGCCAAGTCCGCGAAGGGCTTCGGGTGCAGTTGAAGTTTCCGCGACAGTTTCGACAGTCTCGGTGAGTTGCAGGATCGGAAGGCCGAACTTCCCTTGGATGTAAAGGCCAGACAACCACCACACCTGGGCGGGTCCCGTCGTTACTGCAATGCGAAGAAGGGATTTGATCGCATCTCGAAGAGTTGTTTCGTGCGTCACCCAAATCGCGAATGGGACTAACAGAATTGGTGCAACAAGAACGAAGATGACAGAACTCGCGTTGGTTCCCGCCATTGCGGTGACAACCAAGGCAAACAGAATTGGTGCACGCCAGGTTCGTTCTCGCAGCGCGCAAATCATGAGGCCGATTAGCCAAGGAAGCGCGCACCAAGGCGTGAGAATGACCGACATGCGGCCCATGTATGACAACACATATGGGCTGAGCATGTAGGCGAATGCCGCTACGGCTGCGCCTGGACCTCGTTGGCCGAGCTTCCGCAGCATCCAGAGGGTCCCGGCTCCGGCGAGGAAGAAGAGTGTGCCGAACCACAAACGTTCAGCAATCCACGTCGGTACGCCAAGTGTGCGGAATATCCAATACCAAGGACCGAGTGGGAAGAGGTAGCCGATGTTCTGGTGAGTGACCGTTCCCGCGTTGATGTGCGAGTCCCACATGTACGGCGCCCGCGACAGCAATTTACTTGGGTCGAGGAGCAGGTACGCCTTCGTATCTGCTGATACCTGGCCAGGGGAGGTGAGAAGGATGGGGATGTACGCGACGAATGCCAGGGCTGCGTAGGTCCAGCGGTCAATTCGACGTGTCGGCGAGTTCGCCGCAGAATCCGGGGGACGGACAGAGCTGCTCCCGGTGCTGTTCTCAGTCAACATCATTCGATGTCATCGCAAACTCCGCGCGGATCGTCGTATTGCCAAGCTTTGCGCCAAGAGCCGCCCTTCCAGTCGGAGTTGTTTGGGGCGGGTGCCCATCCAAGCCTCTCTGCGTGGGCAAGGACGTGGTCTGTCAAGTTCGAGGCTCCCTCTTGGCAGAGGTGCCAGTTGTCTTTCTTACGGAGGAGGTGCACGGTGCCATCGTCGCCAACCCAGTAGCGCGGAGTAGACCCATCGGGGGCTGTAAGCGCGGCTGCAATAGAGGGATTCGAGACCATTTCTGGGTGACGTGCTGCAACATTCGCGAAGACACGATCTACCGCGCTTACATCGATCCGCCCCCCAGGCATCACGGGAAGAAGCATCACATGGACCCCATTGCTCGTGAGCAACGTGATGGCCTCTTCGACCACCGCTTCATATGCAGTTTCACCCTTTTGGTTGATGAAGGAGAGGTCCCAGCCTCCGAACAACATGATTGCCAAATCGGGCTTGAACTCAGAAATCGTGATCGGCCAGTCTGAACGCCAGTCAATGCCGTTGGTGAGACCAAACCCTGGTCCCGCGCCAAACACGATTGATGATGCGCCCGTAGCCTCGGCGGCTGCGGCGAGCGCTGGGGAGACATCCATGGCTCCTGAATCGCCGAGGATCCATAGTCTCGCTGGGGGAGGCGAATTGGCATCATCAGCGCTCTGGGGGAGGAGCTGCTCTAATCGACTTCCAACCTGATCAGTGCGCATGTTGGCGTAGGGCACGGTGCTCGCTGGCGTGTGAAGGGTGAAGGCGAAAGCCAAAACCACCACGGTTCCGATTCCTGCAAATGCTGCGGTTCCGGCGCTGCGTGTTGTTGTTAAGAGTGTTCCTCGTCGAACAGGCATTTCCAGAAGGAAGTATGAGCCAAACGCAATGGCGACGGTCACGATCATTCGAACCAAGAAGAGTGGAGCGAGAGAAAGCCCGGTGCGCTCTTGACTGAGAACGAGGAAGACGGGCCAGTGGTAAAGGTAAAGCCCATAGGAAAGTAAGCCAGCCCAGCGCAAGGCCGGGTTGGCGAAGACTCTGGAAAACAGACCGGCCCGGGTTGCGACATAAATCGCTAGGGTCGAAACGAGCGCATAGATCGGTAGGCCGCCTTTCGCTAAGCCGGGAGAGGCCTCATTGGTCGTGAACCAGGCGACCAGTACCACAAGAACTGCTAGGAAGCCGAGAAAGTCAAAAACTGGCTCACGACTCGTTCGTGTCGTGATGTTTCGTCGACGCCCCGACCACCACAATGCGAGCAAAACTCCGAATAACAATTCGGCGACTCTTGTGTCAGTGCCGTAGTACACGCGATCAAAATCGGATTGCTGCAACCACATGAGTGTGATCGAAACTGCGGCTACCGCTATGCAAGATGCCGCTAGCAGTCGTCGTCCTCCGAAGCGCATGAGTACAAGCGCCATGATCGGGAAGATCACGTAGAACTGCTCCTCAATCGCGAGCGACCAAAAATGTTGGAATGGGGACGGATCTGAAAAAAGTGAGCCATAACTCACGTCGGAGGTCCACAAACGCCAATTTGCGACGTATCCAAGCGCCGAGAGCATGTCGCCTCGAAGCGATGCCAGTTGTTCTGCAGAACCAATTCGCCACCAAATCAGTCCGATGAGTGCGAGAGTCGCTAGCGCCGCAGGCATAAGGCGGCGAAGGCGCCGCGCCCAAAATCTGAGTAAATCAATTGAGTGGGAACCCTCGAATTCGCGAACGAGAAGATTCGTGATCAGAAACCCTGAAAGCGTAAAGAACGTCGAGACGCCGAGAAAGCCACCCTTTGCCCAAGTGAAGCCGCCATGGAACAACAGCACACCGATGACGGCCATGCCGCGAATTCCGTCGAGGGCCGGCAAATGGGGGAGGGAGGCCGAGCGATCGGACCTGAGTGTTTCTGGTGAGGGTTGGCTCGTTGTTCTCTCGTCCATAGTGGAGCCACGCTCTCCCCAGGGGCGTAGACCTGCAATCGATTACCTCAAGGTAGCAGGGGAATCTGGCTGAATATCGGCGGCGGATCAGTCAGCCAAGAAAGCGTCACACCCGCTCATCGAGGATCATTCGGAGGCAATCGGATGCAGGATTATCCCGCCAAATCAAGCTGTCTGACAGGAGAAGCCCGCGCTGATCAAGTCGATTCATCACACGCACGACGATGACGCAGTAGCGGGCTGCCGCGAACAATTCATGGGCTGCGGTGTCAATCGGGTCACGGCCGGCGTGTCTGAAGTACATCTCGCGTTGCACGGTGCGGTTGGGGTCGCCGGGGAGGCGATCGATGCCCGCCAATTCGTGCATGGTCCGGTCGAACATCAGCCACCAGCCGAGATCGAATTCTGGGGGACCGATACAGGCCGCTTCGAAGTCGGTGAGACACGCCACTTGTGAGCCCTGCCAAATAATGTTGCCTGGGCGTGGGTCTCCCCAACACAAGCCGATCGACGTATCGGATGGGAGTTCGCGTTCGATAATCGACCACGCATTTTCAAGGAGTGGATGCGATCTCCCGCGTAACTCTGACTCGCCAAATTCCTTCCAAAGATGGAGGAGGTGTTTTGAGCCAGGGGTAACGCCATTTGGGGTGAGCCAGTCCAAACCAAGAATTGAGGGGTCGAGTTTGTGGACACGCGTCATATCCAAAAGGCCATTGCTGATGAGTTTGGTCCGCTCCGCCGGAGTGATTTCGGTAAAGAAGCCTTCAACGCTGTATGGCGGACTCTCTAGAGGGACGACTCCGTCAACGTGGTGCATGACAAAGAACGGAGTGCCGAGGATCGCTGGGTCTCTTTCGTAGCCGACAAGGGCGGCAACGGGTAGAGGGGAGTTTCGACCGATGCTGTCCATGATGCGGAACTGAATCTCGATTTCGGGCATCGGAAGATCAGACTGTGCCGGATAAACGGCGGGTTCGGGTGTTTCGAGTCGCACCACATACCGCTGTTTGCCAAAAGAAGACGATTCGGCGGTGAGGAGGATCGTCTCGGCCGAGAATCCGCCGGAGGGTCGACCATCAATCTCGATGTGGAGTCCCGATGTTCCGGTTTTCGACCCAATCCAGCTTCCGAGCGCTTCGGTGTCCAGCACGGTTTCAGCCATAGCTCCCCCTTTGGGACGAAGGTAGCAGCGGCTCAGCTCTCACGAAGTCGTCCATCTACACTCTGAATAGTTCAAACTTTGGGGGTCTCATGACTGATCTGGTCGACAATCCGATGTTGCTTCCTGACCCCGAACCAACAGAGGTTCGCTACACCATCATTTCTGTCGATGACCATCTCGTAGAGCCTCCCGAGATGTTCGAGGGTCGGTTGCCATCGAGGTTTCAGAGTCGAGCACCAAAGGTCGTGACAAACGAGCACGGTCACGAGGTGTGGGAATTCGAAGGTCAGCGATTCACGCAGGTCGGTATGAACGCCGTCGCTGGTCGACGTAAGAGCATGAAGAATCTGGAGCCAACCAAATTCAGTGACATGCGAAAAGGGTGTTGGGACATCAATGAACGCGTGCGGGACATGGATCTAAATGGTGTCTGGGCGTCAATGAACTTTCCTTCCATGATTACCGGATTCTGCGGCCGTGTGTTCGCACAAATCGACGACCTTGATCTTGGCTATGCCACAACCCAAGCGTGGAACGACTGGTTGTATGAAGAGTGGTGGCAACCGGCAACGGATCGAATCATCCCTCTTGGTCTTACATTCCTCGCTGACCCGGAAAAAGGTGCAGCGGAGATTCGACGTAACGCTGCTCGCGGTTTCGTTGCCGTGACCCTTCCCGAGCGACCCCAGAACATCGGCTTCCCGTCGTTGTTTTCCGGTTACTGGGATCCAATTGTTGAAGCCTGTGCAGAAACCGACACGGTTATTGCTCTCCATGTGGGTTCCTCGGGCGGCTACCCATCACCCGCAGATGCACCTGCACTTCAGTTGGGCGCAACGATGTTCGGTCAACTCTCACTGGCGGCATGCGCCGAATGGTTGTGGTCCGGTTACCCGTTGAAGTATCCAAACCTGAAGATCACGATGTCCGAGGGCGGCATCGGCTGGGTCGCGATGTTGCTGGATCGGCTCGACAACATCGTCGATCGAAGTGGCTACGGACTCGGTTGGGAAACGCGTCCCGCCGATGTACTCAAGCGCAACTTCTGGTTCTGCACGATCGATGATCCGTCAACGATCATGACCCGACACCGCATTGGCGTCGAAAACATCATGTTCGAGACGGACTATCCGCATGGCGATGGAACCTGGCCCGACACTCAACAAGTGGTCGCCGACACCTACGGCGATATTCCTACTGATGAATTGCGGTCGATCCTCTGTGAAAATGCGGCACGGGTGTTCCGTCATCCATTGCCGAATGAGGTTCTCCCACTGTAGGAAGTTGTTGCGATTGTTGATGCAGCGACAGAGGACATCAACGAGCACACTTCTCTTTGCGCTCTTCAAGCGTTGACGAGCACACCGCTTGGTTACGTAAGTGACTCTTAGCGATCTGCGTAAAGATGAGCCACAACCTCGGCAGCATCGTCGATTGAGCCGAACTGTGTTTCGAGGACCCAAGCTCGTTTGAGGAAGAGGTGGGCGTCAACCTCCCAGGTGAAACCCATTCCGCCGTGAACTTGCACGCAGGTCTTCGCATTTTCGGTTGCCGCACGAGCTGCAGTGAGTCGAGAACCAGCGACAGCTCGATCGATCGACCCAACCTCGGGCTCGTCGATCGTGACGCCCGCGGCCCACACCGATGATCGAGCAACCTCTGTTCGAATCCAGGAATCGGCCAACAGGTGCTTGAGTCCCTGAAAGGAACCAATTGGGCGGCCGAACTGCTCACGTTCTTTTGCGTACTCAACTGCAAGCGACGTACTTCCGGAGGAGTTTCCCGAGAGTTGGGCAGAGGCCAAAAGGGAACCGCGCTGTCGCCACCGTTTGGCCAGTTCAGCGTCGCCAATTGATTTGGTTTTCGGAAGACTCGCAAGGATCGTGATCGGGGTGGTGGGGTCGGTCGGGTGGACAACGTCGGTGCCAGAGACGTTGTCGCTCTCAATGATTCCGACGCCTGCATCATCCACAACCAAAAGCACATCGGATGAACGGAAATTCTCGACTGCGAGTGGGCCATCACTTCCAAGGTCAATGATGCACGGAACGACTGAGCCGTCGATCACTCCATTGACGAGACCAGCTGCCAAGGTTGCAGCAACGATTGGCCCGGGACAAAGAGCCGCGCCGAGGGCCTCGTGAACGAGAACAGCGTCAATGAAGTTGAGTCCGACGCCACCAAGGTCTTCGGAGACGGAGATCCCAAAAGTTCCGAGGGCGGCGAGTTCGCCCCAGAGCGTGCGAGCAAAACCATCGCTGTTGCCGAACGACCGAACGGTTTCGATTGGAAAACGATCGGCGGCAAAAGTTGTAATCATCTCGACGAGTGCGGCTTGGTCGTCTGTTGGCTGAAGATCCATAGTCAGCGCTCCCTTGGAAGTCCGAGCACGCGCTCGGCGATGATGTTCTGCTGAATTTGGGTTGTTCCGCCGCCAAGTGAAATAGCGAACGCATGCAATTTGCTGTGCACGAGCACACCAGTCGGTTGACCGCCGAGATCATCCATTGAGAGTGATGCTCGATCAAGCACGCGAAGGGCAAGGTCGCCGAGGCGATGTTGCGTTGTTGCAAACGCCACCTTGAATCCAGACCCTGAGCCCATGGCCAAGCCGCCGCGTGCACCTTGTGAGACGTTTCGCTTTGTGAAAGCCCACAATGCATCAAGATCAGCGCCAATGATGCCGACCTCGCGTCGGATGCTGTCGTCGGCCCAGATCGCCCTGCCGGTTCGTATCGTCGACTTCGCCATTTCGATCAGTTCTTGGAAAACGTTTGTTGTGTCGAGCAATTCGCCCACGAAGCCGGTGCCGCGCTCGAAACTGAGGGTGACGTTGGCGACTCGCCAGCCGTCGTTCTCGGCGCCGACGAGATTTGCTACAGGAACACGAACCTCGTCGAGGAACAGTTCTGCAAATTCAGTTGACCCGTGAACCGTGACGAGCGGCCTGACATCGATGCAGGGGAGATTCATGGGCATGATGAGCCAACTGATTCCCTTGTGCTTGGGTTCATTTGGGTCGGTGCGAACCAGCATTTCGCAGTAGTCGGCTGCAACTGCGTGCGATGTCCAAATCTTTTGCCCGCTGACGACGTAATCGTCGCCATCGCGGAACGCTCGTGTGCGAAGTGATGCGAGGTCGCTACCCGATCCGGGTTCAGAGAACCCTTGGCACCAGACGTGATCACCTGTGAGGATGCCGCGCAGATGGTGCGCTTTTTGCGCGTTGGTCCCTTCGGCGATGATCGTCGGGCCAGCATGCATCTGGCCAACAAATCCGACTCCGACGTCGGGTGCTTTCGCGGCTGCTGATTCCTCAAGAAAGATCAGATGCTCAGTGGGTGTGGCACCGCGTCCACCGTGTTCTGCGGGCCAGTTGATACCTGCGTAGCCGGCATCGAACAGCATCCGCTGCCACTGAGCGTCGTAGGAGCGCCGTCCTGGCCAATCGTCGGGTGATGGCGGTGTTGGCATGGAGGCAACCGCGCTACGAAGCCATTCGCGCACTTCGGAGCGGAAATCGGCATCGCTATCGGAATCACGTAAGTGCATCATGAGCCTCGTTGTTTCGGCATCAGGGAATCTTGGATCATTGCGGTTCGTTCCACTCGATTGTGCGGTCGGAACGTTCGGGTTGGCGACCAGTCTTGAGGGGGGCGAGGGGAGCGTCGCACATGAGGAATCGCTCGTAGTCCTCGGCCGCCCAAAGGAGATCCCGCCACTGTCGAAGACCGGGGTCAGTATCTCGAGCCTTCTCGACCTCGGACCACTGCTGCCATTGTGGGATTGCCCAAATCACTATGCATTCATCGTCGCGACGCATAGAGGTCTTAAGCGCTCCGACAAGTTCCCAGCCAAACGGTTGATGAGCGCCTACTGCGATGTCGCGAACCTTTGACAGAAATGCGTCTGCGCCGCCCGGTTCGACACGAATTGTGTCGTGGGCGTAGGCCAAGCCGGAAACTCCGTCGGCGCAAAGTTCCTCGATGGTGCGGGTCCACGGGGCGGGTATGAGAACTCGGTCGTAGCCGCCGGAACGAAAGTTGGCGGCTTCGTTCCACCAAGCTTCGAGCTTGGCATCCTGCAGGGAGGGACGGCCAAGTTCATGCGCAAGCGCGGTCGCTAAACCGTCAAGGCCGTCTTCTTCCCACATGTTGACAACGCGGGGCCAGCGGCTGGTCGTACCGACCACTCCCCACACACCGAAACAAAGTTGACCGCGATCGTCACGCGCCATCGGGCACCAGTTGGCGGTCATGTGATGCATGTAATTTGCACGATTCGCACCGGTGATGTCGATGAACTCATGCGTGTAGACCTTGGTGTTCATTGATCCCCCGTGGGTGACGCCAGCAGTTCCGTCCGGATCGCTTCGGCGTGGTCAATCGTCAGTAGCTCGGGCCTTTCGACCCTTTCATGATCGTACCCGTCGAATTCGAGGGTTTCAGTAGAGTCAGAACTGTTCGCACGTACCTCGTGAGATCTCTCCTCCTAGAGAATTGAATGACGACGATGACAGCATGGAACTTTGCTGATGTTTGGGAGGCGATCGCTGAGGTTCAGCCAGATGCCCCTGCATTGATCCGCGGCACATCTGTACGTTCGTGGGCAGAGTTTGATCAGCGGGCATCGGCGCTTGGGGCGAGGCTTGTTGCGGCCGGACTTTCAAGACAGTCGAGAGTTGCTCAATACCTCATGAACTCCATGGAGTACGTCGAGTCACTGTTTGCAACTTTCAAAGTGGCAATGGTTCCAGTGAACACGAACTATCGCTACGTCGCCGATGAACTCGCGTATCTCTGGATCGATGCTGGGGTCGAGGCCGTGATGTTCCACGGTTCCTTTACCGAGTCCGCCGCTCAGGTGCGGTCGCGAGTTCCCAACGTCAAACTCTGGCTGTGGGTTGACGATGGAATGGGGGAGTGCCCGGAGTGGGCTGAGCCCTATGAGGTTGCAGCGCAGTCTGGATCGCCGTTGACCACAGAATCATCCAGTCGAAGTGGCGATGACCTTTTCTTGCTCTACACCGGCGGAACAACTGGACAGCCGAAGGGCGTGATGTGGCGGCAGGACGACCTGTTCTGTGTTATTAATCGCAGCGCAACGATCAAGTACCCCGAGGATGGCGCCCTCGACGTCGTGCGTGAGGGTCTTGCCGAGGCGGGTGAAAAGCGAGCCCGAGTCATCCCTGCTGCACCATTGATGCACGGCACTGCTGCGTTCTCCGCGTTTGCCGTGCTCGATTCCGGGGGCGTCGTGGTGTTGTGCGAACACACCAAGTTCGACCCAGAGGAATTACTTGACACGGTCGAAGCACATCGGGTGACCGACCTCTCGATCGTCGGCGATGCTTTTGCCAAGCCGCTACTCGACGCACTTGATGCTCACCCAAAGCGTTGGGATATCTCCTCACTCAAGGTCATGCTTTCGTCGGGAGTCATGTGGTCGGCTCCAGTGAAAGACGGATTGATCGGGCACGCACCTGACTTGCTGTGTGTGGATACCCTCGGTTCCTCTGAAGCGGTCGGCCTCGCGCGTTCGATTTCTTCGTCGCGCGGAACGGCGAAAACTGCGGGTTTCAAACTAGGACCTGACGCGCAGGTCATTCGTGAGGACGGAACATCGGTAACTCCGGGCTCAGGAGAATCTGGTTTGGTTGCGATCGCAGGCCGAGCGCCTATCGGTTACTTCAACGACCCGGAGAAATCCGCCAAGACCTTTAGAGAAATTAATGGTCTTCGATGGACTACCCCCGGAGATTTCGCAACGGTTCATGAAGATGGGACCGTCACCCTCTTAGGTCGAGGGTCGGGCTGCATCAATACAGGTGGGGAAAAGGTGTTTCCAGAAGAGGTTGAGGAGTCGATCAAGCTTCACCCGCTTGTGCGTGACGCTGTCGTCATGGGTGCACCCCACGATCGTTTCGGCCAACAGGTCATTGCATTTGTTGAGCCAAATTCAGGGAGCGAACTGGAACCTGAAGAGTTGAAAGACGCGCTTCAGGGCCGACTTGCCGGTTACAAGATCCCTCGGCATCTGGTGATCGTGGAGTCGATTGGACGGGCAGCGAACGGCAAGATCGATCAGGCCCACTGGAAAGCCGAAGCCGCACGGGTCGGAAGTGCACTGGCCTGATGTCGTCTGGGAGACTGGGCAGGTGAGCGATTCAACGGCAGTTCCGATCCCTCCTGATGTTGAGAGTGCTGATCCGTCGGAGTCAGAACCGGATAATCCGCGTCTCGATCGTTGGATCAACAAGACGACTTTGCCCCTTGATCTGATCGCGCTTTGTACGATCTGGCTCACTGTTGTGCCCCTAGGGACGATCCATCGCGTCGCCGGCGATCCGCTGCTTTGGTATGGCGTTCGCATCGTTATCGCTGTGATCTATGGAGCGGACATGGCAGTCCGTACGTATCTCTCTCGGCATCGTCTGACATACTTCACCCATCATCCAGTTGGTGTCCTCGCCGTCATACTCCCTGTAGTTCGACTTCTCTTCAGTCTTCGACTTCTGAGGGCGATGTTTAAGTGGGGGAACACGATTTACCTTGTGATCGTTTCGATTGTCCTGCTTTTCAATCTTGTCGTCATCGTTTGGGGATTTGAGCGAACTGCATCGGGTGCAAACATCACCAGCATCGGAATCGCTGTGTGGTGGGGATGTGTCACGGTGTTCACCGTCGGTTATGGCGACTACTACCCGATTACGGCCCCGGGTCGAATTGCGGCGGTCGGGATCATGCTTCTTGGACTCACAACTGCAGCGGTCATCACTGCGCAAATCGCTTCGAGTTTCATGAACCAGGCTCAAAGCCGACGCAATGCTGCTTCAGGTCCTGACGACGATTCGACTGATGGTCGAATACGACGAATCGAAGAAATGCTCAACGCCCATTTCGATCAATCCGACTCATCAAAGGATCAGACGTAATCCCGGTGGCGTAGCCAATTGATTGAAAGCCAGCCCCAAATGGGCGGCAGATACGCAGTGAACAATCGAGCCGTGAATGTTGCTGCGATTGCTTGCTGATCCGGGATGCCTGCAGCAGTGAAACCTCCGATGAGGCCGGCTTCGATGACTCCGATGCCTCCTGGTACTGGAGCGATGCCGCCGAGTATCGAGGCAAGCGTATTGATGATGATGAGTTGCATCAGTCCGAGCGATTCGCCGTAGGTGTGCAGTGCCGCCCAGAGGACAAGCGCGTAGAAAATCTGAGAGATCGCATTTCCCGCAAGCATCTGAACGCCCTTGCGGGGGTTCTTCATGACGGCGGAGAGATTTTCCTTCGCTGCCCGAATTTGGGGAATGAGAAATTTGGCGAGTCGGTGACGCAGGCCCGGGATCGTGAATACGATCGCGACAACGACGGAGAGAACAATCGCGACAAGAAGGATTTTCCCGGAGAGCCCACTCGCACCGCCTGATCCGCCTTTGCTGAGTGAAAACGCGCTTGCGCCGAAGATGATTGCAATGAGAAGAAAGATGACTTCTGTAAAGCCAGAGGCAACCGAATTGAGAAGGCTTGAAGTCACAGCAACTGCTGACTTCAGACCTTGCTTCTGAAAGAAACGAACCTGGAGTGCAAACGTTGTGACGCCGCCACCAGCAAGCCCGGTGAACTTCGTCCCGATCTCGAGCATGATGACTGGGCGTAGTGGTAACGGTTTACTCACCGAACCGAGGAGTGACATTGCGAGTCCACCAATCGGCACCCATGCGAGCAAGAAAACGAATGGCACCCAAATCCAGTGGGCGTCTTTGAACATCGTGGACCATTCGACATGAGCGAATTGGCCGATGAGTAGATACATGCCGAGGATTGTGAACGCAGCGATCAGAATTGATGAAGGGGCAACGCGACGAAGTTCTTCGAGCTTGGGAGCTTCGACACCGGTTTTGGAACTGACCTCGTCGCGAAGACGCGCACAGAGTTTCTTTTGATCATCAGCCGATCGGCGGTTGACGCGAGAAAGTGCAGTTGTCTGAAGAAAGGGGAGTAGGGCGGAGAGGCCGTCGTTGCCTAGTGAGGTCTGAGCCGCAGCAATGGCCCGGTCGTCGCCGACAAGATCGGCAAGAGTCGCAAGAAGTGCAACGCGGTCGGCATAGAAGGCATCAGCGTCGGGCCTGGTATTCGCCGTTGCGAGGTCGCTGAATGAAGCACCGACTTCTGAGAGGACAAACGCTTTGGCCCAAATGCCACCGTGAGTGATTCCGGCACCGTGGAGTTTGCTGAGTTGAGTCCACGTATCGACGAGCTGCTCATCGGCGATCTTCTCTGGCTGCATTTGATCGAGCGTCTCGCCCTTTATCGCTTCAAGCACGAGCGTCGCATCGCCTCGGGAACCGATCGTTGCTGCGGTAACAACGCTCGGAACTCGAACCCCTGCTCGTTCAGCAAGAAGCAGAGCGAACGCCCGATGCTCAATCTGTTGCTGTCGGCCAAAGCTGATGACTGGACCAGAGTCTTTGTACCAGAGAAAGCGCCCAATCTTCGAAAGAAGTTGCGCGTCGGTTGCATCGCGTCCGATCACGATGATTCGAAGCGGAGTTCCGCCTGATCTTGTTGCGCTGTAGGCCTTCTCACCCCAGGCTTGGACCGAACTGACGGCGACGCCATCGACCGAAATATCGATCGAGTCAAGGTCGTTCGAAACTTCTGTGGGATCAGGGGCACCGTCGGGAGAACCAAGAATGAGGTGGATGACGGCTGACAGAGCCCAACCAAGTGCGATGGCCCCAAAGACTCCGGCGGGGTATCCGTCAGTGCGTGCAGTAGCACTCACTGCGACGATCGCAAGGAGTGTCGTCATGAGTCGTCGGGAGGGACGAGTTAGCTCCGGACCCGCTACCGACAACGCGAAAGACATCGCTCGCTCTGCGATGAAGGCCATGATCAGGAACGACACCGAAAAGCGTGACCCATCCGGCTTTCGTCGGAAGGCGGCGTGGTCTCTGATCGGGAGGCGTTGACTAGGAGATTGCAGCTTCTGCGAACGCGCGCATTTCGCGTTCGACATCCGGACCAGCAGGTGTGTAAAGGATTTCTGTTACGCCCATCGAAGATGCGTGTGCAACCTTCTCTTTCACCGCAGCTTTGTCGCCAGTCCATCCGACCCCTGCAAGAGTTGCTTCGTCAGCGAGGTCGAGCACGACTTGGTCTCGTCCAAACACTTCAGTCACGTGACCTTCATGTACGGCAAGGTGCCGTTCTGACGCTGGACGAGTTGCCTCGACGTCCGCAAGCCATTCGGCTCCGCCGGGCATCGCAGTCAGAAACTCGGGTGCAGCTTCCCAGCAGCCGTGATACCCGACGACATACCAAGGTCCGATTGCAGCGCGTGCTCGAGGGGAGCCAGCTGATTCGCCGTCGTCGAGAACGGAACCAGAAACCATGAGCACCTGGTGACCCCATGGCCCCTCGAGGGGTTGCACACCTATGAGGCCGATGCATGTTCCGTTGGCTATGAGTTCCTTGGTGATGTCAAGGCCCTTGGGGCCCATTGCCGAGAGCAAAAGTGGCACATCGATTGGTCGATCCGAGGTGAGAGACGGCCGGTGGATCATTTGGACGCGCTCGCCTTCGACCTCGGCAACGCCGCCGTTCAGGAGCGTGTGAAGCGCTTCGATGTAGTCGCGCGTGGTCTTCCACGAAAGTGCCTTCTTGCCCAGCACCATTCGTGCGGTGAAACCGGTGCCGAATCCGACCATGAGTCGGCCTGGTGCCATCCGCTCGATGGTGGCGATGGCTGACGCCGTGGTCATGACGTGACGAAGGTTCGGCACTAAAACGGCCGTGCCAACGTCGAGATTGTCTGTGGCGTTGAGGATATTGGCGATGTTGATCCAGATGTCCTCGTACAGGGCTGCTGAGTCGTACAGCCACGCACGCCGAAACCCGAGCTTCTCAGCGAGTTGCGCGTGGTGGACGGCGTCAGGACCCGGCGTGATTCCGATCGAGATTTCCATGGTCAGATCATCCTACGTCGATGGCGTGAGATGGGAAGTGCACCCACGTGGTTCAGGGAATGCGATGATCTGACGACATCGATAAGGGGGAGATATGGGTTCAACTCGAGGTCTTGGAGAACAAGCGGCAGACGAGTGGGCGGTTCGCAACGTGATCGTCAGGCTGGCGCAGTACGCAGACGGACTCGGCTCGTGTGAGCAATATGCAGATCTCTTTACCGAGGACGCCGATTGGTTGATGCCAAATGCTCCACGACATGGTCGTGCCGACATCCTCGAAGGAAGTCTGGCCCGCCGCGCTGAGGGCACCGTCGGGCCAGGAAGCAATTCGCGCCATGTCGTTGCCTCTACAGCAGTTGAGTTCACGGGCGACGACGAAGCCGTTGCTGATTCGTATTGGGTCTATTACGTGGAGACCAACGTCGCACCCCGAGTCACGCTCGTTGGCCACTATCACGACACGCTTCGACGCACGTCAGAGGGTTGGAAGATGGCCAGACGCGAGATCACCTTCGGGTGATGGCGCACTATCTGTCCGATATTTGAGGCCTCACCCTTTTCGGTAGGGTCTCCTCTCGTGATGGTTCAATGACTGCAGCGATAGAGGCCGAGGGTCTCACGAAAACCTTTGGTGGGGAGTTGCTGGCGCTCAACGGCGTCGGGTTCACTGTCGAAGAAGGAACCGTGCTCGGCCTGCTTGGTCCGAACGGTGCCGGCAAGACCACCACCGTTCGGGTATTGACGACAACGCTCGTTCCAGATTCGGGCTGGGCCCGAGTCAATGGTCTCGATGTCGTGAAAGACGCCAACAAAGTTCGGTCAAGCATCGGACTTGCCGGGCAGTATGCGGCCGTCGATGCAAACCTCACGGGACGTGAGAACCTGCGAATGGTCGGACAGCTTTTCCAGTTGTCGCGTAAGGACGCGTCGCGTGTCGCTGACGAACTCCTTGAGCACTTCAACCTCACCGAAGCAGCGAACCGTCCCTCGAAAACCTATTCGGGCGGAATGCGACGTCGGCTTGATATTGCTGCCGCCCTTGTGGTTCGCCCCCCGGTTCTCTTTCTCGACGAGCCGACGACTGGACTCGACCCGAACAGTCGAACTGCGGTGTGGCAGGTCGTTGAAGATCTTGTTGCGAACGGCACAACCGTTTTGCTTACAACGCAGTACCTCGAGGAAGCCGACCGCCTTGCCGACAACATCGTCGTCGTTGATCGGGGTGCTGTGATTGCAGAAGGCACGCCAGCAACGTTGAAAGCGACACTTGGCGAAACGGTTCTTGATCTCGGATTTTCTGACGTCGTTGCGGCGTCTGCAGCATCAAAGTTGTTCGTAAGTTCGTGGCCCGCTCCGCCAGTGCTCGACGGGTCTACCCTCGAGTTGCCGATCGATGCCGGGCCGTCCCAGGTGATGATGGCACTACGTAAACTCGATGAAGCCGGTATGGCCCCAACGTCAATGACACTGCGAGAACCAAGTCTCGACGACGTGTTCTTGAGTCTCACCGGCCGTCGCGCAGAACTCGGCGAGGACAACTAATGACCAGCATCGTGTTGCCGCAGGCCGCCACTCCGGTGAAGCGCTCAAAGTTGCGCAGATCAATCAACGATTGCATCGTTGTCACTGAGCGGAATCTGGTTGCGTACGTTCGAATCCCGGATCAGCTGTTCTTTTCGAGCGTTCAACCAATTATGTTCGTGTTGCTGTTCCGATATGTCTTTGGCGGAGCAATTGCCACACCCGGCATGAGCTATGTCGACTACCTAATGCCTGGCATTTTTGTGCAGTCCCTTCTTTTCGGATGTGTCAGTACGAGTGTCGGACTCGCAGAGGATCTTCAAAAGGGGCTCATTGAGCGCTTTCGCTCATTGCCGATGGCCAGATCTGCGGTGTTATTCGGTCGAACCATTTCTGACGCCGTCAGAAATGTCTTCGTGATGATCCTCATCACAGTCGTAGGTTTTGCCGTCGGTTTCCGTATCGGAACATCAATCGGCCTCTATCTCGTCGCCTTCGCCTTACTGATTCTGTTCGCCTTTTGCTTCTCGTGGGTCTTTGCCTTCATCGGTCTTTCGGCATCGAATAGCGAAACCGCTGGACTCATGGCCTTCCCGATTCTCTTCCCCTTGACGTTTGCGTCGACAGCATTCGTGCCAGCAGAGTCGATGCCAACCTGGTTGCGTTGGTTTGCTGAACATCAGCCGGTCAGCATCGCGGTGAACGCTACGAGAGGTCTCATGCAGGGCGGACCAGGTGCCGACACCACACATTGGGTTGTGATGACTCTCATATGGTCGGCGATCTTTCTAGTGGTCTTCGTTCCACTCGCGGTATGGCGGTACCGTCGGGTCGGTTAATCAACACTTCCGGGGGGAACCATGGCAGGCGCACTTGACGGAATTCGTATCCTTGATATTTCGACCGCGCTCACCGGGCCTTATCCCGCTGCGCTGCTGGCTGACCAAGGTGCTGACGTCATCAAGGTTGAGCGTCCCGGTCTCGGCGACCTCGCTCGCTGGGTAGGGGTTGCTGTCAACGGTGTCTCGGCACTCTTCCAAGCGTGCAATCGTGGAAAGCGATCGATCGCGCTCGATATGGCGACGGCTCAAGGTCTTGACATTGTTCGGGAACTCGCAGCACGAAGCGATGTTGTCATTCAAAACATGCGTCCTGGTGTCGCTGAACGACTCGGTATCGGCTGGGAAGACCTCTCGAATGGTCGCGACGATCTTGTTTACATCTCACTGTCGGGCTTTGGTCAGACCGGTCCGTATGCACAGCGAGGTGCATACGACACCGTGATTCAGGCTTATGCAGGATTCGGATCGAACCAATCCGACCCTGACGACGGAACACCGGTGTTCCTCCGTCAGACCGCTGCGGACAAGATCACCGCGATGTATGCGGTACAAGCAATTACAGCGGCACTCTTTGCTCGAGAGCGCGGCATGGGTGGTCAGCACGTCGAACTTTCCATGGCTGATTCGGTTGTGTCATTTCTCTGGGCCGACGCTGCTGGTAACGAGGTGATGATGGAGTCCGACGGATCTATGAATTCAAGTTTTGTACAGGGCTCAAAACCCTTCAGTTTCAAGGACGGTTTCGGCATCGCAACCCCTACCTCCGATGCAGATTTTCATGGCATGTGCGAAGCGCTCGAAGTTGAGGGTCACGACGATCCTCGTGTTGCGACCATCGGGGAGCGTCGCAAGCATCCAGAACTGAATGGCGAGATCATGTCGAAGTGTCATCTGGCGGCAGGATCGTTTACGTGTGAGCAAATTTCGCAACGCATGGAAGCGTTGAAGGTGCCGTTTGCTCTCGTCGTCGATCCGAAGGACCTTCCGAATGATCCACATGCTCAAGCGATCGGAATGTTCGAAGAGTTTGATCATCCAGTCGCTGGTCGCGTCCGCCAACCTCGCCATCCAGCGCAATTCTTAGGTACTCCAGCAACATTGCAGACTGTTTCGCCGTTACTCGGAGAGCACACGGATGAGATTCTCGTCGAAATCGGTCGTGGTGAAGATGTCGAACAACTTCGAGTCGATGGCATCGTCTCTTAAGTTGCGAACGATTGCTCGTAGCCGCCGGCGAAGAGCATTTGCGCTATCGGAGCGCAGCCTCAATTGCTGAAAGATCTTCGGCGGAAGGCGACCACAAGCCAGCTTCAACGTTGGCAATGATCTGTTCAGGTGACGTGGCGCCTGCGATCACGGAAGCAACGGTGGGCCGAGATGCAAGTCCACCAAGCGCAATTTGTAGGAGTGAAAGGCCCCGCTCAACTGCGAAGGCCGAGAGTGCGTCGACCTTGTCGAAGTTTGTATCGGAAAGCATCGAATCCATATGCCACGCCGCAATGCGGCCTTCGGCGGGAGCGGCCACGCCGCGTTGGTACTTGCCGGTCAGGAGGCCGCTGGCAAGCGGGAAATAGGGAAGTTGGCCGAGTCCGAAGCGAGCACATGCCGGAAGGACATCAGTTTCAGCCTCGCGTTCGATGAGGTTGTAGTGGTTTTGAGCACTGACGAATCGAACTGATCCGGTCGTTCGTGCGATCCAGTCGGCATCGGCAATTTGCCAGCCCGCAAAATTCGAATTACCGATGTAGCGAACTTTGCCTTCATGGACGAGGTCGCTGAGTGCACTCAGGGTTTCTTCGATCGGTGTCGAAGGGTCCGGCATGTGAATCTGGTAGAGATCGATGTAATCGGTGCAGAGACGCGCGAGTGAGCGCTCAACGGCCTTACGGATGTAACGGCGCGAGCCCCGTGCGCCCCAGTCGGGACCGTTTGCGCCGCGAAGGTCGCTGCCAAACTTTGTTGCGAGAACAACTTCGTCTCGCCGAGACCCGAGTGCTTTGCCGAGAAAGACTTCGGAATCGCCATACGAGTCTGAGGTGTCGAACATGGTGATGCCATGTTCGAGTGCAGCGCCGACGACTCGTTCGGTCGCTGCGGCATCGATGCGCATGCCGAAGTTGTTGCAGCCAAGTCCCACAGTCGAGACCATGAGGCCGCTGTCGCCGAGATGGCGATAGGTCATGTCAGCCATACCGGTCTCCGTTCAGATTCCGAGTGCGTCGCGTGTGCGGTCGAGTTCGGTGACATCGGCTGTGGTGGGGACGAGAAAGAGCTCGTCACAGCCGAGTGACTCCAACGTCTCCACGGCGTTTCGAAGTGACTCGGGCGTTGACGTCGCAAGCATTGACGCCATCATCGTTCCGACTTCTTCGCCGAAAATTTTCATGTAGGAGTAGCCGTAGTCGTACAGGCGCTCTTGCGCGCCATCGCCGAGCGCGTACCAGAGGCTGGCCGAAATATGCGGCGCATCAGAGCGACCTTCTGCAGCCCAAATGTCGCGGATGCGAGAGAACGCAGCATCAGTGGCAGCGGGATCAATGCCAAAAACGGTCGAGCCGTCATCGACTCCATTCGCCCATTTGGCGGCTCGAGCGATTGCCTTCGGCCCCATTGCCCCGGCGATAAATGGCGGACCGCCGGCTTGAACTGGCGGCGGACCTACAGGATCAGCGCCTTCGAAAGGAGGCTCGCCATTCCAGATCCGACGCATCGTTTCGACCTGCTCGTCCATTCGGGACCAACGGCGCTCATATGAACCGGAAATTGCCCTGTAATCGTGCTCACGACCACCAACGCCGATGCCCACAGTGAGTCGACCATTCGAGAGCAGGTCCACAGAGGAGAGTTGCTTTGCGACATCGACAGCGTCGTGAGCAGGCAGAACAATGATCGTGGTCCAGAGCCGCACCCGCTCTGTCAGGGCCGCTGCAGCGGAGAGTTCGACTACCCAAGAATGGCTCGGATAGGTGATGCGCTCGGGAACCGCCAAGCTTGACCACGGGCCTTCATCGATTGCTCGACACCAAGACAATGTGTCGCTGCGGTTGTGCGCAACCATCGTCGGCATGGTCATTGCGATGTCCATTGATGTTCCTGTCGTCTGCGTGCATGGGAGACCCGTCGATGTTGACGGCACGGCGCAGAGTACTTCGGCAAGACTCGGGAGGTTCGTGACGCCGCGGGGTGTCATGGGGGAGAGCAGCGTGATGGTCGATCTCTACAGTCCCGACTCCTATGTCGAAGGTGCACCGCACGCCGAATTCGAGCGACTTCGGCGAGAGGATCCAGTGCACTGGCAGGAGATCCCTGGGCAGGCTGGCTACTGGGCGGTGTTGCGTCATGCCGACGTTGTTCACGTCTCCCGCAACCCACTGCTGTTTTCTTGTGAGGCAGGAGGGGTGGTTCTCGAAGACCTTGATCCGGATCGTCTTGCTCGAATGCGCGACATGTTGCTTTCGATGGACCCTCCGCGACACATCGCCTATCGGAAGCCGCTCGCTCCGGAATTCGCGCAGCGCGTGATTGCAGGAATGGCAGATCAGATCGGGTCGATCACGTCAGAGATCTTTGATCGTGCCGCCGAGACGAGCGAAGTCGAATTCGTTCATGACGTTGTCGGTCCGTTGCCGACGCAAGTCATCGGACGTCTCTTCGGGTTGCCGGAGAAGGACTGGGAGTGGCTTCATCGACTCGCTCAGATGAATACGAGTGGTCAAGACCCAGACTTGAACCCAGATGGCGATCTCAGCGAAGCGGGAAGCGCCGACTCATCGATGCAGATGGCGATGTATGGGATGGCCTTTGCTGCGGAGCGACGGAAGATGGACACACAGGGCGATCTCATGGACGTCATCCTTGGCCAAGAGTTCGATGGCCGGTACCTCACTGATCCGGATATTGGGAGTTTGCTTGTTCAGATGATTACCGCAGGCAACGACACGACTGTGTCGATGCTCGCTGGTGGGCTTTGGGCACTTCTTGAACATCCCGATCAACTTCACCTACTGCGGAACGATCCGACGATGATCCCGGGTGCGGTGGAAGAGATACTTCGTTGGTTCAATCCGTTGCACTACTTCCGCAGAACTGCAACTGATGACATCGAACTTGGTGGCAAACGGATTTCGAAAGGCGACAAGGTGGCGATGTACTACACATCTGCCAATCGAGATGAGGCCGTTTTCGCAGATGGTCAGCGTTTCGACATCACGAGAACGCCAAATCCCCAGCTCTCGTTTGGCATCGGAGAGCATTTCTGCCTTGGTGTCCACCTTGCCCGTCTCGAAGGACGAGTCTTTTTCGAACAGTTGCTTGAGAGATTCTCGAAGATTGAGCTCGTCGGTGAGCCAGTGCGAGTGCGATCCAATCTCAACAATGGAGTGAAAAAGCTTCCTGTACGACTCACAGTCTGAAGACCAGGCAGTGGAAGAGATGAAAGACTGAGCGCTATGACGATGTTCGTAATTGGAACTGGACCCGGCCACGATGGACGCAACTCTTCAAGTTTCGTTGCCCTAATTTTTGTGCGAGACGGACGCATCAATGAAGTTGGAGAGTACTGATGAGCATCCATGACTTAGTGGTTCGTAACGGCACCATTGTCGACGGTACTGGTCGTTCTCAATTCATTGGAGATGTTGCCATTACGGGCGGCATATTGACCCAAGTCGGCGGAACTGTCGTAGGTGAAGGCGAAGAAGAGATCGACGCGACCGGGCTGCTCGTTACTCCAGGGTTCGTCGATATTCACACTCACTTCGATGGTCAAATCACCTGGGACGAGATCCTCGAGCCGTCGGTGTCGCATGGAGTCACCACGATCGTGGCGGGCAACTGCGGCGTTGGCTTCGCTCCAGTCGCCCCAGAACGTCGGGAGCAACTCGTCCAGTTGATGGAGGGTGTGGAGGACATCCCTGGGGTGGCCCTCACTGAAGGAATGTCTTGGGACTGGGTCACCTATCCCGACTATCTCGATGCACTCGACAAACGTCAGTGGTCGATGGATGTCGCGACACAAATTACGCACGGCGCCTTGAGGGTGTGGGTCATGGGCGACCGCGCCGTCGGTGACCTCACTGCGACCTCAGAAGAAGCTGCCCAGATGGCATCGCTTGTTATCGAAGCACTGGAAGCCGGTGCACTTGGGTTCTCGTCCTCTCGCACCTACGCACATCAGGCACCTGATGGCAGTTATGTGCCTGGCACCCATGCCGATGCCGATGAGCTTTGGGCAATTGCTCGCGCGATGCACGAATTTGGCCACGCCGTTTTTGAAGTCTCTCCCTTGGGTGTCGTCAGTTCCGACCCAGAGATGCTCATCAAAGAGTTCGACTGGATGCGGCGAATGTCCGTTGAGTTTTCAATTCCGGTGCTGATGATCCTTAATCAGATTCCTTCAAACATCGACCTTTATCGCGAGATCCTTGACCTTTGTCTCGAGGCTCGATCAGACGGTGCGCTCGTTATTCCTCAGGTCTCAGCCAAGAGCCAAGGTCTGCTGATTGGACTGACCTCTTCGCACGCGTTTCTTCGCAGGCCAACGTTCCGGAAGGTGCGTGAGGAGTCAAACGGCGATCTCGATGCCCTGGTTACGAGGCTTTGCGACCCAGAGGTAAAGGCAGCGATTCTCGCTGAAGAGGATCTCCCGCCGAGCGGAGAGCTCTATGAGGGGATTTCAGTCTTCGCTCAAAACGGCGCCTCGATCATCTTTCCGATGAGCGAACTCATCGACCAAGAACCCGGACATGAAGAGAGCATCGCTGGGCTCGCTGCAGCGGCTGGCGTTTCCGAGATGGAAATGATGTACGACCGGATGCTCGATCGCGATGGTCGAGCTCTCATGATGGCGGGCATCAACAATTACGCCAACGCAGGCCTCGACGGTGTGTACGACATGATCACCCACCCCGCATCTGTCCTTGGTGTTTCCGATGCCGGTGCACATTGCAACCTTCTCGTCGATGCATGTATGCCGACCATGGTGCTCACCCACTGGGTCCGAGACCGGTCCCGCGGTCCTCGGCTTTCTCTTGAGTCAGCGGTGCGGATGCAGACACTCGAAACGGCTACCGTTTATGGGCTAGACGATCGAGGGTCGCTTGAAGTTGGCAAGCGAGCCGATCTCAACGTGATCGATTTCGAGAATCTTCACCTGCTGCATCCCGAACTGGTCCACGACCTGCCCGCCGGTGGCCATCGGCTGATCCAGCGAGCCACTGGCTACCGCTTTACCGTCGTGGCCGGTGTCATCACCCGAAAAGACGATCACGACACCGGGGCCCGTCCCGGCCGACTCGTCCGTGGGATGCGCTGACGGCCTACCATCTGTGCAACTCGTCACTCAAGGAGACTCCGGACATGACACTCGTTCACTCAAACGCACCCGAAGCCGTTCACATCGGTGCCGATGAACTCCCGTGGGTTGAAATTGGCAATGGCAACAAGCTTCGCGTTCTGCAGGTGAAGATCGAAGAAGGTCTTTGGATCGTTGAGAACATCATGCAGAAGGGCTTCGAGGTCCAGACCCACAAGCACACTGGTCCTGTTTGGGGTTACACCGTCAGTGGTGGCTGGAAGTACAAGGAATACGACTACGTGAACCGCGCCGGTTCGTTCTTGTACGAACCTGCCGGTTCGGTGCACACGCTCCAGTGCATCGAAGACAACACCCAGGTGTGGTTCCAC
Organism: uncultured Actinomycetes bacterium; assembly: GCA_937876315.1. Taxonomy (GTDB): domain Bacteria; phylum Actinomycetota; class Acidimicrobiia; order Acidimicrobiales; family Acidimicrobilacustridaceae; genus Acidimicrobilacustris. Next base: position 86,170 of record CALEHQ010000042.1, on the reverse strand, counting down.
ATGTACGGATCGAATCTGAATCTCGATGCAGACGGAAACGTTGAATCAGTCACCGATGGTGCAACCTCGCTGGCTGGCTACTTCGCATTGTGTGAGATGCAAGGTATTCCGCGTCCAAACGTCGTCGTGGGCTAACAACCCCTCACGCGGCTATTTCAGAGAAATTCGTCAAGGAAGTCGACCATTGCGTCGAGAGCTTTTTCGCGTCCGGGATCTTCATATGCGCTGAAGTGGTGGCCATCAATCATGGCAATGCGTTTCGGACTTGAAGCGCGTTCGAAAGTGTCCAGCGCAACCGCGGTCGAGGCAACTTCATCGTTGGTGGCGACAACCATGAGCAGTGCCGTTCCATTGAGCGAAGGTGAACAGGCTCCGGGATCAAATGGTGGTGTGGTCGTCATGACCATGGTCACGGTGTTGTTCCAGCCATTCTGAGGGCCGTGGGCCAGGAACCACTCTGAGGATTCTGGGTGGGGCAGAACTGCTGCTTCAACTCCTGAATCGAGCACAACCGCCATTGGTCCGATTTCTCGGAGGCCCACATCGAGAGAGGCGTTATCAAATGCAACGCGCATTGCAGTGAAACGTTGCTCGGCGTGTGTGGGATTCGCAATGAGATCTCCCATTCCTGCGAAAGGAGCATTTGCGATGACGGCTTTGATTTCGGGGTGGAGAGCGCCAAGAACGATTGCCTCTCCACCACTAAAACTTGAGCCCCAGAGAGCGACGCGGTCGGGATGAACTTCAGGCCGAGAGCGAAGGTGGTCGACAACTTCCCACATGTCGTGGGTCTGCACCCATGGATTCACCACATTGCGCGGTTCTCCTGAAGACTCGCCAAGACCGCGATGGTCATACAGGTACACGGCGTATCCAGCTGCCGCGAACTGGTCAGCAAACCACGGCAGTCCCATTGCGCGTGTTGCGGAGAACCCGTGACTCATGATGACGGTGGGAGCGGATCGCGTGTCTGAATCTGGGAGGTAGAGGTCGCCCGCAAGAACGGTGCCATCGTCCAAAGTGAGTGGAAGTGGTCGGGGAGCAGCAGTCATAGATGCGATGCTAGGAAGGAAAGAGGCACCGTGTCGCCATTGTGGCGAAACATTGCTGGGGGAGTGAGGCACCACTGTGGGTCATCCATTTCGCGACGTGGCGATCGTTGGCGTGCACAACACCAAACAAGCGCGTGTGCTTGAAGGTCACGATTCGCAATCCATTGCGCTCGAAGCTGGGCTCGGGGCCGTCGCCGACGCGGGGCTAGAGCCCAGAGACATTGACGGCGTCGTTGGCGGAATTGCTAGCAACTTCCTCTTTCAGAGCCGCATTGGGCCGGCTTGGCGTTCGATGTCGCCGCTCGGAATCCCCGCCGTCATCGAAGGGGCAATGGCTATTGCGTGTGGCCTCGCCAACAACGTGTTGATTGCTACTGGTGAGGCAGGCAGTTATCGGCAGCACGCATCGACGGCTCCGTGGACGCGTCCAACGAATGAATTCGTAGCCGCATATGGCATGTTCACGGCGGCAGAGTTCGCGCTCATGGCTCGACGGCACATGCACATGTACGGAACAACGCCTGAGTCAATGGCGCATGTTGCGGCGACGATTCGCAATAACGGCCACGTGAATCCGGACGCGGTCTATTTCGGCCGCGGACCATTTACTGCCGCAGATGTGCTTGAGAGCCGAATGGTGGCAGACCCATTTCATCTTCTTGATTGCGCAATGACCTCAGAGGGCGGCACCGCACTTGTTCTCACCCGGGCTGACCGAACTGAGGACACAGCAAAGACGCCTGTCTTCCTGCTCGGGGGTGGTACTGACCACTTTGGGCCGTCGTATCAGCACCCTCCAGTCTGGGATCTCGGCGGAGTCCGTCGACCAGACCTCGTCGCAGGTCTCGTCGGTCGTCGGGCCGCCGAAGAAGCCTTCGCCGCAGCTGGTCTCGGCCCATCAGATGTCGACGTCTGCGAGTTCTACGACCCGTTCTCCTTCGAGTTGATTCGCCAGTTCGAAGCGTTTGGCTTCTGTGCTGAGGGTGAGGGCGGCGACTACGTGATGTCTGGCGTCATCGAACCTGGTGGTCGTCACCCCATCACGACCGATGGCGGAACGATGTCGTTCAGTCATGGCGGAGCATCAGTGCAGTTATTTCAGCGAGTGATCCGAGGTGTTCAGCAGTTACGCGGCGAATGCATCTCTTCGCAGGTTCACGGTGCTGAGGTTGCTATGTGCACCGGAGGCGGTTCGGGGGCACTTTTCACAGACGTACTTCTTCTTGGAAAGGATCGGCCATGAGTCTGCTGGTACCTCAGGCAGGAGATATCCCTCTTCCTCAACCCGGTCCTCTTTCTGAACCGTATTGGCAAGGCTGTCGAGAGGGTGTTTTGCGTTTCCAACGTTGCCTTGATTGCAGCGCTGCCACCCACACGCCAGCGCTGCTTTGCGCCGCGTGTGCATCGAGGTCTCTTGAGTGGGTCGAGAGTTCTGGTCAGGGCGAGATCTACAGTTGGACTCGCGTATGGCGTCCTGTGACGCCGGCTTTTCTCACCCCTTATGTGCCGATCATCGTCGCAATGGACGAGGGTTGGTTCATACTCTCAAATCTGGTCGGCTGCGAAGGCGACGCCGTTGCCATAGGTAAGCGAGTGGAAGTGGTCTTCCACCCCAGCGGCGGGACCGACGACATCTTCCTGCCGTACTTTCAGTTGGTGTCGTAGCGGACCACCCCATTCCACGGTTACGAAGCCCGTTGAAATCACGGTCCACTCGATGTTTTGCCGGGCCATCAGGGCTATGCCTTCCAACGCGCCTAGTTTCAATCCCCGTGGCCGACCAAGAAGACCTGAACGATCAAGACGATCTCGAAGCGCAGTTGCAGACAGTTCGCTTGGGCCTGACCCGATTGCAACGGTTGCTGTCGAGCCGACGGGTTCACGCCGGCATGGCAGGGGCTGCTCGCGTCGTTCTGCCGCAACAGGCCATGAATGTCCTGCGTGCATTAGGTGATCGCGATCCGCTGCCGGTTGGAGATTTAGCTCGAGCAGCGCGAATGGATACCGGCGCAGTGAGCCGTCAGATTCGAGTGCTTGAAGAAGAGGGCCTCGTTGAGCGCCGTTCGAGCCCTCAGCACGGAAGCATCGTGCTTGTCGTTTCTACTGAAGAGGGCAGGGCGATGGCGCATCGATTCGAACGAGTTCGAAGTGCGCAGCTTTCGCGAGCCCTTATCGAATGGACCCCCGAAGAGCGCGCCCAACTCGGTGCGTTGATGTTGAGGCTGGTCGACGACCTTCAAGCAACGCCATATCTGCAGACAGACGGCGACTGATCGAGACCCTGCTCAGTCCGGGATGACGACAGCGCGTCCGCGCAGTTCGCCTCGTTCCATCTTTTCGTACGCCTCTGCAACTCGATCAAGAGGAAAGATGTCAACGTCGACTCGCAGTTTGCCGCTTTCAGCGAGAGCGATGACCTCGAGGGTGTCAGCGATTGTTGGAGCCTGGAACGAAAAGACTTCACCGTCTCGCGGGAGCTTGTCGAACATGGTCCCGCGCAACGAGCCGTTGCCCGCTCCGACGAGCGCGTAGGCCCCGGCCTTGCCCGTGCTTTGAAGCCCGTGTGTAATTGTCTGGTCGATGCCAACGAAATCAAAGACTGCGTTTGCGCCCCCACCGAGAAGGCGGTGGATCTCTGTCGTTGTGTCGTCATTGACTCCCTCGAGCACGTCGTGGGCTCCAAGCTGGGTGGCGTAGGCCAATCGATCGCTTGAGACATCGACGGCGACGACGCGAGCACTTGTAAGTGCCAAGAGGTGCTGGATGGCGTAGGCACCCAGACCGCCCGCACCGATGACGACAGCCGTGCCGCCAGGAGGGATCCGCGGAAGGGTCCGCTTCACTGCGTGGTAGGAGGTCGCGCCTGCATCTGTCAGAGGTCCGGCGTTAACGGGATCAAGCGTGTGGAGCTTCACAAGTTCACGCGTGGTGGCGACCAGGACGTAACGAGCAAGGCCACCATCGATCCCGTATCCGCGACCAACGATTGAGTCGTCACAGTTGTTGTCTTGACCACGAGCGCACCAAATGCAGTGGCCACAGGAATGAGGGCTCATCACCGCCACTGCATCGCCAACCTCAAAGCCAGATGCTCCGGTGCCAAGTGCAGCCACATGGCCCCCGACCTCGTGGCCGAGGGTGAAAGGTACCCGCCAGCCGAGGGGCTCCATAAATGATGCAGGCGCCAGTGCCATGCCTACGTCGGAATGGCAGAGTCCATTGCCAGCGACTTCGACAAGGATTTCCCCGGGTCCGGGGACCGGGATGGGCGCTTCGGTCAATTCGGGAGGATGCTCCCACTCGACAATGCGGTACGCCTTCATCATTTCCGTCATGGGCTCATGATGACATGGACAGGGAATTCACGCCCGGTGGTGATGAGGGCAGCGTTGAGAGGGCAAGATATGTCGTCCGTAACGAGGAGGAATCCGTGGCTGAAGTGACGTCGGTTGAAAAGGCATCCACGATGTGGGAGTTGGTTGAGGCTCGCGCCGCTGCGACCCCTGATGTCGTTGCTCTCATTGAAGATGACCGCGAGATCACCTTCAAAGAACTTCGCGACATCTCCGAACGAGTTGCCGCCGGATTTCACGAATTCGGAATGCGCCACGGTTCGCGCGTCACTTGGCAGCTCCCGACTCGTATTGAAACTGTCATCACTTCACTTGCGCTTGCGCGTATTGGTGCGGTGCAGAACCCAATCATCCCTATTTACCGTGACCGTGAAGTTGGGTTCGTTCTTCAGCAAACCAACGCCGAATATTTCCTGATCCCAGGTGATTGGAACAGCTTCGATTTCAACGCGATGGCCGGGCGCATCATGGACGATCTCAGTATTGAGCCAACCGTGATGATTGCCTATGACCAGTTGCCACAGGCCGAGCCGTACACGCTTCCTCCGGCTCCGACCAACGGCGACGAAGTTCGTTGGATTTACTACACCTCCGGGACAACATCTGCGCCCAAGGGTGTTCGCCACACTGATGGCACGCTTATGGCAGGCGGTCTCGGTCTAGCGAACGCAGTTTCGCTTACTGCCGACGACATCGGATCGATTGCTTTCCCGTATGCCCACATCGCCGGACCCGATTACCTGATGATGCTTCTGTACCGCGGTTGCGGCGCGGTGCTGATCGAGGCGTTCTCTTTGGATGTTGCTGTCGAATTGTTTGCTCGCAAGGGAGCAACAATGGCCGGTGGCGGTCCTGCGTTTTACCAGATGTATTTGGCGAAGCAACGTACGCAACCTGGCGAGAAGATCATTCCTTCGCTCCGTTTGCTCTCTGGCGGCGGCGCACCGAAGCCACCCGAGATGTACGTCGAAGTTATGGCAGAAATGGGTATTCCCGTTTGTCACGGCTACGGAATGACCGAATGTCCGATGATTTCTCAAAGCGGTCCAGACGACACCGAAGCACAACTTATGTACACCGACGGTAAGCCGGTAACTGCATGTGAGATTCGTATCGTCACCCTTGAAGGTGCCGTTGCATCGCAGGGGCAAGACGGAGAAGTTCGCCTAAAGGGGCCAATGGTCTTTAAGGGCTACACCGATCCGTCTCTGGACGTCGATGCCTTCGACGAAGAGGGATGGTTCCGCACCGGAGATGTCGGCCACCTCGACGCTGATGGTCACGTGGTTCTCACCGGTCGCCTCAAGGACGTCATCATCCGCAAGGGTGAAAACATCTCAGCCAAAGAGATTGAAGACCTTCTCTACCAGCACCCAAAGGTTGGCGATGTTGCGGTGATTGGACTTCCCGACAAGGAGCGCGGTGAGCGTGTGTGTGCCGTCGTTGAGCGCGCAGCCGGAACTGACGATCTCGAGTTTGGTGAGATGGTGTCGTTCTTGAAGGGCGCGGATCTCATGGTCCAGAAGATCCCGGAACAACTTGAGGTTGTCGACGAACTTCCACGCAACCAAACGCTTCGCAAGGTGCTGAAGCAGGACTTGCGTGACATGTACCGCGACAAACCGTGGAGCCCCGCTCCGCGTTCGTGATTTCGATCAGTTGTCGCCCAGTTTGGCTGCTGACATCAAGGCGAACCAGAAGGAAATCTCAGATTGCGAAGAGGAGTCAGCGAAGTGTGACTGGGCGGCTCTTGATGACTTCTTCAAAAAAGTCATTGCCTTTGTCGTCGACGACGACGAACGCCGGGAAGTCTTCGACTTCGATCTTCCAGACCGCTTCCATCCCGAGTTCCGGATACTCGAGAACCTCAACGGACTTGATGCAGTCCTGAGCGAGGCGAGCAGCAGGTCCACCGATAGAGCCGAGGTAGAAACCACCGTGGCGGTTGCACGCTTCGGTGACGGCCTTCGAGCGGTTGCCCTTCGCCAGCATGACGAAGCTGCCACCGTTCTCCTGAAAGAGGTCGACATAGGAATCCATTCGACCAGCTGTGGTGGGACCAAATGAGCCAGAGGCGTACCCCTCGGGTGTCTTTGCTGGTCCGGCGTAATACACGCAGTGATCTTTCAGGTACTGCGGGAGTCCTTCGCCAGCGTCAATGCGTTCCTTCAACTTTGCGTGTGCGATGTCCCGAGCCACGACCATTGGACCACTGAGGCTCAGTCGAGTTTTGATCGGAAGCTTCGAGAGCGTCTCGCGAATCTCGGACATGGGTCGGTTCAAGTCAATGGCAACAACTTCGCCCCCGAGAATGGTGTCGGTTACTTCGGGAAGGAACTGGGCGGGATCGTGCTCTAGTTGCTCAAGAAAGATTCCATCGGCAGTGATCTTGCCCAGAGCCTGACGATCGGCGGCACAAGAAACCGCTATGGCAACTGGACACGAAGCACCATGACGCGGGAGTCGCACAACGCGAACGTCGTGGCAGAAGTACTTGCCCCCGAACTGTGCTCCGATGCCGGACTGTTGTGACACTTTTAAGAACTCGGCTTCAAGTTCGAGATCTCGGAAGCCCTGGCCGAATTCGTTTCCTTCGAACGGAAGGGCATCGAGATATTTGGTCGACGCCATCTTTGCGGTCTTGAGCGCGAACTCAGCAGACGTACCGCCGACAACCACAGCAAGGTGGTACGGGGGACAGGCAGATGTACCGAGAAGATCCATCTTCTCGGCAATGAACTTCAGCATCGATGCCGGATTGAGAACGGCCTTGGTCTCTTGGAACAGATAGCTCTTGTTGGCAGAGCCGCCACCTTTTGCCATGAAGAAGAACTTGTAGGCATCACCATCAACCGCGCTGATTTCGATTTCTGCGGGAAGGTTGGTGCCGGTGTTGACCTCGCGATACATGTCAAGGGGAGCCATCTGTGAATAGCGAAGGTTGTCGCTCTTATAGGTGTCGTAGACGCCTCGTGAAATGGCAGCTTCGTCATTGCCGGCGGTGAGAACGAACTGGCCACGCTTTGCTTTAATGATCGCGGTGCCGGTGTCCTGGCAGCCAGGAAGAATTCCACCAGCGGCGATATTGGCGTTGCGAAGAAGGTCAAGAGCGACAAAGCGGTCGTTTCCAGATGCCTCTGGATCGTCGAGGATGTGTGCGAGCTGCTGGAGATGTGGGGTGCGTAGATAGTGAGCAATCTCGAACATGGCAGCCGACGTCAGCGTCGTAATTGCCTCAGGCGAAACGCGCAGGAAGTTGCCAACTGATGTCTCGACCGTTTCGACTCCATCGGTAGCGAGTAGTCGGTAGTTGGTTGTGTCGGGCCCGAGGGGCAGAAGGTCTTGATGCACGAATTCAGCCATCCCCGTACGGTACCCGCGGCGACAACCTGCACTGAGACCCTCGGCTACGGTTTAGGCAGAACTTATGGAGGCAACTGTGAACGCAATCGTCATCTACGAGAGTCTGACTGGAAATACGAAGAAGGCAGCTGAGTACATCGTTGATGAACTGATCGCCAATGGTGTTTCTGCAGTTGCTAGTCCGACTACCGATGTCGACTACCAATCTTTGGCGAATGCAGATCTCGTGATCGTTGGAAGCTGGACAGACGGCCTGTTTCTCTTTGGCCAAAAGCCAGCCAGCGCAGGGCGCCTTTCGCAGATTCCGTTCCTCGCGGGCAGGCAAGCAGCCGTCTTTTGCACCTATGCGCTCGATACTGGAAAGACGCTCGAGAAGCTTGAAGCGATCATCGCCGATCGTGGTGCCGAGGTCATCGGCGGAATGGCGATTCGTCGGAACAAACTTCAGGAAGGCAGCGCGGAGTTCGTTTCGCGATTGCTTGGTGTCGTCACCGTCTGATCGGTTGCCGCCGACTCGTCGGCCTCAAGTTCTCGGATTGGCGTGAAGCACACGGCTCCGATCAACATGAGAGCGCGAACGGTCGACATCCACGGGTCATCGCCATGGCCGCCGGGGTCGACAAGGAAGAGCCAGGCGACAACGCAATATATTTTTGCTTTGTTGTTCGTTGCTTGAATCCAGAACGCGACGAGAGCCACGAGCAGAAAACCAAGGTGATGAGTCCACGAAATCGGACTCATCACTGCCGACGCGCATCCGACTATCGCGGCAACAGCGAGGAAGTCGTTTGCCCGCGACGCCCGCACCGATCGGATGAGTGCGAGGCCGAGCACCACGCCGAGCATTAGAACCCACACGCCGTTCCGGAGAGATCCCGGCTGTAAAATTCGAGCGATCACGCTGAGAGCGGAGTTGTTTCGACCATCGCTTACCGATCCAACCCGGTCGGACTCCCAAAGCAACTCTGTCCAGTAGGTCAGCGAATCGGCGGGAGCGAGAGCCCACCCGAGGGCAGTTGCGGCCACCAGCGCGCCAATTGCACGGGTGGCTGGTCGCCAGCGCCTTGAGGCACCGAGCCAAAGAACGAAGAGCCCAGGGACAAGTTTGATGGCTGTAGCGATTCCGATTCCGATCCCCGACCATCTCGAAGATCGACGCATTGCATCAAGGTCGACCAGAACGAGAAGCCACAAAATGAGATTGATCTGTCCTTGACGGAGAGTCAGCCACACCGGGATTGTCATTGTCGCAGCGACGAATGCCCAAGAACTCCACTCGAAGCGTTTGGCGGCGTCGATCCCTGCAAGGCCTGCCACAGACCAGGCGCATCCGAAGAGGGCCGCAAGATTCAACGCGGTGAAGAGGACTTCTCGGCCGTCGGCGGTGAGCGGAGTGAGCGAGGTAAAGAGCAGTGGCCCAATAGGCGGGTACGTGGTCGAAAGATTGAACGTTGGGTCCCGGTAGTCATAGAGAGAGCCGCCACCAGCCCAAGCCCGGGCGGAATTTGTATAGATCTGGAGATCAAGAAGCCCATTCGGTGGCCCGGACTTCCACGCCTGCCAGAGAGCAACGCCGACCGCTGCAGTCAGAGCGACGACTGCCAGCCAACGACCTCGAACCCGACATGTCCAGGCGAGAGCGATGATTCCCGCGGTCAAGGCCAGCGGAGTGGTCCAAGGATTGATGAGCTCAAAGAGCCAATTGGGCACATTCGGACGCTAGCGGAGTCGTCTCCTGAGAGGCGGCGAACCGAGCTCTGACCCGAAACACAATCGTCATCATTGAATGCACAGGTGGGCAGTTAGGTGGCAGTAGGTTTTCAGCGGGCGGAGTCCCTCGTGGGCACCGACACGTACAACCACCTACACCCTCGAGGAGATCATGGGTTCCCAAGCTTCACATTCACGACGACGCTTTCGCACAGCCGGCGTCCTTTCCGTAGCCGTCCTTGCGGTTGTGGGTCTCGTAGCAACTGCGTGTAGCAGTAGCGATTCCGATAGCAGCAGCGTGGTCAAGGCCGCGTGGATCTACGTCGGACCTACCAACGATGGCGGCTGGACTCAAGCGCACGACAATGGCCGTAAGTTCGCCGAGACTGAACTTGGCAGCAACGTAAAGACGACCTACAAAGAAAATGTCAAAGAGGCTGAAGTTGCACCAGTCATTGAAGACCTTGTGAAAGATGGCAACACCATCATCTTCGCAACGTCCTACGGTTACGCCGAGCCGATGGCAGCAGCTGCCGCGAAGTACCCGGATGTGAAGTTCGAACAGGCCACCGGTGATCTCATCACTGCTGGAAAGGCCACCCCAGCGAACTACGCCGAGTATTGGGGTGCCGGTGAGGACACGTTGTACCTCTCGGGCATCGCCGCAGGAAAGGCTACGAAGAACAACAAGATTGGTATCGAGGCGCCGTTCGCGATCCCCGAGATCATCCGCCATCTCAACGCATTCGTTCTTGGTGCTCAGTCCGTGAACCCCGCCGCGACCGCAAAGGTTGTTTGGACCAACGATTGGTTCAACCCCACTGCGGAGAAGCAGGCTGCTGAATCACTGGTTTCGGCTGGAGTCGACGTGATCTTCTCGCATCAGGACAGCCCCGCCGCAGGCGAAGTTGCGAAGGCGAACAACCTTCCGTGGGTTGGCTACGACTCCGATCAGTCCGGTGCCTACAGCTCCGTTTGGCTGACCACCGCAACCTACAACTGGGGACCGCGTTATCTCAGTCGCATCAATGCAGTGAATGACAACACGTGGAAGTCGGACAACTACTACGGAACGATTGCTGACGGTTTCACGACGCTTGCGACCTTTGGCAACCTTGTCTCTGCTGATACGAAGACGCTTATCGATGCTGAATTGACGAAGGCAAAGAACGCCGGAGCCACCTCCATCAACATTCGTCCCGTCGTTGCGGCATTCGGTTGGTTCTGGAGTCTGAGCGACCGCCAGGACCAGACCGGTGCAGTGAAGATCACGAAGGGTCAGACGCTGTCCCAGAAAGATCTGTACGAGATGAATTGGTTCGTCAAGGGCATCGACGGAACTCTGAAGAACTGATTGAACGCCGAGTTCACGACAGATGTCTGAAACGTCTGTAGCTGGGGCAGTCACTGCAAATGCAGTGACTGCCCTTGGCGTTACCAAGAGGTTCCCGGGCGTCGTCGCGAACGAGGACGTGACCTTTGAGGTGCGTGTCGGTGAGGTACACGCCCTTCTTGGTGAAAACGGCGCCGGAAAGACAACGCTTTCGAACATCCTCACGGGTCTGTACCGGCCCGACGAGGGTCATCTTTTGATTGCAGATCGCGAGATCATCTTTGAGTCGCCGAAGGCTGCAATTGATGCCGGTATTGGGATGGTTCACCAGCACTTTCGGTTGATACCGACTTTCACCGTGACTGAGAACATCATTCTCGGCACACAGCCTCCATCTCGACGATTGCTGCTCGATACCAAATCTGCCGAGGCTCGGATCGTTGAGCTTGCGAAGCAGTTTGCGATGCCCGTCGATCCCCGAGCCAAGATTTGGCAGCTTTCGGTGGGCGAGCAGCAACGCGTTGAAATTCTGAAAGTGCTCTACCGCGATGCGCAGGTGCTCATCATGGATGAGCCGACTGCTGTCCTCACTCCGCCCGAGGCGGAGTCGCTTGTTAGGACATTGCGATCGATGGCGAGCCAGGGCAGAAGCGTTATTTTTATTTCGCACAAACTCGGAGAGGTGGCATCGATCGCTGATCGAATTACGGTGCTCCGTGATGGCCGATCAGTGGCGACTGTCGAGGCGTGGGGCTCCTCTCGAGAAAGTCTCGCCGAACTGATGGTCGGACGAGAAGTGACGTCGGTGATTCGCCAAGGCATTGGCGCACTGCCTGGTGCAGCGACAGTTCTGTCCGTCGACAGCCTTTCAGCGCTGGGGGATCGAGGGCGGCCTGCGCTCACCGATGTTTCGCTACAGGTGAAGGCTGGCGAGATTCTCGGTATCGCCGGTGTAGCTGGAAACGGACAGCGCGAACTTGTAGAGGTACTTGCGGGTCTGCGACCCAGAACAAGTGGCTCCATAGACATTGACGGCGAAGCGATGGAACGTACTGATGCTCGCCATCCCATTCGTATGGGGGTTGCCTATGTCCCTCAGGATCGGCTCGGAACTGGACTCGCCCCGGATCTGTCCATTGCCGAAAATCTCATTCTGAAGAGATACCGCAGGCCGCCGATTTCGCGTGCTCCGTTTCTTCGGCCTTCGGTCATTGCCTCCGAGGCTGATCGACTCATGACGCAGTTCGATGTGCGTGCTCCGTCGGCGGAAACTCCCACCCGTCGATTGTCGGGCGGAAACGTTCAGAAAGTTCTTTTGGCGCGTGAGATGTCCGGCGCTCCCAAAGTTCTGGTGGTTTCCTCGCCCACTCAAGGTCTCGATGTGGGCGCCGTCGCGACGGTTCATCAACTTCTTCTGGATGCAGCTGCAAAAGGTGTCGGTGTCCTTCTCGTGTCCGAAGACCTTGATGAAGTGATGGCCCTTTCCGACCGCATCGCAGTGATGTACGAAGGAAAGGTCCTTGCGTGCATAGACGCCTCTGAAGCCGATATTTCTCGTATCGGAATGCTCATGGGCGGCGCCGACCTCGTTGAGGGTCAAGGTTTCTAATGCATTCGACATTCTCTGGATTCCGTCTTGAACCACGTAGTCATTTGCCGCGCCACATCAATTGGACTGTGCCGATCGGATCGTTCTTCGCTGCGTTGTTTGCTGGCGCTCTGCTCCTTTTGGTGACTGGTCAGAACCCGATTTCCGTGTATCAGCGGATCCTTGAACGAGCCTTTCTCGACGCTGGTTCGCTCAGTGGAACCTTGGTTGCTGCGACGCCACTGCTCTTCACCGGACTTTGCGCAGCTGTCGCGTTTCGTGTCGGATTTTTCAATATCGGCGGCGAGGGCCAGTTCTACATCGGAGCAATCTTTTCCTCTGGTATTGCTCTTGCATTGGGTCGCGATGCACAGTTTTGGATAGCTATACCTGCGATGATCATCGCAGGCGCACTCGGCGGTGCCCTGTGGGGAGCGATTCCAGGTTTTCTTCGTGCCTATTTGCGTACGAACGAAATCATCACCTCGCTCATGCTGAATTACATCGCCGGAGTGATCGCCGTCTACCTCATTTTCGAATCGAGTTCGTTCTGGCGCGATCTTGAGGGCACCGGGAAAATGTTCCCGAAGGGGAAAGTCATACCGCCGGTTGCGTTCTGGCCCGAGTACGGCATCGGATCCCTTGTCGTACCTTTTGGGTTTCTTCTCGGAATCGCCACCGCCGCATGGATTGCAGTCCTGCAACGTCGGACCCGATTCGGATACGAAATGCGTGTCGTTGGCGGTGCACCGACAACGGCTCGTTATGCGGGTATGCGTCCAGGTCGCGTGATCGTTGCTGTCGCCGCAGTGTCGGGGGCCCTGGCGGGCCTCGGAGGCGCTGCGTCAGTCGGTAACTTCCGACACATCCTTGATCCCAAGGGAATGCAGCAGTCCGGATTCGGTTACGCCGGCATCGTCGTGGCGGCACTCGCACGTTTGAACCCCGTCGCAGTTATTTTCGTTTCGATCATTATCGGTGGAATCACGAACGCGGGCTACGCACTGCAAGGACCAGATTTTCCGTCAGGTCTGGTCGGGATCCTTGAAGGACTCATTTTGTTTTGCACCCTCGGCGGCGAAGTGCTCATGCGCTATCGCTTCGTTCGGACTCGTGGGGTTAGCTCGAACGTGGTTGGTGCACAGTGATAATGAACGACAATCTCTTCATCGTGGTGTTTGCCGCTGCGATCTACTACGGCACACCACTCGTATATGCCGCGCTCGGGGAGATTCTCGCTGAGCGCTCCGGTGTCATCAATCTTGGTGTTGAAGGAATGATACTTCTGGGAGCCGTCGGAGGTTGTTGGGTCGCAACAACAGTTGATGGCCCAGCTGGCATTGTTCTGCCACTTGCAGTCATCGTCTCGATGCTCTTTGCTGCTGCCGGCGCCCTCATTCATGCTTTTCTGACGATTACCCTGCGAGTCAACCAAATCATTTCTGGTCTGGCATTGACTATTTTTGCTGGCGTCGCTGGTGTTTCTTCCTATCTCGCCGGGCTTTGGGACCTCGGTCGGGCTCCGATTGCAAATCAGTTCGGAAGGATGGATCTGTTTGGCTGGGGGGACCTCCCGGTGTTGGGCCCGATCCTGTTCAACCAAACATTGCTGACCTACCTCTCTTGGCTGCTGGTCGTTCTCACGTCGATCTACATCTTTCGGACACGATGGGGTCTCCAGCTTCGAGCAGTAGGCGAATCCCCACAGACTGCAGATTCCGTTGGTGTCGCCGTTCAGCGTTCAAGGTATTTACACGTTCTCGTAGGTGGAGCATTTGCAGGAATCGCAGGTGCGTGTTTCTCATTGTCAATTCTGCCTACTTGGCAAAATGGAATGACACTTGGCCAAGGATGGATTGCGCTAGCGCTTGTCATCTTCGGCTTCTGGCGCCCGGATCTCATGCTGGTTGGTGCGTATTTGTTTGGCGGTCTCTCGAGCCTTCGTTACACACTTCAGGCCAGAGGGGTTGAAATCCCTCAGTTGTTTCTTGATTCGCTGCCCTATGTGATGACGATCGTGGTTCTTGTCGTTGTTTCAAACACAGCAGCGCGACGACAACTCGGAGCACCGGCAGCACTCGGGAAACCCTACGAAAGAGAAGAGCGTTAAGTCTTCAGTCGTGTATGTCGGACTCGTGGGGGTTTACGAGTGCCGCCTTCGTCGACCAAGGGAAATCGATCCAATCGTTGGTGTGCTTCCAGACGTAATCACAGTCGATCACTGATTCCGGCTTCTGATACACAACCGCAGTGCGAACCTCGCCAACCTGTGATGCCACGTATTCAACAACCATCTTGAGCGTATGGCCAGTGTCGGCGACATCATCACAGATGAGAACCTTCGCTGATTCGATGTCCACAAGTGTGAGCGGTGGTGGAAGTATCACGGGAAACTCCAGACGCTCGCCCTTGCCCGTGTAGTACTCCACATTCATAACGTGGGTGTTCTTGATCCCGAGTGAATAGGAGAGCGCTCCACCGATCGGAAGCCCTCCACGAGCGATGGAGAGGATCAGGTCAGGCCGGAAACCATCGTCATCGATCAGGCGGGCCAATTCGTGGGAGGCCTCTCCGAACATCGACCAGGTCAGTACTTCCATCTCGCTCATGCGCCGAACCTACACAATCAGAGAAGTCATCCTTCACCGTTAAGGCACAAGTACGGTGGCGACATGTCTTCCGATGATGTTGTTGTCGCTGGTGCCCCGCCCGAACTCGGACCACTTATGCATTCTGGCGGAGAACTCATGACGCGAGCCGAGCGGCGCCAACTCGGACGCGAACGACGCAAGGTCACGCAGCGATCGTCGCATGCGGGCTGGTATGCGCCAGCGACTCGCCGCGATCCATTTGCAGTTCTCGAGGATCAAAATCGTCGTCGCTTCCCCGATCTCGTTCCTCTCCGTTGGGGACGCATGGTGGCCTCGCCGTTTACCTTCTATCGAGGTGCTGCTGCAGTCATGGCTGCCGATCTTGCTGGTACCCCGAGCACTGGTCTGGACGTTCAGGTATGTGGCGATGCACATCTTCAGAACTTCGGCCTCTTCGCCTCTCCTGAGCGCAATCTCCTTTTCGACCTGAATGACTTCGATGAGACGCTGCCTGGTCCATGGGAATGGGACGTGAAGCGTCTCGCCGCGAGCGTTGAACTCGCAGCTCGCGACAATGGTTTCTCAAAAGAGCAAGCGGAAGCGGCGACGTTGGAAAGTGTGGCGTCATACCGCTCGTGGATGGCGGTGCTCGCCGACCAAACGCAGCTCGATGTCTGGTACGCGAAAGTCGATGTCGACGAGATCCTCCCGATGTTGCCAACCGAAGCGCTGAAGAGATCAGCGAAGCTCGTTGAGCGGGCACGGCGACACAACACTCTTCAGGCGTTAGACAAGTTGACCCAGGTCGTTGATGGGCGCCGGGTCATCGTGGACAATCCACCAATCGTCGAACACCTGCCCGACGTCACGACCTATCACGCTGTTCACACGGTGCTTGATCGTTACAAGGAAACACTCCAAGAGGACAAGAGACTCCTTCTCGAGCGGTTCGAGATCATCGATATCGCTCGCAAGGTTGTGGGAGTCGGAAGCGTCGGCACTCATTGCTGGATTGCGCTGTGCACTGCCGATCGGGAAGACGACGATCCACTGTTCCTGCAGATTAAGGAAGCGAATCGTTCCGTTCTCGAACCATGGATTGGAGCGAGTAAGTACTCCACCCATGGAGAACGCGTCGTCGTTGGCCAGAGACTCCTGCAGGCTGCAAGCGACATGTTCCTGGGGTGGACAAAGTTTCGTGAACGTCACTATTACATTCGTCAGCTTCGCGACATGAAGGGTTCAGCCGTCGTCTCCTCAATGACACCTGCGGTTCTTTCGAGCTACGCCGGCGTCTGTGGTCGCACTTTGGCACGCGCCCACGCGAGGACCGGAGACCCGATAGCGATCAGTGCCTATCTGGGAGAGGGTGACACGTTCGATAAAGCCATCGCGTCGTTCTCGAAGGACTATGCCGATCAGACCGAACGAGATCACGCGATACTCCGAGCCGCAATCGATACGGGCAAGATCCAAGCAATTGAGGGCCGCTAAAGAGTTGCGCTAACTCGTGTGTGGAGATTGCAGATCGGCGAGAACTGCTGCCGCTGCACGACGCCCGGAGAACAGTGCGCCTTGGATCGAAGCGGTATCGCGGTGGTCACCGCAGACGTATCGTCCTGCTCCTAAGCGCACGGAACGGCGGGGGTCGAGCGGAGGGAGTTGCAGTGGTTGCCCATGGGGGATGACGTCGACGCGGATGGTTTCCCATGAGCGCGAGTCGCGATGCCATGCAGCGAGTTGCTTGCGAACCTCTACCTCGAGTTGTGGACCAAGTGCAGGGGGACCGGGAATAGCGGCGACACAGAGAGTTTTGCCCGGAGGGGCGTAGCTCGGAGCAACGTCGCTTAGCACTGCGAGATTCTTCATAGGACCCGATTGAGCGCCATCGAGCAGGATGTGCAGGTTGTGTATCGGCGACGCAGTTGAGTCGAACCAAATGGCGGCGACAGGACGTGAGCCGGGGTCGGGGAGTCCGAGGAGTTTGGAAGCGGAAGGACCTTGTGTTGCCACCACGACCGCTCTGCCGGTGAGTTCCTCGCCGCTTTCAAGGATGACGGATTTTTCGGTAACACTTCGTACGGCCTCATTGCATCGAACGGAGCCTTCATGGAGGCCAGACGCCAATTCCTTTGACAGTGAGCCCATGCCATCGGCGGGCACCGCGCTTTCGCCAACCGCGAGCATGCGCAGAATGACTTCGAATCTGCGCGAGGAAACCTCGAGATCAGGATCTAGTTGAATTCCGGCGAAGAGAGGT
Organism: uncultured Actinomycetes bacterium; assembly: GCA_937876315.1. GTDB lineage: Bacteria > Actinomycetota > Acidimicrobiia > Acidimicrobiales > Acidimicrobilacustridaceae > Acidimicrobilacustris. The sequence goes on along the minus strand of CALEHQ010000042.1, from coordinate 68,920 downwards.
TGAAAGAATCTCTCGATGATGCGAGGGGAAAATCCGAAGTTCTGCAACTTTTCTCGTGTCGATGAATCGCGTCGTCGCATGAGATCCGCCACGGAGCCACGGCGGACTGAAGCGATCAATTTAAGGAGACGCAACTTGTCGGAGATTGAACCGATCGGAGCGAAGACCGTCGATGGGAGATCGCGCGGGCTTCGAAGCGGATCGCCCACCGTGCAGAACCCTCGACCTGTCCAAATCGTGGCACCGGGCTGAAATTTTCGAAGGTCGAACTGATCAAGGTTGAACCAGCGATACAACTCTGGGTAGGCCGTAAGCAGAATCTGAAAACCACGATCAAGAATGAAGCCGTCGACGTGGTCGGAACGAACTCGGCCACCGACGTCATCGGAAGCCTCAATCACTTGAACGCCAATTCCGGCAGCGACCAGGGTACGAGCACACGCCAATCCGGCAAGACCTGCTCCCACGATTACGACATCTTCGTTCACCCGGTGGAGGTTACCGACTACGAACTGCCGACTCGTTAACTAAAGGCGACCACCGTATCCATTGCAGTGGTTCTACTCTTTCTCCATGCGATTCTCTGGACCAAAGCCCCATGGCTGAACGGGACGCGAGGGGTCGGAGGATTCTCGGTAAATCAACGTCGGAGAATTCCTCGGTTGTTGGTTCCGCAAGCGGTTTGCCTTCGCGCCCAGTATTGGGACGAAGCACGACGCGTGGAACTGCTTCCCAGCTTGACTCTGCAGGTGGAGGCTCAGGAGTTGGTCCAACCGAGGATCCACTCTTGGCACGCCGCGGTCATCGCAAGAGGAGGCCGAGGACAAAGACGATCATTCTCATCGTGGTCGCGCTGCTGTTGTTCGTACCCGTCGGTTCCTTTGCTTTCGGCTGGTTGCAGTTCTCGAAGATCCCCAGCGTCAATGTGTCGGCTGCGTTATCTCCGCGTGGTTCTCGATCGGGAACCAATTACCTCATCGTCGGTGCTGATTCCCGAGCTGGAATCGATAGCAACGATCCGAACTCGGGTGCATTTCTCTCGGGGGAAGTTTCTGGTTCACGGACAGACACGATCATGGTTCTCCACGTTGATGGGGCGGTTACGAAGTTGGCCTCAATCCCTCGTGATCTCTGGGTGACGGATCCAGCTACCGGTGAGAAGGGACGCATCAATTCGACCTTCGCATCAGGGCCGTCGAATCTGATCTCGGCTGTCGAAACGCTCGGAATTCCGGTGGATCAGTATCTCGAAATCAATTTCGTGAGCTTCGGGAATCTTGTTGATGCAGTTGGAGGGATCACGATCGACTTCCCGTACCCGGCCGTCGACGATCAGTCCGGGCTTTCAATCGCGAACTCCGGGCCGAACCATCTCAACGGCGCCGAGGCGCTGGCCTATGTGCGAAGTCGGTATTACACCGAGATGGTGAATGGTAAATGGCGTGTCGATGGCACCGCTGATATTGGACGCACCGAACGTCAACGAGTTTTTCTCGCAGCACTTATGAGCGAGGTCGCCGGAGAGCGGAACCCATTCCAACTCTTCTCCGTTCCTGGCTCGCTAGGCGCCGGCATGAAGCGAGGGTCGACGTTCTCCTACATCGATGCCATTGGTCTGGCTTGGGCTCTGAAGGACGCTACGCCCGAAATGGTTGTTCTCCCAGTGACGCCACGCCGAACATCTGGCGGTGCCGATGTTTTAGATCTGCAGCCCGATGCTCAAGTAGTGATCAACGGACTTGCGGCGTAAGCAGATGCTTGGCTGATTAGTCGGAAACGATGAGAAGCACATGATCGGGTTTTGTTTCAGCTGATTCGTACACCTCGAAGGCGTTTTCAACAACAGCGACGAGTTCAGGGTGCTCGCGGAATTTACGTGGGTCGAGCGTTCGCATTCTGTTCAGGGCCCCGGTGACGTCTTCGATGTCGAGCCAACCTTTATGGCCCCAACCAAATCGAACAAGAAGACGATCGAGTGCTGCGGGACTGAGGTGTCGTTCCGCAAGAGTGAGGAGTTCCCGACCGCGAGCAAGACGCCGAGATTCGGTTGCATGCCATCCAAGGTGGGGGAGTCCACGGCGGAGCGCGTCAGGTCCGTGAATAGACCGAGTGGGCGTAAGCCACGGGGCCATCAATACTCGATACCAATCGACGAGGTGAGTGTCCTCACACGCTCGGTACCAATCCTCAGGTGAGGAGAGAACGAGAGCCGCCAGATAGGAATGAACGACGGGATCGACGCCGTCCCAAAGTTGAACTGCCCGGTCACGAACTGCGACGAGACCATCTGGTCCCAAGAGCCGCTCTTCGAAATCGTGGTGGAAGGCGATGGAGTCGAGCATCCATGACTGGCTGGTGACTGCCAAGGTTTCCACTCCTTCTTCCGTCAAGAGGCGGCCATTGTCGCGGCGTGGCGGCGTGGTGGCGCGGATACTCAAGTGGCAGACGTGAGACGCTCCACAAGGGATTCGAGAACAGGATGAATCGGCGGCGTTGGATCGGCCTCAATTGACTCCATCTCACAAAAAACATCTGTGCCGTGCGCTCGACCCTGGAATGTCATGAGAACAGAGCAAGAGGGGCCTCCTTCGAATCGCACGATCACCTCTAGGAGACCGAGATTTCGGTCGACATGACCGATACCGCCAAGTGTTGATGCGGCATCGAGAAGACGCTGGTAGGCCTCGTCCGGTGGTGCCTCGATCCAAATGGTGTCGCCAACGCGTTCAGAGACGAGAGGATGTGCGGGCGAAGCCGAAGGTGGGTGAGGGGCAGTGAGTTGGCCCGATCGTGGAACGAGGCGGTCTGGTGAGGTCAGTATCGACGAGAGCACAACTGAGTACGCCTCGGTGAGCAGAGATGGATCGACGCTTCTACTCGCTTCGCCTGTGCGCGATACGGAAAGATCCGGGTGGTGTTCTCGCATGAGAGCGCGAAAGAGGGCTTTGACCTCCTTGTCCGAATCCCCAACTGCGACTCCGAGCACCTGGCATGCAAACTCGAGTTCCAACGATCAGGACACAGACCGTGGACTGGAGAGGAAGGACCCGAGCAGAGCTGCAAATCGTGCAGGGTCGACGACGCCGGTGAGTTCTCTGGCCGAATGCATCGACAACTGGGCGACGCCAACATCGACGGTGGTGATTCCGAGACGAGCCGCCGTCACTGGACCGATCGTTGAACCACAGGGCATGTCGTTACGCGAAACAAACGTTTGCATCGGAATATCGATGTCGCGAGCGATTGAAAGAAGATGGGCGGCACCGGGTGAATCTGTTCCGTAACGCGCATCGGCGTTCCACTTAAGTACCGGACCACCATCAATGTGAACGGGATGATCAGGCTCGTGGCGTTCAGGCCAATTGGGGTGAGTCGCGTGTGCCCCGTCAGCGGAAACGCAGACCGAAGACGCCAACGCCGCAAACCATTGGTCTCGAGTGCAATCTCCGGAGAGAAAGATTCGTTCAAGAACGGTTGGTAGGAGCTGGCCCGCGGCACCGCTCGCGGACTGACTTCCAACTTCTTCATGATCAAAAAGGCAAAGCACGGGAACGTAAGGCGCTTCAAGCGAGGAACTCAATAGAGCGGTAACTCCTGCGTGGCAGGAGAGGAGGTTGTCGAGTCGGGCCGAAGCGAAGAGTGACTCGTCGACACCGAGAACCGCTGGAGGGGTGAGATCGTGGGTCATGAGATCCCAGGACAGGATTTCATTGACTGGTACCTCGGTCCGTTCACTAAGCCAAGAGCGAAATTCGGGAGCGCTCTGCGGTGCGGAACTCCACACAGGCTGGAGGTGGCGCTGCGGGTCGAGTCGCAGGCCTTCGGTCATGATGGACCGGTCAAGATGAATAGCAAGCTGCGGGACTCGGAGGAGCGGTTCGTCACAGCGGAACAGAACGGTTGACGTGTCGTTCGACTTCGATCGAACAGAGATTCGACCGGAGAGGCCGAGGTCTCGATCCAGCCATGAATTAAGGAGAGCGCCGCCGTAAATCTCGACACCGAGTTGAGCCATGCCCGCAGATTGGTGGTCTGGACGAGGACGTAATCGAAGGTTGGGCGAGTCAGTGTGGGCGCCGATCAAGCGAAAGCCGGCGCTTGGGCGGTGGGCTCCGGAGGTGGACCAAGCAACAAGGGCGCCGCCTCGCTGGAGGTAATAGGAACCTGGACTGCTTGGCCATTCATCGGCCTCGTACACCCGGGTGAAGCCTGCCTCAGAAAGCCGGCGTGAGGCCTCTGAGGCCGCGTGGAATGGTGAAGGTGAGGCCGAAACAAACTCGGCGAGGTCTTCAAGATGGTGACGAGGGCTGGAGTCCGGGCGTTCCACAGCATGTGACCCTACCGGTGGGGCTGGGGCCACGTCCCGCAACTGATCTACACTCGGACGCCCGGACAGATGGTGTCAGCCTTCTGCCGTGTACTCTTTGAACTTCGCTCCGGGGCCAGCGTCGTCCCCATCGTGAGCGTGTCATCCTCCCAGGTTCCGCCTCGCCGAGGCAGATCTGCCGATCCACGCAACGCAGGAAGACGCATGTTCCCAAATAGCCTTTCTGGGCTCCCCAGCGCACAGGGTCTTTACGACCCCCGATTCGAACACGACGCCTGTGGCGTAAACTTTGTCGTCCATATGAAGGGCGAGCGCAGCCATCAGATCGTCCGCCATGGTCTAGGTGCGCTTTGCAATATGGACCACCGTGGCGCGGCTGGTGCCGAGGTGAACACTGGAGATGGTGCGGGCATCCTCATCCAGATTCCTGACGCTTTCTTCCGAGCGGTACTGCCGTTCGACCTTCCGGAGGAAGGTCACTACGCGACAGGTCTGGCCTTCCTTCCCTCAGAAGCCTCCGAGGCATCTGTTGCTCGCGATTCCATCGAGCGGATCTTCACAGAAGAAGGTCTAACGATTCTTGGCTGGCGCGAAGTGCCAGTCGACGACTCAATGATCGGCTCGATGGCCAAGAGTGTTGAGCCTTCGTTCTTTCAACCATTTGTCGTAGGAGCGGGTCTCGAAGGTCTGGCTCTAGATCGCCGCGTTTATCTGGCGCGTAAGCGTTCTGAAATCGAACTTGGAACTGTTTCTGAAGGGGGTGTGTATTTCCCTTCATTGTCGAGTCGCACGTTCATCTACAAGGGCATGCTCACCACCACCCAACTCGGTAAGTTCTTTACTGATCTCAGCGATCCGCGCGTCGAATCATCTCTCGCTCTCGTTCACTCACGCTTCTCTACGAATACGTTCCCATCGTGGCCGTTGGCCCATCCTTTCCGCTACATCGCTCATAACGGCGAAATCAATACCGTTCAGGGCAATCGAAACTGGATGCGAGCTCGTGAAGCGCTGCTTGACTCCGATCTTCTCCCGGGTGACCTTGATCGAATTTTCCCGATCTGTTCGCCTGGTGCTTCAGATTCCGCAACGTTCGATGAGGTACTGGAACTGCTCCATATGGGCGGCTACGAACTGCCGCACGCAGTCTTGATGATGGTCCCGGAGGCTTGGGAGCATCAGCCTTCAATGCCGAGAGCAAAGCGTGATTTCTACCGATACCACGCGTCGCTCATGGAACCGTGGGACGGGCCCGCATCAATTGCCTTTACCGACGGCACCGTGATCGGTGCAGTGCTCGATCGAAACGGACTGCGTCCATCCCGCTATTGGGTGACAGCTGACGACTTGGTGATCATGGCCTCAGAGGTCGGTGTCATCGACGTGGATCCGGCGCGAGTTGTTCAAAAGGGCCGTCTCCGTCCCGGACGGATGTTCCTTGTCGACACGGCGCAAGGCCGAATCATCGACGACGAAGAGATCAAGAATCACCTCGCCGAGCAGCACCCTTATGGGGAATGGCTCGCGTCGAACCAGATTGAGCTTCAGTCGCTCGCATCGCAGCCTCACCCTCTAATTGCTCACGATGCAGTCGTGAAGCGGCAGCAGCTGTTCGGTTACACGAACGAAGAGATGAAGCTGATCCTTGAGCCGATGGCGAAGAACGGGCTTGAACCAATCGGCTCAATGGGCACCGATACTCCTATCGCTGTGCTGTCCTCGCGTTCGCGTTTGTTGTTCGACTATTTCGCTCAGCTCTTTGCACAGGTCACGAACCCTCCTCTTGATGCCATTCGTGAAGAGCTCGTGACTGCTGTGAGTGGAACGCTTGGACCCGAAGGAAACCTGCTCAATCCGCAGCCGTCTTCGTGCCGTCAGATTGTTATTGAACGTCCAATCCTCGATAACGACGAACTGCGCACGCTGGTTCACATCGCCGATCACGAAGGCGTCTCCGACTTCCGCACCGTGGTCATCCCATGCTTGTACCCGGTTGCTGCTGGGGGAGAGGGTCTTGCGAAGGCACTACAGAATGTTCGGCGCCTGGCGTCGGACGCGATCGAGGCCGGGGCAACCATGCTTGTCCTTTCCGATCGCGGCGCCGACGCTGAAATGGCTCCGATTCCGTCGTTGCTCTTTACGAGTGCTGTTCACCACCACCTCATTCGGGAGAAAACGCGTACACGGGTTGGTTTGATCGTTGAGGCCGGAGACGCGCGAGAGGTTCACCACATGTGCCTCTTAATTGGCTATGGCGCTGCAGCAATCAACCCGTACCTCGCGTTTGAGACGATCGAAGATCTCATCGCTGAAGATCGCACGGAAATGCATGATCCGATCAAGGCGATTGGGAATTACATCAAGTCCTCGAGCAAAGGTGTACTGAAGGTCATGTCCAAAATGGGCATCTCTACAGTTGCTTCGTACACCGGAGCTCAGATTTTCGAGGCCGTTGGTCTCGCCAACGATCTCGTTGATGAGTACTTCACCGGCACGGTGAGTCGTCTCGGCGGTATCGGACTCGATGAGATCGCTGCCGAGGTCGCGATGCGTCATCGCCTAGCGAATCCCGAGAACCCAACCCAGCGAGCTCATCGTTCCCTTGAGGCTGGTGGCGAGTATCAGTGGCGACGCGAAGGGGAGTACCACCTCTTCAATCCCGAAACCGTCTACAAACTTCAGCACTCAACGCGGTCAGGTCGTTACGACGTCTTTAAGGAGTACACCTCTCGCGTTGATAATCAGTCGAAGAATCTCGCCACTTTGCGTGGGCTTTTTGATCTACGCGTTGGAGCCCGACCGGCAGTCTCAATTGACGAGGTCGAACCCATCTCCGAAATTGTGAAGCGCTTTTCTACCGGTGCAATGTCATACGGTTCTATTTCCGCTGAAGCGCACGAGAACCTCGCTATCGCAATGAATCGACTCGGCGGTAAGTCGAATACGGGAGAGGGCGGAGAAGATGCCGAGCGCTTCATTCCTCTGCCCAACGGAGATTCGCGTCGTTCTGCAATCAAGCAGGTTGCTTCGGGACGCTTTGGCGTTACGAGCGAATACCTCGTAAACGCTGATGATCTTCAGATCAAGATGGCCCAAGGCGCGAAACCTGGCGAAGGCGGTCAGCTTCCAGGTCACAAGGTGTACCCGTGGGTTGCGAAGACTCGGCACTCGACCCCGGGCGTTGGTCTCATTTCTCCGCCTCCGCACCACGACATCTATTCGATCGAGGACTTGGCGCAGCTCATCCACGATTTGAAGAACGCGAATAAAGAGGCACGAGTCCACGTAAAACTGGTTTCAGAAGTTGGCGTCGGCACCGTCGCTGCAGGTGTCTCAAAGGCGCATGCCGATGTTGTGCTTATCTCCGGACACGATGGTGGTACCGGTGCATCTCCGCTCACGTCACTTAAGCACGCTGGTGCTCCTTGGGAGTTGGGTCTTGCCGAGACTCAACAGACATTGTTACTCAACAACCTTCGCGATCGAATCGTCGTTCAGGTCGATGGTCAGCTGAAAACCGGTCGCGATGTTGTGATCGCTGCGCTCCTCGGAGCCGAAGAGTTCGGCTTTGCTACAGCGCCGCTCGTTGTTTCCGGCTGCATCATGATGCGGGTTTGTCATCTTGATACATGCCCAGTCGGAGTCGCTACACAGAATCCTGAGCTTCGGGCTCGTTTCTCTGGCAAACCGGAATTCGTTGTGAACTTCTTTGAATTCATTGCCGAGGAAGTACGCGAATTGCTCGCCTCACTCGGGTTTCGCACCCTCGATGAAGCCATCGGGCAAGTTGAGTTCATCGATTCGAAACAGGCTGTCGAACATTGGAAGGCCTCAGGTCTCGATCTCTCGCCGATTCTTTACATACCTGAGATCGCCGAGGGGGCGAGCCGTCGTTGCATTTCGACCCAAGACCACGGTCTTGACCTTGCTCTGGACAACGAACTCATTCGTCAGGCAGCTCCGGCTCTTGAACGCCGGGAGCGAGTGGAGATCGCCTCGCCGATCAGGAATGTCAATCGAACCGTCGGCACGATGCTTGGGTCGGAGTTGACTCGTCGATTCGGTGGCGAAGGTCTCCCCGATGACACGATCACGATCGCTTTCGAGGGATCTGCCGGCCAGAGTTTTGGAGCGTTCCTTCCGAAGGGCATTACCCTTCGGCTGGAAGGCGATGCCAACGACTACACGGGCAAGGGACTCTCGGGAGGTCGCATTGTTGTGCGTCCATCGAAGAGCGCCACGTTCGCAGCCGAAGACAGCATCATTGCCGGCAACGTCGTCCTCTACGGAGCCACGCAAGGCGAGATGTTCCTGCGAGGGATAGTTGGGGAGCGCTTCTGTGTTCGCAACAGCGGCGCGATAGCTGTCGTCGAAGGTGTCGGCGACCATGGCTGTGAATACATGACAGGTGGACGGGTTGTGGTGCTCGGTCCTACCGGACGCAATTTTGGTGCCGGTATGTCCGGCGGAATGGCGTTCGTCTATGACCCCGACAGCACATTCCTGCTGCGGGTCAATCCCGAGATGATTGATCTCGATCGACCTGATGCTGGAGATCTCGAATGGCTGCAGGATCGAATCGAAAAGCACCGTCACGAAACTGGTTCCGTCGTCGCGGAATCATTGCTCAATTCATGGGCGGAGAGCAGCTCCAAGTTCGTCAAGGTCATGCCAAAAGATTTCAAAAGAGTGCTTGAAGCAGAACGAAAGGCGCTCGCTGAAGGCACTGATCCCATCGATGCGGTCATGGCCGCTGCTCGCGGGTGAGAGGACAACGACATGGGTGATTCAACCGGATTCATGAAGCACGACCGCCAACTTCCGTCTCGGCGAGAGGTTCCCGTTCGCCTGCGAGATTGGAAAGAGGTTTACGAAGACTTTCCGATGGCCAAGGTTCGCGAACAGGCCAGCCGATGCATGGACTGCGGTATCCCATTTTGCAACAACGGCTGTCCTCTCGGAAATCTGATTCCCGACTGGAACGATCTGGTGTTTCGAGATCGCTGGCGCGACGCCATCGATCGCTTGCACGCAACCAATAACTTTCCTGAATTCACAGGTCGGCTCTGCCCGGCACCTTGTGAAGCTGCGTGTGTAGTTGGCATCAATCAAGATCCTGTGACGATCAAGCAGGTTGAGGTCGAAATCATCGATCGCGCTTGGTCCGAGGGTTGGATCGAGCCACAGCGTTCGGAGCTTCGGACTGGCCGTTGCGTCGCTGTCGTCGGCTCTGGTCCTGCAGGGCTCGCTACCGCGCAACAGTTGGCGCGAGCCGGACACGATGTTGTCGTCTTTGAGCGTGCGGATCGTCCCGGCGGCCTTCTTCGTTATGGCATTCCCGAGTTCAAAATGGAGAAGCAACACCTTGATCGTCGTTTGGCTCAGCTTGAAGCCGAAGGCGTTGAGTTCCGCTGCAACGTGAATGTTGGCGTCGATATCACCGGCGAACAACTACGAGACCAGTTCGATGCAGTTGTTCTGGCCGGAGGTGCAACCGCAGCGCGCGACCTCACTATCCCCGGTCGCGAGTTTGTCGGTATTCACCAGGCGATGGAATTCCTTCCGCTGGCCAACCGCGTGCAGGAAGGCGATCTTGATCGCAGTCCGATTCACGCCGAAGGTAAGCGCGTTGTCATCATCGGCGGTGGCGACACCGGTGCAGACTGCCTCGGAACCTCGCACCGTCAAGGTGCGACCTCGGTGCATCAGTTCGAGATCATGCCTCGACCCTCCGAGTCCCGTCCGGACGAGAATCCTTGGCCCACCTGGCCCATCGTGTATCGCACATCATCTGCCCACGAAGAAGGTGGAGAGCGTGTGTATGCGGTGAATACGTTGGAGTTCCTCGGCGATGCCAGCGGAAATCTCACTGGACTCCGTGCCGTGGAAGTTGCTTCAGAGATCGTTGATGGCCGGCCTACCTTCGTGCCGGTGGAGGGCTCAGAGTTCGAGGTCCCTTGCGATTTGGTGTTTCTCGCTATGGGCTTCGTCGGACCAGAAGGTGGTGGCGTACTTGAGCAGCTCGGCGTCGATCTCGATGTGCGAGGAAACGTCGCTCGTGACGAATCATGGTCGACCAATGTCGACGGCGTCTTCGTAGCCGGCGATATGGGCCGCGGACAGAGCCTCATCGTTTGGGCCATCGCCGAGGGACGCTCAGTCGCAGCAGCGGTCGATACCTGGCTCATGGGTGAGACCATGCTCCCGTCACCAGTTGATCCCTCTGCAGTTCCTCTGCGCTGAGATCCTTCCAGAACGCTAGAGGCCCCCGTCAGTGACGGGGGCCTCTAGCGTTTTGCAGGAACTATCAGGCGGCGACGGTATCGCCGTTGAGTTGGCGATAGGCATAGCCGATTGCAATTTCGGTGAAACCGATAGCAAGGCCACAGGTCACCAAGTTGATGAGCACAACAACGATGGCGAAAACCAGTACGTCGCCAGCGTTCTTGCCGACGAGGTTGAACGAGTTCTTAATGGCATCAACTGGTTCGTTGTTCCGCTTTGCATCAAGTACAAAAAAGGCCCAGAAGAGAAGGAACAGTCGCACCACGATGTAGCCGATGCAGCATGCGATGATACCGACAAAAGACAGAAGAGCGACGATGATCGCTCCGATGGCAAAAGGAGCCAGACGTTCTGTCGAGAACATCATGCTTGCTTCGGGTGGTCGACCATCGGTGATTGCCAAAGCAGCGCGGACGAGACCGGCTTCAACCATGAACCCGACGAAAACTCCGATTGCGATAAGGATGCCGGTGACAATCAGCCCGGAGACCAGACCGCTCGGGCGCACGAACTGAACGGCCATCGAGAAGATGAACTGAACACCAAAGAAGATGATGACGATGAGGATCATCGTGCTTAGGTTGGCAACGAATTTTTCCCAGCCGTAGGACAGTGCGGCGCCGACATCGAGACGGGCGCCAGCCGGCTGAGGGGTTGCACCAGGGGCTTGCTCCGGGGGATACCACTTACCGTCCGAGGCCTGCCACCAGCCCGGACCTTGGGATGTGTCGCTCATGGACGCTCCTTGCGTTGGGTGAGTTCGGACTCTGTGATCCGAATCTGCGGCACGATCGAACCGCGACAAGAAGGTAGTGCGTGAATGGTCCGTTTCGCGTTTTTCCTGAAGGGCTAAGCCATGAAACAGGAGTAAAGGAGTTCCCTTAGCTAGCGGAACTCGCCTGTAGGCCCGTGATGCCTATCGAGACGCAGCGGAATTGTCGGTTGAACGGTGTAGCCCCTTGCGGCCATTAATGAGAGAACCCATTCCTCTACTTCTGACCAGCCGGCAGCTCTTGGACCTTCAACCTCGGAGTTGTAGCGCTGCGAAAAGACCACCGCCTCTGCACCGGAGGATCGGAGCGCCTCAATATTGTGCGGGGCGTCGTCAATGTACGCATCGGCTTCCACTTGGGGTTTGTCTCCCAGAAAACACAGATCCCGATATGGAATCGAGTGGCGGTCAAGCCATTCAACCGTATCGGCGACAGCCACAGCGTGGCCCCAATTGGTATACAGACGATGGGTGATTAACCGAATCCAAATGCCAGCGTCGGAAAGGCGCCAGAGTGTTTCCGCTGCACCCGGGATGACAGGCATCGTTCGGAACATGCGGTGTTCAACTACCGCCAGTCGGTGGAGCCGTTCGAACTCAGGTCGATCCATGTCCCACTCAGTGAAGTCCCAAGTTGCCTGAGGCGGGAGAGGGGACAGATCGACTCCTCGTTCCTGGGCGACAACTCTTCGAAAGGCTTCGGCGTGATCACCGCACACTCCGTCGAGATCAACTCCGAGAACGAAGTCCGACACTGTCAATGACTCGAGGAGAGGAACTCGAGCGAAGCATCGATGAAACCAAAATCCTTTGGCGTCGCGAAATGGTCAACGTTTCGCAACGTAACGAGGCGAGCGTCGGGCAGTGCCTCGAGTAGGGGCTCTGCTGGGCCGGCGAAGTCTTTGTCACCGAGGACAACAAGCACCGGGCACGTGATGACCTGAAGGAGTTCGGGTGTCATCACGATTCCGTTCGAGCGGCGCATAAATGCTGCAAGCGCTTTCGGGTCCTGATCCGGAGCTTCAGCAAGCTGAACGAAATAGCGAACAATCGGGTCGTCGGCATCGCCTGGTCCGTCAATCGCAGATGCGATCGATTCACCGGTTGCATCTCGTTCAAAAAGGTTTCGTCCCACCCCGGCAACGATTAGCGAGTTGAAGCGATCGGGATGGAGCGCGGCCAATACGAGCAGCGTTCGAGCACCGAGCGAAAAGCCGATTGCGTCAACCGGTTCGTCGGGAAATCGTTCGAGGAGGTGCTGTTCGAAGGCTTCGTAGGCCTCTGGCGAATGAGGCTTTTCTGCTGTGCCCGATCCCAGTACATCGAGTGGAAGGGCGGTACGGCCGATGTCAGCAAGGAGATCAACCCAACCGTTGTCTCCCCATGTTCGGGCAGCCGAGGTTGCAAAACCAGGAACCAGCACGACGGGAGGTGCCACTAGCGACGGCCCTTTTGGCGGCGAACTGCATCTTCGGCCAGCGGAGTGAATGTCCCCAAAGCAGTAGCTGTCCACGTGAGAGTTGCTGCGTGTTGGAGTGCACCGACAGAGAGTTGGTCGCGCAGCGAAGTGTTGGTGAGGACTGCCGTGACCTGTTCGGTGAATTCCCGCGGCGAGCGCGCCAGCAGTCCTGAGAGGTCCGGTGCTACGGAGTCGCGATGACCTGCGATGTCTGTGGCCACCGAAGGAGTGCCACATCCAGCTGCTTCTGTGAGAGTCATACCCCAGCCCTCGGCGATCGAAGCGCTCGCAACAAGCCATGCCTTTCGATAAAGAGAAAGGAGTTCTTCGTCGGAGACGCGACCAGCCAAGCGGATCCATGATTGCGCCCCGAGTGACGCGATTTGGGCTTCAAGAGAGGGACGCTCGTACCCATCGCCGACAATCACGAGTTCCGTCGTAGGCACAAGAGCTCGAACCTCTGCCATTGTCGCAATGAGATCGTCGAATCGTTTCGACGGCATAAGGCGACCCACTGCAACAACGAGGGGAGTTTCAGACTTGTCTCCCGAGGGGTGGAATCTCTGGTCGATCCCGGGGGGCACAACGCGAACTCGCGACGCCGGAAGTCCGAGATAGTCAATAATTTCCGTCCGGCTTGATTCGGACAACGTGACGATCGGGGTGCGGCGATACAGCGGAGGAGCGATGCGATGCTCGAAGAATTTACCTGCCTTGGCAAGACCCGGTTCGAGAACCATTTCCCACATGTCCCTATGAACATGATGGATCCAGGTACTGCGCGGTCCACGAGCCCACACCGGAGTGAGAAAGGGAACTCCGTTCCAGATCTCGATAATTCCGTCACGAGGTCCCAAGCTTCCGAGTACTTCGCTGACAACTGTTGTGGGGAACACCATGAAACGTCCGTGTTTGCGAACGATTCGGTAGCCGTCTCGGGTGCCGGTGTAAGGATGGCCCTGGGCATAGGAGGTGCGCATCGTGATGTCGATCCCGGCCTCGGCCCACAGGGCAAGGACTCGAGCAGCGTGGAGTTCTGAACCCCCTGCTTCGATATCGACAAGATCTCGCCAAGCGAGAACATGAACTCGTTCGATACCGGCATCTTGGGCAAGTGCAGAGATATCGCCGATCGACGGCGCAGTAGGCATGTCGGGTTAGGACGGAGGCTGATGGACGGGATGCCCGACGTCGTAGGCGTCGCGTTCAATTACCGGCGCATCTCGACCTGTTCCTGAGCCACCTGAACCTGCTGCGGGAGCCTTTTCCTCGTGGTATTCCTCTTCCACGTTGACTTCCCAGACGTCGTAGGTGGTGCCATTCACGATGTTCTCGACGGTGAGCATCGCGGTGTACATGGAGTGATCCTGATTGTTGTACCGGTGCATACCGTTACGACCAACCGGATGAACATTGGTGGTGCAATCGTCGAGCCACTCGCGGAGCCTCTGCACATTTGCCTTATAACGCTCGTCGTAGAACGGATAGGCCTTGGGAACACGCACGACGTAACCAGCTTCGACGCGGCCAGGTTCGATGAGGCCGATTGCTTCAAGCTCCCGGGTGGCAAGAGCGACAAGTTCGTCATCAGATGAATTCCAGAGCTTGTCGCCTTCGAAGACGAAGTACTCGAGGCCGAGACAGGTGCGGCCTTCCTTCACCATGTATGGCGACCAGGAACTGAAGTTCTGAATTCTTCCGACTATGACAGCGGGAGAGTGGATATAGATCCAATTATCGGGGAAACCTGCGCTCTCGGGCACGACGAGCGCGACAGTAAGGAAGTCGCGGTAGCGCAGGTCGTTGGCCGCAGCGAGCACATCGGCTGGGGGAGGAGGGTCCATGGCCTTCAGGAGCGACGACATGGGCATCGACGAAATAAGCTCGTCACAAGCGATGGTGGTCGCACCGTTGGGTCCCGAGGTGGTGACCGATGTCGCCCGACCATCGTGATGCTCAATACGAGTGACCTTGTGCTCCATGTGAACAGTTGATCCGGAGGCAACAACCTTGTCGCGAGCGGTTTCCCACATCATCCCCGGACCGTATTTTGGATACTGGAATTCCTCGATTAACGAGGTGATGTCGGTGGATTTGCCGGCATGGACAAAGGGCACCCAGCGAGGAATGGTGTCGAGAATGGCGTTGATGCCTGCATTCCAGAGAGACATGTTTTTGATGCGCTGTGCAGCCCAGTCAGCTTGAAGTTTGCTGGCTGGGACACCCCACACCTTCTCGTTGTAGGTCTTGAAAAAGTGATCGAAGAGACGCTTACCGAAACGGTTGGTGATCCAATCTTGAAGGCTCTCTTCTGGCTTATGACGGCCGAAGAGTTTCGCGACACTAACCTTGGCTCTGGCCCAGAAGTAAGACGCCACACAACGGACCGCTTCAATGATTCCGAGATTTTTCAGTGCATTCGACGCCTTGAGCGGATAATCGAAGTATTTCCCGTCGTAGAAGATCCGACTCATTCGGGGCCGCATAAGAAAATCCTCATCGGGAAGGATTTCGTGCCAAAGGTCTTCGACTGGTTGCACCTTGGTGAAGAAGCGATGCCCGCCCAGATCAAAGCGCCAACCATCGACTTCAACGGTTCGGGAAATGCCTCCGACGGTGTCGGTTGCTTCGAAAACTGTGCTGGTGCGCCCGGCCTTTGCGAGTTCGAACGCCGCAGTGAGGCCCGCCGGACCGGCACCGATGATGACCACCGAAGGGTTGGAATCGGTGCTCGAGTCAGTTGCAGTCATCATCAGGTCACTTTCGCATGAAGGAACCTGAACAGTGTAGTGAAGGTGGCCCTCCAAGATGTCGACCTAGGTGACCGATTTCAGCGGTATCGGGCAGTACTCTGCGGCCCATGCACGACATTGAGCCGGGCCAGCCGGACACCCAGCCGGGCGCTGAAACAGACCGGAACGCTCTACCCGAAATCGTCGCACTGGCTGTCGTCGCTCTCGCAATTGGCCTCTTCACGAGGTTTGTTACCCGCTCCTCGCTGTGGCTCGACGAGGCGTTATCGGTCAACATTGCCCAGCTTCCACTCGGCGAGATGACAGAAGCCCTCAAACATGACGGTCACCCTCCGTTGTATTACGCCCTTCTCCACGGCTGGATGGATGTCTTCGGCTCCGGTGATGTCGCTGTGAGAGGCCTTTCGGGTCTTTTGGGTATCGCAACGCTGCCACTCGTGTGGATTTTGGGCCGGCGAAAAGGCGGGACTGTTCTGGCTTGGGTGGCCGTGGCAGTGGTCGCGGTTTCCCCTTTTGCCGTTCGGTACTCCAACGAAACTCGGATGTATTCGTTGGTCATACTCCTTGTGGTCATCGGTTGGCTTCTGATCGATGACATCGTCGACCGCAAGAAGGCGACGATCGTTCGATTCGTTGGCCTGGCGTTCGTTGGTGCAGCACTTCTTTATTCGCACTACTGGAGCATTTGGCTCCTCGGGGCAGTCGGAATCACATCGCTTTGGAAGATCTGGCGCTCCCCGGACCGCTCTGCTCGCCGTCCCTGGACCGGTATCGCGATCGCCACCGTTGTTGCTGGTGTGGCGTTCCTCCCGTGGCTACCGACGATGCTTTATCAATCGGCGAACACGGGGACACCGTGGGCGAAGGCGTCACGACCTACCTCGGCGTTCTCTGTTGTCTTGGCCGATAACGGCGGTGGGGCCTACGGCGAACAAACCCTCGTCGCTGCCATGTTCGCCATGGCGATGGTCCTCGGCCTTCTAGGCGTTGCCATCGATCGACGGACAACGGCGTTGGATCTGCGAACCCGAACACCGTTCCGAGGCGCCGCATGGATTGCTTCGCTGACTTTCGCAATCGGCTGCGTCGTGTCCTATGTGTCGTCGAGTGCTTTCGCCAGTCGCTACTCCGCAGTGATCTTCCCATTTATTGCCCTCCTCGCTGCTGCGGGTTGCGTTTGCTTCACTTCGCGATGGGTTCGCTTCGGCGTCGTGGCGGTGTTTTGCAGTTTCCTCGCAATCGGAGCGTTCTGGAATGTGATCTCGCAGCGAACAGAACTCAAGGTGATCGCCGATGCAGTTCAGGCCTCGTCGCAGGAGGGCGACATCGTTGTGTTCTGTCCCGATCAACTTGGTCCTGCAGGATCGCGCGTGATGCCGTCTGGGCTCACATTGGTCTCGTATCCAACATATGACGAGGGCAAATTCGTTGATTGGGTCGATTATGCGCAACGAAACGCTGCATCTGACCCCGACGCTTTCGCTGCCCGACTTTTGGCCGATGCCGGCTCAACTCGTTCGATTTATCTCGTTTGGAACGACTCCTATAAGACCTTTGAAGGTAAGTGCGGCGGGCTGCTCGCTGCACTCGCAGCAGCACGGCTCCCGGAACAACTGATTGGCGATGATGGCGAGCGCTACTTTGAGCACGCAGCACTCACAAGATTTGCTGCTCCCGCATGAACGAGGCGCTTGTTGCTCGTCTGAGGGGCGTGCTGCTTGACCTCCGAGAGGTCATCATTCCGTGGTTGACCACCAGAGTTTTGATTGCTATTGGTTTCGTTACTGCATTTGCAGCATCTGATCAGTTAGCGCCCTCGAATCGCCCGAATGTCCTCACCGAGGGGCTTATCGCGTGGGACGGCACCTGGTATCGCGATATTGCCGAGTTCGGCTACAGCTCAATCGATCCCGAAGGCCTGCGATTTTTTCCGCTCTTCCCCCTACTCGGTCGAGCTTTCTCCGTCGTTACGTTGGGGCGCACCGATGTAGCGCTGATCCTGATGGCGAATATCGCTTCACTCTTCTTAGCGATCGCAATTCGACGGTTGGTGATCTTTGAGCGTGGCTCAAAAGAACTCGCCAATCGCGCTGTTTGGATCGTGTGCCTTTTCCCCGGAGCCTTTGTCTTGGCCTGGGGCTACGCAGAATCCCTCTGGTTACTTGCGGCGGTCTTCGGATTTTGGGCCATTCGCACCCGTCGGTGGGGGTGGGCGATTGCTGCGGGACTGATAGTTGGATTCTCGAGGCCACTCGGCATCGCCTTTGCCGCCCCGGCTGCAATTGAGCTCATTCGGGTCTGGAAGCAGGCAAAGAGTACGGAGCGGGTTGTCGGCGTCGGAACCGTTCTCGCCCCATTTGCAGCGACGGGGGCATACCTGCTGTGGGTCAACACCACCTTTGGCGATGCGTGGCTCCCGTTCTCTGTACAAGGCGACCTTCGAGGATCCACGGCGAATCCGCTTGTTCGAATTTGGGATGGGTTCTCGCAGATGTTCGGGGCCGAACGACTCGGAGATGGACTCCACATCCCGTTTGCCATTGCGTTTGTGGCTCTGCTTGTTCTGACATTCCGCTGGTGGCCGGTTTCGTACGGAATCTTCGCAGCGATTGTTCTTGCTGCGGCACTCGGTGCAGAGAATCTCAACTCGCTTGAACGATATGGACTCAATGCGTTCCCGTTAGCTCTTTCGCTCGCTGTCGCAACGAGGAACGCGAAGTTCGATCGCGTTGTGACAACAGTTTTGGCCGGGGGAGTTGTTGCATTGAGTGCCCTTGCATGGACAGGCGCGTACGTCCCGTAGACGTCACCAAGTGATTGCCGCGTGTGCGCGAGACTTGCTGAATGGGTAACGATCTCTTCGACACCGCTCCACTTGATTTCACCTGTCCACGGTGCGAGTTACCCGCCAGTGCACGGTTCTATGGTCCTTGCGACGATTGTCGAGGGAGCATGAGAGCCACATTGGGCACCGCGGCTCGTGAGATCGAAGCCGAGGCTTACGAACCGAAGATGAATGTCGTTCCAAACGCCATTGCCACGAAGGACTAAGCGGTTGATAGCCAGGGATTAGCCCTCGATTGGAAGTTCTTCGATGGAGACCGAGGTCATGACGTCGCCAACGGAGATGTTCTTTACGACATCAAGACCAGCAACTGTGGTGCCGAACAGGTTGTATTGCTTCGGCAGTCCCATTTGGTCGCCGAGGCAAATGAAAAACTGCGAACCGTTGGTATCGGGTCCTGAATTCGCCATTGCAACAGCGCCATCGCGGTAGTTGCCTTGCACCGGTTCGTCGGCGAACTTGTAACCCGGCCCGCCGGTTCCGGTTCCCGAGGGGCAGCCGCCCTGGATGACGAATCCGGGAACAACGCGATGGAAAGTGAGACCATCGTAAAAGCCGCCGCGAGCGAGGGTGACGAAGTTGTTCACCGTATTCGGGGCGATTCGCGGGTCGAGATCCATAACGATGTCTCCCTTGGTCGTCGCAATGGTGACTCGGTAGATGGTTGATGTGTCGATCGTGAATTCAGGTGCGGAAGCCATGGTCTCATCGTGGCACAAGTTGAGCCCCTCCTAGGCTGTCTCCATGGCCGCCAACCACCTCACAGCAACAGAGGATCTCGTTCAAAGGGACCCAGTGCTGGCTGATCTGGTGGAGCGGCACGGTCCGATGCGTATCGGTGCGGCTCCACCGGTAGCGAAACGGTTTGAGACTCTTGCGAACGCAATTGCGTCGCAGCAACTCAACGGGCGTGCTGCCCAGACCATCTGGGGTCGGGTGCTAGGGAAGGTTGAGGGCCCGTTCACCGCCGAGGCGGTGTTGGCTGTCGCTGAATCCTCGTGGCGAGACGCGGGCCTCTCTGGGGCGAAAGCCGCCTCGCTGATCGATTTGGCAGCGCACGTGGCTGATGGGCGCATCCAACTGCATCGCGTCGGACGCATGTCAGACAGCGAGGTGGTGGAGCACCTCATCTCTGTCCGAGGGATTGGCCCGTGGACTGCGCAGATGTTCCTTATGTTTTCTCTGCGACGCCTCGATGTGTGGCCAACTGGTGACTACGGAGTGCGTATCGGTTACGGCAAGGCATTTCGTCGCGGAGTCGCACCCACTGCAAAAGAACTCGAACCTCTCGGCGACCGTTTTCGCCCATTTCGAAGCGTGGTCGCTTGGTATTGCTGGGCTGCGGCAGATGATCCTGATTTCTCCGTGTAACGACAAACCGACTACAGAGAAACGGGAGCTCCCTCAAGCGGAAAGTGGCACGCGACGTAGTGGTCTTCGCCAACAGCGGTCATCACTGGTTCAACCTGCGCGCAGAGTTCTTGGGCCTTCGGGCAACGAGTGCGGAAACGACAGCCACTCGGTGGTGCGACGGGTGAGGGGATCTCGCCGGAAAGGCCAGCGAAGTCTCCCTTTGGAGCGTCGGGATCGGGAGGGGGAATCGAGTCGAGCAGCGTCTTTGTGTAGGGATGCGCCGGACTCACGTACAGACGGTCGGGGTTGCCGACCTCGCACAACTTGCCGAGGTACATCACTGCAACTCGATCGCTCACGTTCTTCACAACTGCAAGATCGTGAGCGATAAAGAGCATGGTGAGCCCGTAGCGCTCTTTCATGTCCTGCAACAGATTCAGAATCTGAGCCTGTACCGAAACATCAAGCGCTGATACGGGCTCGTCACAAATAAGAAGTTTGGGTTCGAGCATCAGTGATCTTGCGATGCAAATTCGTTGACACTGGCCGCCTGAGAACTCCGATGGCCGACGCGATCGCGCCCCTTCAGGATCGATGCCAACCGATTCAAGCGTTTTGTCGACGAGTGCAGATTGTTCTGCCGAGGTCCCGCGTTTCCAAATACGCAAAGGTTCCGCAACGATGTCGGTCACTTTGCGGCGAGGATTCAGGGAGGAGATTGGGTCCTGAAAAATCATCTGCATCTGCGGGCGAATCTCTCGCAGTTCCGAGCCAGAGAGCTTGGTGAGTTCGTGCTTCTCGAGGAGCACTGAACCGGATGTGGGGGAGGGCATCTGCATGAGTGCCCGACCCGTTGTCGATTTACCCGATCCCGATTCGCCGACAAGCCCGAGTGTTTCACCCGGAAGGAGGTCAAGACTGACGTCGCTTACCGCATGGACTTTGAGTCCGGTGGATCCGATGGGGAACTCAACAACGATGTTCTCTGCACGCAAGAGCGACGCGGATGCATCACGAAGGTGGGCAGTGCCTGATCCGGCCATTAGTTGCTCCCTGCTGAGCTCATGGCACCAGGTGCGGGTACGCCAACTGGCACGCCGGCTGCGGTGTTGCGAGCGAGGGCCTCACGGTTGCCTTCAGAACCAACCGGATACCAACAACGCCATGCATGACCATTCGCTGACTCGAGTGGCGGTTCCTCGTTGAGACACTTCTCTTGCACATAGCGACACCGTGGAGCGAAATTGCAGCCCTTCGGGGGCGACAAGAGGTTAGGAGGACGTCCGGGAATTGCTTCGAGCCGTGTATGGCTGGGGTGTTCGATCCGAGGAATCGAACGCAGAAGAGCTTCGGTATAGGGCATCTTCATCGAGCGGAAAAGGTCTGAGGTGGCGGCTTGCTCAACAACCTTGCCGCCGTACATCACCATGATTTCGTCGGTCCGACTTGCGACGACGCCGAGATCATGACTCACGAGAATCATCGCCGTGTGACGATCTCGCTGGAGATCATCGAGAAGATCAAGGATCTGTGCTTGGACCGTTACATCGAGGGCTGTTGTGGGCTCATCGGCGAAGAGGATCTTTGGGCCACACGCCAGAGCGATGGCAATGGTGACTCGTTGGCGCATGCCGCCTGAAAGTTGATGTGGGTATTCGTTGAGGCGCCGTTCTGGCTCCGGGATGCCAACTTGTCGAAGAAGAGCGGTGGCAGTTGCCTTGGCCTCTTCCTTATCTACCCCGAGGTGGTGTCGAAGAGATTCGGTGATCTGCTTTCCGATTTTCATGACCGGATTAAGCGATGTCATTGGGTCCTGGAAAATCATCGCCATTTCGGCGCCCCAAACATGGCTCATCTGCTTTTCGTTGTAGCCGATGACGTCGGTGCCTTCGTAGAGGACCTGTCCTTCGCGAATGACATTGCGATCGGGGAGCAAGCCCATTACCGATCGAGAGAGAACGGTTTTACCTGAACCCGATTCGCCCACTACGCCAAGAGTTTGACCTCGCTCAAGCACAAACGAAACATCATCAACTGCGTGAACCACGCCACGCTCGGTGCGGAACGATGTTGAGAGGTTGCGTACTTCAAGGAGAGGTGAGTTCTGGGAATGAGGTGATGTGTCGGTCACTGTCAGGCCTCTTTCACATCTGTGTACTCACGAATGCGGTCGCCGGCGAAATTGAGGGCGAGCACAGTAAGAAAAAGAACAGCACTAGGGATCAGAGAAATCCAAGGAGCGCCATTCTCGAGCGCAGGCTTTCCACTCACGATCATGTTGCCCCAGGTTGGAGTCGATGCAGCATCAATCGAGAGACCAAGAAAAGACAGCCCTCCTTCGGCCACGATCGCAACGGCAATCGCAATGATCGAGAAAGAGAGGAGCGGCGGAATGATGTTTGGAAGAATCTCGCGACGGAGAATTCGCATATTGCTCGCGCCAAGCGATCGGGCTGCGGTGACGAACTCTCGCTGACCATAGATCAGTGCATTTGCTCGAACGAGTCGTGAAGTAGGAGCGATGGCAACGATGCCAAGCGCAATTGAGACGGTGAGGACTGTCTTTGAGTCGGTGAAATTCACGATGGCAAGAGCAAGTAACAGCGCAGGGAAAGACAGGAGAACATCCATCATCACCATCAGCACAGTTTCGGTTTTCCCTCGCAGGTACCCGGCTGCAATGCCGATGGAAGTGCCGATAACTCCGCCGAAAAGAATTGAGAGAAACCCAACCGCAAGCGATGCACGAGCACCCCAGATAACACGAGAGAAAATGTCACGTCCGAGAGCATCAGTTCCAAACCAGAACGTGGAGTTGGGGGCGAGGCGCGGACGGCCGACGATCTTCGATGGGTTCTTAATTGGCAACCATGGCGCAGTGATCGCCAAGACGATGATGAGGATGAAGAAACCCGCTGCGATCCAGAAAAACAGGCCCAAACGCTTCCTCGGCCGAGCGCCATCAACCTGATCTGGATCAAGGGTGTGGAGAGCCTCGAAGTTGTGGGAATCTCCATCGGCAATGCGCGTGACTTCAGTGGCGAGGTCGCCACTTGCAGAAAAGACCGAGTCGGCTGCGGGACGGCCGGCAGCGTCAGGCGAGGGCGCGGGCATGACGAATCCTGGGGTCGAGGGCGGCGTAAAGGAGATCAACAAGGAAATTCACCAACACGTATGCGCATGCAATCACGACGATTGCTCCCTGCACGGGGACGTAGTCCTGACCTTGGATTGCTGCGTAGGTATATCCGCCGAGGCCATTCAGTCCGAAGATGACTTCGAGAATGACGGCGCCGCCAATCAGACGACCAAAGTTGAGGCCAATCACCGTGATGATCGAGAACGTCGATGGTTTAAACGCGTGTCCGTAAAGGACTCGCCGAGGTGACATGCCCTTTGCACGCGCCATCGCAATGAAGTCCTCCTGCATTGTTGCGATGAGATCGGTGCGAAGTAGTCGCATGTAGACGGCCATTTCGGCGACTGCGAGACACACGGCAGGAATCGTTAGCGACGCGAGGCTTGCTATGGGCCCATCACTAAACGGCGTGTAGCCAGTGGCATTTCCGATTCCGAGCGTGACCGGAAAGATCCAGATGAGGAGCATCGCCATCACAAAGTTAGGTACGGCCAACAGCATGAAAAGCGTTGCACTCGAGGTTCGGTCGAGGACTCCGCCAGCTCGCTTCGCTGCGGCAAAGGCAAGCGGTACTGCGACAAGCAATGCAAGGAACTGTGAATACAGAAGCAGTTCGATCGTTACCGGCATGCGCTCGGCGAGAGCCTCAGAAACCGGCTGAGCATTTCGCGCCGATGTGCCGAGATCACCGGTGACAGCATCGCCGAGCCAACGCACATAGCGAACCGGCATTGGATCATCGAGTCGAAATTCGGCTCGTTTTTGATCGACGCATTCTTGGCCGCCAGCGCCAGCGCATAAACGAGTTGCAGTATCGCCGGGAAGAAGTTCGAGTAGCAGGAACGACAAGAACGTCACGCAAAGAAGTACAACAAGGAGCTGCACTATTTTTCTGCGTACAAATCTCATTGGGTTGCCTCAATGTGGGTTGAGATTGGCAGATGCAGCATGGGGATCGGATCTCGGATTTCGACTCACGAGGGAGCAACCGCCCCCATGTGACTTACGCCACAGGTTGGAACCTAAGCACTACCTACCGACCTGTCAACCACCCTCAGAGTAGGCGATCGCCCCCAACCTCGTGAACCGAGTCAAGTTGAAATTCTCAACCTGCGAATCGACTTGATCAACTGGGCGCGGACCACTGCCCCCTCGACTCCAGTACCGCGTGCAACACCGCAGGGCGGTCAGTCATGATCCCGTCGACTCCGAGGTCGAGAAGACGATGCATCTCTTCCACGTCATCGATGGTCCAGACATGGACGGGCAGGCCAGCACGATGGGCCTTTCGAATGAAACGACTGTCGACAAGGGGAACCTTTCCAGCGTGGGTCGGGACCTGAAGACAATTGCCTTCGGGGACCTTCCTCCCCAATCCGAAGCTCGAAGCCCGCAGCCGAGCGACACCCTTGGGGCCCATGGACGTGCATACCTCGGCGCCGAAAAGAGACCGGAAATGATCGAGCCGTCGATCTGAGAATGACCCAATGCACACGCGATCGAGCGTTTGCGTGCGGCTGAGGAGAGCTGCGAGGGGCTCCACCACTTCATCGTGTTTGGCGTCAATATTGATTCGAAGGTTCGGCCAGGTCGTGAAGAGGTCTTCGAGAAGAGGAATCGGAGCGATCCCGTCGATCCGGGCCTGGGAAACTTCAGCCCACGTCAACTCTGAAATGAGCCCGACTCGGTCTGTCACGCGATCGAGATGGTCGTCATGGAACGCGATGATGACGCCATCTGAGGTGACATGGGCGTCTGTCTCGACGTAGCGATACCCGAGTTCGACTGCGCTCGAGAACGCCTCAAGTGAATTCTCTGGCCAGTCCCCAGCGCCACCCCGATGGGCAAAAGCAATGGGGCCTTCATGTTCAAGGAATGGGTGGGTCGCTTTCCTCACGGACGCACCGTAGACCCCAGTACTCTCGTCTGGTCGGAAAATTCCCAGAAACCGATACCCTCATTTTCGTGGAGTCGACAGAGCGTTTCGCGATTCTTATGGCCCGCGACGAGCGATTCATCGCACTCGACGAGGCCGCATTTGTTCTCGCTTCTCATTTTCATGAGGGACTCGATGTCGAGGCACGCCTTGCAGAACTTGATGCTCTGGCTGACGGATGTGGTTCATCGCTCGAAGACGTCCTTGAACGAGTCTTCTCCGTTCTTGGATTCCGAGGGAACACTGGTGGCTATTACGACCAAGACAATTCCTGCCTTGATTCCGTGATCGATCGCCGTCTCGGCATTCCGATCACCCTTTCGATCATCTTGATGTCGGTTGGCCGACGTGTCGGTCGCGAAATGAGCGGCATAGGGATGCCCGGCCACTTTCTGACGCTCGATGTTGAAACTGGCGTGTTTCTCGATGCGTTCGATGGCGGTCACCAGTTGGACGATTTCGGCTGCGAGCAGTTGTTCATGCAACTCCACGGATCAGACGCGCCATGGCACCAATCGATGCTCGCCCCAATCGGCACTCGCGGCATCATCCGTCGGATGCTCAACAATTTGGCGCAAATTGCGGTTGCCGAGAACGATCACCGCTCGCGAATAATCGCAACCCGGCTTCGAAGCCTCCTGCCAGATGCATCCATTTGGGAACGAGCGGAATTGGCTCGTGCCTACGAAGCATCGGGCGATTTCGATCGAGCAAGTTGTGTTCTCGAGGCTGTTGCTGCCGAGGCTCCGGCTGAAGAGGCCAAGGGGTTTCGATTTGCTGCCGCAGGATTACGAGCCTTGATGAACTAGAGGTGACATTCAGGTGTTCGTGGAATGTGCTTCAGTGCCAGTGTCGTTCACCGGTAGCGTGCAGGCATGACTCGTCGCACGAAGATCATCGCCTCAATCGGCCCAGCCTCTGACGATCCTCGTGTCCTCAAGGGTCTCATTCAGTCGGGTATGGATATTGCTCGCATCAACCTTTCTCATGAGTCGCTTGACCTCGCGCTCGAGAGGTACCACCGGATTCGGGCTGTTGCCGCAGAGGTTGGGAAGCCAGTCGGAATTCTTGCGGATCTTCCTGGACCGAAAGTGCGTCTGGGCAAACTCCCGGGCGATGGTGTTCTGCTCGTCGACGGTCAAGAGTTCCTCGTCACCCCGGGCACCGATCCCAGTACGGCCGAGGTCTTTCAAGTTGATTATGAAGACTTACTGACTGACGTCCATGAAGGTGACCAGTTGGTGTTTGGCGATGGCGCTGTGCAGGTCTTGTCGCTGGGACGACAGGGAGACCATCTCCGTGTCCGGGTAAATCACGGCGGACACCTCACTGGTCGACCAGGTATTCATATTCCGTCCGACCGGCTTCGTATAGCGACGCCGACGCCAGAAGACCTTCGCTTCCTTGACGCGTTTGTCGAAGTTGGTGTCGACATGGTCGCCCTCTCGTTCGTTCGTTCGGCTCATGATGTTCGCCGGGTCGGGACCGAACCGGCACCACGCGGGCCAATGGTCGTCGCAAAGATCGAAACTCGAGCTGCAGTTCAGAATTTGGCGTCCATCGTGGAAGTTGCCGACGCGGTGATGGTCGCTCGCGGTGACCTCGGCTCGGAGTTTCCGATCGAGGAACTGCCGCATTTGCAGAAAGAGATCATTCGCCGATGCATAGCCGCTGGTCGTCCGGTAATCACCGCAACACAAATGCTCGAGTCAATGATTCATTCGCCGAGTCCAACCCGAGCTGAGGCTTCCGACGTCGCAAATGCGGTCTTTGACGGTTCGTCAGCTGTAATGCTTTCAGGCGAAACCGCCATTGGAGACGACCCCGAGCACGTTGTCGATGTCATGGCTCGAATCGCAGCACGGGCCGACGAAAAGTTCGATTACGCAGGATGGCCAGC
The DNA here is from genome assembly GCA_937876315.1 of uncultured Actinomycetes bacterium. GTDB lineage: Bacteria > Actinomycetota > Acidimicrobiia > Acidimicrobiales > Acidimicrobilacustridaceae > Acidimicrobilacustris. Next base: position 42,151 of record CALEHQ010000042.1, on the reverse strand, counting down.
GTTGCTTGCCTCGCTGCAGTTAGCCACCGGAGATAGTTCAGAATCTCGCGTAACAAACGCCGTCACATCCGCCGCGCAACGAGCCGCGAGCGAAATTGGTGCAGCCGCAATCCTCTGTATTTCTCAAAGCGGCTTCACGGTCCGGTCAGTAGCTCGCTTCCGCCCCAAGGCGAAAATTCTTGGTTTCTCGTCAGACCCTCGAACTGTTGCTCAGCTCACAATGAGTTGGGGGACAACGCCATACCTTCTCGAAGCCGCTGGCAGCGCCGACGAATTAACGAATGAGGCCATCGCTCTCGCCAAGACAAAGGGTGAAATCCACTCCGGCGATCTTGTGGTTGTGGTCGGAGGGTCGCGTTTTTCGAAGGGTCGCGTTACCGACACGGTGCGCGTCATCGAAGTTCCGTAGCGATATGAAGCGTGAGGTCAGAAACGGCCTTCACGTCGGCCGACTTGATCGGCCCCTCGCCCCTCAAGTCATATTCGTCCACGGTGTAATGGACAGGGGTGCAACGTTTCTCAGCGTCGCGAGGCTCCTCACAAGTGCCTCATGGGTGATTTACGACCGTCGCGGGTATGGGCGTTCGAGCGTCGGGGAAGTACCCGGATTCGAAGACCATGTCGCAGACCTGGTGCGGATCATCGAACGCGAATCTCGAGACGGGCCTGTTGTAGTTGTTGGACACAGCCTGGGCGCAACGATCGCATTAGCGGCGGCATCTCGAACATCCGCATCGGTGTCGTGCGTTGTTGTCCACGAGGCTCCATTGCCCTGGCTTGACTGGTGGCCAATTCGGGACGCAGAAGGGCGACGGATCGAAGACGAGACGCCCCACGATGCAGTGACTCGTGTCATGGAGCGCACGGCGGGAGCAGACGTTTGGCATTCCCTCCCAGAATCCATCCGAAGTCGGAGATTGTCAGAGGGGCCCGTCATGGTCGCAGAACTCGTAGGTGCCCGCGACGGCTGTCCGTTCGAGGCGGTCAATCTGGACATGTTTGTAGTGGTGTCTCGAGGCTCTCATTCGCATGGCCACCGTGAGCAAGCGCAGCAATGGTTGGTCGACAACCTGCCATTTGCACGATCACATGTGATCGCTGGAGCTGCCCACAATGTTCAATCAACCAATCCCAGCGCATTCGCAGAACTCATCACGTCGGTAATCGAGGGTGTGAACCGTCGATATTCGTCGTAACGTGAAGATGTGACTGATTCTCGACCTGTCAACCTTTCGACTTCGGGGCCTCCTGAGACGGTTCTTCCTGAAGAACCTGCTGCGTTACGCCATGCCCTCGAGCAAGCAAAGCGCAGTGAGACAGACCCCCTCCCCGCGATTGGCGCGGTAGCGAGTGATGCACCCCGATCAAGTGCTGCTTGGGCGGCAATGGGGGAGAACGCAGCATCGACGATCGAGGCATACGCCTACTTCCGTGTCGGTTACCACCGTGGGCTCGACACCCTTCGGGCCAATGGTTGGCGCGGGTCCGGTTACGTTCGCTGGGTGCATCCTTCGAACCGCGGTTTTCTCTCAAGTCTCAACGGGCTTGCGAAGACAGCTGCGGCGATCGGTGAACTCGACGAGGCTGAACGTTGTGAACTCTTCTTGCGACAATGTGATCCCTCTTGGCCTCCCGCTGATCTTTCGAGCTGACCCATGTCGTTGCCGAGTTTCACCGGGGTCGTTCTCACCGGTGGTTCCTCTAAGAGGATGGGGCAAGACAAGTCCCTTTTAAAGGTTCACGGTGTTGCCCTGACCTCTCTGGTTGCAGCAGCGCTTAACGAAGCGGGCGCATCCGAAGTCATCGCCGTAGGGGGAGACATCGCCGCATTGGCCTCGCTGACGGGGGTGGATCGTGCTGTTCCGGATCGGCATCCGGGAGAGGGACCGTTGGGCGGCGTGCTCACTGCCTTCGACTATGCCGAGGACGACGTCGTCGTGATCCTCGCCTGCGATACGCCACAGATAGGCGCTTCGACTCCGGCTGCACTTGTGGCCGCACTTTCCATGGATCACCAGGCGGCTGTTTCCTACGCCGTCGTCGATGATCGAATCCAGCCGCTTACGGCAGCATGGCGCCGCAGCCTCGCATGGGAACCTCTTCAGACGGCATTTGAACAAGGAGTTCGCGCTCCGCGAAGTGTTCTTGGAGATCTCACCGTTCTCGAGGTCCGGACAATTGCGCCCGAGGCAGTGGACGACGTGGATCATCCCGAGGACCTACAACGCTACGCTGCCGGTTCGTACTAGCCGACGACACAGAACGAGGGCATCCGGTGAGTTCAGTCCCAGAAATCGATCTCAGCGAACTTGAGCGTTTGCTTGCAACGGGAGCGACTCTCGTCGATGTACGTGAAGACGACGAATATGCCGATGGCCACGTAGCCGGTGCTCTCCACATCTCCCTCTCCACGGTTCCTGAGCGATTTTCGGAGATTCCTTCTTCAGGTCCTGTATATGTAATCTGTGCTCTCGGTGGCCGAAGCGCTCGCGCTGCAGAGTTTCTTCGGGGACAAGGAATAGATGCCATCAACGTCGCCGGCGGAACCAACGCCTGGATCGACAGTGGACGTTCAGTCGTTCTCGGCGATTCGCCGGTCTGATGAACAAACGTGACTGATCCACAGTTCCGAATAGTTTCGACCGACGCAGAGTTTGCTCGGGTCATTGATCTTCTCCGAGATCAGCCGAGTTACGCGCTCGATACCGAATTCCATCGTGAGCGAACCTATTTTCCGAAACTCGCACTTGTACAGATCGCTTGGCCGGGTGACCTCGTACTCGTAGATCCACTCTCGGTCGATTTGCGCCCCTTTGTGCAGATTCTTGAGAGCGACAGCGTTGCGGTGTTGCACGCAGCAGATCAGGACCTTGAAATCCTTGAGCTTGAATGCGGAACTGTCCCAAAGGTTTTGTTCGACACACAGGTCGCTTCAGGCTTTCTTGGTCTGAGTACGCCGTCACTAACAACGATCTACGAGCGATTCGTCGATTTCAAGGTTGGCAAGGGTGACCGTCTCACCGACTGGCTGCAGCGTCCGCTTACCGACGGGCAACTGGTGTACGCCGCTAATGACGTGGCCCGCCTGCTCGAGGTGCGCGATCGAATCGTTGAACAACTCGAGGCGCGTGGTCGACTTTCGTGGGCGTTAGACGAATGTGAGATTCAGCGAGTTCGACTCCGCGGACAACGAAACCCCGACGAAGCATGGCGCCGCATCAAGGAAGCTCGCCAACTTAGAGGGCCGGCCCGAACGGTTGCCCGGTCCCTTGCGGCTTGGCGCGAACGCCGTGCGGCTTCGCTCGATATTCCTGTTCGGTATGTACTTTCCGATATCGCTCTCACCGGCATTGCCCAGCGACCACCGCGGGATCGCCGGGATCTTGAGAAGGTTCGGGGCTTCGACCGAGGAACCCGGGACGACGTGGTGAACGAGATCTTGGCGGCAGTGAAGGTAGGGATCGCCGACACCACTCCAATTGTCGACGATGTCAGCCCCGGCGGTGTCGAGAAGGACCTTCGCCCTGCCATCGCATTGATCTCCGCTTGGATTGCCCAATTGGCGAGAGATCTTGAGCTCGACGCATCGCTGCTAGCGACTCGAGGCGATATTGAGGCGTTCCTCAGAGGTGACGTTGGCGCCCGGCTTGCCGAGGGCTGGAGAGATGAACTGGCCGGGCGGCCCGTTCGGAGCCTGCTTGAGGGCGGCGCTGCAGTCGCTTTCGCCGGAAATGGCGAACTCGTTATTGAGGAACGGTCCCGGCGGCCCCTCTCATGAGCAGAAATCGACGAGAGATGCCACAGGCACCCCTCTTGGGCCGATACACTCTGCGAGCAATCTCACCGACGGGAGTTGGCCGTTGAAAAAGGGTCGACATCGGCGTTTCGAGGAAGCGAGAGCCCTCAAGCGCACCAACGACAATCTTGACGCGATCCTTGACGCTCGGGATGCCGAACCGTGCCCCGAGTGTGGGGCCGTGCCGGGCCACGACCACTCGTCGTGGTGCATGTACGACGCCGAGGCCGAACGCGACGAAAGCGTTTGGCCCTCCTGAATTTCCATCGGTCCATCACCGGTGGACCGAACTGAAAGACACTCGTGCCCCCCTCATCTTCAGTCCCGCTTCGTAACGTCGCGCTCGTCGCTCACGTTGACCACGGTAAGACCACCCTTGTCGACGCACTTCTACGCGCCACAGGCACCTTTAGTGACCATGCTGCTGTCGTCGACCGAATCATGGACTCCAATGACCAGGAGCGAGAGCGAGGCATCACGATCCTCGCGAAGGCCGCTTCGGTGACATGGAATGACATCCAAATCAACCTGGTCGACACACCAGGTCACTCTGATTTTGGTGGCGAGGTTGAGCGAGCGCTCTCAATGGTCGACGGGGTCATCCTCCTTGTCGATGCCGCTGAAGGTCCGCTTCCCCAGACTCGTTACGTGCTGTCGAAGGCCCTCGCACTCGGGCTGCCGACTGTGGTCGTCGTCAATAAGGTCGACCGCCAAGACGCCAGACCTGAAGAAGTTCTCGACGAGATCTACCAACTTTTTATGGACCTCGATGCTGATGAGAACTCCATCGAGTTTCCGATCATTTCTGCAATCGCTCGCGACGGTAAAGCCGTCAGCGGAATCGGCATGCCGGGCGAAGACGATGATCTCACCCCGTTGTTTCAGGCCATTGTCGACACAATTCCTGCACCGACCGGCGATCCCGATGCACCTGTCCAGGCCATCGTTACCAACCTTGACGCGTCGGAATACCTCGGGCGATTGGCGATCGGCCGCGTGATGCAGGGAACCCTGCGTCGAGGCGAACAGGTAGCTCTCTGCGAAGAGGACGAAGGACAGAATCCGCTTCGGCGCAAACTGACACAGTTGATGTCGTTTTCGGGTATCGGCCGGCTTGAGGTCGATGCCATTCGAGCCGGCGATCTCTTCATCGTCGCAGGTTTCCCCGAAGTCGAAATTGGCGACACCCTTGCCGATTCGGTTAATCCCGTGGCACTGCCTCGACTCACTGTCGACGAGCCGGTGCTGCGAATGACCTTTGGAGTCAACACCTCGCCTCTCGCTGGTAAGGAGGGTCAATTCCTTACCTCTCGACACCTGCGCGATCGTCTCGATAAGGAAATCCTCGGTAACGTATCGATCAAGGTCGAGCCAACCGAGTCGCCCGACATCATCGAGGTTTCTGGTCGCGGTGAACTCCAGCTTGCGGTGCTCATCGAGACCATGCGCCGTGAAGGATACGAACTTCAGGTGAGCCGGCCAGAGGTCATCGTGAAAGACATCGACGGCACGAAGCATGAACCACTTGAACGCGCCGTGATCGATGTACCCGATGAACACGTCGGCACGGTCACTCAGGCTCTTGCCCCTCGAAAAGGTCGCGTTACCGACCTCCGTCCTGGCGATACAGGTCGCACCATCGTCACGGTTGAAGCTCCGGCTCGAGGTCTCATTGGTTTTCGTTCACAGTTGCTCACCGCTACTCGCGGTACTGCCCTGATGCATCAACACAACGCAGGTTGGGTTGCGTGGGTCGGCGATCTCCCAACCCGTAAGGGCGGGGCGATGATCTCTGACCGTCAGGGCACCTCCACTGGCTACGCCATTGGCAACCTTCAAGAACGTGGAGAGATGTTCATCGGCTCAGGAGAGGCTGTCTACGAGGGAATGATCGTCGGCGAGAATTCTCGCAGTGACGACATGATGATCAATATCGTGCGCGAAAAGCAGAAGACCAACATTCGAACTCATTCTGCTGACGAAGCCATCAAACTCGTTCCGCCACGTGCGGTCACCCTTGAAAACGCAATCGAGTTCATCGGTGACGATGAACTCGTTGAGGTAACGCCCCAGTCGCTTCGTCTGCGCAAGCGAATCCTCAAAGAATCCGATCGACGCCGTACCAACAAAAAGTAGGCGTCAGTCCTTACTCGCTGGAGCGCGTTTCACCGATGGGTGAGGAAGGAAAACCTGCGTGCCGCGTTGTTCGATGAGTTCGACAACGCGGTCGTACGCTCCTTGTCCTACGAGGGCGACGATTTCATCCTTGCTTGAGACGTAGACGGGAACCTCGCCAACAAAGGCACGCGGATCCTCTGTGCACCACCAGTGAAAGTCGTCGCCGCCCTCACCCCAGTCACGTCGTTTCCATTCACGCAGGATGTTGGTTTCGTACTCGTTGTCGTCAATATGGAAGTCGAGGCGGACCGGCACCTGCCAGCAGACTTCTGGCTTCCAATCGATGAAGTTCTCGCCGCGAGACTGGGCAGCTGTGTGGAAGGCGCATCCTGCTCCACCGGGGAAGTCGGGACGATTCAGGAAAATGCATGCGCCCTCATGCCTACGGGTGACCCAATCTCCGTGGTCTTTGTGGATCGGCCCGCCGAGGCTTGCGGCAACCTCTTTGAACTGCCATTCATCGTCACGAAGCCGAGGAAAGACTTCAGCGACGCGCTTGCGGTCCTCTTTGTCTGCAAAATGCGCACCGTGGACACAGCAGCCAAACATCTTGCCTTCATCGGGTTCTTCCTCGATGCCCAGGCAGCCATCTCCGTAGATGCACTTCCAATTGCTTGTGAGCCAAGTCGCATCGAAGGTGTACGTCTCGCCATCGAGATCGAAAGAGATCCACTCGTGGACATCGTCGTCACTGATTTCGCTGCGTTGCCCGGCCATCGGTTGATCCATTCAGTTCATAGGAAAGAGGACGAGCGAAACCCTAGTTGCTCGCTCTGTCGCATTCGGTGAGTAAGGATGACGTCATGTCAGGAGAGTTCGACGACATCCGCCAACGCCTCGAACAGATTGCCGAGGAACTTGCGGACCTCGCAATCGTGCGGTTACGTGAATCGATCGATGCTGGGGGACACGAACTGCCAATCGACGAGAAACGATTTACCCGAGCACGGCGTGCGGTTGAGAAGGCAATAGGTCTTCTCAGCGAGCCTGACGACACACTGGACTAATTCACACTCCAGCGAGGCGTCCGTACAACGTGGTCCGTTGCTCGGCCACGCGGCCCAGCGGTGCGACGAGCTCGGCGAAGTCTTTTGGCTCCATGCCTTGACCGTGATCGGCTCCAGCAGCGCGGCTGATGTTCTCGTCCATGAGGGTTCCACCAAGATCATTGGCACCGGCCTGCAATGCCTGTCGGGATCCACTCACGCCGAGCTTGACCCATGAGGCCTGGATGTTGTCGATGAGGCCGCGATACGCGATGCGGGGAACTGCGTGCATCAACAACGTTTCGCGGAACGTTGGGCCGCGCCGGGCCTTCTTGGTGAGATAGAGCGGGGTGGCCATGTGAACGAACGGCAACGGAACGAACTCAGTGAAACCGCCGGTTTCCTTTTGCAGATCGCGAGTACGGATGATGTGGCGAGCCCAGTGAACCGGCCGCTCCACCGATCCAAACATGATCGTGATGTTTGAACGAAGGCCAACGCTGTGAGCGGAGCGATGAGCTTCAAGCCATTCCTCGGTGTTGATTTTGTCCGAGCAAATGATTGCTCGGATTTCATCGTCGAGGATCTCTGCCGCAGTTCCTGGCAGCGTCTTGAGGCCTGCATCTTTGAGGCGGCGAAGATAGGAATCGAGCGGTTCCTCAAGTCGACGTGCACCCTCGGTAACCTCGAGAGCCGTGAAGCCGTGAACGTGGATATCGGGTACTGCGTCGGTAACAGCACGGGCAACATCGATGTAGTAGTCGCCATCGAAATCAGGATGAATGCCACCCTGAAGGCAGACTTCGGTTGCACCAAGATCGGCCGCTTCTCGTGTACGTTGCGCGATGTCGTCGAGCGTGAGTAGATACGGCGTCCCTCGAAGATTGAGGGAAAGTGGGCCTTTGCTGAAACCGCAGAAACGACACTTGAACGTGCACACGTTTGTGTAGTTGATATTGCGGTTGTGTACCCATGTCACGGTGTCGCCGACGGCTTCGGCTCGTAGCTCGTCGGCCAATTGCGTTACGGCAGCGAAGTTGGGACCGCGAGCGCTGAACAGCGTGACGATTTCCTCGAGCTCTGGAGTTTGACCAAGGCGGACACCCTCGATGACCTCGGCAACAGCGCCAGTGGCTTTACCTTCAGCAGGTACATAGGTGGGAGGGGTGATCCGAGAACCGGCGCTCCAAATTGTGGAGCGGGGACCGATCTGCAGAACCTCGACACCATCGTCGACTTGCTCAGGAGCGGCAGGCTTGAGCGATTGCACGAATACCGCGCCAGCATCGTCTCGGGCAAGGCCCTCGGCGTCGGATCGATCCATAACAGCGAACCGAAGACCCTCATCGATCCATTTTTCGTCGTTACGGGCAAACTCCGGATGCACCGTGAGTCGAGGCGCAAGAGTGAAACCCTTTGCTTCAGTGACGGTTCGAAGGATGTCGAGGTCCGGCCAAGGGCGTTCGGGATTCACATGATCGGCAGTCACCGGAGAGACGCCGCCCCAGTCGTCGATTCCAGCGTCGAGGAGAACGCCGAAATCGTCGGAAAGATTCGGAGGAGCCTGGAGATGAATATCAAGCGGAAGAATCAACCTCGCTAGTGCGATTGCATCGAGATAGACGTCGCTTGGGCACGGGTTGGCCGCATGCATTGCGGTTCCGGCCTTCGGCAGGAAGTTCTGAACAATGACTTCCTGAACGTGTCCATGACGACGATGTGATGCGGCGATTGCTTCCAGGGCAGCGATGCGATCGTCGCGGTCCTCTCCGATGCCAACGAGGATGCCAGTTGTGAACGGGATCGAAAGTTCACCCGCTGCTTCAAGGGTCGCAAGACGACGTTCGGGGGTCTTATCAGGAGCGCCACGGTGGCATTCGAGATCACCTCGTAACGACTCAACCATTGCTCCCTGTGATGGAGATACCTTCCGTAATTGCGCTAACTGCTCCGCCGGAAGTGCTCCAGCGTTTGCATGGGGGAGAAGACCGGTCTCATCGAGGACCAACTGCGCCATAGCGGCGACATAGTCGATCGTGGATCCGTAGCCATTGTCAGCCAGCCACTGAGCGGCGACTGGATAGCGGTCTTCAGGCGCTTCGCCGAGGGTAAAAAGCGCCTCATGGCAGCCCACCCGTGCACCAGCAATGGCGAGTGCACGCACTTGAGCGGGAGACAGATACGGAGATTCGAGGCGTGCAGGCGGCTGAGCAAATGTGCAGTAGCCGCAGCGATCCCGGCAGAGCATCGTGAGCGGGATGAACACCTTCGGCGAATATGTCACCCGGACGCCGAATGCCTGGTCTCGAATAGACCTGGCTTCGGACATCAACTCGTCAAGTGGGGCGTTCAGCCGTGACATCTGAGAGACCCTATCGGGCACTGCGAGAACCCAATGCCTCAGCGTCGACGAGCCAAATGAGGTCTTCGTTCGCAACATGTGCTGCTGGAGCACTGAGATCTCCGTCGAGCACACGATGCAGCGCTTCGGTCTTCGAAGCGCCAGCAACGGTCACGACTGCCGCACGGCAGTTTGCGATGCCTGCGAAGGTAAATGTGAGACGCGTATAAGGATTGTTTCCTAGAGGGTCGACATTGGAGGCGACAAATCGATACGCAGGCGCGGTCAGCCCCTCAGAACCGGGGAAGAGTGAGGCGGTGTGCCCGTCGGGTCCAAGGCCCAGATGGATGAGGTCGATGGGCGGAGCCGAGCGAACAAGGCGATCGTAGAGATCAGCAGCATCCGGTACACCAGAACGCATCGGATGAACAGAGGCCAACGGCCCAACCTTTGAGAGCAATGATTCTTCGACGAGCCGATAGTTCGAGTCGGGATCGTCCAGTGGAACACACCGTTCATCGCCCCACCATGCATCGATCCTGGCCCAATCAATGGTGTACTGCGACCTACGAGCGAGATGTTCGTAGCACTCTCTCGCAGTTGAGCCGCCTGAGAATGCGAGCGAGAAATGGGCGCTCGATGCTGCGGTTCGGTCAACTAGAAGTTGGGCGAATGCTGCAGCGACGTCGTCTACGACGACGAGCGAACCATTCACTTCAGAGTCTTCGCCTTCTGGGTAAGTGACTCGAGAAGGTCATCGAATGACTTCGAGAACGAAGCCACGCCTTCGTCTTCGAGTTGCGAGGTGACGTCTGAGAGTGAAAGGCCCAAATCTGCGAAGCCATTGAGAACCGAGTGAGCTCCTGCAAAGTCAGCATCGACGGTTCGGGTCACAGTGCCGTGATCGTCGAAATCGTCGAGAGTCTTCTCGGGAATCGTGTTGACTGTGTTGGGGCCAATGAGAGAATCGACATACAAGGTGTCCGGGTAGTCCGGGTTCTTCGTCGACGTGGATGCCCAAAGCGGACGCTGAGGACGAGCGCCACGAGCCACAAGCGCATCCCATCGGGGGCCACTGAAGGTTTCGAGGAAAGCTTCATACGCAACCTGTGCGTTGGCGACTGCAACCTTGCCCATTAGTGCCTTTGCGTCGTCGGAACCAAGAGCTTCGAGACGCTTATCTGTTTCCGAGTCAACCCTGCTGATGAAGAACGACGCGACGGACGAAACTCCGGAGAGATCTCCGTCGCGAGCTTCCAGACCTGCGATGTAGGCCTCCATGACTTCGCGATAGCGCTCGAGAGAGAACAGAAGCGTGACATTGACGCTCACGCCTTCGGAGATCATCGCTTTGATCGCGGGAAGTCCTTCAGCAGTTCCAGGAATCTTGATGTACAGGTTGGGCTGATTTATGAGCCTATGGAGGTGACGCGCTGCTGCGGCAGTTCCATCAGTGTCGCGAGCGAGAAGCGGAGAAACTTCGATTGATACATATCCGTCAATTCCGTTGCTTGAGTCGTAGACGGGTCGAAGGATCGAAAGCACGTTGTTGATGTCGGTCACGACAAGTTCCCAGTAAGCGTCCGTTACTGATGTGCCCGAAGCCAGCAACTGACGAAACTGATCGTCGTATGCGTCGCCGCCAGAAATCGCCTTCTGAAAAATTGTCGGGTTAGAGGTCACCCCGCGTACGCCTCGGTCGACCCAACGCTGCATTTCGCCGTTCTCAATCCAGTCACGGCGGACATTGTCGAGCCAAGGGCTCTGGTCTTCGGTTGCGTAAAGGTCAGAAAGTCGGGACATTTCAGTGCTCCGGATTAGTTGAGGACGATGCGTACGTGTTCGATGACGTTTTCGACTGTCATGCCGAAAAGTTCCATAAGTTCGGGACCAGGCGCGCTCGCCCCGTAGTGGTCGATGCCGACGCACGCGTCAGCCCAAAGAGCCCACCCAAAGGTGGAACCAGCTTCGACCGAGACGCGCGGAATGCCTTCACCAAGAATTGAGCGCTGATAGTCATCGTCTTGATCCATGAACAGTTCCCAACATGGCATCGAAACGACGCGAGCTGAAATTCCCTCAGTGGCAAGTTGGCCTGCAGTCGCAACGCAAAGCGATACCTCGGAGCCTGTTCCGATGAGAACAACGTCGGGGTCAGATTTCGTGTTGCGGAGAATGTAAGCACCAAGTTCAACAGCGGTATTTCCAGCTGTCCCATCGAGAACTGGGAGGTTCTGTCGACTAAGGACAAGAGCGGTTGGTCCACCCTTTTCGATCGCGATTCTCCAGGCTTGTGCTGTTTCGTTTGCGTCGGCTGGACGAATAACTCGCAACTTCGGCATGGCCCGAAGCGACGCAAGGTGCTCTATTGGCTGGTGCGTCGGGCCATCCTCGCCGACTCCGATTGAGTCGTGTGTCCACGAGTAGATAACGCGCAGATCGGACAGTGCTGCGAGTCGGACAGGGGGACGCATGTAATCAGCGAAGACGAAGAAGGTTCCGCCAAACGGAATAAGTCCACCATGAGCAGCCATTCCATTCATCACTGAACCCATTGCGTGTTCGCGAACTCCGAAATGGATCTGACGACCATCACGATTGAGTCGAGAGAACGCAACGCCTCCATCGAGCTCTACGCCGCAATTGCCTGTGAGATCGGCGCCGCCGCCCATGAGGCCGGGCACGACAGGGGCGAGCGCATTCAAAACCTTCTTGCCCGCGCTGCGGGTCGCAACTGACTCGCCTGCTTCCCAAACCGGCAGAGAATCTTGCCAACCTTCTATGCCCCGACCTTCGAGCGCCGCATCGAGTTCGGCGCGGTTCTCGGTCCAGTTGTCGTGCACGGAGTACCACGCTTCACGAGCGGCTCGTCCCCGAACACCGACAGCCCGCATGTGTTCGAGAACATCATCGGGCGACCAAAACGACTCATCAGGCATGCCCAACACGGCCTTGGTCGCAGAGATCTCCTCAGGTCCAAATGGATTGCCATGGGCATGGGCGGTGTCTGTGAACTTTGGTGACGGATAGCCAATATGGCTGCGTAGGACGATGAGTGAAGGCTTGCCGTCGATGTTCTTGGCTCGGTTTACTGCTGCCTCAAGCGCGTCGATGTCTTCGCCGATCTCGCCGACGTTTTCGACGTGCCAGCCGTAGGAGCGGAAGCGTTCAGCTGCGTCATCCGAAAGTGCAAGTTCTGTTGGACCGTCGATCGAGATGTGGTTGTCGTCGTAAATCGCAACGAGCTTGTCGAGTCCGAGATGGCCGGCCAGAGATGCAGCCTCGTGAGAGATGCCTTCTTGAAGGTCTCCATCTCCGCATAGGACGAATGTGTGGTGGTCGAACAACTGCGGTCCGAACTGAGCACGAAGGGCATGTTCAGCAAGTGCGAGACCAACCGCATTCGCAAGGCCTTGTCCGAGAGGTCCCGTTGTCACCTCGATACCTGGAGTGTGGCCCCGCTCGGGATGTCCCGCTGCCGGGGAACCAAATTGCCGGAAGTTTTTAATGTCATCCAACGTGAGGCCAAAACCCGTGAGGTACAGCATCGAATACTGAAGAATTGAGGCGTGGCCGCCGGAGAGGACAAATCGGTCCCGATTTGGCCATTCGGGGCAACTGGCGTCGTAACGCATGACTCTTGCGTAGAGCGCGTAGGCCAACGGCGCGAGGGCCATGGCAGTTCCGGGATGACCGGAGTTCGCCTTCTGCGGGGCATCCATGGCAAAGCCACGAACAACGTCAACGGTGCGGGATTCGATTCGGCTGTCGGTCACGGCCGAACCTTAGCGGTGGCGAGGTCCGAAGATGATTGCTGACAGGGGAGCCGCAGAGAGTCCGGGTCCATTGGATCCCGTTCCGATCACCGTCGAGACGTGCACTCCGACATACGACGCAGTGCCGAGTGACTCAGTGAGCGGACCCAGATCGCTCACGCCCTCATTGGCGGCCTTGGGGTCGATCAGCGAACAGGTGAAGAGCAGTGCCCCCGATGAGCGGCCGCCAGCGAGAGCATCGTTGAAGGCAAAGGTTGCGACTGGCGAGTCCTTTCGGTGGAACGCGACGATTGTTCCTTCAGCGAGAGTCGCCGCGATCGCGATGGCTCCACTCGTTTTATCGGCCCCCAAGACTTCGTGAACGTCGACGACTGTCATCGTTTCGGGAGCGAGCACGGCAAGAGCAAGGTTCTGCGCCGCAGAAGTCCGATCCTCAATATCACCGTGCTTGAGAACTTCGTAGGCGACGTCCAAAGCGGACTCGTCATCGAGTTCGCGCACCATTGCGCCGGTCGAACTCGTAATGGTCATCGGCCCCGCAATCGGCGCCGAACCGTAAGCGATGACGGCTTCGGCAGAAGTCGAGTGGAATGCAACTGCCACGCAGTTGAAAGAGCGGCCTGTGGAGTCGCAGATCGAAGGGGCTCCATTGGATCCTGAAAGGAGACCGCCTGAAAGAACCCTGTTGGTCCGGAGCTCGCAGAGTGACTCGATCGTTTGCGTCACCATCGGCAACGCCGGATCGGCGAGAACAACAACGGCTTGTGCTGATGCGAGTCGACGTCTCGATAGGTAGTCGACGCCCTCGAGGCCTTCGTCCAGTGGGATAACGACGACGTCGTTCTTAAGTGTTTCCGACCAGAACACCCAAAGGCTCAGCGCAGCGGTCCCATCCACCTCCGAGCCGGCTCCAAGGACGCCAGAAGAAGACACGAATAAAACATTCGCTGGTTTGAGAAGCACATCGATCGCTCGAAGGATGTCCTCAGATGCGCCACTGAACGCCGATGTCGCGAACACCATCGCAAGATCCGGTGATGGTTTTCCAAGATCAAGGATGTCGGCGATGACATCACCAGTTGCATGCGAGGCGATTGGGTGGGTCGAGAGCGCCGCTGCGCTGTGCATTACGAGATTGGAGGCAAAAGTGTGAACGGGACGATCGTTACCGGCCCGAGATCGACGCGACAATGCGCTTCGATTGTTCCGTACTCTTCAAACATCAATTCTGCCCGGACAAGTCGATAGTTGAACTTGCCCGGTTCAACCTGAAGCGGTTGCACGTTTCGAGCGATCTGCTCTTCGCCTCGGAGGTAGACAACCTCAAGGACCCCGGAGTCTTTCGATCCTGGCGGGCAATGAACAATTACGCACAGATGTGGTTCAAGCGACACCGGTACAGCGTGTGGCGCGGCTGCCGAGAACTGAATACCAGTGATGTCGATGCGAGTAGAAGGGCCATCGACCTGGCGAGTGTCGATGCCTTCGATGAAAAGTGCCGAAAGGATTTCCATAGACAAGACGGTAATCGGAGTCACCTGCCTGTCGAGCAGTCGGCCGCTAACCTCAGCCGATGGCCGTAGGCGAGGGTGCGACACCAACACGTGAGGTAATCCTCATAGAGGCGGAGCTCTGCTTCGCCGAGAACGGCTTCGATGGAACCTCATTGAATGACATTGCCGGTGCAGTCGGCATCCGTCGATCGAGCGTTCTTCATCATTTCCCCTCGAAAGAGGCCATCTACAAAGAAGTCTTTGATCGAGCTCTCGCTGGTTGGATCCTCCAGGTGGATACTGCGACTGACTCTCCCGTTCAAGGCTGGGAAAAGGTTGACCTCGTCCTCACCGCTGGGTTCACCTTCTTTATGGAGAACTCGCAGTTCGTGCGAATCGTTCGTCGTGAGGCTCTCGACGGCGGACGCCGACTGGGTGTTGATCTCGGAGTGGCATTACGTCCGTTGTTCGAGAAAGCAGTCGATTACTTCACCGTCGAGATGGAAGCCGGAACCTTCCGGAGATTCGATGCCGAACAGCTCATGCTCACCGGTTACGGAGCGCTTCTCAGTTACTTCAGCGACCTCCCATTCATCGAGGGACTCCTTGATCGAGACCCACTCGCTCTCGACGCGCTTGAGCAGCGACTTCAACACCTTCGCCTCTTCTTCCGCGCAGCGCTCGAACCATGACCACAGCGCTTTCCGAGGCCGAATCAAAGGCGCTGCTCACGAACTACGGAGTGAAGTTTCTTCCTGAGACTCTCGTTGGAAGCCCGGCCGAAGCAATCGCGTTCGCTCATGAGTTTGCCTCACCAATGGCCCTGAAACTTTGTGGCTCCAACATTGCACATAAATCTGAGCGAGGACTCATTCACCTTGGTGTCGTAGGGTCCGATGCGATCGGCCGATCGTGTCAAGAGTTACTCAATGCAGCTCGCCCTGAGGACAGCGCAACCGGAGTCCTTATCGCTCCGATGGCGTCTGGGCTTCGAGAGTTCATTGCGGGAATCTCTGTCGATCCGGTGTTCGGTCCCACAGTTGTGTTTGGACTCGGGGGAGTCCTCGCCGAGGCAATCGCTGACGTCACAGTTCGGCTCGCACCCCTTCGACGTTATGACGCGATCGACATGTTGCAGTCGCTGCGAAGCCAGTCGCTGTTTGGTCCATTCCGTGGCGAGCCTGAGGTCGATATCACGGCGCTTGCGGATCTGCTCTGCGCATTGTCTGTTGCCGCGTCAGAGGAGGAGGGTCTGATCGCCATCGATCTCAACCCGGTCATGATCGTCAACGGCTTGCCGATCGCTCTCGATGCTCTTGTCGAGTTGTCCTCAGAGGCTGGCGCGTCGTGATCTCCACCGATCATTTCAAAGCCCTTTTCGATCCGAGGGCGATCGTTGTGGCTGGGGCGTCAACCCATCCGGGCAAGTTCGGGTTCGTAGCGCTGCACAACATCCTTTCTTGCGGCTACGCCGGAGAAGTATTCGCTACGAATCGTGAGAGGGCCGAAGTACTCGGCCGGCCAACGATGGCTGATATCACCGAGATTCCAGATGGCGTCGCTGACCTTGTTTTCGTCTGCACACCTGCAGCTTCGAACCCCGAGCTTTTACGACAGGCCGCGTCGAAGGGAATCCGCGCAGTTTTCATCGCATCTGCGGGATACGGAGAGTCAGGGGAGGAGGGCGTGAAGCTGCAATCCGAACTCGTCGAACTTGCGAACCAACTCGATCTCTTGATCATCGGACCAAACGGTCAAGGTTTGGTATCGACCCCGTCCAACCTGTGCGCCCAAATAGTTGCGCCCTACCCTCCGGCCGGTCGTATTGGAATAGCGAGCCAATCGGGCAACTTCGTTTCGTCATTTATGAATTTGTCCCGACAAAGTGGCGTCGGTGTGAGCCGCGCAATCTCGGTCGGGAACGCAGCCCAGGTCGGCGTCATAGACATGCTCGAGTACTACGCCGACGACCCGGAAACCACGGTCGGTCTCGTCTATCTCGAGGGTGTGGCCGAAGGTCGTGCTTTCGCCGATCGCCTCGAGTCCGTGTGTCGCCGGATGCCCGTTGTCGTTCTCAAAGGTGGCGCATCAGGTTCAGGAGCAAAGGCTGCGGCAAGCCACACTGGTTCGCTAGCGACCGACGATCGAGTTTTCGACGGCATGTGCAGGCAAATGGGCGCCGCACGTGCGAGTTCGGTAGCTGAGGCTTTTGATATCGCAGCTGCGTTTGCGACTCTTCCGCTCCCTTTCGGGCCGCGGGTAGCGATCGTGACCACCGTGGGAGGATGGGGCGTGCTCGCCGCCGATGCCACCGCAACGACAAACCTAGAACTTGTTGATCTGCCCGATGATCTGAGAGCCACCCTCGATGGCTTGTTACCTCCCCGGTGGAGCCGAAATAACCCGATTGATCTCGCTGGCGGCGAAACGAAGGACACCGTGCCAGCGGTACTCGACGCCGTGGTGGGTCATCCATCTATCGACGCAACCCTCGTCCTGGGCATGGGTATTCAATCGAATCAAGGTCGCCTTGAGCGGGAAGGTCCGTTTTATCCCGATCATGGTCTTGAGCGGATAGTTGCCTTTCACGATCGGCAGGATGCTCGTTACGTCGAAGTTGCTCTCGCTGCTTCAGCCGCGTCGAACAAGCCGGTCCTCATCGCTTCGGAATTGTCCGTCGCTGATCCATCGAATGCGGCAGTTTCGGCGGTGCGTGATTCCGGTCGCTATTGCTTCGCCTCGGCGGAGCGAGCAGTACGTGCACTTCACTTTCTGAACGAACGAGTCCGATGGCTGAAATCGTTCTCGACTGAGTCTCCGCCCGAACGCTGATGATGGTTCGTAAGATCTTCGCTGCAACAATCGCAAGCCTGACGCTTCTCGTCGTCCTGGCTTCTCCATCTATTGGCGCACCCGACTCCGAAACAGACTCGGCAGCACAGGCCGCCGTCACACCGACAACTCCACTCCTGTCGGCACGAAGGTTCCCAGGGGCTCTCCAGGCCAGCACTGCCGATCCCGAGATCTTGGCGTCGATCGATCAGTTCCTCAATAAGGTTGTTGGATCGAGCTGCGTGATCGTTGAACTGGACGGACGAACGATTTACGAGCGCAAGGGTTCTGAAGCATTCGTTCCCGCCTCAGCGATGAAGTTGGCAACGGCAATGGCTGCTCTTGATCTTCTCGGTGCAGACGCGAAATTCACCACTCGATTCATCGCCAACAAGCCACCTGAGAACGGCGTCATTGAAGGCGACCTCGTCGTGGTCGGTGGTGGTGACCCCCTGCTGTCGACATCTGGTTACAAGACCGTGTTCGATGACCCAGATCAGTTTTATGAGGAATTCAGTGCAATTGCCGACGCACTGAGCCAATCGGGTATCCGCTCAATTACAGGCGACCTCGTTGGTGATGACTCGAGATACGACGATGTTCGGTGGGTTCCGACCTGGCCCGCGCGCTACCAATTTGGCGGAACGGTTGCGCCTCTCTCGGCTCTTGTCGTCAATGACGGAAACACCGGGTACACAGACACGCCGAACGAAGCAACAACCAACCGGAAGGCTGGAGACTCGCCGCTTTTGTTCGTGCAAACTCTTCGTACCGTTCTCAACTCGCGGGGCATAACGGTCGGTGGCCTCGCAACGACAGGTAGAGCCCCAACTGACGGAGAAGAGGTTTCAACTTTTGATTCGGTAGCGATGTCGCAGGTACTTACCGAAATGCTGAAGAACTCTGACAACACCACAGCCGAACTTGTGCTGAAGGAAATCGGAGTTCAATCAAAAGGCGAGGGAACCACCGCAGCCGGAATCGAAGCCGCCAAAGAGTCGCTCAGTAGTCAGGGCTTCGACATCACCGACCTCGTGATGCTTGACGGCTCTGGACTCGATACAGGTAACCGCATGTCGTGTGAATTGAGTCTCGCTCTGGTGGAAGCAGTTTCTCAGCGGCCCGAGTTTTCCGATGCCCTTCCGCTTGGCGGAAAGAGTGGGACCTTGCGCAAACGCATGCTCGCGACTCCCTCAACCGGAAGGGTTCGAGCGAAAACTGGAACGTTGAACAGCGTGAATGCCCTCGCAGGGTTTGCCGATACCCCGAAGGGCACAACGTTGACTTTCGCTTTCATCCACAACGGCACCGATCCTCGGACAACCGGAGTCGCAGACGGGTTCACTGATCGACTCATGGCCTATCCCAAGGGCCCCAAGACCACCTTGCTCGAACCTCTTCCCGTGAAATGAGTTCCAGCGTTTTGGGTCCCAGACGAGAGTTGCCAATGTTTCCTCTCGGCTCTGTCGCCCTTCCCGGTGTGGCTCTTCCGTTGCAAGTTTTTGAGCCTCGTTACCGAGCCTTAGTTATGACGTGCCTCACAGAGGACCGGCTCTTCGGATCGGTGCTCATTGATCGGGGCAGCGAAGTAGGAGGGGACGACCGTCGCGGAGATAGTGGCTCACTGATTCGCATTCTCCAGTCCGAAGAGTTGCCCGATGGTCGTTGGGCGGTGGTCGGGGTCGGAATCGAACGACTGCGAGTCGTGGAGTGGCTTCCTGATGATCCGTTTCCCCGATGCATCGCTGAAGCATGGCCGGATGGAAAGCCGACCGACCTGACGGCTGAACTTGTCGTTCGGACCCTCGACGCCACTTTCGGACTTATGGTTCGACTAGGAGTTGATCGCGGTGATCTCAGTTCCCAACCAGAGCTCGATCCCGATCCTTCGATTGCCTCATTTCAACTCGCTGCATTGTCACCGCTGGGTCCCTTAGACCGCCTGCAAGCTCTGACGGCAACCGATCCCGATTCCCGCCTTCGGTTCCTATTGGCTTCGATCGAAGAGCAGTTGGCGACGCTTGATGCGATCGATGCCTTGAGTGGCGACGGCGACACCGCCCAATAAAGCGGCGCGATTGCTGATCTGCGAGGTTTGCTCACAAGTGGGTCAAATGGGTGGGATACTTCTAACCGTTCGAAGCCGGCAACCCGGCGGGCCTTGTGTTCAGAGCTCACGAAGGACTAACTGTGGCGTCTTCAAAATCAGTATCTGAGATTGTTCAAGACCTGTGGGACCTCCTTGTTGCTTACGCTCGTCAGGAAACGATTGATCCACTCCGCAACATTGGCCGCTACTTGGCGTTTGGTGTCGGGGGAATGGTTGTGATCACCCTCGGAGTCTTCTTGCTCGGATTCTCAGGGTTACGAGCACTTCAGACTCAAACAGGCGATGTCTTTGCCGGATTCTGGTCATGGGTGCCCTATCTGATCGTTGCACTCGTGTTCGGAGGCCTCGTCGCGCTTGCGATCTCACGGATCGGAAAGGGCAGCGTGGGCACTCGAACGACAAGCCCACATCCAGGAGCGAATCGATGAGCCCCAGCGGTCCAATCACCCGAGATGATATTGAACAGCGATTCCGAGAGATCCAATCGGAAGTTGAAGGTGTCGAATCAGAGGCTCGCAGTTACACGACGATTGCCGTGGCTGCAGTGGCTGTCACCCTTGTAGTCGTTGCGTTTGCACTCGGAAGTAAGCGAGGGCGTAAGCGTCGGACCTTTGTCGAGATTCGCCGAGTATGAGCCTGCTCTCTGACGTTCGTCGACGCGCTCTCACAAAAGGTCTCTTCGGCGGAAGCCGCCCGTGGCTGCTCCTAGGAATCGCCGCGTGGACTTTTCGGGGGATCCAATGGGCACTCAGACCAGAGCCCAAGGTGGTTTATAGGAGCAGGCTTGATGTTGGCGAGACCATTGTCCTGCGCAACGAACCACCGGCCCCCACTCGCCGCCAACGCAGGAAGACGCGTAAGGCGGAGAAGAGGTCAAGCCGCAAGGCAGAACGTCTCGCGACACGCGCCTAGGAGTTTGGCCCCCAACCCTGCGATTATGTGCAGGTGAATGTACGACTGCATAACCCACGACGGGATCTCGAGATCGAGGGACCGATAACCATCATCAATCTGTTGGCACGACTCGACCTCAATCGAGAGGCAGTGCTTGTTGTGCGAGATGGGGAACTTGTTCCAGGAGACGAGAGTTTGTCCGACGACGACAGCATAGAAATACGTCCGGTGATTTCTGGCGGCTCGTCGTGAAGTGTGTGACTTGTCGCGGCCCAGCAATCATCGACATCCGCAGACACAACTCCAATTTTTGTGCTGAACATTTCATCGAGCAATGCCAACGTCAGGTTCGGAAGGCAATCGATGAGTTCGAGATGTTCGCGCCAGAAGACAAGCTCCTCGTCGCGGTTTCGGGTGGCAAGGATTCCTTGGCCATCTGGGACTTGCTCGTGGAACTTGGGTACGAGGTTGACGGCCTCTACATCGGATTAGGGATCGGGGAGTACAGCGATACCTCCCTCGACTACGCGCGCGCCTACGCCCAGACTCGGAATCTTCATTTGATTGAAGTCGACGTTCCTTCAGCATTTGGATTCGACATTCCAAACGGATCGCGAGCCGCGAAGCGGGTCCCGTGTTCTGCCTGCGGACTGTCGAAGAGGCACCTTTTCGATGAAGCAGCGATCAAAGGTGGCTACGACGTCCTCGTTACTGGCCACAATCTCGATGATGAAGCTGCAGTTCTATTCGGAAATACCCTTCATTGGCACACCGAATACCTCGGACGACAGTTTCCAGTCCTACCGGCCCGAGAGGGCTTCCCTCGAAAGGTGAAGCCTTTGGTTCGTCTGGGCGAGAGAGAGACAGCCGCATACTGCATCGTCAAGGGGATCGACTATCTCGTCGACGAGTGCCCAATGGCGGCAGGCAACAAGCATCTCAGTTACAAGAGTGCACTGAACGAGATCGAAGCGATGTCTCCAGGAGCGAAGCACTCGTTCTACTTCGGGTTCCTTGACCGAGCGGCTGCCTTCTTCGAGGTTGAAGCGTCTATCGACCGCGAAGGCCTCGGAGCCTGTGCATCATGTGGGGCCCCAACGACCTCTGAAATCTGTGCCTTCTGTCGGCTCGTAGTTCGAGCAGGAGGCCAACTTCCCGAACAAAACGGAGTTAGCGCTGTGCCAGTCGATCTTGGTCCGACCCAAGCAGGATCAGTCCAGTGAGCCGTTCATTCGCCGCTGGCGATCGGGTTCTTCTGATTGATCCCAAGAAGCGTCGGTACCTCATCACGCTGAAGCCAGCCGGAGAGTTTCATTCGCATTCGGGGTTTGTTCCTCACGACTCACTCATTGACTCGCCCGAGGGTGCCACGGTGCAGTCGACGAAGAACGTTGCGTACCTTGCAGTGCGACCGACGTTGTCCGATTTTGTCCTCAAGATGCCGCGCGGCGCGCAGGTCATCTACCCAAAGGACCTCGGGCCAATCCTGATGCACGCAGACATCTTCCCCGGTGCACGCGTGCTTGAGTCCGGGGTTGGTTCCGGTGCACTGTCGATGGCGATGTTGCGAGCCGGAGCTGACATCGTCGGTTACGAACTTCGCGAGGACTTTGCCGATCGAGCAAAAGAGAACGTCGAGGCGTTTCTTGGGGCGAATGTACTCGATCGTTACCGCGTTGAGTTGCGTGATTGTTACGACGGAATCGACGAAACTGATCTCGACCGCGTGGTCCTTGATCTCCCCGAGCCGTGGCAGGTCGTACCCCATGCAGCGAAGGCAATGCATCCCGGCGGAATCCTTCTGGCATACACCCCGAGCATCGTGCAGGTGATGCAACTCCGCCAGGCTCTTGAACAGAGCGCGTTCGACATGCCCGAAACTCTCGAGGTTCTCAATCGGACATGGCATGTTGAAGGGGTGGCTGTTCGACCCGATCATCGAATGGTCGCTCACACCGGATTCCTCACCCATGCTCGATTGCTCGGCGGCTGAGCGAGAGGCTGTTTTGATCCTGCTTCGGTCCACGCAGTGAGCGTCTTCGACGTTGTGCTCCTCGGTGCATGCGCGCTTGCTGTTATCGGTGGCTATCGACTGGGCTTCATCGCAAGAGTGATTTCATGGATTGGATTGGCAGCAGGTCTCGCACTTGCGGTTTGGCTGCTTCCAAGGTTTCTTGAGCAGCTTGGATCCGCCAACCACGGACTTCTCCTAGTCCTGTCGGTTGGTCTTCTCTTGGTCGGTGCCACGCTCGGACAGGCGCTCGGATTCATCATCGGTGGCCGTCTCACTCCATCGCGTCGTGACGCTGCATTCGGCGTTATCGACCGAGTACTCGGAGCGCTTGCAGGACTTCTCGGTGTCGTGATCATCCTGTGGCTCGTTGTGCCGGTGTTTGTTGCCACTCCTGGATGGCTCGCGACGCAGACATCCAACTCTTGGATTGCTCGTACCGTTGATAACTCTCTACCTCCACCTCCTGATGCGATGCAGGCGCTGCGCTCGGTCATTGGGGACGGATCCTTTCCCGATGTCTTCGACGATCTTCGGCCATCTCCAAAGCTTGGTGCTCCACCCGCGTCTACCGGACTCTCTCTTGAAACTGCTGCAGTGGTCGCCAGATCAGTGGTCAAGGTCGAGGGACCAGCGTGCGACAAACTTCAGGATGGTTCCGGTTTCGTTGTTGGCGAGGGCCTTATTGCGACGAACGCACATGTTGTTGCGGGCGAACGATCGACGACAGTCATCCGCGACGATGGCCGCCGATTCGTCGGAACAGTCGTGGCATTCGATCCGGAGCGAGACCTTGCCGTCGTTCGCGTCAGCGGTTTCGATCGACCTGCGCTCGCTTTGTCTTCAAATTCTCCCGGTGACGGGACATCCGGGGGAGTATTCGGGCATCCCGGGGGTGAGCCGCTTCGAATCGCTCCGTTCAGCGTCGCTAGGGAGATCAACGCAACTGGTCGCGATATCTACGGAGTAAATCGAACTGAACGCAAGGTCCTTGAGCTTTCATCAGCCCTTCGTCCTGGCGACTCGGGGGCGGCGCTATCGAATTCTCAAGGAGTTGTGGTCGGCGTCGCGTTTGCCATCGCTCGTGATGTGGAGAATGTCTCCTATGCCTTGGCGCCGTCTGAACTGCAGGCTGTACTCGAGCAGGTAAACAGTTCTGCCGTGACCACCGGTCCATGCCTCAACTGAGAGCGGGCAGCTTTTTTCGGGCTGCGGGCCTAGGACAAAGACGTGAGAAAAAGAAAGGGCCCCAGCAAGGCTGGGGCCCTCAAAGACATTTACGGCTGCCGCTCGTGCAGCTCACTCAACTTCGATGAAAATGCATTCTCCGGGGCATTCCTCGGCGGACTCGATGACGCCATCGAGTTGACCGTCGGGGATGTTGGCGAGACCTGCAGCGCCGCCCGGATCGGAAAACACCTTGTCGCCTTCTTTAACATAGGCGAGACCGTCGTCAAGCAGCGTGAACACGTCAGGGGCGATCTCCTCGCAGAGTCCGTCGCCTGTGCAGAGATCCTGATCGATCCAGACCTTCATGTGTCACTACACCTCTTCGTGAGGGGGGATGGGAACGTTCGAAACCATAGTGGCTTTGGCGCCCGATGAGGAACCGGGTGCCCATTTCCTGGCGAAGAACTCTTCCGAGCCGAGTCCAGTCAGTAGTTGCGCAGAGAGGCCGGATAGGGTCCAACTCAGAAGGAGGAGGTCTGCCTGATGAGTAACCAAGATCCCGATGTTGGCAACAGTTCTTCCGATGAAGAACTCAGGGAGCAGTTCCGTGTCCTGGAAGAGGAAGTGGCCTCTCTCCGACGGCGCCTTCAAGATGCTCCCAAACGGGTCCGCACCCTCGAGGAGCGAGTACTCGAGACAAAGGGGCAACTTTCTCAGGCCGTCAGCCAGAACGAGAAACTGACCTACACGCTGCGTGAAGCCCGCGATCACATTGCAGCACTGCGGGACGAGGTCGAGAAACTCAGTCAGCCTCCAGCGGCCTACGGAACGTTTATCGACCACAACGACGACGGAACGGTTGATGTCTTCTCAGGTGGACGCAAAGTTCGTGTCTCGCTGCACCCTGATATTTCCCCCATTGAACTCGTTCGTGGATCAGAGGTCGTCCTCAATGAATCTCTGAACGTGGTTTTGGCACGAGCTCCTGAGCGCACGGGCGAGGTCGTGACGTTCAAGGAGCTACTCAGCGACGGCCACCGCGCCATGATCGTCGGTCGGGCTGACGAAGAACAGGTTGTTGAGGTTGGTGCCGACCTTCTAGGCGTCAAACTTCGGTCCGGCGACTCATTGTTGCTTGATCCCCGCGCATCGATGCTCCTCGAGAAGCTCCCTCGTCCCGATGTTGAAGAGCTCGTACTCGAAGAGGTTCCGGACATCTCCTATGCCGACGTAGGCGGCCTCGATTCCCAGATCGAACAAATCATGGACGCAGTCGAACTTCCCTTTCTGCACCACGAACTCTTTGCCGAACACAAACTTCCGGCGCCGAAAGGGATCCTTCTCTACGGCCCTCCCGGATGCGGCAAGACGCTCATTGCAAAAGCCGTAGCCAACTCACTTGCCAAGAAGGTTGCGGAAGTTTCAGGAGACGAGTATGCGCGTAGCTATTTCCTGAATATCAAGGGTCCAGAGTTGCTCAACAAGTACGTCGGTGAGACCGAGCGACAGATACGACTTGTCTTTGAGCGTGCCCGAGAGAAGAGCGAAGAAGGTTGGCCCGTGATTGTCTTCTTTGACGAGATGGACTCGCTTTTCCGCACTCGTGGAACCGGCATCAGTTCGGATATGGAATCGACCATCGTGCCGCAGCTTCTTGCTGAGATCGATGGCGTAGAAACGCTCAAGAATGTGATTGTGATCGGAGCCTCGAATAGAGAGGATTTGATCGATCCGGCAATCCTTCGACCTGGCCGTCTCGACGTGAAGATCAAGATTGAACGGCCGGATGAAAATTCAGCGGCACAGATTTTTGCGCGCTATCTCACTTCCGACTTGCCTCTCGACATCGTTGAAGTCGATTCACTCGGAGGGGGTGACCCAGAGAAGACCGTTCGCGTCATGATCGAGCAGACAGTTGCCGAGATGTATCGCTCGGACGAGGCCAACCAATTTCTCGAGGTTACGTACCAAAACGGCGATAAAGAGATCATGTACTTCAAGGACTTTTCCTCAGGCGCAATGATCGAGAACATCGTCCGACGGGCGAAGAAACTTGCGATCAAACGTTTCTTGCGGACTGGTGAACGGGGTGTCCGCGTGAATGACTTGTTTGAGTCGATTCACCAGGAATTCAAAGAGCACGAGGATCTGCCCAATACGACCAACCCAGATGACTGGGCCAAGATTTCGGGCAAGAAAGGCGAGCGGATTATCTACATCCGTACCCTTGTGAAGCATTCGGAGACAGAAACTTCAGGTGGTCGGTCTATCGAGCGTGTCGGCACCGGCCAGTACCTCTGAGGTTGACTTACAAGAGTCGGTAGGAATTTCTCGTGGCGATCAGAAAGATCTGTGGAATCGAAACCGAGTACGGAATCGTTTTCCGTGGAGTTGACGATCCGAATCCGATTACTGCATCTTCCATTCTGATCAATTCCTATCTCAGTGACCTCACCAGAACTGGTGGGGCGGTGCATGGTGCACCAGGAGTTGGTTGGGATTTCGAGTTTGAGACCCCCGGGGCAGATGCCCGCGGCGTCACAAGTCCTGACTCGATGCCCCCAGAGGTCGAAACGCATATGGTCAACGCAGTACTCACCAACGGTGCTCGGTACTACGTGGATCATGCCCACCCCGAACTCTCGACTCCCGAATGTGGTGACGCATTGTCAGTTGTGACGTTCGACAGATCCGCGGAGGTGATTCTCGAACAGTCAATGAGAGCTGCCGATGCGCTCTTACCCGAAGGACAATCGATCGTTGCATATAAGAACAACTCCGACGGGAAAGGAAACTCGTACGGCTGCCACGAGAACTACCTCATCGATCGAGACCTCCCCTTCGGAAGAATCGTCGCCGAGATCACCCCACACTTCATTACCCGCCAGATTTTCTGTGGAGCAGGGAAAGTCGGTAGTGAGATTGGTTTTTCGTCAGATCTCGTGCCGTTTCAAATAAGTCAGCGCGCAGATTTTTTCGAAGAAGAGGTTGGTCTTGAAACGACGTTGAAGCGACCAATCATCAACACAAGAGACGAGCCCCACGCCGACCCCCAGAAGTACCGTCGCCTTCACGTCATCATCGGAGACGCCAACATGAGCGAAGTGGCGACATTCTTGAAAGTCGGCACCACGGCCATCGTCTTGGCGATGATTGAAGACGACTGGATCAAACGCGATCTCAGGTTTGCCGAACCCATTCAGGCGCTGCGAACCGTGAGCACCGATCTCTCACTTACTGCTGCATTGCCCCTTCTTGGTGGCGGTTCCGCGACGGCGCTTGAGGTTCAGCGCTATCTCTGCGAACGGGCTGCTGATTGGGGACAGCACCATGGATTCTCGGTAGTCGGCGAAGAAGTCGGTCCCGAGATCCTCCGGCGGTGGGAACAGACACTTTCCGGGCTTGAAGATGACCCTGAGTCGCTCGTTAGCACCATCGATTGGATAGCGAAGTTCCGGCTCATCAGCGGGTACCGCGAGCGGCACGAATTGGAGTGGGGCGATGCTCGTCTCCACGCGCTTGATCTTCAGTACCACGACCTTCGGCCTGAGAAGTCTCTTGCCCGGCGCGTTGGATTGGAAACCATTTGCGATCCCGAGTTGGTCCTCCGTGGAATGAGCTTCCCTCCCGAAGACACCCGCGCCTATTTCCGAGGCGCATGCTTGGCCAAATTTGGCGACGAGATCATCTCCGCGAATTGGGATTCCATGGTTTTCGATGTCGGATCCGAGCCTCTTAGGAGGGTGGCAATGATGGAACCGTCGCGCGGAACCGCCTCTCATGTGGCTAGCGTGATCGAATCCAGCCAGACAGCAGCCGAGTTGCTTGCTCAACTCGACGCATAGGGGAGTGACCTCCGGTTCCATGGAGGTTCACGAACTCGACATTTAGGAGGTGCCATGCCTGAACGGGAACAGATCAGACGAACACCAACCGAGCGTCCAGAAGAAGCGGTTGACGAGGCTCCGTCTAGTTGGGACGCCGGCGAAAAACTCAAGGCAGAGCTTGACGACCTTCTCGACGAAATCGACGAGGTTCTCGAAACAAACGCCGAGGATTTTGTTCGAAGTTTCGTGCAAAAGGGTGGCCAGTAACTGCCGAAGGCGAATCTCGGCCGAACCGGTAACCTCTCCACCGTGACCATGCCGTTTTTCAACCCGTCCGAAGATCCAGGTCCCGATTTTGCGGCGCTGGCCAAGATGCAGGGGCTCGGCCCAGTGGCCCCCTCTGCAAATGTCGACGAGCGATTGTCGATCACACATGCGACAACTGTTGTTGCGATCCGCTATGCCGATGGCGTTGTGATGGCGGGGGACCGGCGGGCAACTTCTGGTCACATCATCAGCCACCGAGCGATCGAAAAGGTCTTCCCCGCCGATCGTCATTCCGGTGTCGCGATTGCCGGTGCGGCCGGTCCGGCGATGGAGATGGTCAAGTTGTTTCAATTGCAGCTTGAGCATTACGAAAAAGTCGAAGGCTCGCAGCTTTCACTCGAAGGCAAAGCGAACCAACTCGGCCAAATGGTTCGCAACAATCTTCCAGCGGCAATGCAGGGTCTTGCCGTTGTACCGATCTTTGCGGGTTTCGACACGCGGCGGGCAACAGGTCGTTTATTCCAATACGACATCACCGGCGGCCGTTACGAAGAGTCGAACTTTGCTACCAGTGGCTCCGGAGGATCCTTGGCCGGATCTGTGGTGAAAATGCGTTTCCGCGAAGGACTCACTCGAGATGACGCTGTCGATCTGGCGATTACCGCTCTTTTCGAAGCAGCCGACGAAGATTCGGCGACCGGTGGGCCCGACATGGTTCGTGGCATCTATCCGGTAATTGCCACAATCACTTCTGATGGTTTCGAACGTGTCGACGATGCGGACATCGCGCAGCGGTTCGTCGGGCTACTCGATGCATTGTCGTCTCTCGATGGCGGTGGCCGATTGCCTGAGACCTCAACAGAGACGTTCGGGGGTGCCCGATGAGTATGCCGTACTACGTCGCGCCCGAACAGGTGATGAAAGATCGTGCCGATTACGCCCGGAAAGGGATCGCTCGAGGTCGATCACTCGTTGCAACTCAGTTTGCCGATGGCATCGCAATTGTTGCCGAGAATCCCTCGACAACCCTACGTAAGGTCAGCGAAATCTACGATCGAATCGCATTTGCTGGAGTTGGCAAATACAACGAGTTCGATCAGCTCCGAATCGCTGGTGTGCGTGCAGCTGATCTCAAAGGCTTCTCTTACAGCCGTGAGGATGTCGACGCTCGGAGCCTCGGCAATCAATACGCACAAATTCTCGGCCAGGTTTTCACTCACGAGATGAAGCCAATGGAAGTGGAGATCCTCGTTGCCGAGGTTGGTCTCACATCGGCGGACGACCAGTTCTTCCACATCCTCTATGACGGCACCGTTATGGACGAAGACCGCTTCACGGTTCTCGGCGGCGATGCCGATGCCATCTCGAACCGACTCGAAGAGACATGGGCTCCCGAACTCGACCTACAGGCGGTCCTTGCTGTTGCAGTCGCCGCCTTGGCTGGCCCGGACCGTTCTCTTGATGCAACCGACCTCGAGGTCGCAGTGCTTGATCGAGGTGCCCAACGACGCGCCTTCCGCCGTATTGAACGTTCTGAACTCCCGGATTTCCTTCCGAAGAACTGATTCCCGTTTGGTCACCCTCCGGCTCGCGGTCGCCGATAGCGTGCCGGTATGGAGCGGAGGATATTCGGGCTAGAGAACGAGTACGGCGTCACCTGCACTCTGCGCGGCCAACGCCGCCTCAGCCCCGATGAAGTTGCCCGCTACTTGTTCCGCAGAGTTGTGTCCTGGGGCAGGAGCTCAAATGTCTTCCTCCAAAACGGAGCACGGCTCTATCTCGATGTTGGATCCCATCCCGAGTATGCAACTCCCGAGTGCGACTCGATCCACGACGTTGTGGTGCACGACAAAGCGGGGGAGCGCATCCTTGAACAGTTACTTACCTCCGCGGAAAAGCGTCTGGCTGATGAGGGAATCAATGGCGATATTTACCTCTTTAAGAACAACACCGATTCAGCGGGAAATTCCTACGGTTGCCATGAGAACTACCTGACTGGCCGGAACGAAGAGTTAGCCCACTACACGAATACGTTGATTCCGTTTCTCGTCACTCGGCAGATTTACGCTGGAGCAGGCAAGGTCCTCCAGACCGCTCGTGGCGCAATGTTCTGCATCTCGCAGCGGGCGGAGCACATCTGGGAAGGGACATCTTCGGCAACAACCCGAAGCCGACCAATCATCAATACGCGTGACGAACCGCATGCTGACGCGGAGCGTTACCGGCGGCTTCATGTCATCGTTGGCGATTCGAACATGAGCGAGTATGCAACCTTTCTCAAGGTGGGAACAACAGCGATACTCCTTCGAATGCTGGAAGAGCCCAACGTGATCATGCGTGACATGACACTTGAGAATCCGATCAGGGCGATCCGCGAGATCAGCCACGACATGACATGCACCCGCAAAGTCAGACTTGCCAACGGTCGCGAAGCAACAGCTCTTGAGATTCAGAGTGAGTATCTGACCCGTGCTCTGCGATACGCCGATCGGAGAGATCTCTCTCCCCTTGAAAAACAAGCTCTCGGCATGTGGGAGCAGGCACTGACAACGATCGAGAAAGATCCGCTAGGACAGGACCGAGAAGCCGATTGGGTGATCAAGTACAAGTTGATCGAGGCCTACCGAGAGCGCCATGGTTTGGAACTAACAGACCCTAAAGTTGCGCTGCTGGATCTTCAGTACCACGACATCAATCGGAACCGCGGCGTTTTCTACCGAATGCAGGATCGTGGCATGGTCGAACGTATCTGCGACGACACCGAGATCGAAGAGGCAATCGATACTCCACCGCAAACAACCAGAGCCAGACTTCGTGGAGAGTTCATAAAGAAGGCGAAAGAACGAAAGCGTGATTACACAGTCGACTGGGTGCATTTGAAGTTGAATGATCAGGCCCAGCGGACCGTTTTGTGCAAAGACCCATTTCGGTCTCATGACGAGCGCGTCGAGAAATTGATCGCGTCTCTGTAGTCTCCCAGTTCCTTTCAGCCCAGGTGATGTGTGAATGATTCCGTCCGATAAATCTGCCGAGAAGTTCGAGCGCCAGATGAATTTGCTGGCCGCCTTGAGCGACACTGTGCAAGGCATTCGTGCCGTCGATATTCAGCAACGCGTTCCTGGCTACAACGCGGACTATGACTCATTTCGACGGACCTTCGAACGGGACAAGAAGGATCTACTGAGCCTCGGGGTTCCGATCGAGGTCGTCGCTGGTGCGACCGCCGACCTCACTGCGTATCGAGTCGACAAATCGAAATATGAGCTACCTGATCCGGGACTCGAGAGCGACGAGCTCGCCGCATTACACCTTGCCCTCGAGACGGTGACCGTTGGTTCCTCTCCCGGCGATATGGCGCGTGCCATGTGGCGGCTCGGAGGAGTGGTTGATGGCGCGTCGAGCGACTCAGCCGGCATCCCGGTTGGAGAGTTAACAGGGATCCCAAGTGACGAATCATTGGTTCCTTTGTTTCGAGCGGTGATCGAGCGACGAGTTGTTTCATTTACGTACGAGAGCAACGCAGGCACTTCCCAGCGTTCCGTTGAACCATGGCACCTCGATTTCAGACGTGGTCGTTGGAACCTCACTGCGTTTGACCTTGAACGCAATGAGCAAAGAAACTTTCGTCTCGATCGGGTGCGTAGTGATGTTCGACTCGGTGATCCAGGCAGTCAGATTCACCCAATACCGACGACGCCAACAGAGCAGGCTGACCCGTGGGAGTTCGGAGACAACGAACCGGTAGTGATAACTGTTCGTTTCGACGCTGAGGTCTCGGATTTCGCACGGCAATCACTCTCTTCCTGTGCTGTCGGCGAACAATCCAGCGGTGAACTGACATTCGAGGTGCCCGTTGCGAACTGGCCGGCATTTCGTTCTTTCGTACTCAGCTTCCTTGATCATGCCGAGATCCTTGACCCTCCTGAGGCTCGAGCATCAATGATCGACTGGCTCGAAGTAATCGGCGGCGATAACCGTGGCTGATATGACAGCAGCCGAGCGGCTGGATCGAACGCTCGCCATTGTTCCGTGGGTGGCAAACCAGCCCGATGGAACAGCGAGCATTAGTGAAATCAGCGAACGATTCGCGATCGATGCGGACGATCTTCGGGACTGCCTCATCATCACGTCGATGGTCGGAGTTCACCCGTACACGCCAGACCTTCTCATAAATGCAATTGTCGACGCCGACACTGTCACGATTGATCTTCCCGATTATTTCCGTCGCCCTCTTCGGCTCACAGCAGAACAGACCTTCGCCCTGCTCACTTCTGCGAAAGCGTTGCTCTCAGTGCCAGGGGCGGATCACTCGAGTGCGTTGGCTCGTGGCCTTGAAAAGGTTCTGCGCACCCTTGGCGAAGGTTCTGAGACCGCCGTTGAAATCGGCATCGATACTGCTCCCGACGCGATCACCGAACTCCTTCGCTCATCCATCGAACGCCATCAGACTGTGGAGATCACGTACTACAGCTACGGGCGCGACGACACCGGTACCCGCCGCATCAATCCTTGGGCGATTCATTCCGAGGGCGGCCTCTGGTACCTCCAGGGCTGGTGCCACGCGAGCAACGCTGAACGGGTCTTCCGAATCGACCGAATTCGTCTTGCAGAGACGACCGATACGGAATTCGTTACCCCCGATCCGCTGCCACCATTCGAACTGTTCGACGGATCAAACGCTTTGGGTCGAATCACGTTGCTTCTTGGGCCAGACGCTCGATGGGTTACCGAGTACTACCCGGCAGAGTCGATAGATCTGCATCCTGATGGCACCGCAACGATTGTTCTCGCTATCGGTTCGTTGGCGTGGCTTGAGCGCTTACTTCTCAGGCTTGGGCCCGATGCTGCAGTCGTTGAAGCGTCGCCCGAACTTCAAGGCGCTGGTGGCGCAGCCGCCCGAAGGTTGCTCTCTTCGTACCGTGACTAGGCTACGGCGCGCCGGTACGCACCGGTCTCGTTTCCCCCTGAAAGCCAACCTGTGACTAGTCCTGCAACTGAACCCGTCGCATCGACTCGTTGGCGGTACCGTCGTCGTCGGTTCGAGAAGTGGTTCGGTCCACGTGGGGCCAGTTTCGCCGAGTGGATCCTCGTCATTGTTGGAGCGATCCTTCTCGCACTAGTGGTGAAAACCTTCCTGCTGCAGGCGTTTTTCATCCCGTCTCTTTCGATGCACCCGACGCTGAAAGAGGGCGATCGGGTCCTCGTCAATAAGCTCAGCTATCGACTTCATGATGTCAACCGTGGGGACGTGATTGTTTTCGAGCGACCTCCTTCGGAAACTTCAAGCACTATTCCAGATCTCATTAAACGGGTAGTCGGGCTACCTGGCGAGTCGATTTCGTTTGTTGATGGAGGCGTTTACATCGACGGAAAGCGACTCGAAGAGTCGTACCTCTCCGACGGCACCGTCACCACCAGCTCGAATGCTCCCTACAAGTGCACCGCCGACGTTCCATGCGTTGTACCTCCTGGCGCGGTTTGGGTTATGGGCGACAATCGCAGCGACTCAAAAGACAGTCGCTATTTTGGAACTATTGATCAAGCGACGATTGTCGGGCGAGCGTTTGTCACGGTTTGGCCGCTAGGAAGATTCAGTTTGCTCTAGGACTTCGCGACGCTCGTTTCGTCGAGTCGTTTGACTAGCCGCCAGATTTGCCAGTACCGGCGATTTTCGCAAGAGACGCCATCATCGTGTCGACGTGGTCGCTATAGACGCCATCGATCCCACAGTCGAGTAGTTCATCAAGAACTCGATCGAATTGAGCGTCCCATCCAAAGGCGAGCAATCCGAAGCGGTGAGCCATTGCAACCGAACCTCCGGTCCAGTCGCTGTGGTGGAGATTGATCGCGTCGATACCGAGTTCAGAACTTTGTGCGATATGCAGCTCGGGGCTGCCTTCAAACTTGGATGCTCGAGTGGATTCAACGAGGTGGACTCTGGTGGAGAGTTCCCGCCACGAACTCACGAGCTGTCGATCGGGATGGCAGAGCCAGAGTCGATCTTCAGCGCCTACGTCTCGGGCACACGCCACCACCTCCGCGGCTGACGCTGGATCTTTGATGTCCAGGGAGAGATTAACTGATCCTCCAACGACTTCGTAGAACTCACGCAGCGTGGGGATATGACCGGGAAGATCCGCCGACATTGAATCTGAGATCGGGCGCCGAAGTGGACGACGACCAACGAGACCGTCATGATCGAGAACCGCAACACCGTCTGCAGTGATCCACACATCGCTCTCGAGGCCGGTGGCACCGAGGCGAAGAGCCAGCTCAAAGGCTTCCATTGTGTTCTCGGGTGCATGTGCTTTCGCTCCGCGATGAGCAAAGCCGATTGGCGGTCGGAGAGAGGGGAGTCGAGTCACCGCAACAGCCTGCCCTACAGAGCGAGTCCAACCTCGCCAAAGGCCGCCATGGGGAAGATCGAAGGACTCGGGAGTACGATCATGACCATGTTCAACGTCGGTGGCGGAGAAATCTTCATGATCCTGCTGCTGGCACTTTTGCTGTTGGGCCCCGAGAAGTTGCCCGAAACCGCCCGTAAGGTCGGGAAGTTCTTGGCTGAGGTGCGTCGCGTTACCTCCGGATTCGAAGAAGAAGTTCGATCAGCTATGGACATTGGTCAAAGTCACACTGTCGACGACGCTCTTGATCGGACCACCGAGGGTCCTCGGCTCGTAGCGCCGGTAGACCCAGTAGCGCCTACACCCGACGCGGGTTCGCCAACACCGTTTGTCGGAGATCTCTCGGCGACTACCTCCGATAACGACGACACGACGAGCACCTGAGCAATTCATGAGTGCTGACACCACAAACTCTCCAGACGGACACATGACGCTCTGGGAGCATCTGGCAGAGTTGCGCAGTCGGATGTTCCGAATTGCGATTGCTGTCGCAGTTGGGGCCATCTTGGGATGGTTTCTCTTTCCTTACGTGCTCGAAATCTTGAAGCACCCTTTCAACGAGGTGCAGCCGGGACAGCCTTTTATTGCGACTGAGCCGCTTCAGGCCTTTGCACTGCGTTTGAAAATGTCTGGCTACATCGGCGTTGCGTTCGCAATGCCGATCATCGTTTGGCACGTGTGGAGATTTGTAACGCCAGGGTTGTACCCGAAGGAAAAGAAGCATGCAGTTCCCTTCACGATTAGTGCTGTCGTACTTTTTCTTGCAGGAGCGGCAGTCGCGTTCTACGTCCTCAATCCAACGCTTCAGTTCCTTACAACCATTGGCGGATCCCAGATAGAGCCGTTCTATACCGCCGACAGCTATGTCACCCTCATCATCTGGATGATGCTCGCATTCGGCATCGGCTTTGAGTTTCCTGTCCTCCTCGTGGCCCTGCAGATGATCGGTGTTATCACGCCAATGAAGCTCATCGGTTGGTGGCGACAGGCATTCGTGGTTATTGCGATCGTTGCTGCCGTCCTCACACCGAGCGGTGATCCCATTTCCATGACTGCCCTCGCCGTTCCGATGCTTCTTCTTTATGGGGTATCGATCGCCATTGGCGCTTCCGTGCTGGCGTTACGGAAACGCTCGAAACGAAAGGCGGAGGAACGCGCTTCATCGGAAAGCGAGAATGGCTCCGTCGATGTCGACTGACGTGACCACACCCATTGAGCTTGACCAGTTCCAAAAGGATGCAATAGCAGTCATTGATCGTGGCCTGTCAGTGTTGGTGTCCGCTCCGACTGGATCAGGAAAAACGAAAGTCGCTGAGCACGCAGTGGCAGTAGCACTTCGAGCAGGGCGTCGCGCGTTCTACACAACGCCCATCAAAGCGCTTTCGAATCAAAAGTTTCACGACCTGATGGACGAGTACGGCAAAGAGGCTGTTGGCCTCCTCACTGGCGATACGGCAATAAATGGTGATGCACCAATTGTCGTCATGACCACTGAAGTGCTGCGCAACATGATCTATGCGCGATCGTCGGCTCTCGACGCACTCGAGTGGGTGATTCTTGACGAGGTGCACTACCTCCAAGATTCGTCAAGGGGCTCGGTCTGGGAGGAGGTGATCATTCACCTTCCCAAATACGTAAAACTGGTCTGCTTGTCGGCGACGGTCTCGAACGCAGATGAACTAGGGGAGTGGATCTCCTCTGTTCGAGGTCCGACTGAAGTGGTTGTAGAGACAAAACGTCCTGTTGAACTTGATAATTGGTATCTCGTCGCCGATCGGCTCGACGATGGCCTCGCCCTGGTTCCGACTCTCAACGAAGGCAAACCAGATCGGCGCGGACAGCAGTACGATATCGACCCACGGGATCGGGCCCGGGGCGGCCGACGTCGCTACTCAACGCCTGGACGTGTTGAGGTTGTCGAGTTGCTTGCCGAGCGATCAATGCTCCCCGCAATCTTCTTTGTCTTCAGCCGCAATGGCTGCGACGAGGCGGTGACCTCGTGCACACGTGCGGGACTCAGCTTTACGACACCCGAGGAACGCACTCGAATACGACAGATCGCAGAGTCGCATGTTGAGGAGCTCACAGATGAGGATCTCCGGGTACTCGACTACGGCCGATGGCTTGATTCTCTTGAGAGAGGAATTGCCAGTCATCATGCTGGTCTGGTTCCTCCTTTCAAAGAAGCCGTTGAACAGTGTTTCGTCGAGGGGCTCGTTCGGATCGTTTTCGCAACAGAGACACTTGCCCTTGGCATCAACATGCCAGCCAGGACCGTCGTCATCGACAAACTCACGAAGTTCACCGGCGAAGGCCACGAGTTCCTCACTCCAGCGCAGTACACCCAATTGACTGGACGAGCCGGTCGACGCGGTATCGATAATCACGGTAATGCCATTGTTTTGTGGTCACCCTTTGTCACCTTTGACGAGGTCGCTGGTCTCGCCGCCAGTCGAAGCTTTCGACTTACGAGTTCCTTCCGCCCCACCTACAACATGGCCGCGAATCTTGTTCGTCGCTATGACGCCGGTGAGGCGCATCGACTACTGGGCAACAGCTTCGCCCAGTACCAAGCGGACGCAGACGTTGCCCGACAAGAGCATCGGATTGAGGGCCAGTCTCAGAAACTCGGACGCTTACTTCAAGATGCTGACTGCGAACTGGGAGATGTACTTACATACAAGGACGCATTAGATGCAGAACGCGGAGTCCGTGCGGTTCGAGGTGGTGGTTCGCATATTGAGCGATCTCTTAGTTCCCTCAAGCC
The DNA here is from genome assembly GCA_937876315.1 of uncultured Actinomycetes bacterium. Lineage (GTDB taxonomy): Bacteria > Actinomycetota > Acidimicrobiia > Acidimicrobiales > Acidimicrobilacustridaceae > Acidimicrobilacustris. Next base: position 5,299 of record CALEHQ010000042.1, on the reverse strand, counting down.
CGGTGACATTCTCTGGATCGATGGAAGTGGCGGCCACGCTCGTGTGGTTGTGCTTTCAGTTTCCAACCGAAAAAGTGGCTCGATACGTGTCAAAGTTCTGAACGCCAGACGCAATGTTGTCCAACTTGGTTCCAAGGATTTCGACGATGAGCCAACCGTCGTCGCTCACATAGAACTTCCCGTTCCATTCACACCGATGAAGCCGAAGTTCCAGAAGGCCGTGTCGCTAGAACTTGAACGCATTGTGAAGCGTCTGCCCTCCAGAGACGGTGAGAGTCAGAACCGGGATCAGAGTCGCAGCCAGAGCGATCGCAACACGGTGGAAGGCCATCCCGTCCATGCGTGCCCCGACCGCGACCGCCATCTCCGAGCATTACGAGACGTGGAACGCGTTCGCCGGGAGATCGAAGGGCTCGAGAAGCAGATCCGCTCACGCACCGGTTCTCTCGTTGAGCATTTTGATCGGATTCTTCAGATGCTCGAACAATGGGGCCACCTAGACGGGTGGAAGTTGACCGAACGGGGAGAGAGGCTCGTCCGGATCTACCACGAGTCAGATCTGGCTATTGCCGAAGCGCTCGAGGAACATCTCTTCGAAGACCTATCGGCCGCTGAACTCGCCGGTCTCGCCAGTTCCTTTGTCTACGAGTCCCGAGCCTCTGGTCCAGATCTTTCCCCTTGGTTCCCCAGACGCGACATCGAGCAACGTTCAGACCAACTAGAGGACCTCACGCGGTCAATCGCTCGGGATGAAATTGCTCTCGGGCTTTCAGTGACACGAACCCCCGATGCTGGCTTCTTTTCTCTCGCCCACGCGTGGGCAGCGGGAGACGATCTCGATCATCTACTCGGCGACGACGACATGCCCGGTGGTGATTTTGTGCGCACCATTAAGCAACTCGTCGATCTGCTCCGACAGATTTCTGAAACCGATGCTGCGTGTGCGTCTACCGCGTCAGACGCTGCCGACGCACTCCATCGAGGCGTCGTTGCGGTATCGGGACGCGGCCGAATTGACGAAGACGAGAGTGATGCAGAGATTGAGCCTGCAGCAAGCGACCCGCAATGACTATCAAAAAGGGCAGCGATTACGGCCTGCTGCAGCCCTTGCCTGAGGGTGCGCCGGTCGTGTACTCGGATGCCGAACTTCGAGCTTTGGTTGTTGCGGGCCGTGATGCCGGCAACAACAACGTCACGGTTGGTCTCTTAGGTGGCGATCTCTGCAAAACTTTGGGCGGTACTGGCGTGTTGAGCAGGCTCCTCGGTCCAGATGCCCTCACCGTTCCTGTCGATCTCGTTGTTGCGTCGATCGACGGCGTCGAGATTCCCTTCGTCTCACATCTTGTCGTAGGAAAACTTTTTGGCTCTGATTTCGCAGTGGTTATGAACTCTCAGTGGATCGGCAATCGCGATCTAGGCCCCCGCTCCCACCCGGGAGATGGATTGATTGACATCACAACAGGGTCACTTGGCTGGCGTCAACGTCGGCAGGCGATCTCGCGCTCAGCCACAGGCACCCACTTGCCCCACCCATCGTTGACCTATCGCCGAGTTCGATCAGAGACACTCTCGTTTGATCGCCCCACGTCCATCTGCATCGATGGAAGCCTTCATCTAGAGGGTCGGACACTTTCGCTTCACGTCGAACCGGACGCATTCCACGTCGTCGTTTGACCCTCCACGGCGAGCGGACCCCCATGTAGCGTGCGTGCATGGATGCACATGAAGCGAAGCAACGAGCTGCTGATTCCATCGATGCACATCGGGACCTCCTGCTTGAGGTATCTCACTCGATTCATGCTCATCCGGAAGAGAACTACGCCGAGCATCACGCCCACGAGGTCCTCACCGGAGCCCTTGAACATCTTGGTTTCGATGTCGATCGTGGCGCATACGGAATGCCGACAGCGTTCCAAGCAACAACGGGGTCTCGGGGTCCGACCATCGCAGTGTTCTGCGAGTACGACGCACTTCCAGGAATTGGACACGCGTGCGGACACAACATCATCGCGGCTGCGGGCCTCGGAGCCGCGCTTGGCGCAGCAGCTGTCGCAGAGGAACTGAACGGCCGGCTCGTCGTTCTTGGTTCACCCGCCGAGGAAGGTGGCGGCGGAAAGGTATTCATGATCGATCGGGGCGCCCTCACTGGCGTCGATGCGGCGATGATGATTCATCCCGCTGATGTTGATCTCCGATGGATGACCACAATCGCCGTGCAGCAGCTTCGCGTGACCTGGAAAGGTCAATCTGCCCATGCTGCCGCCTACCCCTGGGACGGTCGCAATGCTCTTGACGCGGCGGTACTGGGCTACATGAATGTTGCTGCGCTTCGTCAGCACATACGGCCGGAAGAACGCGTACACGGTGTCTTCACCAACGGGGGAGACAAGCCCAACATCGTTCCTGCAACCGCTGCCATGCATTGGTTCATTCGAGCGGCGGATCTCACCCGACTCGAAGCGCTCAAACCACGAGTCTTGGCGGCACTCACCGCTGGTGGCGACGCAACCGGCTGCTCGGTCGACTACGAGTGGATTGAACCGGCCTACGCCGACCTGCTTCGGAATGACGCGTTTGAGTCGTTGTATGCGGCCAATAGCGCCGACCTCGGCCGTGAGGTTCAAGAACCTGGCCCACACGGCGCCGTCGTCGGTTCCACCGACATGGGCAATGTGAGTCACGTTGTGCCGTCCATTCACCCAATGGTTTCGGTAGCCCCAAGTGGGGTTGGAATCCACACGCCGGGGTTCGCAGAGTTCGCCGCGTCACCAACCGGGGATGCCGGCGTTCTCGATGGCGCCAAGGCCATGGCGATGACAATCATCGACCTATGGGCCTCTGCGGATTCTCTGGAATCTGTTGCCACCGACTTCCACGCATCGAAGCGGTGACCGACAACCAACAGGCCATCCGCGGCGACAGGCAACAGAGGCCGTACAGTCGCCGGCCGTGAGCGTCTACGTCGCAGAAGAGTTCAGCCCCGAAGAGGCAGATATTCTTCGTCGCTATTTCACGAACCTCTACGGCCCTGTATTTGCGCTTGTAAATCTGCCCGAGGTCGTCAAGGGCGCATTGTTTGCTCGCTACTCGCGGTCGCCTAAAAGCCTCCGAAGGCTCTTTCTCGACGAGTTTGTTGGCGAACTCGACATCAGTGGCGACGACTCCATCGACGCCACGATTGGGTTGCGCCGAGCCGAGGAGCTTTACGACAAAGTCTTCTTCGAATATGGCGATGATTCTGTGGCGCAGCTTGGTGGCGTCCACTTGGCGTGCGAGCAGGCCTCTAACCTTCTTACCAAGGTTCTCGAGTGGGGTCGCCTGATGGCCTATCTCGAGCAATCAACTAGGTACATCTCTTACGACGCTCGAATCGGCGGCCGCTACCGGTTTTACCGGCCGCCTGAGGTTCTGCAGTCGAGTCTCGGCACCCGTTACGTAGGCGATATGGATCGAATTTTCGATACGTACGCTGAACTCCTTCCCATCGTGATCGACGACATCAAGGAGCGGATCCCCAAGAATCCCTCCGACAGCGATTTCGTCTACCGCCAGGCAATCCGAGCCAAAGCATTCGATTCGATCCGTGGTCTGCTTCCGGCCTCGTCATTGTCGAATGTCGGCATCTATGGCACCGGACAGGGCTACGAAATGCTCCTGCTTCGTATGCGAGCCCATCCATTGCCCGAAGCGCGTACCTACGCCGATCTCATGCTCACTGAACTGCGGAAGGTTGTTCCCTCGTTCTTGAAGCGTGTCGACCTCGACGACAGAGGGGTTGCCTGGAGCGATTACATGACCAATAGTCGTTCAGCGATGGAGGACATCGCCGGTCGACTCTTTTCCGGCGTTGACGACATCGAACCAGCACCAGTCGTGGCATTGGTTGATTTCGATCCCGATGCGGAAATCAAACTCGTCACGGCGGCGCTGTATCCGCATTTGTCTCTGCCTGAGCGTCAGATCGAAGATCGTGTTCGAGCGATGACCGTTGAGGAACGTATCGCCGTGCTCAACGCATACGAGGGCGACCGCGACAATCGCCGCCACAAGCCAGGCCGTGCCCTTGAGCGTCCGTCCTACCGATTCGACATCCTCGCTGATTACGGCGCATTCCGCGACCTCCAGCGCCATCGCATGCTCACGATCGATTGGCAGAAGCTCACTCCACTGCATGGCTACACACGGCCAGCTGCAGTAGATGATGCCGGCGTAGCCCCCATCTTTGATGAAGCGATGCAGCGCTCGGCCTCGCTTTATGAGGCCCTCGAGGAACATTTCCCTGCTGAGTCCTCCTACGCCGTGTCTCTGGCCTATCGGGTTCGTTTCTCGATGGACATGAACGCCCGCGAGGCGATGCACCTCATCGAACTCCGCACCACCCCGCAGGGTCACCCGGCCTATCGCATCGTGGGGCAAGAGATGCACCGATTGATCGCCGAGCAGGCCGGCCACCACGCCATCGCCTCGATGATGCGCTTTGTCGACCACAGCGCTGAGCCGGAACTTGAGCGCCTGCAAGCCGAGCGGCGGGCGGAAAGTCGCCGATTAGGCACCTGACCTGACGTGTCGTTTGTCACCTTTCACGGTAACTGACCCGAAAGGCACCAATTTCACCCGCGAGTGTGCCTATCATCCGCGGCACGAATTACCCCGGCCGCCCTCGGTGGCCCTGACCTGAGGACTCCATGGCTGACGATCCCATCGACGAGGAATTCGACGAGGAAGAAATCGTCGTCGCTATCGAGGGAGACGACCTCGAGGGCGAACTCGTCGAAGACCTCGAAGAGGTACTTGCCGACGACGTCGTTCTTGTTGAAGGCGACGAGGACGAGGACGAGGCGGCAGCCGACGCAGCACTTGCTGCTCGACCCAAGCGCGAGGACGAAGACGATGAGGAAGAGGATCTCAATCCCGACGACGTCGAAGCTGACCTCGACGCCATCCTCAAGGATCGGATCGCGGCCGCTGCTGATGACGACGAAGACGAAGATGAAGATGAAGAAGTTGTACCCGAGCCGCGAGCGCCCGCCGACATTGCCGAAGGTGTAACTCCGAAGAAGGCCAACGAATTCATGTGCACCGGTTGCTTTCTTTTGGTCAACCGCGGTCAGTTTGGTTCGCCAGGAGCAATGCATTGCCCGGTTGGAGAAGCAGCCTGTCCTGCAATTGAGCACATCGAATCTGGTGCCCTCGATCGCCAAGTAGAGGCTGCTGCCAAGAAGCAGGCGGCGAAGGCCCCTGCCAAGACTCCGGCAAAGGCAGCAACAAAGGCGCCGGCGAAGAGCGCAGCAAAAGCGCC
>CALEHQ010000041.1 GCA_937876315.1 uncultured Actinomycetes bacterium | reverse complement strand
GCGCTGCTGCCTCGGCAGGGAATGCTCGCCGGTGATCTAGCAAGCACCTTGCCAATGGTGGGCGCTTCGAGCGTTTTGTGGTGCCTCCGGTGGGGGTCGAACCCACGATCGTCGGATTAAAAGTCCGCTGCCTTAACCAACTTGGCCACAGAGGCGAGAAGCGACACGTTACCGGTCTCCCCGGACCTCGCCGACGCCACAGGTAGCGTCTCGGTGTGCCTTCCGCCCCAGCGTCGAGTGACGCAGACGTTGAAACTGGGTCTGGCCGTGGCGTTCTTGGCTTCGCTCCGTGGGTAGATGCGTTGGCGATGTGGGCATTGGTGTTTGTCGCGCTCTTTCTTGCTGTTTGGATCGGCGCTCGCGGGCCGTTCGCAACCTACGGCGGTGTCGACGAAGCGCCGTACCCGGGTTCTGGTCTCTTTAGCGGTTGGTTCCGATTCGACGGAAATTGGTACGCACAGATTTCAACATCGGGTTACTGGTTCGCAGGATCCGATAGGCAGTCGGCCGTCGCGTTTTTCCCGGCGTATCCCAGTGTGCTGTGGGGACTGCATTCCGTTACAGCGGTTTCGGTGAAGTTATTAGGTTCCTTGGTGACGATTGCGTGTGGTCTTGGAGCGTTACTGGCGATCTTCAAGTGGTTTCGTGACCACGTCACCGATCGCGTTGCGCGCGTCGCGCTTGTCACCTTGCTTGTGTATCCGTACGTCTTTTATCTGTTTGGCGCGGTGTATGGCGATGCCCTTTTCCTACTTGCCGCCGCGGGAGCGTTTCTTCTCCTTGAACGCGATCACACGATCCTTGCGGGTCTCGCTGGCGCCGTCGCAACCGCAACTCGACCAGTTGGCATTGCGCTCATCATCGGACTCGTTGCCGTCGCGCTTTGGCGTCGACATGTCATCGAGGCAGGTGAATCGCGCTGGCGTCCGCGCGTGTTGTGGCGCCGACTGCGTCCAGCTGATGCAGGCGTGTTGCTCTCGCTTGGCGGTCTTGTCGGCTACATGACCTACCTCGGCATTCGATTCGGGCATCCACTCGCATTCGATGAAGTCCAGAGCGCTCCGGGTTGGGATCAAGGCTCAGGGCCACGAACCTGGTTCAAGATCACCTGGTTCCAGCAGATCAAGAATCTGCCCCGCTGGTTTTGGGATTGGCTTCAGAACGTCGACACCGCCACCTTCGAAAAGGTGCAGTACGCCGTCACCGTGATTCTTCAAGGACTCTTCGTGCTCGGGTTCTTGTTTCTGGCGTGGCAGGTGTGGAAGAAGTTTGGCTGGGGCTATGGCCTTTACTGCTTCTCGATGCTGGCGATTGCCTTACTTGGCACCAAGGATTTTCAGGGGACGGGTCGGTATTTGCTGGCGATGTTCCCGTGCTTCCTTGTGCTGGGCGGTTATTTGGCTGATCGTCGGATCCTGCGATGGACATGGTGGTCCATGAGCGCAATTGTGCTGCTGGTGTGGTGCTTCGCATTCGGGCGCGGCTACTACGTAGCCTGAGGCCATGGCGAACTTCGAAAGCCTCACGATCTTCTACCCAATGTGGAACGAGGAAGAGACAATCGGACGCGCCGTCGCGGCCGCGTTTGATGCCGGCGATGCCCTCGTCGAGGCGGGCGAGATCGCTCGATACGACGTTCTCATCATCAACGATGCCTCCACCGATTCCACCGGCAAGATTGCTGACGAAATGGCTGCAGCCGATGAACGGGTTTCAGTCGTTCATCATGAGACAAACAGAAAACTTGGCGGAACGCTGAAGACCGGTTTTGAGAATGCGAAGGGCGAACTCGTCCTCTACACCGACGCTGATCTTCCATTCGACATGGCGGAGGTTTCGAAAGCCGTTCGACTTCTGCGTATCTATGAAGCTGACGTCGTAAGCGCGTATCGATTTGACCGAACAGGTGAAGGCGGTCGTCGACTTGTTTACAGCTACGTCTACAACCGCCTGATTCAAACAGTCTTCAGTCTTCGGCTTCGCGACATGAACTTTGCTTTCAAGCTGATGCGTCGCTCGCTGCTCGACAACATCGAACTTCGCAGTGAGGGATCCTTCATCGATGTTGAGATTCTTGCTCGTGCGCAGAAACTGGGTTTCAGCATTGTTCAGTTTGGTGTCGATTACTTCCCTCGAACGCGCGGGATTTCAACACTTTCCTCGAACTCGGTGATCTTCAAAATCCTCCGAGAAATGTACGAACTCCGTAGCGAGTTGCAGGCGCTTGAACCGCTTCCTCTTGAAGTGCGACAGCCCTGGAATTCCGGGGGCGGACCTTCCTCGTGAGTTCTTCAACCGCCGAGAAGCCGATCCTTATTGTTTCGGCCGACGACTTTGGTCTTACGGAGCGTGTTTCTGACGGGATCATCGATGCTCACAAACGAGGCGTGGTTTCGTCGACTTCGATCATTGCTGTAGCTCCTGCATTTGAGTCTTCTGCGAAACGACTGCGCGATGTGCCGACGCTTGGCGTCGGAGCCCATTTCACTGCAGTCGGCGAAGACCCGCCATTGCTTTCTGCTCGTGAGATTCCGACGTTGGTCGACAAGAACGGCAACTTCTGGACGAATTGGAAATCGTTCCTTCCTCGCGCAGCGGCTGGTCGTATCGATTTCGATGATCTCCGGCGAGAGTTTGCCGCCCAACTTGAAGCGATCAGCTCAGTAGGCCTTGTCGTCGACCACTTCGATACTCATCAACACATTCACATGTGGCCTGCAGTGAGCGATGTTCTGCTTGAACTCGGCGATGCAAACAATGTGCACGCGATTCGCGTCATGCGGTCCGACGCACGAGGGCCGGTCGGAGTGACTGTTCGCCGACTCGCCCGACGACTTGAAGTGCAATTACGTGAACGCAACTGGGCGTGGACGGCTTCAGCGACTGGTCTTGATGGCGCTGGCGCAATGGGGCTAAGCGAAATGGTTGCAGCGGTTGACCGACTGGCGTCATCTGGAACTCCGAGCGCAGAACTCGCGAGTCACCCGGGGCTTCCCGATGATCCTGAGCGAGTTCGCTACCAGTGGAACTACATGTGGGATGTCGAATACGAAGCGTTGTGTTCCGAAACGATTCGTGTCGCTATCGATGAACTCGGCTTTCGTCTCGGCACGTTCGCAGATCTTCCCCGAGCGGGACTGTGAAGCCACCCCAATCTGACGCAGCGAAACGCACGCTTGGGCTGTGGAAACAGTCGGCCCGATCTGCGCGACTGCACACTGCGATTCGGTGGTGGACAGCACCGTTTGAAGCGCTCGAGACCGAGGTTCCGCGTTCAGGAAAGATCTTGGAAGTCGGTTGTGGCCACGGAATGCTCGCAACCTTTCTGGCGCTGTCGTCTGTAGATCGAACCGTTGTTGGTGTCGATATTGATGCACAGAAGATCGAACTCGCTCAAGAGTCGGTGAGACATCTGCGCCAAGGCGAGGCAACCATCTCTTTCGAATATCGGCCCTCTGGAGAGATCCTGACAATCGAAGGCGGTTGGGACGCAATTGTTTTCGCCGACGTGCTGTATCTCGTCGCACCGGAAGATCGATCGCGATTACTTTCCGATTGCATTGCGGCGCTTGCCCCAGGCGGGCGCCTGATTGTGAAAGAAGTCAATACCGAGCCACGAATCAAGGCTCTTGTTGCACAGTTTCAAGAGTTCCTTGCCACCAAAGTTTTGAGAATTACCGATGGCGATGCGCTGGATTTCCCTTCGGCCGCCGATATCGAAACGTTGATTTCGTCCGGGGGTCTCACGACTCGCGTGGGACGAATCGACAAGGGATATTTCCATCCACATTGTGTTGTGGTGGGAACAAAGGCCAGTACCTAGAAGAGTGTGGGTGGCGTGTCGGTGTTGTTGCCACGTGCCGGAGCGGTTTGAGGATTCTGAAGTTCCTCAACCTCAGCGACTTCGTCCCAATCAAGTTCTTCGTCGGGTTCGGGAGCTTCACCGTCGACATCTTCGGTAACGCCGGTATCGCCAAACGAAAGAGCCATGAGAAATCCGCGGGCGCGTTCAGCTAGCGGGTACCGCGCAACGAGCGCGTTGAACGCAGGGGAGTGGTTCGCTTCGACAAGATGCGCGAGTTCGTGCACGAGTACGTAGTCAAGAATCCAGGGTGGGTATGCAGCGAGTCGATTCGAGATGCGGATCTCGCCAGTGGAGGGTGTGCAAGATCCCCATTGGCTGCGCTGATCGGCCCACACCACTGAGGTGGCTTTTGGGAGCTCAAATCGTTTGGAAAGACGTTGCGATCGAGCCTCGAGATCGACCGATTCAGATCGGTAACGGCGTTCGAGACGCGCAACCAGGTAATGGACGTGTTCGTCGAGTTCGCTCTGAGACATCGATGCTGGTGCTTGCACCCGTATAACGCCATCGACGATGGTCGCTTGCACCGTCTTGCGTCGACGCCGAGACCGCACAATTTCGACGGGAAGCGATGATCGGCCGGGCTCGGTCACTGCCCCACTCAGATCTGATCAGGAATGGTGATCTCGTCATCCTCGACGAGTACGACGCGCTCGCCGAGTTCAAGACGATCGCCATGGTGGGTGAAGACTCTGCCGCCGAGGTTGGGCATCCGTTGCCACTGCTCAGAATGCTGGACTTCGAGCGTGCCGATCACGCCGCCATGGGTAAGCACGAGTACATCGGCGCCCTTGTATTCGTCGTGGATGCGGTCAAGCGCAGCGCGGGTGCGCACGAGTAATTCGTCGTGGAGTTCGTAGCCAGGCGGCCACTTGTCGTGGCCCAAGTAGCCAGGCCACTCCGATTCGATTTCTGCGCGCGTGAGGCCTTCCCATTCGCCGGCATCGCGTTCCATCAGGTCGGCGTCAACGACGATCGGGCCGACACCGATTTGTGAACTGATGATCTGTGCGGTTTCGAAGGCACGGATGAGCGGCGAGGCGACGATGAGATCAACTGAGCCAATGCGCTGCGCCGCATGGAATGCCTGTTGCCGGCCAAAGTCGGTGAGGGCGGGGTCGGCCTTGCCCTGCCATCTACCAACGGCATTCCATTCCGATTGGCCATGGCGTACGAGAAGGAGGCGAGTCACGGCGTGACGGTACCCGACCCCGAGACTGTGGTGTGGCGCTCAACGCGTAACCTGCGCCTGTGGCTTCTCTTCGTTTGTTCGCGTCGGCTCGGGAAGCCGCAGGCATTGGCCGGGACACGATTCCGGGTTCCACCGTCGACGAAGTCCTTGCCGAAGCAGTACGCCGCTATGGGCCTGCATTCGCAGAGGTCGTCGCGAACAGTCGCGTGTGGTGCAACGGGGAACCCGCCTCTGGCGAAACTTCAGTGGGCGATAGTGACGAGGTCGCGGTTTTGCCGCCAGTTTCGGGTGGGTTCCGATGAGCGGTTCACGCGCGACGTCATCGCTCATTCGCCGCTTTGCTTACGTCCCCAAGCCGGACGGGCCTCATGCTCGCCTTGGAGTGCTTTGGTTCATCGTGGCCTGTGTTGCATGTGCGCTTGGAACGCTCTCGGTTGCCGTTCTTTTCGCAGTAGTTGCTGCCGTGGCTGCGATGCAGACCGTTCGTGCGTGGAGCGGTACCGGTCGACGAGCAGCACCTGTACTCGGCGGTGTTGCCGCTGCAGTTGTTCCAATCACGGCGGTGGCAGGACCTATCGGATTTATTGCCGGTGTTGTTGTCGCTAGTGCGCTCTTGATCATCGGTGGAGTGGTGCTTCGCAGCAATGTCGCTGTTGGGCTTCGCTCAGCAATTCTCCCCGCTATCGCAGCAGGTTCGGTTGTTCTGATTGGCCGCACCGACATGGGAGCGCTTGTTGTTCTGCTTGTGCTCGTAAGCGCCTACGAAGTCGGCGATTACCTCATGGGCTCAGAGGCCAACAGCCTGTTTGAGGGTCCACTTTCGGGAATCGCTGCCGTGCTGGTCGTGACCTTCGCTGAAGCGGTTTTCCAATTTGGTCCGTTCGACAGCCGCGCCGGTTGGGTGTTTGGTGGGCTGGTCGCAGTTCTCGCTCCGCTTGGGGCGCCCTTGGGGTCGGCACTCGCCCCGTCGGCAGTGTTGGCAGGACCAGCATTGCGGCGTCTCGATGTTTGGTTTGTTGTGGCTCCGCTATGGGGCCTGATGCTGGGTAATTACTTGTCCTAAGTCGCCTGAGAGCTGCACAGAAGCGGTTCGGAGGGCCAAAAGGTGTTCCTTGCGGCATTCGCGCCGTAGCGTGAGGGAGTCATGCGGTCCTTAGCGGTGCTCTCCTTGCACACCTCCCCCCTTGCTCAACCGGGCATCGGCGATTCAGGCGGGATGAATGTGTATGTGCGCGAACTGGTTGGCGCGCTCGCGCAAGCGGGCGTGAAGGCTGAGGTCTACACGCGACGATCAGCCGAAGATCAGCCCGAGTTCGTCGATGTCGAACCCGGCTTTCGTGTCGTCCACATCGATGCCGGCCCGCTTGATCTTCCGAAAGAAGACCTGCCGCAGGTTCTCGATGAATTTGGCGAAGGTGTTGCGCGGCACCTTCGGCGCGACGGCGGCCCCGACGCGATTCACGCCAACTACTGGCTGTCTGGAGTCGTTGGCCACCGCCTGAAGCATGAACTTTCGCTGCCGCTTGTTTCGACATTCCACACGCTTGCGCGTGTGAAGGCGGAAACCGGCGACGAAGAGCCAGAGGTTCGCGTGCAGGCTGAAACTGAAGTCATCGCATGCTCCGATGCGATCCTGGCGAATTGCGCTGCAGAAGTTACGCAGTTGGTTGATCTCTACGGCGCCGATCCCTCTCGAATCGAAATTGTTCCCCCGGGTGTTGATCACGCGTTCTTCTCTCCCGGTGATCGCGGTGGTGCTCGTTACGCGCTCGGTTTGGGCGATCAACCAGTGCTGCTTTTCGTTGGACGCATTCAACCGCTCAAGGGACTGACTGTTGCGATTGCCGCACTCGCAGAACTTTCCGATACGCATCCCGACGCGATGCTCCTTGTTGTTGGTGGAGCGAGTGGCATCGAAGGAAACGCGGAATTCCAAGCGGCGTTGTCTCTCGTTGAGGCGCTCGGACTCCAAGATCGAGTGCGGTTTGTCCCTCCTCAGCCCCATCATCTTCTTTCCACCTACTACCGCGCTGCCGACGTGTGCATCGTCCCCAGCCGTTCAGAATCCTTCGGTCTCGTTGCACTGGAAGCCGCAGCATGCGGAACGCCGGTGGTCGCAGCGGCGGTTGGCGGATTACTCACCCTCGTTGAGGACGGTTCGACTGGTTTCCTCATCGACAATCGCGACCCTCGCGACTTTGCCGCAGCGCTCCGAACGATTCTCGATTCGCGGATCATTGCCGACGCGATGTCGATTGCTGCTGCCGAAAGTGCCTCGCACTACACGTGGTCGACGACTGCGGCTCGGCTTCGCCGTCTCTACGCCGATCTCACCTCTCGTGCACTTGTGACGTGTGACTAACTCATGGCTGATGAAATCGCAGACGACGCTGAGCTCGACGCCATGGAGCTTCGTATTAGTGCTTGGCTCGCCGATGAGCTCCAAACCAATCCATTCGTTGCAGCAGTGGAACGCGGTGAGCCTTCAGAGCGACGCTGGTATGTCAGAGTTCTTGGCGAAAGCAAAGACGTGTTCACGATTTGGTTCACGTTGCGTCAACGAACGCTGCATTACGAGACCTATGTGACGCCAGCGCCGGACGAAAATCACGCAGAGTTCTACGAGCACTTGCTCCGCCGCAATCGCAAGACCACGGGAATGGCGTTCTGTATCGGTGAAGAGGAAGCGATCTTCCTTGCCGGTTCGTTGCCGGTCCACGCAGTCGATGAAGGTGAACTCGATCGAATCCTGGGTTCGCTGTACATGTACGTGGAACAGTTTTTTCAACCGGCGCTGCGAATCGGTTTCGCGACACGGTTCTCGAATAACTGACGCAGAGGCACTGCTTCGGAAATCGCCGTTCGGCCCATGCGGGATGTCCGCACTGGTTTCTACGCTCGCAGTTGTCCGGGTGGAACGAACTTCTGCAGTCATCGGGGAAGTGAGTGTGGCGGTTCGACCACCCGGACGACGATCGCCCGTTTGGTTGGGCACGACCGGACTGGGCGTCGCAATGCGACCCTGCGCAGAACCTATAGCGGGCCGGGCGGGTCGATTGGGTAGCGTCTTTCCATGATTCGACTTCAAATCATTGGTGGCGGCCGTATGGGCGAAGCCCTTCTAGGGGGATTGCTCGACGCTCGTTGGGCCGAACCGGCCGAGATCGCTGTAATCGAACGCGTCGCCGATCGACGCGACCAACTCACGTCGCTCTTTCCCGGCGTCGTCGTAACCGATGCCATCGTGCAGGCCGAGGGTGCTGTTATTGCAGTGAAGCCCGGTGATGTTGCCGACACTTGCCGAGCACTGGCCGCGGCGGGTGCAACTCGCGTGTTGTCAATCGCCGCCGGCATCACGACTGCGGCATTGCAGAGCGCGCTTGGCGTGGGCATTGCCGTCGTGCGCGCCATGCCCAATACCCCTGCTGTGGTTCGGGCTGGTGCGGCTGCGATCGCACCTGGTTCTTCGGCGTCCGAATCCGATCTCGATTGGGCGTCTTCGGTTCTTGAAGCCGTGGGCGTTGTTGTTCGGGTTTCGGAAGACAAACTTGACGCCGTCACCGGCCTTTCCGGCTCGGGGCCCGCCTACGTTTTCGTGATGGCCGAAAGCATGATCGAAGCGGGTGTACTTGTCGGTCTTCCCCGAGATGTCGCCGAAGTTCTGGCCGTGCAGACCTTGCTTGGATCCGCCAGCCTTCTCGAATCAAGCGACGAAGCGGCCGCATCGCTGCGAGCCCAGGTCACCTCGCCGGGCGGAACCACCGCTGCTGGCCTTCGTGCACTTGAATCAGGCGGGTTTCGTTCGGCAGTGCTTGATGCGGTCGCCGCAGCCACCGACCGTTCCCGAGAACTCGGTCAGGACTGACATTGCCGGCCCGCCGGTAACCTGTGACTCCCATGCCTCGCTACGACACCGTTTCCTTTCTCTCTGATTACGGACGCGTCGACGAATTTGTCGGCGTCGTGCATTCGGTGATTCGTTCGATCGCACCCGAGGTGCGAGTCATCGATATCACTCATGACATCCCTGTCTACGACGTGCGCGCTGGGGGATTGGCGCTTGTGCGGGCCGCGAACTATCTCGCCCCGGGAGTCGTTGTCGCCGTGATCGATCCCACGGTTGGCACCCCTCGTCGTCCGATCGCTGTTGAGATTGGTGGTGGATCATCGGTCTTGGTTGGGCCCGACAATGGCGTTCTTGCTCCTGTCGTGCAGCTGTGCGGTGGGGCCGATCGGGCCGTCGAAATCGTCAATCCCGACTATCGCTTTACGACCGAACCCGGAACCTTCGACGGGCGCGATGTCTTTGCCCCGGCTGCAGCGCATTTGTGCAATGGCGTCGACCTTTCCGAACTTGGCCCGGCCATCGATCCAATTTCTCTGTTCCCGGCGATGATTCCTCTGACACGCGAAGAAGAGGGCCGTCTCCACGCTGAAGTGCTGTGGGTCGATCATTACGGCAACGCGCAGCTCAACGTCGACCCCGATGAACTTGAAGCATTCGATGAAACGATTCGTTTAGTGATGGACGATGGCTCTCGCGTCGCTCGTCGAGTTGGAACATTCGCCGATCTCGATCCAAACGAAATTGGTCTCATCGTCGATTCTTACGGTCTTGTCGCCATTGTTCTCGACAAACATTCAGCTGCTGAAGAACTCGGACTCTCGAGTACGTCTGCAGTGACGTTTGAACAATTCGATGAGACACGTCCACCCAGCATCATCACACCAGTGCAACTCGGCCAACGTCGAACCTGAGGAACAACTATGCGACCCGGAACCGTCATCGCCGTTGGCATTCTGCTTTTCGTTATTTTGTTTGCAGCAGCACTGCAGCTGTTCGCGCTCGCCCTCTAGGCGACATCAGCCTTTGGAGCGCGCCACTCTTCGGGTTCGGGGACAGCGCGCAACTGCGCTGACGATTGTGAACTCGTCATTAGGAAGCCGACGAAGATCACTGAGATACCTACAACGAGCGAAATCGCAAAGCCGTCCATTTCATTCACGACCGAATTGAGCAGACCGCCGGCGCTGAGAATGAGTGTTCCGGTTGCGATGAAGAGATTTGCAATCGCAAGACGTCGAAGTGACGGAGGGCCTGTTCGAGTGGTTGCAGTGTTCGCTCCCGCCCGCCAACCGCGAAAGAGTCGCCACGCGCTCCAAATTGCGCCGGCAATGATGACGACGGCAGCGACACCAGAACCAATGGCCGCAGCGATGCGGGGTCCGGCCCCGAAGACGTCTTTGCCCTGGGGCAAGACGTCGGAAGCGATCACGCCGGTGAGGGGCGCAGCCACGATGATCCCGGTGCAGAACGCGCCCAACAACGAAATGATTGCCGTCCATCGTCGACCGTGTTTCGGGCCGGCTAAGAGTTCAACGGTGCCAAGCGCGAGAAACGGAACGTTGAGAATGGCGCCAAATAAGTAGAATGATTTGAACGACCACTCGCCCCATCCGACTCCCGCTCCCCACCACAACGAGATTGAGCCGAGGGCGAACATGATGAGCGAAAGCGTCCAAGCGGCCTCGTGGCGCTTACGGCCCCGAAGCCAACGTTCGCCCGTTGAGAGGGCAAAAGCCAGCGATACCAAGGTGGCGGCGGCAGCGAGAGCGGCATGCATGGCCACAGCGTAGGGGGGACGGAAGCCGGGACCTCAAGGCGACAATCGCTGCCGGGACTTTGTGAACAAACGAACGAGGTCGGTAACGTGGTGCTCCGTGGACCGTAAACGCCGAATTCCCGAAGCCACCGTGGCGCGATTGCCGGTGTATTTGCGGACCCTGCTCGAGGTCCAGGCCGAGGCTATGACCACGATTTCTTCTGAGCGCTTGGCCGAACTCGCAGGAGTGAACGCAGCGAAGGTTCGCAAGGATCTTTCCTATCTCGGGTCCTACGGCACCCGAGGGGTGGGGTACGACGTCGACCACCTCCTTGTGCAGATGAGCCGCGAACTTGGTCTCACCCGCGATTGGCCAGTGGCCATTGTTGGTGTCGGAAATCTCGGTGCTGCCCTGGCCAACTATGGCGGGTTCGGCGATCGGGGATTCCCCGTTGCCGCACTTGTCGATGCAGATCCTTCAAAGGTCGGCACCATGTTTGGCGGCCACAAAATCCGTGATCTTGATGATCTTCCTGCGCTTGTCGAGGAACTTGGCATTGCCATTGGCATCATCGCAACACCAGCTGCTGGGGCACAGGAAGTCGCCGATCGTCTCGTTGCTGCCGGAGTCACGTCGATTCTGAATTTCGCGCCCGCGGTTGTGACCGTTCCCGATCACGCCCAATTGCGCAAGGTTGATCTTGCCCTTGAGCTGCAGGTTCTGAGTTTCTACGGACAACGCGAATCCATTGGAGCGTCGTTGCGTGAGGAACTCGGTGTTTCTGCAGAATCAAAGGAACCGGTGGGCTGAGATGCCATTCGATCAGCCGCTCTATCCCGTGAACCTTTCGCTCGCTGGTCGTCGGTGTTTGGTTGTCGGTGGCGGGCCAGTGGCATTGCAGAAGGCTCGTGAACTCGTGGTGTGTGGTGCGAGCGTCGAGGTTGTTGCCCCCGAAATCCTGGACGAGATCGCTTCCCTCGATGGGGTCATCTGTCACAAGCGCCCCTATGTCGCCGGCGAGGTGACTGGCTATCGACTGGCGATCACGGCTACGAGCGACCCTGCGGTCAATCGACAGGTCTTTCTCGAAGGCGAATCGCTTGGGGTGTGGGTCAATAGCGCCGACGATCCCGCCAACTGTGCCTTCGCTTTGCCCGCCCGGGTAAGGCAGGGGCCCCTACTGGTCACCTTCTCTACCAGTGGATCCTCGCCCGCTCTCTCAACATGGCTCCGGCGTCGCTATGGTCCTGAGTTCGGACCCGAGTACGCCGTACTGGTCGAGATCCTTACCGAAGCACGAGCCCGGCTCCTCGCCGAAGGTACGTCCACCGAGGGTCTGAACTGGCAAGGAGCACTGGATTCGGGAATGCTGGAACTCATCCGCGAGGGTCGCCTCGCCGAAGCTAAGGAGCGCCTCCAGGCGTGTCTGTCGTCGTCGTTGGACTGAATCACCGCACGGTCCCACTCGCTCTGCTCGAGCGGGTCACGATCGATGACGCTCGGCTGCCCAAAGCGCTGCACGATGTGTTGTCGCACGACCACGTAAGCGAAGCCGTGGTGTTGTCGACATGCAATCGCACCGAGGTCTATGTCGTGGCCGAAAAGTTTCATCCGGCCTATGGCGATCTTCGCACCTTCTTCTCTGAACTCGCGTTTGCTGCGCCTGAAGAACTGGCCGACCACCTCTATGTGCACGATGCCGATGCGGCTGCCGGACATCTCTTCCGCGTTGCCTCGGGTATCGACTCCGCCGTTGTCGGCGAAGCCGAAATCCTCGGTCAGGTTCGCCGCTCTTGGGAGATCGCTCAGACCGAAGGCGCAGCCGGATCACAACTCAATCTGTTGTTCCGTCATGCGCTCGAAGTTGGAAAGCGAGCTCGTACCGAAACCGGTATCGGCCGTCACGTTGCATCGGTGTCAACTGCGGCAGTGGCAATGGCTGCTCAACGACTTGGCTCTCTTGAAGGCCGCTCCATCCTCGTGATGGGTGCTGGCGAAATGGGCGAGGGCATGGTTCGTGCTCTTGCCGCCAATGGTGTCTCCGACATCCGTATTGCGAACCGAACCTGGGAGAACGCCGCCGAACTCGCAGAGCGCCTTGGCGGAACCCCGATCCGTCTTGCTGAACTCGACGCCGCGCTTTCCGAGGTCGATCTTCTCCTCACCGGTACCGGTGCGAATTCGATGATCATCGAACACTCCGACATCGAACGAGTCATGCGAGCACGTAGCGATCGCGAGATTCTCGTGGTCGATGTTGCTGTTCCTCGCGATGTCGATCCTGCTGCTGCAGACATTCCTGGTGTCACCATTCTCGACATGGACGACCTTCGGGCGTTCGCCGAAGCCGGCATGTCAGAACGTCGTCGCGAAGTTGCATCGGTTGAGGCCATGTGCGCCGAGGAACTCGAGCGTTATCTCTCGGTGATCTCGGCTCGCGGAGTAGCGCCGTTAGTTTCTCGCCTACACGAACAATCCGAAGAGATTCGCGTTGGCGAACTCGATCGTCTTCGTGCCCGTCTGGGCGATCTCGATGAACGTCAACTCGAAGCACTCGATGCGCTGACAAAGGGAATCGTGGCCAAGCTGCTTCATCAGCCGACAGTTCGCTTGAAAGATGCTGCAGGCTCGCCTCGTGGCGAACGTCTGGCAGAAGCCCTTCGCGATCTTTTCGAGCTCTGAGTCCACCATGACCGGGGGCGGTCCCGACGCGGTGACACTTCGATTGGCAACTCGAGGCAGCGCACTTGCGCTGTGGCAGGCCGACCATGTGACGACGCTTCTTCACGAAGCGGCTAGCGCTGCTGGTCGTTCGGTGCTGGTTGAAAAGGTGATCGTGGAGACGATGGCTGACCAGCGCCTCGATATTCCGATCGACGCAATGGGCGGCAAAGGTGTGTTCGTCAAGGAGATCCAGGCTGCGGTGCTCGATGGTCGCGCTGATTTCGCTGTTCATTCCGGAAAAGACCTTCCGGCGCTCACTCCACCCGAGCTGGTCATCGCAGCAGTCCCAGAGCGTGGCGATGTTCGCGATGTTCTTGTCGGGTCAACTATCGATGGCCTGCCCCAGGGTGGTCACATCGCCACCGGCTCCATTCGTCGCAAGGCGCAACTCGCTTCGCTTCGACCCGATCTCGTGTTTTCTGGTCTGCGCGGCAACATCGCTACTCGGCTCGCAAAGGCTGATGGTTTCGACGCCATCGTGATGGCAGCTGCCGCAATCGAGCGCCTGGGTATTTCGCTCAACGATCGCGTTGTCGAAGTGCTTGAACCTTCGGTGATGCTGCCGCAGGTTGCCCAAGGAGCACTCGTCATTGAATGTCGAGATGACGACACAGCGACTCGCGAGTTGTTGTTGGCGCTGAATCACGCGCCAAGCCGTCAATGCGTCGATGCTGAGCGGGCGTTTCTTGCTGAGCTTGGTGGTGACTGCGATCTTCCCGTTGGGGCATACGCCGTGATTGACGGTGACGGACTTCGCATCGATGCACTCGTTGCTGCACCGGATGGCACAACTGTGCTTCGTGATTCACGAAGATGCGCAGTGGCCGAGGGTGAAGCAACCGGACGCGCGATGGCCCGCTATTTGCTTGACGACGCGGGCGGTTCCGCTCTGCTTGGTCGGTAGGGCCAATGGTTGAGGATCAACCGGACGACGAGTTCGTCGAACGTGAGGACCGCGAGATTGGGGTCGGCCCGCATCCACTTCCGTGGCCTGCGGACGCGCGATTTGATCCCGAACTGCTTGAGCACGGCGATCGCCGAAATGTGGCTGACGCGTATCGCTACTGGTCACACGAAGCAATCGTCACCGACCTCGACACGCGTCGACATCCATTTCATGTTGCTATCGAAAATTGGCAGCATGATCTCAACATCGGAACGGTGGTTCGCACTGCAAACGCGTTCAACGCCGAGGGTGTTCACATCGTGGGCAAGAAGCGGTGGAACCGTCGCGGCGCAATGGTGACCGATAAATACATGCACGTGCATCATCACGAAAGCATCGATGCGCTCATCGCCTGGTCCACAACGAATGATCTGCAAGTTGTTGGAATCGACATCATGCCTGGTGCTGTCCCAATCGAGACGGCGTCGCTGCCGAAGCGCACGATGTTCATCTTCGGTCAGGAAGGGCCGGGACTCAGCGACGAAGCCTGTGGCGCGTCGTCAATGGTCTGCTCAATCGCCCAGTTCGGCTCAACTCGTTCGATCAACGTTGGTGTCGCTGCGGGTATTGCGATGCACGCGTGGATCCGCGAGCACTCGGCCCCACCTTCGCCATAAGAAGCGCCTAGGTTCCTGCCGTGGATACGGTCTGGATTCTCGGTGATCAACTGCGACGCGACACCGGCGCACTCGCTGACTGTCGCCCGGGCGAAGTTCGAGTGCTCATGGTCGAGAGCGATTCGAAGGTCGGATCAGGTCGCTGGCATCGTCAACGACTTCATTTCGTGCTTGCGTCGATGCGAAGGTTCGCCGAGGAACTAATAGCCGAAGGATTTGCTGTTGACTACCGGCGCGCGTCGTCGATGCGAGCCGGGGTCATCGCTCACCGGGAGGAGTTCAAGCCGGAACGTCTGCGAGCGATGTCCCCGATGTCGTTTGACGGACTCGAGCTTTTGCGGGCGCTCGGTGTCGAGGTGATCGACAACGATCAGTTCTTGTGCAGCGCGCAAGAGTTCGCATCGTGGGCGGGTGATCGTTCGAATCTCAAGTTGGAAGATTTCTATCGGTGGCAACGCCAACGGCTGAATATCCTCATGGATGGCAAGAATCCTGTTGGTGGGACATGGAACTACGACGCCGAAAACCGAGAGCCACCGCCGAAAGATGGCCGCTCATGGCCGGCGCCGATCATCGATTCACTTGATGCGACTGATGCGCGGGTCATCGCCGATATTGCGCGACGTGCACCCGAAGCGTTCGGTTCGTCATTCGATGGATTGTGGGCAACCACTCGCAGTGGCGCTCTGGCTCGGCTCCATCAGTTTGTTGACGAGGTCCTCCCGCTTTTTGGGCCGCATGAAGACGCGGTCATGTCAACGGAGTGGAAACTCGCACATTCGGCGTTGAGCCCGTATCTCAACATCGGCTTGCTTCATCCGCGCGAAGTTGTTGACGCTGCGCATGTCGCATTCAATGACGGGCGCATCCCGATTGCTTCGGCCGAGGGCTTCATTCGTCAGGTCATTGGATGGCGTGAGTACGTATGGGGCCTTTACTGGCTCTGGATGCCCGAGTACCGAAAGCTCAATGTTCTTGAAGCGGAAAGTCCGTTGCCTGCGGCGTTTACGGGTGGCGAAACGGATATGGCCTGCATCTCACACACGGTGAAGGCAATCGATGACCGCGCATGGGCACATCACATTGAACGTTTGATGGTTTTGGGCAATCTCTCTCTCACCTCCGGCGTGCGTCCTGGCGCGCTCGTGGACTGGATGTGGAAGTCGTTCATCGATGGCGCCGAATGGGTGATGCTGCCGAATGTGATTGGTATGGCGCTGTATGCCGATGGCGGGCGGATGTCAACGAAGCCCTATGCCTCGGGTGGCGCGTACATCAACAAGATGAGCGATCACTGTGGTGACTGTCGCTATGACCCGAAAAAGCGGATCGGTGAACACGCGTGTCCGTTCACGACGCTCTATTGGGATTTCTTGGCAAGAAACGAGCCGGCACTTCGCTCGAATCATCGACTTGGAAACCAATTGGGTTCTATGCGAAAGCTCAAAGACCTTGACGCAGTGAGAGAACGAGCAGTTGAAGTGCGGTCTAGGCTCAGAAACGGTTCGATCTAAAGAGACAGGCACATGAAACTCCGCACATTGCTGTTGGCAACGCTGATGGCGGCAATGGTGGCTTCGGGTTTGGTGGTCTCGGTTGATCAAGGTGTTGGGCGAGCCTCGACAGTTGTCCACTTTGGCGCGGTTGGTCCTGTTGACGTCACTGTGTGGGGGCAGACATCACTGACTCCGACGACCATGGTGTCGTTGACGACAGAAATTGCGTTGACGTTTGGCCTCCGAACGGATCGAGCCTCGTTAGAGGCTCATGCGATTGCGGTTTCGGATCCGAAGTCGGCCGACTACGGAAAGTTTGATTCGGTGGCGACAACGGGGGCGCGGTTTAATGCCTCTGACCAAGCACTTTCCACGATTGAAAATTGGTTCGCGTCGCACAATGTCCAGATTGCAATCGATGCAACCCGTTCGTATGTGACTGCAAGCGTTCCCTTGTCAGTGGTCGAACAAATGATTGGCACGACATACGGCACCTATGCGGCGGCAGGAGTTCCACAAAATTTGGTACTGCTTACGCCAACGGCGGCGGTGTCGACGCTTGTGAGTCCGCTTCACGAGGTGATTGATCGGGTCGCTGGCGCAACGGCGCTGTGGGACACGACATCGGATTCGCAGTCTCCGCTCGCAGTGCCACCGGAGTCTGACCTCACGCACTACTCACCGAGCAGTGTGTCGTCCCTGCAGCCGGCGTTCGGTGGGACTCCTGAACGCACCGGAACGTTTGTTGATGGCTGTGCCGCTGCTGAATCGGTGTCGCCTCTGGGATTTCCGATGGGATTGTCACCGGCCCAGTTACGCACGGCCTATGGCATCGACCACTTATGGAATGCGGGATATCGCGGGCGCGGTGCACGAATCGCAGTGCTCGATTTCAACGGTTACCTGCACTCGGATATTGACGTGTGGCGAGACTGTTTCGGTCTTGCCGGAACGCCAGTCACTGATCACATCGTTGGTTCTCCGGGATTCGACCCCGGGGTGTCTGACGAAACGACGCTTGATATCCAGACGGTGATTTCATTCGCACCCGATGCTGATCGGATCGACTGGTTCGGTGTCGAGGGTTCAGCGACAACGCTGATCGGGCAATACCTGCAGTTATTCTCAGCTCCGTTGGACGCATCTAAAACAGGTGGTGTTGCACCTGATGTTCTCACGGCGAGTTTCGGAAACTGCGAGACGAACCTCTTTGAGGATGATCCCTCGTATCTGGTTGGAATCAGCATTTTTGATCAAGTTCTTGCTACGGCGGTTGCGTCAGGAATCGGCGCATTCGCGTCCACGGGTGACACCGGTTCGACCGGTTGCTATCCAAATGGGCCGGGCACTCCGGACAACACGGTGGCACCGCAATTTCCTGCATTGAGCCGATGGATCACTGCCGTGGGCGGAACGAACCTCACACTTGGCCAGGACAACCGCATCGTTTCATCTGGAGTCTGGAACGATCGCTGGTACTCGCCAACACCACTTCCGCAGGATGGAATTATCGGGAGCGGTGGTGGTGGCCTGAGTCAGTATGAGCGCCGTCAACCATGGCAGCCAATGATCGGTACGGGACTCCACCGTCCAATTCCAGATATTTCGGCGTTCGCTGACGAGTACCCCGGATACTTCCTCTACTTCCAAGGTCAATGGATGGCGGTTGGTGGAACCTCAGCGTCCACGCCGTTTTCAGCAACTGCATTTGCGCTTCAGTCATCGGCACGTGTGGCGCAAGGTCGCACAAAACTTGGATTCGTCGCCCCACTGCTGCACCAACTAGCCAGCAGCGGAGACGGCTACGCCTCTCGCGCCATCGTCGATGTTGTGCTTGGAAACAACGACGCTCACCTTGTTGGGGTGTATCCCGCAGTTGAGGGGTACGACTTGGCAAGCGGTCTTGGTTGGGTGGATCACGGAGTTCTCTTCGAACTCCTGAACCGGACGGATCCAAGCGTTCCGAAGTTCACTGGCTGATTTTGGCGTTACTCCACTGAAGCGACTTCGTAGCCCGCTTCATCGACTGCCGCTCGTACATCGGCTTCGGTGATTTCGCCAACAACGGTGACGGTCTTTGCGTCAATGTCGACAAGTGCACTTTCGACGTCGTTGAGTGGTGCAAGCTCGCCTTCAATCGCGTTCTTGCAATGGCCGCAGGAAATGCCAGGAACGGAATAGGTACGAGTAGTCATGTTCAGTCCTTTGTGGGGGAGTGGCGACGAACACCTTTGAATCTGCGCAGGCGAAGTGAATTTGTGACGACGAAGACCGAGGAGAAGCCCATCGTTCCGGCGGCAATCATCGGATTCAGCACACCGAATGCAGCGAGTGGAATCGCCGCCACGTTGTAGGCAAAGGCCCAGAAGAGGTTCCCTTTAATCGTTGCCAGCGTGCGTCGAGAAAGTGCGATGGCATCGGCTGCAGCGCGGAGATCGCCGCTCACGATCGTGAGATCGCTGGCTTCGATTGCGACATCGGCGCCAGTTCCGATTGCGATGCCGAGATCGGCTTGCGCAAGCGCGGGAGCGTCATTGATGCCATCACCAACCATTGCCACGATGTGGCCCTGTTCCTGTAGCCGACGAACTTCGGCGACTTTGTCGGCGGGGAGCACCTCGGAGACGACGCGGTCGACGCCAACTTCGGCACCAATTGTTTCAGCGGTGCGCCGGTTGTCGCCGGTGAGCAGCACGACTTCGAGTCCGAGCGAGTGAAAATCGGCAACGGCTTCGGCACTGGTTGGTTTGAGTCGATCGGCGACAACAAGAACTGCATGAGCGGTAAGCGGATCGCCGTCATGATCGGCCCAACCAGCGATGACCGCAGTTCGACCCGCGCTCTCGGCGTCGATGCGGGCTTGGTCAAGTTTGGAATCGATCGTGATGAACAACGAAGAACGACCAACGCCGACATTCCTCGTGATTCCTGAATCAGACGTAACGCTTGCTGTTACTCCTCGGCCAGGAAGATTCTCGAATGCGCGCACAGAGGCCGACATAGCGTCGCCGGGTTTGCGTACGTCAGCGCCAGCCACGATCGCCGCAGCAATCGGGTGTTCTGAACGAGCTTCGACTGCTGCTGCCAGCCAGAGCGCAGCGTCAGCATTTGTTCTGGCGCTCGTGATGACGTCGACCAATTCCATACGGCCTTCGGTGAGCGTGCCGGTTTTGTCGAGCACCGCGACATCGACGCGTCGTGTTTGTTCGAGAACCTCGCCGCCCTTGATGATGATGCCCAACTGTGCGCCGCGTCCGGTGCCCACCATGATCGCGGTTGGTGTTGCGAGTCCGAGTGCGCAAGGGCAAGCGATAATGAGAACGGCAACTGCAGCAGAGAATGTGTCTTGTGCGGAGTTCCCGGTAACTGTCCATCCGATGATCGTGGCGATCGCAATGGCAAACACGATCGGAACGAAAATGCCGGCAACTCGATCGGCGAGGCGTTGAATCGGAGCTCGGGAACCTTGAGCGTCTTCAACAAGCTGCACGATCTGAGCGAGCGCAGTGTCATTCCCAATGCGTGTCGCTTCGACAACAAGGTGGCCGTTTGCATTGATGGTTGCGCCGACAACTTCGTCGCCAGGTCCAACTTCAACAGGCACGGGTTCGCCCGTGATCATTGACATGTCGATAGCGGAATGGCCCTCGACCACGGTTCCATCGGTGGCGACCTTCTCGCCGGGCCGCACAACAAACCGAACGCCAACAACAAGTTCCTCGAGCGGAATTTCGGTCCCATCTTCGAGACGTGCAGTTTTCACGCCGAGTTCCGCAAGTTTGCGCAACGCGTCGCCGGAACGCCGACGTGCTCGCGCTTCGAACCACTTGCCTAAAAGGATCAGGGTGATGATGACGCCCGCAGTTTCGAAATACACATGCGCGGTGTCGCCACTAGAAGACATCCCCGCCATGCCACCCATTGAGTCTGAGGTTTCGTCGGCCGCATTCAAGAAGAACAGCGCGACGGTGGACCACGCCCATGCGGCGAGTGTTCCCATCGAAACCAGCGTGTCCATGGTTGCGGTGCCATGCCGAAGGTTGACAAGTGCTGCTCGATGGAATCCCCAACCGCAATAAAACACAACCGGAGTGCTGAGGGCGAAGGCAACCCATTGCCAGTTGGTGAACATCAGTGGTGGAACCATCGAGATGAGCACGGTTGGCACAGTGAGAACGACCGCAACAAGCAGGCGAATTCCAAGAGTGTGGGTGTACTCCGCCTCGGCTTCGTCGCGGCGGTCAACCTCGGGAACGTGGTACCCAAGCGACTCGATCTTTTCTGCGAATTCGGCTCGATTCGTCACGGTCGGGTCGAAGTGCACCGTGGCTCGTGCGGCAGCAAGATTCACATCGGCTTGAGAGACCCCGTCGATCTTGCTCAGGCCCTTGCCGATTCGAGTCGCGCATGCCGCACAAGTCATTCCCTCGATCGGAAGATCGAGGCGGTCAAGCGGCGAAGCGTTTATCGAACCGGCCATCCCCCCACGATACGGGCGGATCAGTGTTACGGCTCAGCGCACTGGGCGCACCATGCTCACGACAGTGCCAGCCGGCGTTGTCTCTGTGAGGCTCCGGTCGTAGCGGTAGCCCTCGGGATGGCGAAACTTCGCAAGGGCTTTGGGGTCATCGGCGCCGGCTTCAAGGATGAATCGAACAAGCGCTCCCTTCAGCAACTTGTTCCAGTGGTTGACCGTCGTGAAGGTGCGCTCTCCCTTGACGGCTTTACCTTCATCAAGGAACTTCACTGACAGGACTGCATTTGGAGTTGTTTCGGCGTGCGCGGGGGAGAGCGGCGCCCATGCATTGTCGTGCTCCTTAGGTAACAAGTTCCACACCACAGTGCCGCTCACTGTTGGCGCTAACGCAGCAGTCAGCGGTTCGCGCCACCACGTCGACAACTTACCGACAGGTGCAAGTGTTGCTCCCATCTTCAACTTGTAATCCGGGATCATGTCGTCGGGTCGGACAACTCCCCAGAGCCCGCTGAAGATCAAGACCTGTTTGTTGAGTCGTTTCCGATCTCGGGTTGAGAGCGATGCGACATCGAGCGCGTCGTACAGCACGCCGGTGTAACGCTCAATCGCCGGCATCGTGGGCGATGTCAGCACATCAAGATTCGCGCTCGTCGCAGCAGCGAGTGCTTTGCCTTTTACGCCGAGCAATTTCGCACGGCCAGCTTCGTTACCCTTCATCGCTGCGCCGAGTGCTGCGCGAAGCGTTGTGCGATGTTCTTCAAGTTGCGAGAACGAAAGATTGGCGATTCGAAGTTGTTGGCCTGATCCGCCTTCGGCTTTACCTTCGGACGGGGGGAGCAGGATCACTGGTGCAGTCGCCATCTCTCCATCCTGCCCGACAGCGAACGAAGCGTGAACGACAGGCGAATTCATGATGCCTGGAAAATCCAATGGGGAACTTCCGGGCCTCAGATGGTAGAAAGGTGCCTGTGAGGTCGACCAATGGTCGGCGTTGATATCTCGAGGAGGTGACCCACATGCCAGCTAGCGAGCCCCCAAGTACACGCTTTCCGTCGTGTGTCGCCTTCTCCATGTCTCTCTAGTAGTCCTCGTATGTCGCGGACCGAGAGGTGGAGATGGCGTAGTCCGTCCATTTCCCACTCCCGGAGACCGTCATGCCGCAGACACTCAATGCCCCGCGTGCCATAGCACAGCGCCGCAAGCAACGAACAAAGCGCCTTCTCGCCCTCGAGGCAGTTGCTGATTCCCTTCTCTCTGTGTCGGGACTCACTGGCGCGCCAGTCGTGCATTCATCGGGTATCGAAGTGGGACGGCTTGTTGACCTCGTTGTTCGTTGGGAAGGCGAGCCGTACCCGCCGCTCACTGGCCTTGTTGTTCGCGTTGGTCGTCAGCTCACGTGGGTATCAGCCGACAAGATCGGCGAACTTGAACAACGTCGCATCGTGCTGCGTTCAGCGAAGGTGGATCTTCGCGATTTCGCGCGACGCGACAATGAAGTGAAACTCGTCGACGACGTAATCGATCACCAGATGGTCGATGTCGACGGTGTGCGTGTCTTCCGTGCTGCAGATCTGTTTCTTGCGCGCGTCGGTGGCGGCTACCGATTGGTAGGGGCTGACGTCGGGTTCTCTACCTTGGTGCGCCGCCTTGGTCCGGCGCGTTGGCGAGTACGTCCCCATCCCGATCGGGTCATTGACTGGGCTGCGATTCAGCCATTCTCCGATCCCGGTGAACCCGTGCGCTTGAGTCGCGCCAATAGTGAGCTCCGGCGACTTCGCCCTGGCGAACTTGCTGACCTTCTTGAAGAACTCGGTCGATCGCAGCGTCAGGAACTCCTCGCTGCCCTCGATGCCGAGACGGCTGCCGATGCACTTGAGGAAATGGAACCCGATGAACTCGCGGTTCTCCTTCGAGATGCCGATCCAGAACAGGCGGCGTCGTTGCTGGCCGAGATGGAACCAGACGAAGCAGCCGAGGCACTGCGCGATCTCGACGACGAAACCCGTGAAGAACTTTTGGCGGTGATGGACAAGGAAGACGCCGAAGTATTGGTTCGATTGGTGGGTTACGACGAAGAAACCGCCGGCGGCCTCATGACAACTGCGCTGTTTATGTTCGACGCCGATCTCACCGTTGCCGAAGCTCGTCAACGTCTCGAGGAAGCAGAAGACATTGCCCGACTCGAGTCCGTTCTGGTTCTTGACGGTGACGGGACACTGCTCGACGACATCTTGATGATCGACCTCTTCATGGCCAGCCCCGACGACACGCTTCGTTCGCTTATTGGGTCGCCGTGGCCGGTGACTGTCACGGTGGAAGCGCCTATCGAAGACGTCATCGAGTCATTTGTGGAAAATCGCGGATCATCAATCGTTGTTGTCGACGAACAAAGCCGTCCGATTGGTCGAATTCTCGCTGACGATGTTGTTGATGCGCTTATTCCCCAGCACGAGTCCAACCGTCGACCCTTCACGCGATTGCTCGCTTGAACTGAGTCGTCATGACTGAGCCGATCAAGGACCCCGTGAAGTCCACTGGAGCGCGAGCCCCCGCGCCTAAACGGCGTCGACGCTGGATGGTGTGGCTCGCAGTTCTTGGCCCAGGGCTTATTGCCGCCAATGCGGGCAACGACGCAGGTGGCATCGCGACGTACGCGTCGGCGGGATCCCAGTTTGGTTACCGAACACTTTTCGTGATGTTGCTCGTCACAATTGCGCTGATCATCGTTCAGGAAATGTCAGCGCGTCTTGGTGCCCATACTGGCGAAGGCCTGATGTCGCTTATTCGCGAACAGTTCCCACTGCGCGCGTCGGCATTCGCCATTGTCTGTTTGCTCATCGCGAACCTTGGCCTTGTCGTTTCGGAGTTCGCTGGCATCGGTGCGGCATTCGAATTGTTTGGTGTTTCGCGTTACATCTCGATTCCGATTGGCGCTGTTGCTATCTGGGCAGTGATCGTTTTTGGGAACTACCGATACGCCGAGAGGGTCTTTCTGCTTCTTGGTCTCGCGTTCATTACCTACCCCATTGCGGCAATTCTCGGAAAGCCAGATTGGGGCGAGGTCGCTAGCAACACCTTTATTCCGCACCTACTGGGAACCAAGGAGTTTCTCTTCTTGGTTGTCGCACTTATTGGTACGACCGTCACTCCTTATATGCAGTTGTATCAAGCAGCGGCAGTGGCTGATAGCGGTAGCGGGCCAGAGGAGTATCGGATGGTGCGGATCGACACCATTACGGGGGCAGTGTTCGCCAACATCATTTCGATGGCCATCATCATTGCGACCGCGGCGGCAATTGGTGGTTCCGGTCCACTTGAATCGGCCAAGGAAGCCGCTCAAGCGCTTGAACCTGTTGCTGGTTCGGCCGCGCAAATCCTGTTTGGTATTGGGCTTCTTGGGGCCTCGGCGCTTGCGGCAGCGGTGGTGCCGTTGGCGACTTCCTATGCCGTCGCTGAAGCAGTCGGTGTTGAACGATCGGTGTCAAAGACCTTTCGTGAAGCACCGCTCTTCATGGGTCTGTTCACTGCACTCATCGTTATCGGCGCATCGGTGGCGTTGTTGCCGGGCAATCTCATTTCACTGCTGATCAACATGCAGGTGGTCAACGGTCTGATCACGCCAATCATTTTGATTTTCATTTTGATCTTGGCGAACCGTCGATCTGTTCTCGGTAATGCGGCAAACGGGCCCAAGCTCAAAGCAGCTGCGCTCGTTTGTGTTGTTGTGATTGCGATTCTCGCGGTGGTCGTGTTGGTGCAGACGGTCGCTGGTTGGCTCGGGCTGGTCTGAGGTCGTGTACGACATGTGGAGTTTTGATTCACTCATCACGGGTGGCATCCTCAGGTGATGGACTACTTGCGAATTTGGGCGGACGTTGATGGTGAGAGCCACTTTGAAGAAGTGACCCTCGATCGCGTTGTGACTCCTGCCGAACGTGGAGTCGCCGAACTGTGGGTCTCGCCCGGAGTCAATGTCAGCCGAGTGCAGTTCCTAACGGTGCAGGCGGTTGATCAGGTACCTGCACCACACAACGCTCCGCGTCGGCAGTTCGTCGTGTTTCTTGACGGCTGGGTTCGGATCACCGCAAGTGACGGCGAAACTCGAATGTTGCCGGCAGGCAGTGTTGTCTTGGCTGAAGACGAACATGGCAAAGGGCACATCACCGAACTCGAGCCTGGTGTTAGGCGAGTACTGCAGATTCCGCTGGATTGAGTAAAAGACCGCGCAGCAGCGAAACCAAAAGCGCGCTGTACGTCTCAGTCGGATCGGCGAATGCGCACATGTCAAGAATTTCCAAAGCAACTGCTCCATGGCACGCCGCCCAAATTTCCTGAGCCACGATCGCAGCATCTCCGGGGAGAAAGTGCTGAGTGTCGATCGCCCGTTGCACTGCAGTGCTCAATTGCTCAAAAGAGTGAGCCGCAGCCAGAAATGATTCGTCAGAGGCCTCAAAACCGGGAACCACGCGAAGAAACATGACGGCGTAAGTGTCAGGGTTCTCAAGAGCGAAGCGTCGATAGGCCCCTCCCATTTCTTGAATCGCAAGGACGGGGTGGCTGGAGGTTGTCGACGTACGGAGGGCCTCGGCCAGTTCGGTGAATCCATACTCGAACACGGCATCGAAAACGCCGTGCATATCGCCGAAGTGGTTGTAGATGCTCATGGGTGCGACGCCGGCTTCGGTGGCGAGACGACGCACCGTTACTGAGTCAGGCCCATCGGATCCGATGATTGCGAGCGCCGCCTCAACAATCGAACTCGTGACCTCTAGGGAGGGGGTCCGGTGGCGTAGGGGCGCTGAGGTGGAGCGTTTTGCCATAGCCATAAAGCGACTATAGGTCAACGTTCCACTTCTATGGATCATCGTTCTATAGTTTGTCTCTTCGACCGTCCTTCTCTGGAGCTCCCGATGAATTCTGAAACCGTCTACCGCCGTCGTTGGTGGATTCTCGTTGTCCTTGCGCTAAGCGTGTTTCTGGTTGTCGTCGATAACACGATCGTGAACGTGGCACTGCCTACGCTCAGTCGGGATCTGGGAGCGACCACGACGCAACTCCAATGGATCGTCGACGCCTACAGCTTGGTCTTTGCTGGTTTGCTACTTGCCGCAGGTGGACTTGGCGATCGTCTTGGTCGAAAAGGGACGATGCAAATTGGGCTGGTGATCTTTGCCGCGATGTCCGTTTGGGGAGCATTCGCAACCAGTTCAGGCCAACTCATCGCGGCTCGTGGGGCAATGGGTATCGGCGCGGCGCTGGTCTTTCCTGCAACGCTTGCGATTCTCACCAATGTCTTCACTGATCCAACCGAACGAGCGAAGGCGATCGGTGCGTGGTCAGCGGTTTCCGGGATGGCGGTTGCTTTCGGACCCGTCACCGGCGGCTTGCTTCTCGAG
Organism: uncultured Actinomycetes bacterium; assembly: GCA_937876315.1. Taxonomy (GTDB): domain Bacteria; phylum Actinomycetota; class Acidimicrobiia; order Acidimicrobiales; family Acidimicrobilacustridaceae; genus Acidimicrobilacustris. The sequence continues at coordinate 241,635 of CALEHQ010000041.1, read as the reverse complement.
CACTTCTGGTGGGGTTCGATCTTTCTTGTCAACGTTCCCATTGTTGCGATTGCGCTACTTGCCGGTTGGTTTCTTGTGCCTTCATCAAAAGATCCCGATGCCGGTGCATTCGATCGGGTCGGAACGATTACATCAATCCTTGCTATTGGCCTTCTCGTCTACACCGTGATTGAGGGACCGCATGCTGGTTGGATTTCTTTCAGAACGATCGGTGGATTCATCGGTTCGGCGGCGCTGCTGGCGTTCTTTGTTTGGTACGAACTTCGCCGCGAAAACCCGTTGCTTGATGTCCGTGTATTCCGTATTGCGCGATTCAGTGCAGCTGCCGGCGCAATCGCAGCAGCATTCTTCACCCTCTTCGGGTTCGTCTTCATCGTCACGCAGTATTTCCAATTCGTGCGCGGTTATTCAACGTTGTCGGCGGGCCTGCATACGTTGCCGTTTGCAATTTTCGCTGCGATTACCGCGCCCAATGCTGCGCGGTTGGCACTGAAATTCGGACCGCGGCGCGTCGTTGGAACTGGGCTGCTCTCGATGATGATCGGATTCATCATCATTGGCCTTTGCGATGCCGATACCGCGTACTTCGGGCCAGTAGTGATTTCGATGGCGTTCATCGCAACCGGACTTTCGCTGGTTACGTCTCCATCGACGGCCGCCGTTATGTCCTCGCTGCCGAAGGAGAAGGCTGGCGCTGGCGCAGCCGTCAACGACACTACGCGTGAAGTTGGTGGAACCCTCGGCGTAGCTGTTGTCGGAAGCGTGTTCGCTTCGGTCTACGCGCCCAAGATTGGCGAGTTTCTTACGAAGTTCCCGCAGGTTCCCGCCGATGCTGTTGCGGCCGCCAAGGCATCAATGGCGGCCGCCATCATCGTGGCGTCCCAAGCCCCCGACGAGGTGAAGCAGTTGTTCGAAACGGCGGCATCAGACTCCTTTATGCAAGGAATGCGACTTGCATGCTTCGTTTGTGCCGGTGTTGCCCTTGTTGGGTCGATCGCAGCATTCGCCTTTCTGCCGGATCTGGAGTCACAAGAAGCGCCTCATCCAGGTGAATGGCCAGAACTCGAAGACGCGTAGGCGGCGATTGGCGGCTGGGATCGCTAAAACCCATCGATTTCGGGGCATGACGCTTGTCACTTCCGAAGAGGGACAGTAACCTCGTCTCCTGTCGTCGCTTCGGTGGCGGCACCGAGGGGGGTCCTAATGACCCACCCGCATTCGTTCGAGTGCGCCGTAGTCCCGGTTCTACTTGCTGTACCGAGTGAACCATCCGACGTTTGTCGGGATTCCAGTCATCTACATAAGGGGAAATCAGTGCCTAAAGGCAATGGAACTGCGTCGGTGGATAGCCGACCAAAGCGCCGCTCACGTGGCGCAGTGTTGGTTGTGGCGCTCGTCGCCGTGCTCAGCATCTTTGCTGCCGCTTGCGGTGGCGGCCGATCCGATTCATCGGATGGAAGCACCAACACCACAGCAAAGTCGACCTCATCAAGCTTTGGCACTCTCGACTCGCCTTGCGGCACGGGTGACGCAAAGGGCGCGACCCAGCAAGGTGTCACCGACACGTCAATCACCATCGGTTACGGCGATGACGCTGGATACGCCGCTGCTCCTGGCCTGAACAAAGAAATGTCCGACGCAATGAAGGCCATGATCAAGTGGTGCAACGATCAGGGCGGCATCAACGGTCGTCAGATCACGGGCAAGTACTACGACGCAGCAATCATGGAAGCCAACAACCGCATGACCGAAGCCTGCACACAGGTCTTCATGCTTGTTGGTCAAGGCTTCTCGCTCGATTCAGTGCAGGAACAGACCCGTCTTGGTTGCAAGATGGCCTCGGTTCCCACCTACTCGGTGAGCGCTGCATTCGCCAACGGTCCTCTTATGGTTCAGGCAGTTCCGAACCCGATTGACAAGACTCCGCTTGCCGGCGCCTACCAGCTCGCTGGTCTTTTCCCCGACGCAGTGAAGAAGGCAGCAATCTTCACCGCCAACTATGCAGCAACCAAGGACTCCACCGACAAGGCCAAGACCTCGTTCCCGGTCGCAGGCTGGAACTTCCTTGACTGTGAACAGACCTACAACATCGGTGGCGAGTCCAACTGGACGCCGTTCGTTCAGCGTCTGAAGGATTGCGGCGCAGAGGTTGTGTTCTTCTCTGGTTCACCTGCTCCGAACTTCCAGAACGTTCTTGATGCCGCAAAGGCCATCAACTTCACGCCGAAGTGGTACGTGGATTCAAACTTCTACGACACAACTTTCGCGAAGTGGAACACCGCCGGAAATGCCGACAACGTGTACGTGCGCATGGCGTTCTACCCGTTCGAGCAGGCTTCGGAGCACCCCGCCGTTCAGCAATACCTTGATCTCATCAAGGCATCGGGTGGTAAGACCGGTCTTCTCGGTGCGCAGGCCACCACGAACTTCCTCCTTTGGGCATCGGCTGCACAGGAGTGCGGAAGCACCCTCACCAGCGATTGCGTGATGGAAAAGCTCAAGGCCATCAATGAATGGGACGGCGGCGGACTTCACTCCAACGCTGACCCGGGCGCAAACCTTCCTCCCGACTGCGGCATGCTTGTCCAGCTCAAGGGAACTGAGTACGTCCAGGTGGCTCCGTCAACCAAGGCACAGATGGAATGCTCGCCGAAGTTCATCGGTAGCGTTACCGGCCCAGTGGTTGATGCAGCCAAGCTCGACGCCAATCGCGTTTCGCTGGTAGCGCAGTAAAACTCAGCGCTTCGGCGCTTCTGCAGAACTGATCAAGGGCGGTCACCGTGAAACTGGTGGCCGTCCTTGTCGGTTTTGCGGACGATCGCAACACCGATCTCACTGCCTCGATGTCTGCCATGGGTCGTTGCGCTGTGAACGATCGGGAGGGCTACTGTCAGGCTTCGGAAACCAAGAGGGAAGTTCATGGGTGCAGGGAAACATTCGCGTAGGCCGCGTATTGCATTGTTAACGGTGGCGCTTGTCGCAGTTCTTAGTGTGTTTGCCGTTGCGTGCGGTGGCGGTCGATCAGATTCATCAGGTGGGACCGCAACAACCAAGGCGCCGGCAGCAACTGACTTTGGCACGATGGCTTCGCCATGCGGGAGCGGTGACGCGAAAGGTGCAACAGCACAGGGCGTCACCGACACTTCGATCACCATCGGTTATGGCGACGATGCCGGTTATGCCGGTGCTCCTGGTTTGAATAAGGAAATGTCTGACGCGATGAAGGCCATGATCAAGTGGTGTAACGATCAAGGCGGCATCAACGGACGTCAGGTCGTTGGCAAGTACTACGACGCAGCGATCATGAATGTTTCCAATGTCATGACGGAAGCCTGTTCACAGGTCTTCATGCTCGTGGGCGAAGGCTGGTCGCTTGATTCCGCTCAGGAGAAGGTGCGAGTGGCATGCAACCTTGCCGCAGTGCCGACCTACACGGTGTCACCGCAATTCGCGAACGGCCCGATGATGGTGCAACCATCGCCGAATCCGGCCGATTACTACGGTGCAGCGAACGCGTTCATCTTCGCCGAGAAACATCCAGAAGCAGTGAAGAAGGCCGCGACGATGTATGCAAATTACGCAGCCACTCAGGACTCAACTGAGAAAGCTGTGATCGCGTACAAGCAAGCAGGTTGGACATTCCTCTCTTGTGATCAGGTGTACAACATCGGTGGTGAATCCAACTGGACGCCGTTCCTCCAGCGATTGAAGGACTGCGGAGCCGAGGTTGTGTATTTCTCCGGTTCACCGAATCCAAACTTTCAGAACGTGCTCGACGCTGCGAAAGCGATTGGGTACAACCCGATGTGGATGCTTGAAGCGAACTTCTACGATTCAAACTTTGCGAAGTGGAACACCTCTGGCAATGGCGACAACGTCTATGTGCGTATGACGTACTTCCCGTTCGATCAGGCCGACAAGATCCCGGCAGTGGCGAAGTATCTCGAAATCATGAAGGCGAACAACGCAACTACTGGGCTTTTGAGTGCTCAGGCAACTGCTGCGTTCTTGCTGTGGGCGCAAGGTGTAAAGACCTGCGGTGCGAACCTCACAAGCGATTGTGTAATTGGCGAACTCAAAAAAGTCACGAGTTATGACGCTGGCGGTCTGCAGTCGCCAACCAATCCTGGCGCCAACATTCCTGGTGACTGTGGTCTCATCGTGAAACTCACGGGCACGAAGTACGAACAGGTGCTTCCGACCATGATTGGTACGCAGGCATGTGACCCGAAATACCTCATCAAGCTCACTGGTCCGGTAGTTGACCGAGCCAAGCTCGATTCGAACCGGATCTCACAAGCTGGTCAGTAGTTCTCGGCGCTTTGGCGCTTCCGCAATGTGATCAAGGGCGGCCATCGGGAAACCGATGGCCGCCCTTGTCGTTGCTATCAGCTGCCCGCATTGCTGAGCCGACTGTTGGAAAAGACGAAGTGGAGGGGAGCCCAGTGTCATTTCCGTCAGGCGCGAAGCACGAGGAGGTACTGGCCTCCGCCTGATTCAACGGCTGTTTCAAATGTTGCGCTGGGTACGAGTCGGCTCAGGCGGTCAAGCAGCCACTGCGAAGCATCATCTGCGTCTTGTTCCGAAGGGCACCGAGCAATGACCTCGCGGCCACCCTTGCGGGAGAGGCGTTCAACGCTTCCGATGATCGGTGCAGGATCGACGACAAAGAGATGATCGGGCCACTCCACAACTGGAGCGATAGCACCCTTCTTTGTGTTGCAGTCGCGATGAGCCAGGCGCTCTGTTCCAAAGATGTCTGTGGGGCTCTTGCCCTTACTCTTCGACTTCGTGGTGAGTGAATCAATGCTGGGACCGCGTGAATCGTTCACCGACATGTCGGGGTCGACGGGTTCATCGCATAACCAGCAACGCCAGTTGTCGAGTTCACCGACGTCGGTGAGATTGGCCATCGGGCAACACTGCTTTCAGTTTGTGGTGCCCCCGAGTGGACTCGAACCACCGCACATGGTTTAGGAAACCAATGCTCTATCCCCTGAGCTACGAGGGCGGGGATGGCGCGGAACGTGGCGCGAAACTCGGCGCAACGGCCCGGAAGCCATGGGGGAAGGGTAGTTCGGGGGTTTGAGGCCGGTCGAAAGTTCAGTTAGATCAAACGGAAGTTTTGAGCGGTGTTTGGGCGCGCTGAAGCCACCCGACCGGAAGTTTCGGGTGGCTTTTGGTTCAGGTCTTGTCGGGTGGGCGCCAGTTCCCGAAGAACTCATCGAGGGAAGCGCCGGTGCGGATCGAGTGAGCGATCAACGCTTTGATGGCGGTGATTCCCTGGTAGGCGTGCATGTTCAGTTGCTGGCGCTGCAGCCCCACAGTCCGTGCACGACGGTTGATGAGATGTGATTTGAGATGGTGATGCATCGACTCGGAGTCTTCGCGAAGGCGGTGCTAGTCGTCAGCTCAACTAGACAACCAGCAGGCACCCTTGCCGTCGCTGGCCTGATCCGAGTTCGCGAGGTAGTTAATCTTCAATTTTCCGCCATCGGCGTTGAAGTCGTAGGGCTGACAGGAGAACTTTCTCTGCCACACGTCTGAGTTGCCGTCGCTCTGCGATTCAGTCAGTGTGAGGACATATGCGTCCTGCGGTTTACCCAGCGGAATGGAGTTGTCTTTGACGAACCCATCGAGTGTGGAACTCAGTCTAGACCTCGCTGAGGGGGACAGTTCACTGATCGTCTTCACGCCAGCTGGAAGTTTGACGACGATGCTGTCCCAATTGCTCGGACTGCTGTCGATGCTCTTCGATACCGGGGTTTCATTCCAACCCCAGTAGTATTTCATCCCTTCTTGATTGGTCGGATCTCGCTGCCCGTCCGGAGCCTGTGGCACTAGGCCGTTGAACCAGGTCTCGCGCGTCCGCCAAAAAGCATTTTGTAGAGCGACCAGGTCGTTGATGTCTGATACCCAGCAGGAAGACCAGTCCATTGCAAACATTGGGGCCTTGCCCGCCTGTCCGCCTGACTCGTTGTAGGGGGTGTTCGTGTCGTTACCGGTGAAGTAGGTGTATTGCGGCAATATGCCTGGGTGGTTGCTGGCGTACTTGAGCCAGTGATCAATCCAGTCGGCCCAACCGTTCCCGCTGAGTTTCGCTTCGCACCTGCATGTCGGGTCGGAGACTAACTTCAGCCCATCAGGGCCCGGAGCGTCAACCTGGTTCACATCGCAGCCTTTGCCGTCAGCACTGCCTGCCCCACCCTTTCCGTCAGAGCCCGGGCAGTCGTAGGAGGAACCGTTCCAGCGGCATCTCTTGTCAGTCGAGTTGGAATCCGTCGGGTAGTAGATGCCGCTATCAAACTTTTTTAGCTGTGTTCCGACAACCACCCCGACGGCGGCCTCGAGGAATGGGTCGACGCCGGCAAGCTGGCCATTGCCATCGGGCGGCGGACTCGAATCTGAGCAGAAATCGATAACAAATCCCTGCATGCTCACATAGCCATCAGTGGCGCTTTCGTTCGCCGTGCCAGTGCATTGCGGCGGGTTAACATACATCTGCGTTGGAGGATAGATGTCGTTGCGTGTGAAGGTCGCCGGTACGACTGTGCTGTCAAGACCGTCAGGTACTCGAAGCAGCACGCCTGAGCCACTCGGTTCGAGCATGGAGTTCAGTGCACTGGCGATGTCGGTCTGACCTGAGTCAGAGGGCGAGGATTCCCCTGACGACGAGCACGCGGCGACCAGGAACAGCACCACTAACACAGTAAGCAGCCGAAGCCACAAATTTGCGAGCGCAGATCCGACCATACAAGGAGGGTAGTCTTCCGCACGTTGGTTTGTAGAGTTGCGCATCGGCATCGGCAGAATTCATAAATGCGCCGGGATGTGGTCGAGGATCACCCGTGCTTGTGAACGCCACGAACACCCAGAGTTCGGCGCATGGGAATCCATCCGGAGTGCCTCAACGCGCTTGCTCAGTGCGGAAGATGTCGCGACCTGAAATGGACGTTTCCGGCACTCCCGAGCGGGCCAACGACTTGGGGCGCTTCGAAACCTTAGGACGCGCGCAGTTGAGCGGCTAGCTGTTCGAGTTGGACAGCGACAGTGTCAGCGGTGGGGCTGTGTTCGGCGGGATGGCTAAGCCGTTGGGTGATCCATTCGCGGGCGAGTTCGGTGGCTTTCAGGTCGCGTGACTGCGCGGCAACGCGCAGCTGGTCCGCGACGGTTTTAGGGAGACGCAGGGAGAACACGATCATCGGGTCGCTCGCTGGCTGCTCGACCTGTTCATAGCCCTCAGTCGGTGCCGAGTGGGTATCCCAGTACTCGGCTAGGCGCTCTATGCGTTCCTGGGGAGTTTCGTTCATCGTGGTCACCTTCCCTGCCTGCGGTACGTCTGTTTTTCGCTGTCATCCATGGTTCGCGCGGTCAGGATGAACACGTTGCCGCGATGGTCTTCACGTAGCAGGGCTACGAAAAGGTAGCGGCCTGCATCGGATCGGCCCAGAGCAATCGTTGACCCGTCTAGCTGGTCATCGACAAAGACCGGGCGACTCGGAAACCAAGGACATCAATCCATGCCAAGGGTTTGGTGGTGATGCCGAGCGAGACAAGGCCGGTACTAATCCCAATCCCCGGATGACGGGAAGCTCGAAAGCGCAGCGGGCCGAGCGCTGCAGTTGCCGACGGTCGCACCGGATTGACCGACAGGCGAGCTATCCCGGGGACTTGGAGCGTCGTGGTAAAGCCGGAGAGACCAACGGATTGGCTCAACACTGGCGTTCGGACGCTGATCCCTCGGGTGCCAACTCCAACCCCGAAACCAGCTACTCCAACACGAATTCCTAGAGATGGAACTCGACCACGGGCGATGCTGCCTCCGGCGCGAGCAGATGTCCGCGCCACTTTCGTCGCCATTCGAAAAACACCCATCTGCTGCAACCCACCTTCCCGTCCAACCGCAACGGTAGGCGAGAAGCATTAGGTGGCGCATTGGCCCGGGTTAGGAGGTCTCGATTGCCGCACGCCAAGTCAGATCGAGCCGCGTTTCACTTTTGGCCGAAACGCGTTTCACTACCTATTTCTGTAAACCCGTCGACCTGCGGGTTTTGAATTACGCGCCATCCCCACGAGGGCGGGGATGGCGCGGAACGTGGCGCGAAACTCGGCGCAACGGCCCGGAAGCCATGGGGGAAGGGTAGTTCGGGGTCTATCGGGCGGTCGAAAGTTCAGTTAGATCAAACCAAAGTTTCGAGCGCCGTTTGGGCGCGCTGAAGCCACCTCAAGTACGTTTCCTTCGTTCGAATCGGATGATTATCGGAGATCTTCAATGCGTCGCTGTTTTTCCCTCTCAGTTATTGCGCTCGGCCTTTCATTGGCCTTGCTGGCTTCGGCGTGTTCTTCGTCTGATTCCACTCGGAGTGCAACTTTTGGCGAAGCGGGTGAGAGTGCTGCTGCTGCTCCGCAGTGGTTGTATGCCGTGGATGCTGCTGATGTGACCGTCATCGAAGATGGTTCAGGGTTTTCGGTGAGCCTTCCCGCTAGTGAGCGGGTGACGGCTTTTACGGACCGGCCGAATCGTCAAACAGACTCCATGACGCTGCTCGAGTTTGCTGAGGATTGGGAAGTTTACGGGTTTGACACTGACCCACCGAATGCTGCGTTGCTGTTGGAGACTGGTTCACAGACCCTTACCAGCGTGGTTGAAATGACCAACCCACGTATCGAAAACGGACAAGTCATCTTCGGCCTCAACACAATCGATGACCCAGCACCCGTCGCGGGAAACACTCACACACACACCCTTAAACCAGCCACCTACAACCACGCATCACTCTTCATCGACGCAACAACTAACTATGTTGTAACCGGAACAGGCGAGTGGACATTAACGGAGGGTGACACGATGACGTTTAACCTTCCCGCCTACGCCGAGGGTTGGGGCATTCAAGTATGCGACTACGCGTCGTTGGTGCTGAAAAAATCATCCCAACCCAACAAAATCGTTTTTGGTACGAGCGGTGTGTCGAATCTCGCGACTCAGAAGGGTTTTACAGAGGATAAAGGGAATGCAACTTTATTGAATACCGACATGGTGGATTGCAACAGCAGCGACACATCTTACACCGGCGTATACACTCATCTCGGCCCTAGCAATATCCAGAGCGCGACCCAGCATGCTGGGGGGACAAAAGTTAAGATTAACAAGTGCCCTAACGTGAACTGGTGCTATTGATTCGCTAGTTTATTCTTGGTTCAAGCGCTGAAACAGGGCTGAATCCCCTACCAACAACGTTTGCCCGAATTATCTGTTTGTCGTTCAAACGACAATTCAGGTTGAAATTGAGGTGATAGATGGTGACGTCACTGTCGAATACGCCCCTGTCGGATAAGGCCAATAGTGGGAAATACGGAACCGGGTTGAGTTCGGTGTCGTGTCTGAGTGAGTCACGGTTGGTGACGCGCAGGCCGGTTCCGCCATTGAGACGTTGGTGCTGTCGTTAACCGGCCCTGTGCCTCCGTCAACAACGACAACGACTGTGTCTCCGTCAACAACCACAGTCGCGTCAGACCAGGTAGTTCCAGTTTTCACAGGCTGAAGCTGCGGCAACATCGCCAGGCCCAAACAGCTCGATAGAGCCGCGTTTCACTTTTGGCCGAAACGCGTTTCACTACCTATTTCTGTAAACGCGTTGACCTGCGGGTTTTGAATTACGCGCACGTCTCAGGAGGGCGGGGTGTGAGTAGGACCTGGCGCGAAACTCGCTGCTCACTAGAGACTTGAGGCGATGGCGTTGTTCCTTAGACGCGCTCGAACATCGACACTTCGGCGGTGAAGGCCTCACGCATCTGCGGAGTGATGGAGGGCCTGGTCCTGTCGATCGCAGCGGTCAGGTCGTCGCCCGTCACTACTACCGATTGCGTTGTCGACCTCGCCCGCGCGAACGCTTCAGCGGCGGCGCGCTGTGCAGCAAGGTCCACATCGCCGGGGGTGAAGCCCGAGCACCTCTCGGCAAGCACGGACGGGTCGACCCCTGCCGCAAGCGTCATGCCGTCCAGTGCCTGAGTCCACAGCATGGTCAGTGCGGTCATGTCGGGCGGGCCGATGCCGATCAGGAGGTCGAACCGTCCCGGACGTAACACGGCGGGGTCGATTGTCTCGACGAAGTTGGTCGCACAGATCAGAAGCTTTCCGGGCCGACGCCGAAAGTCGGGAATGCACTTCAGCAATTCGTTGACCACGCCTGCGGATGCGGGGCGACTCTCACGGGCAGGCGCGATCTCGTCGAACTCATCGATGAAGATCACCACGTGATCAAGCTGGCCCAGCTCCAGGAAGGCTTCACGGAGTTCGTTCGAAAGGGTCCCCTCGCCACTCGACAACTTGGAGGGCAACAGTTCAACGAAGGGCCATCCGAGCCGACTTGCCATGGCTTTGGCGAAGGTGGTCTTGCCGGTGCCAGGTGGTCCGAACATGAGCGCGGTCGCAGGTGGACGGAGACCAATCTGCGCTGCGAGCGCTGGATCCGACAGCGGCGCCACGATCCGCTGATCGATAAGCGTTTTTTCGCGTTCCATGCCGGCGGCAAGGTCCCACAGGTCACCGTCAAGGATCTGGCCACCCCACTTGTCGATGACGCGCACGTCGCCCGGTTCCAACGACAGTGACTTCTCGTACAGCACCATGCCCTCGGTAGCGGTGAATCCACGATTCAACAGTGCTCGTTCGCCGACCTCGCCGGGGCCGAGCAGCGCGGAAATCTTGCGCACACCCACGTGCAACAACCGATCCTCGAGACCTCTCGCTAGCGCCGAACCAATACCTCGGTGGCGCCATTCAGGAGAGATCGCCACCAATTGAGTCCACGCGCCATCGCCGGCTACGCGAGCACTCGCAAGACCGACAAGCGCACCGTTGGCCAATGCCACGACAACGACTGCACCACTATTTACATCGGAGATGAACTGAGCGATATCAATCGGCGAGCTATCAGGCACCAATCGCAACGTCTCGAGAAGTCGCACTGCGGCCCCGATATCGGATGGTGCGAGGTCACATACCTGATAGTCCATGAACTGATACTCGTCGCCAATCACATGGAAATCAACACTGCGTCACACCTTTCCTTGAATGCCAGACCACATCAGCGGATATCGATGCCAGGTCGCGGCTCGCTGGAGTTCGATTCCTCCCCAACTTCACGAATGGACCTCCGAGCAATGGCCCACTGGGCCCTGGACACCAATCGGGGTTCAGGCCACGAAAGGTTTCTGACCTCTCCAAGTGCGAGACCGTTCGTTACGTCTGCGGGTAGCGAGAACCTTCAGGGAAATTGCCATATAACGGGCGTTCTCCTTGCGTGACCGCGTCAACAAGCAAGTCACCTCCAACGAATGCACCCTTCCATGAACTACCTCGACCACCAAAGACTTCTTCACGATCCCCGCGCGACCGAGGTTTGTTTATTCCCACTTTGAAAGCCTGAATATCTTCCTTAATACGCTCTGCAAAATTGAGGTCATCTGTGGCGAGTGACGCAACAAGTGATCCGTTTGATGCATTCATTGCTGCGATCAGTTCGGCCTCGGTATCCACAACCACGATTGAGTCGAGAGGACCAAAAGGCTCTGAGTGATGCAACGCCCAACCAGATGGCGGAGACAGAACACATGCCGGAGCAACGTAAGCAGACGTGTCCTGACCGTCGATGAAACGACCGCGTTCGACATGATCTCGCAAAAGTGGAATTCCACCAGTCCTAACAGCCTCGTCAAAGAGCGAGCGCAAGGACTCTGCCTTTGAGCGCTGTATAACCGGACCGAAGCTGAGTTCTGGTAGCGGATCACTGTCATTTTCAACAGCACATGGATGCCCAAAACTCAAGGAATTGACTACCGGAAAGTACATCTCCAGAAATGCAGGTAAAAGATCTCGCTGGATGACATAGCGCGGATAGGCGGTGCACCGCTGCTTGGCGTATTCAAAGCCTTTTTTCAAATGGCCAGCAAGATCATCCCATTGCGAATAGTTCCAAATGCCCCACGCGTTCAAACCTTCTTGCTCAAGAATGTGACGTTTACGAAAGTCGGCAAGTGTGGTCGCTACCTTGCGACCATTTGACCGCCCCCCAACAAACGCAAGAGCTCCAAGCTCTGGAGATGAAATCAGGGCGTCGCTGAGAGCAGCACCCGAACCAGATACAAGAGTGACTGGCAGACCTGCACGAGCCATACACACATGAGCAAGTGTTAGAGCGTGAAACCCACCTTGCGTCGGTGTCTTCGCAATGACTGCGTTTCCCGCAAGCATTTGGACAAGCTCTGCATGCACCAAGACGCTCAAGGGATAGTTCCACGATGCAATGTTTGACACAGGGCCATTAAGGGGAGTTCGACTTTCCATCTGGCGATCGATTTGAGTCAGATACCACTCCACACCATCGATACAACGGTCTACGTCTGCACATGCCGTACTCCATGGCTTTCCGATCTCCCACACCAAAAAAAGAGCAACGGTGTCGCGAACTTCGCGCAGCAAACGAAGGGCCTCAGCAACTCGACTCTTGCGTTCATCCAAAGAAACTTTTGACCATTCTTTGTCTTGTCGCAAGGCGCCAGACATCGCATCAAATGCCTGCTCACCCGTTAAAAGAGGTGGTCCAGGAATCAAAGTGCCGTCCAGCGGTGAGGCATGAGGCGACGTATCACCAATTTTCGACCAGTCTCCATTTACCAGATTACAAATTCGATCTGATTCGAAAGCTTCTGGTGCAATTGTTTGAGCCTGAGCAAATACATCGCTCCATGCTGTGCCCGTCTTGATTGAAAGTCCCATGAATGGATCCTATGTGTCCTAGATAATTTCGCTAGGGTCCAAGACAGTTGTGGATCGACTCGGTGTTTGTTCTGGACCGCATCCGCACGGGCGACGGTGATCCCCGCATGGTCCGAAGGGGCTGACTGCCATCGCAACTGCTCTTAGTGCGGGTGAATTCCTCAAGGTCGCTCAATCGGTCGCATACTAAATTCCTGCACTCAAGGAAGCACGATGAAGGCCGCCTTTTACTTTTGGCCGAATCGCGTTTCCTTACCTATTTCTCTAACGACGCGATACTCGGCGCAACGGTCCGCAAGTCACTGGGGCAAGGCTGGTTCGGGGGTTCTAGGCCGATTGAACATTCAGTGAGACCAAGTCATGGCGAGACTTGGGACGTGACGTGGTGAGTGAGGCGCGCCGAGGCATTGGCTTCGCAGTTTCGCTTCGGAAGGTGCTCCTGGAGTAACTCTTTTCAGTGCACGGTGACAGTGTCTGTGTCGCGGCCTGAACGCAGCACGGCCCCGGGCCGCGCTCCTGTGGACGCTCCATCAGCAACGGTGACAACGCCTCCGACAAAGACGCGCACGATGCCAACCGATTCGGCGTGCATGCGCGGCGAGCCGCCGGGAAGATCGTGCGCGATAGTTGGTGTGGCGGTGTCGACGGTGGCGGGATCAAACACCACAAGATCGGCGATCCACCCCTCTTTGACCTGGCCGCGGTCGCGCAGCCCGAGATGACGCGCCGGAACATCGGTAAGCGCCTGCACGGCGCGCTCGAGACTCAACAACTTTCGTCCCCGAAGCGAATCGGCGAGCAGGCGAGTGGGGTAAGAACCGCCACACATGCGGTCGAGGTGCGCACCCGCATCGCTACCGCCGAGAATGACGTCGGGGTCATCCCACAGTTCACGACGCATAATCCAGTGAGCGTCATCATCGTCGGGGGCACTTGGCCACAACACCGTTCGGAGATCGTCGGCGATGACAATGTCGATGAGCGTGTCAAATGGCTCGACATCACCACGCTCGGCAGCGATATCGCGCACCTTGCGGCCGGCGAGTCCCTCGTTGGCAGCGCTGAACGTATCGCCAATGATGTAATCAGCGAATCCTGCGAGGCGGCGGAACATGCCAGCTTCTTCACTGTCGGCTCGGGCAACCATCATTCGCCTCGTCGGCTCGTCGCGCAGCATTTCGATGCGCGCCGGAACTGGTGCGTTGAGAATCGGCCCCCATCCGGGCATCAAATTCAGTGCGCAGTAATTTCCAAAACTCATGTTCATCGGAACGATCACCGGCATGGTGAGCGCAACGACGCGACCGCCGAGTTCGCGCGCACGTTTCGATACTGCAAGATGACGATCGACGCGATCGGGGTCGCGTGTATCAACAACAAGCAGGTTCCAGTTGAGCGGTCGGTTGGCCCGCACGGACATTGCCGGCAGCAGTTCGAGTTCTGATTCGTCGAACCCGTCGCTTGCGCCATCGAAGATTCCTTCGAGGGTGGTGCCGGGCCATTGACCGGTCTCCTCACATAACGAGAGGATCTCTTCACGGTCGGCGCCCTTCGCTGGCACCGGGTCGCCATTGCCGTCGCTGTGCGAGGACGAGCAGTCCATTGAAAGTCCGAGCGCGCCAGCTTCGATCGAAGCACCAAGTGCGCGCCGCATGTCATCGAGCTCGCTCGGGGTTGCAGCTCGGAAATTCGCTTCCGCTCCGAGCACGTAACGGCGCAGCGCACTGTGGCCGACCATAAAGCCAGCGTTGACTGCAATCGTTCCCTCGAGCGCGTCGAGGTACTCGCCAAAGGTTGACCAAGACCACGGCACTCCCTGTTCGAGAGCGGCGAGCGGCATGCCCTCGACCTTCGCGAGCATCCGCCGGATGTAGTCGGCGTCCTGCGGCTTAACGGGGGCGATGCTGAAACTGCAGTTACCCCCGATCACTGAGGTAACGCCGTGAACGTTCGATGGAGCAGCGAACGGATCCCAGAAAAGTTGCGCGTCGTAATGCGTGTGCATGTCGACGAAGCCGGGGCTCACGATTAGGCCGGTGGCGTCGAAAGTTTCGAGCGCTTCTTCGTGCAACATTCCTGGTTCGACGATCGTCACGATGCGGCCGTCGCGAATGCCGATGTCGGCCACAACTGCTGGCGCGCCGGTTCCGTCCACCACAGTTGCACCGATGATCCGATGGTCAAGCACGGTTCCCCCTCGTGGACCGACTTGGGGCCTGTCCTGACCGGGGAATCTAGGCGGTAGTGCAGGGTGACAACGCCTCTGATGTTTCGGCCTTTGGCAAGGTCATCGACAAACCTTGCCTACACAGTCGTCCCTGCGTTCAATGGCCAACCATCCGCCGAGATCTCCAGGGATAAACAACTGAACAGGTCAGCGGTTCACTTTTGGCCGAAATACGTTTCACTATCTATTTATATAGACACGTTGACCTTCAGGTTGGGACGTTTGCCCACGTCCTGCGAGGGCGGGTTGTGAGTGGGACCTTGCGCGAAACTCGTTGCAATGGCCCGCAAGCCACTGGGGAAGTGGAGTTCGGGGGTATCGGGCGGTCGAAAACGGCCCGATAGGCTTCGATACGGTTAGTAGTTGATAGAAAAGCCGTGGTATTCCAATTCGTGTACTGCGCATCGCTATGGCTTGAGGGGAAATGATGTCGGTTCGTCCGCATTCGCACCGGTTGGTTCTCATCGCAGGCTTTCTTGCGTTAGCCAGCCTTTTCGTTGTGGCTTGTGGAGGCGGTCGCGCTGATACGTCAAGCGGCACTTCCTCGACATCGAAAATTGTTTCTTCGACAGACTTCGGAACAATGGCATCGCCATGTGGCAAGGGCGAAGCAAAGGGGGCGACGCAGCAGGGCGTCACCGACACGAGCATCACGATTGGTTTTGGAGATGACGCCGGCTACCCAGCGGCTCCGGGTCTGAATAAGGAAATGTCTGACGCAATGAAGGCGATGATCAAGTGGTGCAATGACCAAGGTGGCATCAACGGCCGTCAGATCATTGGCAATTATCGCGATGCAGCAATCATGAATGTGGCCAACGTGATGACCGAGGCTTGCGCGCAAGATTTCATGCTGGTTGGACAGGGCTGGTCGCTTGATTCGGCGCAAGAACAGATCCGTGTTGGATGCAAGATGGCGTCAGTACCGGCATATTCAGTTTCACCACAGTTCTCGAATGGCCCCCTGATGGTGCAGCCGTCGCCTAACCCGGTTGACTTCGCCAACGTTTCCGCCGCGGCGCAAATGGCCGAGCAATTCCCGTCGCAGGTCAAGAAGGCAGCGATTATTTATGGTGACTTTGTCGCTCTTGTTGATTTGGCAAAAAAAGCTGTCATCGCTTACGAACAGGTTGGTTGGAACTTCCTCGACTGCGAGCAGTCGTACAACATCCTGGGAGAGGCAAATTGGTTGCCGTTTGTGCAGCGGTTGAAGGACTGTGGCGCCGAAATTGTGTACTTCTCAGGCTCTCCGGCTCCGCACTTCGAGAATCTTCTTGATGCAGCAAAGACTCTCGACTTCGACCCCCTGTGGCTGCAGGAGGCCAATTTCTACGACAGCGCATTTGCAAAGTGGAATACGAACGGCAACGCCGACAACGTCTATGTGCAGATGCCGTTCTACCCGTTTGAACAAGCCGACAAGGTCCCGGCCACAGCAAAATATGTTGAAATTGTGAAGGCAAACGGCGGTTCAACCAGTCTCTCTGGTGCACAGGCGACTGCGGCGTTCCTGCTTTGGGCGCAAGGAGTTAAAGAATGTGGGTCGAACCTCTCGAGCGATTGCGTGATTAGCGCGCTCCAGAAGGTCACGAGTTATGACGCGGGCGGCTTACAGTCACCGACGAACCCAGGTGGCAACAAGCCCGGGGATTGTTCGATGGTTGTAAAGCTTTCGGGTACGAAGTTTGAGCAGGTGTTGCCGACCACGATCGGAACCCAGGCATGCAATTCGAAGTATCTCGTCAGCCTCACTGGTCCAGCAGTCGATCGAGCCAAGTTGGACGGTAATCGCATCTCGAGGGTGGCTGAGTAGAGCTGAGATGTTTTTCAACGGTGCGTGGTGAACCTCAGTAATCTCCTGACTCATGGACTGGATGTCTGACCCCACCGCATGGAGTGCGCTAGCAGCACTGCTCACACTCGAGATCGTGCTCGGTGTCGACAATGTCGTTTTCATCTCGATTCTCGCTTCCAAGCTCCCGCCTGAGGAGCAGGACAAGGCCCGAAAGATCGGTCTCCTTGCCGCCGGCGGAATGCGAGTACTCCTGCTTTTGGCGGTGGGTTGGGTGGTCACCCTAAAGAAGGAATTGTTCACCATCGGGTCGGTGGGCTTCAGTGGCAAAGAGTTGATCTTGCTCGCCGGCGGCCTCTTCCTTATCTATAAGGCCACGAAGGAGATCCATCACAAACTCGAGGGAGAAGAGGGCACAACTTCGGCAAAGGTCGCGCCCACGATCGTTGCCGTGATCGGTCAGGTCCTGCTGCTCGATTTGGTGTTCTCGATCGACTCGGTCATCACGGCCGTCGGCATGACGAGCTACGTCGGAGTCATGATCATTGCCATCATGACGTCGGTTCTCGTGATGCTTTTGGCTTCGAAGGCCATCTACACGTTCGTGAATGCCCATCCGTCGGTCAAGATGCTCGCGCTTGCGTTCCTACTTCTCATCGGCACGATGTTGATTGCGGAGGGATTCGGCCAGAAGATTCCCAAGGGCTACGTCTATGCCGCCATGGCCTTCTCGGTATTCGTAGAAGTTCTCAATATCGGCACCCGACGAAAGAAGAAGCATGTCGAGCCGCTCCATCTCCGCGAACCGGTCATTGACGAGAGCACCGCTCACTGATTTGGGTCCAGTCGTGAGGGTCCGCAGCACCGCATTCTGTGGCGCTGACGCAGGAGCGAAGACGAGCAAACGGTTTGCTTCCCTTTGATGCGCGCCGGTGATCACGCTGTCGCCACATCCCCGGTGACGTTCACTATGGTGCGTTGAATGCTTGCTCTCCTAGGGAACGTTGTTCGTGGATTTCTCATGGGGGCAGCTGATGTCGTCCCTGGAGTCTCGGGCGGAACAGTCGCTCTTGTTCTCGGCATCTATCGACGCCTGATCTCTTCGGTGCGTGCCGGGGCGAAGGTGCTCGGGCGTCTCGTCAAACTCGACTTCAGCGGCGCACGTCATTCGTTTGTTTCTGTCGAGTGGAGACTGATCGCACCGCTGCTCATCGGCGTCCTCATTGCCGTTGCCACACTGTCAGGGGTAATTGAGCATCTGCTCGAAAACAGTCCCGTGCAGATGGCGGGTCTTTTTCTTGGACTTGTTGCCGGATCAGTGGTGGTGGCCTGGGGGTTGTTGGAAGTTCGTGATGTACGCCGATGGACGGTGATGGTGATCGTCGCCATCGTCACATTCGTGTTGCTCGGAGCTCGAGGCGGCACGAGCGACGACACCGTCAGTCAAGTTGCCGACCCAGCGCTTTGGGCATTCTTTATCGCAGGAGCGATTGCCATCTGCGCCATGATCTTGCCCGGCATCAGTGGTTCATTTCTTCTCGTCACGATGGGTATGTACGGTCCGGTGCTCTCCGCAGTAAGTGATCGCGATCTTGCGATCATTGTTGTGTTCGGGCTTGGTTGCGTTATCGGTCTCGCTCTCTTTTCTCAGGTGCTCCACTGGGCATTGGTGGAACATGAACCGACGGTCATGGCGGGATTGATTGGGCTCATGATCGGTTCAATCCGCGTGCTTTGGCCGTGGCCTAGTGGTTTGGACAGCACAGAACTCGGATGGATCGAGGGACCAGTGTTGGTTCCGATTGGATTGATGGTCCTCGGATTCGTGGTCGTCGTGGCGATTGACCTCATCTCTGCTCGAATCGCCGGCCGCGACCATGTCGATACGAGCTTCCTGCCGCAGGACTGACGTTTGCAGGTGGCTCCTGGCTCACACGGGAACCACATTGCGAGAGAGCACGAGCAATCCGGCCGAAAGTGCCACGTTGACTATGCAGTTTCTGGGCCCGCATGTTCTTGGGTATTCGAAACCCTGACGCTGCTGCTCCGGATAGAGGCACGAGTAGCCTTGCTTAATCATGCGAAGGGTTAAAAAATGCCGGAGTCTGGCGAAGACCACTTTCAAGAAGGAATAGTCACCCGTCGGCAAGTGCTCAAAGGTGCAGGCGCAATTGGTGTTGCTGCTGCTGCCATGGCTGCCGGAGTATCGCCATCTGGGGGCTAGCCCGACAGCGCCTACCGCTGTCTCGCCAGCGTTTGTTCCGCGCGGACCGCTAACGGCGCAACCGAACTTTCTCGTCATCATCGTTGATGAGCAGCGATACCCCGTTTCATATGAATCGGCGTCGCTGGCTTCTTGGCGCGCGTCGAACCTTCCGGCTCAGAACCAGCTCGTAGCGAACGGAATGCAATTCCGTAACCACCACATCATGGCGACTGCTTGTGCTCCGAGCCGTACGTCGTTCCTTACAGGGCAGTACCCATCGCTGCATGGCGTGACGCAAACCTCTGGCATTGCAAAGTCGTCTCTTGAACAAGATCTTTATTGGCTAGATCCGACAACCGTGCCGACAATGGGAAGTTGGTTTCGGGCTGGCGGCTACGACACCTATTGGAAAGGTAAGTGGCACGTTTCCGACGCCGATCTTTATAAACCGGGAACACATCAGCCATATCCCTCGTACAACGCAGACGGATCTCGGAACCTGACAGCAGAGAACATCTATCTCGAAACGGACATGTTGGACGAGTTTGGATTCCAAGGGTGGATCGGTCCCGAGCCGCATGGTTCCAACCCGCTGGATTCAGGATCGTCCGCACCAGGCGGTGGAGGTCGTGACGATGGTTTTGCGGCGCAGAGCGTTGAATTGATGCAGAGTCTGCTGAATTCACCGAATCCATGGTTGGCAGTTGCGTCATTTGTTAATCCGCATGACATCGTGCTTTGGGGTCAACTTGCGCTTCTAGCCGGTCAAGCAAATCCATCAACCGCACTCAACCTGCAGGGGCAACTCAATGGGTCGAACGTCCCCACGGATCTATTTGATTCGGTTGCATGGGCGCAAACATTCACTGACGACCTCGTGCAGAAGCCTGATGCACAAGCGAGTTATCGCGAGACCTATCCGAAATCGCTTCAGCCAACGCTGACGAATTCTGATTATCAGCGTTTCTATTACCAGCTGCAGAAGAATGTTGATGCGCACATCAAGTCGGTTATCGATGCACTCACCGCGAACAACACGACCTATCGAGAAACCATCATCATCTATCTCTCTGATCATGGAGATCTTCTCGGATCACACGGTGGACTTCATCAGAAGTGGCATGTTTCCTACGACGAAGTGCTGCGAGTTCCCTTTGTGATCCATAATCCGGAATTGTTTTCATCAGGAATGTCAACAGATGCACTCACGAGCCACGTCGATTTGTTGCCGACAATGCTCGGACTCGCTGGTCTTGATCAAAGCGCACTGATCTCAATGCTTTCGACGACTCACACGCAGGTGCAACCACTGCCAGGTCGAGACCTGTCGGGCTTTCTTTTGAATCTTGAAGCTGAATCTTCAATTGCAAACGACGCTCAGTACTTCATGACCGATGACGAGCCGATGCGCGGCGCGCAACAAGTTGGTTGGAACGGAACGATGTACGAGTCTGTTGTTCAGCCGTGCCATCTCGAGACGGTCATAGCGAATCTCCCGACAGGGCCATCGGGTGAGATGGAACGATGGAAGTACACGCGCTATTTCGACAACCCGAATTTCTGGAGTTCTCCGAACAGCCGTGACGCGCAGACCATTGTCGGTGGCGTGACGCAACGACCGGGTCCGAAGAGCGCGAACACCACGTTGAAGCTGAATGCTGCTCCGGATCAGCTTGAGATCTACAACACGTCGGAAGATCCGCTGGAGATTCGAAACATCGCGTCTGATCCAATTCTCATGGCAACGCCGCAGATTTCTGGGATCGTGCAACAGCTCCAGGCCCTGCTCGCTCAGCAGCGGAGTGCAAAGCGCTTGCAGCCGACAGGGTCTCAATCAGTTTCGTCAACCTCGGGGATGTTCCGCTTCGGGACCGATGCTGATTGGGCACAGATCTCCCAGAACGGTTCGACCGATGCCGAAGAGGCAGTTCCGAAATTCACGGGCTAGCAGGCTCGTCAACCCAACTGCGAACGTCGCCGTCGGTGAGCTCAAGGAAGAGGGCACCCTCTTCGCTGGCGACGATTGGTCCGAACGCAGCACCTAAGGGCAGTTCGATGTGCGTACCGGTTGGGCACCAACGGTCGCCAAACCACGCTCCGCCTTCGATGACCCAAACGAGGTGCTGACCGAAGTACCCGTGTCGCTCGACGGTCATTCCCGGTGAGTATTCGACGTAGGTACTCGTGAAATCGGGTTGTTGGAGTAACGATTTCTCGCGAGCAACTGACACCGAGCCGTCAGCGTTTTGTTGCTGCTTCAGTTCGGTCCATTCATAGTCACGAACATGTGTCATCACTGATTGCAGCCCATCGACCTTGGGTGACGGACGCTCGCCACCCCAATCGCCGCGGGGATCAACAAACCAATCGCCGATTTCAAGTGGGGGATCGGGCAGTGGCGTGATGCCGCGCTCGGCAATCTCATTTGCGTAGAGCTCGGGCTGATCGCCCCAACCGCCGAATTCACCGAAGCTCAGTTCCCAGCACGTCAATCCTTCAGGGCCAGCAATGATCGGACCGAATGCAGAACCAAGTGGAACGTGAATGTGTGTACCTGGCTCGCACGGTTCGGTTCCGATCCAGCCGCTGCCATCAAGCACGAACACAACGTGGTTGCTGCGGTGACCGTGTCGGCGCACCACCATTCCTGGTTCGTAGTGCACATGAGCGGAGAGAAAGCCGGGCCGAATGATCGGCCACTTTTCACGCACCATAGACACAGAGCCGTCTGCATTTTGCTGACGCTGGACTTCGGTCCAGTCGATGTCGTCGAGGTGCCAAAAGACAGCCTTGGCGCCATCAATCTTTGGCGAGGACATTTCTGAGTTTCCTGACTCCGTCATTCGTAGTCCCTGTCCAAACTGGGTTATCCGGAAGCGGAGATTTCACATTAGTGCTGATCCGCAGTCATCTTGCAGAGTTGAAGGTGAGGTTCTCCCGAGCGTTTGCCGTTCCCTTCCTCTTTAACTGGCACTGCTTCTCGACCGCTAGCGGGACTGCGCGTTCTCGATCTCACGAGTTGGTGGGTGGGAGCACTGACGACCCAGATACTCGGTCGGCTCGGGGCTGATGTCGTTCACATTGAAGGCCCGGGGAACCCCGACGGTATGAGACTCACTGGAAAGATCTTCGCAACGACCGAAGCGTGGTGGGAGTTCGGCCATATGTTCGCTGCGGTCGACACAGATCGTCGTGGAATCTCAGTTGATCTTGCCTCGGAGGAAGGCCGCGAGATTTTGTGGACGCTCATTGATCACGCGGACTTTCTCGTAGAGAACTTTGCGCCGCGAGTTGCAGAATCTTGGGGACTTACCCACGATGCGGTTCTCGCCCGTAATCCCCACATCGTGTATCTCCGAATGCCAGCGTTTGGACTTGACGGTCCCTGGCGTGATCGACCGGCATTTGCACAAACAATCGAGCCGATGTCGACAATGTCATCCATCACCGGATTCGCCGACGGTCTGCCGATTTCAAAGGGTGGTCTACCCGATCCAGTGGGTGGATCAACAGGAGCTTGGGTAGCGATGGTTGCTCACGCAGAGCGCGTTCGTAGCGGACGTGGTGTAGCCGCGGAATCGGTGATGCTTGAGGCTTCACTTAACGTCTCGGCTCAACCGATGCTCGAATACCTTGCTGGCGGAGTCGTAATGGGCCGCGATGGAAATCGCTCGTCTCATGCTGCACCACAAGGGGTGTATCAAACCGTTGAGGAAGGTCAGTGGTTGGCGGTCAGTGTCACGAACAATGAGCAGTGGCTTGCGCTTGCGAGGGTGCTTGGGGGCGAAGAACTTGCCCGTGACTCCCGTTTCACATTGCATGAAGATCGGGTTGTTGCCCACGATGATCTTGATGCGGTGATCGCTGAGTGGGTCGGTCAACGACATGGCGAGCACGCGGCCGACGAACTCTGTTCGGCTGGTGTACCAGCGGGGATGTGTCGCGACCCCCGGTTGCTTCGACGTCATCCTCAGTACAAAGCACGACGGACGTTTGAGACAGTGATGCACCCCGTTCTTGGGTCGATTGAGATTCCCGGCATGCCGTATCGGGCCCCTGACGTTGAGGCATGGACGTATCGGCCGGCTCCAACTTTCGGGGAGCACACGATCGAGGTGCTTACCGAGGCCGGTTTTGACCAGGGGACACTCCATGACTTGGTTCAGAGTGGCGTCGTCAGCGACAGGCCCCGAGGCGTGTAGTCGGGGGCACGTGAATCTCGCACTGAGACCGGACGTTGCAGTCAATCAGTGACGTGGCCGTGGAGCCGGACACAACAAGTTCACTCCGATGTTGTGTGGTGCAGCCGCAGCGGCGAGTTGGTTTGTAAATCCAGCATGTCCATGCTTTGCAGAGACATGAGCCAAAAGTAGTCGTGAGGATCATCAAACTGTGATCTCCTTGACTACCGACTCGTCGAACTTGGTTGGCTGCGTGTCTAGAGTGCGCGACCGAGAGAGACAGCGATCGCTGAGGGGTCATCTCGGAGCGTGTCGATGGCGTCCTGTACATGTTCAATATCGAAATGATGAGTATGTAGAAGATCGAGTCGTTCATCTCCCGACTCAATCATTGTGAGTGCATTTCGGAATCCCGACCTAGTGACGGAACGAACGCCGCGAAGAGTGATTCGACGAAGCGCGAGGGTGTCGGTTGAGAAGAAGGGAACAGGCGCACCTTTGAGGCCGGCAATGACAATCGTCCCTCCCGGAGCAACGAGGTTCATCGCATGAGTCACTGCGTCTGTCGAATGAGGGGTGGTGTCGATGATGACGTCGACTCCATCGGGAGCAACCCTGAGAATCTCAGATTCGATATCGCTTGTCTCTGCATCGAAAACATTCTCTGCGCCGAGGGCGAGTGCAACAGCAAGTTTCTGTTGATCCCGTGATCCCAATCCAGTCACGGCAATGACGTTTGCTCCGATGCTCGTGGCGGCAAGTACACAAGCGAGACCTCGTTGCCCCGGTCCAAGAACAACGACACTTTGGCCCGACTGCAAGTGCGGAGCTTCAACAGCCCACGACCAACCAGCTCCGAGAAGGTTAAAGAGTGATGCGCGTTGGAGCGGAGCCGAGGTGCCCATCCGGAGAGGTCGAGTTTGGGGCGACAGCACCATCGCTTCAGCGAAACCTCCCCACAGTCCTGGAGAAAGCGTTGTTGGCAGGAAACCGTGAGTACCGGGTGAAGCAAGACACGACTCATCGGCTCGACATCCGGCACATTCTCCACAATGCAATTCCGCAGGGACAACCACTCGGTCGCCCACCTTGAGTCCTGTCGTCTGGGCGTAGTTTTCGGCAATCGAGAGAATTCGCCCAACCGGTTCATGACCAGGGATGAGAGGAGTGCGAATCGGCAATGAACCACTGGCGACGTCAAGATCGGTACCACAGAGTCCGCATGCTTCGACTTCGATGACTGCTCCGTCGAGTGAACGTGGAACTTCAAATCGTTCAATCGAGAACGTTCCGTCAGCGTTCAGAACTGCTGCTCGGGCTAGCTGCATCTGACGGAACCCTCCGAGAAGTGCCGACGAATCGCTCGCCAACTGTGGGGAACGGCAATAGGGTACCGGTCATCGGGGAGGGGGTCTCTATCGATGGATCGTTCGGCATTTCGTGTCGTCATTATCGGAGCTGGGCCAGGCGGCATCGTCGCGGCGAAGCGATTACTTGAAGAAGGTTTCTCCAATCTCGAAGTGATCGAGGCAAGTGACGCGGTCGGTGGCACATGGAATCTCAATCGATACCCCGGATGCGAGTGCGACGTTCCGTCGGTTATGTACTCCTTCTCCTTCGCTTTCAAAGCAGATTGGTCAAAGCCCTATGGGCGACAGCCAGAGATTCGCGCCTATATGCAGGATGTCGCTGAAGAGTACGGAGTCACTCCCCATTGCCGTTTTGGTGACGCGGTGTCCTCAATCGAGTGGAACGAGCTCGATTCGTGCTGGCACATCACGACTGAGTCGGGTCGAGAGACTTCCGCAAACGCAGTGATTTCGGCGGTTGGGATGTTAAACCAACCGGTCTTCCCTGACATCGCCGGGCTCGAATCCTTCGGCGGCCCGATGTTTCACTCGGCACGTTGGGAAGACTCGGTGTCACTTACTGGAGCCCGTGTAGCGGTCATCGGGAGCGCAGCAAGCGCAGTCCAGTTGGTTCCTGAGATTGTTTCTGATGTCGAGCAGTTGTATCTGTTTCAACGAACTGCGAATTGGGTTCTTCCCAAAGGCGATGACCCTTACACCGAGGAACAATTGGCAGCCTTTCGCGCCGATCCAACGCCACTCAAGGAGATTCGTCAACTCATTGAAGACAACATGAATCGTGGAATGACATTCGCGCTCAAAGAGCTGAATGCCGAACGCGAGCAAACTGGTCTAGCTGCAATCGATGAGGTTGCTGATTTAGAGGTTCGGGAAAAACTCATTCCGGACCATCCGTTTGGTTGCAAAAGGCCCCTTCTTTCAAATGTCTTCTATTCCTGTTTCAACTCTCCAAACCTTGAGTTAGTGACGGAGGGAATTGAAGAAATTCTTCCCACGGGGATCAGAACACGTGATGGAAGAGAAATTGATGTTGATGTCATCATCCTGGCGACCGGCTACGCCGCAACCAAGTTCATCACGACAATGTCGGTTCGTGGATCTGACGGTCGCTCTATTCAAGATGCGTGGAGCGAGGGCGCACAGGCCTATTTGGGAGTGACAACGTCTGGATTCCCAAATCTCTTCATGCTCTATGGGCCAAATATGAATAACGGGTCGATCATTCAGATGATCGAGTATCAGGTAGAGCATGTTCTTGAGGTGCTTACCGGAATGGATGAGAAGTCACTTGATTGGGTTGACGTTCACCCGGAAGCGATGGAGACGTTCAACCGGAAGGTCCAAGAGGCAATCGACGGCATCGACGTATGGAACCTCAACTGCAATACCTACTACCGGGCGCCCAACGGTCGAATTGTGACGCAGTGGCCGTTCTCGATGCTTGAGTATCGACAAATGAGCTCGCCGGTTGATTGGTCTGCTTTTCACAGTTTCTCAATCACAAAGGAGTTTGAACAGTGAGCAAATGGTCAAAATCGGAAATCGAGAGTGCATTTACGGATTACCGCAGTGCTGCTGATCACGGCGCTGAGACTGATGACTGGACGCCGTTTTCCGAAAAGTTCACCCCTGATTGTGTGTATCTCGAACATCTCATCGGGAGAATGAACGGTCGAAAAGAGGTGTTCGACTTTTACACGCGATCAATGGTCAATGACTATCCCGGCAACTGCATTGCCGAATTTCCGATCGAGTGGTGGGTCATCGATGAGGAAAAAGGCTGGGTGATCTTCCAAGCGTGGTCGGTGATGGAAGATCCGGGGGACGGTTCGGTTCATCGTGAGTACAACATTTCGATTCTTCATTACGCCGGCGAAGGGTTGTTCTCCTATCAGGAAGACATCTACAACCCGATGGAATTCGGAACGATGATCAGCGGATGGGAAGCGCGACGTAACGAGTTGAACGGCACCGCTAGTGAGTGAGTCGGACTCCTACGTGGCCGGTGACGATGCGTACTTCTCGTTGCCCGCTATCGGGCCGCACGCTCCAGAACTTGGTGCAGCGCTCATTACTTGGGTTGAACCAGTACCCGAGCACGTCGTTGGCTATAACCGCTGGTACGAAGATGATCACATGATCACCGGCGCAATGGTCATGCCATGGATGTTTTCTTGCCGCCGGTGGGTCGCCCCACGTTCCCATCAACACCTACGAGCTCCGGCGGTTTCGAGAATTGCCGATCCGCTATCTGCGGGGAAGTACATCGGCATCTATTGGATCAATGAAGGGCGGCTCGAAGATCACGAGCGATGGGCCCTCTCATCCAATATCCGATTGCACGCCGAGGGACGAGGCAGTTATCGGGGCCTCGGAGCAGACCCGCTCGAGGAACGCTGGCACGTGTTCACCTCATTCAATGACTATGTCGGTCCCGTCTACCGTGACGATGTGGTTCCTCGCGACAAGCACGCATTGATGACGTCCTATAAGGGAATGGTTGTTCAGGTCATCGATGCTGTGTCGGCAGATCGAGAGATCGCTGCCGATTGGCTTCGATCGGAGTACTTGCCCTCGGTTGTTCAGGGGCCGGTTGCTCTTTCCACCGTCTTTGCGCCCAGACCTCTGCCCGAAGGAAAACTTGCGCACGTTCGTGAGCCCGATGGTGTTCCGAACATGTTGACGGTGTTGTCATTCACCGACGTCGACCCGCTTGAGTGCTGGGAAGACGTGTTCGCATCGGCGGAAACCGACATTGGCGAAGGTGGTGTCTGTGAATTGGCGGTTCAGGCAGCATTCATTCCCACCGTCCATGGCACAGACACCTATACCGACCAGCTTTTTGATTGAGATGGTTCTGTTGCTGGTGTTTTTCAACGCAAATGACGCCCCTTGGGCACAGCACAGAAGGACATGGTCATGATGCGGGCGTGGCAAGTTGTCGGCGCAGGCCACCCCTCGGACGTGCTTCGCCAGGTAGAGGTACCGGTTCCCGTTCCTGGTCCCGGCGAAGTGCTTTTGCAAGTCGAAGCGGCGGGAATCGGAAAGCCTGATGCATTTCTCTGTCGCGGCAACTACGCCTTCGCGCCGCCACTCCCGTTCATTCCGGGTCAAGAAATTTGCGGAAAAGTCGTTGCTGTTGGTGATGGGGTGTCGGTGCGGACCGGTGAGCGGTATATGGGCGTCACCAACTTTTTTGATGGTCGTGGAGGACTCGCGGAATTCACCATCGCAACGGAATCAACGCTCTTTCGCGTGCCCGAGAGCATGCCTGCTTCTGAGGCGGCAACGTTTCGAATTGGCTACTCCACCGCCCTCATTGGTTTGCAACGACGGGGTCAATTGCGAGAGGGCGAGACCGTTGTGGTGCTAGGAGCAAGCGGGGGGTCAGGTATAACGGCAGTGCAGGTCGCCTCGGCTCTGGGAGCAAGAGTGATTGCCGTTGTATCGGGAACTGAGAAGGAGTCCCTCTGCCAATTGGCGGGTGCCGCCGAAACCATTGATCGAACGAGTTCTGATGTTGTTGCCACCATCAACAAACTGACAAGCAGTCGCGGCGCTGATCTTGTGTACGACCCCGTCGGCGGGGAACTTGCCGATTCCATGGTTGATTGTCTGGCCATAGGAGGACGTCACCTCGCTGTTGGATTCGCGAGTGGGTCCTGGGCGAATCCGTCGGTCGCACAGCTCGTCCGCCGAAACGCGTCGTTAGTCGGCGTGTATGCAGGAACGATTTCTCGTGCTGATAACGAAGACGATCATGAAGCACTGCTTTCGATGTACTCGTCAGAAAAGTTCACATCATTCGTTCATGAGGTTGCGTTCGACAATGCGATTGATGCAGTAATTGCAGTGGACGAGGGCAGCGTGGTGGGCAAGTCTGCAGTAGTGATTTCGCGTGAAGAGGGGAAAAATGAATCGGCTTGATGGAGAAGTTGCAGTCATCACCGGTGGAGCCCGTGGACTCGGTCGGGCGATAGCCGAAGCGTTTGTGAACGAAGGCGCTCGAGTGTGCATTGCTGATGTACGAACGGAACTTGCTCAACAGACCGCTGCTGAAATCGGATCGTCGGCCATTGCCGTAGAGCTCGATGTAACGGACGAAGAGTCTTGGGCGTATGCCCTTGCCGAAGGTGAGAGCGCCTTTGGCGCTCTCACTGTGTTGGTCAACAACGCCGGTCTTGCTGAAGGTGCGCCGATTGCCGAGACTACGCTTGAGAGTTATCGGCGAGTAACAGAAGTCAACCAGACCGGTGTCTTTCTCGGGATGAAGTCGGTTATTCCAGCGATGAAGCGCGCCGGCCATGGTTCCATCATCAATATGTCGTCAATTGATGGCATGGTGGGCTCGCCGCGGATCATTTCGTACATCGCCAGCAAGTGGGCAGTTCGCGGAATGACCAAAGCCGTGGCGATGGAGATGGGCCCATTTTCTATTCGCGTCAACTCGATCAACCCAGGCCATGTCGTCACGGAGCTCGGACTTCCCGATGGCGTTTCGGCGGATGCGATTTCGGAGATGGTAACTGAACACACCGAGCGACACGCTCCCCTTCAACGCACCGGGTTGCCGTCTGAGGTGGCAGCGATGGCGGTGTTTCTGGCGTCGAACGAAAGTTCCTACTGCACGGGATCAGAATTTGTGGTCGACGGCGGATTCACCGCGGGTTACCCGGCTCCCGGATCTCCGAATCCGTGGTGAGTTGCAGGCCTATTTCGACAAGAAATTCCTCGATAGATTTGTTCACTTCTTCTGCAGCCTCGAGTTGAACGAAGTGTCCTGATTCTGTGCATTGCTGAAAACGGATATCGGCGAACGTTGAGGAAAGAACGACTTTGTCTGGCTCATCGGCCGTAAGCCACAACACAGGACATTGGACGGCGTGGGCAAGTACCACGGTATCGATAGCGATAGAGGCAAGGTCTTGTTGGGCTACTGAGCGGGGAACGGCCATTGCGTCGCGAACGACCGTGTTCTGGAGTTCAGGATTCCGATTGGAAACAAAGCCTCGGTAGATCCGCGCAAATACCTCGTCGTCATCAATTGATGTGATCATTTGAGCAAGTGGTGACTGTTTCCCCGATCCCTCAAGATCAACTTGCGCGCTAATCCTCGTGTCGAGAAGCACGAGTGCCCGACAAAATGGTGGCTGCTGTGTTGCAAAGGTGAGGACCGAAGGACAACCGCCTGCATGTCCAACGATCACTGCTGATTGCACATTTTCGTGCTCAAGGATTGCCAAGAGGTCTTGGGAGTGGCGGCTTGCGTCGTATCCCGAACTGGGCACTTCCGATCCGCCATGACCACGACGGTCAATGGCAATGACGCGCGAGATGCGGGAAAAGTGTGTGAGTTGAGAGGAGAAGTGATTGGCGTTGGAACACCAGCCATGAACGAAAATAATAGTGTTCGGGCCTGAACCGGCAGCGATGTAGTGAAGAGTTATCCCATCATCGACTGTCAGGAATCGATGCTCCATCTTCAGTCAGTGATGGTGATGACAGCGCGACCGAGATACGCACTTGCCTCGAGTTCATCAAAGATGGTCGGCAGTTCTTCGAGGCCGCCCGTTCGTGAAACATGAGTCTTGACAATGCCCCGAGCGGCAAGATCAACGAGTTCCCTCATGTCTTGAACGGTTCCAACCGCAGAAAAGATAATGGTCGGATCTTTGTAAAACAGGAGAAACGGGTCAACCTCAAAAGGGCCTTGGCTTGTTGCTGGGAGGCCGACAGCGATGAAGAGACTCTTCTTGCCGAGAAGATCGAATCCGAGCTGATAGCCAGCGATGTTCGCGGTGAAGACAATTGCTGCGTCAACGCCTCCGAATTCGTTTGCGACTCGCTGGCGAGCATCGTTTGCTTCGATGGCGACCTCGGCTCCCAATTCGGTCGCAAAAGCCAACCGATCATCGCCGACATCAATCGCGATGACGCGATAACCGAATGCGGCAGCGAGTTGGACGGCGTAGTGGCCAAGCCCGCCGGCGGCACCGACAATCGCAACCGTGGACCCGGGAATGATGCCGTGTTGTGTGAGCTTCTTAACCGCTCCGTAGGCAGTCAAACCGCCGCAGGCCAGCGGAGCTTCGAGATCACTCACGGAGTCGGGGAGTACGACCAGCGACGGCGCCCACACTGTGAAATATTCGGCGAAGGTTCCGATGATTCCTACGGAATTGGCGCAATGTCG
This sequence comes from uncultured Actinomycetes bacterium, assembly GCA_937876315.1. Classification (GTDB taxonomy): domain Bacteria; phylum Actinomycetota; class Acidimicrobiia; order Acidimicrobiales; family Acidimicrobilacustridaceae; genus Acidimicrobilacustris. The sequence goes on along the minus strand of CALEHQ010000041.1, from coordinate 210,888 downwards.
TGGTTCGCCGGCAATGCAATAGCGGCATCGACCACACCAGTGCTCGCCACCGGTTCCGCCGAGACCGAGTATGACGCGATCTCCAATCGAGACACACTCTTCGGCGCCGGGACCGAGTGCTTCGACAACCCCGATTCCTTCGTGGCCGAGCGGTCCGTTCCCTGTAGCGAACTTCCAATCGCCGCGTGCGAGATGAAGGTCGGAGTGGCAGACACCGCTCGTTGACATTCGAAGGAGGGCCTGATTTGGTCCCGGGATTGGGCGCTCGCTTTCGCGAACCTCAATTGTTCCGTCTATCCGCTGCACTGATTTCATAATTCCCCCATGGCGCTGAACAACATGTGATGGACACTAAAGCGGAGGTGATGTCGCGTGCTGAGAAAATGGCCGTCAACGTCCTATTCAGACGCGAGATTGAAGCAATTCAGTTTCGCCGCAATCCACCGTAAAGAATTCGTTGCACAAACACGCTGAAGAGCAGGGGCTCTGCGAGTTTGCGGGGGATGCGAAAGCGTTTTCCGTTGGGCTGGACGACGGTGAGTCCCTCGTCTTGAAGACCGAGGATTGAACCCCATCGATACTCTGATGCTTTGTAGGTCTTGAGTTTCGAAGGACGGCCGCGAACGAGTTCTTTCACGTTTGAGACAACAACGCGGAAGCCCCAGTTTCGTGCCGAGCTGCGAAGAGGATCGCTTGCCGCAACGTCGCCGACAGCAAAAACGTTTGAGTGATCTGGAACTCGCAGGTTCTTGTCAACGAGGACGAAACCCTCGTCATCAAGTACCGACGCCGGGAGGAACTTGGTGTGGGGAGTGACGCCACCAAGTGCCCACAACGTGACATCAGCATCGAATGGTTCTTGGCCGGTCGACCACGCAACAGGATCATGCGTGAGTTGGTCTCCGGAAAACCCTTCGGGAACGACGGCTCGGTGGTTGGGATGAACGGTGACGCCGTCGGTCGCGAGTTGGCGTGCCATCCAGCGGCGAACGCTGGGGTGATAACCCGGCAGTGGTTCATCGCCGCTGTGGAAGAGGTGCACTGATGCGTTCCCGCCACGAGCGAGATTGTCAGCAACGCTCACGCCGGTTGCGCCGCCACCGACGACGGCGATGGTTGAGGCGTTCGCAAGTTCAGCGTTGATGGCCGAAAGTTCGGTATCAATCGTTGCAAGATCTTCAACACGGTCGTGGCGCCAGAATCCGTTCGAAACGCCTGTTGCAATCACGAAGTAGTCGTACCCAACCTCGCGAGAAGAGCCATTGGCAAGTTCAACAGAGATCTTGGAACCGTTGAAGTCGACGTTCGAGATGTGGCCGTGGATGACATCGACTGAGTCGAGTTTGCGGAATCGCCGATAGGGAATGAGGTAGGTGCGTCGCCATCGGGGGAGATCGATAAGGCGGGTTCCTAGTTCTTGTCCACTAACAAGCGCTGGGCGCGTCGAGATACCTACGACGTTGCATGTTCGCGTCAAACGAGTGGCGATGAGTGCCCCGGTATCGCCTAGCCCAGCAACGATCACTGTTGGTTTACGTGACGAACTCATCGGTTCGCCCTTCTCATTCGCCGGTGAAGACGGGATCGCGCTTTTCGAGGAACGCGCGTGGGCCTTCGGCAGCGTCCTTCGACTGCATGACCTTGCCGCCGTGCTTCATCTCAATGTTGAACGCATCGGTCTCAGGCATTGCTTCGGTTTCGCGCAGAGTTGCGAGAATTCCCTGAACAGCAAGAGGGCCGTTGCGAGCAATGCGTGTGGCGATCTCTTTGGCCTTATTAAGCGCTTGACCATCGGGCACAACGTGATTGACGAGACCAAGTTCATGTGCGCGCTGAGCGGTGAGGTCGTCACCAGCAAGCAACATTTCGGCAGCGACGGCGTAGCCGATCTGTCGGCGAAGTCGAACAGCCGAACCAGCCATGGGAAACAGGCCGCGTTGCACTTCGGTCACTCCGAACACTGCGCTCTCGCCTGCGACGCGAATATCGGTTCCTTGGAGAATTTCGGTTCCGCCGGCACGGGCAAATCCCTCGGCAGCAAGGATCACTGGCTTGGTGGGCCGGTAGGTCTTGAGCCAGCCACCAAGGATGACCTCGGGCTGATCCTTGAATCGCTGTAACCACTCGTTGTCGACGATGCCTTCACGCAAGCGGCCGATCTCAGCGAGGTCCATGCCCGCACAAAAGGTGTCGCCCTTGCCGGTGAGGATGGCAACGCGGAGGGAATCATCGGTATCGAGTCGAACCCAGGCGTCGTACAAACGACAGAGAACTTCTGCGTTCGCAGCGTTCTTCTTTTCGGGACGGTTGATTGTGACGACGAGGATCGGACCCTCGGCTTCGACTAGCACTAACGGTTCAGACATTTGGGCACTCCCCTGAGTAATTAGAGACCTGAGGTTTACTACGTCAGATCGTTGAGCGTGGCGGCGAGGGAACCTAAGGTCGGGAGCAATGGAACGCCACCCCACCCATCAGAAAATTCTCGATGAAGCCATCAGGATCATCGAGACGAGCGGTGAAGCGGGTCTGCGTGTCCACGACATCGAGGTCGCAGTGGACGTGACGCCCCCGTCGATCTACCACTTCTTCGGGAGCCGTGATGGATTGGTTAGCGCCGCCCAGGCCGAGCGGGTCTTAAGAGGCTTTTCCCAGTTCGGCGCCGTGGCGGAAGCAATCCTCGAGAAGGTCTCAAGTCGTGCCGAGCTGCGTGAAGCAATTCGCGAACTTCTCACGTTGGTGTACGAGCCAAGTAGGGCGCCGGCGCGCCTCCAGCGCATCTTTGCTTTTGGTAGCGCTGAAGGACGCCCGGAATTGGCGGCAATCATCGGAGATGCCGCGAGGGCATTTCTCCACGAGAACGCAGAACGATTCAAGGTTTTCAAGGAAAACGGTTGGACTCGACCAGACCTCGATCTTGAGGCGTTCAGCCAGTGGCTGGGGGGCCAGATCCTCGGTCGCATCTACATCGAGATCGGATGTGAACCTGCGCCAAATCCGGCGTGGGATGCGATTTCGATCGAGGCAGTCACGTTCGTTGTGTTGGGTTCGCTCTCAGATTGATGGGGCCGGTCGCACTGAGTGCTTTGCCTTCACTGCGCACACCCTTTGCAACCATGTCATCTGCAATATCGGCCCAGAGTTTGCGAAGCCGGTAGTGGGGAACGCGTGGGAAGAGGTGATGGACAGCATGGTGGTCATGGCCCCGGATGAGCCATCGCGATCCTGGAAACACGGCAACGCGTGTATCGCCATAACGACCGACCTCCGTTGCCGGATGATGGGGAAACCACGCAAATATCGTGAGGAGCCAGAGTGCCTGAATGCGCGACGGCAGATACCAGAGCATCAACGCTTGCCATCCGTAACCGGTGAGAATCGCAAGTACGAGAAACGCGTGTGTGAAGAACCAAAAGCGCAACTGAATGAGCCCCAACTTCTTGCTTCCCGTTTCTGCTCGCATCATGACCAACATTACGGTCGGTAGAAGTTTGCGAGCCGCAGGGATAAATGCGAATACCGGAAGAAACGTTGCCAACATCACTTGGCCATACCAACTCTTCAGGACGGTATGCATTGGTCCCGCAGTGTGGAAGTCAGGATCTTTCAGTGGATCGTTTGTGTGCGCGTGATGCCGCATATGTGACGGACGATGCGCTTTGTAGGAGAAGCCCAGTGGGATTGCACAAAGCATTCCGATGAGATCTTCGATCCACTTGCCCGATGTCGTACGACCCCAAATGTTCCCGTGGGTCGCTTCATGCATCGGCATATAGAAGGTTGACGCAATGACCGTGTTGAGAATCAGGCCCAACCAAAGCGGGATGGTTCCGTTCACTCCGAGAACGATGACACCAATCCATGCTGCGGAGAAGAGCAGGAACGTCAAGATGATCCGAGGCTCAACCTTCCCCCAATAGGGGGCAGCCTGGGTGCGTTCTTCGCGCAGAGCGAGGCGACGTTCGTCAGTGGTCATCGGGGAATCCAATCAGAATGGCAGGGTGTAGGAGTTCTCGAACTCGTCTTGAAGGACAGTTGCGATTGTCGCAGTTGTATCGACGATGAGTTCTTCGTCTAAGACGCGAGTCCGGTACGACCAGCCTTCGGGAAGTGCGAGTCGCTCTCCGAGTGTGAGCAATGACTCAGGAGTCATTGATGGATCGACGCCGATACAAAGCGCTTGCATGATGTAGGCAAGACCATCGGGATTCACGAGTTCGTGAACCGTCTGACCTTCGTCCCAAAAGAAGATCACGCCGCGGTTGACCTTCGTTTCGGTGTACGGCCCAAGCTTGGGAATCTCACCAAGGTCAACGGTGGCGATGCGACGCATTGTGATCCCGTTGAAATCCCGTAGGACGGGATCGGCCACAGCGAGTTTCTGGCCAAACGCATCCAAGGTCCAGTATCGAGGTCCGTTGAGTTTTACGGCGATGGCGCCCGTCTCGGCAGCAATTGCGTTGGCGTCGAGTGTTTCCCAGAGTTCCTGAGGGCAGTCGTTTATCAACTGAGTGCCGTAGACCTCGGCTTCGAATCGGCCTTCGCGCGAATAGACGGTGAGCACCTCGCCGTAGCGGACATTGCGCATATTGGGAACAAGTCGTTCGGGCTTTTCGGCGTTCATCATTTGTCCTTAGTTTTCGGGCTGTACGTGATGATCGTTAAGCAACTCACCGCTGGTCTTCCTTTGTGAAGTGGTCGATGATTTCAACGAGTTGATCGGGCGCATCCTCTTGAATGAAGTGACTGGCGCCCTCGATCACGATGTGCTTTTGGTTGGCCGCACCGGGAATCTTTCGTTGCAGCTTCAGGTGGGCCCCGGCTTTGTAGGAGATCTCATCTTCTGATCCGAAAACTGTGAGGAACGGTTTCGTCCATGTCTCGAGGTAAGTCCACATTTCGAGACACATCGGGACGCCCGGGTTGTCGGGTTGAACGGGGATGAGGAAGGGAAAGATAAGAGGAGAGGCTTGGTAGGTTCCATCGGGGAATGGGGCCTCGTATGCAGCTTTTTCGCCATCGGAAAGTTTTCGCGTTGTTCCGCTATGCATGACGCCGCCAATCGGAAGTTCTTCAACGCTGCTTACGAAGGCAAGCCAATTCTCAATGCCCTTCGTGGCACCTTCGCCAGCAGGAACCCCGGTGTTGGACGCGATGACGCGAGCGAAACGGTCGCCGTGAAACGGCAGCATGTTGAGGCCAGTGATGCCGCCCCAGTCTTGGCAATACAACGTGATGTTGGTGAGGTCCTCGGCTTCAAGCCACTGACCCATCCAATCGATGTGGTTGGCCAGTGAGTAATCGGCTTTGTTCGTGGGTTTGTCGGAGCGACCCATTCCAATGAGGTCGAGTGCGAGAACGCGATGGCCGCGGGCCACGAGTCCGCGGATCATCTTGCGATGCAAGTAGGACCACGATGGGTTGCCGTGTAGCAAGAGCACTGGGTCGACATCACGCGGCCCTTCGTCGATGAAATGAAATCGGAGCGCGGTGCCGTCGGCAGTAATAATCGATCGATAGTGCGGCTCGAAGTCGTAGCCCTCAAGACCAACAAATCGATCGTCGGGAGTGCGCAGGAATTCCATTGTTCTGCTTTCGTCTGTCGCGACTGTGTTCAAGTTGCTCGGCCATAACTGGTCTTCTCTGGACGGTATGAGCGCTTAGGAAACGGGCTACAAAGCGATAGTGAGAAGTGCTTGGATCGATGCAAAGAGGAGGTCGCGGGTTTCATCGAGAGAAAGTTGGAGATCAACATGGAAGCGGTCGAGTGCATCGAGTTGCGTAAGCGCATCGATCGCATTCAGTGAGTTGTTCCGCTGCGGAGAGGTCATGCGTTCGAACTCCTGGCGAAAGTTGACTTCGATCTGCTCTCGGAAGACTGATTTTCTGAACTGGATCTGCTCGCTAATGACAGGGTCGCTCGATGCTTTGATCGCCATGGCGCGAGCGGTTGCACCGATGGCGTCGTACACCCTGAGACGGGAGTCGACCAGTCTGGATAGCCGCGAATCGAGATCTCCCTTCCCGATGTTTTCAATGTGGAAAAGGGGCAGGATCTTCAGCTGCTTGTGAGCGATGATCGCCCGAACGAGTTCATCTCGATCCTGGAAATAGCGGTAGACCGAACGCGTTGAGACACCTGCTCGCAGAGCGATCTGCTCTGGTGTTGGTTCGAGGTTCTCTTGTTCAAACAGGTCGAGGGCAGCTTCGAGTACGGCGGTTCGGCCGCGGTCTCGACGGGCAGTCCGCCCATCAACTGACAACGTGTTCGAGGTTTCGGGGAGAAGTGGAGTATTCATTTCGCCTCTTCGTTAGGGAGTGAACAGATATAGCCAAGCGTCGGGTCGGGCTGACCGCTACGAAGTATTTCGTAGACGCCGAGGACTTCTTCGTTTCCAACGGCCTCAGAAAACTCGAGCCATGTGTCGCACCATTCGGAGTAGTTCCTCCAAGCGGTACCAATGCGTTGGTCGAGTTCGTCGCGACCCCATTCCTTTGTGCGCTTCGAGATCTGCGTCGGCGCAAAGAGAAACTCTGGTGTGGGTGCAGGTAGTGCACTGGTGTTGGTCGCCTTGTGGTTCCAGTTCGTATTGCCAACGACCATCGAGTGGTTGAGAAACCCGTCAAGGTGGGCATGAACGTCGCGGAGGAGATCTTGATTGCCGGCGATGTCCACATAGACCGCAGAAACGGGAGCGATGGAGTCGACGGCGTCGTAGGTGACTACTTCTGAATACACATTGAGCGATTCAACGAACGCCCGATTACCCGCGGAGGTGAGGCCGACTGTCTTCAGTTCACGTTGCTTTGCTAATTGGGCGAACCCAATTGCGGTTTTACTTGAAGCGCTTGAGACCACTGCTTGGGTCGCACCGAAGTCTTCGTTGTCGAGGAGGAAGTCATCGATAACGAAACTGGTGAAGAACAGCGGGTACAGCACCATTTGCTGTGGCTCGCGGATTGCGTCATAGACGGGGTCTGTCGAACAACGCTGATATCGGTTGTACGCACCGGCGAGTCCGACCCGATGCGCAGCGACATCGCTCACGCCTCGCTCGTCGACTTTGCCGGGGGTGATGATCGTTTCAGAACTCATTGGAAGAAAGCCGAAAAGTCGCTCGCCAACGGAGAGGTCGTTGCTTGCGCTCTCGATGACTTCAGCAAAACCCCACGTGGGGATGCGGCCCCAGCCTGAATTGCTAGCGGGGAAGACATCCCAGTAGCGCAGCATGTCGCCGAAGACGCCGTAGGTGATGTTGTTCGTGGTCAGAGCGAACTGATCGATGCGAAGTCGACACTGACCTTGAGTGAGCTGTTCGTGAACGTCGGCCACGAAGCGAGTGGAGGAGAAATCGGTTCGATTGGTCTCAAGAGTCATCGGCCGGACTTTCGACGGGTGGTAGGGCTTTCTTACTGACTCCCTATGGTTCTGTCAATCTTCTTGACAGAATTCCTCGGCGTTACGCTCTCTGAATGACTCAAGCGTCGACTCCGATTCCATTCGACGCTGAAGATCCCAAGAATCCAGTGATCGTCGATGGCGAGGTCACCTGGACCTTCGATGCCGACTTCCTCACCTCGAATTGGACCTGCATTTGGGGTCGAGGTTGTCTAGGCATTCACGACGATCCTTCCGAAGAGCTGCAACAAGGCTGTTGTTCCGTTGGCGCTGAACTCGACGGCGAAGACGAGTCTCGAATGATCAGCGCCATGGCAGCGATGATTGATCCGACGTTGTTTCAATTCCACGAGGTGGCGGTCGAAGGCGGAGTGTTCGCCAATGAAAAAGCGACGAATACGCGTGTGGTTGATGGCGCTTGCATCTTTTTGAATCGGCCAGGGTTTGATGGTGGCGCCGGTTGTGCATTGCACTTGGCCGCAGTTGACGCGGGCGAATCACCATTGGAATGGAAGCCGTCAGTGTGCTGGCAGTTGCCGATCAAGGTCGATTGGGTTGAAACCTCAGCCACGACCGAAACCGCAACCCTTCGCCGGTGGTCTCGGGCGGACTGGGGAGATGACGGCGCGACGATGGCTTGGTGTTGCACTGAAGGTGATCGGGCCTACGTGGGCGATCGACCGGTAATTGAGTCGTTGGCAGAGGAACTGATTGAACTCGTAGGCAACGAAGTTTTTGTTGAACTCAAACGCCGCCTCTAAACGCTCGTGCAGATCAACGTCAACCTCATCTACGCCATAGCGGTAGGGGGGTTCCACTCGCTGGCATCGCTACGTTGAATTGGTACGTCGCCAAGCAGTCCATCTTGGGCGTAACGAGACACTGAGAGTCATGGGTGCTTGAATGCGCCCATGACTTCTGTGGCTGACGAACTTCGAACGACGTACAGCAGCGGGCGTATACGGCCGTTGGCCTGGCGCAAACATCAACTTGAGCAGATGGTGAAGATGCTTGAGGAGAACGAGTCGGAGTTCCTAGACGCGCTTGCTGTCGATTTAGGCAAGCCGCGTGTTGAAGGGTTCATCACTGACATTGCATTCGTGACGAGCGAAGTGAAGTCGATGATTAAGAACCTCAAAAAGTGGAATAAGCCGGAACGAGTGAGCACTCCCATCATCGCGATGCCAGGGAAGTCGCGTCTAGCTCCGGAACCGGTTGGCGTTGTTCTCGTCATCGCCCCATGGAATTATCCGATCCATCTCCTGCTGGTCCCAGTCGCTGGTGCGATTGCTGCGGGCAACGCCGTCGTAATGAAGCCCTCTGAAGTCACGGTGACCATTTCTGCCCTTTTGGCAACGTTGGTGCCGAAGTATCTGGATTCCTCGGCAATTGCACTTGTCGAAGGTGGAGTCGCTGAAACCACCGATCTTCTTGAACAACATTTCGATCACATCTTCTATACGGGGAATGGAACTGTTGGTCGAGTTGTGATGGCGGCGGCAGTGAAGAACCTCACTCCAGTCACGCTTGAACTCGGCGGAAAGAGCCCGGTGATTGTTGATGCATCGGCAAACCTCCGAGTCGCTGCGCGTCGAGTTGCCTGGGGAAAGTGGTTGAACGCGGGACAAACATGCATTGCTCCGGACTACGTCATGGTGGATGCATCAGTTCGTGACGGTTTCGTGGACGAGCTCGGCAAAGCGATCACCGAATTTTTTGGGTCTGAACCAAAAGAGAGTGAGAGCTACGGGCGGATCGTTTCGCCCCATCACTTCGCCCGTGTTTCGGCGCTTATGGAAGGCGGAACCGCAGCCATTGGGGGCGAGACCGACTCGTCGGAGCGTTATATCGCTCCAACGGTTCTTCTCGATGTCGATCCATCCTCACAAATTATGAAAGAAGAAATCTTCGGTCCGCTGCTTCCGATTATCGATATTGCGTCAACAGATGAAGCGATCGATCACATCAATGCGAACCCGCATCCACTCGCGCTCTATGTCTTTACTGGTGAGAAGCGAGTTGCCGCCGATGTCGTCAATCGAACTACTGCTGGCGGCGTCACTGTCAACGGAACCATCATGCATTTTTCGAATCCGAACCTTCCGTTTGGCGGAATCGGTGAAAGCGGAATGGGCGGCTACCACGGAAAGTCCGGTGTGCGTTTGTTTCAACATTTGAAGCCGATTTTGACGCGCAGCACGAAGATGGACCCATCAATTGCTTATCCGCCCTATACCGAGCGAAAAGCGAAGATTTTCCGCAAAGTTCTCTGAATCAGCACTATCGGAGACTCCTCACGCTCGCGGAAGTAGCAGTGGGGGTCCGGGATTCAGTTCCCCATTTAACTATTCCGACGCTTTCGATAGCGGATGAGTACCCTGAAAGAAGAAACCCGCTTCTTGTGGGGACTGCGTTTTTGACAATCGATTCTTTCTTCGTTGAAACGTTCTCTTCGTGTCCTTGAGGCTTTACGAAGGGATTGTCATGTCAGCGTCTTCCTCCTCCGAGGCTCTAGATGGCATTAGCCATGTTCCTGTTCGCCCGGTCGCCGTTGTGTACTGCGAAGGAAACTTCGGAAAGATTGATGGCAAGACGGCGAACGGCCTTGTCCGACAGAGCGAAACCTATGTGATCGCTTCGGTAATCGATAGCACGTGTCACAAACGCGATGCCGGGATGGTTCTTGATGGAGTGCCGAATGGTGTTGGTGTTGTTGGCGATCTCGATGAAGCGCTTTCGCATGGGCACGGCAACCCTGAGATTTTCATTGTCGGCGTGGCCCCAACAAGTGGCCTTCTTTCTGATGAAGAGCGCAACGTGATTCTTCAAGCCATTGCTCGCGGTCTTCACATCGTGAGCGGGCTCCATGAGTTCCTCACTCAAGACCCGGAGTTCGTCGCGGCCGCGCACGCTTCAGGTGTGCTCATCACTGATGTGCGCATGCCCCGAGCGAAGAAAGACCTCCGAATGTTCACCGGTCGCATTCGAGATGTCACTTGCCCCAGGATTGCTGTACTTGGCACAGACGGTGCAATTGGAAAACGAACAACAGCGACGATCCTGACGAAGGCCCTGAATGATCATGGGATTCGCGCAGTCATGGTGAGCACTGGCCAGACAGGGCTCATTCAAGGAGCTCGCTATGGCGTGGCTCTTGACGCGGTGCCTGCGCAGTTTGTTACTGGCGAGTTAGAAGGTGCTGTCCTCGAAGCATTCGACAATGAGGATCCCGATGTGATCATTGTTGAAGGGCAGGGCGCCCTTAGTCATCCCACGTATTTGAGTTCCACAGCAATCCTCAGGGGGAGTCAACCTCAAGGTGTAGTCCTCCAGCATGCGCCAACGAGGAAGAGCGCCAGCGACTTTCCGGATTTTCCAATGCCGACCGCTGCGAGTGAAATCACACTCATTGAACTCTTCGCGAAAACAAAAGTGATTGGACTGACAATCAATCACGAACTCATGACTGACGACGATGTCGTAGCGGCAATCGCACTCTACGAATTAGAACTGGGCATCCCAGTTACTGATGCGTTGTGGCGATCGGGAGATCGTCTTGTCGAAATGGTTCTTGCCTCATTCCCTTCGCTTCATCCGGGCGCACCAATTGACGTCCATTGAGCGCCCCGAGGATTGAGATTGATCTCTCCAAGATCGCCTCGAATGCCGGAAGCCTTGTGGAACTTACTGCCGGAAAGGGAGTTCGAGTCACGGCAGTGACGAAGGCATTCGGAGGTCGGCCGGATATTGCGAGAGCACTTGTCGGGGCTGGTGTCGCTGCACTTGGTGACTCCCGAATAGAGAATCTTGAAAGGTTGCGAACCGACTGCGTTCAATCGCCAACAGTTTTGATTCGTTCGCCGATGCCGAGTCAGACCCAACGAGTAGTTCGAGCAGTTGATCTCTCGCTCAATACTGAAATTGAAACGATCGAGTTGCTTTCCAAGTCTGCAGTAGATCTTGATGTTGAGCACCGCGTTGTTCTCATGGTCGAACTTGGAGATCTACGCGAGGGATTCATGCCCGAGGAAGTGGATGAGGCGCTCAAGCGAGTGCTTGATCTTCCGCACCTTCACTTTGCCGGCATAGGCACAAATCTGGCCTGCCGAAGCGGGGTTATTCCCGATGGCGCCAATATGGGTGAACTGTCGCGTCTTGCCGATCGCCTTGAGTCTGATCATTCCGTCAGTGTCGATGTTGTCTCGGGCGGAAACTCGGCAAATATTGATTGGCTCACAAGTGGAAGCCCGATTGGGCGTGTCAATGACCTACGCCTTGGCGAGGCAATTCTCTTAGGTCAAGAACCGCTGCATCGGCGAGCTCTCGATGGACTGCACACCGATTCCTTTGTTCTGATTGGTGAAGTCATCGAATCGCGGCTCAAGCCAACGAAGCCATGGGGTCAATCCGCGCAATCGGCGTTTCCGCGTTCGACCGCTCCCGCTGAGAGTTCGGGGGCTTGGCAAACAATCGTCGCCATCGGGCGGCAAGACACCGACCCGGATGGTCTTTTGATGCCAGACGGAGTCACCTATCGCGGTGCGAGTAGCGACCATCTCGTACTTGGCACGCAGGAGCGGTACCGCCCTGGGGTCGAAATGCGGTTCATTCCTGATTACAGCGCACTCGTGCGATCAATGACGTGTCCCAATGTTCGACAAGTTCGCTGCAGCTGATACCAGCACCGGGTTCTGACGTGTTCAACTCTGAGTCTCTAGAGTTCGATTCCTATGGAACGCAAGAGGTTCTCGGATAATGCCTGACTGGACTGCGATCGCCAAGCGGAATTCTCGTTCAGTGCAGACCACGATCGGTTGGATTTTCTGGGATCCGGGTGCGGTGCGCCGCTTCGAGGCACTGGGTCTCCCCGGACCTGTCGGTTATATCGCCTCTCGATGTGCACCTCTTGCCCCGATAGGAGCGGAAGCGGTGACTGCGGCGTTTGGTTCGATTCGGCCGCAGGCAATTTCATTCACGTTTGAATTGGTGGCAGCAACTACTGACTTCGACACCGTCTGGCGGGCTCGCAACGAAGCGATCGTCGAGGGTCTGCATGAGTTCGCTCCAGCGATTGTCCCCGCTCTTGAGGAACTCGGGCCAACGCTTTGGTCGGTTGTCGAACAACTACCCACTGCGGGGCGCGTGTTCTTCGCTTCTCATTTGCGAATTGAGCGACCAACAAATCCGTTGCTGTCGGGATGGCATGCAGTGAATTGTCTGAGAGAGTGGCGTGGAGATACGCATTGGGCCGTCGTTGCTGCTGCGGGGCTGACTGGAATCGAAGCATCGATTCTCCACAATGCTTGGCTGGGTTACGAAGATGGTTGGCTGCCGACATCACGTGGGAGTAGCCCCGATGAAATTCAGATTGGTTGGGAACTTCTAGCGGCTCGAGGTCTGATTCGAGACGGGAAAGTGACCGACGCGGCATTGCGACTGCGGCAACGCATTGAAGATGATACGGATCGATTGACCACTCTCCCGTGGGAGCTGTTGGGCGAATCGGCGTCGTTGCAGTTTGCCGAACGTTTTGAGCCCCCGTGTGAACTGTTGCTCAAGCGTGTCGATGAAACCGCTGGTCCCAACTATCAGCCGGCATCACGAATTCGTTATTCGTGAGAGGAAGACTTTCGACGCACCTTCTTCACTGTCCAGATGATGAGAAAGATCAGCAGTGCTAGGAAGACGACAATCACAAGGATGATGAGTGCGACCGCCCAGCCGATCAATTCTTTACTTTGGGTCGGGGTCAGATTTCTTTGAATGTCGGTGGTTGACGAGATGCGAAGGTTCGTGAGCGATGCCAACGCGCTTGGGGAAGCAGCAGATCCACTGATTGGACCCTCAGCGACGAGGGAAAGGGTGTGTGTTCCTGATCCGATGTCGTAGAGGATGAGGAAACTTCCGTCAGATCCGGTTCCTTCAGTAGGAGGAGCGAAGGTTGAGCGCAGCCGTCCGTCGATGAAGAGATGGAAGGTGTCGGTCGGTGCTCCAGCGATAGTCGTGTCGAAGGTCAACCACAGCGAATCCTTGTCGGTTGTGAAAACGGTGTTGGAAACGGTGCCTTGAGTCGCTGAGACAGAGGGGCCAGAGGCTTGGTCGGCGATCGCAGTCGAGAGATAGCTCACTGACGAGTTGTAAGTCGGCGACGGAGCGACTCCTTGAGCGACGAGGACGAGTTCCTCTGAGGGTTCGGAAGAGGTTTGGTTCCATGTCGTTGCCAGCGCAGAGACGTTGGCGCCAACCAAGGGGGACCACCACAGACCGACTCCCGAATTCTTTGTGGAAGCAGAGTTGGCGTACCACCCGATGGGGTATTGATGTTTGTCGACTCCGGGGTCCGAGGAGGGTGGTTTCAGAACAACGTCAACAATCTGACCGAGTCCGGGATAGCCGGCATAGGGCTCGCCCACGAGTGAGATGTAATTGTCGACGAAGGTCTGATTTGGGCCACGACCGATATCGAGTCGCGTGAGCTTGTACCGAAGGTCATTCTTCGCCCCGCCGATACGGGTCAGGTTCACCTCGGGTGAATCGAACAATGTGAGCTGTCGCGGGGGAGTTGCGAGCGCCAACGCTGCGGTCGTTGCGACATTCGCGCCGAAACTGTGACCGATGAGGTGGATCTTGCCTCCGTTCGTTGAGAATCCGGAACGAAGTGATTGATTGATCACGGTTGCCATCCGATGACCGTTCACCTCGGTGGCGCGTTCGGGCGCGTAGGCCGCAAGCGCACTCATATCGGTCGAACTCTGGTCAACCCAGCTGTACATAAGGACCGTTGCGGAGGGATCAGCCGCTTGAAGCGAAGTGGCGAGGTTTGCAAACAACGAGATGGAGGGTTGTCCGGACTTGGGATCAACCAATGCGGGATTCCACATCGTCACCAGGTCAGCCGATGTCGATTGCGCGGCCTCATAGGTCGCGAGCAGTCCAGCGGCCCAACCGTGTGTCATCACGACGACATTGCCTGCAGCGATTGATTCGGGAGCTACTGGCGTGAATGTGGTGCCAGTCCATTTCCCTAAACGTTGTGCGAGTGGGAATGGACTGACGTTCGTTTGTTCTGCTGTGGGGACGCCAGCTGGCGCGGGAAAGGCAGAAAGGGGGGTCGGTACCGATGAGTTGAGCACCGAACATCCGGTCGTGACGAGTGCGCATATGAGAAGAGCGATCGCGAACGCTCGAGAAGTGCGACGTCGAAAGCGAGTTGGTGTTGAACCGTGAAGTGTGTGGGTAGTGATCACAATGCGGCGAGGTTAACGGTATTGCCAATGAGTTAGCTCGTTACTCGGATGCAAGTGCAGGCAGGGGAACGCAGGTTCCGAGCAGGGAAAAGGTGTACTACTGACATTGTGTAGGGTCTCTACTAATGAAGCCCTCGACCGCTCTCATCCGCGAACTGGCAGAACTTGCCCCGCTCTTTGATCGGCTCCGAGCCGATGGATTGCGCCGGCGAAATCTGACCTTGTCGCGTCGTCGACTTCTGATGTTCCTTCACGAATGCGGTCGTCTGCGTTCGAGCGAGTTGGCCCAGCGACTGGCGGTCACGCCCCGCGCGGTAACGGCACTGGTCGACGGGTTAGTCGATTCCGGTTATGTGGAGCGTCGACCTGATTCCTCTGATCGTCGGGCGACGTTTGTGGAACTCACCGACTCGGGAATTGAGATCTGCAGCGATATGCAGAAAGCATTGGACAGTTTTGCAGCGCAATTGTTTGCGGGAATTAGTCCTGGTGACGTCGAAGCTGCAGTGAAAACGATTGCGGTCATCCGTAAGAACTTCGAGCAGATGCTCGCTCCATGACTGCCGCCCGGAACGAACAAATAGGAAACGGAAGAACGAAGTACATGCCGAGTCGTTGGACGCCTGAAAAAATTCACCAGCGGCGCTGGTTCACGCTCATTGCTATCTGCATCGCCGTGACGATTACGTCCATCGATAACACGATTATGAACGTGGGTCTCCCATCGATCGTGCGGGAGGTGGGCGCGTCGCAGGCGCAGCTTCAATGGCTGATTGACTCCTACACCATCGTGTTCGCATGTTTACTGCTCACAATGGGAGCGATCGGCGACAAGTGGGGCCGTCATCGCACATTGATGATTGGGCTCGTGATTTTCGGTGGATTCTCGGCGTTCGCAAGCCAAGCCGATAGCGCGAACGCTCTCATTATCGCCCGCGGCTTGATGGGTATCGGCGGCGCTCTCATCCTTCCGGCGACCTTGGCGATTCTCAGCAACACCTTCGAAGGCAAAGAGCGATCGAAAGCAATCGGAATTTGGGCGGCAGTTGCGGGCATTGGAGTCGCTGCGGGCCCCTTATTCGGTGGATTTCTTCTTGATCACTTTTGGTGGGGATCAATCTTCCTTATCAACGTCCCGATCTGCGTCGTTGCTATCGCTATGGGTTGGTTTCTTGTTCCGCCTTCAAAGAGTGCTGATGAAGGCCGTCGACTCGATCCCATTGGCGCAGTGCTTTCGATCGTGGCGCTCGTTGGTTTGTTGTACGGAATTATCGAGATCCCTGAAAAAGGTTGGTCAAGTCCTGAAGTGCTCTTCGCTGTGGGCTCTGGCTTGCTCTTTCTTGGGGTCTTCACCTGGTGGGAACTTCGAAGTGATCACCCGATGCTTGATCTCAACTTCTTTCGAAACCCTCGCTTCAGTGCGGCCAGCATGACAATCACAATCAATTACTTCGTAATGTTCGGCTCGACATTCTTGATCGTGCAGTACTTCCAGTTTGTTCTTGGGTACTCGCCGCTAAAAGCTGGCGTTATGACAGCACCCGTTGCGATTGGACTCATGGTGACGAGTCCGCAAGCACATAAATATGTCGCCCGATGGGGAACGACAAAAGTGATCATTCTTGGACTGCTGATTTGCTCGGGCGTGATGTTCTGTTATGGCATTGAAACGATCATTGCCTCGGATGTCGGCGGTGTCGTGGTGCGCGCAATCTTTGGCGTGGGACTCGCTCTCACTGCGACGCCGGCGACCGAATCCATCATGGGTGCACTTCCTCGTGATCGTGCCGGTGTTGGGTCAGCGGTGAACGACACCACTCGTCAGATCGGTGGTGCTCTCGGTGTCGCCGTCATCGGAAGCTTGTTCGCGTGGCGCTATCAGGCATCGTTGTCGGATCTTTCGGGACTTCCAGCGGATGTGGCTTCGGCTGCGCAGAACTCGATCGGAAAGGCCATACAAGTCGCAAGTACGTTGCCCTCCGACGAAGCCACTTCGCTCCTCGACAATGCAAAGCAGGCCTACGTTTCAGGCATGAGGGTGGGCGTCTGGACCTGCGCACTGATTCTGCTTGGCGCTGCCGTTCTAACGGCCAAGTTTCTGCCGTCGACTCCGGCGACACCCGACGACGACGTGGAACTTCGAGATCAAGAAGTCGAGGCGGTTTCGCTCGATGACGGAATCATCTGATTCCAATTTCGATGTTGTTCCGGTTATCGTTCCTCGACCGCAACCCGAGGGGGAACAATGGCAAAGCGCGTGATGATCGCAACAATGAAGGCAAATCCTGGACAACGCGACGAACTGCTGGCGCAGTTTGGTGACATGTTCGCTGTTGCGAACGCCGAAGCTGGTACGGAGATTTACACGCTTGTCGCCGGTGACGACGCTGACACCGTCTACATGATTGAGCAGTACGCCGATCAGGCTGCGATGGATGCGCACATGGGTAGCGAAACTCTCGCAGCGCTGTACCCGAAGATTGGCCCGTTTATGGCCGACGGTGGTGCTGTGATGGGTTCAGTTCATTCCGAACTCGACTGAGAGCTTGTTCAGTCGGGATCGAGAAGGCTGCTGAGGTCGGGCGGCACGTCGATCGCAAGCTGCTGCAACCACTCGAGCGGAATGACCTCGAGAGTTTTCTGATTGGTTGAGGCAAGAACGACTGGCGCAGCGCAGTTGTCGTTAAAGGCGATGGCCCAGTTTCGTGCGGTAACGCACCAGCGGTCGCCAGGTACGAGACCAGGGAATCGGTACTGCGGCATCGGCGTAATGAGGTCGTTGCCGATTGATCGTTGGTGTTCAAGAAACTCGGGGGTCATGACCGCACAGATGGTGTGTAGCCCGATGTCTTCGGGGCCGGTGGTGCAGCAACCATCTCGAAGAAACCCGGTCATGGGGTCAGTGCCACAGGGTTCAAGTGTTTCGCCAAGGACATTGCGGTCGGCGTTGTCGGGATGCATTACTTGTTCTCCGCTTTCCAGCCCTGAGTCATGATGAAAATTCCTTCAGCGCGAGCGGTGACTTCGCCGTCGATCGAGATTGTCCCGAGTGTAAAGACCTTGCGGCCTTCGACTCGGTCAACCCAACTCTCTAGGTGGAGTTCGCGCTCAATCCATGTTGGACGTTCGTAGCGAATCGACAAGGTTCCAGTGAATCCGCCGAGTCCGTTACAGACGTTGGTGGCACCGAGCAATTCATCGAACAACAAAGCGATAATTCCACCGTGGACCATTCCGGGCGGCCCGTTGTATTGCGCTCCGAGAAATGCACGACCCGTAGTGCGGCCATCGACAACGTTGAGATCAACATCGGCCGAAAGTGGATTGAGAGGTCCGATGATTGGGCTCCACGGGAAGAACACACGTGGTTCGTTGGCCTGGACCCCGATTGGTCCTCGGTCTCCCAAACGGCCCTGCATAGGAAGGCCGTCCACTCGATGAGGTTCGAGTAGTGCTGCGGCTTCATCAATGAGAGCGGCAGCGCGTTCGAGCGATGAGGTCGGAGCGTTGGTTCGACGAAGTGACGTAATGAGCGCCCGCGTCGAGGCGGCCACAGTTTCGGTGGCCGCCTCATCGTCAAGTGTCCAACCCGCAGTGAACGGAGCGGGTTCGTCGTTGGTCATGCGTTATAACCGAATCCTTCAGTTGTTGCGCTTGAGCCAGGAAGGCCGGGTTCAAGCCGTCCGGTCAGCCAGCCGCCATCAACGACAAGTTCTGTTCCGGTGATGTAACTGGCTTCTGCACTTGCGAGAAACGCGACTGCCGCAGCAATTTCATTTGGATAGCCGATGCGCTGAATCGCTTGTTGCTGATACGGCATCGTTTCGAGGATTGGATCGTTGATGGGATTACCCATGACGGTATTGACGCCGCCGGGGTGCACGGAGTTCACGCGAATTCCAAACCGACCCCACTCCATTGCCGCGGTCTTTGTCATCCCGCGGATGGCGAATTTTGATGCGGTGTAGGAGATCAGTCCGTTTTTCGAAGCGATTCCATCAATCGATGAAATGTTCACGATGGAACCGCCACCGGATTCTTTCAAAAGCGGCATTGCGGTCTTCATTCCCAAGAAGCAACCAACTTGGTTCACGTTGATCACCGTCATGTAGGCCTCGAGTGAGGTGTCCTCAATTGCCGATGGCCAAATAATTGCAGCGTTGTTGACGAGGGCATCAAGGCGACCACCGAATTCTTTGGTTGCAGCAATTGCTGCTTGCCATTCGGCTTCGTTACTGACATCAAGGTGGACGTAGCGAGCATTTGCTCCGATGTCGGCGGCGACTGCCTGACCCTCAGCGTCAAGTACATCGGCGAGAACGACCTTTGCCCCTTCGCTGGCAAAGAGCCGAGCTTCGGCCTCGCCCTGCCCGCGTGCTGCTCCGGTGACGATGACAACCTTGCCGTCAAATCGACCCATGATTCCCCCTGATCCTCGGCTCCTTGATTGGGAGCGACGGAAGGAGTGTAGGGAATCGCAGGCCCCAGCCGCCGATCGAAGGTTGGTGGTTGGTCTGGAGCCGCGTGGTCTGTTCTACTTTGGGAACTACATCTGTTTCCAAGGAGACCCGTGAAGATTCGCCGCACCGTCATCACCACCGCAGCAGCAGTGGCCCTGTTCCTCCCTATCGCCGCATGTTCGAGTGATTCATCCTCAAACAGCACGACCTCAACAACGGCCTCGAGCGGCGATCAGATCACAGATACCGCATGTCCATTCACTGGAACTCTTGAGACCAGTTCGGGTGGCAATGCAGGAACACCATCAGCTTTGGGTTCGATCACCACCTCGAAGGAAGGATGTGTCGACAACATCCAACTGGAACTGGGTAGTGCAACAGGCGCTTGGACCGCGGCCTACGCAACGGGACCAGTCGTTGACGCTTCGGGTGCAACTGTCGCGACGCAAGGGGTTGCGACCCTCGTCGTTACCCTTGCTGAAGGAACATGGACCGGCACCCCTGGCGCTCCCACGACAGTGCTTCCTCTTCAACTCGATTATGTCGAGTCGATCAACGTGGTCGCCGGCGCGAATGGGTCGATTCTTGTTGCCTTTGGGCTTTCCGTGAAGAAGCCTTACCAAGCGAGCGATTCGCAGAATCCTGCTTACATCTCGCTTGGTATTGGTTGAGGATTCGACCAATTCGCAGCGTCATCAATGTTTTCTTCGTGCCCGGCCATCGTGCCGGGCACGATCGCGTAGGGTGAGAGAAAGCTTTTCTAAATTTCCTACAGAATGAGCGCGTTCGGCGAACAAGGAGCCACTATGGGAACGGATCAGATCTTCACTGCATCGGTCATCATCACGATGGACGAAACGGCTCCTCGTGCAACGGCGGTTGCCGTGAAAGCCGACGGGACAATTGCTGCAGTTGGCGACGTCGATGTGTGTAAGAAGGCGCTGCCCGAAGCCACCGTGGTCGATCTCGGCGATACGGCGTTACTCCCCGGGTTTGTTGAGTCACATTCTCATCCAGTGCTGAGCGGCATCATGACCCAATCTCCGGCCTACTGGATCGCGCCGTATGTGGGATACCCGAGGTGGAGCGACGTCACCGACCTCTTCGCCAAACTGCAGAAGGAACAACCCGCTGGTCAGTTGTTGTTGTTCAATGGCCTTGACCGCCTGCTACATGGTTGCGAAGCCCCCGACGCCAAAGCGCTTGATGCGTTCTTCCCTGATCGACCAGTTGTTGTTGCAGACAACTCCGGTCACGCGGTGTATTTGAATACTGCGTCAATCAAGAAGTTGGGTTGGGATGCCAAGCCGCCAGCGGACCCGGTTGGCGGTTCGTTCGGTCGCAATGCCGATGGTTCGCTCAACGGTATTGCCTATGAGATTCCCGCCATGATGGAAGCAGCAATGCCGTTGGTCGGTGAGGTCGTGAAGAACCCGCTTGCTTCGGCGGCACAGTGGTATTCGCTGATGGCGGGCAATGGCATTACCTCAACTTCAGAAATGACATTCAACGACACACTCAAGCCAGCATTTGAGGCAATGGCGAGTATCTCCAATTGTCCGCTGCGCATTTCGCTCTATCACGTGTCTACTGATGCAACTTGCGGCGAGAAGTTCGAATCAAAGATCCCCGCATCGATGCTGACCAAGAAGGGGATCAAGCTGTGGGCCGATGGTTCGCCATGGGTTGGAAACGTCGCACTGACATTCCCGTATCTCGACACGCCGGCGACGAAAGCGGCTGGAATCAAGCCTGGGACACCAGGCATCGAAGTCATGAACTACTCGCGTGAGCAGCTCGACGTCATTCTTGATACCTATGCCCCGCAAGGTTGGCAAATGGCGTTTCATGTGAATGGTGATGCCGCGCTCGATGTCGTGCTCGACGCGTATGAAGCAGCTTTAACGAAGTTCAATCTTCTCGGTACTGACCATCGCTGGCGCATCGAGCATCTCGGTGCTGCTCGCACCGATCAGTTCGCGCGAGCAGCCACACTCGGCGTGTACGCCTCAATGGGCCCGTTCCAGTTTCAGTATTGGGGTGACCTGCTCGATGGGCAGGTGTTTGATCATGAACACGGTGCTCCTTGGTGTCGAGTGAAGGACGCGACCGATGCCGGACTTCGCCCCTCGTATCACAACGATGGTTCAGTAACGCCGCCATCACCACTTGCCAATATCAAGACCTGCGTGACTCGCACAACGAACTCAGGTGTTGAGCGCGGCCCAGAACAAAAAGTGACGCTTGACGAAGCGCTTCGGGCGCAAACGATCCATGCTGCATTCATCCTCGGCCGAGAGCAAGAGATCGGCTCGATTGAGGTTGGAAAGTTTGCCGACTTTGTGCAGTTGTCGGTTGACCCTTATGCGGTCGACCCAATGCATCTCAGCGACGGAGTCTCTGTGCTGGGCACCTGGTTGTCGGGAGAGAAAATGGACCTTGAAGCCTTCGAAAAGGCTGCGGGTGTGGTCGATCCGACACCACATATACATCTGGCAACACTTCCGCGTAAGTGCTGCTGACGCTGACGTAACGCTCTAGTACAGAGCAAACGCCAAGATCGCGGCACACACAAAACCGTAGGCTCCGATGACGCCGCGCAAGACCGATGGCTTGAGTCCTCGCGCCACGCGGGCTCCGATCCATCCGCCGATGAGCGAAAGCGGTGCCATCAGCAACACGGTCCACCACTGCACGGGCCCCCACAAAGCGAAGATCACAACGGCGACAATGTTGATTGCGAACTGCAGCACACTCTTGAGCGCGTTCAGTTTCTGTAGGTGATCACTTGTGGTGATCCCGAGGACGGCGAGGAGAATGACCCCAAGGACACCTCCGAAGTAGCCGCCGTAGATGGCGGCCAAAAAGACGCCGATGATTGTTGCAACGTCATGGTCTCGTTTGGTGTTTTGGACTGTTTCGCTTTCGCTTGAAGAAAGCCGGCGCTGAATGACTGGTTGCAAGACGAGCAGGAGGGCCGCAACGAAAACGAGGATTGGTACAAGCAGTTTGAAGACGCGTTCCGAGGTGGTGAGAAGTAGAACCGCACCCAACACTGATCCTGCGAAGGCAAATGGGAGCAATCTGCGGATGCGGGCGTGTTGTCCATCGAGTTCGTGCCGGTAGCCAGCAATGCCGCCCACATAACCGGGCACAAGCGCCACGGTGTTGGTGACATTGGCGGTGACGGGACTCAAGCCGGCCGCAATGAGTGCCGGAAAGGTGAGAAGAGTCCCGCCTCCGGCGACCGCGTTGATGCCGCCGGCAAGAAGACCAGAGACGGCGAGAAGGATGATGCCGCCGGCGCTCAGATTGTCCATGGGTCTTGATCGTACGGGGCGCGCCAGTGCCAGTGGTGTGGTGGACTTGGTTTTTCAGAGTTCATGGGGGAACTGAATGGCAATCGTCGAAACAACAATGGCCGGCGAAGGTGTCGCTCGGGTGACACTGAACGATCCCGATCGTTACAACGCTCTCACGCCGGCGCTTATCGATGGACTTGCTGACGCTTTTACTTCGATTCGACGGGATCGAGATGTGCGTGTCGTGATCCTGGACGGAAATGGTCGCGGTTTCTGTGCCGGCGCTGATATGAGCGGAACCGGTGGAGTCCCTGATCGTTCACGCGATCGGGGTCCAGTCGGGTTTGTCCATGAGATGCAAGAACATCTCATGGATGTCGTGTTAGCGATTCATGAAACACCACAGCCGGTTGTCGCCGCCCTTCACGGCGCTGTCGTCGGCGGAGGATTGGCACTGGCCCTTACGTGCGACCTTCGTGTGGCCTCGGTTGACGCTTTCTTTGCATCCCATTTCATTCGTGTGGGTTTGTCGTCCTGCGATCTCGGCACGAGTTACTGGTTACCGCGTATTTGTGGGCCAACGATCGCCGCTGAACTCATGCTCACCGGGCGTCGGTTCAGCGCAGATGAAGCGCGCGAGTACGGCGTACTGAATCGAGTGACAACTTCAGACGAACTCCAGTCGACTGCTCTTGAACTCGCAGGAATGATCGCTGACAATTCTGAGTACGGCGTGCGAATGACCAAAGTTGGGATGTGGGCCAATCTTGACGCCTCGAGTTTGCGTGCAGCGATGGAACTTGAAAACCGCACGCAGGTTCTTGGCACGTTTACCGGCAACATGACCGAAGCAGGTGAAGCGTTCCGGGAAAAGCGTGCGCCTGAGTGGAAGCAGATGTGACATGCCCACGCAACGATTGAACGGTATTGATCTGTACTGGGAACAAGCGGGCGAGGGGCATCGGTTGCTGATGTTCAACGGCTCCGGTTCGACAATTGAACGCATGCGACCACTATTCAACGTGCTCGGAACCCAGTTTGATGTGGTGCTCCACGATCAGCGTGGGCTGGGTCGCACGGAAATTCCCGCAGGGCCATATTCCATGTCCGATTATGCGGCCGACGCTAGTGCCCTCGTTGATTTTCTCGGCTGGGAAACCTTCAACGTCATTGGCATCAGTTTCGGTGGCATGGTCGCTCAAGAGTTTGCTGTCACCATTCCTGAACGAGTTGAGCGCTTGGCATTGCTCTGCACGTCGCCCGGCGGAGCGGGTGGTTCGTCATATCCGCTTCATGAACTCCGTTCGATGGACGAAGCGGAACGAGCAGGAATTTCAATGACGATTATGGATACGCGGTTTACCCCTGAGTGGCTCGCTACTCACCCATCAGATCAGTTGTTCGTCGATGGCATCAGCGGTCAGTACGGCGCCAAAGCGGGCTCAGAGGCCGAACGGGGTGAGATCGAACAGTTAAATGCGCGAAGCGTTCACGACGTATGGGATCGCCTCGATCGAATTTCCGCTCCAACCTTTATCGGAGCTGGTCGCTACGACGGCATCGCCCCGCTCTCAAACAGCGAAGCGATGGCTCAGCGGATTCCAAACGCGGAGTTGCGCGTTTACGAGGGTGGACACGGATTCTTCGCACAGGATTCGACGGCGTTCCCGGACATCTTCAGTTTTCTCGCGAGTTGAACGGCTGGCGGCTTACGCCATCTGGTTCATGAACTGATTCAGGTCGAAGTACTCGCGCCACTTTGCGATCTTGTCGCCCTCAAATTCAAAAATGCCGAGAACGGGAAGCTCAACTTCGCTGCCGTCTTCCTTTTCGAAGATGTCAACGCGCTCGGTGACCACCATTGGTCCGTTTGAAATCATGTTGTCGATGCGGAACACCTTGACCTTGAGCCCAGCGGTGAAGCCGTCGATCATCATTCGAATCGCTTCATGACCGACCATAGGATCGACCGGAATGTTGTGGTACACGCCGTCTTCGGTGAAGAACGCAACGACCTTGTCGTGGTCGCCTTCGGCCCAGGCATCGCAAAATTCCTGAACAAGTGCTTCGTACTTTGCTCCGTCGCTCATGACGTTCCTTCGTAGTCCAAGGGTCCGGCACTTCGCCGTCCGAAGGCACATCCTGACACTCTGAGGCAGCGGGTGTCTTGTTGATTGGCTACGGTCCTCATGAGGGGGAATCCATGTCGCAGAACGATGATGCTGGATCAACGATTGATTTCGCGCTGAATCCGCTCCCCGGAGCCGAACTTCACAAGGTTTTACGAACCTTGCGATCCGAGCATGGCGATGTCGCTCCGGTGACGTTCTTTGGAATGCCAACGTTCGCCATTTTGAGTTGGGATGCATTGCGCGAGTTCTTCGCCTCCAACGAAGAGTTTCCGGGCGGCGAGGTCTACAAATACCAACTCGAAAAGACGGTTGGTCGAACGTTCATCTCAATGGACGGTCCGGATCATGAGGTCTACAGGCGCCTTGTCACTCCCGCATTCCGTTCGCGTGCGGCAATTCGATTCGTCGATGAGGAACTCACGCCGTTGGCCCACGAACTTCTCAATGGGTTGGTTGAGGAGGGGGAAGCCGACCTCATTGCTGAATTCACGAATCGACTTCCGTTCTGGGCGATTAGTCAGAAACTCGGCCTACCCGAAGGTTTCGAAGATCGTCAACGCGAGTGGGCCCTCGCCATCCTTTCCGAACCGAGCAACCCCGAGGGTGCTCGTCGGGCTGCTGGCGAACTTTCCGAAGTCATTGCTCCAGTTGTTGTTGCGCGGCGGAAAGACCCTGGAACTGACGTGATTTCACAACTCGTCACCGGAGAATTTCAGGGAGTGCAGCTCACCGATGATGAAGTGCACTCGCATGTTCGCCTGCTCTTTGCTGTTGGGGCCACGACAACATCCGACGCGCTGAGCAACCTTCTCTGGGCCTTATTGCACCGCCCGAAACTTGTCGATCGAATCCGTACGACACCTGAACTTCGGCCGGCTCTTGTTCGGGAACTTCTGCGCTGGGAGCCACCGGTTCCGCTCTTGCCCCGAATGGCGCTGCATGAAGGAACCATTGGTGGCGTGAACATTCCTGCGGGTTCGATGATCCTTGCCGGGATTGCATCGGCGAATCGAGATCCCGATCGGTTTGCCGAACCTGATGAGTTCGATATCGACAGACCCGACGCCGACGTTCTTACGTTCGGATTTGGCGTCAAGTTCTGTCCCGGCACGCATATGGCCAAACAGCAACTTCTCGCCGCTCTCGACGTTCTTCTGGATCGTCTTCCCGGATTGAGGCTGGCCGGGGACGACCCGGGAGCAGCTCCATCTGGATGCAATTTGCGGTCGGTTTCGTCGCTCCGCTGCGAGTGGGACTCTTAGGATGCATTTCGCTGATTCTGGCTGTCGGGCCTACCGTGTGACCAGATTTTACTGAGGGGGAATACGTCATGGCTGATTTCAGTATTGATCCGGAATTCCAAGAGCAGCTCGACTGGATTCGCGAGTTCGTAAAGACCGAGGTTGAGCCACTTGATCTGGCTTTTGCGGGCGAAGACATGGTCTACAACAAGGCCAGCGCGTTCTATGAAGAAGCCATTCGTCCGCTGCAGCAGATTGTGAAAGATCGCGGTCTTTGGTCCTGCCACCTGACTCCCGAGTTCGGAGGACAGGGATACGGACAGGTTCAGTTGGCGTACATGAACGAAATTCTTGGGCGTTCACAGTTCGGCCCGACCGTGTTTGGAAATCAGGCCCCCGATTCGGGCAACGCCGAGATCATCGCTCATTACGGAACCCCCGAGCAGAAGGCGAAGTATCTCGAGCCGTTACTTGATGGCCGTATCTCTTCGTGTTACTCGATGACCGAACCACAAGGCGGTGCCGACCCTGGTGTCTTTACGTGTCGTGCGGTTCGCGACGGCGAGGAGTGGGTGATCGATGGCGAGAAATGGTTTTCCTCGTCGCTGCGTTACGCCTCGTTCTTGATTGTGATGGTCATTACTGATCCCGATGTTGCAGTGCACAAGGGTGCCTCGATGTTTCTCGTGCCTGCCGATTCACCTGGAATTGAAGTTGTTCGCAACGTTGGTGTTGGCCAGGAACACGATGGTCATGGCGGACATGCGTACGTTCGCTATAACAGTGTGAGGGTTCCGGCTGATCATCTTCTCGGTGGGGAAGGTCAGGCTTTCGCGATCGCCCAAACGCGTCTTGGCGGCGGGCGCTTGCATCACGCCATGCGCACGGTCGGCGCCGTGTCGCGTTGTCTCGACATGTTGTGTGAGCGCGCGCTTAGCCGAACGACGCAGGGTGAACTCCTTGCCCGAAAACAAGCGACGCAGGAAAAGATCGCCGATTCATTCATTGAACTTTTGCAATTCAAACTTCAGGTTCTTCATGCGGCATGGGTCGTCGATCAAAAGGGCGGCCATGCTGCGCGAAAGGAAATCGCCGCAGTGAAAGTCGCAACGCCGAAGGTGTATCGCGAAGCAGTTCTGCGGACGATGCAACTACACGGAGCTCTCGGTGTCTCAAATGAAATGCCATTGGCCAACATGCTCATGGCTTCAGTCACGATGGGAATCGCCGACGGACCAACCGAGGTGCATAAGTTCACAGTCGCGCGCGAAGTACTCAAAGAGTATTCGCCGGCCGAAGGTGATTGGCCGAGCGAGCATCTTCCTGAACGCCGTGCAGCCGCGCGCGCCGAGTATGCCGACTTACTTGAACGCTCTGCTGCCGATCGTTAACCGAGAGGGTTAGTAGCCGCCGCCGAGTTTGCGGTGATCCCAAGAAATGGTTCGCTCGACGTTGAGCTTCACGACAACGCGCTTGTGGAGCATCATCTCGACTGCACCCTTCATCTCTTCGGTGTACGGCGCCATGTAGCGATCGAACACGCTGATGCCGAGTTCGAACATGCGGTCAGGGTCATCGATGATTTCGGCTTTGCCGATGAGGGTGACGCCACGAAGGGTTTCGTAGGTTTCGCCGTCTTCGACAAGCATGGTGAGGTTGGGGTTGCGGCGAAGGTTCATTACCTTCTGGGCCTTGGCCTTGGACTCGATGCCAATGCAGCCCTCGAGGAATCCGTACCACATCGCGATTGAGTGGATGCTGCCGTCGGGGTTGATGGTCGACATGGTCATTGAACGGCGACCAGAGAGGAATTCGTCGATTTCTTCCTGGCTCATCACGATCTTGTTTCGCTGCTTCACGCCACGCTGCGGTTCTTCGTCGGCCATGGTTCCCCCTCGTTGTGCGGACCGGAGAACGGTAACACCGAGCGTGATGGGGATGACCATCTGCCGCTGAGCGCGTAGGGTTCGCATGCCTGCTGGCCCAGAGGGCCGCAGATTCCGGTTGAGGGGAAGAACACATGACGCAGGTCGAAACTGCCAAAGCCATTGCCAAGCCAGTTGGCGAAATGGGCGGAGCCTTCATGCTCGACGGCGCCACCTACGCACGAGGTGCAGAACTGGGGTTTTCGGGTATCGACTTTTATGTACTCGGTCGAGGTGGCGTTCTTGGCGACACCATTCCCGACGTCGTCTCGTCGGCGTTCTTCTTTTGGAATCCTGAACAAGTCCGAACGCAATGGGAAGTGGCGCGCAAGGTGATGGACCCAGCCAAGGCTGCGGTTGAATGGTCCGACCTCTGTCACGCCTACGGCGAGGCGCATCTCCCCGAATTTGCTGCGCTCAATCGTTTCTCTGAGCTTGCGGCGAAGGTGTGCGATGCCGCGTCGCCTGCGGGTGCTGCGCTGTTTGCAGGTTGGCGGACACTTCCGGTTCCTGGGGTTGATCGCCCAAAGGCTCGTGCGCAGCATTATCTCAACTCCCTGCGCGAACTTCGCGGTGGCTTGCACGGCGGTGCGATTCTCGCAATGGGACTTTCGCCGGCTGAAGCAGTCGCTGTGCATTCACCCGGGATGGCACCGGTGTTTGGTTGGGATGTTTCGACCATTCCTGTCGATGACATCTCGAAGAGTGAATGGAAGACCGCAGAAGCAGGAACTGACCTTGCCATGGCGCGTGTATTGCACGCGCTAACGGAAGAAGAATGTGCTGAATTCGCGAAACTCGTTCTTGCTCTACACAATGCTGTGAAGGCCGCCAAGAAAGGTTGATCGTTATGGATATTCGTGAAGCGCTCTACACAACTCGTGCCATGCGTCGGGTGAAGCCCGATCCGATTCCGATGGATGTGCAAGCTCGGATCATGGACGCTGCCGTTCGCGCGCCGAGTGGTGGCAACACACAGAACTGGCGGTTCCTTCTTGTTGACGATCCCGAGGTGAAGTCGAAACTCGGACCGATCTATCGCCAAGCAATGTCAGTGCTTTGGGGTTCGTATTACAAGGATCGAATTGATTCAGCGCATGCTGCTCCTGAACTTGAAGAATCGAAGTCGATGCTCCGTGTGCAGAAGTCGGCACAGTGGTTGGCTGACAACTTCGAAATGGTGCCGTTGTACATGTTCGGTTTCGCTCAGCACGATCCCAGTGGTTCCTCGGTCTACCCGGCACTTTGGAACGCGCAGCTCGCTGCACGCGCCGAAGGGGTTGGCACCTCGCTTACGCAGGTTCTCGTGTTTCATAACGACGAAGTGCTCGACATCCTCGGCGTTCCGAAGGACGAAGGCTGGAACATGCTCGGCTGCGTCTCACTTGGTTATCCCACGGGCAAGTGGGGCGTCGCGACGCGTCAGCCAGCGCACGATGTGTCGTTCCGCAATCAGTGGGGCTCCGACGTCGGCTTCCGAGACGACGAACCGCTTTGGCCCTAAGTCCTTAACGGGGGACTAGTAGTTAGTTCTCTTCAGCTGCCGGCGCCCAATGGGTTCGCAGGTCGGCCAGCCAGTCGGGAAAGTCGACCGGTGGGTCGGGTAACTGCGTAACGCCGTGTTCGGCGAGCGCAGCCTCGAACACCTCGGGCTGGTCGCCCCACGAGCGCGGGTCGCCCATCATGACCTCGTACAACTTTGCGCCTTCTTCACCAGCTCGGATTGGCCCGAACGCAGCACCGAATGGAAGTTCCACATGCGTGCCTGCCGGGCACCAGCGATCGCCGAACCAAAGACCACCATCGATAACAAACACGATGTGTGGCGAGTAGTGGCCGTGTCGACGCACCATCATGCCCGGGTCGTATTCGGCATAGAGCGAGAGGTACTGCGGGTCGGGGCTGAACGCGAACCACTTCTCGCGCACGTAGGAGGTTGACCCGTCGGCATTCTGCTGAGCGCGACACAACTGCCACGGCATATCGGGGTCGTCCATGTGGCGAAAGATGACTTCTTTGCCGGGGATCGGTAGCGGAACTTCTGTTGGATCGATGCTCATGCGATGAAGTCGAAGTCGACATGAGCCGACTCGATGCCGCGCACGAATGCGTTTGCCATTTCGACCGGCGCCGTGCCTGGCGTCAACTTCCAACCCGAGGTGCGACGAAGAAGTTCCTCGAAAAACACACGGATCTCGAGACGAGCAAGTGACGCTCCTAAACAGAAGTGCGTGCCGAAACCGAATGCGATGTGGTTGTTCGGCGTGCGATCGATGAGGAATTCCTCGGGCCGATCAAAGTACTTTTCGTCACGGTTGGCTGAGGAGTACATGAGCACAACCTGATTGCCCTTTGGGATGGTGACGCCATTGACTTCGGCATCGACCTTCGCAACGCGACACATGTTGTGGATCGGCGTGACGTAGCGAATCATCTCTTCGACCGCGACAGTGAGGTCGGCGCCATTTCGCAACTTCATCATTTCAGCGGGATTGCTGATCAGGTTGAGAATTGTCCAGGCAATGACAGTCCTCGTGGTCTCGGCCCCGCCGTCAAGGAGCAATAGCGCGTCAGCGATTGCATCGTTGGGATCGAACGGGCATCCGTCGACTTCAGCGGTTGTGTAGAACGAGAAAATATCGTCGGCTGGACAAGACTTTTTAGATTCGAAGAGTTCGGCTGCGGCGCCAGCAAATTCAATTGCTGAAGTCATCCCAACTTCGTTGAAATAACGAGGACCACCCCCAAGGGCAATGGTGGTTTCCGACCAATGCTTCAATTTTGGCCAATCGGCTTCGTCGAAGCCGAGGAGTTTGCCGATCATCATTGCGGGGAGTGGAGCAGCGACGTCGTTGATGATTTCGGCAGAACCGCCTTTGTCGCGAACGGCATCAAGAATTCCGGTGACCTTTGCCCGGATGTCGTCTTCCCATGCGCTTGCAGCACGTGGAGTGAACCGACGAGAAACCATGTTGCGGCGCTTCATGTGGAGCGGGTCGTCAAGGCCGATGATGGCGTTGTCGGCGGGAAGGTTCGGTCGGTAGCCGCCCTTCTCCTGGTCGGAGTTGATGAAGACGTCCTTGCGCTTTTCGATCTCGACGATGTCGTGATAGCGCGAGATGCCCCACAGCTCGTTGACTTCGTCCCAGTAGACCGGTTCGTTGGCGCGCATCCATGCGTACGTGGGATACGGATCGCCGCCGTACAGTTCGGGGGCGAGAAGATCTATTGCGAGCCGTTCCATGGTCCCTCCAAGGCAATGAACTCAACCGATTGGTTGTGCAGACCGGATGGTATCTCTGTCTGCGGTTCGATTGTCCCGCGGGTCTTGGCCATCGGCTAACGCGGGCCTTAGCCCGCAGTGACTCCGCGGTCGCTCGAGAAGATCGCTCCGTGGATGTTGGTTGAGCCAGGTGCAGCGACGAGGGCAATAAGTTCGGCGATGTCATCGGCCTCGCCCTGTCCCCGGTAACCCATATATGGGGTCATGAGTTCGAAATCGATGTCAGCGGGGATCTGGAAATTCTGTGTGAGGTTGGTTTCGATTGCTCCTGGCGCGATTGCGTTGACGCGAATCTTTGTCTTTGCGTACTCCATGGCCAACGAGCGTGTGAGTTGGACGACAGCGCCCTTCGTCATGCAATAGGCCGTTGTGTAGGCCTGGCCCATGAGTCCTGCGTTTGATGCGATATTGACGATATTGCCGTCAGACGCAAGCAAATGGGGGACAGCGGCTTGGCAGAAGAAGAACGGCGCGTCCATGTTGACCGCAGCCATGCGCCGGTACTGGGCTTCGGTCATATCAGCGAAATGAAATGCCCCGGCGATTCCGGCCACATTGACGAGAACATCAAGTCGGCCAAAGGCCTCAACTGCTTCGGCTATGGCATCGAAACATTCCGAACGCTCGGAGACGTCGCCAACTCGCGACACAGCGGTCCCGCCAGCCGAGGTGATCATTGAGACCGACTCGGCGAGTGACTCGGCGTTCACATCATGAAGAAAGACCTCGGCGCCTTCAGCGGCCAGGTGCAAAGCGGTGGCTCGACCAATCCCGGAGCCCGCGCCCGTGATGAAGGCAACCTTGTCGTTGAATCGGCCTGGAACGAGATACGGCATGGCGGTCTCCTCGTGGGTGGACAGGCGCAGATCGTCGCACATTGGCGAACTTCAGGCCGTCGAAGTGATGAGGTATCGCGAGGTGGTTCAGTCGCGATACGTTGCCAAGGCACTGCACTGCCAAGGGGGCACTGTGGGGGAGGAGCTTGAGATGGACATCAAGGCCGGTAGCCGACTCGCTTGCCCGGAGTGCAGCGTCGAACTCGTCGTGGTCCGTCCCCCGAGCTCCGCTGTCGTTCTCACCTGTGGCGGTGTTGAAGTTGTCGATGCCTCAGCCGATCGTCCCGGTGGCGGACATTCCGGCGCCAGTGGCGATGGCACTCTCGTTGGCAAGCGTTACGCCGACGAAGACTCAGGAATTGAAGTGTTGTGCGCCAAGCCCGGTCCGGGCACATTGGCTGCCGATGGCCGCGAGGTTCCCATCAAGGGCGCCAAGCCGCTTCCGTCCTCTGACTGATCTGAAGGTCATCGCGTGAATCTTTCGCTCCTGCTCGAGATGTCGGCGTCGACGCTCGAGGATCGTCCTGCCGTTACTTCCGGAACTCGATCACTCAGTTACGCCCAACTCGATGCAGCTGCACGTCGTTGCGCAGCGAAGTTTTTGTCGATGGGTGCGACCGGCGTTGTGTATTGCGGTACGAATGACGCAAGTTTTCCGATCGCAGTCTTTGGGGCTGCCTATGCCGGCCTTCCGTTTATTCCCCTGAACTATCGCTTAGGTGAAGAGCAACTGCAGCCTCTGGTTGAAGCGAATCGTGGCGCGGTTGTCATCGCTGAAACGGCCAAGATCCCCGGGGCCGATCCTGAGATGGTCGTGCTTCGCTCAACGTTGCTTGATGCGTCGTTTTCAACCTCAGCCGATATCGAACTTCCGCCATTTGTCGATCCTGAAGACGTTGCCATCGTGCTCTACACCTCGGGTACTTCAGGAACTCCGAAGGCTGCGTTGCTTCGTCATCGCCATTTGACTGCATACGTGATTGGCACCGTCGAGTTTGCTGGCGCCGAACCCGACCAAGCCGCGCTTGTAACTGTGCCGCCGTACCACATTGCTGGTCTCGCCAACTTGTTGTCGAATATGTACTCGGGTCGGCGGATTGTGTATCTCGAGTCGTTCGACGCGCAGTTGTGGCTCGACACTCTTCGAAACGAACGTATTACACAAGCCATGGTTGTTCCCACGATGCTCGCTCGGGTTGTGCAACACCTCGACGGTTCACCGGCCGACGCTCCGATGTTGGCAACGCTTTCCTATGGTGGCGCTCGTATGCCGCTTCCCGTTCTTGAACAGGCGCTCGAGTTGTTCGTCGGAACTGGTTTCGTGAATGCCTATGGCCTTACGGAAACTTCATCAACCATCGCGTTGCTTGGCCCTGAAGATCACGACGCGGCGTTTGCTGGTGATCCTGTCGCCAAAGTTCGCCTTGGTTCGGTGGGCAAAGTGCTCCCCGGTATTGAGGTTGAAGTTCGTGACGAGGATGGCAACGTTCTTCCAGTGGGCGAGCCCGGTCTGGTGTTCTTGCGCGGTGAGCAGGTGTCAGGCGAATACGAAGGCGGAAGCGTCGTCGACGCGGAGGGCTGGTTCCCAACCAAAGATCGCGGCTGGATCGACGAAGACGAGTACCTCTTCATCGAAGGCCGTGCCGACGACACCATCATTCGCGGTGGCGAGAACATCGCTCCTGCGGAAATCGAAGACGTACTTCGCCGCCATGAGGCAGTTGTCGATGCTGCTGTCGTCGGGATTCCCGACGACGAATGGGGCCAGCAAATCGCTGCGGTGGTCGTTCTGGCACCAGGGAAGTCGGTTGGTGTCGACGAACTTCACGATTATTGCCAACAGCACCTGCGGAGTTCGAAGACGCCCTATCGCATCGAGTTCCGTGACGAACTCCCTCATACGCCCACAGGCAAACTCCTTCGCCGAGAGGTACTTGCTGACCTCTTGGGGTAAGCAACTCGAGTTCTTTCTCGTAGATTGAGCGTCGTGGACTTCACTCTCGGCGCCGAACAACTTGCCCTCAAGTCAGAGGCTGAGGAATTCGCAGTTGCAGCAGTCGCCAAGTACGGCCGCTTTAACGATTCGTGGCTGTGTTCGTTCTCACGGGAGTGTTCGCAGGAACTCGCGGCACGCGGCTGGATCGGCATGACCTGGCCAAAGGAGTTTGGCGGAGGCGGACGTTCGCCCGTCGATCGGTTGATCGTGAGCGAAGCGCTCATCACCGCTGGCGTGCCCATCGGGGCAACATGGTTTGCCGATCGTCAGATGGGTCCGGGTTTGTTTACGTTTGGAACGCCCGAGCAGTGCGAGCGCTATCTGCCCGAAATTTTGGCCGGCGATGTCACATGGTGCATCGGTATGTCTGAACCCAATAGCGGTTCAGATCTTGCTTCACTGAGCACTTCTGCGGTTCGCGATGGCGATGAGTGGGTCATTAATGGTCAGAAAATTTGGACCTCGTTCGCCCACGAATCGGACTATTGCTATTTGATCTGTCGAACCGAATCGATTCCCGGCAAGCCACATCTCGGAATCAGCGAAATCATCGTTCCGATGGATACTCCGGGTATCGAAGTTCGTGCGATCCGCGACATGGTCGACGCTCGCCACTTCAACGAGGTGTGGTTCGACAACGTTCGCGTTCCGCTTGGCAACTTGGTTGGGGTCGAGGGCAAGGCCTTCTCGCAAACCATGAAGCAACTTGAACACGAGCGCGGGGGCATCGATCGTTTGGTGTCGAACCGAGCGCTCTACCTTCACGTGCTTGAACGGGCAGACACTTCCGATCCAGTTGTTCGTCAGGAAATTGCCGAACTCGAAATCGGATTCACAGTGGGACGACTGTTGGTGTATCGCAGTGTGTTGGGGCAAACTCCGGCAGGTTTCGCGGCGGGTACCAAATGTGTCTGCACCGAATACGAACAGCGTGTAGCTGACTTTGCCGCTCGAATTTTGGGGCCAGAGGCAATGTTGCTTTCGGACTGGTCCGCAGAAATCGCTTACGCGCCGGCCTACACCATCATGGGTGGCACGTCGGATGTCATGCGCAACATCTTGGGTGATCGGGTACTGGGCCTTCCTCGGTGACAGGGTCGGCATCAGTGTCTAAGACCGGCAACAATGACGGCATGATCACGTTGGATGTCACCGACCGAGTTGCCACCATCACTCTGAACGACCCGGGACGTCGGAATATCGTTTCGGCTGCGCTCAACACTGCGGTTTCCGAAGGAATGGACGAGCTCGAATCCCGAGATGATGTCGGAGCCATTGTGGTCACCGGCGCACCGCCAGCCTTCTGCGCAGGTGCTGATCTTGATGATCTTGCTGCATGCGATACCGAGGAAAAGCTGCGCACGATCTACTCAGGATTTCTCCGCCTGGCTGATTCGCCACTGCCGACAATCGCTGCGGTAAACGGCGCTGCCGTTGGCGCAGGACTCAACCTGGCGTTGGCTTGCGATGTGATCCTTGCTGGCGAATCAGCAAAGTTCGACACGCGCTTCTTGCAGATAGGTCTGCACCCCGGAGGCGGAAACACCTGGAGGCTTCGTCGTATTACCGACTTGCAGACCACGATGGCACTTGTCTTGTTCGGCGAGGTCGTCGATGGTGCTCGTGCCGCGGAAATCGGGTTGGCATGGAAATGCGTCCCCGATGCTGAGCTTCTAGGTGTTGCGCAGACCATGGCAGCGAAGGCGGCTGCCGGCCCGACCGCTGTCGTTCGTTCAATGAAGGCAACAATTTTGGCGAACGATGCAATTACAAATTCTGAAGATGCGGTTTCAGCCGAACTTGGTCCTCAACTCGCATCTTTGAGCGGTGATGCCTTCGTTGAGTTATTGGCAAAGCTCCGTGCTCAGATTGCATCGAAGTCCTGAACGGTGAGTTCGGCGTTATCGGGCTGGGAGCTCGCAGTCGGCTTTGCTAATCAGGCGATCGACCGACATGTCGCCTTAGGGCTCCCATGCATTGGCACCGGCACTGAACTTCTTTCGCAACGATCCCTCTTCACCGATGTTTCGAGCCGCCGACAGGTATCGATGGGCGGACACTGTCAACTGCTTCGTGCCGCCGACGGTTGGTGTGCAGTGCACCTTCCGCGACGCGACGATCTGAATCTCTTGCCCGCATGGTTGGAAGTCGAAGCGCAGACTGACGATGTTCCGTGGTCGGAAATTGCCGGGGCACTTTCATTGCGATCCGCCAGCGAAGTTGTGCCCTCGGGGCAGGAACTTGGTCTCGCCGTCTCGGCAATGCCTGATGGTGAAGATGATCAACTTCGAGACCGTGGCACCACCAACCCCGCTCGTCCGTGGATCCAACGGCGGGTCGGAACACGCCAGCGCGACATTTCGTTGGAAGGGGCGCGCGTTGTCGATCTGTCATCGCTCTGGGCGGGGCCGCTGTGCTCTCGAATCCTGACCGAGGCCGGGGCGAAGGTTGTGAAAGTGGAATCCTCGACTCGGCCCGACGCATCGCGTGATGGCGACGGCGCGTTCTTCGACTGGCTTCACGCTGGACAGGAATTCGCGTCGTTGCCGCTCGAAGAACCATCAGGAGTTGCCGACCTTGTTGCTCTCCTCGAGCAGGCCGATGTGGTGATTGAAGGTTCACGCCCACGAGCACTTGATCGGCTCGGCATTGTCCCGGCTGAGATTGTGGCAAAGCGCCCCGGCGCAGTCTGGTTGTCGATTACTGCCTATGGCCGGTGTGGGCCTTGGCGCGATTGGACGGGATTCGGCGACGACGCTGCAGTTGCGGGTGGATTGGTGGATCTCGACGCTTCGGGAGTTCCGAGTTTCGTCGGCGATGCCGTTGCCGATCCATTGACTGGTTTGCTTGCAGCGGCAATTGCCGCTGATGCGGTGGGTCGCGGAGGGGGTGTCACGATCGACGTGGCATTACGTGAAGTGGCGCGCAGTGCTGCTGCTGCAGCAAGAGTTGTGTGGTGAGTATGCGTACGGTGATTTCTAACGCAGAGGTCGATGGACGCTTGGTTTCGGTTGTGGTTGAGGACGACGTCATCACCGCAGTTGACGAGCGCCCGTCTTCGGGGGAGACCGGTGTCATCGATGCAAAAGGTGCAGCGCTCATCCCTGGTCTTCATGATCATCATGTCCACCTCTTGGCGATGGCCGCCCGTCTCGAGGGCGTGGATCTCGACGCTCTTGAAGATGCTGACGCTTTCGACCGCGCTTTGAGAACTGCAGCAGCTTCAGTTGGCGATGGTTGGGTGCGCGCATCGGGATACGACGAGCATCGACACGGGGCGCTTGATTGCCGTCGTCTCGACGCGTTGGTTGGGGCGACCAAAGTTCGTGTTCAGCACCGTTCTGGGTTGGCGTGGGTGCTGTCCTCGGCGGGTCTCGACGCGGTCCTTGGCGATGGCATCCCAACAGGAGTTGAACTCGATGCCAGCGGGAAGCCGACCGGTCGCCTTCTTCGCCTCGATGCGTGGTTGGCGGAACGTGTTGGAGTAACTGCTCCCTCACTTCAGAACATCGGTGCCCAACTTTCGTCATTTGGAATCACCGGCGTTACTGATGCCACCCACAAACTTGGTGCTGGCCGTGCTGAGGTACTTCGGCAAGGGGTGCAAAGCGGTTCGTTGCCTCAATCGTTGACGTTGCTCGGTGTGAATGATGATGAGCGCTCGTCGGTTGAAGGTTGGGCAACTGTTGGCCCAATGAAGATCCTGGTTGATGAAGTCGTTGGTCTTGATGTTGACCTGCTTGCCAAACAGATCGAGGATCATCATTCCGTTGGGCGCGCCGTAGCTATCCACGCGGTATCGCGAGCTGAAACTGTCACAGTGGCGACCGCAATGGCGCTCGCGGGAATGATGCCCGGCGATCGCATCGAGCATGGTTCAGTGCTTCCGACCGACCTCGACTCCTTGCTCGCAGCGGGGGGAGTAACTGTCATTGTGCAGCCCGCGCTCGTGAGTGAGCGTGGAGATCACTACTTGGAAGTTGTTGACGGCGAAGATCTTCCGTTCCTTCATCGGGCGGCAACGCTCCTTGAGGCGGGTGTTGGGGTGGCGGCGGGAAGTGATGCGCCCGTGACATCGGCCAATCCGTGGCTCGCAATCGCTGCGGCGTCTACTCGAACCACACGTGCAGGTCAACGTTTGGGAGCAACTGAGCGAGTCGAGGCTGCGACGGCGCTCGGTTGGTATCTCACCGATCCACTCGATCCGAGTGGACCCATTCGTCGCGTAAAGGTTGGTGCCCGGGCAGATCTTTGCCTCCTTGATGCGCCACTCGCCAAGGTGCTCGCAGACCCAAATGCATCGCATGTGCGCAACACATGGGCGCGGGGCAGGCTGGTGCACTCATGATCGATGCTCATACGCCGTCGGCTCTCCTCGATCTCATTGCCGATGGGCTTGATGACACTGCGTTGGACTCGGTTTCGTCCTGGCCGGCCGTTCTCGTCGACCTAACTCCACCGTTTAGCGCCACTGACCTCCTGCGTGCGACCCAACTCCTCCAGGCCGCACCAGTAGTTCTTATTGGTATTTCGGAAAATGTGGTGGCCGATGACCCAACAGTTGTTGGCCTCGACATCTTGTTGTGTTCATCTGATGTCGCTCCCGCCCCCTGGGTTGCCTGCGGGTCACTGTTGAACGAGTCGGTTGTTGCTTTGCTCACTTCGATTACTGGGTCACCTCACGCAGCAATCGGCCTCACGCAATTACTTCGCGTCAGCGAACATTCCTCTGCCGCCGAAGCCGTTGTTGCCGAGTCTTGGGTGTACAGCCTCTTGCAAGGGGGTGAACGCTATTCGACATGGCTCGCTGGTCGCTCATCACGAACGCCAAAGCCTCGCCCAGAACATTCTGTTGTCACAGTGCAACGTTCCGGGGATGAATTGCGGATCACGTTGAATCGACCCGAAGTTCATAACGCGTATGGCGCGCGAATGCGCGATGAGTTGGTGGAGGCCTTTCGACTCGTTGATGTCGATCAGACAATCACTCGGGTGTTGCTACGCGGCGAAGGCCCATCGTTCTGCAGTGGCGGCGACCTTGATGAGTTCGGTACTGCGCCCGCACCAGTTGAAGCGCACAGCATCAGAACACGACGCAATGCTGGTAGTGCACTTTCGGCAATTGCTGAACGAGTTGAGGTTCATGTCCACGGAACATGTGTCGGCGCTGGCGTGGAGTTGCCGGCGTTTGCATCGCGAGTAATTGCCCACCCGGACACAACGTTTCTGTTGCCGGAAATCTCGATGGGCCTTGTTCCGGGAGCCGGCGGAACTTCAAGCATTCCGCGTCGGATCGGGCGGCATCGTGCCGCATATTTCGGACTGTGCGGTCAGCCAATCGACGTCACAACTGCGTTGGGATGGGGCTTGATCGATGCCATCGATGCTCAGGTTTTCGAACAACGTAAGGACACCAATGATTGAGGATCCAACAGTCGGTTCAACGCAATGGGCTGAGTGGCGCAAGGCGGTTGATCTCGACGATTACGAATCTCGCTGGGATCGCATGGCCGAAAATGGCGAGAACCCGCACGGTGAAGTCGATTTCGTCATGCAGTTCGAACCGAAGACGGCGCTCGATGCTGGCTGCGGATTCGGACGGGTTGGTATCGAACTCAATGCGCGTGGTGTGGAAATCATCGGGGTCGATCTCGACCCCGACTTGCTTGCGCGGGCAAAGCGTCGGGCACCGGAACTCGATTGGCGACTCGCAAATCTTGCAACGGTGGATCTCGGCCATCAGTTTGAGCTCGTCGTGGTCGCCGGAAACGTGATCGGCTTCGTTGACGCTCCAGAGCGCTCCCTCGCAGTGCAGAACTGTGCTCGGCACGTTGCTCCCGGTGGGTGGTTGGTGATGGGCAATCAACTCAAGGCCACGTGGCCAACGATTGAAGAGTTTGATGAATGGTGTTCCGGTGAAGGTCTTGTCCCGGTCGAACATAAGGCGGGGTGGGAGGGCGAGGTGTTGGGTGAGGGCCCGGACTACGTCGTAACTGTGCATCGGCGTCCTACCTCGTGAGCTTGGTCTTGCGATTGCACTGACTGCTCTGTGGCAGGATCATGGCGCACGCCATTCGGGGGGCCGACACGATGACTGATCTCACAGAACCGACGGAAGTTCCCGTCAAAGACATCGGAACACTGCGGAGCCGGGCCGAAGGCGCAGGGCCAACAACTCGCCGTCCGATCACGGTTCCGGCAGAGCGCTACTACTCACCTGAATTTGCCGCCCTTGAAGAAGAGCGCATGTGGCCGCGGGTTTGGCAATTGGCAACAACGATCGACGCGGTCTGCGATCCAGGTGACTGGGTCGAGTTTTCTGTTGGAAAATTATCGGCGATCATTCTTCGCGACGAGAATGGCGTTCTTCGTGCCTTCCAAAACGTCTGCATGCATCGCGGTATTGAACTTTGTAAAGGATCGGGGACTGGCCGCACCGAACTTCGCTGTGGCTTTCATCGTTGGTGCTGGAACCTCGACGGTTCTCTGAGTGAGATCCCGAGCCGCCGAGATTTCGGGGTTATCGACAATGACGCCTACGGGTTGCCTCCGGTCCTTGTCGACACATGGGGCCCTCTTGTTTTTGTGAACTTCGATACCAATGCGATGAGCCTTGCTACCTATCTCGGTGGGGCACCGACTGATGCTGACTACCTCAAGTTGGACGATTTCCATTGCCGGTTTGAAATCAGCGTGAAGGTGCCGGCCAATTGGAAAACCGCCGCCGATGGATTCAGCGAGACTTATCACGTGCAGGGGTTGCATCCCGAGTTGCTCAAGGTTTTCGCTGATCTCGATAACCATCAGGTGTTCTGGGATCACGTCGGCCGTAGTCGCCAGCTTTACGGCGTTCCGTCTCCGCGAATTCGTCCTACGCCGACCGACCAAGAAGTATGGGAAGCATTCGCTTCGGTGTACTCGGCCCGCGCTGGGCTCGATGCCGCAGCACCTGGCTCAGCACCGGCCATCCCGGAGGGCTCAAGTCTTTTCGAGGTCATGGCCAAGTGCGTGCGCGAAGCGCAAGCCGCGAAGGGTGTTGATCTTTCCGAGTACACCGATATGCAAATCATGATGATGGATCAGCACAACGTGTTCCCCAACATCACCGTCTTGATCCATCCAGACCTCCTTTCGGTTCTTCGCACGCGTCCGGGCGATTCGACCGATGAATGCTGGCTCGACATCTTCAATTTCGATCGAGTTGGAGCGAACGCTCCGCGCAACAAGCCGATGAAACTCGAAGTCCCGCTTGATTCCATGGCCTTCGGCACAGTCTTCAACCAAGACTTCGACATGTTGCGAACGGCACAGCGAGGCTTGCATCAACCAGGGTTTACGCGGATCACGCTGTCGCAAGAGGAAAGTCGTATTTTGAATAACCAACTTGCGCTTGAGCGCTACCTCGGAATTTCACCGAGTGAGATTGAGGGCGATCTTCCGTAATGGTTGTTGCGACTGCAACTCGTCGCCGGGCTGATGGAGGTCCGAGCGCGCGATCGCTCCTCATCAGCGTTTTGGGTCAATGGGTTGG
Source organism: uncultured Actinomycetes bacterium (assembly GCA_937876315.1). Taxonomy (GTDB): domain Bacteria; phylum Actinomycetota; class Acidimicrobiia; order Acidimicrobiales; family Acidimicrobilacustridaceae; genus Acidimicrobilacustris. Next base: position 169,536 of record CALEHQ010000041.1, on the reverse strand, counting down.
CCCGAATGACACGCCGGTGTGGACAGCGACGTTGGTCGGCGCGCTTGAAGCACTCGGAATCGAATCTCGAGCAGCGCGCCAAGCAGTGAACCGAACCGCAGCCGACGGCTGGCTCGAAGGCGAGTCAGTTGGTCGATACACCCGATGGCGACTCACAAGTTCCGGCCGCCGCATGATCGGCTCGGCGGTACCCCGCGTGCAGCGTTCGATCGTCGCCGATCAAAAGTGGGACGGAACGTTCTTGCTGCTGACGCTCACCGGCACTGCTCTTGATCGCGAGTCGCGAGAACGATTGGCGGTGGGTCTCGACTTTGAAGGTTTCGGCACGCTTGGCACCGGAACGTGGGTCGCGGTGGGTGAGGGGTCGCGAGAAGGGGCCGAGGTTGTTCTCACGGCATGCGGGCTCCAAGACGAGGCGCTGCTGTTTTGCGCCACCACCGTTGAGGGGGCCGAGACCCCGGCTGAAGTCGTGGCCATGGCCTGGGATCTCGGAACTGCAGCTGCTGCGCACGAGGCGTTTGTTGAGCAATTCGAAACCGCGGTGCCGGCCGATGCTGCTGAAGCATTTGCCCTCCGGACCCGTATGGTGCATGAGTGGCGGCATATCCTGAGCGTCGACCCGTCGTTGCCGCCGGAATTGCTCCCGGAGGACTGGATCGGGACCCGGGCCCGGAAGGTCTTCCAGCGCCAGTTTGGCCAGTGGGCCGAAGCAGCCTCGTCGTACTACATAAGGTTGTCAGAGGAGCCCGTTGTGTCGTAGATTGGTCCCCATGACCAAACCGGACTTCCCCGTCTTCGACTGCGACAACCACTACTACGAGGCCGTCGATGCCTTTACTCGGCATCTTGATCCTCGTACTGCATCACGCACCATCGAGTGGTGCACAATCAACGGCCGCCAGTACCACGTCATTGGCGGCAAGGTCAGCCATGCAGTGGTGAACCCGACCTTCGATCCAGTTGCGCTTCCTGGTGTGCTCAAGGATTACTTCCGCGGCAACCCGAATAACGAAAACCCGATCGAACTTCTCAAGCAACGCGAACCAATCCGTCCGGCGTATCGCGACAAGGACGCACGTATTGCGACGCTCGACGAGCACGGTCTTGAAAAGTGCTGGCTGTTCCCAACACTTGGCATGATCTACGAAGAACCGCTCCACAAAGATCCGTGGGCAGTTATGCAGGTATTCACCGCATTCAACCGTTGGATGCTCGAAGATTGGTCGTTCAACCACAAGGACCGCATCTTCACCGCCCCCTACATCACGCTTGTCGATGTTGACTGGGCCGTGAATGAACTCAAGTTCGCGCTCGACAACGGTGCAACCACGGTTGTTATGCGCCCGGCTGCACCGACCACCGTCGATGGTCAGCGTTCACCTGCCGATCCCATGTTCGATCCGTTCTGGGGTCTTGTGAATGAATCGGGTATCACTGTTGTGGCTCATGCCGGCGACTCCGGCTACACCGCACATGGTTACGGTGAAGACAACGGATTCTCCGCAGGGTTTGGACAGCAAACACGTCCGCAGCCGTTGCGTATGGCCACGATGTTTGATCGTCCCATCGAAGACTTCCTCGGTTCGCTTGTCTGCGACAAGATGCTCGACCGCTTCCCGAACGTCCGAGTCGCATCAGTCGAAAACGGTTCAGGGTTCCTTCGCGGTCTGCTCAAGAAGCTGGATAACACGGCAAAGAAGATGCCTGGTTGGTTCACCGAGCAGCCTTCGGAAACCTTCCGTCGCAACATCTGGATCAATCCATTCTGGGAAGACGATGTCCATGAGGTTGTTGAACTTATGGGTTCCGATCGCGTGATCTTCGGTTCCGATTGGCCCCACATCGAGGGCATGCCGGAACCACTTGATTACATCGACGAACTCAAGGAGTTCTCACCTGCCGTGCAAAAGATGATCATGCGCGACAACGTCACCGAGCTGAACACTCGTCGACCTGCTTGATCGGTGGGCCGTTACGGCCCGTCGCTGTTCCGGGGGGAACGTACAAAGGCCTCCACAATGTGGAGGCCTTTGTCGCGTCTGGAGTTAGAACTGCAGCGATGCGTTGTTGCGAGGCAATTTAGAAATTGCCGTCGAGGATGCGATCGCGGATTTCTCGTTTGAGGATCTTGCCCGTTGCGCCTCGAGGCAGTGGCTCTTCACGGATGTACCACTGCGAAGGGATCTTGAATGGTGCAATCCGTTCGGCGAGGAATGCGGAGAGCCCATCAAGGTCAATAGAGGTACCCGGCGAGGGATGAACTGCAGCAACCACTTCTTCGCCGAGACGGTCGTGGGGAAGTCCAAAGACCGCAACCTCGTGAATGCCTTCGTATTCGAAGATCGCCGCTTCAACCTCGGAGCAGTAGACGTTCTCTCCGCCGCGAATCACTATGTCTTTGATGCGATCGACGACGTACAGGAATCCTTCATCGTCGAGGTAGCCAAGGTCGCCAGTATGAAGCCATCCGTTACGAATAGTTTCAGCAGTTGCTTCAGGACGATTCCAGTACCCACGAATAAGCATTGGCCCAGCAAGACAGACTTCGCCGACTTCACCATTGGATTGCTCGGAATCGTTGGGATCAACGATCTTGACCTGCATGATCGGAACAACGCGACCGGTGCTTGATGGCTTTTCTATGTAGTCGGGGCCAGTGTTTCCTGGTCCGTAACCATTGGTTTCCGTGAGGCCGTAGCCAAGTTGCGGGCTTGCCTTGCCGGCAAACGAACCTTCGATCTTGCGAACGAGTTCGGGGGCCATCGGTGCGCCACCACCGCCGACGTTCTTGAGGCTTGAAGTGTCGTACTTGTCGAAATCAGGATGACTGATGAGATCGTGCGACATCGTCGGGACGCCAACGAAGTTGGTGACTTTTTCGCGATCGATGAGCTGCAATGCGCGCAATGGATCCCATTTATGCATCATCACAAGTTTTGCACCCGTTGCCACAGATCCAAGCATTACTGGAACGCAGCCGGTGACGTGGAACAACGGCACGGTAAGGATGAAGCAGGGCGGGACTGGCGCAGGGGTGGTTGCGGGATCAGGCGGTGTGTCGGGAGCCCAGCGAATCGCTTCGACTGTTGTTCTGCACGCGAATGCGAACAGTCCTGAGAGCACACCTCGGTTCGTTGAAACCGCACCCTTAGGGACGCCAGTTGTCCCGGAAGTGAAAAGAATGGTTGCGTCGTCGTCGGTGGCGACATCGACATCCGGCATTGGTGCGCCCGGTGTAACGACATCGGCAAGATGGTCACAGCCTGCGGGAAGTTCGCCTTCAGCGCGGACAACCAGACCGTGGATGTTTAGTGCGGCGAGTCGATCGCCAATTCGGTCGACTCGTTCACGATCGGTGATGAGAACTTTTGCGCCAGCATCAACCAGGCCGAATTCAATTTCCGGACCGGTCCACCAAGCATTCACTGAGACCGCAATTGCACCGATCGAGGTCGCTGCGCCGAATGAGGTAATCCATTCGGGGAAGTTGCGCATATCGATGGCGACTCGGTCGCCTTTCTTGATGCCGTAACGCTCGACGAGAACGTGCGCGATTTCGTTGATACTTGCGAGTACTTCGGCATTGGTCCAGCGCTCATCTTCAAAGACGATGTACACGTCGTCGGCTGGACGCTGTTTGAGCATCTCGAAGAGCGATCGAAGTGTTGGGGGAAGATTGGCAAAAATGCGACTGGGTTGACCCAGAACCTCGGCTTCAGTGATCTCAAATGGTGCGCCGGGGCCGGTAAGCACCGCCACTGCATCTTCGAATGTCATTCCCACAATGGTTCCCTCCCGATGTCTGACGGAGGAGACGCTACGGGACAGACGGCATGCTTTGCTACCGGTCGGTAATGCTGGTCAATCGAGCTGATGAACTGTGGTCATCGCAAGGGCCATGAGACGGTCTTCGGCCCCTTGGTCCCGAACTTCAACACGGACCAAATGGTCCGGGCCACTCCTGCCGGCAGACGTCGCAGTAGCGACAATGGGCCCAACTCGGCCGGGGCTCAGATAGTGAACGGCAAGGTCGGTGACGATGGCTTCGGGCGTCGGTTCAACCGTCGATCGCCCAACCACAAGGCTGCGGGCTGCGGCATCAAGCGCGACTGCGCTCGAACCGCCATGGAGGATTCCCCATGGGTTTCGAAGTCGTTGCTCAATCGAAAGGTGCACCACGCCGGGGGTATCGCTTACCGAAAGGTTGAAGAACTCATGGGTGGGTGCCGCAAAGATCGGATCGTTGGGAACGTCGCGCTCGAATGGCTTGTCCGGGCGGTTGAACGCAGGTGGTCCATTCGCCGGGGTGAGGATCGCGCAGGACATCCACGATGTGGCGACTGGCGAGCCGTTGAGGTCAGCGACCTCGACGCGGGTGACGACCGCTGATCTACCTCGACGCAGGACATGTGTGTTCAGAGTGAGTTCTCCAGTTCCGCAAGAACCGGTCAATGCATTGGGCGCGCGACGAATCATGAGATTGGTGGTGACGATCCAGTCCGGGAGGCTGGCAAGGCCAGAGGTCATCCCGCCGATGGAATCGATGATGCATGTGAGTAGGTCAGTGCCGAGTCGTCCATCCGCATCAAGCGTGTTGGGTGTTCCCGGAAAGTGGCCGACTGTGTGTGGCAGTGCAGCTGTTCCGTCGCCGATCTCTTCAATCATCATGAGGAGGTACTGCGCAACGCCGATTTCTGCGGGACTGCCGAATCCGCTCATAACGCAACCACTTTGGTTGTGGCGGTGGAAACAAGTGCGCCGTTGCCGTCGTGGACATCGACCGAGGTTGTGAGTCGTCCGCCTGATGGGCCACCAATTGCGGTTGCGGTCGCGGTGAGCGGTCCCACACGACCGAGATCGAGGTAGGCCAAGTGCATATCGGTGGTGACCGCCCCGCCGTCAAACAATGAACGAGCAAGAGATGCCGATGCTTCGTCGACGAGTGACGCATGAATTGCGCCATGGAGCGCGCCGACGGTGTTGCACACGACTGGTCGGAGTTCGATTGACGCGATTCCTGGTTGGCTCACGAGAAGTTTGAGTTCATCGAGATAGTTCGTCTCAAGTTTCTCGTGGGCCGAATTCGCGTTCATCTTTCGACGCCCGGGTGTCATGTCGATCGTGATGTTCACGAGATGTTCGGGGCGGGGAACAACGGCGAAGGTGAGAAGGGCCGATCCCGCGGGACGCTCACCATCGGCGAGCAGTTCGGCTTCGATCACGAGGGTGCGCCGTCCACGACGACGAACATGGAGGTCGGCCTGAAGCAGTTCGGTGGGGCCTGCCGGAAGAAGATGGATCGACATGTCGGCGGTGAAGGCCCAGTCAGGGTCGGAGGCAGTGATGGAGCGCATTCCGCCGAGAGCATCAACGAGCATCGCCACTGTGGCGAGTCGGGCCATCCCGTCGTGTGTCGAAGTGAATGGGGTGACAGGCATCCAGCCGCGCACATCACCCGATTCATCTTGTTCGGACTCAAGTGCCAAAAGGCTCATCGCATGTCGAGGCGGGGGATAGGCCGGACGAAAGTCGTTAGAGGCATCGTCGGCAGGCACGAGGAGCGAGTCTATGGGGCCTGCGCTGTCCCCTTTTCGGTCGTCGCCGGTAGGGTCAGAACTCGTGCGCCAACGGTCGATGTTTCGGTTTGTCCTTGTTGTAGGTCTCGGGTTTGCGACGCTCATAGGTGCATCGAACTTGACGCAGGCGCAATCTGCGACGACCACGCCCCGAGTAGTGCCGGCCTCACTTCGGATTCGAGCGTTTGGTGACGCCGTTACCGCCGGATTTGGTGTCGATCGTTCTGGTGCAGCGCTTCCAACCACTGACGCAATGGAATGTCGTCCGAAGTGGATCGGAGACGGCAGTGCAACGACCGCAGGAACTCGCTGTTCATCGAACGGCTCGAACGGGCCTGGTTCGCCAGCCGACGAGGTCTCATTCAGCGCCGATTTTGGGATGGCGAACAAGATGTCGTGGGCCGCACAGGTTGCGAGTCAGCTCGGTGCGATCGACTTCGCCAACTACGCAGTCACGGGCTCAAGTCTCGCCAGTTGGTTGAACCTTCCGCGTGATGACGATGCTCCCAGTGAAGGAGCGCAACACGATCTCCTTGAACGCATCGAACGCGACGATCCCGACATTGTGCTTGCAACGATCGGTGGGGAAGCGATCCTGCAGCAGCCCGCGGGGGCAGTTCGAACCTGCGCGAAATCTTCTGGTAATGGAATTGAGAGAACGCAGTTTCTCTCATGTGTGAACGCACTTCTTGATCGGCAGTTAGTGAAACAACGTGTGATGGCGATCGCATTTGATGTCTTGGCCAGCACACAAAACGCAAAACTGCTCTTCGCCACCTATCTCCCTGCCGAGCCGCAGTTCAGTGTCCTTGTTCCTTGGCAACAGACCGTTCTTGCCGAGGCAATCAACAATCAGATTCGCCAAGCCGTACAGGGGGTGGTCGAGTCTGGAGCAGCATGGGCGAAGAGAATCGATGTAGTCGAAGTGTCCTTTCAGACCGATCGTTGCCCATTACCGGTCATTCCTGGCCCGTGGCTTCTCGGCCGCACGTGGTTCACGCCGGTTTCGAGGTGTGGAGCTGGGGCTTCACCCACCCCTAGCGAACGGGCATTCACTCCGGTGAGTTTGGGAACGGTTCCAAGTGCCTCGCTCCAGCAGTTGATGGCGACTGCGGCGATCGCAGTTATCCAGCGCCAGGGATGGGTCTAGGGATTCGCTTGTCAGCGCCTACCGACGGTCGGGCCGGCGTTTCCTCTTACCGCTGATGGGTGACAGGATGGGGGAAGTTCGAAGGCCCTTGCGGCCAAATGGGGGAGGACTCAAATGCTCGATCTTCTGATCAAAGGCGGATCCGTTATCGACGGAACTGGCCGTGAACGATTCCGCGCCGACGTTGGTGTTCGCGACGGCCGCATCGTTGCCATCGGTGACATCAATGAACAGGCGGCCAAGACGATCGACGCCGAAGGGCGCGTCGTCACCCCCGGCTTTATTGATCTCCATACCCACTACGACCCGCAGGTCATGTGGGACCCAGCGGCAACTCCTTCGTCGTTGCACGGTGTTACGTCAGTATTCGGCGGCAACTGTGGTTTCTCTATTGCACCGGTAACTCCTGAAGCAGCGGAGTACCTCATCCCCATGCTTGCACGCGTGGAAGGTATGCCGGTTGAGTCTCTTGAAGCGGGGCTCGATCTCATGTGGGACGGGTTCGGTTCATGGTTGAATCGTCTTGAAGGAAACCTTGCGGTCAACGCGGGATTCATGGTCGGGCACAGCGCGCTTCGTCGAGTTGTCATGGGCGAGGATGCTGTCGGTCACGAGGCAACTCCCGAGCAGATCGCTGCAATGGTGGCACTTCTTCATCGCAGCATCGAAGAAGGCGGCATGGGTTTCTCCAGCACCGCATCGAACACCCACAATGATCATCAAGGCAACCCGGTGCCATCGCGTTGGGCAACCCGCGATGAATTCATTGCGCTTTCGACTGCGGCTGGTCAGCACGCAGGAACCTCACTTGAATTCATCTCATCGGCCTCGGCGTTCTTCAACGACGATGAGATGAATCTCATGGCCGACATGAGCGTCGCTGCCCAGCGTTCGCTCAACTGGAACGTGATGGTTGTTTCTTCTGATCCCGCTACCGCGGAAGGTCGTGCAAACAAACTGTCGGCTTCAGATGTTGCTGCAGCCAAGGGCGGTCATGTCGTTGGATTGTGTCTTCCCGAGCCAATGCGCATGCGTCTCTGCTTCGCCACCGGGTTTGTTCTCGACATCCTTCCCGGAATTAAAGACGTCATTCACTTGCCGCTGCCCGAACGCAAAGCGGCACTTGCCGATCCCGCAGTACGTGCAACCATTGCTGCCGCACTTTCACAGATGCCACCTCAGCACTCGCTTGCCGCGCTTGCCGACTATCGCATCATCGATGTTTCGAAAGATGAACTGCGCCCGTACGTCGGCCGACTCGTTGCCGACATTGCAAACGAAAAGGGAATTGCGCCGATCGACGCGCTCCTCGACATCGTTGTTGCCGACGATCTGCTTACCGGCCTCGAGCCACGCTTCATCGGTACCGACGACGAGTCATGGGTTGAGCGTGTGCGACTTCTCGAAAACGACCCTCGGGTTATTGCTGGTGGTTCCGATGCGGGTGCTCATCTCGACATGATGAAGACGTTCGCGTGCCATACCGGTTTCTTGGCCGAAGCAGTTCGCAATCGTCAACTCATTTCGCTTGAACGCGCGGTGCAGTTGTTCACCGATGCGCCGGCACGCTTTTATGGTGTGCGCGATCGCGGACGCGTCGCCGAAGGCTGGTTCGCTGATCTCGTCATTCTTGATCCGGACAAGGTTGGCCCGGGCGAAGTCGTGCCCCGTCAAGATCTTCCGGCCAACGGCTGGCGTCTCTACTCAGAAGCTACGGGTATAGAGGCCACCATCGTGAATGGTGTCGAGATCGTGCGCGATGGCAAGGTCACCGGCGATACGCCAGGAACCACGCTGCGTTCTGGTCGCGACACCGAAACCGTCGCAATCTGAGTCTCGAAACTCGAATCAGAAATCGGGAATCGGAATGTCAAGCGTGCTCGACTCGGTACCGCCATCGATCTCGATGATCTTGCCGGTGACATAACGCGCCGCGGGCGACGACAAGTACAGGACGCCGAGAGCGATGTCCTCTGGTTCGCCGATGAAGCGAAGCGGTGTGTTGGCGATCATGGCGTCGCGAATTTCTGGCATAACGAGAACGGTTTCGAGTGCCGAAGTTGCCGTTGCACCAACCGCAATGCCGTTCACTCGGACCTTTGGGTTGAGGTCGGTGGCGAGGTAGCGGGTGAGGTGGCTGAGCCCGGCCTTGGCTACGCCGTATTGGGTGAGGCCTCGAGCGGCGGTGCGTCCGGCCATCGAGGAGATGTTCACGACGCAGCCGTGATTCTCAACCAACTGCGGAATGCAGGCCTGCGTAAGAGCAAGGGCGGTGGTCACATTGAAGTGGAATGCGGCTTCAAACGACTTGGCAGTGACGTCGGTGATGGCTGCAGGAGGCGATCCGCCAGCGTTGTTCACAACGATGTCGATCTTGCCGAGCTCTTCGATTGCGGCGTTAGCGAACTCGTCGAGGAACTCGAGCTTGTTGACATCGCCGGGAAGGACGAACGCACGACGACCGAAACCGCGAATAGCGGTTGCGATCTCTTCGAGTTGGTCGACGCTGCGAGAAGTGATGGCGACATCGGCGCCAGCTTCAGCAAGAGCAAGGGCAGATGCAGCACCAATGCCACGTCCGGCACCAGTGACGATGGCGACTTTGCCATCAACGCGAAAACGATCAAGGAGACTCATGGACGCAGACACTAGAGCCCAGTGAGGCTCAGCGTCGCATGATGTCGGTGCGAATCGTCAGTTTCGAGAGAGCTCCAGAGTCGATAGTGACGCCAAGCCCTGGTCCAACGGGAACCGTGATTGTTCCGTTACCGCTGGGGCCTGAAACGTTGAACGGTGCGCAGATGTCCTCGGTAAAAAAGCGAGAGGTAGCCGCAATGTCGCCAGCGAAGGTTGCGCCGGGATGGGCGGCGAGCGCGATGTTTGCCGCGCGACCGATTCCGCAATCGAGCATCCCACCGACCCACGCGTCGATACCGAGGCCTGCGCAATGATCGAGAATGGAAGCAGCTTCGAGCCAACTTCCATAGCGCGGAGCTTTTACGCAAACGACGGAACACGCACCCATGTCAAGTGCTTCGCGAGTCACAACTGCTGATATGAGCGATTCGTCAAGACATACCGGCGTCGAAATGCGCCGCGCGAGTTCCGTGTGATCGAGCAAGTTGTCGGCGGCAAGAGGTTGCTCGATGTACGCGAGATTGAATGCATCAAGCTCGCTGAGAGTCTTTGCATCGCCAAGGGAGTAGGCGCCGTTCGCGTCGACGCTGAGTGCAATTGAAGCGCCGGCGGCTTCGCGGGCGGCGCGAACGAAAGCAATGTCACGACCAGGAGCGATTTTGATTTTGATTCGCCCGTAGCCCTCGGCCATACGGGTCGAAACGTCAGTGGCAAGAGCTTCAGGCGATTCCAGCAGTCCGATGGCAACGCCGGCAGGCACAACCGACGAGGGGCCAGGAGGGTGGGGTGCGAAGAGCTGCGCAAGCGATGTCGAAGCCCGACGGCCGTGCGCATCGAGCAGCGCGAGTTCAATCGAAGCTTTGGCCATCGGATGGCCGATGATGTCGACGAAGAGCGATGAAAGATCAGTTGCGGTGATGGGGCCTTCGGTGGCGAGTAGTCGTGGAAAGAGAAGTTCCTGCAGCGCGAGGTATGCGCCATCGACGTATTCCTCGCTGTATGTCGGCTCGGGGAGTGCGGAACATTCGCCCCACCCTTCGTCCTCGCCCCCGAGTATGCGGACGATGACTGCGGTGCGGGTGCTCACCGTTCCGTGCGACGCAGTAAACGGCGAGACCATCGGCAGGGCGATAACTCGCAGTTCAACGGCCTCAACACGCATAGGGCGAGCCTACGACCCGGGCAGATCAGGAACCTCGGCGGTAGCCTTTGCTCATGTTCTTCGGATCCCGCACCCCTGAAATGGTCGACCCTTCTGCAGCGCTTCCTGGCCGCGATGCCACGATGCCAGTGGCTTCTGCGCACCTTGTGTTCGGAACGCCAATGACTCCGCCGTTTCCAGAGAACTGCGACTCCATCGTTGTGGGTATGGGGTGCTTCTGGGGCGCGGAACGAAAGTTCTGGCAACTGCCCGGCGTCTACACAACCGCCGTTGGCTACGCCGGTGGCTATACGCCGAACCCAACCTATGAAGAAACCTGCTCGGGTCTGACCGGCCATACCGAGGTTGTGCTTGTGGTCTGGGACCGAACCCAGACTGACCTCGACGCAGTACTGCGGTGTTTCTGGGAGAACCACGATCCGACCCAAGGCCATCGCCAGGGCAACGACATCGGCACGCAGTACCGCTCAGCGATCTTCTGCACCGACGAACTGCAGCTCGCTGCAGCCAAGGTCAGTGCCGTTCGCTTCGGCGAGATGCTGTCGGCTGCCCACCTCGACGCCGTCACCACCGAGATCGGTTTGGCTGGCCCGTTCTTTTACGCTGAGGACTACCACCAGCAATATCTGGCGAAGAATCCGAATGGCTACTGCGGTTTGGGCGGCACTGGAGTGACCTGCCCGGTGGGCATTTCCGGCGTCTGAAGGTCCGCGGTTCGCGGAATTGACGTCAAATAAGGGGTCAGCGCCTTGTGGATCTCCTGTGAATAACTTGTTGCATTGCTAGTGCGATCCCAAGGGGGCCTTGGGGCGTGTCCAATGTCACGCCGAAATGGGCCCGAGGGTCATTGCAGTTTGATGACAAACCCAACAAACCTTTGGGTGCTTTGTTGCAATTCCATGACGAACGGGTTCGCCCGGTCGGCGTCTCCGTGATGGTCGCGGAGCTCGTGGAGGCGCACGAAAGGAGCACGCGGTGTCAGTAATTCCGTTTCTCTCACGTTCGGCAGATCGCCTCACTCACGGAGCCGTGGTCGCAATGGCGTTTGGGTTGGTGTTTGCAATCGTGATCGTCGGCGTCGTGACCGGCGCCGCCGGCGCGAAGAGCGAAGAGCCCACCGCCCTTGTGCCAGTCGCTGCAACGGTGCCGGTCGATATGTACACCGCCATGGCTGATATCGCTGCGGCGCTTGCGACGCTTCCTCCGCCGCCTCCCCCTACAACCGTGCCTGCTCGACGGGTCCAGACCCGACCCGAAGTGAGGGTTGACCCATCAGATCCAGGCGTCTGGGATGCGCTGGCTCATTGCGAGACCCGCGGCAACTGGGCTACTGATTCGGTTCCCGGTTTCTCCGGTGGCCTCGGCTTCCATCATGGAACCTGGAGGGCCATGGGAGGAAGAGAATTCGCGGAGATCGCCGCCGATGCCAGCCGTGAGCAGCAGATCGAGGTGGCGCAGCGGGTGCTTGAACGCTCCGGCTGGGGCGCCTGGCCCGGATGTTCCAGACTCCTCGGACTTCGCTAGTCGAAATTCGCTCGTTGAAAGAGGGTCGCCGCCCACCTACACGGTTGCGGCGACCCTCCGCTAGATTGCAGATCCTTATCAACGAACTTCCGAGGAAGGGAACCTTCATGGCTTTCGAGCTTCCCGCTCTGCCCTACGCCCAAGATGCGCTCGCACCGACAATCAGTGCCGAGACCATGGAATATCACTACGGCAAGCATCATCAGACCTACGTCGACAACTTGAACAAGGCTGTCGCCGGAACCGCCGACGAGAACGCTTCGCTTGAGGACATCATCATGAAGGCCGAAGGCCCGCTGTTTAACAACGCAGCCCAGGTCTGGAACCACACCTTCTTCTGGAACTCACTGTCACCCAACGGTGGCGGCCAGCCCACTGGTGCAATCGCCGATCGCATCGCCGCTGACTTCGGTGGCTACGACGAATTCCGCGCACAGATCACCGATGCTGGCCTTACGCAGTTCGGTTCCGGTTGGGCATGGCTCGTCGAGAAAGACGGCAAGCTCGCCATCATGAAGACCCCGAACGCTGATCTTCCTATGAAGCACGGTGCCAAGGCTCTCTTCACGATCGATGTCTGGGAACACGCCTATTACATCGACTACCGCAATGCACGGGCCAAGTTCATCGAGGTTGTTCTCGACAAGCTCATCAACTGGGACTTTGTGAACGCCAACCTGGCGTCGTGATCCCTGCGCAGTGCCTGATTCTCGAACGGAACCCCTATCGGGGTCCCGTTTCGCGTACCGTCATCATTCGTGATTGATTCTCTGGTCCTCGCTGCAACCGATCCCGCCGCGCTTCAAGATGCGTGCGGCGACAACGCCGGATGGTTCTGTGAGCGCGTGTTCGAGTGGACTGGCTCAAAGACATGGGCTCGCGCCTCGGAATGGTTCATCGCCAAACCGCTTTCGATCTTGCTTGTCGTTGTCGTCGCAGGGGTGGTTGCGATCATTGTTCGACGGATGATTTCGAGATCAATGAATCAAATGTTTTCCGTCGGTTCAGAAAAGAAGCACAACCGTAAGGGCAAGCTTCGTCGTCGGACTCCTGAAGTGCTGCTTGCATCTGGTGATACCTCGGTGCGAACTGAAGCAAGACTCGAAACGCTTACTGCGGTTTTTCGATCGATCGGGACCGCTTTTGTGTGGTTTCTCGCGCTTTTCTTCATCCTTGAAGTGTTGGGCATCAGCCTCGGCCCGTTGCTTGCGACAGCTGGCATCGCCGGCGTCGCCCTCGGTTTTGGAACGCAAACCATGGTGCGCGATTTCATCAGCGGTTTCTTCATCGTTGCGGAAGATCAATTCGGCGTTGGCGACACCATTGATGTCGGTGGCGGCGCCAAGGGTGTTGTCGAGCGCATCACACTGCGAGCGACACACATCCGTGATCCTGAGGGCACGATGTGGCACGTTGCCAACGGTCAGATTGTGAAGGTCGCAAACAAGAGTCAGGAATGGGCGCGCGCGGTCATCGACGTGGTGCTTCGGTACGACGCTGACATTTCGGCGGTCAGCGATGTCATGCAGGAAGTTGCCGACACCGTTCAGGCCGATCCGGAATGGTCAGCAAAGATCATGGAGCGCGCTGAGATCTGGGGTATCCAGGAATTCGACGCCGACGGTGTGCACGTCCGTATGGTTATTAAAACCGAACCCGCGGCGCAGTTTGGTGTGTTACGTGAGTTGCGCGCGCGAATGAAGGAAACCTTCGACGAACGAGGCATCTCGTTTGCCTATGCCGGTTCGCCGACCCAAGTAGTGCTCACCGAAACGCCACCACCAAAGGCGCCGCCATCGACGGCAGCAGCCAAGGCGAATATGCCGTCGTCAGCCGGCGTCGGGATCGTCGGCGAGGGTGACAGCGACGCTGCCTTCAGCGCCGACGGCGACGCTGACTGACGTTGCGTTCGCCGCTTCACGAACATCTTCAAGAACGCTTTGGAACGCCTCGGTGCGCGGGGTCGTGTCGGTGACGTCAATGACGTCGACTGGCCACTTGAGCGAACGCTTCGATTCGGTTTTGGCGCGACGTGCTGCGCTGAGAATTTCTGCTCCCATCGCATAAGCAAGCGGATTGCCATCAGCGGCTGCATCGCGAAGTTGTGAAGCGTTGGGCCATGGCGCACGGTGAACAGAACCGCTCTGCCACCAGGACCACACCTCTTCGGTAACGAAGGGAAGGAACGGTGCGAACAAGCGAAGCAGCGTTGAAAGTGTGAGTTGCAATGCAGCTTGGGCCGAGCGGGCGGCGTCGTCGCCACGACTTCCGTAGGCGCGAGTTTTCACGAGTTCGAGGTACTGATCGCAGAACTGCCAGAAGAACGCCTCGGTACGCTCGAGGGATCGGGCGTAGTCATAACCATCGAACGCGGTGGTTGCATCGTCAACAAGTGCGGCAAGATCAGCGAGCATGGCTCGGTCGAGTGGTTCGGTGATTGCTGACGGATCATGAATCTCGGCAACGCCATTTTCAGAACCAAGGCCAAGAGCGAAACGACTGGCGTTCAGCAATTTGATGCCAAGGCGGCGGCCAATTTTCATCTGGCCTTCGTCGAAGGCGGTGTCGGTGCCGGGACGCGCGCTTGCTGCCCAGTAGCGAACGGCGTCAGAACCGTATTGTTCAAGAAGATGAAGGGGAGTGACCACATTGCCCTTCGACTTCGACATCTTCTTGCGATCGGGGTCGAGTACCCATCCGGAGATGCTGGCGTTGCGCCACGGAATCGAGTTGTGCTCGAGGTGTGAACGAACAGTGGTCGAGAACAACCATGTGCGGATGATCTCATGGGCTTGCGGGCGCATGTCCATGGGGAACGTACGAGCGAACAAGTCGTCGTCCTCGCCCCACCCGGTTGCAATCTGCGGAGTGAGCGAGGAGGTTGCCCACGTGTCCATGACATCGGGATCGCCGGTGAACCCACCAGGCACGTCACGCTGCGCTTCGGTGTAACCCGCAGGCGTATCGGTAGCGGGGTCGATGGGCAACGCGGATTCGTCAGCGGTGATGGGTTGATCGTGGATGGGTGAACCGTCGGCGTCGAGCGGATACCAAATAGGGAACGAGACGCCAAAGAAGCGCTGACGGCTGACGAGCCAGTCACCGTTGAGTCCGTTCACCCAGTTCTCATAACGAACTCGCATATGCGGCGGATGCCAGTGAAGTTCTTTGCCTCGTTCGAGCAGCGCCTCACGCAAAGGAAGATCGCGACCGCCATTGCGCAAGTACCACTGACGACTGGTGAGAATCTCGAGCGGGCGATCGCCCTTCTCGAAAAACTTCACTGGGTGCGTGATGGGCTTTGGTTCGCCATCGAGTTGGTTGGCCTCGCGCAACAAATCGACGATGCGGACCTGGGCCTGCTTGATTGTTTTGCCGGCGAGTTCGCTGTAAGCAGCAATTGCGCTCTCACCTGCGGCCACGATCCATTCCGGTGCTTCGGATTGGATGCGACCGTCGACGCTGATGATGGAGCGAGTATCGAGTTGAAGTTCGCGCCACCAGATGACGTCGGTGAGATCGCCGAACGTACAAATCATGGCGATGCCTGATCCCTTTTCGGGATCGGCTAATTCGTGCGGCTTGATTTCAACTTCAACACCAAACAGCGGTGTGCGAACGGTGGAACCAAAGAGTGGTTTGTATCGCTCATCGTCGGGATGGGCGACGAGCGCAACGCAGGCGCCGAGAAGTTCGGGTCGAGTTGTTTCGATGTGGATCGGTTCACCGTTGTCGGTGCGAACAAACGGCAGACGGTGATATGCGCCAGGCATTTCGCGATCTTCAAGTTCGGCCTGAGCAACTGCGCAACGGAAGTCGACGTCCCACAACACTGGAGCTTCTGCTTGGTAGGCCTCGTCGCGTGCAAGGTTGCGAAGGAACGCGCGCTGGGCAACGCGACGACAGCGATCATCGATGGTCGCGTAAGTGAGCGACCAGTCAACCGAAAGTCCGAGCGTGCGGAAGAGCTCTTCAAATGCCTTTTCATCTTCAGCGGTGAGCGTGTTGCACAACTCGATGAAGTTGCGGCGGCTGATCTGCGCCGGAAGTTTCTTCTGATCTTCCTTTGGACGATCAGACATAGGTGTCGGCGTTGCGAAGTTGGGGTCGTACGGCAGCGAGGGATCGCACTGCACGCCGTAGTAGTTCTGCACCCGGCGTTCGGTGGGCAGGCCGTTGTCGTCCCATCCCATTGGATAGAAGACCGATTTGCCACACATGCGTTGGTAGCGGGCGATGGTGTCGGTGTGGGTGTAACTGAAGACGTGGCCGACATGGAGCGAGCCGCTGACGGTCGGGGGAGGAGTATCGATCGAGTACACGCCGTCTCGGGTGGCGGTGCGATCGAAGGAATAGGTGCCGTCGGAGTCCCAGGTCGCGCCCCAGCGGGCCTCAAGGCCCCCGAGGTCGGGCTTTTGGGGGACGGTCCAACTGCTTCGCGGGGTGGGGGTGGCCGATGTCATGACCCGTTCACGCTAGTTCGCCCCGCCTGTTCGGCTCACGTGAGGACTCGCAGGAGGGGGTGTGGGGACAGGTAGCGTTGCCAGTCGTGCTTCACCTCTTCGATACCGCTCAGGGCAAGGTTGTGCCCTTCGAACCCCGTGAGCCGGGGAAGGTCTCGATGTACGTGTGCGGGCCAACGGTCTATGGGCCGCCCCATCTGGGTCATGGTCGCTTCTCACTTGTGTTCGATGTGCTGCGCCGTTATCTCACTTGGACCGGTCTCGAGGTCAATTACGTCTCGAATATCACTGACATTGACGACAAGATCATCAATCGGGCAAATGACGAAGGTCGAGAGTGGTCCGATATCGCGCAGAAGTGTGAACAGGTGTGGTGGAAGGCCATGGAGGCCATCGGCGTCGACCCTCCGACCTCCGACCCGCATGCCACTGCCTATGTCGATCAGATGGTTGAACTCATTACCGACTTGATCGCTCGCGATGTCGCCTACGTTTCTGACGACGGCGTGTACTTCTCCCCGGCTGCTGTTTCCGACTACGGATTGCTTGCCCGTCAATCGATCGAATCGCTGCAAGCTGGCGCGCGCGTCGAAGTGGCAGATCACAAGCATTCGCCGATTGATTTCGCGCTTTGGAAGTTCACCAAGCCGGGCGAACCTTCGTGGCCATCGCCATGGGGCGAAGGTCGACCGGGTTGGCATACCGAGTGTGTCGTGATGTCGCTCGATCTTTTGGGTGAAGGATTCGATCTTCATGGTGGAGGCCAAGACCTCGCCTTTCCGCATCATGAGAACGAACGCGCCCAAGCGTTGGCATCGGGGCGCACATTTGCGCGGCACTGGATGCACAATGGTTTCGTTGAAGTCGGCGGCGAGAAAATGTCGAAGAGCCTCGGCAACTTCACCAACCTTCTTGATCTTGTTGAATCAACGGATCCGCGCGCGTATCGCCTGTTAGTTCTTCGATCGCATTACCGCACGCCAGTTGAAGTGACCCGCGCGACAACCGACGATGCTTCGGCGGCTTTGCGTCGTCTTGATGCATTCGCTCGTCGTGCGGCCAATGCCGGACTGGCGGGCGATCCCGATACCGCTTCGGTCGAAGCGTTCCGCGTCGCTATGGACAACGATCTCGATACGCCCACTGCAGTTGCGTTGCTGTTTGGTCTTGTTGGTCAAGCGAATAGCGCGCTTGATGCGGGCGACTCGGCAACGGCGGCACCGCTAGCGGCCGCGGCTTATGAAATTTGTCGTGCGGTTGGGCTTGTCCTCAACGCTGGCGGTGAAGAGGTTCCTGCCGAGATTCTCGACCGTGCCCGTGATCGCGACGAGGCCCGCGCCGCCAAGGACTGGGCCGCTGCCGATGCCATTCGTGATGAACTCACCAACGCTGGCTGGCTGGTTGAGGACACCGCCGACGGCACCCAGGTCCGTCCCGCCTGATGGCAAAGCAGAGAGAACGCCAGCCGTTCCCGCGCGGGTTCTGGGTTATTTGGACAACTGTTGCAATTGATCTCATCGGCTTCGGCATTGTGCTGCCGATCCTTCCGCTCTACGCAGAACGATTTGGTGCCGGTGCGGCAGTTATCGGCCTTTTGTCCGCGACGTTCTCTCTTGCACAACTCGTTTTCGCTCCGGTGTGGGGAAAATTGAGCGACCGTATTGGTCGCAAGCCCATCATCATTCTGTCGTTATGCGGAACGGCAGTCGGTTCGCTGGTGACGGGTTTTGCCGGAGCGTTGTGGATTCTGTTTCTCGGTCGAATCATTGATGGCATTTCGGGCGCGTCGGTGTCGGTCGCGCAGGCAGCCGTGGCCGACATTTCGCCGGCACGTCAGCGTGCTCGCTATATGGGCATCATCGGCGCAGCATTTGGCGTTGGCTTTGTTGCCGGTCCCATCATTGGCAGCCTCGCCGCCCTTGTCGATCCGAAAGCGCCGTTCTTTGTCGCGGCAGCGATTGCGGCGGTCAATGCGCTTGTGGCGCTGAAGCGACTGCCTGAAACCGCGCACGGAGCCGTGGGACATCCACTCGCTCGACCCGATGTCGTTGCTGCGCGCGAGGCGGAAGCTGCTGTAGCGAGCGCTGATGCGGAAAACATCGCGGCGGCCCCGGCACTCGACGGACCAGGGATTGTTGAACCAGCTCACGGGGTGTTTCATCACGCTCATGCCGATCACACGTCGCCGGCCCGGCGCTCAGAAATTATTCGCCTGATCGTCGTTGCGTTTGTCGGCATTGTCGCCTTTAGTGGTTTCGAAGCGACATTTTCATTGTTGGCGAGTAATCGGTACGGACTTGGGTTGTCGGGAACCGCAGCCGTGTTCGCAGGTATTGGCGTTGTACTCGTTGGTGTGCAAGGAGGCCTCGTCGGTCCGATCACGCGTCGACTGGGCGAGACCCGAACTCTTCGCTTCGGTTTGATCTCGAACTGTTTCGGCCTTTTCGTTCTTGCGTTTGATCTTGGTTGGGCGGGTCTAGTGGTCGCGCTACTGCTGCTCACGGTCGGTCAGGGGCTTCTCACTCCCACGCTTTCCTCGGCAGTGGCGGGTCGGGCTGGGCGCGACACGGGCGTCTGGTTGGGCTGGCAGCAATCGGCGGGAGGCGCCGGACGTGTTGTCGGGCCCCTTGCCGCTGGGGCGCTCTTTCAATGGGCGGGCATGGGTTGGCCCTATGCGGTGGGTGCGGCGTTGGCCGCTTTCGCCCTCACGCTTGTGCCTGGTCGCCCGGAGTCGGCAAAAGCGGTTACCGCGGGGTAACTTGTCGGACGCACGCGATGTCCCCGGGAGATGTCCCGGGATCCCCCGAGAGGAACGCCAATGTCTGACTACAGCCTTGATCTCAACGATGACCAGCAAACGCTTATTGATTGGGTTCACACTTTTGCCGCCGATGTTGTTCGCCCCGCTGCTGAGGAGTGGGACGAGCGTGAAGAGTTTCCTTGGCCGATCGTGCAGGAAGCAGCCAACATTGGTTTGTATGGCTGGGAGTTCATGGCGGCCAACCTCGCCGATCCCACCGGCTTGTCGATTGTGCTCGCACTTGAGGAATTGTTCTGGGGCGATGCGGGCATTGGTCTTTCAATCTTCGGATCGGGTCTCGCCGCTGCCGGTATCAGCGGCAATGGAACACCCGAGCAGGTCATGGAATGGGTGCCCCAGTGCTACGGCACCGCCGACAATGTCCAACTTGGCGCGTTCTGTGTGAGCGAACCCGATGCTGGTTCTGACGTGTCCTCATTGCGCACACGGGCCGTGTACGACGAAGCCAATGACGAATGGGTCCTCAATGGCACCAAGGCATGGATCACCAACGGCGGCATCGCCGATGTGCATGTCGTTGTGGCTGCGGTAGATCCTGAACTGAAGGGCCGCGGCCAAGCATCGTTCGTCGTGCCTCCGGGCACGAAGGGTCTGTCGATGGGGCAGAAGTACAAGAAGCACGGCATCAAGGCCTCGCATACGTCGGAAGTTGTCCTCGACGATGTGCGCGTTCCTGGTCGTTGCTTGCTCGGGGGGAAAGAAAAACTCGACGAGAAACTCGCCCGCGGTCGTGAAGCAGGAAGGACCGGTCAGAAGCAGCCCGCAATGGCAACCTTCGAAGCGACCCGTCCCGCTGTGGGCGCACAGGCGCTTGGTGTTGCTCGCGCCGCGTATGAATACGCGCTGCAGTACGCGCAAGAACGCGTTGCATTCGGCAAGCCGATCATCATGAATCAGGCGATCGCATTCAAGCTCGCCGACATGAAAATGGAAATCGATGCCGCCCGACTTCTTGTGCATCGCGCCGCATGGATGGCTGCGACTCGCAAGGAGTTCAAGAACGGCGAAGGTTCAATGTCGAAGCTCAAAGCTGGCGAGGTTGCGGTGTGGGTCACTGAACAAGCCATTCAGATTCTTGGTGGCTACGGCTACACCCGCGAGTACCCGGTCGAGCGCTGGCACCGTGATGCCAAGATCTTCACGATCTTCGAAGGCACCTCCGAGATCCAGCGCCTGGTCATCAGCCGTAACATCTCGGGCCTGCGTATTGAGTAGGTGAGGCTGGATCGGGTTCACTGCGTTGGCGGCACCAATCAAGCGAACGAATCATTTCCCGTTTCGTCAGTTGACAGCGGTGAACTCAATGCGACGGAGTTGTAACCAACGAGACAGGATTTTTTTCTTGTTCCGGATTGGGTGAGCGGCAGAGAGACGGTGCAGAGAGGGTTTGTCGTGCTCTTGTAACTCTTGCGCCGGGAACGCATGCCAAGTTTTTTCATAGATACACTCAAAGGCATGGGCGAAAGAGAAAATTCCCCATCACTCGTAGTTCTCGCAAACCGACTTCCACTATTTCGAGACTCAGATGATGGTGAATGGGCGATAAGCCCGGGTGGCTTAGTCAGTGCTCTCAGCACCAAGGTCCTTCGTGGGAAAAATCTCACATGGATCGGTTGGGATGGCGCGATAGACGTTTCAACGGACCCCTTTGAAATTGATGGAGTCAAGATGGAGCCGATATCACTTGACGAAGATGAGACTCGTGAGTATTACGACGGCTTCGCGAACGGTTGTCTCTGGCCTTTATTCCACGATTCGATTGGAAACCCAGAATTTCGACGAGACTGATGGCGCACTTTTTCCCAAGTAAATCTTCGCTTTGCCAAGATTGCTGCGAGCACAGCTGACACTGGAGCGACGGTCTGGATCCACGATTATCACCTGCTGCTGGTCCCGCAGTTACTGCGAGAGTTGCGGCCCGACTTGCGAATCGGGTTTTTTCTTCACATTCCGTTCCCGGCTCGTGAAATTATGCTCCGTATTCCTTGGCGGAGGGAGATCATTGAAGGGCTCTTGGGCGCAGAAGTCATTAGATTTCAGACTCCAGTAACCGCTCAGAATTTCATGAATGCTGTGGAACGGATGAGCGACGCCGCGGTGCAGGGATCCGTAATCACACATAAGGGCCGGTCTATTGAAGTAGATGCATTTCCCGTAGGCGTGGACATCGATCGTTGCGACCAAGTGCTTTCGGATCCAGCGACCAAAGGTTTCATAGCTGAGTTCAAAGAATTGGTGGGACCGGGACGAAAGCTGTTGCTTGGCGTGGATCGACTTGACTACACGAAAGGGATTGAACTCCGGTTATTGGCAATTAGGGAGTTGCTTGACGCTGGGCAATTGGACCCGGATTTCGTGACAGTCGTGCAGATCGCCGAACCAAGTCGTGAGGACTCAAATGGGTACGGTGAGATTCAGGCTGAAGTCGAGCGAGTTGTAGGGGGAATTAACGGCGATCACGGGACGCTGGATCGGCGAGTCGTCCACTATGTGAGGTCTTCAGTCCCGTTTGAGCAGTTGGTAGCGCTTTACTCAATCGCCGACGTCATGCTTGTGACTCCATTTCGAGACGGCATGAATCTTGTTTCCGAAGAATTTGTTGCGTGCAGTGAGGACAGCCTCGGCGTTTTGATTCTGTCCGAGTTTGCAGGAGCTGCACTAGAACTTGATGAAGCCTTATTGGTGAATCCTTATGACATTGAGAACGTTAAGCGAGCCATTCTTCAGGCGCTTGAGATGTCGGAATCCGAGCAGAAATGCCGAATGAAGGCTTTACGAAACAAGGTTCGTGAAGGTTCTGCTTCCAAATGGGTTTCGGATTTTCTGGGGCGACTTCAGTGTTTGTGATGGATCCGGACCTTGCGGATGCCCTTAACGAGATTTCGAAGGTCAACGTGCTGCTTGTTGTGTGTGACCTTGATGGGACTATTGCTCCGCTATGTGAGGACCCATCAGCGATAGTCCTAGACGGGAATTCAATCCGTTCGCTCGAATCGATAGGAATGTTGGGCTCAACCCACGTTGCCATTCTTTCGGGTCGAACCCGAAGCGGATTAGTGGCGGTCCTCGGTGACGATTGTCCATTTCTGTTGATTGGTGAACACGGGGCCGAGATCGACTCCGGCCAGCCGGTTCTTACCGATGATCAGAAGTTCGTGTTGGATCGAACTTGCGTGATTCTCGAGGAAGCGGTTGAGATGCATAAAGGAGCCTGGCTCGAAAGAAAGAAATTCGGCGCGGCTATTCACTTTCGCTTATGCGCAGATGGTTCTGGCGCTCAATTATCAAAATTGGCAAGCGCAGTAGTGCCGTTACGCTGGGATTTTGAAGTGATCGAGGGCAAGTCGATCGTGGAGGTTCGGGTTGGTGGGGCAAATAAGGGAGCTGCACTGGAAAGGCTCAGACACGAACTCAATGCCGATGCCGTCCTGTTTGTGGGTGATGATCAGACTGACGAAGATGCTTTCGAGACTATGGGGCGAGGAGATCTGGCGATCAAAGTTGGAAATGGAGCAACTTTGGCGTGGACGCGGGTGCCGGACGAAACGGCTGTCGGTGTCGTATTAGAGGAACTCGCACGACTTCGCGCAATCGGTGCTTGAACCACCGTCTAAAAGGCGTTGCTCCATCAATGCGTAATCGCGTTTCTAGACAGCTTCACCCATAGCAAGAGTGCGACGCATTGAGGAGATGTAATGAAGGATGTTGACGATTTGATCGATTGCGCCTTGAGGCGACTGATCGAATTGTGTGGGGTCGATAGCGATTCCAGTTGGCGGGTCTGCGCTAAAGGTGTCGAGATCCGATCCTGGCTCCACTACAGGTGAGTTCGGTCCCAGATGGACAATCGAGCCCGCGCCGAAAGCGACAGAGAGCTGCGAAAGGAGGCTTGTAAAGTCGGAATTGCGGGAAGGGCGACGAGTTTGGGTGACGCGAAGCTGAGTGTTACTTGCGTCGAACTCCGTGTATTCGGGCGGGTGGAGGAGAATGACTGTGACTCCGGGCATCGAGTCAAGGCTTGACGTGACCGAACCAAGTTCCCGAGTGTCGCATCCCGAGAGGTCAGGGAGATCAACAGCGATCAGGATGTCAGTTGTACGGCAGTGGCGTCCGAGGTGTGGGAGCGTGCTATCCGAGTGCATATGAGGACTCCTCTGATTTTGTGGCGAGCGAATTGGGATTTGTAGTGACCAGTAGATCTACCGAATGAAGTTCGACTTGGACATCAGACATGCATCGAAATTGCTCTAAAACCGATTGAAGTTCCGGATTAACAGCGTCAATGTGAACCACAAAGAGATTGCGCTCAATGCGACGAAGGAGTGAAGGCAAAAAGAGAAAGTCGGCTCCGAGGAGAACCACCGTGAGGTGATCTTCGACATCTTCAAATAGCGGCACTAGCGAGCGATTCCAATTCCGCAGATTGCTAATCGAACGGGAGAGCGAAGACCGATCCGAACCGGAACTCACGATTTCCTCGGCCAGACTCCTCCCAACCCAATTTCCTCGAGCGATTTCATAATGGTCGGAAATGATCTCGAGACGGGTTGGTGTCGTCGCCGGATGCTGGACCGTGAGATGCTCCCACCGAAGGTTGACTCCTTCGAATGATCGAAGAGCGATTTCCCCAGACCAAGATCCGGAGTCAAGGATCAATGTGGGTGCCCTGCACAGGTCTAAAGGGCGGCTGCAGTCGATTGAGGTGCGCATATTCGGCTCGCTTCAGTTCGGGGCGATCGTTGTACCGAACCGAAGTCTGTTGCACTCAGTTTTCAACTGGTCGTGATGTACGTAACGAACTCGTAACAGTTACTCGTCAGGGTGAGTGTCTTCAACGATGGGCGCTACGACAAACTTGTAGCCGAGTCCTCGAACGGTGATGATGTTTATGGGGTGACCCGGGTCATTTTCCACTTTGGTGCGCAGGCGACGGATGTGGACGTCAACGAGGCGGGACTCTCCGATGTAGTCATAGCCCCAAACCAGACGGGCGAGTTGCTCTCGATCGAAAAGTTGGCCTGGCTTTTCTGCGAGCGTCATAAAAAGTCGATATTCCGACGGAGTGAGGGAAAGAATCTCATTGTTCTTTCTAACTTCTCCGCTATTGACCCTGAACTCGAATTGACCCCTGGCCATGATCCCTTGTGTTTGGAACTCTCCACCGGCACGTCGGAGATTGGCACGTAACCGAGCAGCGAGTTCCTTGGCTACATAAGGCTTCGTGATGTAGTCGTCGGCCCCTGATTCCAATCCAGCGACAACATCAAATGGATCCGTCTGAGCGGTGACCATAATGATCGGTAGTGTGCTGTTTCTACGGATTTCCTTGCACACGTCGAACCCACTGATGTCCGGCAACTTGATGTCAAGTAGCACAAGAGAAAGACCAGGATCCGAAGCCGCTTCGATCGCCTCTTTCCCGTTTTCCGCTTCTGCGACTTCGTACCCTTCGCCCTCGAGAAGCATTTTCAGCGAGATGCGTACGTCTCGATCGTCTTCGACGATGAGAATGCTCTGCTTCATATCGACCCCTCGGTAAGGACATCGGGTGGTAGTAAGTAACAGTATGTCAAGCTCATCCAAAATCTTTCGTCAACGAACCGGGCTTCGTTTTCGTACCTCGTTGGGGTTTGCGCTTTTGGCGTTTGTACTTTCAATGACGTTAGCAGTCCTCACATTTTTCCTTGCTCGTGCATATCTCATCCCGATACGAGAAGCCGCAGCACGTCGGGAAGCTCAAGCAAATGCTGCGTTAATTGACGGGTTGATTGCTGGCGCAAGTGATAATCTTGCGGGCGTTCTCGAGGTATTCTCTCAAGAAATTGACAGTGAGATAGTTGTCGTTATTGACGGGGCGGCGATTGCTTCATCAGTTTCAGTTGGTCTGACCTCCGTTCCGTCTCGCGTGAGACTTGAAGTTGAGTCAGGTAATTCGGCGACGCAATCAACCGAAGATTCTGGTAGGTCGATCTATGTCGTAGGTGAGCCACTAGTTGCTGCGGGTGGTCAATACTACGAACTGTTCTCATTTCGAGAACTTAATCGGACACTGTCAAACCTTTTTCTTATTTCCCTCGTTGCAGCTTCGCTTACGACAGTTGCTGGAGCAGGCGTCGGGTTCCTCGTGAGTCGGAGAATTATGCGTCCGCTTCGGACTGTTTCTCAAGCGGCGGCCCACATCGCCGACGGTGATCTTGCAACTCGACTCCCGCTCTCAGGAGATCGGGATCTAGATCCGCTCATCGCTGCGTTTAACGAGATGTCGACATCGCTTGAGCGAAGAATTGAAAGGGAGTTGCGGTTCTCATCCGAAGTGAGTCACGAACTTCGAACTCCACTGACAGCAATATCAAATTCAATTGCAATGATTGAGGCCCGAAAGTCAGAGATGAGCGACGAGTCGATCGTGGCGCTGCGGATACTTTCCGTGCAAGTCGCAAATATGCAACGACTCGTCTTGGATCTGCTTGAACTTGCGAGATTGGAACTTTCTTCTCCCAGTTCCGCGCTTGAACCTTTGGATCTCGTTCATTTCATTGCTGTAGTAATTGCGCGACGAGAGCAAATCCCGACACTTGAATCCTCCGCCCCAGCCTTGTGGGCTATTGGGGATCGTGAGCGGATCGAGCGAGTGATCTCGAACCTGCTCGACAATGCTGATCGGTATGCTGGAGGAGCCCAGGCGATTCGGCTTTGGCGCGAAGGCGAACGGGTGATGTTCGCCGTCGACGATGCCGGTCCGGGAATCGATCGGTTTGAGCGTGGTCTCATCTTCGATCGGTTTTCCCGAGGATCTGCCCCAATTATGCAACACACCGATCACCGGGCGACTGGATTGGGTCTCGCGCTCGTCCGCGAGCACCTCGTGTTGATGGACGGAACGATTGAGGTATCAGTATCTCCGGAAGGAGGCGCTCGATTCGTTGTTGGATTGCCTGCAGTGCGCGACAATTGAACGACGAGTAGTTGTTCACGCTAAGCGAAGGGTTCTTCGACGATGGTGGCGAGGAAACTCGCTCAACCCAACCGAGGTGGGTGCTCCGGATACGTCGCCGCTAGAAGTGCGACCCACTCTTCGTTGTGAATGGGGTCGGTCGGAAGGTCAATAGCTACGCCGCGGGCTTCAAGATCTGCCTGGAAAATGGCGATGACCATGTCGGTGTCAAGCGCGTCCTCGTCAGATTCGACCAGGCGCAATTCCTCGACGTCGGTGAATATGTCGGCTTTCCATGACACCGTGATGCGCACTTCTTCATCGGAAAAGCTCGCGATCACTGCGCCTTCGGCATCGACAGTGTCCCAACCGGTCTCGCTGCGCACGAGGCGGCTATGGCTGTTGATGCCATCGGGCATTGTGGCGTCGGCAGGGCCAACAGGGGCAACTCCATGGAAGGTTGATTCATTGTCAGCAACTATGCTGACGTTCTGGAACGGCGGTGACTCAACCATTTGCGGCCCTTCGGGGCCGTTTGGCCAGTAGTAGAAGTCTCCGCCCTCTCCGTTGTAGATCCACGAAACAGCGGTAGCAATCCTGATGCGCCATTGTTCGAAAAGGTCAGCATTCTTCATGAGCTTCAGTAGCCAGATCGGTTGATCGGCACGAGTGAAACCGCGGAAAGCCGGTACATCGAGATGCGGGATGAACGGGAACGGTGTTGGTCCCATGATGTTGACATAGACATTTACTGGTCGAACGATGCACTCCTCGCCGTAGACGGCGTGAGCGGCTTCAATGAAATGTTTGTTGTTGAGGATGATCTCGGCGCCATCGACGAGCGGTTTCCCAGTTGCTCCGAAATCTTGGCGGAACCACGGAGGCACGAAGGTTGGTGGTCGCGAACCAAGTGCGGCCATCTCGGCGTCGTTGCCGGCGTAGTTCGAGAGCGGCCAAAAGGGACCAGCCGAACGAATGACACCGAGTACGGCGTCGATGTCTTCAAACGCAGGGCTAATGCGAGTTGCGGTGGTGGCGCTCATAAGTCGACCTCAGTTCGCTGCAGTGATCAGGTGACTCTAGATCGCTGAAAAGAACGTGGTCAGCGCGAGACGCTCTCGGAGTGATACTCCTGATCAATTTGGACTGCTCCGGTACCAGTCATTCAGTTGACGTTCGATCTGTTCAGTCAAACGAGGCGCGAGGTACTGCGAGCCAGCGATCGAAAAATGCAGGTTGTGGGTGCGGATGATCTCGCCCGACGGAGTGTTGGTCTCGCACACTTCATTGGGGCAGAGCAACTCGTTGACGTCAATCACGATCGTGGTCGACTGATGACGATCTGCGAAATCGCGTTGAATGGTCCGCAATTGAGAGAAGCGTCCGATGTTCTTGGCCACGAGGCTGTCTTCGAACTGTTCCTCGGGAAAAGGCTTAGGGTCGGCTTGGGAGAGAATGATCAATGGGACTCCGTTTTCGTAGGCGATCGCAGCGGCGTCTTCGAGTTGTTTTTCGTAGGTCTCGATCCATTGCGCAGATCCAAAAGGAATCCACTCGCCATCAACCAATACGTCGTAGGTGTCACGCAATGCGCTTGACCAAATAATCGCGTCGGGTGAGAACTGCGATGCGGCGGCCCGCCAGTCAGATTTCCAGTTCACACAAGGTCCGCCTACCTCCCGAAGGATGTCGAAAGATTCCGTTGGGAACTGCATCATGGGACACTGGAAAATGGCCTTGTTCCAGATCACGATGCGCTCAGAATCAAACGGCGTGTCGTAGCCGGTGGGCCACGGGAAGCGGACGACACCGCCACCCATTGTCCAGCCCACCGAGTCGCCAAACCACAACAGCGAGATCGGCGGTTCAGCATCTTTCGCAGGTCCGGCTGTCGGTGCAACCTGCGACGAGAAGCCAGTGGGTGTTGGTGGAGGAGGTTGCGACACCACCCAGACAAGACCGAGGACGAGAGCTGTCGTTCCGAGTGCACCGAGGCCAAGGAAAATCGAGCTCGATGGTTGAGAACGCTCAGCCTCGGTGAGTTCTGCAGTGGGTTTCTTGCGGCGAAAGGGCTGTTCAATCAAGTACCAACTCAGCGCTGTTGCCACTGCGGTAAGGGCACAGCGAATGAGGAAGAGGGCAATGCGTCCACCCGTATCGTCCGAAAGGTGCAGTCGCTGGCCTGTGACAAAGACCTTGATGGGCCAGTGCCACAGGTACAGGCCGTAGGAGACCAATCCCAAGGTGCGTAGCCAGCGCATGCTGAGAGCTTTGGTGATAAATGAATCGCGACCATTGAGGGTGAGAACGATGAGGCCCGTCGCCACGGCAATGAGAAGAAAGCCACCGGTGTAAAGCCAGTCGGATCGGAACGATGCCGTCGTTGCGATGGCGATGAGTGTGGCGAGTCCAAGGAGCGCTGCGGTTGTGAGTGTGGTACTCGATCGGCGACGAGCGGCAGACATTGGCCAAAGACGAACAACGCAGGCAATCGCAATACCGACGAAGAGTGCCTGTGACCGCGTATCAGTTCCGAGGTACACACGCGAAGGATCGGTTCTAGGATCGCAAAGAATCCACATCAGTGCACACGATGCGATGGCGCCGACCACTGCTGCGATCAGCGCAATATGGGCAAGTCGGTGAAGGCCGATTCGGCGTTTCAGAAGGGCGATTGTCCCGATTAGGACGATCGGAAAGACCAAGTAGAACTGTTCCTCAACAGCGAGTGACCAGAAGTGATTAAGCGGCGACTCTGCCCCAAAGGCCGCTTGGTATGAGTTGTTCTGGCCGATGGACCACCAGTTAGCAACGTAGGTGAGTGACGCGACGGCTTGACCGCGCAAGCCCGATTCCACCGATCCGTGATCAAGGAGTCTCGCCACGATGACGACGATGACAATCGTTGCAATCGCTGCTGGAAGGAGACGTCGGGCGCGTCGGCCAAAGAATCCCGATGCCGACATCGACGATGTTCGTCCGACTTCCTCCAGTGCAAGCGATGTAATGAGAAAGCCCGAGAGCACGAGAAAGACATCGACGCCGATGAAGCCGGCCGGGACGAGATCAGGGACAAAGTGGTAGAGAACGACAGCGACAACAGCGAGTCCCCGAAGGCCATCAAGCGCGGGAATGTGACGAAACGACCTCGTCTCGGCGCTGGTACTCGTTGAGTCCTCGGGTGGTTCGCTCGTCTGCAGGAAACGGTAGTAACCAGTCGCCTGGTTAGGGTTGCACCCCGTTCAACCACTGATGGCGATGGCCTCTAATCGCAGTTCTCGAAGAGTTTCGGAGCTGTCGATCGTCGTGCAGGTGCGACCGTTTACAACCTGCATGCCATCAATCCAAACGTCGACGACGTCTGCTCTGGATGCGGAGTAGACGATCGATGACATAGGGTCGTAACTCGGCACAAGTGACGGGGAACTGGCATCAAGTCGAACAAGGTCGGCGCGCTTGCCAACTTCGATTGAGCCAACCAACTGGTCAATTCCGAGTGCACGTGCCGAACCCATCGTGGCCATTCGCAGAATCGTTGATGCCGGAAGTGTCGTCGGATCAAGGCGATGGCCCTTGTGCACGAGGGCGGCAACTCGCATCGCGGTGAACATGTCGAGGTCGTTCGAAGAGGACGGGCCATCGGTTCCGAGTCCAACAGTGACACCGGCAGCGAGAAGTTCGGGAACGCGACAGAAGCCCGATGCCAACTTCATATTTGAACTCGGGCAGTGGGCGACAGCGGTTTGGGTTGAGGCGATTCGATCGATTTCCTCATCGGTGAGAACCACGGCGTGAGCGAGGACGGTTCCGTCTCGAAGTAAGCCGTGATCATCAAGAAGTTGAACAGGAGTGCGGCCAAATCGGCTGTTCACATCGGCGACCTCGCCGGCGTTTTCAGCAGCGTGAATGTGAAATCGTGCCCCGCTCTGTTGCGCAAGTTCCCCAACTTTCGAAAGTTGAGCGGGATCCATGGTGTAGGTGCCATGAGCCATGACCCAATCATGCGGAGTCGTGGTCAAGGCTTCAGAGAGTCGGCGGTCGAAAGGAATTCGGTCTGGACCATCTGATCCGATGAAGATCGGGCCGTTTTGCAGTCGGAATCCAGCCTGCTTTGCCTCGTCCGCAGATGCCTCGTAGTGCCAGTACATGTCGAGTGCGGCGGTTGTGCCAGAAAGAAGCGCTTCGAGAAACCCGGCTCGAGCCCCCACTCGCACGTGTCGCTCCGACATGATCGATGCTTCGGCAGGAAACAACTTGTTGAGAAATTCCTGGAGGTCGACGTCGTCAGCGAATCCTCGAAACGGTGTCATCGCAAGGTGGGTATGAGTGTTGATGAGGCCTGGCATCACAATCCCGCCATCGGCATCGATGGTGTGATCCACCGACGTAGAGGGAGTATCTCCAGACGAAAGGAGTTCGGTGATGGTGTTGTCGGTGATCACGATCGTTCCGTTCTCCAAGACGGTGTCGTGGGAATCGACGGTCACAATCGTTGCGTTTGTTACAGCGGTACGAGTCACGGAATCCTTTTCGAAGTGCGCGAAATGCGAGAAAGGTGGATGGGTCAGTCGAAGGCGTAACGCGGTGTCGTAAGCGGTAGATCGAGTGAGCTGATGAGGCCAGGGGTGGCATCAACGACGGCAGGAATCGCGTTCACGATACGCATTGCCGTCGCCAACATTCCTGACTCGTAGTAATCGGAGGCGCTACCCACGAGCAGTTCGCACTGAAGGTTTGGTTCGCCTTCGATAATGACGCGGTAGGTGCCGTCGCGCGGAGCACTAGGCCATTCCGGGACGAGATCCATTTTCAAACGGTTGATGTGCTCGATAACTATCGCGTCACGACCATTCACAACGCCGATTGTTTCGAACCGAACCGCACCTACAGTTCCGGCGGCCACCGGACCGAATGCAGTATCAAGATCTCGCGGCGTTGCTTCTTGGAACCAGGTTTCGCGAATCTCTTCGAGTTCAACTCCGAGTCCAGCAGCAACGACCTGCACGACCGGACCCCACGTCATGAGTTGAGCCCCGGTGCTGGCCATGATTGGCGCGTGGTCGATGGGCTTTCCAAATCCAAATACCTCGCGCATTGTGAATTCCACGGGGTAGGTGTCGTACGTGAAGAGTTCTTGCACGCGTACTGACCGAATCGAACTCGAGAGCGTGAGCAGTGTCAACGGAAACTGATCCGCAGCAAACCCTGGTTCGATACCTGAGGCATACAGCGATGCGCTGCCTGTTTTCGACGCTTCTTGAAGTCGGGTGCGAGGGCGCTCAGGGAATGAAGGAGGGTAGACAAGCGCCGGGCTTGTGACGGTCACGACGTTGATGCCGTCGCGAAGGAATTGTTCGTAGTCCGGAAGTGCACCGGCATCGAGCGAGGGACCACTGGCGGTGTAGACGATGCAATCAAGGTCACAAGCCAAAATCTCGTCAGCGTCATTCGTGGCGATCACGCCTATTGGGTCGATGCCGACCAGCGTTCCGGCATCGGTGCCCACTTTCTCGGGAGAGTGCACCCAGACGCCGACAAGATTGAGGTCGGGCCGCCGAGCAATCGCGCGAATGGCGTGACTTCCGACCCCACCTGTTCCCCACACGGCAACGTTCAATTGCATTTTCCCCCCAAAGTTCGGACCAAACCTTGCCACGGAACTTTGCGAAGCGCATCTGTCGCAGGAGGTGTTGAATGAGGAGATGTCGTCGCTCCTTCGCAAACAACTGACTGAACACGTCTATGCCGCCGAACAAACTCGTTTGGGGACCGGTTGGTCGAATTCGGGTTTGGTGGCCGCTGGCGGTGGGCTCGTGATCGATTCGCTGTATGACGTGAAACTCACCCGAGAACTTGCAGGCCTTTACGCCGAGGTATTTCCTTCCGCTCCGGCCACGATAGTGAACACGCATCACAACGGTGATCACTGTTGGGGCAACCAAGTCTTCGTCGGAGCGGAAATCATTGCTCACACTGGATGTGCAAAGCGCTTCTCTGATTTCACCCCAGAGCGCGCCGAAATGATTCGAACAATGGTGGATCCACCAGAGTCCATGCGTTCAATCCACGAAGAATGGGCAGACTTTGACTTCTCCGATGTTGTGCTGACACCTCCAACGACGGTGATCTCAACAGACCACGTGCTGGATCTTGACGGTGTACGAGTCGACCTTTTGTACGTTGGTCCGGCTCACACTGAAGGTGATCTCATCGTGCACGTTCCCGATGAGGGTGTCGTTCTTATGGGTGACGTGTTGTTCAACAAGTGCGCGCCGATCGGATGGGAAGGCTCAACCGAGAACTGGATCGCTGCATTGCGTCGTGTCGAAGAGCTGGAGCCACAGTTTGTGGTGCCAGGTCATGGCCCAGTCTGTGACCTCGAGGGTTTGCGCGAGGCCCGGCGCTATTTCGAGGCCGTGCAATCTCACGCCCGTCAGTCATGGTCCGAGGGTCGATCGGTACTTGATTGTTGTGCCGGAATCGATCTTGGTCCGTGGGTGACATGGGACGAGCCATGGCGACTGGCCGCCACTGTCCATCGCGTCTACCGAGAATGCGATGGAGCGGCATGGAACACGCCCTTCGACGCTGGGGTCGTTATGGCCGATGTCGAGGAACTCCGGCGGCGACTCGAGGGCTAACTGCCCTTCGCTCTCTCGCATTGTGGGGGCAGTGGCCTGCTGCCATACGATGCGAAGTCTGATCAAGCGTCCGCATGAGCGGCGAAGGGGGAGCAGTGGCTCAGCAGATTCCAATGGTCGACTATCTGGTACTCGGAGACTCTCCGCACCTGGTCGCCGATGAGTGCACCAACTGTGGTGCCCGTTTTTTCGATCGTCGCAACGCGTGTGCATCTTGCGGTGGTACCTCGTTTGGCAGGGTTGACATCGCCACTGAGGGCGAAGTGCGTGCCTTCACCATCGTGACTGCGTTCATGCCCGGCGCCGATAACTACGTGCCTGCAGTTGTTGATCTCGGCGGCACAAGTGTGCGCGGTCAGATCATCAACACACCGGCCGATGCCGACCACGTTTCGCTCGGCATGAAGGTTCGACTCACTACCTATTCAATCGGCGCCGATACAGCCGGCACCGAGGCCATCAACTACGGCTTCGAGCCGGTCAACTGAGGGGAATGACCATGGCAAACGATGACATTTGGATTCTCGGCATCAACATGACCAAGTTCGGAAAGCATCCGGACAAAGACGTCGTTGATCTCGCAGCAGAAGCTGCGCTGGCTGCTCTCGCTGATGGCGGTGTGACCATTCATGACATGGGCGTCCTCGCCGCTGGAAACCTCATGGGTGCTGCGGCAGGTATTGGCCAGCAATTGCAAAAGCAGATTGGCCAGACCGGCATCCCGGTGTTCAACGTTGCGAATGCGTGTGCAACTGGTGCAACCGCGCTTCGTACCGTGATCATGGCGATCAAGGCGGGCGAATGCGATATGGGTCTCGCCGTTGGCGTCGAAAAGCTTTCGGGTGCCGGCATGCTCGGTGCCGGTTTCGGTGGCGCAGCGTCCGACGAATGGACACCCGCCGGTCGATACGGGGCAGTGTCTGGTTTCGAAGGCAAGCTCGGCACCGACATGATGCCCGGCGTGTTCGCGCAGGTCGGAATGGAATACCTGCACAAGCATCCCTACGACGGCGCTGACTTCGAACTCTTCGCCGGTATTTCGGCCAAGAACCACTTCAACTCCACCATGAATCCGCTTGCGGCAATTCAGAAGGACATGTCGGTCGAGCAGATCATGGCTGAGCCCATGATCGCTTACCCGAACACTCGTGCAATGTGCTCGGCCAACAGCGATGGCGCTGCCGCTGCTGTTGTTGTTTCGGGCGAGAAGCTCCGCACATTGTCAAAGGAACAGCAAAAGCGTGCCGTCAAGGTTTCGGCATCGATCCTTACGAGCGATCCGTACCAAGAGGCATGTCAGATCCTTCCCGATGTGAACACGCTTACACGTGCAGCAGCGAAGCAGGCGTACGAGCTTGCTGGCATTGGTCCGGAAGATCTCGACCTTGTCGAACTTCATGACTGCTTCGCCACCGCGGAACTCGTGCACTACGACAACCTGATGCTGTGTGCCGAGGGCAATGCCGTTGATTTCTTCCTTTCAGGCGCAACCACGCGTTCCGGCAAGACCCCAGTGAATGTTTCTGGTGGTCTTGAATCGAAGGGTCATCCCATCGCTGCAACCGGCATCGCCAACATCTGGGAGATCTGTTTCCACCTTCGTGGTGAAGCAGGTGCTCGTCAGATCGAAGGCGCAAAGGTTGGACTCGCACACGTCATCGGCCTCGGTTCGGCCTGCGGTGTGCACATCCTTGAGAAGTCAGGTCTCTGAGACCCAGCGTTTGCGGGTCATTCATTGTGACTTCTCGACTTCCGGCATCTGAACGTCGCCAGCAGCTGCTCGATACAGCGCTGGCTACGTTTGCGCGTCTTGGGTACCGAGATGCGGCGATGAACGACATCGCCGATGCTGCCGGCGTAACGAAGCCGGTGCTCTACCAGCACTTCGCATCGAAACGTGAACTGTTTCTTGAGTTGTTGGCCGATGTTGCGAGCCGTTTGCGTTTGGCGGTGCGCGATGCGGTCGCGTCATCGGCCGCCGTTGGTCCCCGGGCTCAGGTCGAAGCCGGCTTCGCTGCCTGGTTCAACTGGGTCGACACCAATCGCGATGGTTTCACGGTGTTGTTCGATAGTGAAGTGCGGCGTGACCCCGAGTTCGCAGAACAAGCGGCGAAGGTGCAGCGGCAAATGGCCGACACTGTTGCTGAATTCATCGTTGCTGAAGGGCTCGAGCCCGATCGTCGTCGCCTCTTGGCCTACGGAATCGTCGGGCTTGGAGAAAGCACCTGCCGTCGTTGGCTCGAAAAGGAAATCGATCTCGACGCCGATGAACTCGCAGTGCAGGTCGCTGGTCTTGCGTGGTCAGGCCTGCGCGGACTTTCGCCGAACTAATCGTCGATTAACGGCCGTTCTCGCGGTCGTCGCGCTCGGCTGCTTTCACGGCGTAACCGGCGACGATTGCTGGTGCGAGCAGTGCTGAGCCAATTGCCATCAGGACAACGACTGCTGTCACGATTCCGCCGGTGAAGCCAGAGAAGAAGCCAACAAAGAAGATCACTACAGCGATGGCGAAGAGTAAGTAGCCGATTCGTTGGGCGAGCGATGCGGCGCGAGCGATTTGGGCACGGCGCATGCGCACCGGGTCGTTGGAGTAATCGGGCGGTTGGGTCACGGCAACCAGCCTGCCTCATCGAGAAGGTTGCGCAGTGCCGAGTGCATGACTTCGAGGGAAAGAAACGACGAGACGACCTCAAAGTTGTGGTCAAGCAATGATTCGTCGGGTGCGGAAATCCATGTCTTGAGCGCGTCGAGGTTGTCAGTGTCGAACCACATGAATCCGAGCGCTCGAAGCTCCTCGGCGATCCGATAGTGGCCGACAATTGCTGGTCGACGATGGATTGCGGCGTCTATTGGTGGGTTGCCGAATCCTTCCCATGTAGAGGGGAAGACGACAACATCGCTGGCGGCATACATGTCGGCCAGTGAGGTCGACGGCTCGTGAACAACGTTGAGTCCCGCAGAGCGCGCGCTTTCAAGAAGCGACTGGAGTGTGTCGGTGTAGCCCTCTTCGGCTGGACCCGTGATCCAGTACGTGGCACCGAGTTGTTGTGCAATGTCGATGGCAAGCGGAACGTTCTTGCGTTCGATTGCCCGGACCGGATGTACGAGAACCAACTCTTCGGCGCCAAAGCCGAGACGGCGGCGTTCGCTTTCGCGATCACCGAGCTCAGCATGCACATCGAATCCGTTGTGGATGGTCGTTGCGGCGAATCCCCGGTCAAGGAACTGTTGTCGGGTGAGTTCGTTGATAGCGACATGACGCCACTGGCCACTGGGAACGGCTTCTCGGGGCGGCAGTTCAATGACGCCGGCGTACCGGTCGCGCTGCCATGCCGGGTCGTGGTGATGCCAAATAGTTGGCTGGCCTTCGCGGGCCCGCGCTACTGCGATCGCAGCAGGAAGGTTCATGGGGATGGAGCCAAGGTTCTCGACAACGACGAGGTCGCAATCGACGAGAGCGGCCGAGACGAGTTCGCAAAGTTGGGCGATGTCGGCTTCGGTTGCTGCTTCAGGGCCATGGAGTCCCGAAGACCCATCGGGCCATCGACCGATTGCGAGGTCGGGGAGGAGAATGTCCGCATTTCCCTCACCGGCCACGGTTCGCACCTCGAATCCGGCACGATGCAGCGCGTTGATCCAGGTATCGGCCACGATGGACACTCCATCAGTACCGCCGAGACGGAACGAAAGCACAGCGCACGTGGACATTGACACCAGAAGGGGACGAGGGTGACCGACGGGATCGACGGCGAAGGCCTCACGCTACCGGCCGATCCCGAGTTGGTCCGGGCCTCGGCTCGGGCCGTACTCGAGTCCAACTGGCGATCAGAGGGCTATACCGTCCCCAACGCCGAGGTCTATCCGTTCCAGTGGCTCTGGGACTCCTGCTTCCACGCCATCACCTGGGCCGACCTCGGCGAGCCGGATCGAGCGCGGCGCGAACTTGCACACCTCTTTCGAACGCAGAACGCCGAGGGATTTGTTCCGCATGTTGATTACGAGTTTTCCCCGAACCATCACGGTGACTTCTGGAAGCGTGAAGGTCATTCATCAATCACTCAGCCTCCGATGTTTGGGCATGCGATTGCCGAACTCGCCCGGCGCAACATCGATGTCAGCGATCTCGTAGGCAAAGCCACGGATGGACTCAATTTTCTCTTTGACCTTCGGTCGCGCGTTGACGGCTTGATTGCGTTGTGTCATCCATGGGAGAGCGGCGGCGACGATTGCCCTCGCTGGGATCATTGGTCACCCGGTGGTTGGAGCGTCACCAAGTGGCGTGAGACCAAAGGTGCACTCGTCACATCGGTGCAACATTCGCCATTGGGTTCACCAATTTCGAATCCATCGTTTGTTGTTGCGAGTTGCGGATTCAACGCACTCGTTGCATTCAATGCTTATGAGCTTGCATCGGTCACTAGTGATGAAGTGTTGACCGAGAAAGCCGATCTCTTGAGTCATCGACTGCTTGCGCAGTGGGACGAACAACTCGGAACCTGGGTCGACACTGGCGATTCGGCATCGGATTCAGGTCGAGTTCGCTCGCTTGATGCCTTATTGCCTGTGTTAGTAGCAGCAGATCAACCAGTGATTGAAAGGGTTTTTGACAACCTGCGTGACGAGGCTGCATTTGGCGGCGCGTGTGGCCCGGCGGGAATGCATCGCGATGAACCAACCTTCGAAGCGCGTACCTATTGGCGCGGTCCCGCCTGGCCGCAGCTCACGTACTTGTTCTGGGTAGCGGCGCGTCGTCACGATCGCGTCGCTGATGCCCGTGCATTCGCCGCCATGCTTACACGCGGCGCGCTCAACTCGTCATGGGCCGAGTATTGGGACGCGAACGACGGAAGCGGACTGGGTGCAGCGCCGCAATCGTGGGCCGCACTTGCTGCTGTTGTTCAGCCTCGCTGAAGTTGCGCGAGGAGTAACTCAGGAAGCGCGGTTGATACGAGCGGCCTCGGCCGCTGCTGCGGCATCTTCACGTTCGATCTCGGCTGCAGTGAGAATGCGAACGGAACTTCCACCAGCCGGAACCGGCCGGGGCGGAGGCACGATGGTGCTGGCTCGAACGGCCGGGTCGAGCAATGTGCCCGAGATACGCACCTCGCCGGTGAGATCGCGGGTGAGGGCCAGATGATTACGCGGGTCGGGGACAACCTCGACGATTGACCAAAGTGCTGCGTCAGCCCCGATTGGAAGACGAACCTCGGCAGGGCGGCGAGTGACTCGCGTCTGGGGAGCTTCGCCAGATCGGCGGTTGGCAAGAAGAGCGATGACAAGGACAATTGCAAGGAGGACGGCAGCAATCACGAGCACCATGAGGCAAAAAGTTAGAACCACCGCGCATCGGGGTGGTGGATCCTCAGTTGTTGTCGCGCGCCAGTCGGTGCGAACGCGCTAGCGCCTGGAATCTTTCACCGATCCGGTGAGCTTGCCTTTTGGATCGAACGCGGTGCATCCGATGACCTGCACGCCTCGACTGCGTTGCTCTTCAGTCGGCAGAATCCAGCCAACCTCGAACGAAGAACTCGGGTAGGGAATGCCGACGTAGGTCTTGAACGCAGCCGGGCACAATTTCTTGGCGGCGGCGACGAATTGCTCGGTGGTCGGGGTCGGAGTCGGAGCGAGACCCGCTGATGGGGTGGCGATGACCTCATATTGGTGAGGAAGATCGCAGCCCAGGCGCAGTATCACGTCTTTATCGCTCTTCAACGTGGCGTCGGCGGCGGGTATGGCTCTGGTCGTGACCGCTCTGCCCGTCGCAACCGACCGCAGATCGATGCAGTCGCCGGTAACTGGTCCATAGACGAAGGAGATCCGACCGACTCCGGCTTCAGGCTCGAGAGTCGTCGTTGTTGCGGGGCCAGGAGCGGTTGTGGTTGTGCTGGCAGTGGTCGAAGGAGTCGCGGAACTCGTTGATGACGAAGAGCAGGCCACGAGCGCGAGCGATGCAAAAACGAGGGCGGCAGCGATGGCGTTGAGTCGAAGGCGTTTGGTCATGATCAGTAGGCCGCAGGGAGGAGTCGAGCGATGTTAATGAAGGCAAAGAACATCATGACCAAAACTATCGGCGTGCCGATGGCGTAGGTGATGAGGAACTTCCGATCTCTAAAGCGTGTCACGCGCTGTGCCCGTTCTCGCAGCAGTGACGGTGTCCAGAAGTGGGCCAGCCACCAAGTCCCGAACCATACGAGCCCCGTGAGGAGTGACCACGCGATTGCGGCCGGCCAGGCCGAGGAGTCTCCACCCGCGAGCACATCAGCTGAAGCATCGGTGGTAACCCCGTCGTAGACAGGGAGCAGGGTCGCTGGCGCTGGATTTGAGGCGAGGGTTGCGGTCACCACGATGCGCTGCGCGGCGCTGAACTTTGGATGGCACGACATGAGGGTCAAGCGGTTCCCGACGTTTTGGTCGAGGATGGAAAGATCGTCGGGCGACACGATGATGTGGCCCGAAGCTGTCCCGTCTTTCGGATCGATGTAGGTATCGACCTTGTAGGTGAAGGTTCCTTGCAGCGTTTGCACCGTGATTATGTCGCCCGGCACAAGCTAATCAATGCGATGAAACGGTGCTTGATACGTAGTGCGGTGCCCAGCAACTGAGGCATTACCTGGTTGGCCGGGCAGCGGTGTCTGTGGAAAATGTCCCGGGCCTTTTTGCAGCCATTTGAGGTCAACGCCTTGCACCATGACGAAGTCAGAATTAATGGTCGTCATTGTGATTCGCGCAATGGGGTCACCCGGCTCAGGGATCGGCAGGTCGGCCGTAGCGGTGACAACAGGTTCTGTCTCTGTAGGAGCTACCTCCGTAGGAGTTGGCGGCGGCGTGAACTCGGCGATCTGGGTGGCGAACTCTTTCGTGAGGTTGTCCTGAGCTCGAGCCGTGGACAGTCCTGTTCCCCAGAGTTGATAGGCAACGAACAGCAGAATCACGACGCCGCCGCGCATCATGAACCGCCCGATTGCTCCCACGATGGTCCACAACTGCACGTGAGAACCCTAGCGAGGCTGGCCGCTTGGTCTCACGGCGGGAGTGACCGCTACCCTCAGGTCACCCCATGGAGCTAGATGACCCCACATTCCGGTTCGGGACCGAGCCCGTGGTCCACCTCCGCGGGGCAGTGGCCCTGCTCGGCCGATTCCCTGCCCTCGCCGGTGTCGATCTCGATGTCGACCGCCGCCGCATCGTTCTTCTGCGCGGCGCAAATGGGGCGGGGAAGACCACGTTGTTGCGTGCCCTGGCCGGGTTGGTGCCGATTACGTCTGGTGAGGCAGTTGTTTTGGGCGTCGACCTTCGAGATGACCGCCGCGCAGTGCGGCACCGGGTTGGGTTACTGGCGCACGGAACCGGCCTCTATGACGAACTCACTGTTGCCGACAATGTTTCTTTCTGGACGCGGGCAGCGCGAGCCGATAAGGCCGATGCCGAAGCGGCAATGACACAACTTGGTCTCGATGGTCGATTGCGCGATGTCGCGGTTGGCCGTTTGTCGACTGGTCAGCGACGGCGAACCTCTCTTGCCTGTTTGCTGGCACGACGTCCCGAACTTTGGCTACTTGATGAACCGCATGCCGGCCTCGACAAAGATGGACGCGACATTGTCGATGCCCTCGTTCGCGATGCAGCCGCGGCGGGAGCAACGATCATCCTGAGTTCTCACGAACTCGACCGCTCGATCGAGCTTGCTGACGAGATCGTGACGCTCGGTGGCGGCGTTGCTCTCGATGAAGGCGCAGGTGGCGGTGATGGTCATGTTGACTGACGCATGGCTGATCGCTCGCAAGGATCTCAAGCTTGAGATTCGCTCGCGGGTGGCGATCAACCAGGTCATCCCGTTTGCCCTTCTTGTTTTGGTGCTGTTCGCGTTCGCTCTTGATCCCGACCGCGGGCTTCTTGAAAAGGCCACTCCGGGCCTCTATTGGATTGCCGTACTTTTCAGCGGCCTGTTAGCGATGCAACGGGCGTTCTCGCTCGAAGCGGCCGACGGTGTGACCGATGCACTGCGGCTTTCAGGGTTATCCCCGTCCGGCATCTATCTGGGTAAGACCTTGTCGGTTGCGGCCCAATTGCTCGTTCTTGAGGTCCTTCTCGGCGTCGGAGTCGCTGTGCTTTATGGCACGTCGATCACCGGCTGGCTTCTACTGATGGCCACGATCGTGGTCGCGACCGCGGCGATCTCAACCGCCGGTACCCTCTTTGGCGTGGTGGCAGCGGGTCTCCGAGTTCGTGAAACCCTCCTTCCACTTCTACTGTTGCCAGTACTTGCTCCGGTGTTAATCGGAGCGACCCGTGCCTTCGAGGCAGCGCTCAGCGGAACACCGTCAGAGGGCTGGCCGTGGGTTGGGTTGATGAGTGTGTTCGCTGTTGTGTATGCGGTGGCTGGGATCTTCGGATTCGGCCCCTTGATGGAGGAATCGTGACCACCGAGACCGTCGGGTCAGTTGAGGCCAGCGCCAGCGGGCCGACATCTACCGGTTCGCGCGCCACCATGATTCTCGGCATAGTCACGCTCATTGCTCTCGGAGTACTCGTGCTCTTTGGGCTCATCCTGAGTCCGGCCGACGAGAGTCAGGGTGATTCAGTTCGGATCATGTATGTGCACGTTCCGTCGGCGATGCTTTCGTACGCTGGCTGTTTCCTCACCGCAATCGGTTCGGCTGTCTACTTGTGGCGCAAGTCGCAGTGGTGGGAACTCGTCGCGTACGCAGGGGCTGAAGTCGCAGCGCTGTTCACGGCGTTCACCCTGATCACCGGGATGCTCTGGGGTCGACCCACATGGGGCGTTTACTGGGTGTGGGATGCGCGACTTACCTCTGAAGCGCTCCTCATGCTTTTGCTGCTCGGGTATCTCGCGGTCCGCCGCCTTGCGGCCGACTACGAAGTTCGTGCCAAGCGCGCAGCAATCATCGGGCTTTTGCTCGTGCCGAACATCATCATTGTGCGCCAATCAGTTCAGTGGTGGCGCACTCTGCATCAAACGCCAACACTCTCACTCTCCGGCGCAGAGATTCAGGGCTTGATGCTCTTTTCTCTCTTTACTGGCTTTGTTGCGATCACGCTGGTTTTCATTTGGATGGTCATCCATAGATTCCGGGTTGCGTGGCTCGAAGAGCAACTCGAAGCTGAAGGTCTTGACACAGCAATCGCTGAACGACGCGCCGAAGGGGTGATCTCATGAGCACCACGGTTGACATTGCTCAAGCCACTGGAACGTGGCCGTTTGTGGCTGCCGCTTGGGCGGTTGTGTTTGGTGGCATGGGCGCCTACGCGCTTGCCACGGTTATGCGTGGTCGCCGCTTAAGTAAGCAGGTTCCACCGGAGAAGCGCCGATGGAGCTGACGCCGCGTACCGGCCCTGAATCTGAAGGTGGCGATGCCGCCTCGGCCGCGCCTCGCAAGAAGCGCCGAATGAGCCTTCCGGCGCTAGCGGTTCTCGTCGCGGTCATCGCAGTCGGAAGTTTCGTGGTGGTGCAGGCGCTCGGAAGCGCTACCACTTTCTATCGAAATGCCGACGAAGCAGTTGCTCAACGTGAATCACTTGGCGTGAAGCGGTTTCGTTTGCAAGGGACCGTTGTTCCCGGAACCATCGTGCAAACCGGCGATGGCGTGACATTTGAAATCGCGTACAACGGCGTGCCGATAACGATTCAACACGTCGGCGATCCGCCCGAAATGTTCAAGGAGAACCAGGCCGTTCTGCTCGAAGGACATTTTGTGGCCGAGGGTTCAACTACCTACGACTCAGACCTCATGATCGTGAAGCACAGTGAGGTCTACAAAGCCGAGGAATCTGACCGCCTCAATCAGGCTGAAATGAACGGAAACGTTCCCGTTACCACGGTTCGGAACGGCTCGTGAATCTCGCACTTGGAAGTGCAGGAGTCACTCTTGGTTTTGCTGCGGCGGTTCTTGGTGCCGTCACGGTTGGTTACGGACTGATTCGAAATCGTCCCGAACTTGTTCGGTTGTCACGTTGGTATGCGGGGCTGGTCCTCCTCGGAGGGATCCTTGCTGCGATCGCGATGGAACGAGCACTCATTACCCGTGACTTCACGGTGCTGTACGTTGCCGATAACGGTTCGACGAAAACCCCGGCGATTTACAACTTTGCAACATTGTGGGGAGCCCTCGAAGGTTCGATCATCCTTTGGGCGCTCATCCTCGGCGGCTACCTCATGGCGGTTGTGGTGAAGTTCCGCAAGGGTCTTGCTGATCCGCTTGTTGGTTGGGCGATTTTCACGATTCTTATCGTCTGCATTTTCTTTTTCTGGATGTTGGTTGGACCAGCCAATCCGTTTAAGAGTTTCTCCCCGCCGCCCGGTTTCGATGGTCCAGGTCCGAATCCGTTGCTGCAGAACCATCCGCTCATGGCGTTCCATCCGCCGATGCTGTACCTCGGCTACGTAGGGTTTACCGTTCCGTTTGCCTTCGCTATCGCTGCGTTGATTACGGGTCGGGTGGGCGAAGGTTGGTTGCTCGCTACGCGCCGCTGGACTCTCATCGCTTGGGGTTTCCTCACCGCGGGCATCCTCCTCGGTTCATGGTGGTCCTATGAAGTTCTTGGCTGGGGCGGCTACTGGGCGTGGGACCCAGTTGAAAATGCGTCATTGATGCCATGGCTTACCGGCACCGCGTATTTGCATTCGGTGCTT
Organism: uncultured Actinomycetes bacterium; assembly: GCA_937876315.1. Lineage (GTDB taxonomy): Bacteria > Actinomycetota > Acidimicrobiia > Acidimicrobiales > Acidimicrobilacustridaceae > Acidimicrobilacustris. The sequence goes on along the minus strand of CALEHQ010000041.1, from coordinate 125,977 downwards.
GTGCAGGAACGCCGTGGCATGTTGCGGGTCTGGAATATCTCGTTGCTTTGCGCAACGTTTGCGCTCACGATTCTGGGCACATTCATCACTCGATCTGGCGTTATTGAATCGGTCCATGCCTTCACCACATCGGGAATTGGTGTCGCAATCATTTCCTTCTTTGCACTCATCGTGCTGTCAACAGTTGTGCTCATCGGTTGGCGCGGCGATCGCTTGCGATCACCCGGCCGAATCGATTCTCCGTTGTCTCGCGAAGGGGCATTCCTTGCGAACAACGTCCTGTTTGCGGCCTTTGCATTCGTGATCCTTCTCGGCACGTTGTTCCCGTTGATTGTTGAAGCAATCAACGACGACCGAATTTCGGTAGGAGTGCCGTATTTCAATCGGATGACGATGCCGATTGGATTGACGCTGCTTTTTCTTATGGCGATTGCTCCGGTTCTCCCTTGGCGTAAGGCCAGTGGAGAGTTGTTACGCCATCGATTGATTTGGCCTGCGTGGATCGGTGTTGGCTCGATGATTTTCGCTGTTGCTATCGGTGCCCGCGGGTTTGCTCCAGTGTTGGCATTCGGGCTCGGCGGATTTGCTGCAGGATCTGCCGGTCGCCAATTGGTGCTCGCTACTCGGCGTCAGGGCTGGCGTGGTCTTATCGGCCGAGCAAACGGCGGGATGATCGTTCATCTCGGCGTAGTGATGATCGCCGTCGCGTTTGCGGCTAGCAGCAGTTACGTTCGACAAGCTGAGTTCACGCTCACGCAGGGCCAATCTGCGCAGTTTGCTGGTCACGAGTTGGTCTACGTGGGCCAGAACATCAAGCAAGAGTCCGCCAAGATCGTGGATCAGGTGCTCATCACTATCGACGGCACTGGTCCTTGGGCTCCTTCTCTGAACAAATTCGCGAACGGCAACCAAACAATTGGAACGCCTTCGGTTCGTACGACCTTTACCGATGATGTGGTCTTGTCGGTGATCGATATCAAAGATGGCGAAAACGGTTCGGTAACCATTCGTGTCACGGTGCAACCACTCATCATGTGGCTATGGATCGGAGGCGGAGTAATGGCGTTCGGCACCCTGCTTGCTGTGTTCCCCGGCCGCCGTCGTAATCCGCTCGATGCTGTTTCTGCGCCGGTAACAGTTGGGCCTCCAAAAGATCCGACTGGGGTCACGGCATGACGGCCTCATCAGGCGAGGTTGTGGCCCCCCGAGGTGGCAGCAAGCTCGCTCGCAATGCAGCGATTGTTGTTGGCTTTGTCCTTGTTGCACTTATTGCTCTTCTGGCCACACGCGGCACAAGCACCCCCATTTCGAGCCAGATCGTTGGTCAAGCAGCGCCCGACTTCACCGGTGCGGATCTGGATGGTTCAACCTTCCGAATGGCGAATTATCGCGGTGAATGGGTGCTGGTGAACTTCTTTGCGACGTGGTGCACACCTTGCCGACTTGAGAATCCGCAGATCCAGCAGTTCATTGATTCACATGAAGGTGACCCGGTCCAGGTGGTGAGCGTTGCCTTCTCAGATGATGTTGATTCCATTCGTGACTATTGGGTCAAGGAGGGCAATACGTGGCCAGTCATTTCGAACGACACAGGTTTGATTGCCCTCGATTACGGGGTGACCAAAGTTCCCGAGTCCTACATGGTTGCGCCTAGCGGCCTTGTGGTTGCGGGTTTCTTCGGTGGGGTCACTGCCGCCGGGCTCGACAGTGTCATTGCAGAAAACGGCGGAATGGCAGTTGCGGCGACTGGGACGGGGACGAAATGAGTTCGCGGTCTGTATTTGCCAAGGGGTCGCCGATTCGTCGCTGGGGCCCCTGGATCGCGGTTGCTGTCGTTGCTTTTTCGGCTCTCTCAGTTGCGGCCTTTGGAACTCGCTCAGCTCCAACCGCACAAGATCGTGTGAGTTCGCTTTCTCGAACAGTGAAGTGCCCGGTGTGTTCCGGTGAATCGGTTGCTGAATCAAATGCTCCCGCTTCGCAGGAGATTCGTCGCCAGATCGCTGAGCAGGTTCAGCAGGGACAGTCCGACGACGAGATTCGATCGTTCTATGCGGCCAAGTACGGTCAAGCAGTTCTCCTGACACCGTCAGCCTCCGGGGTGAACGTGTTGGTGTGGATACTTCCGGTTGTTGCGCTTGCCATGGGTATTGCTGCGCTAGCGATCGTGTTCCGTCGTTGGTCATCGATGCCGCAAGAACGCGCAACTGACGAAGACCGTGAACTCGTCGCGTCAGCGCTCCACCCTGAAGAAGTGGCTGATAGAAACGACCCGCACGGCGAGGGAGCATCACGGTGACAACGCCTACAGGCGGAACCGCAGCTCGGCGCGCGGCGCGTGAGGCAGTCGCGAAAACTTCCCCCAAAGGGAAGTCCGCGTCGAAGTCGGCGTCTGTTTCGCCACGCCGCCGAGAACTCGATCCCGATGTCTTGGCCGCACTTGAGGAAGAGCGCGAGTTCCTCCTTCGGTCTCTTGAGGATCTCGAACGCGAGTACGCGGCAGGCGATGTCGATGATTCAGACTTCGAGGAACTGAAAGACGATTACACCGCTCGCGCTGCGGCTGTGATTCGTGCGATCGAGGATCGCGCTGAAGCGGTGAAGTCGCTTCGTCCGCAACGCAACTGGCAGCGAACCGCACTCGGCCTCTTTCTCGTCGGTGTGATGGCAGTCGGTGCAAGTTGGGCTGTGTTCCGCAATGCCGGAACAAGAGCGCCTGGCCAAGGACTTACCGGAGATATCCGCCAGGACAGCTCCAATTTGATTCTCCAGGCACAAGGGCTTACCGGACAGGCGCAAGCCTCACTGCAGGCAGGCGATTCCGCCAAAGCCATCAAGCAATTCGAGTCAGCCGTCCAGTCCTATGACAAGGCGCTTGAGATCTCACCTGAAAACGTGGAGGCCATGACCTATCGAGGTTGGGTTCTACACACAATCGCTCTTTCAAGCGAGCCATCAGTTGCTGCTGAGTTGGATCGGCAGGCTCGCCAATATCTCGACGAGGCCATCGCAATTGATCCCCTCTATTCCGATGCCCGAGTCTTCCGAGCGATTCTTGAACGCAATGCCGGCGAATTTGTGGCGGCAAAAGCTGATCTCGATGCGATCGACATGAATGCGATCCCGATGTACATGATCCAGATGGTCAACGGGGTGAAAGAAGACGTTGCTGCCGGACGTCGCGACTAATTCGCGTCAAGCCGACGGCGGAACGTAGCGGCCACGAAATGGTCTTCCGTTGCGCAAATCGATAACCCAGGTCGAACCCTTTTGATCGATGAGAGGGCCATCGGCATCCATTCCGTCGGTAACGAGTCGTCGAAGCAAGTGAGGGATGAGATCGCCGTGACTGCAGGCGACTCCGTCGAACTCATCAAGTTCAAGAAGTATTCGGTAGGCCTCGTCGACTTCGGCACCTTCGGCAAGTGCCTCAGAACTCTGCACTGTTAACTCGAATTTTTGGGCGAGTGGCTCCATTGTCTGCATGCATCGGACATAGGGGCTCGAAATGATCTGGCCGACAACAAGATCTCCAACGACGCGCTCAAGAGCGTCGGCTTGGGCTTTGCCGCGTTTTGATAACGGTCGGAGGCGGTCTTCGGCTGTCCACTCGGAGCGTTTGCCGGCGTGAGCATGGCGAGTAAGGAAAATCGTCACACGGAGAAGGTAGTCAACGAATCCACTGTTGTTGGCACGAGGTCGAAAAGTTCATCGAATGGTTATGCACTTAGTGATCGAAGTTCACTCACTACTTGTGGGAGGTGCTCGCATAACGCATTGATGTCATCGGTTGTGGAGTTATGCCCGACTGAAACTCGCAGTGATCGTTGTGCATCGACGCCCATTGCCTCGAGGACTGGTGACGGTTCGAGTCCCTCGGATGCGCATGAACTGCCAGAGTGCAAAGCGATTCCGCGGCGATCGAGCCCAAGTACGACGCCTTGTGGCTCAACGCCTTCAACGGCCAGACATATCAAGTGCGGAAGTCGGTTTGGGGATTCAACGGGACCGAGAAGTGAGATGCCAGGTGTTGCCGTTAATCGTTCGACAGCGGTTGCAAGAAGGTTGCGGTTGCTTGAAGCCTCGGAGTCGAGGGTCGATTCATCGAGTTCCGACGCCACAACTCCTAGAGCAATCGCTGCGGAAACGTTCTCGAGTCCGGCGCGTCGTGAACGCTCCTGCTCACCACCAGCGAGGAGCGGCTCAATGCGAAGTCCTTGTCGGACCCAAAGGCCACCGACTCCGGTCGGGCCGCCGAACTTGTGGCCGCTGAATGACAGCAGGTCAATGCCGAGACCTTTTGGATCCACCGCAACATGGCCAACGGCCTGTGCCGCGTCGACGTGAAGAAGGATTCCCCGGTCTCTGCACGCAGCCGCGATTTCCGCAACGGGTTGCAGTGTTCCAACTTCGTGGTTTCCCCACTGAAGATGGGCGAGAGCTGTGGCGGGGGTGAGAGCATCAATGAACGCATCGACGTCAATACGACCGAAAGAATCGACGTTGACAATGGAAACAGAACCGCCAAATGCACTCGCGAAAAGTTCGCTTGATCGTCGAACTGCTGAATGTTCAACCGCCGCAAACACGATGTGGGGTGGCGAGCCCTTATCGACGCATCGATGCACCGCGCCCCATGTTGCGGCTGTAATTGATTCTGTTGCTCCGCTGGTGAAAATGATTTCCCGCTGCTTGGCTTTGAGTAAGGAAGCAACTTGTTCGCGAGCGTTCTCGAGAAGGACGCGCGCGGTCATTCCCTCGTGATGGATTCGGCCAGGATCGCCAAACGTTCCCTGGGATTGGGCGGCAAGGGCTTCGGCGAGTGCAACTCGAGCCGAGTCGCGTAGAGGTGCTGTCGATGCGTAATCGAGATAGTGGCGAGCCACGATGTTCAGGCTTCGAGAGACGTGATGCACACGTCGTCGCCCATGGGCTTCGACGATTCAAGTGCGATAGTGGCGTCGCCACCGTGAAGTTCGGCGACCATGCCCTTCATCATTCCGCGGTCGACTGCACAAATGACTGGATTGGCCATGACCGCATCGCCGAATGGGCAGTGCTCCGAAACGATGCGCAATTCATTGTTGCGACGTTCGGCGTGCGCAGCGAAACCTTGCGAGGTGAGCGCATCGGCGACGGTCTGCAGAATGGATTGAATTGAACGCTGCTGGTCAACGCCGTGGCCGAGGCGTTGAGCGAGGAGTCGTCCGTATTCGATCCCGACCTCTTCGGCCATCGCTTCGGCCTGGTCGCGGGGGAGCATGTCGAGAGCTCGGCCAAGCAACGTGATGAGAACGTCGTCGTGACGAACAGGCAGATCGAGGTGATCGCCTTTGGTTGTGGCGGTATAGCGCTTGGAGGGCCGTCCAGCCCCGGTTCCACCGCGGGCCACTGCTACCTCGAGGTACCCGCCAGCGGCGAGTTTGTCGAGGTGGTGGCGAGCGACGTTGGCGTGGAGATCGAACTTTGCCGCCACCTCGCTCGCGGTCACCCCGGAGTCGGCGGCCCGAGCAAAGAGGTAGATCTCACGGCGTGTGGGGTCGCCAAAGGCCGAGGTAATGGCCGTAACCACCGAGCTGAACTCGGTCGGACTGAGGGTCGCCTGTTCCACGTAGGTATTCTACCTAGTGCCGTAGGAGAAATTCCCTGACCCGAAGCGAGACCCCCCAAATGCCCATCACCGATGCCGATGTCATCGAGGTCCTTCGTCCTGTTGAGGACCCCGAACTCCACCGGAGCATCGTCGACCTTGGGATGGTTCGTGGCATAGCCATCGACGGCCCAGTCGTGGCTATTCAGATCGCCTTGACCGTGGCCGGTTGTCCGTTGCGCAACGAAATCCAAAATCGCGTCACCAACGCAATTGTGGCTCTCGATGGAATCGACCGTGTTGATCTCGACTTCACTGTCATGACCGACGAAGAGCGCGCTGCCATCCGTGAACTTCTTCATGGCGATCCAGCGTCTACCGCAGGCACGCATCAGGGTCATGGCCATGCCGAAGGCCGCGTCATTCCGTTTGCCGATCCTTCGAGTTCAACTCGGGTTCTGCTTATTGCTTCAGGTAAAGGCGGTGTCGGTAAGTCATCAATTACGACGAACCTTTCAATCGCTCTCGCACAACGCGGTCACAAGGTCGCTGTGGTCGACGCCGACGTGTGGGGTTTTTCGATTCCGCGCATGCTTGGTGTGAATCACACTCCAACAATCATCGATGAAATGATCGTGCCGCCCGAAGCGCACGGTGTTCGTTGCATTTCGATGGGGTTCTTCGTTGAAGAAGATCAGCCCGTCATTTGGCGTGGGCCCATGCTCCACAAGGCCCTTGAACAGTTCCTCACCGATGTGTTTTGGGATGAACCCGATTTCCTGCTCGTGGATCTTCCGCCAGGTACCGGCGACATCGCGTTGTCCCTCGCCCAGTTCTTGCCGCGTGCCGAGCTCTACGTCGTCACGACCCCGCAGCCCGCAGCGCAGAAGGTTGCCCAGCGTGCTGCGTTCATGGCAGAAAAGGTGAATATCGAAGTAAAGGGTGTCATCGAGAACATGTCGTGGTTTACCGGCGACGACGGCAAGCGTTACGAACTCTTTGGCGCAGGCGGTGGCGCCGAGTTGGCCGAGCGTCTCGACGTTCGCTTCGTCGGTCAGGTGCCTCTGGTGCCTGCTCTTCGTGAGGGATCCGACGACGGCCGCCCGGTGGTGGCCGTAGAACCCGACAGCGAAGCTGCTGTTGCGATTCGCGCATTGGCCGAGGTCATCGACCTCGAACTCGCCCCGACTCGCCGCTATAACGCTGAACTCAAGTTGCTGGGATGAAGGCTCGGTCTCGCGACCTAGCATGAGGCGCCGGCCATCAGGTCGGTTTCGTACAGGAGGAACTTCGTGGACGTACGTATCGGTGTGCAACAGACACCCAAGGAAATCGAGATCGAGATGTCGTCCAGTGTCGATCGCGCTGAAGTGCGCGCAACGATCGATGCCGCGTTGGCCGACGTCAACAGTGTCCTTTGGTTGACCGATCGACACGGGCGTGACATCGCTGTTCCCTCCGCAAAGATCGCGTACATCGAATTGGGCACCTCCGATAGCGAACGCCGAATCGGTTTCGGCGCGGGCTGATCCCGCCGCCACGCTCCAATGGCCAATCTGGCGGAGCTCGCTGAACAACGGTTGCGGCTTACGGCTGCGGAAACTGACCACCTCCAGCGGTTGCTGGGCACGTGGGGGTTGCTGGCTGATCTGAGTTTCTCCGACCTCATGTTGTTCGGTCGCGATCGAAGTGCTGATGATGAGCACTCGATGGTCGTGCTCGGGCAGATTCGTCCGACAACGAGCCAAACGCTTTTCACAAACGACTGGGTTGGACGCGTCGTTACTGCCGTGGAACGGCCGCTCGTTGATCAAACATTTCTGACCGGCGCATTCTCTGAGGGGGAAATCCCTCCAGGGGCGATCGAGGGTCCGGTTCGTGAAACCTGCATTCCTGTCACCTTCGGTGGTCGCACGATCGCAGTGCTCACGAAGGATGCGAATCAACATGTCGCCCGACAGGACGGCGTTCTCGAGCGCACCTATCTCGATGTTTTCAATCGCTTTGCCGAAATGGTTGCCGATGGTGGCTTTCCGTTTTCAGATGAAGAGGAGCGAGGAGTTGTTATGCCTCGAGTCGGCGATGGTGTGATGGTGCTCGATGCGGATCAGCGAGTTCAGTTCGCGTCACCAAACGCAATTTCAGGACTTCACCGAATTGGCGTGCATGCAAACTCGGAAGGGGAACGCTTCGGCGAACTTGGCCTTCCCGACTCTCCGGTGCGCGCCGCGTTTGCACTTGGTCGTCCCGCCGCTGAGGAAATCGAACGCGGCCCGAATGTCACGATTCTTCTGCGCATCATTCCGCTCGTTGCCCTTGGAGAAGTGACTGGCGCTCTCGTGCTTATGCGTGACATCTCTGAACTGCGCCGGCGCGATCTCATGTTGTTGTCGAAGGACGCAACGATTCGCGAGATTCACCATCGGGTGAAAAACAATTTGCAGACGATTTCTGCGCTGCTTCGATTGCAAGGCCGCCGTTTGTCATCGCCGGAAGCGAAGGCTGCGGTTGAAGAATCAGTTCGACGTATTCGATCGATCGCTCTTGTGCATGAAACGTTGTCAACCACGATTGGTGACGATGTCCCGTTTATCGAAATCGTTCGACCACTTGTGCGAATGGTGGAGGAAGGCCTGATCTCGCCTGATCGTCCGATCCGATTCGCGGTGGTTGGCGATGCGGGGATTCTTCCTGCCGATGTGGCGACGCCGCTCGCCGTCGTGCTTACCGAACTTCTGCAGAACGTGGTTGATCACGCGTTCCCGTTGGGAACAACCGATGACGCCACGGTCATCATCGAACTTGAGAACACCGGCACTCGCTTGCGTGTGACGGTGACCGACAACGGAGCGGGAACAGCGCCGGGCTTCACGATCGATGACAGCAAAGGGTTGGGCCTCTCAATCGTTCGTACGCTCGTCACGACCGAATTAGGTGGAACCATCGGGTTCTCAGCTGGCGAGGGCACGAGCGACCGTCCTGGCACCGCTGTCCGGATCTCGGTGCCAGTCCGCCGCTGACGCAGGCAGCCCGCACTTTCGGCCCAAAACGACGACGACCTCCCCGAAGGGAGGTCGTCAGAGTGAGTCAGAGACTCAGAGACTGAGCAACTCAGGAAGCCTTGCGGCGAGCGGCGAGCCACTGACGGCGGAGCTTGCGACGCTCTTCTTCTGAAGTGCCACCCCAAATACCCGAGTCTTGGTTGGTGGCAAGGGCGAAGTCGAGGCAGGGCTGACGAACTTCGCAGTCGGTGCAAACGGACTTTGCATTGTCGATCTGCTCAATGGCTGGGCCGGTGGTGCCGACCGGGAAGAACAGATCGGGATCGGTGTCACGGCAAGCGGACTGGTCACGCCAGTCGTCGGCGATTGCGTTCAGGGTCATTGCATGGGGCGCGGTCAGGGCCACGGTTCCTCCAGGATCAGGGGTCACGAAGCGGTTTTCCGGCCGATCCGTGAGATGTGTGTTCATGCCACCTCTCCGCACCGTGAGAATCGAGGAGTGATTCGAACGGACCCGGACGTGTGTGGCTGAGGGGCGAGAACGTACTTGCGGCGCAAATCACGCGCAAGGGTTTTTTGCAAATCCTCAGGTCAGCGCCCGCGATACCGCGGTGGGTCTGACAGTTTGGAACACTTTGTGACGAATGACACGTAAACTACAAAGGTGGGGTTTACACAAAACATCACTGGCGAGACGCGTACGGTGGGCAAATGGTGAACGTCGTTGCCCATCGGGGGGGCTTCAGCAGCGAATCCGCCGGGCAATACGCTCATTGCCTTCGCTGAAGCGGTGACACAGGGGGCCGATTGGGTCGAACTCGATGTCCACCTCAGTGCCGACGGCGAGATCGTGGTGCATCACGATCCTGTTTTGGCCGACGGGCGGGTCTTGGGAGAGCTTTCGGTTTCTGACCTTCCTGACGTCATTCCGACGCTGGCCCAGGCGCTTGCCGCATGTTCGCCACTGGCGGTGAATGTCGAAATTAAGCCCGATGGCGTCGATGCGCTTCGGTCATCGCTCATTGCAAGTGTTGTGGAACTTCTGCAGTCACAACCGACCTCGCGCGAATTCTTAGTTACCTCATTTGATCACGACATCTGTGACCAAGTCCGAGCCTTGGATGCAACTCTTCCTACGGGGTTACTCAACGCTCACGGCGACTCGTTGCACACCGATCTTGATCGTGCGGGGTCTGCGGGGCATGTTGCGATCAATCCTTGGTACGGAATTGTGACGAAAGGGTTTGTGGATCGTGCGCATGCACTCGGAATAGCGGTGAATGTGTGGACAGTCGACGACCCCGAGCAGATGCGTACTCTTGCTGAAATGGGCGTCGACGCCATCATCACGAATGTTCCGAGTTTGTGTCGCGAGGTTCTCAGCGAGAGGTGACTCGCGGAACGACAAGCGACAACGCATCGGGTTCGTATCGCAAATCGAGATGTTCGACATCGCCGAGATAATCACCGTCGACCTGATGGGGGATTGGCCCAAAGCCGTCTATCTCGACATGCGTGACGTCAGTGTGGAACGAGACGTTCTTGTTGTTTCGAAGTTGTCGACCTGAGCCAAGTGCCGAAGACAAGATCCGCAAAAGTGGCACGGCGTTAAGCGTTCGCAGGGTGACGACGCTGAGTGGCCGATCAAACGATGCTTCAGGGGCGATAGTGAACGGGCGCGTGCCAATGAATGTATAGGGGTCGGTGTTGAGGCAAATTGTGAACATTGCGTCGTCGACTGTTGGTTGACCTTCGACCCGAACACTGAAGTGCGCACGCTTGCGGTTGTACTTGCGCAGCCATGTATCGAATGCGGCCCAAGCAAAGAGCGCGTGGTTCGCCCACCGTTTCAGCGAACTGCGTCTTTCAACCTGGGCAACAACGGCGGCATCGAATCCGATTCCGACGTGGAACAAGAAGTAGCGACCATTTACTGAGCCGAGTCCGATGCGTTGAATTGAGTTGTTGGTGAGAGCATCAAGAAGTGCGCCGGTGGCTTCGATGGGATCATCGGGTAATCCGAGTGTGCGAGCAAAGACGTTCGTGGAACCGCCAGGAACAGCAGCAAGCGCCGTGGCAGTCCCTGCGAGTCCGTTCGCCGCTTCGTTGAGCGTGCCGTCGCCTCCGAGCACGACAACGACGTCGGCGCCGTCTGCTGCGGCCGCAGCGGCAAGACGAGTGGCGTGCCCCCTGCGGGCGGTCTCCGAGACGGTGACCTCATGGTCGGCGGCAAGGGCCTTGGTGATCACCACCCGCCCCCGGGCGGTGACCGAAGAGGCCGATGGATTGACGATTAGGTGCATCTTCACAAGGACTTTGACCGTAGCGGAGCCCCGGAGGTGACGTCTCAGCGCCGGAACCTGAACAAAGTCCCCGTGTGATTTGGCCCCAACCCCATTCTGCGGGCAGGATTCGACCCATGAACGTCGTCGTTTGTGTCAAGCAGATCCCGGACCCGGCTGATCCTGGTGCGTTGGATCCCACTACTAAAACCCTGAAGCGAGATGGCAAGCTCATTCTCGACGAATCTGATTCGTACGGTGTTGAGATGGCGCTGCAGCTCGTGACCACTGCCGGTGGCGGTGAAGTCACACTCGTCTCCATGGCACCGAATGGTGAAGTGTCCGGTCTTCGAACCGCGCTTGCCATGGGTGCTGCGAAGGCGATCCTCGTCAGTGACGATGCACTCGCTGGTAGCGATGCACTCGCAACTGCCAAGGTGCTCGCAAAGGCCATTGAGCGTGTCGAAGGTGCAGATCTTGTTCTCACTGCGACCGAATCAAGTGACGGTTACACCGGAACGGTTCCCGAGCAGATCGCTGGTTTGCTCGATCTTCCGTCGGTTACCTTCGCCAAGTCGATCAGCGTCGAAGGAAGCACCGTCAAGATTCAGCGTCAGACTGAAGCTGGTTACGACGATGTCGAATGCCCGCTTCCTGCTCTTGTATCGGTGACCGCTGGTGTTGTTGAACCGCGTTACCCATCCTTCAAGGGCATCATGGCGGCCAAGTCCAAGCCAGTCGACACACTGACTGTGGCTGACCTTGGTCTCGATGCCAGTCAGGTCGGTTGGGCCGGTGCCGGTCAGCAGATCGTGTCCATTGCGGAAGCTCCCGCTCGCGAGGCTGGTGAGGTCTTCGAAGACGACGGCACCGCCGCCGAGAAGATCGTCGCTTTTCTCGACGACCTCAAGGTTCTCTAGGAGGAATTGATCATGGCTCTTTCGAAGATTTGGGTGCTCGCCGAAGCAACAGACGGCAAGGTCACCACAACCACTCTTGAACTTCTTACCAAGGCCCGTTCGTTGGCCGACACGGTTGAAGCGGTCTACGCCGGTGGCGACGCCGACGCGATTGCTGGCCAACTCGGCGAGTTCGGCGCATCAAAGGTGTACACAACTGGCGACCTCGCTGGTGCACTTCCGGGCGTTCCGGTGTCTGGTGCCATCGCTGCTCTCGTCGAAGGCGGCAACGCTCCCGACGCGATCATCGCTGCGACCTCATATGTCGGTCGTGACATCGCTGGTCGCCTTTCGGCCAAGCTTGACCGCACCGTGATCACCAACAACACCGACCTCGAGGTCGACGGGTCAAGCCTCGTCACGACCGAGCCAGTGTTCGGTGGCACCACCGATGTGAAGACCACCTTCACTGCCGCTGGTCCCCACTTGGTGCTCGTGCGTCCGAAGTCCTTCGTCGCAGAATCCGCTGGTGGCGGCGCCGCTGCAGTCGAGACTATTGCGGTTCCCGACGGCGGTAAGAGCGCTGGGGCAAAGGTCGTCAACCGTCACGTCGAAGAGCGTGAAGGGCCGTCACTCGATGAAGCCGCAGTTGTGGTTTCGGGTGGTCGTGGCCTTGGCGAAAAAGAGCAGTTCGAACTTGTTGAGGATCTCGCGAAGCTCCTACAGGCTGCTCCGGGTGCCTCCCGTGCGATCGTCGACGCTGGTTGGGTTCCCTACAGCTACCAGGTCGGCCAGACCGGCAAGGTCGTCAAGCCCACCGTGTACATCGCTGCTGGTATTTCCGGCGCGACACAGCACATGGTCGGCATGAAGGGCTCGAAGAACATCATCGCCATCAACAAGGATGCTGAAGCGCCGATCTTTGCGGTCAGCGATCTCGGCATCGTTGGTGACGTGCACAAGGTTCTGCCGCAGCTCATTGAGGCTCTTAAGGCTCGCTGATCTCCAGCACTGCAGTGTTCAAACGCCCCGGTCAATGGCCGGGGCGTTTGTCGTTACCGACGGTTTCATTGAACGGCGACTGACGCGGTTTAGATCAACGGCCAAGGGTAGCGATGGCCGCTTTCGTCGATCGGGAGCACGCCTTCGCGAATCAGCGCTCGTGCTCGGCCAAGCACCGCGTCTTGCTCAAATGTGCCGAGCAATCTCTTCACTGCATCGTTCAGGCCAGTGTCGACGAGTGACTGCAGGTCTGCGAGAAGTTCACCGTCGATTTCTTCGCCACCAAAATCCCAGATGACGGTGCGGAGTTTGAATTCAGCGTGGAATGACAGGCCGTTGTCGATGCCCCAGATGTGGCCCGCGTCGTCGATCAAACAATGGCCGCCTTTGCGGTCGGTGTTGTTGCAGACGAAATCGAAGACGGCCATTCGCTGCAACTGATCGTGGGTTTCTTCTTCCTCGAGCATGGTGAAGTAGTGCTGCTCGAAGTCAGCGTCGATGAATCGCTGGACCGATCCAATTCCGTGGGGTGCGTCTTCTCTGCCGACAGTGAATGGAACAACTTCCCAGCCAAGGGCATGGCTGAGTTCATACGCGGCAACTTCACGCTTCCATAGACCGTCAGGGAAGTCCCACAGTGGGCGCTCCCCGATATGGGGTTTGTAGATCGCACGAGCGGAGTCCTCGCCCATGGTCGCTTCGGCGAGGAAGGTTGCGTTTGAACTCCACGGCATTCTTCCGATGAGTTCAATGTGACCACTCGTGATGACGGCTTCAATGTCGCCGTCGTTTGTTGCATCTAGTTCAGACGCGGGCAAGGGTGGCCACCTGGATCCATCGGACGACCGCACAGTCGGCAGGCTGGGCGTCCGGCACGAACAAGGTCATTTCCAATTGCGATAAATGCTGCGACCTGCGCGCGCGAAAGACGGAATCGGGCAGTCGCCGAATCGAATCCGAAATCTTCATCGAACGCTTCGTCGGCAAAATCGTCAGGGTCGGGTGCTTCTTCCGCAACGATCACGAGTCGGTCATCGTCTTCTTCATACGCAACGGCGAGCCCGCCAACCGTCCATTGCATGTCGAGTGGAGGACTCGCTGAAATCGGTGCAATGAATTGCCCAGGATGAATGGCAGGAAGGTCGGTCAGGATTCCGTCGAGGTATTCACACAACGCAGCGACTTGTTGTTTCTCGAGCTTGAACGACACGGTACGTCCGGCGTCGCTGGCCTGAATGAAAAACGTGCGTCGACCTGGTTCACCAAAGGCGCCAGGAACAACTGAATCAGGATCCATGAACTCCCAGGACTCGCTCACGAGAGCCCTAGCTTCGACAGATCGTCGCCCGTGGAGTTCACCGTGAGGACCGCAGGCCCTGCCGATGAATAGAGGATTGCGGAGATTGAGCAGGGCGAAACGACGATGCGTTGAAAGAGATCAAGATGAGTTCCGAGTGCTTGCGCGATCGCTGCCTTAATTGGATCGGCGTGTGAGACGGCGACAATCGTTTGCCCTGGGTGTTTTGCGACCAGTGAATCGATCGCGCCGACCATACGGGTCTGCATCTCCGCAAAGGACTCGCCGTTGGGGAATCGGAAACCGCTGGGATAACGCTGCACGGTTGTCCACTCAGGAAGCTTGCGGAGAGCCTCAAGTTTCTTGCCGGTCCAGTCACCGAAATCGCATTCGAGTAGACCGCGATCAATTGCCACCTTGAGTTTGCGTTCCCGGGCGATCGGCTTGGCGGTTTCGCGAGTGCGTTCGAGAGGGGAGGCGTAGATCGCTGAGACTTTGGACAACTTCGCGATTCGACTGGCAGCGGCTTCTGCCTGAGCGATGCCGGAGTCGGCCAAATGAAGGCCTCGGGCCCGACCGGGCAGGGTGGTTCCGGTAGTGGGGGTCTGGCCGTGACGAACGAGCAGAACGAGGGTGGGTGCAGGGGCAGATCGCATACGGGCCATGGGAAGGAGAGCCTACCGAGCCGTCTCGGCTGATGGACCGGTCGGGCGGCTGTCGGCCGGTGATGTCGGGAGACCGAGGGGCACCGACTACGGTGGCGACCGCCTGCCGCCGCCCCCCGGACGATGCGGCATCGACTTCATGAGGATGGTCAGCACGATGTTGGGACGACGAGTTGGCGCTGGTGTTGTTGGTCTTGCCCTTGCGTTTGTGATTGGGCTTAGTGGTTGCAGCCAGGGCAACACTCCTACGGAGTACAACACCCTCACGCAACAGAACTTTGTCGAGCTCTGCACCAATTACCTCTACACATCGTCTGGTGAGATCACAGCAATCAACGCATCGACAGCGGCAACACTTGATGCGGCGCTCACCGCCACCGAGACCACGATCGCCCCTGATGTCAAGGGATCAAGCGAGTCGTCATGTCTTTGCATGTACTCGGTATTCGTCGACCAAATGCCGATTGCTGACTTCACCACGCTCAATAGCGACCTGAAGTCAGACCCCGAGAAGACGTGGAATGGCGTCTCTTCGGAGATTAAAGATGCACTGACAAAGTGCGCAGCAGGAACTGCTTCGTCGACAACGACGATCGCAGGCTGATCGCCCGCAGTATTACTTTGCTGCTGGCTTCTTCTTTTCGGGAAGTCCGAGACGTACTTCCGTTTGGGCCCACTGTGGCCAACGAGCACGGCTCTTTTCCGCGAGTTTGCGCATGAGTGCGATTGCTCCCGGGTCTTCATCGCCGGGACGAGCTTCGATTGAACCGTCAGCGATCATTCGCTGAATAATCTCGCGGCCCACATCGGTTCGAACGATGGTGAGTGTCCAGTCGTTGTCTTTACCAATACCGCCGGTCGAAATGTCGGCATGTTCTGCTGCGAAATCGGGGCAGTGATTGCAACCTTCGCGAGTCCAGTCGTGACATTCCTTGAGGTTGACCTCGTGGTAGCTGCCATCGCGCGTCCAGATTTGGAAGACACCCTTGATGTTCATTTTGGTGATTTCCGACTTCGGGATGCGGTACTTCGCCTCGAAGAGTTCTTCGAAGATCGCGTCATCGAAAGTCTTTGAGCAAAGCAAACCGATGTTGAACACGATCGGCTTGGAGACCTTGCCGATCTTTCGCGACCACATGACTGGAGCGATCGAGGATTGGCAACTCATGCCAACGAGAGCAAGTCGTTTGAGGCCGCGTTCTTTGGCTTCGTCCATTGCGAGTGTGTTGGCCGAGTAGGTGTAGCGACTGCCAGCACCTGCGAGCACTTCTTCGCGATTGGTAGCAACGCCGGGGATGGCCCTCCAGGTCGCTGCGTCGCCGCCTTCGAGGTACGAGGTAAGCGCGCCGTCGATGTAGTCGTTGTCGAGCGCCCAAATGAGAAGTGCCGACACCAAGCCGCCGTCTTGGCCCATGCGATGGACCATGTCGTCAGATGCTCGGGTGAGGAGGATGTCGCTGTAAATGCCGGCAACTTCATCGTCGGCGCGATCGCGATCGAAGAGGTGTTCGTTTGCTTGCGGTTCCCATGCTCGGAAACGTGGGCAGGCGCGGGTGCAGCTGGTGCAACCCTTTTGTCCGTGACCACAATCGGTGGGGCCGAGTTCGTCCTCGATGTGGAAGGGCTTGTAGCCACCAGCCTCGTGGTTGTACCCGATGACATCGTGAGGGCACGCAATGACGCAGCCCGCACAACCGGTGCACAGGCCGGAAGTGATGACCTCGCTAAAGAGTTCCTGCCACTGAAAGGTCCAGCGTTCGGCTTTGGTTGGCGTCTCGGTGGTGCTCATAGGAGGTGAATCTACCCCGCAGGCAAGGGTTCGCTGCCCTCCGGCAAAACGATTGGACGGCATAGGCCCGCATCGGAAGACTGTCGCCTATGGACCTGAACTATCCGGAAGACGCCGAGGCCTACCGCAGCGAAGTTCGCGGGTGGCTTGAAGAGAACCTACCGAAGGGTTGGTTCGAGCCCGGATTCGAAATGAGTGCTGACGAGCGCGCGCTTTTCCTCGAGGAGTGGACGCCCAAGCTCTACGGCGGCGGTTGGATCTGCGCTTCCTGGCCCGCTGAGTACGGAGGCAAAGGTCTTTCCACCATGAAAGCTGTTGTGGTGGCCGAAGAATTCGCGAATGCCGGTGCACCAATGCGCGCCGACTTCTTCGGCGACACGCTTGTCGGTCCGACCATTCTCCAATGGGGCACCGAAGAGCAGAAGAAGGAATTCCTTCCCAAGATTCTTTCGGGCACCATCGCTTGGTGTCAGGGTTTCAGTGAGCCCGATGCCGGTTCCGATCTCGCCAACCTCGGCACAAAAGCGGTGCTTGACGGCGACGAGTGGGTTATCAACGGCCAGAAGATCTGGACCACCCAGGGATTCATTGCCGACTACGTGTTCATTCTTTGTCGTACCGATCCCGATGCGCCGAAGCACAAGGGCATTTCCTACTTGCTGTGCCCGATGGATCAGCCAGGTGTTGAAGTTCGCCCCATCAAGCAAATTGATGGTTCTGCTGAATTCGCCGAGGTGTTCTTTACTGATGCGCGTTGTGCGAAAGAGAACGTTGTTGGTGGCCTGAACAATGGTTGGGCTGTCGCGATGACCACACTTGGCTTCGAACGAGGCACATCGGCGACAACGGGCTATCGCCGCTTCGAAACCGAACTGAACCACATCATTGCTGTGGCAAAGAAGGACGGCGCTATTGAAGATCCGATGATTCGTCAGCGCATTGCGCTTGCGTGGTCGAAGGTGCAGATCATGCGCATCAACGGCCTTCGCTCGCTCACTGCGGTGGTTCAGGATCGCAAAGACTTCGGTGTTGCGGCACTTGGTGCAACGAACAAGATCTTCTGGAGCGAATATCACCAGCAAGTGATGGCGCTTGCAATGGATGTTCTTGGGCCTGAAGCCCAGCTTCTGCTTGGCAATGCCGGAACGGAAGAGTCGGTGCCTGGCTACGGCCGTCGTGCGGTCGATCCGGCCTATCCCGCCAACGCGCTCCAATCCTCATTCTTCTTCAGTCGCTCCGAGACTATTTGGGGCGGAACATCGCAGATTCAGCGCAATATCGTCGGTGAACGAGTGCTGGGACTGCCCAAGGAGCCCAAGGTCACAGCCTGATTCGGGTGGGGTGACGGAGTGTCGGAAACGGCCCCGACTACCCTGACCCTTTCATGTCCGATGTGCCCCCCACGTCGGGAGGGACCGTTCCCCCATGGGATCCGGGTCACGCTCCCCGACGCAACGCCAGTTCTCCCGGTCGCCGGGTACTTGGCTCATCGAAGACCCCGCCGAAGGCTGGGTCGTCAGACGCGGGGCCAAAGCCGAATTTCCGTCATGCCAAGCCGCCCAAGACCGGTAAGCGTGTTCTCAAAGTTGGCCTCGGGGTAGTTGTACTCATCGCAGTCGGTTTTGCTGCTGTCGCGGGATACGGCTGGTACCGCTTTAATCAGATCAATCGAGACTCTCTTGCTCTTGAGTCATCCTCGGGCGGTGTGCAGAACTTCTTGATTGTTGGGTCCGATAGCCGGTCTGGAATTTCAAAGTCTGACAACAATTCGTCAGCATTTTTGAATAGCCAAGGCGCGCAGGAGTCTGGCCAACGCTCCGACACGATCATGGTTGTCCGGGTCGATTCGAAAAACAAGACCATCAATCTGATGTCGCTCCCTCGAGATTTGTGGGTTCCAATTCAACCTTCGGGGAAAGAAGAGCGGATCAATACCGCGTTTGCTCAAGGTAAAGACAGTGCCGATGGTGCGCAACGGTTGATCGACACAATCAAGGCGGATTTCGGCATCAACATCAACCACTATGTCGAAATCAACTTCGAGAGTTTCAAAGGGGTCACCGACGCAGTTGGCGGTATCCCCATGTACTTCGACAAGCAGGTGCGCGACAAGAGCTCAGGTTTCTATATGTACGGAACCGGATGTCAGGTACTCGATGGCGACGCTGCACTCGCGTATGCCCGATCCCGCCACCTTGAGTATCTCGATCCCAAAACAAAGAAGTGGATTGAAGACCCGAGCGCTGATCTTGGGCGCATCTCTCGTCAGACCTTGTTCATGCGCACAATGCTTGATCGTTCGCAAGACAAGTTCGGGTCGATGGACTTAAAGGCAATCAACAGCTTGGTTTCATCAACTGCCGACAATCTCACCTTTGATTCCAAGTTGAGCATCGGTGATCTCGTCTCTCTCGGGAAATCTTTCAAGGGTTTCTCGGGCTCTCAGATTCAGACGCACGCGCTGCCGGTCTATATGGATATGACCGACGGTGGTGCGAGCATTCTTCGTCTCAATACCGCTGCTGCTGAAGATGTCTTCAATATCTTTCGAGGCCTTCCCGCCGGTACCGTTCTGCCAACCTCAGTGGTCGTGAGCGTCGCCAATGCCACGGGTACGAAGGGCAAGGCGGTAGAGGTCTCCGATCGGTTAGGCCAACTTGGATACATGTCCAAGTCGACTGGTGACGTCACCAAGTCGCAATCAGCCACCGTGATCAGGTATCTGCCTGGCTCCGAGAAGCAGGCGGATCTCCTCCGTCGTCAACTCGGCGGCAACGCTGAGATGCAGGTTGATAAGACACTGAAGAGCAGCGCTCCAGTCACCGTTCTCCTTGGGTCCTCGTTCACCGGAGTCCTTACTGAACCACTCCCGACGACAACAACAACAACGATTGCTGGAACGGTTGCACCCTCAACCTCGGCGGCAACCGGACCAGTGACGACTGTGAAACCTGGTGAGGTCACTGAATACGTCGGCGTTGAGGTTGGTAAGGCCCCTGAAGGCGTCGTCTGCAAGTGAACGGGGTTGCCGGAACTCTTGCCGGCATGATCGAAGGCGTCGCGGCCGGTCATCCCAACGTCACGGCTTTGATCGATGACGCTGGGTCACTCACCTTCTCTGAATTGAATCATCGAGTATGCGCAACGGCTGCGTTGACAAACGAGCTTCTTCGTCCGGGTGTTCGTGTTGCGGTCATTGGGTCGAATCATCGTGTTTGGGTGGAGTTGTATTACGGCGTTCCCGCTGCGGGGAGGACGCTCGTGTTTCTCAATCATCGACTTCATCCACGTGAAGTGATCGCAATGATTGAGCGATCTGGCGCTGGAATCGTTGTTGGCGAAATCGGCGAGCTGGATCGTCTTCGGGACGCGGGGGTCGAACTCCCAATGTTCGATTGGCGAACTTGGTCGGATCTGGTCGAGGGCTTCGATGGCGGTCCTGCGCTGAATCCTATTGATCCAGAAATTCCGGCATGGTTGTTGTTTACAAGTGGCACAACAGCGGCGCCGAAGGGTGCGTTGTTGACGCATCGGAGCATCCTTGCAGCGGTCGAGGCAAGTGCACGCGCGCGCCCAGTCGAAGTTGACGACGTGTATGTCTTCCCATTCCCGTTATGTCATGTCGCCGGATACAACGTTGTTCATCGTCATGCTCATGGTCGGCCAGTCGTGTTGATGAGCGGATTCGATGCGGCGAAATTTTGCGACACCGTTGAACGCGAGCGGGCAACCTCCACTTCGCTTGCTGCCACCATGTTGGCAACACTTGTCGATTTGATTGACGCTGAACCGCATCGCCGCGCGCAGTTGGAACCGCTTCGGTCGATCGCATACGGAGCGGCACCCATGCCGACACCACTCCTGCGGCGTGCCGATGAATTACTGGGAGTCGATTTCGCTCAGGGTTACGGGATGACCGAACTTTCCGGAAATGCTGTATTCCTGAATGCCGATACCCACCGTCGCGGACTTGCAGGCGAGGTTCACTTACTCGAAGCCGCCGGACAGCCGGCTCCTGGTGTCGAGCTTCGACTCGTTGACGACGACGGCAGTGAGGTTTCCGAAGGGTCTGTGGGCGAGATCGTGATTCGAGCTGCGCAAGTGATGTCGGGCTATCTCGATGATCGGGCGGCAACCGATGCCGCACTTCGTGACGGCTGGTTGCATACAGGCGATGTGGGGCGGATGGTCGACGGTTGGTTGTACGTCGTCGACCGAAAGAAGGACATCATCATCACTGGCGGTGAGAACGTGTCGTCACTTGAAGTGGAAGCGGCGGTTCTTGAGCATCCGAACGTTGCGCGCGTAGCTGTAGTCGGGGTACCCGACTCGAAATGGGGCGAGAACGTGTGCGCGGTTGTTGTTGCGAACCCGGGAGCCGACATCGACCCGACGGAAATCGTTGCGTTCGTTCGCCAAACACTCGCGGGCTTCAAGGTTCCCCGACACATCGTTGCGGTCGATGAACTCCCTGTGACCAGTTCAGGAAAAGTCGTGAAGGCCGAGATCCGCGACAGTCTGGCGAGGAACCCCGAGCTACTTGGCAAACGCCTCTAACGGCCGACGCAGTTGAAGTTCTTGGAACAATTCCAGTCGAAGCTGGTTGGTGCCGACAGCAGCTCGCCGATATCTGATGTGAGAGTGCCCTCGGGGCGATTCGAACGCCCGCACACGCCTCCGGAGGGCGATGCTCTATCCCCTGAGCTACGAGGGCGAGATAGCCGTATGACCCTAGCCGAGCCCTCGTGTGTCGCTATCGGCTGAGAACCATTGGTTCACTTCAAGATGTTGAGGGCCCGAGAGGCGACCAACACGATGGTGACCAGTGCCGATCCGGACTGGAGCATCATCAATGCTTTCGCCCGTCGTGTAAGCGGCATGGTGTCGGTGGGGCTGAAAGCTGTCGAGTTCGTGAAGCTTGTGTAGAGGTAATCAAAGAACCTGGGCATCCAAGGGTCAGTGAAAACCTCGGGCGTGTTCTGTTGTGGGAAGACAAAGTCTCGGTCTTTCACGGGAACGCTGTGGCGGTCGGCGGGTCCTCCGCCATCGAGTTCCCAGTACCAAAGTGCAAAGACAATGACGTTGTTGAACCAGAGTGCAATCGCCGAATAGATCAACGGCTTGCCATCGATGTCGGTGTCGCGAAGCAAGTCGTGTACGAGCAACGCGAGCGCACTGATGTTGGCGATCGAAATAATCGCGATCAACAGAATTGAAACGGCCCGAAGTGGGGCAGTGTTGGACTCGCGGCGGTCAGGGTTGGTGATGAGGAGTGGAATGACGAGCAAGCCTTCAAGCGCTGGCAAAAGCCAACGAGGTCCGACGATCAGCGTGGCCGGGAGGAAGAGGTACAGCCCAAGCGCGGCGACAAGAGCAATTGCTGCGGGCCAACGGGGTTCATGGTGCTTGGATCCCCGCATGGCTGGCATCAGCCGTACGTGGCGGAGGGACCGTTTGCGCGAACAATCACTCGGCCGAATGGCCATAGCGCAAGAGTCGAGAGTTTGAACGCTTGAATGCCGAACGGAATGCCGATGATGGTGATGCACAGGAGTGCTCCGGCAATGAGATGGGCGAGAAAGATTCCCCACCCGAACAGCACGAGCCAGATGAGGTTGAAGATGATTTCAAGCGGTCCGCCTGCCCCCGTCATCGCCGCTGTCCTCCCGAACGGCCAAAGAGCGAGCCCGGCCAACTTGAACGACTGAATGCCGAAGGGGATGCCGATGATGGTGATGCACATCACCAGACCACCAATCGCGTAGCCCATAGCGAGCCAGATGCCGGCGAGGAGGAACCAGAGGATGTTGCCGATCGTGCGTATCCCGGCACGCTACCGGGCGGGTCGTACTCGGACGGGGGATCCGGTCAGCCGTTGCTGTCTACCTCGGCGCGCGACTTATCGGTGTTCGACGCCGACCGCAGACAGTTTGCTGCGGAAATCGGCGTATCCACGGTCGAGAAGGTCGACACCGTGAATGAGACTTTCTCCATCGGCGGCTGCGGCAGCAATCACATAGGAGAAGCCAGCCCGAAGATCGGGCACAACAAGTTCGGCCCCGTGCAATTTGGTGGGGCCGACAACGACTGCGGAATGTCGGTGGTTGGCGGCGCCGAATCGGCAACGCGTTGGTCCGAGGCATTCGGTGAATACCTGGATTTGTGCGCCAAGACTGCGAAGGGCATCGGTGTAGCCGAGGCGATCTTCGTACACGGTTTCATGCACAACGCTGACACCGTCAGCTTGGGTGAGGGCAGTAACGAATGGCGATTGCCAGTCAGTCATGAAGCCGGGATGCACATCGGTTTCGAGTGCCAGTGGGCGCAGCATCCGTCGGGCTCGACCGAACGTGAGCGTGTCGCCCTCGGCGTCGATCTTGAAGTCACCGCCCGCTCGTCGGTACATATTCAAGAAGGTTGAGAGAAGCTGTTGCTGGACGCCGTGAACGGTGATGGTTCCGCCAGTGGCGAGGGCGAGCGATGCCCAAGAAGCCGCCTCAAGTCGGTCGCCGATGACTCGGTGTTCAAAGCCGCCAAGCTCAGCGACCCCTGTGACACGAATGGTTCGGTTTGGTTCGACCGAAATGATTGCGCCCATCTTCTGCAGTACGGCGATGAGGTCGAGAATCTCAGGCTCGATCGCTGCATTCGACAGTTCTGAGTCACCTTCGGCGAGTACCGATGCGAAAAGGAATTGTTCGGTAGCGCCGACACTGGGGAAGGGGAGCTCGATACGAGCGCCACGCATGCGGTCGACATTCAGTTCGATGATGTCCTCGCGGTGCACGTCGCGAGCACCAAAGGCTCGCAACACATTGAGATGGAAATCGACCGGGCGTGGTCCGATTGAACAACCGCCGGGAGCAGCGACAACGGCATGCCCAGTTCGGTGAAGTGAGACTGCGGTCGTGAGGACCGGGATGCGACTTGCGGCATGGAGACGCATGACGTCCTCGTCGGACAACGCACGGAAATCGTGGGCGGTAATGATGACGCTGTCGTTCTCGTGGCCGACTGTTCCACCAGCAATGCTGATGAGTTCATCGACGACAGCGATATCAGTGATCGCTGCGATGTTGGTGAGGCGACAGGGCTCAATGGTGAGGAGTGCAGCGACCATTGCCTTGGGCAATGCGTTCTTTGATCCGCGAACGTGGATCTCGCCGTCGACGGGCTGGCCGCCGCGCACGAGCATCGTGTCGGGAAGATCGGAGGTCGGGGGGATGGCCATTGGCCCTTGATGGTAGGGCGCGGCGGTCCAAGCGACAGCACTGGTGGCCCGAGGTGGGGCCAGACACGCTGACGCCGCGATCGAAAGTGGGCGCGAGGGCAAAGGGGTCGCGGGGGTAGGGTTCGACGGTTCCCTTCCGCCTATCCACCCGCCCGGAGAGACCTCCTCAGTGATTCGCGACACTCTCGCCACCGCCCTGCGATCGGCTTTGTCGACCCTTGAGATCTCGCCGATCCCCGAATCGGTGCATCTTGAGCGCCCGGCCCGGCGCGAGCACGGCGATTGGTCGTCGAATATCGCCCTTGCCACAGCCAAAGCCGCAGGCTGGAATCCCCGTGAGCTTGCCGGACGCATGGCCGAGATCCTCAACGCGGACCTTCCGGACCACGTCACTTCCGTAGAAATCGCTGGTCCCGGTTTCGTGAACTTCCGTTTGGCCGACTCTTGGCTGCATGACGTGCTTGTCGACGTCGAAACGTCCGGCGTTGCGAACTACGCCCGGTCATCGACGGGTGATGGCACCAAGGTTCTGCTCGAGTTTGTCAGTGCCAATCCGACTGGTCCGTTGCACGCTGGCCACGGACGAGGCGCTGCATACGGTGATTCTCTTGCTCGGATTCTTGAACGGTGCGGCTTCGACGTTGATCGTGAGAATTACCTGAACGATCGCGGAACTCAGATGCAGTTGTTTGTTGCATCGCTGATCGCACGACGCGACGGGACGCCGCTACCCGAAGGTGGTTACCAGGGCGAATACATCATTGAGTGGGCTGCGGAAATGCCCGCCGATGCCGACGTGTTTGAGTGGGGTGAAGACCGAGCGGTCGCCGATCATCGACTCACTCTCAGTCGGATGAATGTCGAATTCGATAATTGGTTCAGCGAGAAGTCGATGGTTGCATCGGGTGCGATCGATGTGACGCTGGCCGATCTTCGTGAACGTGGCGTTGTCTATGAGGAAGGTGGAGCCGTCTGGCTTCGCTCCACTGATTACGGCGATGACAAAGACCGCGTGCTCGTCAAGAGCGACGGCGAGTTCACTTACTTGCTTCCCGATATCGCGTATCACCGCGACAAGTTCTCTCGTTGCTACGACCTTCTCATCGATGTGTGGGGAGCCGACCACCACGGTTATGTGCCGCGCATGAAAGCGGCGATGCAGTCGCTCGGCCACGACCCTTCAGAACTCGAATGCGCCATCATTCAGTTGGTCAATCTGCTCAAAGATGGCGAACCCGTTCGCTTCTCGAAGCGTGCTGGCGACATCGTCGAACTCTCCGAAGTGCTCGACGAAGTTGGTGCCGATTCGGCCCGACTTACGTATCTGCTTCAGTCCATCGATTCGACGCAGACATTCGATTACGACGTCGTGAAGAGCCGGGCGATGGACAACCCCGTGTATTACGTACAAATGGCGTATGCCCGCATTCAGTCCATCTTCCGCGTCGCTGCCGAGCGGAGTGTCGCAATCATGCCGTTGGCTCAGGTCGACCTTTCGCTTCTTGTTCATGAGCGCGAGCTCGATGTGCTTCGTGCGCTCTCGGAACTTCCCGACACGGTGGCAACAGCGGCAACTGATCGCGCTCCGCATCGGATCGCTACGTGGGTGCGTGAACTCGCTGGTGCAGTGCACGGCTTCTACCACGACTGTTATGTGATGGGCGATGGCGTCTCTGCCGAACTCACCCAGGCCCGTTTGCATCTTGTTGAATCCGCATCGGTTGGTCTCGCAATCGGTCTCGACTTGTTGGGTGTCAGCGCGCCCGACCAGATGTGAGCATCTGATGAACGCGCTTCCCCTCTCGTTGCTTCCCGATACCGCCACGATTGGCGACAAAGGACAACTCATCATCGGTGGCTGTGACACTCTTGAACTCGCGGAGCAGTTCGGAACACCTCTGTTTGTCTATGACGAAGCACACCTTCGTGCTCGTTGTCGTGAAGCTGTTGCCGCTTTTGGTGTCGGCGTAAATTTTGCAACGAAGGCGTTTCTTTGCAAGGCAATGGCTCGGCTTGCTGCTGAAGAAGGCTGCAACCTCGATGTTTCAACTGGTGGCGAGTATCACGTCGCTCGATCTGCAGGTGTGCCCGCCGATCGCCTTGTTCTTCATGGAAACAACAAAAGCACTGCAGAACTCCGAACCGCGATGTCCGAAGGTATCGGCCGCATCATTATCGATTCCTTCGACGAGATTGACCGTATCGAAGCCCTCGTCGCTGAGGGTCTAGAAGTTCCGAAAGCGCTGATTCGTGTGACCCCGGGTGTCGAAGCACATACGCATGAGTTCGTGCGTACTGGTCAGGACGATTCCAAGTTTGGTTTCGGCCTTGCAAGTGGCCAGGCCGATGCGGCAGTACTTCGAGCGAATGCCTCTCCTGCAATCGATCTTGTCGGACTCCATGCACATATCGGCTCGCAGGTTTTCGATGCAGAGTTCTTTGAAATGGCGATCGAGGTCATGGCGCCGTTCGTGCAGAAACATGGTTTGCCAGAACTCTCCGTTGGTGGGGGACTCGGCGTTGCTTACGTGGCGGACGAGGAATCGGATTCGATCACCGAATGGGGCGCAGTTGTAAAGGCTGCATGCGCAACCGCAGGCATTGACGCACATGTCACGGCGGAGCCGGGCCGCGCCCTCGTGGCTCAAGCAGCAGTCACCCTCTATTCGGTGGGGACCATCAAGGACATTCCAGGAATTCGTACCTATGTCTCTGTCGATGGCGGTATGAGCGATAATCCTCGCCCGGTTCTTTATGGCAGCGGTTACGAGGCGTTCCTTCCGCGAGAAGTTGGCGTCAATCGCGATCGTGTTGTCACCGTGGTGGGGAAGCACTGTGAATCTGGCGACATCCTTGTGCGCGATGCAGTTGTGCCTTCAGACCTTGTTGTAGGAGACATCCTTGCGACGCCGGTGACTGGCGCCTACGGACACTCAATGGGATCCAACTACAACAAAGTCACCCGACCGGCGGTTGTTTTTGTTGCGAACGGTAAAGCTCGCCTTGTAGTTCGTCGCGAAACTCTCGATGACCTCCTTCTCCTCGAAGTCGACTGAGACAACTGGTGTCTACATCTGAATTCGTTCTCATCGGTCTCGCAGTTTTCTTCTCCTCAATGATCCAAACAGTCACGGGGTTTGGGTTCTCACTGCTTGCTGTGCCGATCATGTCGATGGCGGTTCCGACCGAGTTGGCAGTTGTGATCTCGGCGACCTTGAGTACGTTTACAAGCGGCGGGCAGGCTTGGACCGAACGCCACCACGGGGATATGCCCACCATTAAGCGGCTTGTGCTCTCCGCATTTGTCGGGATGCCGTTGGGTCTAGTCATCCTCACATTTGCGACGTCTCAGCAACTCAAAATCGGTCTCGCCGCGGTGATCATTGTGTTCCTGATTGTGAATCTTCGAGGTTTCAGGCTTGAGCGCGCGAGCATGCCGGTCGATCTTGGCGCTGGATTCGTTGCCGGAGTTTTGAGTACCTCGTTGTCGACCAATGGGCCGCCCTTGGTGATGGCATTGCACGCCCGACACTTCACTCCGCAGGTTTTCCGAGGCACGATTTCCTGGGTGCTTGTCTCAGTCAGTGTCGTGTCGTTGGCGCTGTTTGCCATCACTGGCCATTTCACTACCGACGTAGCGTCGTCTCTTCTTGTGGCGGGTCCGGCCTTGGTGGTGGGCTTCTTTCTTGGTCACCGGATCCGCGGCCATATTGACCCCACCCGATTCCGTGGACTCGTCACGCTTTTGCTGGCCGTGACGGCATTGGTGACCATCGTCAGCGTTATCGCTGGCTAGGTCGCTCTCTTTCCGGAAACTCCGTCGGGGCCCATGGCGCAGCGCCGGTAGCCTTTCTGCCGTGGATGGATCTGTCGTTCGAGTCGGAGTCTTAGGTTGTGGGGCAGTCGGGGCTTCGCTTGTCGCGCTTGTCGATCGACAGAACGCCACGATTCAGGCTCGTACTGGGCTTTCGCTTGAGATCTCCAGGATTGCTGTCCGTGACCTTTCCCGGAGTCGTCCAATCAGTGTTGAAAACTCCGTCTTCACTTCCGATGCGATGGCGGTGGCTACTGACCCCGCTATCGACGTCATCGTCGAGGTCATGGGCGGAATTTCGCCTGCGCGTGAACTGCTCCTTGCGGCGCTTGGTGCAGGCAAGCCGGTCATTACCGCCAACAAGGCACTTCTCGCTGCGCATGGGTCAGAACTGTTCGCTGCGGCCGAAGCGGCTGGAGTGGATTTGCTCTTCGAAGCAGCGGTCGCTGGCGGGATCCCGTTCATCCGACCACTGCGTGAGTCGCTGCTTGCCGAGCCCGTTCTTCGCGTCATGGGCATCATGAACGGAACAACGAACTACATCCTCACTCGTATGAGCGAGGCGGGCGCCGACTATTCCGATGCTCTCGCCGAAGCGCAGTCTTTGGGTTACGCAGAAGCCGATCCCACCGCGGATGTTGAAGGGCACGATGCTGCCGCAAAGATCGCAATCGTCGCATCGATTGCCTTTGGTGCAGAAGTCACAGGCGCTGATGTTGAGTGCGAAGGGATTTTGAAGATCACTGCCGACGACATCGCTTTTGCAGCGCGGCATGGCTATTCAGTCAAACTCCTTGCGATCGCCGAGCGATTCTCGGGGCCAAACGGCGATGAACTTTCTGCGCGAGTCCACCCATGTCTCGTACCGAACGCTCATCCTCTTGCGGCGGTGCGCGACAGTTTCAATGCGGTCTTCGTTCAAGGTGAAGCCGTAGGCGATCTCATGTTCTACGGTCGCGGCGCTGGCGGCGATCCCACGGCATCTGCGGTTCTGGGCGACTTGGTTGACGCAGCGGTGAATCTGCAAAGTGGTGCTCACGCATCGCTTGGAGCTTTTGTGCCAATGGCGATTCGCCCAAGTAGCCAACTCGAAGCGGCCTGGTATCTCAGCCTTCGCGTTGACGACCGATCTGGTGTGCTCGCTGCGATCGCAGGAGTCTTTGGCGAACACGGTGTGTCGATTGACTCGATGGAACAACATTCATTGTCGGGACCAGATGATGCTGCAAACGAAGCTCGTATCGATCTCATCATTCATCCGGCGTCGCAAAGCGATGTCCGCTCCACGCTCGACGCACTTGGTGTGCTCGATTCGGTGCGAAGCATTGGTTCCACCATTCGCGTTCTCATCGAGGCTGATCGCTAATGGCTCCGATCACCTACGTCAGCACCCGTGGCGCAGCTCCTGAACTGGGCTTTGCCGATGTCCTGCTTGCTGGACTGGCAATCGATGGAGGTTTGTACGTTCCATCGCAATGGCCGTCGCTCACCGTTGCAGCATTCGAGCGCTTCACATCGATGTCGTACTCCGAAATCGCTACCGAGGTGATGTGGCCGTTCGTTGAAGGTTCAATCGAGCACGATGCGTTTGCCGCAATCGTTCACGATGCCTACGCAACGTTCGCAACCGAAGAAGTCGTTCCTCTTGTTGATCTCGGTGACAACATTTGGTTGGCCGAGTTGTTTCATGGGCCAACGCTTGCGTTTAAGGACATCGCCCTTCAGTTAGTTGGTCGCCTGTTCGATCACGAACTCACACGGCGCGGCGAGAAGGTAACGATCGTTGGTGCGACTTCAGGTGATACCGGCTCTGCGGCAATCGAAGCGCTTCGCGATCGTCCAACCGCTGACGTCTTCATCCTTCATCCCGCTGGTCGAGTCTCCGATGTGCAGCGTCGCCAGATGACGACGGTGCTCTCACAGAACGTTCACAACATCGCAGTAGAAGGCACGTTTGACGACTGTCAGGACATGGTCAAGGCGTTGTTCGCCGACGACCAATTCCGCGAATCTCGCAATCTGTCGGCAGTGAACTCAATCAACTGGGCTCGTGTTATGGCCCAGATCGTCTATTACGTCACCTGCGCTGTGCGTCTTGGTGGTGGTGCTGGTCGACCAGTCGCGTTCTCTGTTCCCACTGGCAACTTCGGGAACGTATTCGCCGGCTATGGAGCGCAGCGGATTGGCACTCCCATTTCGCAGTTCATCGTGGCCTCGAACCGCAATGACATCCTCACTCAGTTCCTCACGACTGGAACAATGACAATCGGCGAGGTCCATCCCACGCTCAGCCCGAGTATGGACATCCAAGTGTCCTCAAATCTCGAACGCCTGTTGTTTGAGATTCATGGACGTGATGGGGCGGCGATTTCTGAACTGATGGCTCGATTCCGCGCCGAGGGTACGGTGTCTGTCGAAGGCGATCGCCTCGAGTTGCTCGCCGATCATTGGTCGGCTGCTCGCATCGACGATGCGCAAACCGCTGCGACTATCGCCGCTGAATTCGAGCGAAACGGCATGTTGATCGATCCGCACACAGCGGTTGGCTTGGCCGCAGCTCGTCAGGCTCGTGCCGATGCGGCTGTGCCAATGGTCGTCTTGGCTACCGCTCACCCGGCGAAGTTCCCCGATGCGGTCGAGGCAGCGTCAAACGTTCGCCCCCCATTGCCCGCGCACCTTGCCGACCTCTTCGATCGTCCCGAGCATTTTGAAGTTTGCGCCAACGATTTCGCCACGGTGCGGGGACGAATCGAAGAAATCCTCGATCAGCCCTGAGGCCGATCTGCCAGTTGACGAGAACTTCGGGCAGACTGTTGATCCGATGAAATACGTGGTCTGTGTCCCCGACGGTTGTGCCGACGAGCCGCTTGCTGAGCTCGGCGGTCGCACGCCCCTCCAAGTAGCGAATACGCCCGTGCTCGATCGCATCGCTGCGCGCTCAACACTTGGACGCGCTGCGGTCATTCCACCGGGACTCCCTCCTGGTTCCGACGTTGGCAACATGTCGATCTTTGGTTACGACCCGGCCGCTTATCACACTGGTCGGGCTCCCATCGAGGCAGCCGCACTCGGTTTGAAACTTCGTCCCGATCAGGTGGCCTATCGCTGCAATTTGTCAACGATCGGCGAGGACGGAACCATGATCGACTTCGCTGGTGGACATCCATCTACCGAGCGTGCAGCAGCGGCGATCGAAGCAATGCACAAAGCGTTCGCCGATGAAGGTATTGAGTTTCATCGCGGCGTTCAATACCGACACATCATGGTTGCCCCTGCTGATTGGGCCGAGGCCGAATGCGCGCCGCCGCACGACCTGACGGGTAAGCCGCTTGTGTGGCCGACAGGTCCTGCGGCATCGAAGCTCCAGCGAGTAATGGATGCGTCGCGCGAGATTCTTGCTGATTTCGACATCGACGCGAACACGGTGTGGCTGTGGGGTCAAGGTTTTCAGCCACAAATGCCATCGTTCGAAAGTACCTATGGAATCAAGGCCGGACTAGTCACCGCCGTCGACCTCGTTCGCGGCCTTGGCGTCCTTACCGATATCGAAGTTGTCGAACTCGAAACCGCCACTGGTTGGTACGACACCGATTATGAAGGCAAGCGCGATTGCGCCGTCGACGGACTCGATGATGGGCTCGACCTTTTCATCATCCACGTCGAAGCCACAGACGAAGCTGGACATGCTGGCAACGTCGAGGAAAAAGTTCGAGCGCTCGAAAACTGGGATTCACGAATCCTCGCTGGCCTCGTCGAATCTCTCGATGCGAGCGGTCCGTGGCGAATGTTGCTGCTGCCCGATCACGCCACGCCTCTTGCACTCCGCACCCATACGCCCGACGCGGTTCCCTACCTGCTGTTCGACTCCACAGTCGATGGTCCTGGTGGCGAATACACCGAAGATGGCGTTGCCGAGATGCCTGTTGTGCCGGGCCATGAACTCATGGGGCAATTGGTCGCTCGTTGACCTTGTTGGTCGTCCTCACTGGACACCACTAACCTGCGATCGTCGCTTGTGACCGCTTCGGCTGGTCCGGCGTCTCCCCGTCGTCCGACGGACCATTGCTTCGATCGAGGCGATGTCTCTCCCGTACCGCAGTGCAACGCTTTCCCAAGTTCGCCCTATCTCACCCGGTCGATTGCGCCCGGGAGGAACGAGGTCACCATGTCCGAGAAAGATCAACGCGCCACGCTTGAAGCGAAAGATCGCGACGAGCTACTGACGATTGCGTCGACCCTCGGCGGCAAGCCCGGCTCGCGTGCGAAGAAGGCCGATGTGATCGATCTGATCCTTGGGCTCATCGCCGACTCAGAGCCCGCACCGCCCAAGCCGCGACGTGGTCGGCCCCCGAAGGCTGCAGCGGTCGAAGAAGCGCCCGTGGTCGACGACGACATCGAGGTTGTTGTTTTTGAAGACGAAGAAGAGCTCGCTTCGTCCGAGGTTGAGGCTGAAGAATCGGGTGACGCCGAAGAGTCAGACGCGAGTTCCGATGCAGTCTCGCCGCAGCCTTCGGCTGGAAGCGATGCCGATGGTGATGATGGCGAGGGTGGAGGTCGTCGTCGTCGGCGCCGGGGTCGTGATCGCGGCGGCGAACGTTTCGAATCACGTGCTGACGAGCCGTGGTCGGGCGACCCCGTCGAGGTTTCAGGCGTTCTTGATCTTCGCGACGAGGGCTACGGATTCATTCGAGTAAGGGGCTATTTGCCGACTCGTGACGACGTGTACGTGTCGGTCAAACAAACCCGCCAGTTCTCGCTTCGTCGCGGCGACGTTATCGTCGGCACAAGTCGCCCTGCCGCTCGTAACGAAAAGAACCCGGCGCTGCTTCGTATTGACTCTGTGAACGGGGGAGCACCTGATTCGGCTCGCGATCGTCGTCGATTCGACGACCTCACACCGCTGTTTCCCGATGAGCGCCTCACGCTTTCATCGCGCGATGAGCCCTACAACATGACGACTCGAATCATCGATCTACTTGCTCCGATCGGAAAGGGTCAGCGCGGCCTCATCGTTGCGCCGCCGAAAGCAGGCAAGACCACGATCATGAAGCAGATCGCGAAGTCGATCTCCGAAAACAATCCCGACGTCCATCTAATGGTTCTTCTTGTTGATGAGCGTCCCGAAGAAGTCACTGACATGCGTCGTTCGGTGAACGGGGAAGTTGTCGCGTCGACGTTCGACCGCCCTGCCGAGGAACATGCGTCGGTCGCGGAACTCGTTCTTGAACGCGCCAAGCGTTTGGTCGAGGAAGGTCGCGACGTCGTCATCATCCTCGACGGCATCACTCGTCTTGCGCGGGCGTACAACTTGGCCGCTCCTGCGACTGGTCGCGTGATGTCCGGGGGTATCGACACCGGAGCCCTCTACCCCCCGAAGAAGTTCTTCGGCGCTGCCCGGAATCTCGAAGAAGGTGGCTCGCTGACGATCATCGCCAGTGCGCTCGTCGAAACCGGATCAAAAATGGACGACGTCATTTTCGAAGAGTTCAAGGGCACCGGGAACATGGAACTGCGTCTCGATCGACGTCTCGCTGAGCGTCGCTTGTACCCAGCCATCAATGTCGACGCTTCCTCGACCCGCCACGAAGAGCTGCTCTATGACGCCAAGCAGCTCAAGCAGGTCCACAAGCTTCGCCGAGTCCTCGCGGGTCTCGCCGAGGGTGGAAGTGCTGGTCCGGGGCTTGAAATGCTCATTGACCGACTGGGCACCTTCCGCACCAACGACGAGTTCTTGGCCGAGGTGGCCAAGGGCTAACCCCCTGTCCTGGACGGGTTCAGGGCCGAGATTGCAGTTCTCGTCCCGGACCGCCACACTTGTGAGTCCCGAAATCTCTCTGGAGCACCGCCATGAAGGCCGACATCCATCCCGACTACGTCGAATCGACCGTGAAGTGTTCCTGTGGGAACACGTTCACCACGCGCTCCACGAAGGCCGAGCTCACTTCGGAACTCTGCAACGAGTGCCATCCCTTCTACACGGGCAAGCAGAAGCTGGTTGATACCGGCGGCCGCATCGAGAAGTTCGAGAAGCGGTACGGCAAGCGCCGCAAATAGCGGCACCACCGAGCCACTGCGCGGTCAGGAGCCGACCGTGCCCCTAGATCCAGATCAACGAACCCGACTGCTCGCAGCGAAAGCGCGAGCACTCGTTGCCGACGCGTCGAATGCTGATGCATCTGAACTGCGTGTCACTCCGTTTCCGGGCGGTGCTCTCGTGCGCGCTGCAACGGCAGCGTGGTGCTTGCTCGATGACGGTGCAGTGCGAAGTCTTGGCGCAGCGATGGTTCTCGCTGATCGTGAAGGAATCGCCACCTTGCACGTGATGGCCGAATCAGTAGAGACCTCAAGTATCGTTGCGCGCCGGGCCGAGCAATTCCGAAATGCACCAACGGTATGGAGAATTGAAGGGCGTTCTCTTGTTCCCGCCGCCCCTGCTCCAGTGCCCGTTCCGGTCGAACCATCAGCTGCTGCGCGTGAACTCATCGGGATGCTCACCGCTGCTGGTGTTGATGTAACTGTCGAGCACGGTGAAATTCGTGGCGAACTGCGCGGGTTGGAAATTGCGCGCGTCGTGGAATCAACCGAAGGCACGCGTCTTGAAGTAGGCGTGGGTCGTCATGACCGTGAAGCATTCACAATGGTGCACGGAAACCTTCCGACGGCGAAGGCTCTTGAATCGGTTATTGCCAGCGTCGATGCCGTCCGTCGCGCCGATGCAGAAGCCCATCCGCTTCGTCGCTTGGCCCCAGAAGGCTGGCTGCGTTGGCGTCTGTTGCAAGATCCACACCTCATCGGTGCGCAAGAACTTCGGCCGGTTGAGCCGCCAACTCCGCGTGACAGTGTCAAAGACGTTGGCGCATCAATCGCTGTAGGTCGCGACCCCTTCGGTCAGCCCGTGGTCGTGGCCTGTTCTGTTGGCATTGACCTTGATGTGGTGCCGACCGCCGCCGATGCTCGTGTCCTAAATGACCCAGATGCCCGCGTGGTGATTGTGGTTCCCGAACGTGATGATCACCCCGCCACTCGAAGGCTGGCCGAGCGTCTCGTGGGGCCTGCTGAAGTCATTGGACTGTCGGGCGAGTGGCGAGACCGCGAGACTGCACCATGAGCATGCTTGAACGCCTTCCCGATCTCGAACGTGAACACACCGAAATCGAAGGTTCGTTGGCTGATCCGGCGATGATCTCCGATCAGAAGCGGTATGCCGAACTCAATCGTCGCTACCGAGATCTCGGAGAGCTCGTTTCCCGATTGCGCGATCTCGGTCAGGCAACCGAAGATCTTGCCGCAGCCCGAGAAATGTTTACCGACTCTGACGGTGACGATCGCGAGATGCTTCGAGACGAAATCGATACGGCAGAAGCCGCAATCGAGCGACTCGATGAAGAGATCAAGGTCCTGCTGCTTCCGAAGGACCCAAACAACGATCGCAATGTCATCGTCGAACTCCGAGGCGCAGAAGGTGGCGAAGAGGCCAACCTCTTCGCTCGTGATCTCTTCGAGATGTATCGGGGCTTTGCAACAAAGCAAAGTTGGAAGTTCGAAATCATGGATGCCCAGGTTTCAGACCTCGGCGGTTATTCAGACGTGACGTTCCGACTCGCAGGAGATGGCGTGTGGTCGAAAATGAAACACGAAGGTGGCGTGCATCGCGTGCAGAGAGTTCCTGTCACCGAAAGTCAGGGGCGAGTGCACACTTCGTCAGCGACGGTCACGGTGCTTCCCGAAGCCGATGAAGTCGATGTCGTGCTCGATCCAAATGAACTTCGCATTGATGTGTATCGCTCCTCTGGTCCTGGTGGACAGTCAGTGAATACAACTGACTCGGCTGTTCGCATTACCCACATTCCAACGGGCGTTGTCGTTGCGATGCAGGACGAAAAAAGTCAGATCCAAAATCGCGAAAAAGCGATGCGGGTATTGCGTAGTCGTTTGTTGCAGGCTGAGCAGGAAAAGCAGGCAGCCGAAGCATCGGGCGCGCGCAAAGCGCAGGCGGGTGGGGGCGGACGTTCCGAAAAGGTCCGTACCTATAACTTCAAAGAGAATCGACTCACCGATCACCGCATTGGTCTGACGCTCTACAAGCTCGACAAAGTGCTCGGTGGCGATCTTGACGAAGTGGTCGACGCATTGGTCGCTGATGAACGGGCGACGCAACTTCGCGAACGCGACATATGACCGAGAACACCGTTACCTGGCGCGAAGTCGCCGCTGAAACCGAAGCACGACTGTCCGTTATTGCTGATTCTCCAGCGAACGAAACGCGTTGGATCATTGAGCGAGCTGCTGGTTTCGACGGAGGCGAGTATGTCCTCGGTCTTGACGAAAATGTCACAGAGCGCGCGATGCATTTCCATGACCTCATGCTCGAGCGTCGGCTTGCTGGCGAACCGCTGCAGTACGTACTCGGACGCTGGGGTTTCCGAACGCTCGACTTGTTCGTTGATCGCCGTGTGCTCATCCCGCGCCCTGAAACGGAAATGGTTGCCGGTCTTGCAATCGATCAGTTGAAGGCGATGCGTTCAGTGGGGATCGATCGGCCGGTTGCCGTCGATCTCGGAACGGGTTCGGGTGCAATCGGACTGTCGATCGCAGTGGAAGTTGAACGAGCAGAGGTGTGGCTCACGGATGCATCGGCAGACGCGCTTGTCGTCGCTCGTTCAAATCTCACCGGTATCGGTCGCGCCGCTACCCGGGTGCAAGTAGCCGAAGGTTCCTGGTTTGAAGCGCTTCCTCGGGAGTTGCTCTGCGCAATCGATGTTGTAGTGAGTAATCCTCCCTACGTCGCATCCGACGACGACATCGAAGACATTGTTCGAGAGTGGGAGCCACTGTCGGCGCTCTTCGCGGGGAAAGACGGGCTCGACGACATTCGAATGATTCTTGAAGATGCACCGGCGTGGCTTCGCCCCGGCGGAGTTCTGATTCTTGAAATGGATCCGGGTCAACTCGACACAGCCTCGGAACTCGCACGATCGTTTGGTTTCGTGGGAATCGAAACGCATACCGACCTTGCTGGTCGTGACCGAGCACTCGTCCTGCGACGTCCCAGCTGACATGGCCGTTGTCTTGGCGCTGGTTTCCTCGGTTCTTTGGGGAACCTCAGACTTCTTTGGCGGCACAGCTTCAAAGAAGTCGCCTTCGACGACGGTGTTGTTGTGGGCGAGTCTGATTGCAC
Organism: uncultured Actinomycetes bacterium; assembly: GCA_937876315.1. Lineage (GTDB taxonomy): Bacteria > Actinomycetota > Acidimicrobiia > Acidimicrobiales > Acidimicrobilacustridaceae > Acidimicrobilacustris. Next base: position 89,231 of record CALEHQ010000041.1, on the reverse strand, counting down.
TCCCAGTCATCGCGGTTATCGCCATCGTCAGCGGCGATTTGGTCTTTGACCCGTCGGTTGTCGGTTGGGGTGTCGTCGCTGGCGTCTCATGCTCGATCGGCATTGTGTTGCTGTACAAAGGTCTCGCAACTGGACCAATGGGTGTTGTCGCACCAATTTCCAGCACGTCGGTTCTTGTGCCCGTTGTTGCCGGGTTCTTACGGGGCGAGAGCCCGGGAGCAACTCAGACCATCGGAATTGCGATTGCAATAACTGGCGTGATCTTGGCCGGGGGACCACATATTCGTGATTTCCGCTCGGGCGGGCACCGCCCGATTCTCTTGGCCCTTGGTGCAGCATTAGGAATCGGCATTTCGTTGCTCGCCGTCGCCAATGGAAGCGAAACCAGTGCCTATTCGACACTCCTTGTCATGCGTGTCGTTTACCCGGTGGTCCTTATCGGTGCCGTCCTAGCGACGCGAGCGCCACGTAGGCCGGCGAGTTCCGTTCTTCCTATGGTCGCTATCGCCGGTGTTGGCGATGTTGTTGCCGTGACGCTCTATGGCGTGGCAACCCAGTCGGGTTCTCTTCCGGTGGTTGCTGCACTGGCGTCAATGTTTCCCGTGATGACACTTGTACTGGCGCGCCAAGTACATGGTGAGCATCTTGATCGTGAGCAGTGGATCGGTGCCGCAATGGCACTCGTCGGTGCCGTTCTCGTCGTCGCAACGTGAACGCGTGTGTTTCAGAAGTGCCCGCGGGCCGCAGGCCGATTCAGTAGCCGCAGGTCAGAAATGCCATGGATAGCTCGACCAATCAGGGTCGCGCTTTTCAAGGAATGAATCGCGACCTTCTGCGGCTTCGTCGGTGCCGTACGCGAGACGAGTCGCTTCGCCAGCGAAGATTTGTTGACCAACAAGTCCATCGTCAATGAGGTTGAACGAGTATTTCAACATGCGTTGCGCAGTTGGACTCTTGCCATTGATCATTGCTGCCCACTCAAGCGCAACCTTTTCAAGATGGGCATGGGGAACAACTTCGTTGACTGCGCCCATGTGGAACATTTGCTCTGCGCTGTATTCACGGCCCAAGAAGAAAATCTCGCGTGCAAATTTCTGGCCGACCTGACGGGCGAGGTACGCCGATCCGAAGCCGCCATCAAAACTGGCAACGTCGGCGTCGGTCTGTTTGAACTTCGCATGCTCTGCACTTGCAAGTGTGAGATCGCACACAACATGCAGACTGTGACCGCCGCCAGCAGCCCACCCAGGAACAACACAGATCACGACTTTTGGCATGAATCGAATCAGTCGCTGCACCTCAAGGATGTGGAGTCGGCCGCTTCGCGCTGGGTCAATCGTGTCGGCAGTTTCGCCGTCGGCGTATTTGTAGCCGTCCTTGCCCCGAATGCGTTGATCGCCGCCGGAGCAGAAGGCCCAACCACCGTCTCGTGGTGACGGACCATTCCCCGTGAGTAGGACGCAGCCGACATCGCTCGACATGCGCGCATGATCAAGCGCACGGTAGAGCTCGTCGACAGTTTGTGGTCGGAAGGCATTGCGGATCTCGGGACGATTAAAGGCCACACGAACTGTTCCCTGGTCGACGGCGCGGTGGTAGGTGATGTCTGTGAAGTCCTCGAATCCGGGGACGGGGCGCCATGCGGTGGGGTCAAAGAGTTCCGAGACCATGAATTCCTCCGGTCAGATGAAGCGGGTTGCGCCTACCATCGTCGCGGACGGGGGCACCCGTCCATGCCGAAAGGTGGGAATTGTGTTCGGAAAGCGAAAAAAAGCCGAGAACGGGGCCTCTCGATTGAGGGGCTTGGCCTTCTTCGAGGGGTTCAGCGACGCCGAACTCGATCGAGTGGCCGAGTTGGCCGACGATGTTGAGATCGAAGCGGGGGAGCTTTTGATCGATCAAGGACGAGTCGGCCAAGAGTGTTACGTCATCGAATCCGGTGAAGCGGAAGTCTTTGTTGGCGAGGATCATCTGGTCACACTTGGGCCTGGCTCCATGGTGGGCGAGATGTCGCTTATCGATCGACGGCCACGAACTGCAACGGTTGTGGCCACGACCCCGATGGCGTTACTTGCGTTCGACACCAAGGCATTTCAAAAACTCTTGACTGAAATGCCGAAAGCCGAAGAACGAGTCCACACGTTGCTTGCTTCTCGCTTGAAGGCCAATCTGAGCGACAGCTAGTTCGTCGATTGCGTTAGTCCAACGTGATGGTTCCGTTTGCGGAGCGTTGCGCATGCGCTCCAACGAGTTCGGTCGTCATGGCGGCGTTCATGAAGTCAGCATCGCTCGACATTCCCCAAGCGCGCTGACCCTCTGGTGTGCGCGTTGCGATAAGCGAGTGCACGGGAACGTCTTCGAACACGACAGTTGCGCTTTCGATGACGACATCGCCGACCCAAGCATCGTCGTATTCCACGCGGGGTAACGCGTCGACCTCGGCTTGTGGGTTGGAGTGACGATAGGCGCCAGCGATTGGCGGTTCGGTTGAAGCGAGAAGCACTGCGTGTTCGGTCGTGTAGCCGCCGTTTGCGGTGCAAAGGCCCATGGAGCCAGCGTCGTTTCGCAACGTGTCGACCATCGTTGCGAGTCCGTGAGTGACGTAGTTGTTGTACGGCCCGCCGGCAAAGGTCATTCCGCCGGTCACCGTTAGTGGTCGAGACGCGCCGATTCCTCCCCATCCAGTTCCGTTGACGTTGGTAGTAGGAATGAGGCCGAGTTCAATCGCTCCGATCTGGACCGCAGATGGGAAACATGAATAGAGGTCGAAGTATTTGATGTCGTCGGGACCTCGCCCGGCAAGCGCATATGCATCCCGACCGGCGATACGCAGTGCGGGCGACGAGCACAAGTCAATGCGATTGGAAACGTTCCAATGATCGATGGCTTCTGCGCCTGCGTGAAGAAACACCCATCGATCACGGGGAACGCCGGCGCGTTCTGCAGCTGCAACCGAGGTGATGATCACCGCCGCGCCTTGGTCAACCTGGTTGTTTGAGCACAGTCGTTTTGTGTACGGCCACGCGATCATTCTGTTTTCGGGAGACGGCGTCGTGATCTCGGAACTGGAAAGGGGAGTGCGCAGCCAAGCATTCGGGTTTGTTGATGCAACTTCAGAGAATGCAGACCACAGCGAACCGATGCGTTCGATATGCCCTTCGACACTCAGCCCAAGTCGGGCTCGCAGTGCAACCTCAAACAACGGATATACATGCACGGGCAATTGAACTCCCCGGGCACTTTCCATTTCGTTGACGAGCGGACGGAGGTCGCCGATCGACTCGGGTGACTCGACTGAGTCGGGCTGGATCGACCATGCGGCCTCGAGACCGGCCTTGCGGAGTCGGGATCGGGTCCGCGTTGCTTCGCCCCCGGTGATGACAATGACCTCAGCGGCGCCGGCCTGAATATCGGCAGCAGCCCGGGCAACCATCACTCCGGCGAGATTCCCGCCCACGACGGAGGTGGCGAGGCGACGAGGCGTCGCCCCAATTCGTTCTGCGACAGCGAGTGCTGGATTGCGGTATCTCCACGACAGTTCGCTCACCGTCAGCACTTGATCGGCACCAGTGAGAAGCCCCGTTCCACCGCTATCGATCTCTGCTCGGCGCAGGGCTTCGGCCATGAGTTCGGCTGGTTCAAGCGGTTCGGTCGCAGCGTCGCGGATCATGATCTGTCCGGTGCCGACCATTATTGGAAGTCGGGGATCGAGTTCGAGGGCCATGTCAGGCAACGTACCTGCCGAGCGGGTCGTCGTCCGAAGGTGCGGCACTACGATCCATGAGACACCGCACGAGGAGACCTGCCATGCCCTGGCCCGCTGACAACGACGACACCCTTTTCGGACTCATCGATTCCGAAGTCGAACGTCAGAACACAACGCTGCAGCTCATCGCCTCGGAAAACTTCACCTCGCCTGCGGTGATGCGAGCCACGGGCTCAGTTCTCACAAACAAGTACTCCGAGGGTTACCCCGGTAAGCGTTATTACGGCGGCAACGAGATCGTCGACGAGATCGAAGACATTGCTCGTGACCGAGTGAAGGAACTTTTCGGTGCCGACCACGCCAATGTCCAGCCCCACTCAGGTGCAAACGCCAACCTTGGCGTGTATCTCGCGCTCCTTGAGCAGGGTGACACCGTTATGGGTCTCAGCCTCGATCACGGCGGCCATCTCACCCATGGTTCGCCCGTCAATATCTCTGGTCGCTTCTATAACTTTGTCGCTTACGGCGTCAACATGGCCGACGAACGAATCGACATGGACCAAATGCGCGAGACCGCTTTGCGCGAACGTCCGAAGATGATCATCGCTGGCGCTACCGCCTACCCGCGGATCATCGATCCCGCGCCTATTCGTGAGATCGCCGACGAAATCGGTGCGCTGCTTATGTTCGATGCTGCGCATATCGCTGGTCTCATTGCTGGCGGCGCGCATCCCAACCCGGTGCCGTACGCCGATGTTGTTACCTTCACAACGCATAAGACGTTGCGTGGCCCGCGTGGTGGTTGCATTCTCAGTCGCGCTGAACACGCGGCGGCAATCGATAAGGCGATGTTCCCTGGTTTGCAGGGCGGCCCGCTTGAAAATGCTGTCGCTGCAAAGGCAGTTGCGTTTCGCGAAGCAGCCGATCCTTCATTCAAGGGATACGCGCAACAGATCGTGAAGAACTCTGGTGCACTTGCTGAAGCACTCGCCAAAGAAGGATTCCGTTTGGTATCAGGCGGCACCGATAACCACCTCTGCTTGGTTGATCTTCGTGGTTTCGATGCCGAACTCACAGGCAAAGAAGCGCAGGCAGTTCTTGACCTCGCTGGTATCACGTTGAACAAGAACACCATTCCCGACGACCCTCGTTCACCGTTTGTGACGAGTGGCGTGCGAATCGGGACCCCTGCGGTTACCACGCAGGGAATGACCGAACCTGAAATGGTGCAGATCGCTTCGTTGATCGCTCGAGCGCTTCGCGGTCGTGCCGACGATGCGGCAATTGCCGCAGTGCGTGCTGACGTTGCCGCACTTTGCGCCAACTTCACCCCCTACAGCTAAGTCAGGGAGTCTTCGACACCGTGCCGAGCATTGGCTCATACGCAATCATCTTGGTGGTAGTTGCCGCCACGACGTTTGCGACCTTGTTCGGCATTCGACGTTTAGCTTTTCGAATTGGTGCAGTTGTGCGTCCCGATGCACGTCATGTGCACGAACGCCCAACACCCACTCTCGGTGGCGTTGCAATGCTGCTTGGTGTGCTTGCAGGAATGTTCACCGCTTGGTGCATGGGGTCATTCGATGCAGTGTTCGCCGGAAGTACTGAACCACTCGGGTTAGTGATCGCTGCAATTGTGATTGCCGTTGTTGGAGTCATTGACGATCTGAAAGACGTTTCTGCACCGGCAAAAATCGCAGGCATTGTTCTTGCGGCGAGCGTGCTGGTGATCTCAGGAATTTCAATTCTTGTATTCCGTATTCCGTTCGCAGGCGTGTTTGTGTTGTCCACTGATTGGTCGTACTTGATTTCGGTGGTGTGGGTCGTCGGTATGGCCAATGCGATCAACCTGATCGATGGTCTTGATGGTTTGGCTGGCGGAATTGTCGCCATCGGCGCAGCAACGTTCTTCCTTTATGCCCATGAACTGGGCAGCGAAGGACTCCTGGCCGCGGGCAACATCGGACCTCTCGTCGCCATCGTTGCGCTCGGCGCGTGCATCGGCTTTCTTCCTCACAACATTCACCCCGCCAAAATTTTCATGGGTGATGCGGGGGCACTGCTCCTCGGTTTATTGATGGCCGCATCGACAATGGTTGTTGGCGGGCGCATTGATAGGTCCTATTCCGGTACCTCGTTCTTCTTCTTCGCCCCGCTCCTCATTCCGCTGGTGATCCTCGGGGTCCCGGTCATCGACACGTTGTTCGCCATCATCCGGCGGGCCCGCTCGCGTAGCGGAATTTCCAACGCCGATAAGGGTCACCTCCACCATCGACTTATGGCCCTCGGTCATGGGCATCGACGCAGTGTCTTCATTCTCTGGACATGGACTGCTTTGCTCAGTGGCTTTGTCCTTTGGCCGATTTACAGCGGAACAGGCGACGGAATCGTCCCCTTCGGCATCGCCGCCATTCTCCTGTCGCTCTTCACCATCCTGCATCCAGGGGTGCGAATTGAGCGTCGGCGCCTTGCTCGTGACGACGCCCGCGACGCCCGCCGCAACGGTGGGCTCGACCGATCCGAGCCCACCGGACCAATCGAGTTCGGCGTCCCAGCCCCGGACATGGATGACGAGCCCGGAAAAGTTGCAGAAAACTAGCGGCGCGCCTACCTTGTGCGCAGTTTCACAAGGTCAGCGACGCGCGAGGTTCGGTGTTGTCGATCGGTCCACCATTCCTCCGACACACCAAGGTGCGCGGTGAAGAATTCGCAACGGCGCGAACTCACACAGCAAATGGGACGATCCACGGGCGGTTACGAGCTCGCGTTTTCTCCGTTGCTGCTTGCGGCAATTGGCTATGGACTCGACCGCTTGTTCGGAACTGTTCCAGTTCTCACGATCACCTTCGGAGTGCTCGGCCTCATCGGCGCCGTCACCAAGATCTATTTCTCGTATCGCTCCGACATGGAGCACCACGAAGCGAACGGTCCATGGGCGCAACGATGACCTCCCCGACCCATATCGATGGTGACGCACCCGAGGCGATGATCGCTCGCGACATGGTGAAAAAGGCTGCAATTGTCGGGCCGATTCTCATCATTGCCTTTGGATTCATCTGGGGTGTCCACGGTGCCCTTTCCACCGCCTATGGTCTGTCAATCGTTGTGGCGAACTTCGTGCTCGCCGCCGCGATGCTGACCTGGGCCGGGCGTATCTCTCCGGGATTCGTCATGGGCGCAGCGCTCTTTGGTTATCTGATTCGTTTGTCCTTAATTTTTATGGCTATCTGGCTTGTCCGGGAAGCCTCGTGGGTCGAGTTGGTACCCCTCGGTATCACCATCGTTGTGACTCACCTCGGTCTTTTGTTCTGGGAGATGAAGCGTGTCTCCCTTTCCATCGCTTACCCCGGGCTTAAGCCCACATCTGCTTCGAAGGAGTCGACCTCCAAGTGATCTTCGGACTCGAGTTTCCACCGATCGAGAACCTCGTCGAATGGCCGAACATATTTGGCCCGGCGGACTCTTGGTACGGGTTCAACAAAATCGCGCTCATCAATTTGATCGCACTCGTCGGAACGACGGTGTTGTTCCTTGTCGCTGGCCGGAAAAAGACGCTTGAGCCAGCAACGAATGCGCCAAAGGGTTCCCGCAACCTGGTGGAAAGCGCCGTTGCGTTCATCCGTGACGGCATCATCATCGAGACCATCGGCCCAGCTGGTCTTCGCTATTTGCCCTTCTTGGCCTCACTGTTCTTCTTCATCCTGATCACGAACATCTTCGAGGTCATCCCGTTCTTCCACATGCCTGGTAACGCTCGTATGGCCGGTCCGGCTGTGCTCGCACTCCTCACCTGGGCATATTTCATCGCCGTGGGTATCAAGCACCAGGGCCTGAAGTACTTCTGGAACTCGGTTGCGCCTCCCGGCGTGCCGAAGGCGCTCCTGCCGCTCGTCGTCCCGATCGAACTTCTCTCGACGTTCATCGTTCGCCCGTTCTCGCTGGCAGTTCGACTCTTCGCCAACATGCTGGCTGGTCACATTCTTCTTGTGACCTTCTCCGTGCTCTGCATCACCCTTTGGGGAGCGTCACTTCTTCTCGTCGTGTTGCCGTTCTCCTTCGTCATGCTTGTAGGACTTACCGGCTTCGAAATCATGGTGGCCTTCCTTCAGGCCTACATCTTCACCATTCTCGCTTCGGTGTACATCGGTAGCTCGATGCACGCGGAGCACTGATTCCAAAATCGCAATCGGAGCATCCGCTCCACCGCAACCATTGTCGTCACCGGGGCTCGCCGGGGGCGCAACACCCACAACAGGAGAGCAATCACCAATGAGCATCCTTGCGCAAGTCACAACCGCTGCGGAAGCAGTAGCACTTACCGCCGCCGATCAGAAGTCGATCTCGGCTGCTGGTTACGCCGGCCTTGCCTACGGTCTCGCGACCCTCGGCCCAGGCATCGGCATCGGTTACCTCGTAGGCCAGTCAGTTCAGGCCATGGCTCGTCAGCCAGAGGCCGCCGGCATGGTGCGCACCACCATGTTCCTCGGTATCGCATTCACCGAAGCCCTTGCCCTCATCGGCTTCGTTGTCTTCATTCTTCTGAAGTTCGTCTGATCCTCCTTTTGGGTGTTGCGCACCTGTCCCCGCTTCGGCGGGGCAGGTGACGCCCAAAAGGATTCGCTGTACTGCAGTTCGCTGTACTGCAGTTCTTTGTACTGAAGTTCTTTGCACTGAAGCAGTTTCTTTTCTGTCCACGACGCACGCTCTAAGGAGTTCCACGTGCTCGCTTCGATTCTGGTGCTGGCCGCTGAAGCCTCTACCACTGCCGCCGAATTACTCGACCAAGCAGCTGGAGACGCAGAGGCGGTCAAGAATCCGATCCTCCCTACCGTCAACGAGATGCTCTATGCAGCGATCTTCTTTATCGCGCTTTGGACGCTGATGAAGTTTGTGCTGCTTCCTCGTATTACCTCGGTGATGGACGGAAGAACCGACAAAATTCGTGATGACCTCGCCGCTGCCGAGGCAGCCGAGACAGAACGCGTCGCCAAGCTTGCACAGTACGAGGCCGGTCTGGCCGGTGCTCGCGCCGAGGCCGTCTCTATCATCGAGGCCACAAGGGCTGAAGGCGATGCTGAACGTCGCACGCAGATCACCGCTGCCGAGGCCGAAGTCGCCGCTGCCCGTGCCGAGGCGGCTGCTGAAATCGCCGACGCAAAGGCCCGTGCTCGCAGCGAACTCACTGGCTCCATCACCGACATTGCTGTGGGTGCTGCCGAAGCCGTTATCCAAATGCCGCTTGACCGTGCTGCCCAGGGCCGCATCGTCGAGGACTACGTCAACTCCTCCGGCAAGAACTGAGAGGGCTGAACTATGAATTTCCTTTTCGCCGCTGGAGCAGAAAATGGCGTCATCATCCCGGGTGATACCAACGAGGTCATCTGGGGAACGATTTCGTTCACCATTGTCGTCCTGTTGTTCCTTTGGAAGGGTCTCGGCCCCGTCAAGGTGATGTGGCACACCCGCATTGATCGCATCCGCAACGAGGTCACCTCTGCTGCCGACACTCGTGCAGCGGCCGAAGCCAAGTTGGCCGAGGTTGAATCCAACATCGCAAACGCTGCCGATGAACGTCAGCGCATCATTGCCGGTGCTCGCACCGACGCTCAGACGGTGAAGGCGCAGATCATCACTCGTGCCGGCACCGACGCTGCCGACCTCAAGGCACGCGGTCTTGCCGATGCTCAATCAGCGAAGCTGCAGGCCACCTCTGATCTTCAAGCTGAAATCGGAGTGCTTGCGCTCGGTGCGGCCGAAAAGGTCGTGGCCAACAGCCTCGATGCTGCAACGCAAAACGAACTTATCGATAGCTACATCAATAGCGTGGGGGCAAGCTCATGAGCGACCGTACCGACCTCTACGCCAGTGCATTTCTCTCGCTTGTCCGTGCCGAAGGTTCGGGCAACGAGGTACTCGACGAACTCTTCCGTGTGTCGCGCACAATCGAAGGTAACGACGAATTGCGCACGGCGCTTTCCGATCCGCACCTTCCCGCCGACCGTCGCACGCAGATCGTGCAAGACCTGCTCGAAGGCAAAGCACACGCACTCACCATTTCGTTGGTGTCCACCACCATCACCAATGGCCGAGTTCGCGACCTGCCGATCATCGTCGACAGCATGCTTGCTCGTAACGCTGCAACCGGCGACAAGGTTGTTGCGCAGGTTCGTTCGGCGGTCGCGTTGACCGACGAACAAAAGTCCCGTCTCGCCGCCGCTTTGGCGAAGAAGACTGGCAAGCAGATCGAGGTCGTGGTCGATGTCGACCCCAGCGTCCTCGGTGGCATCGTCACCCAGATCGGCGACACCGTCATCGACGGTTCTGTGCGTCAGCGTCTGTCCCAACTCCGTGAATCGTTCTGAGATCAGAGGATCCTGTAATGGCTGAACTCACCATCAACACCGGCGACATCACCGCCGCCCTCCAGAAGAACCTGGCGGGATTCAAACCTGACCTTGAGTCGACCCAGGTCGGCCGAGTGCTCGAAGTGGGCGACGGTATCGCTCGCGTGTCGGGCCTTCCCGATGTCGGCGTGAACGAACTCCTTGAGTTCGAAGGCGGCACGGTCGGTCTCGCACTCAACCTCGACGAGGACTCCATCGGCGCCGTTATCGTCGGCGATGCTGAGCACGCTGCTGCGGTTGAAGAAGGATCACCAGTGCGTGCCACTGGCCGCATTCTTTCGATGCCAGTCGGCGATGCGCTTCTCGGTCGCGTCGTGAACGCTCTCGGTGAACCCATCGACGGCAAGGGTCCGATCGTCGGTTCGATCCAGCGTCGTATGGAAATTCAGGCGCCTGGCATCACCGGCCGTAAACCCGTGCACGAGCCGCTGCAGACTGGCATCAAGGCCATCGACGCCATGACCCCAATCGGTCGTGGTCAGCGCGAACTCGTCATCGGCGACCGCAAGACCGGCAAGACCACGGTGTGTATCGACACGATCCTGAACCAAAAGGGTCTTGGCGTGAAGTGCATCTACGTCGCCATTGGTCAGAAGTCATCGACCGTTGCGCAGACCGTAAACACGCTTACCGAATACGGCGCCATGGACTACACGGTCGTAGTGGTTGCTCCGGCCTCCGATCCGGCACCGTTCAAATACCTCGCACCGTTCGCTGGTTGTGCAATTGGCCAGCACTGGATGGACAACGGCGAACACAGCCTCATCGTGTACGACGATCTTTCCAAGCAGGCCGAGGCCTACCGTCAGATGTCGCTTCTTCTTCGTCGCCCACCAGGCCGCGAGGCGTACCCCGGCGACGTCTTCTATCTCCATAGCCGTCTGCTTGAGCGTGCCGCAAAGCTTTCCGACGCTCTCGGCGCTGGTTCACTCACGGCCCTTCCGGTCATTGAAACCAAAGCTGGCGACGTCTCGGCGTACATCCCCACCAACGTGATTTCGATCACCGATGGCCAGGTGTACCTGCAGGACGATCTTTTCAAGTCCGGCGTTCGTCCGGCTGTCGACGTGGGCATCTCGGTGTCTCGCGTGGGTGGCGACGCGCAGATCAAGGCCATGAAGAAGGTTTCCGGTTCACTCAAGCTCGATCTTGCGCAGTTCCGTGAACTCGAAGCGTTCGCAACCTTCGGTTCCGAACTCGACAAGATCTCTGCTGCACAGCTCGAGCGTGGTTACCGCCTCGTCGAACTGCTGAAGCAGAACCTCAACTCGCCGATGCCGGTTGAAGAACAGGTCGTCGTCATCTTCGCTGGTGCGAACGGTTACGCCGACTCGATTCCGGTTAGCGATGTCAAGCGTTACGAAGCTGATCTTCTCGACTTCATGCGCGGTCGCTACGGCTCGATTCTCGATGAGATTCGTTCGACTGGTGAACTTCCCGACGCTCTCATGGGCGCTGTCGAAGCATTCACCGAGGAATTTGCAGCAACCGAAACCGCCTCTGCCGGATCCAACGAGGACTGAGTCATGGCTGGTGGTCAGGAGCGGATCCTTCGTCGACGCATTAAGAGCGTCGAGTCAACGAAGAAGATCACGCGCGCCATGGAGCTCATCGCGGCCACTCGTGTCGTGAAAGCCCAGGACCGCGCGTCCTCAGCGCGTCCCTACAGCGACGAGATCACCGCAGTGATCGTCGACCTGCTTCGTGCCGGTGCAGCCAAGGAACATCCGTTGCTTCGCGACAATCCCACTGCGAACACTGCAGCGTTTGTCGTCATTACCTCCGACCGTGGCATGTGCGGTGGCTACAACACCAACGTGTTGCGTCTCGCCGAACGCGCCATCGAGGCTGCTCGCGCCGAAGGTCGTGAGTACTCGATCATCGCTGTCGGTAAGAAGGCGCTGAAGCATTTCCGTTTCCGTGGTCTCACTGTCGACGCGGAATTCGAAGGTGTCACCGATCAGCCGATCTACGACAACGCCCGCGACATCGCAGCAACGATTCGTCGTCGCTACGAAACTGGCCAACTCGCATCGGTCGATCTCGCGTACACCCGTTTCCTTTCGGCTGGTACGCAGCAGGCAGTGCTTCGTCGCTTCCTTCCGCTCGAGGTTCCCGAGATCACCGAAGCCAGTGGTCCGTCGGCCGATCTCGAGTACGAACCGTCACCGACCGGCATTCTCAACGAGATCCTTCCGCGCTATCTCGAGTCACGTTTGTTCTCCGCGCTTCTCGATGCATCAGCTTCGGAGCACGCTTCACGTCAGCGAGCAATGAAGGCCGCAACCGAGAACGCCGAAGATCTGAAGACCACGCTCAGCCGAATCATGAACCGTGCTCGTCAGGACTCCATCACCACCGAGATCATGGAAATTGTTGGCGGTGCCGAAGCAATGTCGGCCGATAAGGGTTCGGCGCACGAACTCATTCCATCGCATCTCGAACCTGAGCACGCATTCCCTGTCCACCTTGACCGCACTGACCACTCTCCGTCGATTCACTAATCGACGAGACAGTCCGAACCTACCGTTCGCCACACACAGGAGACCCATCCCACGATGACCGTCACCGAGAATCCCAACAACCTGAAAGACGGCCGAGTCGTCGCCATCGCCGGCCCCGTGGTCGACGTTGAGTTTCCGCGAGGGTCTCTTCCCGAGATCAACACGGCACTCGAGATGACACTCACCGTTGAAGGTGTCGACACCATTGTTGTGTCCGAGGTTGCTCAGCAGATCGGCGACAGCCGAGTTCGTGTTGTCACCATGAAGCCCACCGATGGTCTTCGTCGTGGCACGCCAGTGCGCAATACTGGTCGCGGCATCACCGTTCCCGTTGGTGAAGCAGTGCTTGGCCACGTGTTCAGCGTCATCGGCGAGCCCCTCGATTCACCGCTCACCGACGCCAACGTCGAGCGTTGGGAAATCCACCGCGAACCGCCGGCGTTCGACACCCTTGAGCCCAAGGCGCTGGTCTTCCCGACCGGCATCAAGGTCATCGACCTTCTCACCCCGTACCTCTCAGGCGGCAAAATCGGCCTGTTCGGTGGTGCCGGTGTGGGCAAGACCGTTCTCATCCAGGAAATGATCAACCGTGTTGCTTCTCAGCATGGTGGTGTGTCGGTATTCGCCGGTGTGGGCGAGCGCACCCGTGAGGGAACCGACCTCTGGATCGAAATGCAGGAGTCCGGCGTTATCAACAAGACCGCTCTGGTCTACGGCCAGATGGATGAGCCCCCGGGCGTCCGTCTCCGTGTTGCGCTTTCGGCTCTCACCATGGCCGAGTACTTCCGTGACGTACAGAACCAGGACGTGTTGTTGTTCGTCGACAACATCTTCCGTTTCGTGCAGGCCGGTTCCGAGGTATCGACGCTTCTTGGCCGTATGCCTTCAGCGGTGGGTTACCAGCCCACACTCGCCGATGAAATGGGCGAACTGCAGGAGCGCATTACCTCGACCCGTGGTCGTTCGATCACCTCGCTGCAGGCCGTGTACGTGCCCGCCGACGATTACACCGACCCGGCGCCGTTCACCACCTTCACCCATCTCGATGCCACTACCGAGCTTTCACGTCAGATCGCTTCGCTCGGCATTTACCCGGCCGTGGATCCGCTCGCCTCGACCTCAACGATTCTCGCTCCCGAGATCGTTGGTCAGCGTCACTACGACGTTGCTCGTCGCGTGCAGGAAGTTCTGCAGCGTTACAAGGAACTCCAGGACATCATCGCCATTCTTGGTCTCGACGAACTTTCTGAAGAAGACCGCATCACTGTTGACCGTGCCCGAAAGGTGCAGCGATTCCTTTCGCAGCCGTTCTTCGTGGCCGAGGTCTTCACCGGCATGCCAGGCATCTTCGTTCCTGTCGAAGACACCGTGGAATCGTTCGAACAGCTCGTCAACGGCGACCTCGATGATCTTCCGGAACAGGCATTCCTCAACGTCGGCGATGCCGACAGCGCTCGTGCCAAGGCACGCGAACTCGAGGCCAACGCCTGATGCCTCTGGTCGTCGAGCTCGTTTCTCCTGAGCGCACGTTGTTCTCGGGTGACGCCACCATGGTGCGTGCGCGCACCGTGGGTGGTGGCGATATCGCGTTCCTCGCTGGACATGCTCCGTTTGTCGGTGCGCTAGCCGTCAGCACTGTCGAGATCACCCTTGTTGAAGGTGGCAGTGAAAAGGCTGCGGTACATGGTGGCTTCATTGAGGTCAGCGACGACCACGTGAAGATCCTTTCCGATCTCGCCGAGATGGCATCGACCATCGATGTTGAGCGTGCACGCAAGGCGCAGGAAAAAGCCCAGGCCGCCGCCCAGAATGGCGACGACGATGAAGCCATGGCGGCACTTGCTCGTGCTTCAGCCCGACTCGTCACGGTCGAAGGCTTCCACTAAGCCAATCCTGACGGCGAACAATCTGAGTAGTTGCGTGAGGCGCCTACGGGCGCCTCATTCGCGTCGAGACTCATGATCGCTAGGGTTCTCTCTCGTTCGATCGGCGGGGGGAGACCCAGTGAGTTTCAACCTGTTGCTCCTCGGCATCGCTACGACGATCTCGCCCCTGTTCATCATCGCCGCCGTCGTAATGATGTCGGAATCGGAAAAGATGCGTACCTCATGGGCCGCAGCATTCGGATGGGCGACCTCAATCGGAGTGGCGTGTCTCGCAATCGTGCTTGTTGGCGGCGCGGTCCATGGTTCAGGTTCTCCGCATCGCCGGCACTGGTGGCTCGGAGCCATTGATCTTGGGATCGGCCTTGTCGTGGCGTTCTTTGCGCTACGCGAGTTCCGACGATCGCGCAGCACAAGTGCCCGGGAACTGCCGAAGTGGATGAACCGGGTCGGCACGATGTCGGTCATTCCTGCCTATGGGCTTGGTCTCTTTCTGCCGGCCAATGTGCTTTCCTACGCCGCCGGAAGCGAAATCGTGCAGCAGCAGTACCACGATGCCGAGAAGTGGATCGCAGTCGCTCTGTACGTTGCTATTGGTTCGATGCTCGAAGTTCTGCCTGTGCTGTATCTCACGGTTCGACCGAAGAACCGTGAACGCCTGCTGAGGACATGGCATCGCTGGCTCGACAGTCACTGGCAGCAAGCGCTGGTGGGATTGTTCAGCGCCGTGTCGGTGTTCTTGATGGTGAAAGGCGTTGTCGCAATTCTGCGAGCCTGACAACTAGCCGTCGATGACGATGTTCTCGATACCGATTGCGGGTTCGGGATAGGTCATATTGAGCGACTCAAGCTTGTCGATGAGGAGCTGCGAGATCACGAGATTCCGATACCACTTGCGATCGGACGGGATGACGTACCACGGAGCGCTCTTGGTGGAGGTTTCTGCGATCGCCTGTTCGTAGGCATCGGTGTAGGCATCCCAATGGGCCCGCTCGGCGATATCGCCGTGCTCAAACTTCCAATGCTTCGCGGGGTTATCGAGACGCTCTTGGAGCCGTGCACGTTGCTCATCTTTTGAGATGTGCAGGAACAGTTTCACGATGGTTGTTCCCTCATCGACGAGCATCTTTTCAAAACCGCGGATGTGTTCAAAACGTCGTTCCCAGACGTTCTTAGGAACGAGATCGTTCACGCGCACAACGAGTACATCTTCATAGTGGCTGCGATTGAAGATAACGATGCGTCCATTGCGCGGTGCATGCTCGTGGACTCGCCATAAATAATCGTGCGCTAATTCGATGTCGTTGGGACGCTTGAAATCTTTGACCTTTACGCCAACGGGGTTGATAGTGCGGAAGACATGCTTGATCGTTCCGTCTTTGCCTGAAGTATCCATGCCTTGCAAGATGATGAGCATCTTGTGCTTCGACTCGGCATAGAGCATTGCTTGGAGATCAGCGAGTTGTTCGTTGAGTGAGGGGAGCAGCGCTGCGCCTTGTTGCTTATCGCCATCGAATCCGTCAGTGGCGCTGGTCGACCATCTATTGAGATCAACTTTTGTGCCTGGTTTGACTCGATACTCGTCGGGTTCGATTCGGCCGGAACTCATGGCTTGTCCTTTCGGCTACCGAGTCGGCGGCCAACCATCATGCCCAACGATCGGGCGGCATCATCGAGTGTGGGTTTTGGCTCGCTGGATTGCGGTTCACTCGCAGCCGAATGTTCCTGCTCAGTGGAAACCGGCTTGGTCTTCGAACGTCCGGTCACCTTGGCGAGTCCGCTCCCGACGACTTTGCCCGCCTTGCGACCTTGTTCCTCGAATCGATCGCCCCGAGCAGCATTGGCCTCTTTTGCCCCGCGGTCGATACCACGCGCGGTGTTGAGTCCAAGCGACAGGATGACAAAGCCGATCCACGTTCCCACCACGAAGAATCCGATGGTCCATGCCCAACCTTTGTCGGTTCGCGGAGTGCTGAGCAGCATGAACAACACGATGACGATCAGGATGCCAATGAGAAGGGAAAGTCCGGCGGCGATCCAGAACATGAGATCTCGCCAGAACGGTGGGCTGTAGGCGCGCAAGGTGCTCGAGCGCTTTTTGCGGGAACGCGACGAGGGGGCCACGGAAGAACCGTAGCCCCCTCGATCGGAGTGTTCAGGTTGTGGCTGGCTCAGTCGAGATCGAGATGCAGCATCTTGATGGCGTTGCCACGAACAATCTTGTAGAGCGTCTCGTCGTCGAGATCGACGGCCATCTCGCGAACGAACTGTTCGGTGTGGGGCCAAGTCGAGTCCGAGTGGGGGTAATCGGTTTCGAACGTGACGTTGTCGACGCCGATGTCATCAAGATTCTTCAGACCGAAGTTGTCACGGAAGAAGCAGGCGTAAACCTGACGACGGAAGTAGAACTCGGGCGGTTCGCTGACGATTTCTGGATCGAATGCCCAGCCGCGGAATTCCGACCACACGTTCTGAGCCCGCTCAAGGAAGTACGGGATCCAGCCCATCTGCGCTTCGGAGTACGCCAACGTGATGTTCGGGAAGCGGGGGAGGATGCCGGAGAAGATCCAGTCGGCCAATGACGACATGCCTTGGTTGAAGCTCAACGTGGCCTGAACTGCGGCGGGTGCGTCAGGCGAGGTTGCTGGCATGCGCGAGGAAGAACCGATGTGCATGTTGATTACGGTTTGCGTGTCGTTGCATGCCTGGAAGAAGGGGTCCCATTCGCCGGAGTGAATGGTGGGCAGGCCGAGGAAGTGCGGTACCTCGGAGAAGCACACTGCGTGCACGCCGCGTGCAGCGTTGCGGTAGATCTCGGCAGCGGCGAGCTGGGGATCCCACATCGGAACGATGATGAGCGGAATGAGACGACCCTTGCCAGCGCCGCCACACCATTCCTCAACCATGAAATCGTTGTAGGCCTGCACGCAAAGCAGCGCGAGTTCCTTGTCCTTTGCTTCAGCGAAGGTTTGCCCGCAGAAACGAGGGAAGGTTGGGAAGCACAGCGACGCTTCGGTGTGGTTTGCGTCCATGTCGGCAAGACGTGCGGTTTGATCCCAGCATCCTTTGCGCATTTCTTCATACGTGACCGGAAGCATGGTGCGCTCTTCGGCATCGAAGCCAACAGCGGTGATGATGCGACGCATTGGAACCTTGAGGTCCTCGTAGCACCAGAAGTCGGCGAACTTTCCACCAGGGCTGTTGTCGCCAACGATGTCGAACGAGTAGTTCATGCCATCGAACTTGAGGTTGTCGACGCGCAAGCGCTCGAGGCGAGGACCAACGTCGAGGTACTTCTTGGGGAGGCGGCTGGTCCAGACATCGGCCGGTTCGATGATGTGATCATCGACAGAAACGATCTTCGGGATGACGCGCTTTGTGTCGGCCGAAGCTGGATTGGGAGCGGTGATGGTCATGGCTCTCCTCGAGGGCGCAGGTATCGGGGCTAGTCCCCGTGCCGAGGACTTTAGGACAAAACCTGACGACCCGTCAGGTTTTGCTACGAATCAGTCGCGTGACGTTCGTCGCTGAGGCCGCTCAACCTGACCGATCGATGATGGAGGGCCTACGATCGCCCCTCCGGAGCGGTTGTTCCCCCTACACGGAGTCCCCATGGATCTGAACTTCACACCGGCCGAAGAGGCCTTCCGGGCTGAGGCCCGGGCCTGGCTCGAGGCCAACGTCCCCGTCGGTTTGCCCTCGGGTGATACCGCCGAAGGCTTCGCCCTTCATGTCGAGTGGGAAAAGAAACTGTTCGATGCCCGCTGGTCTGTGGTGTCGTGGCCTGAGGAATACGGCGGCCGCGGTGCATCGCTTTGGGAATGGATCATTTTCGAAGAGGAGTACTACCGAGCTGGTGGTCCGCAGCGCGTGACCCAGAACGGCATCTTCCTTCTTGCTCCCACCATTTTTGAGTTCGGCACCCCCGAACAGAAGGAACGTTTCCTTCCTGCGATGGCTGCTGCTGATGACCTGTGGTGTCAGGGTTGGTCGGAACCCGATGCTGGTTCCGATCTTGCTGGGATCAAGAGCCGCGCTGCTCGCGACGACGAACGCGGCGGTTGGGTCATTAACGGACAAAAGACGTGGACAACTCGCGGTGCGTTCTGTAATTGGGTGTTTGGTTTGTTCCGAACCGATCCTGACGCCGCGCGTCACAGCGGCATGACATACCTCCTCGTTCCGCTCGATGCGCCTGGCGTGACTGTGCGGGGCGTTGAGCGTCTTGATGGCGATGAAGGTTTCGCTGAAGTGTTCTTCGACGATGTCTTCGTTTCCGATGACTTGGTTTTGGGTGGCGTTAACGAAGGTTGGGGCGTCGCCATGGCAACCGCATCTTCTGAGCGCGGCCTTACGTTGCGCTCGCCCGGTCGTTTTTGTGCCGCCGCCGATCGCCTTGTCGACCTCTGGAAGCGTCAGAATGCTGCGGGCGAACATGCAGAACGCGTTGCTGCAATGCGTGATGATGTTGCTCAGTCGTGGATGGAAGCTGAGGCCTATCGCCTCGCAACGCTCGCTGATGTGACTGGTCTCGTAAAGGGCGTTTCGCAGGGTGCTCGTTCAAGTCTCACAAAAATCTATTGGTCCGAACTCGATGTGAATCTCAACGAAACCGCGCTTCGATTGCTCGGCCCTGCTGCCGAACTCATCGAAACCTCACCCGATGCAGTCGATGGGGGAGCGTGGATGAAGGGATTCGAGTTCGCACTGAGTGGCCCGATTTATGCGGGCACGAATGAAATTCAACGCAACGTCGTCGCCGAGCGCGTGCTCGGTCTGCCCCGGAAGTAGGCCGAGATGCAATTCGCTTTCACCGAAGATCAACTGCTGTTCCGCGACACCGTCGCTGAATTCTTTGCCAATGAATGCCCACCGGAAAAGGTGCGCTGGTCATGGGACGACGCCGTCGGTCGCGACGCGTCAACATGGGCGGCACTCGCTGAAATGGGCGTGATTGGCCTCACTGTTCCCGAAGCCTTTGGTGGCATGGGGATGAACGAAATCGATCTCCTTCCGATCCTGACCGAAGCAGGTCGTTACGCGTACCCAGCTCCGCTCGTCGAGACTGTTGCTGTTGTTGCGCCGCTCCTTGCTGAATCAGCACCCGCAGCAATCGCCGAAAAATGGCTGCCCGGAATTGCCGATGGTTCGGTCATCGCCACCGTTCAACTCGATGGACAGCCTTTCGTCAATGACATGCACATCGCCAACCTTTTGGTTGCGCAGCGCGACGATCGTCTGTTTGCTGTTCCGGCCGACAAGGTTCGTTCAACGCAGCAGGTATCGGTCGACGGCGCTCGTCGATTGTTTGCTGTCGAATGGGATGAAGCCGATGCGGAACTCATTGCATCGGGCGACGCCGCGCTGCAAGCAGTGAACCGAGCCTTCGATCGTGGCGCTGCCGCCACTGCTGCCCTGCTCATCGGATTGTCTGAACAGATGATTGCGATGACGGTTGCCTATGTCGTCGATCGCAAGCAGTTCGGCGTGCCGATCGGAAGCTTCCAGGCCGTGAAGCATCACTTGGCCGATGCTGAACTCAAGGTGTCGTTTGCTCGCCCAGCGGTGTGGGCGGCTGCCTACGGGCTGGCCACCGGTTCGGACGATGTCGATCGTGAAGTCTCGATGGCGAAGTGTTTCGCTTCTGATGCTGCCGAGGTTGTTGCTCGCAAGGCCCTCCAAACTCACGGGGCCATCGGGTACACGACCGAACATGATCTGCACTTCTGGCTGAAGCGTTCGTGGGCACTCGCATCAAGTTGGGGCGATGCTCTTTGGCACCGTCGCCGCGTCGCTCACCTGTTGCTCGACAACTAAGCGCGTGCCCACATCTGAATCGGTCGCGTCGCTTGTCTCGCGCTGTTTGCGTGCCGTAGGAGCGACGCGCGCATTCGCTGTGCCCGGTCACGGGCTCGAAGCGCTCGAAGGCCTTGCGCTTATTCCTGTTGCAACCGAAGCCGCCGCAATCGCATTGGCCGATGCCGATGGACGACTTTCCATCGCTCCTGATGCACGACCTGGGGTAGCTCTACTTCCGGGTCGTCGAGTGCGATTGTCTTCGCAGCCCGGTGAAGAAACGCAAGCGCTTTCAATCGGAGTCGAAGATCTTCCTGCGGCAATTGCAGG
Source organism: uncultured Actinomycetes bacterium (assembly GCA_937876315.1). GTDB lineage: Bacteria > Actinomycetota > Acidimicrobiia > Acidimicrobiales > Acidimicrobilacustridaceae > Acidimicrobilacustris. Next base: position 68,608 of record CALEHQ010000041.1, on the reverse strand, counting down.
CTGGTCATTGGGCCGTGTATTTGGTGCCGTCGAAATCGAACTTCTAGCCGACCTTTTCGCCGAAGCCCCCGAAGGCGCACAGCCGCTCGTGCTTCAACGAAGCGATCAGTTGCTTCGCCTCTCTGTTGGTCTCGCCGACTTCCGCACGATGATCATCGTTGGCCCCGGAGTTCTTCGCGATGGAGCTGCGGCCGATGTTGCCGATTTCGTCACCAGAACTGGCGCCGGAGTCATGACCACGATGGGAGCGATCGGCGTAGTTCCATTCGACCATCCTTCGTGGTGCGGCGTTATCGGCATTCAAGTCGATGACCCTGCGCTCGGAGGTCTCGATGCGTGCGAACTCGTGATCGCCGTCGGCGTGGACGATGAGGAACTGGGCGAATCGCTCCCGATGAATGCACAACTCTTGGAAGTTGAGCCTTGGCATCTGCCGTTCTTGGCGGCTGATTGGCCTGCAATCGAACCGATCGCAGCCCCTTCGTCACTTGTTGAAGCATGCGCAGCGGTGTTCGGTGACCATCGAGAGGCAACCGGTTCGCCACTTCATCCAGTTCGCGCGGTGCTCGACGTTTTCGATGCAATCGACCCTGACGTACAGGTCTATGTCGATAGCGGCCCTGCTGGCTTCTGGTTTGCACGTGGGGTCGTCCCGATGCCGATGGGACGTGTTGTCGTTCCTGCTCGTGCCGCCGATGGATTCGCAATTTCTGCTGCGATCGTGTCGGCACTCGACGGCAATCGTTCGGTGGCCATCACCATGCCGGGTGGATTGATCGAAAACGAACTGCTCGATCTTGCTGCATCGCTCAACCTCGGCATCGTGGTTGAACAATGGGGCGACGATGTTGTCGGGGGAGATCCTTCGCAACACCGAGCGAACCTTGTTGCGGCGATGAGCGACTCGGGCTTTAGTGTCACCGGAGTTTCCGTCGACCTTGCAGCTGCTGCGGAACTTGTTGATCTTGCCGGCCCCGTTGTGGCCTGGCCGACGTTCAACTAACGGGCTCACGCGAACGCCAACTCGAACGCCAAACGAAACCGGGGGCCGACCGTGTGGTCGACCCCCGGGTACTGCACAACGTTGGTGGAGCGATCAGCCGCCGATCGGAAGATCAATGCCACCGGGGAGCGAGATGGTCTTGCACTCGCAGAATGCCTCGATGCCTTCGGGGCCAAGCTCGCGGCCAACACCCGAGCTCTTGATGCCACCGAATGGGCCGTTGAAATCCATGCCCTGAGCAGTGTTCACACCGAAGGTGCCGGTACGAACCTTGCGAGCAACGTTGATGCCCTTTTCGATGTCTGAGGTGTAGCAGGCGCCGGCAAGGCCGTAGTCATTGTCGTTTGCAATGGCGATGGCATCTTCGAGGGTGTCGTACTTGATGAGTGACAACACTGGGCCGAAGATTTCTTCACGGGCGATGGTCATCTGGTTGGTGACATCGGCGAAAAGCGTGGGGGACACGAAGTGGCCCGTTGCTTCGTCGGGACGTCCGCCACCGACAACAACGGTTGCGCCTTCGGCCTTGCCCTTGGCGATGTAACCCTCAACGCGCTCACGCTGACGTTCGGCGATGAGTGGTCCGCACATGTTCTCGGGATTGGCGGGGTCGCCGGCAATTTGTGAGCTGACCGCAGCAGCAAGTGCATCGCGGATCTCGTCGTACTTGCTCGCTGGAGCAAGAACGCGAGTGAGCGCAACACAAGCCTGACCATTGTTCATGAGGCCACCCTGAATGATGTGGCCGACTGCTTCTTCGATGTTGGCGTCGTCGCAAATGATTGCGGCGGACTTGCCACCAAGCTCGAGCGTGCAGCGCTTGAGCTGCTCGCCACAGATGGCGCCGATCTTGCGGCCGGCAGCGGTCGAACCGGTGAAGCTGACCTTGTTGACGTCAGGATGACGCACGAGGTACTCGCCAACCTCGCGGTCGGCCGGAACGATGTTGATGACACCGGCGGGAACGCCAGCTTCGATGAGTACCTCGGCGAAGAGGTTGGCATCGAGAGGAGTTTCCGGAGCGGGCTTCAGCACGATGGTCGAACCCGAAGCAAGTGTCGGGCCAACCTTGAGCGTGGTGATGAACAGCGGAACGTTCCAAGGGATGATGCCGGCGCAAACGCCGACTGGTTCGCGGCGAACGATGATCTGGCCACCGAGTGCACCGTCACGACGCTCTTCGAACGGGAAGTTGAGTGTGTGCTGCGCGAAGGAGTTCAGCACCATGGTTGCGGACAGAACCTGACCGAACATGGAGAAGTAGTACGGCGCACCAACTTCGCTCACGATGAGGTTGGTGAACTCTTCCTGGCGAGCAGTAAGGAGTTCGGCGACCTTGGACAGCAGAGCGGAACGCTCCTGCGGCGTGTAGTCGGCCCATGGGCCGGTGAGCGCAGCCTTGGCGGCAGCAACGGCGCGGTCCATGTCGGCATTGGTTGCGACCGGAACAGAACCGATGATCTCTTCAGTGGTTGGCGAGAGCACCTTGAGTGTTTCGTTCCCGGCGGGTTCGACCCATTCGCCCCCGATGAAGAACTTGTCGTACGTCAGCATGACTTCCCCTTCTCGTTACCCGGATCGGCCGGGTGTTCAGGGGATTGAATCTATCGGCCCACGGGCGTGTCGGCCCACCGGGCGGGGAGGAAGTCCTATGGGGCGGTAATCGGCAGGATCTTGCCGGAGTTGAGTTCGTTGACGACCTGCAGGGCATCACCAATTTCGACAAAGTTCACCCCAACGATCGTGGGGAATTTGCCTCGTTGGGTCATGCAGTCCCGCACCCTAGGCATCAGGACGTCGTAGGCATTGACATCTTTGGCCTCGCCAATGGTGGGGGCGGCGCCGGCTGGAGTGATCCAGTGGTTGATTTGGGAAAGCGGCGAACTGGGGGTTCCGCGGTTTGGGGCGCAACTCGGGACGCCTGTCCAGTCCTTGGTCCATTGTTCGGTTCCATCAGCGCCCGTGACGGTCGCGGGGACCGGGCCTTCCACTGATGCTGTACCGGTGTACTTGGACGAGCCCGGGGCGTAAAGCTCGGAGTCCTTGCGGAAGGTAAATGGTGTGTCTTGGAAAACCCCGTAACCCTTGATGTTCCACGCTGGTGGTGCGCCGCTGAACTCCGAGATCATGACGATGTTCTTCTTCGCATCAATCATCTCGCCAAGGGTGGGTATTGGCGCAGCGGGGTCGTAGTCCCAGACTCTGTCAAAGACCTTCGCCTCGCGAAGGGCCTTCTCGGTATCAGCCTTCGAGACGTAGTCGCCAATAAACCAGATGATGACGTTGTCGGGATTGTCGTTGAGGAACTGACGCGTGTACCCCAACGCCGTTGTGAATTTGGTTGCCCCATATTCGCAGTAGACGTGACAGGGGTAAACGTCGCGGAGATTCGGATCAACCTTGATGTTGGCTTGAAGTTCTTTCGCCTTTGCTTGCTGTTCATTCGAATACTGATCGTCTTGATCAATGGGGTTCACTGCAAGCTCGGCGATGCTGTCAGTGATGACAGCATTTGCGCCAGTGATGTTGACGGTTGTGGGAATGCCGTAATGGGTCTTCACGAGAAGAGCGCGCACTCCGAAATCCAATTGGGCGGGGATGCTTTTGGTTTGTTCGTAGAACAACCAGCCCGGATCAGCAGCAGTTGACATTGCATTGTGAGCGCCGAGGAAGGCGACCTCGTTCAGGGGTTTGTCGCACAGCTCGGAAAAGCCATTGCACTTTCGCTGCTCGTTTGCTGCAGTCTGCGATCGAGCATCCGACGTTGTGAACCATGCTCCGGCGCCAATAGAAATGAGAAGAACGATCAACATGAGAGCAACACGCATGGTCAGGTTATTCAGCTGAACTTCCTTGACATCGGCGAGGACGGCACTACGCGTCGTAACTGTCGAGCGGCGGCCAACGATTGAAAGGAGTTGGGATGCCCCGACGTAGGCGAGTACTGCGCCGACCGCGATCACCAAAAGCGGAATGACGGTTTCGCGTTCGATGACGATGATGAAGCCGATGACCATGAGGAGGATTGCGTGGATGATCTGTCCGCGCTGTGACGTTGGTTTGTGTTGATCGATCGCAGAGCGCAATCGATCGATGACTGAGCGGACAGTGACAGCCTCACCATGAGGAGCAGTTGCAGTCCCGAACGCACACAACACGACTCCAATACCAACAATCCAAATGGAATAGAGCCGGTAATCGCTGACAAAGAACTCTGTGGCAGAAACGAAGGCTCTCTCGGTATCGGGATCGTTTGCATATGAGCCGGCGATGATCGGGGCGATTGTCGCCAAAACAAACATGACGATTCCGCTGAATGCCGCGGAAATTCCCAGAGCAAAAGTGGACCTGTGGCGGTTGTTGTCGAGGGCGATCGTGCCGAATGCAAAGAGGCCTGCCGCAAGGAGAAGGCCGGCACCTGCGAGGGTCAACCTTTCGGCGATTCTCCAAAGATCAAGACCACGGGTCTGGTCGCCGATCTCTACGAGTAGTTCGTTCGTTCCTGTCGGGATTGATGTCGCCAAGTCAGGGTTCGTTGCCTGAAGGCTTCCCGAAAGCACATTGAGGCTTTCGCTCAGGTTGATGACCTGGGTATTACCGCTTTGGGTAAAGAGGTAATCGTGACTGGTGTCGAGGGCTCTTCGAAAGATCGAACGAAACGCTGGGGTTTGCAAGATTGGATCAAGTGTCGAGCGGATGATCGTGCGAAACGACGCAAGATTCGAGGGGCCGGCATTGATGATGGCATCGGTGATTTCGTCAGCAAGCTTTGACCGCACCGCTTGAGAGTCGAGGACCCTCTCGGCTCGTTCCGCGAATCGGGCCGAATCGAAAACCGTCATTCGGGTCCAAATGGAGGTCACCCCGAGAGTGAACGTGACAAAGGAGAGGATTGCGCAGACGATCGAGCCCAGCTGACGAGCGGTTGGTTTTCGCGTTCGTGCGCCTGATTGTTCGCCTGCTGCAGTGGTTATTCGTTACACCTTCGCCCTCGGACTGAGAAACTCTGCCACACCGTTGGTCGATTTCAGTCCGTTATGTGGCCTCCTCAGCAGGCGCGGGTGGTGTTTGGCAGGATGGTGGCCCCGCTGCTTGGCGGGATTGAAAGGATTCTGATGCAGCTCGGCATGGTCGGTCTTGGGCGAATGGGTGCAAACCTCGTTCGTCGTCTCGTTCGTGATGGCCACACCTGCGTGGTGTTTGATGTCGACGCAGCAGCGGTTGCAGCGCTGGCAGCCGAGAGCGATGCCATTACTGGTGCAAGTGATCTTGCTGACTTTGTCTCGAAACTTGATGTTCCTCGCGCGGCATGGGTGATGGTTCCGGCTGCATATGCCGGTGGCACAGTGAGCGATCTCGCAGCGCTGATGGAATCGGGCGACATCGTCATCGACGGCGGCAACACCTACTACCGAGATGATGTCGATCGTGCTGAAGCTCTCGCGCCGAAGGGTGTCCACTATGTCGATGTGGGAACGAGCGGCGGCGTCTTTGGTCTTGACCGTGGTTTTTGTTTGATGATCGGTGGCGAGGACGACATCGTCACCCATCTCGAACCGATCTTCCGCACGATCGCCCCTGGCGTCGGCGATGCAGAACGCACGCCGGGTCGCACGGGCGAGTTCACTCCTGAAGAACAAGGTTGGCTGCATTGCGGTCCAGCCGGTGCCGGCCACTTCGTCAAGATGGTGCACAACGGCATCGAATATGGGCTCATGGCTGCCTACGCCGAAGGCCTCAACATTCTTAAGCACGCCAATGCCGGCAAAGTTGCTCGTGAGAACGATGCAGAGACAACACCGCTGCGTGAGCCGAAGTACTACCAATACGACATCGACATTGAGTCAGTCGCTGAAGTGTGGCGCCGCGGAAGCGTGGTTGCTTCGTGGCTTCTTGACCTCACTGCAGCAGCGCTTGTTGAAGATCCACAACTCGACACGTTTGCAGGACGCGTGAGCGATTCAGGTGAAGGCCGCTGGACAAGCCTTGCCGCTATCGATATCGGTGCACCGGCTCCTATCTTGACGACATCGCTCTATGAGCGGTTCACTTCGCGCGGCGAAGCTGACTATGCCGACAAGTTGCTGTCGGCGATGCGCAAGCAGTTCGGTGGTCACGACGAGAAGCCGGCGAGTGGCAACTGAACCTGTTGCTGACGGCTCGGTTGTCGTCTCGACAATTGATGACATTGCGGCAGTCACGCTTTCGGCGGGACAAACAGTCTTCTCTGTTCTTCCTGAAGTCGGTTTGGTTGGCGCGTCACTGACGCATAAAGGTCGTGAGTACCTCGACTTTCATGGTGGACCGGTTGCTGCTCGTGAAGGACACACCGCCGGGGTTCCGTTGCTGGCTCCTTGGGCAAACCGTTTAGCGGGCTCTTCGTATCGAGTTGGTTCGAAAAGCGTTGATCTGGAGAACCTTTCTCTCCATCGGGATGCAAACGGACTTCCGATTCATGGGCTCTTTGTTGGTCGATCGGGTTGGGAACTTGTGTCGGTGAAGGGGCAGCCCGGATCGGCCTCGATGGTTGCGGCATTCAATGCGGCTGCAGACGAAGACGTCATGGCGGCATTTCCATTCCCGCATGAGCTCACCGTTGGCTTCACCGTGACGCCCGGTCGATTGATGGTCTCAACCACGGTTACCGCCACAGGACGACGAACAGTGCCGGTCAGCTTTGGTTGGCATCCGTATTTCCGCCTGCCCGACGTCGATCGAGGTCGGGTGAGGTTAGGGATGCCGTCGCGCACCCGTCTTGTGTTGGATGGACGTGGCATTCCCACGGGTGAAGAACGTGCTGAATCTGCTTCGATCGTGAAGCTGGCGGGTACCGAGTATGACAATGCCTATCGATTGGGTCGTGACCGCCAGTTGCTATTGGCTTCAGGTCGTCGCCGTCTTACCGTTGTTTTTGATCGCAACTATCCCTACGCGCAGATCTATTCCCCAGCCGGGGCAGACTTCATAGCACTCGAGCCGATGACGGCTCCCACGAATGCGCTCTGTCAGGGAACCACGCCCATGGTTGCTCCCGGCGAACGCTTCACCGCTCGTTTTGTCGTTTCTCTTACTTGAACTCAGGAGTTCACATGTCTGACGCACCACAGCCGATCGAACAATCCAGTGAATGGTGGGAACTCGCTGCGCATCAGGCCGAAATCGCCGATGTGCACCTGCGCGAACTCTTTGCTTCAGACCCGACTCGCGGAGATCGTCTCAACCTTGAGGTGGGGGATCTCTACGTCGACTACGCGAAACACCGCCTTAACGACGAAACATTGTCCAAGTTGTTTGCGCTTGCTCGTCGGGCCGATGTTGAAGCTCTTCGAGACGCAATGTGGGCCGGCGAACACATCAATGTCACGGAAGATCGTGCGGTATTGCACATCGCACTCCGCGCGCCAAAGGGTGTTGTATTTACCGACGAAGGTCGCGACGTCGTCCCCGATGTGCACGAGGTACTTGATCGCATGGCGTCGTTCTCAAACCGCGTGCGATCGGGCGAGTGGGTCGGCCATACGGGTAAGCGCATTCGTGCGGTGATCAACATCGGAATCGGTGGCAGCGATCTTGGTCCCCGAATGGCGCATCAAGCGCTTTTGCCTTACGCCCAGGAGAACATTGATGTTCGATTCGTATCGAATGTCGATGGCACCGAGTTCTATGAACTGACACGCGATCTTGACCCGGCCGAGACATTGTTCATCATCGCGTCGAAAACATTCACGACTCTCGAAACAATGACGAACGCACAAAGTGCACGCGCATGGGCCCTCGCATCACTTGGTGACGATGCGGCAATTGCAAAGCACTTCGTTGCTGTCTCGACGAATGCCGCAGAGGTCGAGAAGTTCGGCATTGATACCAACAACATGTTTGGTTTCTGGGACTGGGTTGGCGGACGGTACAGCTATGACTCAGCAATTGGGTTGTCGCTCATGATTGCTATCGGTCCTGACAACTTCACCGAAATGCTTGAAGGGTTTCGTCTTGTTGACGAGCACTTCCGAACAGCCCCGATGGAACGGAACTTGCCGTTCATTCTCGGACTCATTGGTGTTTGGTACAACAACTTCTTTGGGGCACAAACGCTCGCGGTACTTCCCTATAGCCATTACCTCGCGCATCTCACGCCGTACTTGCAGCAATTGGCAATGGAGAGCAACGGAAAGTCAACTGACCGCTGGGGCCGCACCGTGGGCACGCAGACCGGAGAAATTGTTTGGGGTCAGCCCGGCACGAATGGGCAGCACGCGTACTACCAACTGATTCATCAGGGTACGAAGTTGATTCCCGCTGACTTCATTGGGCTTGTGTCACCCGCGCATGAGGTTGGCGGGCATCAGGACATCTTCATGGCGAACTTCTTCGCTCAACCTGAAGCACTCGCATTCGGTCGAACCGCAGAACAGGTTCGTGCCGATGGCGTCCCTGAAGCGCAGATCGCTGCACGAACCTTTGCGGGCAATCACCCAACCACATCAATCTTGGTTCCTGAACTTTCACCCAAAGTTCTCGGGCAACTCATTGCGACCTATGAACACAAAACGTTCGTGCAAGGCGCGGTGTGGGGAATCGACTCGTTCGATCAGTGGGGCGTCGAGTTGGGCAAGAAACTCGCACAGGCAATTATCCCCGAACTCACTGCCGACACTGCGCCCGCACTGACGCATGATTCCTCGACGAGTGAGCTGATTCGCCGCTACCGCAAGGGCCGCGGCCGGGCGTAATCCTGGCCCGGGACAGCAGTCCTCGGAGCGTGGCAGACTCCTCCGTCCACGGGCGAGGAGACTGACGGATGAAGGTTCTGGGTATCGATATCGGGGGCACTGGCATCAAGGGTGCAGTCGTCGACACCAAGAAGGGCCATCTGGTCACCGATCGCCTTCGCCTGCTCACGCCCGAGCCCGCAACGCCCGATGCCGTCGGTATGACTGTTGCCGAAATCGCGAAGCACTTCGAGTGGACAGGTCCAATCGGGTGCACCTTCCCAGGCGTCGTAAAGGGCGGAACGGTTTTCACCGCTGCCAACGTCGACAAGTCCTGGATCAATGCCGATGCATCTCGAATCATCAGCGATGCAACTGGTTGTCCCGTAACCATGGTGAACGATGCCGATGCTGCTGGTGAAGCGGAAACTCGCTTTGGCGCGGCTCGAGGAAAGTCGGGCGTCATCCTCACAATTACATTGGGTACAGGTATCGGTTCTGCACTCATGATCGATGGAACACTTGTGCCGAATACGGAACTTGGTCACCTGTGGCTTCGTGGCGGCGACGCAGAAAAATGGGCGGCCGCGTCAGTTCGCGAACGGCTGGAACTCGACTGGGCCGAATGGACAGCCCGTGTTGATGAGTACCTGTGCTCGGTTGAGAAACTGTTCTGGCCTGATTTGTTCATCATCGGTGGAGGTATATCGAAGAAGGCCGACAAGTTCATCCCGAACCTGACTTGTCACACCCCGGTTGTGGCCGCGTCGCTCCGCAATGCCGCCGGCATCGTTGGTGGCGCACTAGCGGTGCATCGTCACCGCGAGAAGCACGGAACCGATGGTCAGTCACACGTAAGTAAAAAGAAGTAGTTCGCTGGCTCTCAGCGAGTTTGAAGTTCTTTCGGCAAATGCGAAGTGTCGGAGAATCGAAACAAACTGAATGAAAGCGATGATGCAATGTGCATTGGTCGCACGACACTGATTGAGCCGTGGAATGCAACGAATCGTTCCCATTCCCACGGGACAGGTTCGATGCCGAGTAGATGGCCAAGGCTGACTGCGTTTGCTCCCGAGTGGGCGACAAAGACGATTCGCGGTCCTTCATGGTTCATCTTCCACAGCGGCGGGAAACCACGGGCCCGAGTGCAGCCGACGTCTGAGAGAAAATCAGTGAGTCCGCCGACGACGCGTTCATGAAACTCAAGAAATGACTCTGCGCCGGGGATTGCTTCCCATTGCTCATTGAGCGGTCGACTTCGTTGTTCGGCAAACGCTTTCTCGATCACTTCTGACGGCGTACCTTGCCAAACTGGTGCGCGGATTTCAGCGATCCAATTGTGGGTTTCCGGCTCGAGACCGAACGCGTCGATGAGTGGCTGTGCGGTTTGTTGTGCGCGAATCAGCGGCGACACGACAAGGCGGTCGATCGGAAGATCAGTGAAGAACGAGGGAAGAAGCTCGGCCTGACGGTGTCCGACGTCGGTGAGCACCGGGTCATCGACGCCGCCTCCATCGAGTTCCCACTGGGGTTGTCCGTGTCGGATGAAGATCAGTTCCATATCTTTTTCTTTGTGTTAACCGCGACCAGGTCGTCGGCGATGGCGATTGGTCCAACAGCCGCGGTGCCAATGGCGGCGTAGGTCTGGTGCATCAAGAGGCACAGCGACAATGTGTCCGGTGCCAGAAGGTATGTCTTGGTTGCATCCGGGACACAGGTAGGCCTTCGTTGCTTCATACGGCTGCACGCGTCGAACCTCAACCTCGAGTCCCATCGGATCGCGTTCTGGTTCCTTCGCCATATCAACCGAAGAACGCCCAGATGATCAGGCCCAGGCAGATAGCCATGGCAGCGCCAACCATGAAGTAGTCGAACGATGAACGTCGTTGTTTGCGATGCGGATTGAATCCCACTTCCCAAGTATTCCTTGTTCCGAGCCTGTTACCGCGCGTAACCCCCCACTCATTGCGCTGGTAGCCTCAAAAGTATGCGTACCCCCCGAATTCTCGCTGCCGGTTTGACGCTGGTTTTCGGTGTAACGCTTGTCGCCGCTTGCTCAGGTGGCACTTCTTCACCCGCTGCCCCTGCCGACGATGCCGCCCTTGTTCAAGGCCAGAAGATTTATTCGCAGAATTGTGCAAGTTGCCATGGGGCTTCGGGGCAGGGTGGCTATGGCCCCAAACTGGCAGGCGTTGTCGCGGTGAAGTACCCGAACATCGACGATCAGATCGCGTTGATCGCCAACGGTAAGGGCGCTATGCCCGGTTTCTCGAAGCAGCTGAGCGCCGAGCAGATCACGTCCGTCACGCGTTACACCCGCGAGGTTCTCGGAACAAACTAACGGATCGTTTGTACTTCAGTACAAACGACCCGTGCGCAGTGTGTTGAATCGTTCGTAATGTCGTCGCCTCGGCGGTATCGATCGCCCTTCGTTCAGTTGTTACTCGCGGAGGTTCGATGCTCGCCACTATTTCTTCGGCGACGTTGTCGGGTATTGATGGCGTTCCGGTCACCGTCGAAGTCCACGTTGCGAACGGATTGCCTGGCTTCACCGTTGTTGGTCTTCCCGATGCGTCATGTCGTGAGGCCCGCGATCGAGTGCGCGCAGCGTTACTGACATCGGGGTTCGCCTGGCCAGATCGTCGAACCACGGTGAACCTTGCGCCGACCTCACTTCGAAAAGTTGGTTCTTCGCTCGATCTTGCGATCGCTATGGGTGTCTTGGTCGCGAGCGAACAACTTCCACCCGAGGTTGTTGTCGATCGGGCCTTTCTTGCTGAGCTGGGGCTCAATGGTTCGCTTCGTCACGTGCCGGGAGTTTTGTCGCTCGTTGCGTCGTGTCCGCAGTCGGAAATCGTTGTAGCACCAACATCACACTCTGAAGCGGCACTCGTTGAGCCATCCGTGATTCGTTGTGCACCGGAGTTACGGACGCTCGTCGATGCCCTTACTGCAGAGGCGCCGTGGCCTCGGCGGCCCGACGAACTCTTTGTTGCGCCTGCTGCGAATGGGCCTGACATGGCCGAGGTGAGGGGACATCCACTCGCTCGATTCGCAATCGAAGTCGCTGCCGCTGGCGGACACCATCTCTTAATGGTCGGCCCTCCGGGGTCAGGTAAGACGATGTTGGCTGAGCGTTTGCCAGGGCTGCTGCCCGATCTTGATCACGCCACTGCATTCGACGCCACACGAGTTCATTCGGCGGCGGGGGAGCCGCTCGTTGGCGGGCTTGTGCGCAGACCACCGTTGCGCGCGCCGCATCACGGGATGAGTGCAGTAGCGATGGTCGGCGGTGGGACGCATCGAGTTCGCCCTGGCGAGATCTCGCTTGCCCACGGTGGTGTGTTGTTTCTCGATGAAATGGGCGAGTTCGGCGCAGTCGTGCTTGATTCCCTTCGCCAACCACTCGAAGAAGGCGTGATCCGCCTTGCCCGTGCCGAGGCGCGAGTTCAACTTCCTGCACGGTTCCTTCTTGTTGGAGCGATGAACCCCTGTCCATGCGGTGAAGGTGTGGTGCCCGCAGCGTGTCGATGCACTGATCGTTCTCTCGAGCGGTATCGGCGGCGATTGTCGGGGCCTTTGCTCGATCGTTTCGATCTGCGGATCGATGTTCATCGTCCGGATCCGCATCAGTTGCTTAGCGGGGAGCGCGCCGAATCGACCTCGGCCGTTGCGGAACGTGTCCGTATTGCTCGCGGTCGAGCCAATGATCGCGGAGTCCGCTGCAACGCCGAGCTCTCAACTGGAGCGCTCGAACGAACGGCACCGCTCACGGCCGAGGCCTCAGCGCTTATCGAACGTTCGTTGGAGTCGGGTCGACTCTCTGCCCGAGGAATGCGCCGGGTGTGGAGGGTTGCGCGCACGATCGCCGATCTCGAAGGTCATGACACTGCGATCACTGCCGAACAGGTAGCCAGTGCACTGCATCTGCGGAGTGACCCGGCATTTCTCGCGCGTGCGGTGGCGAGTTAAGTGAGTTCGTCGAAACTCCCGGATGAAGCGTGGGTGGTGGCGCTCTCGAGTCTTCCCGGTGTCGGGCCTTCTCGGCTGCGTTGGCTACTAAAACAAGGTGAGCCGGAGGCCGTATGGCATCAAGTTCGCAGTGGTTTGCTTCGGGCTGTTGCTCACGATGAAAGCGTCCGAATTCCATTGGCAATTCTTCAGCAGTGGAGCGATGCCGCGAACTCGGTAGATCTCGCCACCTATTGGAACGCGCATGTCGAGGCCGGCGTGGGTGTAATGACTCGCTGGTCGGCTTCGTTTCCTCGCGAACTTGCCGATGATGACGATGCGCCCGTCGTGTTGTTTTGGTTGGGTGACATCGATCTGCTTGCTGGTACCCGTGTAGCAATCGTTGGAACTCGTCGGGCAACTCGTTATGGCATCGATGTCGCCAACGGGTTCGCCCGCGAACTTTCACTCGCTGGCATTTCTGTGGTGTCCGGTTTGGCATTGGGAATCGATGGCGCTGCGCATGCAGGTGCACTCGCGGTCGATGGCGCTCCTCCGATCGCAGTTGTCGGAAGCGGTCTCGACCGCATTTATCCGAGAGCCCACCGCGCGCTATGGCGAGCGGTGGCCGAACGCGGTGTTGTCCTTAGTGAATATCCCCTCGGCGCCCCGGCGGTTGCATGGCAATTTCCTGCTCGAAATCGGATCATTGCGGCATTGTCCGATGCTGTCGTTGTAGTCGAATCGCAATCAACCGGTGGTGCACTCGGCACTGCTGTTGAGGCAGCCCGACGAGGCCGCACTGTCCTCGCAGTCCCTGGCCCTGTCACCGCGCCAAGTTCAGCCGGGACAAATCAATTGTTGTTTGATGGGTGTGGCCCAGCTCGCGATATTGGCGATGTGCTGCTTGCGCTCGGGCGCGAACCTGAGCGGCGGCGCACCGCCGCAGAGCAACGGCCGCGTCCAATTGGACAGGCCAAGAAGGCTCTTGATTCATTGCCGTGGCAGGCGGTACCCGTTGAACACGTCCTCGTTTCAACCGGTCTTTCTCTGGGCGAGGCAATGCTGGTGCTCGAGCAACTTGAGTCCGATGGGTGGGTCTCTCTGCGTGCCGGATGGATAGAACGTATCGGTCGAGGGGGAGCTCAATGACGATGTGCGCCACGATCGCCAAGCATCCAAGTGAATGTTCATTGTTCGCCGTTACAGTTTTGTTTGTGACTGGTGAAGCAGATGCGTGGTTTCTCGACGAGTTTCAGGCGTCGCTTACCTCTGTGTCTGCCGCGACCCTGCGCGCCTACAGAAGTGATATCGATCAATTCGTTGAATGGGTTGCACGACAGGACATCGCATCTCCCGATGACGTAAGCCGTACAACGTTGCGGCGTTACATCGCGGCGATGACAACGCGAAACCTTGCTCGACGCACCATCGCCCGGAAGGCGTCGGCGTTGCGCCGATATTTCTCGTGGCTGGTTCGCAGCGGACACCTCACTGCCGATCCCTCAGCGGGGCTCAGTGCTCCTGGCTCGTCTGGCCGGCTTCCTCGTGTGCTGCGCGACGAAGAACTCATTCAAGTTCTCGATAACCCGCCGGGAACGACAGCGAATGACCCGCCGGCGATTCGTTCTCGTGACGATGCTGTCCTTGAACTCCTCTACGGCAGCGGCCTTCGTGTTTCAGAGGTGTGCGGTTTGCGTCCTGAAGATCTCGATCTCGCTCGCCGTCGAGTTGTTGTCTGGGGAAAGGGTTCAAAGCAGCGCGTCGTTCCCCTTAGCGCGCCTGCCGTCGAAGCACTGGAGCAATGGCTCGGTCATGGCCGGCGGGTAATGGCAACGGCTGCGTCCCCTTCCGACGCCGTGTTCCTGAATCGCAAAGGAACCCGTCTTGGTACGCGCGATGTTCGTCGACTTCTTGACCGCCGAGCACCATCACCAACCCACCCTCACGCGTTGCGGCACACGTTTGCGACTCACCTTCTCGACGGTGGTGCCGATCTTCGTGCGGTGCAGGAATTGCTCGGACATTCCGATCTCTCCACCACGCAGCACTACACCCACGTGAGCAAAGAACGATTGCGCACAGTGGTCGATTCAACTCATCCCCGCGCTTAGCAAGAGCACCCCTCGCACTCCTTCCCCGGTGACAACTTCGTACCGGAAGGACCGATGTGCGGTCAGTCTCTGCGTTTTTCCATGCGCATCCTTTCGCCCGCGGGCTTTGCATTTTCCTGGTGCTTGCTCAGATCTCGACGGCGTTGATTTGGACAACGGCGCCAATTGCGCACGCGACATCAACGTCGGTTGAGTACCGGCCACCAAGCGACGCGGAAATAGTTGATCGCTTTCGCCCGCCGCCTAGACCGTGGATGGCTGGAAATCGCGGCATTGATTACGGCACGAGTGCAGGTGCGCAGATCGGAGCATCAGCTGATGGGCGCGTGATCTTCGCCGGAGAGGTGGGCGGCGCGCTCCACGTCACGATCGAACACGCCGATGGATTGCGCACGAGTTCTTCGTTTCTTGCTTCGCTCACGGTCGCTGCGGGTGATCAGGTGCGTGCCGGTGATGTCATCGGCATCGCCGGTGGCCCATTCCATTTCGGAGTTCGTGCACAAGACGACACGTACCTTGATCCCGAGGCGTTGCTCGCAGGTTTGTTGCGACCACGAGCTCGTCTCGTGCCTGGCACTGATCAGGGGCTTGAACGTTTAGGCGCTCAAGAAAGACGCACGTTGCTTGATGTCTTTCTTGACACCGGTGCTGCTGCACTCTCGGCGACGTCAGCGTGGACTTCGCGAACAACTGCGCTCGTTTCGCACTATCTCATTGAACTGAATCCGACCACGCACGCGATGCGGACTCTTGACGCGTTCGCGAATTGGCTTCACGATCAAAAGACCTGCACGCCAACGGCAACGCCAGTACCTGTTCACCAATCGCGGCGAATAGTTGTATTGGTGAGCGGACTCGGAACTTCAAGTGACGCAAACACGGCGTGGGAGGTCGACACCAAATCGCTTGGATACGCCGATACCGATGTTGTGCGCTACTCCTACCAAGGAGGTCAGGCGCCGCGAGGTGGCATGGATCCGCCAGGCGCCGCCCGTTCAGTTTCGAGTCATCCGTTGAATGCGATTGCAACGCGCCCATTTGATTCGCTCGACAGTCAGCAGTCGGTCGGAACTTCTGCTGACCGTTTATCTGCGTTACTGCAGTCGGTGGCGGCGGCCCAGCCGGGAACGCCCATTGATGTCGTCGCCCATTCCCAAGGTGGCGTAGTCGCTCGTCTTGCGGTGGAACGTTCAGGCGCCGCGAGTCGGCTTCCCTCCGAGGTCGACACATTGGTCACGCTGTCGTCTCCGCAACAAGGCGCTCCGCTAGCTACGGCCGTTGTTGCTCTGGGTGAGAGTCCTGGAGGTGCAGCAGCGTTGTCTCAGATTCGCGCTGCCGGAGCGGCCGATGAACTCAGCAACCACCTTCCTGCAATCTCTGATCTGGCGGAGACCTCGCCGATCATTGATGAACTTCATCAGCGGCCGATGCCCGAAGGGGTCCGGTTTGTGGCGATCGGGGGATCGGGGGATCTTGTAGTGCCCGGGTCCGCCGCAATCGACCAGGCTGCTGATGCCAGCATCATTTTGCCGACCGATATCGGGAAAGAGGCCCACGGCACTCTTCCCTCAAGCCCGGCAGCCACAAGGGAAATCGGCCTTGCCGTTGCCGGGATGGGCCCGACCTGTCAGTCGCTCGGCTTGGCAACAAAGGCGTTCGTCACGGCCGAAACCATCAGATACGGCCAAACTGTGGCTGCGGCGAGCGCCGCGATAGCGGCTGGGGTGCTGCCGATTCCGCCGGCCGACTGAACCGCCGGCTGGTCAGTTGGCCGATTTTCCGGCCCTCCCATACACTCGGCACCCGGCCCGACGACTGTCGGGCATGTCGATCACCCGATTGGCATACCTCTACACACCCGCAGCCGTGCACCCCACGGTCGTCTCCCACTCGGGAAGACGCCAGCACGGGCCTGCGATCCTCCGAACCGATGGGAAGGAACACCCTCATGGCACCAGTTGTCACTATGCGCCAACTGCTCGATTCCGGCGTGCATTTCGGTCATCAGACCCGCCGCTGGAACCCGAAGATGAAGCGATTCATCCACGGCGAGCGCAATGGCATTTACATCATTGATCTTGAGCAGACGCTCGGCCGCATCGAAACTGCGTACAGCTTTGTGCGCGACCTCGTCGCCGACGGCGGCACGATCCTTTTTGTGGGCACCAAGAAGCAAGCCCAGGATCCGGTTCGTAGCTATGCAGACCGCTGTGGCATGCCCTATGTGAACGAGCGTTGGCTCGGCGGCATGCTTACCAACTTCCAAACCATGTCGAAGCGCGTCGCAAAGATGAAGGACTACCAGCGCATGCGCGACTCTGGTGATTTCGAAGCGATGCCAAAGAAGGAAGCCCTTCTCATCAGTCGCGAACTCGAGAAGCTCGAGCGCAACCTTGGCGGCATTCGCAACATGGAACGCCTTCCAAGCGCCATCTTTGTGCTCGACACCAAGAAGGAAGACATCGCCGTTACCGAAGCGAACAAGCTCGGTCTCCCGATCGTCGCTGTGGTCGACACCAATTGCGATCCCGACATCATCACCTACGTGATCCCGGGTAACGACGATGCCATCCGTTCCGCGAACCTCATGGCTCGCGTGATCGCCGACGCCGTCGACGAAGGTCGCTTCATTGCTTCGCGCAAGCGTGGCGCTGTTGCTCCTGAAGGCCCCGCTGTCGTTGAGCGCACGCCGGAAGAAGAAGCAGCACATGAAGCCTCTCAGGCCGATGCTCGTCGTCAGGCTGCTGAAGCTGCTGCTGCCCGCGAGGCACGTATCGCTTCCGAACGCGCGACTGCCGAAGAGGCGATCACGCAGACCGATCCAGCAAACGAAACCACGCAGGAGTCCTGAAAACCAATGGCTGAATTTACCGCCAAGGACGTCCAGAACCTTCGTCAGATCACTGGCGCCGGCATGATGGACGCCAAGAAGGCGCTCACTGAAAACGACGGCGACTTTGAAGCCGCCAAGCAGTGGTTGCGCGAGAAGGGCCTGGCCAAGGTGGCCAAGCTTGGCGATCGTGAGAATGCACAAGGTTCTGTCTGTGTCGTCGTCGACGGCTCAGTTGGCGCCATCGTGCAGCTCAAGAGCGAAACCGATTTCTCGGCCAAAGCCGCTGACTTCATTTCACTCGTTCAGGACATGACTGAAGCTGTTGTCGCCAAGGGCGTCGACGCACTTTCGGAGATGAACGACGAACTCGACGCACTGAAGATCGCCAAGAAGGAAAACATCGAATTCGGCACCGTCGTGCGATTCGACGCCGCTGGCGGCAACATCCTTGACTCCTACCTGCACTTACAGGACGGTCGTGGTGTCAACGCGGTTCTTGTTGAACTCGAAGGCGGCACCAAAGAGATCGCTCACGATCTTGCGGTGCACATTGCATTCTCAAAGCCGGCCTACCTCAACCGAGATGAAGTTCCGGCTGAGGATGTTGAGCGTGAGCGTCAAGCTCTTCTCGACATCACCAAGGCAGAAGGCAAGCCTGAAGCGGCCTGGCCGAAAATCGTCGAAGGACGCATCAACGGTTGGTACAAGGAGCAAGTGCTTCTTGAGCAGCAGTTCGTGCGAGACGACAAGAAATCGATCACTGATTTACTTGCCGGCGCAACGCTCGTCCGTTTCGCTCAGGTATTCATCGGAGCTTGATGGCCTCCGCGACCGCCCGCTGGTCGCGGGTCCTGTTGAAGGTTTCGGGCGAAGCGTTTGCTGGCGACGCCGGATACGGCATCGACGGCCATGTGGTGCAACGCATCGCTAAAGACATTGTCGACGTTCGCGCTGACCATCCCGACGTCCAGATTGCCATCGTTGTCGGTGGCGGAAACATCTGGCGCGGGATGGCAGGTGCTGGCGCTGGCATGGATCGTGCCCAAGCCGACTACATGGGCATGCTTGCAACAGTGATCAATGCGCTTGCATTGCAAGACACGCTCGAGCAATTGGGTCAGCCCACTCGAGTGCAGTCCGCTATCCAGATGGCGCAGGTTGCCGAGCCCTACATTCGTCGCCGTGCGGTTCGACACCTTGAAAAGGGTCGAGTCGTGATCTTCGCTGGCGGAACCGGCAATCCGTTCTTCACGACTGATACCACCGCCGCATTGCGGGCAGTCGAGATCGAAGCCGGTGTGCTGCTCAAGGGCACACATTCGGGCACCGACGGCATCTATACCGATGACCCTCGCACGAATCCCGAGGCCACAAAGCTTGAGGAAGTTACCTATCTCGACGTACTGAACCAGGGCCTTCGCGCCATGGATTCCACGGCAATCACGCTGTGTATGGACAACAATTTGCCCATCGTTATGTTCGATCTCACCGGCGAAGGCAATGTGCGTTCGCTGCTTGAGGGCGGTTCGGTCGGTACCCTCGTCCGTTGAGGCGGTCGCTGGAGACCCCGTCGCTCTCTTCGATATCTCCTGGAGTGTTCCGATGACATCAGAGATGGCCGATCTGCTCCTCGCAGAAACCGTCGAGAAAATGAAGAAGGTCGTCACGCACACACGTGCGGACTTCTCCTCGATTCGAACGGGTCGTGCGGCACCCGCGCTCGTTGAAAAGATTCCGGTCGACTACTACGGCTCCGAAGTGCCGTTGCAGCAGATTGCTGGCTTCAACGTTCCTGAAGCGCGCCAGTTGCTCATTACTCCGTATGACAAAGGTGCCATTGGCGCGATCGAGAAGGCGTTGCAGCAGTCTGACCTTGGTCTCAATCCAAGCAATGACGGAATCTCAATTCGTCTTTCGTTTCCTCCCCTGACTGGCGAGCGTCGCAAAGAACTCGTGAAGGTCGTCAAGAACATGGCCGAAGACGGGAAGATTGCGCTGCGCAATCAGCGCCGTTCGACTCGCCAGGAACTTGAAGCGCTTGAGAAGGGCGGAGACCTTTCGAAAGACGAACTTGAACGAGCTGAAAAGGAACTCGACAAAATCATCCACAGTCACGAAGCCGAAATCGGCGAGGCGTTGGGTGCCAAAGAAACCGAGTTGATGGAGGACTGATGGCTTCTGACGATCTATCCCGCGAACCGAGAGCACCTGGTGATCCTGAAGAAGTTCGGATCATCACCGCCGATGAAATCGCCGAAGCTTCGAACCGTCCCGACGTGGCCACTCGACTTCCCGAGCGTGAACTTCCGCCGCCTCCGCCGCCGGTCATGAACGTGGGACCGCCAACGGGCGAACACGAAATGCCGCACTGGACCGAACCGGCAACGGGTCAGGTTCCTGCCGTCGTTATTGGCGACAACCCTGTCGATGAGGACCGCGCGTCAATGGCCGACACACCGCGTTGGCGCAGTGAACACGACACCACGGATCACGGAGACCCTCTCGCCGATCTCGCGGCGTCGGAACCCGAAGAAGTAGTCGTCGAACGTCTTGGGGCGCTCGACACCGATGAACGCATTTCCGACGAGGCGTATCTCAACTTCGACGATGTCGAACTCGACCCACAATCTCGTCGCCGCGGTTCACGTCGTGGTCGGTCTGCTCGAGCGTCTCGTGAAAAAGTCGATCCGTTGGCCGCGATCCTGCTTCCGCCCGATCTTGTTGGCCCGTCTGCCGCTGCGCCACCTCCGCCTCCAGCTGCTGACCGCGCCGAACGCGTGCCGGCACCGAAGGATTCCGAAACGGCGCCCGTTGCCTCGAAGTCGCGCAATGTCCCGATAGCTGCTGCTGTCGGTATCGGAATGGCGATTGTCGCAGCACTGTTGTTCAAAGCTGGACCCCTGCCGGCGCTACTTCTCATTGAAGTGGTCCTTGTCGCTGCAGGTTTTGAATACTTCGGGGCGATGCAAAAGAGTGGGTTCCGACCCGCAACGTTGCTTGGTCTTGCTGCAATTGCAGCGTTGCCGCTTGCGGCGTACTGGAAGGGTGAGTCGGCGATTCCCGCGATCATCTTCCTCACGTTTCTCTTCGGCATTGTTTGGTACCTGAGCAGCGCCAGTGGCCGGGCTCGTCCCACCGCAAATCTCGGTGTCACCCTGATCGGCGTGGTTTGGGTGGGCGTCTTTGGAAGTTTCGCCGCGCTGATTGTCAACATTCCCGCTCAAGGCGTAAGTATTCTCCTTGTAGCCGTTGTTGCGGCAGTAGCCACCGACGTTGGTGGATTCTTCTTCGGTCGGGCAATGGGAAGAAGTCCGTTGAGTGCGATCTCTCCGAACAAGACTGTCGAAGGTCTTGTTGGCGGAATGGCTGCAACGGTCCTTGCTGTCTTTGTTTTTGTCGTCCTGCTTGGCGTGAGTTCGATGGGTGTCGGCACGGCGTTAGTCGTTGCGGTGGTCCTCGCCGTCGTTGCGCCACTGGGTGATTTGGCTGAGTCAATGTTCAAGCGTGACCTTGGTCTGAAGGACATGGGCTCGCTCATCCCCGAGCACGGCGGTCTCCTCGACCGATTTGATGCGCTGTTGTTCGTCCTGCCCACGATCTATTACTTGGTGAAGATTTTCGGATTGGGCTGATCCCGCGGGGAATCACGCACCCTCTCTCGGTAGGCTGAACCCCATGTCGCTGACTCGAGTCGCTCTCGCTGGTTCTACCGGTTCGATCGGCACGCAGGCGCTCGAGGTCATCGAAGCCGAAGCTGACCGTTTCGAACTCAGCGCCATTGGGGCCACCGGCCGCCAGCCAGAAGTGGTCATCGAACAAGCCCGTCGCTATCGCCCTTCGGTTGTTGCGATTAGCGACCCCGAGGCGGCGCGCTCGATTGCAGCGGAACTGCCAGGTATTGAAGTTCGGGCTGGTAGCGACGCAATGGCGAGCCTCGCGCTTGAGGCCGATGTTGTCGTGAACGGTGTCGTGGGGTTTGCCGGTCTGTCGGTAACTCTGGCAACGCTCGAGGCCGGCCGACGCCTTGCACTGGCGAACAAAGAGTCGCTCATTGCCGCTGGTCCAGTCGTGCAGGTGGCGCGCCGTACACCCGGTGCCGAGCTCGTTCCTGTCGACAGCGAACATGGCGCGATCCATCAGTGTCTTCGCGCCACCGACAACAAGAACCGCGTTGCTCGATTGCTGCTCACCGCGAGCGGCGGACCATTCCGTGGCCGAACTGCTGACGATCTCGCAAATGTCACGATTGAAAATGCCCTCGCTCATCCAACCTGGAGCATGGGTCCAAAGATCACTATCGACTCTTCGACACTGATGAACAAGGGTCTCGAAGTCATCGAAGCCCATGAACTCTTCGGAACACCTGCAGGCGATGCTGGGTACGGCATCGGTTTCGATGACATTGATGTTGTGGTTCACCCGCAGTCAGTTGTGCACTCCATGGTTGAGTTCACTGACGCATCGACGATCGCCCAGCTTTCAACTCCCGATATGCGTCTCCCGATTGGCTACGCGCTTGCGTGGCCAGATCGCATCTCCACTCCGTTCGGAAGAATTGACTGGACCACTCTTGGTCGTCTCGATTTTGAACCACCTGATTTCGAAGTATTCCCGTGTCTTGCCCTTGCCTACGCGGCGGGTCGAGCAGGCGGCACCGCGCCGGCATGGATCAGTGCTGCCAACGAGGTTGCGGTTGAAGCCTTCCTTGAAGGCCAGATCGCATGGCGCGACATTGCCGCAGCAATTGCTGCCACGCTTGATCGGCACGATGGTGCCCCGGCAACCGATGCGGCTGCAGTTATCGATGCCGACTCGCAGGCCCGACGTATTGCTCATGAAGAACTCAACTCTTTCGCTTCGGTGGTGCGCTGATGACAACGTCCTCAATTCCAAACGAAACTGAGCAGGGAGATTCGGGAGAATCTCCTCGCCCGTCCTTTCTTGATCGGATATTCGGCAACCAGTTCGTTCTGCTCGGACTTCTTCTAACGCTTCTGGGCTGGGTTGCGCTTACTCGTATCTGGTTGTTCGTATTGATTGTTGCCATCGTTGCGTCGGTCTTTCTGCACGAAATGGGCCATTTTCTTATGGCGAAACGCAATGGCATGAAGGTCACTGAGTTTTTCATTGGCTTTGGCCCGCGTGTGTGGTCATTCCGTCGCGGTGAAACTGAATACGGCCTCAAACTCGTGCCCGCCGGAGCGTATGTGCGCATCATCGGCATGCATGGCCTTGAAGAACTCGACGAGTCCGACGAAGAGGCTCGGACCTACCGAGCGCAGTCGTATTGGCGGCGCATGCCAGTAGTTCTTGCTGGCCCGATGGTGAATATCGTTCTGGGTCTTGTGCTGCTCGTTGTTGTGTTCGCCGGGTTTGGACATCTGTCGAAAGACAAGTGGAAAGTCGACACCGTCTCGTCAGGGTCTGCTGCCGCGAATGCAGGACTCCAGCCCGGCGATCAAATCATTGCGTTCAACGGGCAGCCCGTTGGTGCATTCGGCGATTTCACGAGCATCGTGCGCGCGCAAGGTGGTTCCGCTGGCGAACTCACAGTGCAACGTGGCAATGAACAACTCTCTCTCCCCACAAAAATCGGTTGGTCACTCAATGCCGACGGCGCACGTGCACTCGAGCCACTAGTTCCCGGCGATCGGGTCACGAAGGTTGGCGAGGTTTCGGTGTCGTCGTATGCCGAAATGCAGGCCGCACTTCAACGAGTCCTTGGTCCAGTCACGATCACATTCGACCGTAATGACCGCGCCTTCACGACGACTATCGATGGGCCCATCGCAATGCCAGTCGATGGATTCCGCGGATTTCTCGGCGTGAGCCCAGGTTCGGTAATGGTGCATGCCGGCATCGTTGAAGCAACAGGCCAAGCCGTCGGAGCATTCGGTGACACGGTTGTCGGCTCGGTCCAAGGAATGGGCCGCATCTTCTCGCCTTCCGGGATCAGCAAGTTGGCCTCCCAGGTAGCCAATGGCGGAGCTTGGGACGCAACTTCTAATTCATCGGTCGAACCGGTGAATTCGGGATCGGGGAGTTCTTCGGGCTCGAGTTCATCCGCATCCTCAAACGTGGATCGTCCGATGTCTCTTCTCGGCATTGTGAACGTCGGTACCCAACTCGGCGAGCAGGCGGGCTGGGCCGGAGTTCTTGCGCTGCTCGCGACAGTCAACATTTTCCTCGGCCTCATCAACCTCGCACCGATTCTGCCGTTCGACGGTGGCCACATCGCCGTTGCGACTTACGAAGAGATCCGCAGTCGCATTTCGGGCAAGGCCTACCGCGTGAACATGGCCAAACTCATGCCCGTCACCTACATCGTGGTCTTGCTCATGGTGGGGCTCTTCGCGTCCACGCTGTATCTCGATGCCGTGGACCCCGTAAAACTCTCGCCGTAGCCCTAACCTCATCACCGTGAGCGATCTTTCCCCCCAAACCCGGTATCCACGACGTGCAACCCGTCAGTTGCATGTCGGTGACGTTGCCGTGGGTGGTGGCGCGCCAATCTCGATCCAGTCGATGACGACCACCAAGACGGCCGACGTCGAAGGCACGCTGCAACAGATCTATGCACTCGCTGGTGCCGGTTGCGACATCGTGCGTTGCACGTGCAACGAACAAGAGGCCGCCGAAGGACTTGCACACATTGTTCCGCGTTCGCCGTTGCCGATTATCGCTGACATTCATCATCAGTACCGACGAGCGCTTGAAGCGATGGAAGCGGGTGTTCAGGGTCTGCGTTTGAACCCCGGCAACATTCGCCGACCCGAACACATCAAGGCGGTTGCGCTCGAGGCGAAGGACCGCGGCATCCCGATTCGTATTGGCGTGAATGGTGGCTCGCTCGATCCCGAGTTGTACGAGAAGTGTGGCGGCAAAGTCACCGCCGAAGCCATGGTCGAATCAGCCAAGCGCGAACTCGCATATTTCGAAGAGGTCGGTTTCGACAACGTAAAGATTTCGGTCAAGGCATCGAACGTCGCATTGATGATTGATGCGTACCGATTGCTTGCCGACACGGTCGACTATCCACTGCATCTTGGTGTCACCGAGGCGGGTCCGCCTCCTGCAGGGCTCGTAAAGGCAACCGCCGGCATGGCCACGTTGTTGGCCGAAGGAATCGGCGACACCATCAGGTATTCGCTCACTGCCGATCCTGTGGAAGAAGTTCGCGCTGGTCGTTGGTTGCTTGAAAGCCTTGGTCTGCGCGAACGACGCGGTCTTGATCTCATCGCATGCCCATCGTGTGGCCGCGCTGAAGTCGATGTCATCGAAGTTGCTGCACGTGCACAGGATGCGCTTACCGATTTGAACATTCCCATCCAGGTCGCGGTCATGGGTTGTGTCGTGAATGGTCCCGGCGAGGCCCGCGAAGCCGATCTCGGTATTGCTGCTGGGCGCAAGCGTGGTCATCTGTTCGTAAAGGGCGAGGTCGTAAAGGTCGTTCCCGAACCTGAGATGGTCGAAGCACTTGTGGAATGGGCGCAGATCATTGCCGACGGGGGAGTCGAAGAAGCGCTTCGCCGTAAGGATGACAGAGCGGCGGCTGAAGCTGAAGCCGATCGCATGGCGTTGCTCGACGATAAGGGCGAGGATGCCAATAACGCTGAAGAGCGCATTCAGATCATTCGCAAACTTGACTGAGTAAGCGCAACCTCGCTGAGGGTGAAGAGGGTGTCGCCTAGCATCGTCACCCATGGCTAAGGCTCCCGTTCTCACCCCGCAGTCCGAAGATTTTCCGCGCTGGTACCAAGACATCGTTGCCAAGGCGGAACTTGCCGATAACGGCCCGGTACGCGGCACGATGGTCATCCGTCCTTATGGCTATTCAATCTGGGAACAGATGCAGGCCGAGGTTGATCGCCGCATCAAGCGCGCCGGTGCCAAGAACGCGTACTTCCCGTTGTTCATCCCTGAGAGCTATCTCAAGCGCGAAGCCGAGCACGTTGAAGGTTTCAGCCCCGAACTCGCAGTCGTCACTGTTGCTGGCGGCAAAGAACTTGAAGAGCCAGTCGTGGTTCGTCCGACATCGGAAACGGTTATCGGTGAGTTCATGGCCAAGTGGGTACAGAGCTATCGCGATCTTCCGCTGTTACTGAATCAGTGGGCCAACGTTGTTCGCTGGGAACTTCGCCCGCGAGTCTTTCTGCGAACGAGCGAATTCCTTTGGCAAGAAGGTCATACCGCCCACGTCAGTGAAGACGATGGTCGCCAGTACGCCGAACGAATCTTGCACGATGTGTATGAGTCATTCATGCGCGACGTTCTCGCGATGCCTGTTGTTGTTGGTCGTAAGACTGCAAAGGAACGCTTTGCGGGCGCAACCAACACCATGACGTGCGAAGCAATGATGGGTGACGGAAAAGCATTGCAAATGGGCACGAGTCACGAACTCGGTCAGAACTTTGCGAAGGCCTTTGACATTCAGTACCTCGACAACGAAGGAACCCAGCAACATGCATGGACAACTTCGTGGGGAGTTTCTACTCGCATGGTCGGTGGACTCATCATGTGTCACGGCGACGACAACGGTTTGCGCATTCCACCGGCACTCGCGCCTGTTCAGGTTGTTGTGCTGGCTGTTCGCGATGACGATGCCGTCATCGAACGTTGTCGCACGCTTGCCGGAGAACTCGCCGATGCTGGCGTACGCGTCGAACTCGATGTGCGCGTCGAAACGTCAATGGGTCGTCGTGCGACTGATTGGGAACTCAAGGGTGTTCCGGTTCGTCTCGAACTTGGCCCCCGAGATCTGACCGAAGGTGTCGTCACCCTGGCGAACCGTTTCACCGGAGCGAAAGACGCAGTTGCACTCAATGGCATCGCAGCCACTGTTACCGCCGCTCTTGATGCCGGTCAGGCTCAACTCCTTGCCGAGGCCACCGATCGTCGCAACTCGCGCACGGTTGATGTTTCCTCTATCGCTGAAGCCGCTGAAGCCGCTGCAACCGGATGGGCCCGAATCCCTTGGGCCAGCATGGGCACCGACGGCGAGACCGAACTGGCCAAGTCCAGCGTCACGGTGCGCTGTTTGGTGATGCCGGACGGCTCGCTGCCGGCTTCCGATAACGCCGACGGCGCCATTGCGATCGTCGCCCGCTCGTATTGACACCGCACTGATTCACGCCAAAAACCCCGTCTGAACTGGGGTTTCTTGCCCAAATCGATGGGTGAGTCGGACCCCCCGGGTGGTCGTTTCTGGGTCGAGGGGTCTACACTCATTCCATCGCAATCGTTCGGCAGTACTGACGAAGGCGTGGGCTTTTCGCCCACGCCTTTTGTTTCGGCCGAATTCAGGTTGCGGTGAACCTGCAGTCGGTGATCTTTGAAACCCTTTGGAAGGAGGCCAGCAATGAGCGTGTCCGCACGTGTACGAGCACTTATCGAACCATTGGTGGCCGCAGAGGGTCTCGAACTGTTCGATCTTGAGCAAGCTGGTCCCGTGCTCCGAGTCACGGTTGATCGTCAAGGTGGTGTCAGCATCGACGACATCACCAAAACGACCCGAGCAATCTCGCGAGCGATCGACGAACACGATCCCATTTCAAGCAGCTTCACGCTCGAAGTGTCCAGCCCCGGTCTTGAACGAGTACTGCGCACGCCTGCTCACTACGCGTGGGCGGTTGGTCGCACCGTTGCGGTCAAGACATTCCCGAATCACCCGGTTGGTCGTCGGTTCGCCGGCACCGTTACCGGTTCGACCGACACCACGGTCACCATTGCCCTCGACGAACCACTGGGGGAGAGCATCACGCTCAACCTTGGTGAAATCGAAAAGGCACGCACCACATTCGTCTGGGGTCCCGCACCCAAACCGGGAGGCCCCAAGAGCGGCGCGAAAACTGTGAAGCCGGCGAAAGCTGCGGCGAAAACTACGAAGTCTAAGAAGGACGCTTCGAACGCGTCCCCCAAGGAAGAGAAGGTCCAGTCGTGATGAACTCCCCTGATCTCATCGAGGCACTCCAGGCACTTGCCGTCGACAAGGGAATCTCGATCGACACGCTGTTTGGCGCACTCGCCGACGCGTTCGAATCCGCTTACAAGCGGCTGCCAGATTCACAGGAATATGCGTGGGTCATCATCGATCCCGATACCGGCGAAGTTCGTGTGATGGCGCAAGCCCTCGACGACGACGGCATCCCTGAAGGCGAAGAGTTCGATGTCACCCCGCCGCCCGAGGTGTGGGGTCGTGTTGCTGCGCAAACGATGAAGCAGGTCATGAACCAGCGCATTCGTGAAGCCGAGCGCGAAATGAAGTACGAGGAATACGCAGGTCGCGAAGGCGACATCGTTACCGGCATCATTCAGCAGACCGATGCGCGTTACACGCTGCTCGATCTCGGTCGCGTCGAAGCGCTTATGCCTCAGGCGGAACAGGTTCCCTACGAGCGTCCCGAGCCAGGTGCGCGCGTGAAGGCCTACATCGTCGAGGTTCGCAAGACCGCAAAGGGCCCGCAGATCGTCACGAGCCGTACGCACCCCGGTCTCATCAAGCGACTGTTCGAACTCGAAGTTCCCGAAATCGCCGACGGCGTTGTTGAAATCAAGGCCTGTGCTCGTGAACCAGGAGCACGCACCAAGATCGCTGTGTTGTCGAACGATTCCAATGTCGATCCCGTCGGCGCATGCGTCGGTGCTCGCGGCGCTCGCGTTCGCATGGTCGTCAACGAACTTCGTGGCGAAAAGATCGACATTGTTCCGTTCTCCGATGAACCGGCCGACTTCGTCATGAAGGCGCTGTCGCCGGCCAAGGTCAAGGAAGTTCGTATCCACGAAGACACCGGCACCGCCGAGGTCATCGTTCCCGACTACCAACTCTCTTTGGCCATCGGCAAGGAGGGGCAGAACGCTCGCCTTGCTGCTCGTCTCACTGGTTGGCGCGTCGACATCAAGTCCGAAACCCAACTCGCCGAAGAAGAGGCCTACGCCAATCAGGATTGGGCGGAAGGCGAATGGGTCGTCGACGCCGAAACTGGCGAACAGGTGTGGCAGCCCGCCGAAGGTGGCGAAGCAATGTCCGCCGAGGCCTACGCCCAAGTTGCTGAAGATGTTCAAGAGACCGAAGCCGAAGCAGAAGCCGAAGTTGTGGCCGAAGCCGAAGCCATTGTTGAGGCTGCCGAGGCAGAGGCTGCCGAAGAAACCGGATCGGAAGATCCGGCATAGTCGTCACCATTCCTCGCCCGACGCTGTGTCGTGCGAGGATAGAGACCCGTTCCGTGGCTGTGTCACGGAGGGTCGAGCCCATCTGACGCTTTGTTTGGTGGGTCCCGAACCACGATCACTGAGGTAGCAGTTGCCGTCCAACATCCGTGTGTACGAGCTGGCACGAGAACTAGGTCTCACCAACAAGGAGACCTTGGATCTGTGCGTCGCGCTCGGGATCGGCGTGAAGAGCCATTCCTCAAGCGTCGTCGAGCCTCAAGCTGACCGCGTTCGCCGCAAGGCCGAGCGTGAAGGTCTTGTGCGCGATGTGCAGCCTGAGGAACCAGAAGCTCCGGCCAAGAAGGCGGCGGCCAAGAAGACCGCAGCCAAGAAAGCTCCGGCCAAAAAGGCTGCAGCAAAGAAGACTGCCGACGAACCGGCCAAGGCTGCTGTCGCGCCCGCCGAACCGGAACCGGAAGTTGCTGACGTTCCCGTTGCCGAGGTCGAGACGGTTGCTCCTGCGCCCGAACCCACACCGGAACCCGCTCCTGCTCCTGCGCCCAAGCCGGCTGCACCGAAGCGTGTCATTTCATCATCGGGTAGTTCTGGTCCGCGTCGCGAAGCACCCGCTGCTCCGGCCGCGCCTGCTCCTGTGGCCGAGGCGCCTGTTGCACCTGCGCCTGTCGCCGACGCACCTGTTGCGCCGGCGGCACCGACGCCACCGGCAGTAGGAGATCCGGCCGCGCCTGCGGCTCGCGCTCCGATGCCGCAGCGTCCTCCGACCTCGTCGACGGGCAAGCCGATTCCGCCTCCGCCCGGCGCACGTCCTCCCATTTCTTCAACGGGTAAGCCGATCCCGCCGCCCCCCGGCATGCGTCGCGAAACGCCCGCTCCCGGTGCGCGTCCTGGCGGTCGTCCTGGTGGTCCCGGTGCTGGTGGTCCTGGCGGTCGTCCTGGTGGCGGCGCTCCTGGTGGTCGTCCTGGTGGAGGCTTTAACGGCCCTCGTCCCGGTGGTGGTCCTGGCGGCGGCGGTCCCGGCGGCGGTCCCGGCGGCGGCTTTGGCGGTCCCGGTGGTGGCCCTGGTGGTCGTCCTGGTGGCGGTGGTCGTCCTGGTGGTGGCCCTGGTGGTCGCCCCGGTGGTCCGCGTCCGAAGCGCAAGGGTCGTCGTCGTCGTAATCGCGACGAACTTCAGCCGATTGATGCACCGAGCTACACCCCTCGCGAAGCACCAATCCCGGTTGGTGAAGTTGTCGTAGAGCGCGCCTCAACTGCTCAGGATCTCGGCCCCAAGATGAATCGCACGGCGGCCGACGTCGTTCGCTTCCTCATGCAGCAGGGCGAAATGGTCACCGCGACGCAATCGCTGAGCGACGACATGATCGAACTCTTTGCTGCCGAAATCGGCGCATCGATTCGTCTTGTGAACCCAGGTGAAGAGCAAGAAGTCGAGCTGCAGAAGTTGCTCATGCTCGAAGAAGATGTCGACGACGCAACGTATGAAGCGTGGGCGCATCGTCCGCCGGTCATTACCGTTATGGGCCACGTCGATCACGGCAAGACCAAACTTCTTGATCAGATTCGTAACGCCAATGTGGTTGCTGGTGAAGCCGGTGGCATCACCCAGCACATCGGCGCATATCAGGTCACCCAAGACGGACGCGCAATTACGTTCCTCGATACTCCCGGTCACGAAGCGTTCACCGCTATGCGTGCCCGTGGTGCCGATGCAACCGACGTCGTCATTCTTGTGGTCGCTGCCGACGATGGCGTCATGCCGCAAACGATCGAAGCCATCAATCACGCGAAGGCCGCCGACGTTCCGATCATTGTTGCCATCAACAAGATCGACCGCGAGAACGCTGATCCCACTCGTGTGATGCAGCAGTTGTCTGAACACGAACTCGTCCCCGAAGCATGGGGCGGCGAAACCGTCATGGTCGAGGTCTCTGCACTCCAGAACCTCGGTATCGACGATCTTCTCGAGAACGTGCTCATCATGGCCGACCTCGAAGATCTTCGTGCCAACGATGAAGGGCGTGCTCGCGGCGTCGTGCTCGAATCAAATCTCGATATTGGTCGAGGCCCAGTCGCCACGGTGCTTGTGCAACACGGAACGCTGCGTGTCGGCGATCCTCTTGTTGCCGGTGCTGCTTGGGGTCGCGTCCGCGCAATCATCGATGATCAGGGAAACACGATCAAAGAAGCGGGCCCCTCGGCTCCAGTTCAGGTGCTCGGTCTTTCCGACGTCGCCATCGCAGGCGACCGTTTCGTTGTCGCTCCCGACGAGAAGACCGCTTCTAAGGTTGCCGCAACTCGCGAGCATTGGCTCCGGGTTGCCACAATTGGCCGAGAAGCTCATGCAATGAGCGGTGGCGCCAAGCTCGAAGACATCTTCCAACAGATTCAGGTAGGCGAATCAGCAACGCTCAACCTCATTCTGAAGGCCGACGTTACCGGTTCGCTCGAAGCGCTCACCGAGAGCCTCAAGCGGCTTGAACGCGACGAGGTCAAACTCGCATTCGTGCATCGCGCGGTTGGTGGCATCACCCAGAACGATGTCCAGTTGGCGGCAACGTCCAACGCCACGATCATCGGCTTCAATGTCCGGCCCGATCGCCAGGCTCGCGAACTAGCCGACACCGAGCACGTTGAAATTCGTGCCTACGAAATCATCTACCAGGTGCTTGAAGATATTGAGAAGGCCATGCTTGGTCTCCTCAAGCCTGAGTACGAAGAAATCGTTACAGGTGAAGCCGAGGTTCGCGAGATCTTCCGTGTGCCCAAGGTCGGCGCCATTGCCGGCTGTTACGTCACCAACGGTCAGATCACTCGTGGCACCAAGGTTCGCTTCCTTCGTGAAGGAACAATCATCTGGAAGGGTTCGGTCGCATCGCTCCGCCGCTTCAAGGACGATGTCCGCGAAGTTGCGGCTGGTTTCGAGTGTGGTATCGGTCTCACCGATTTCCAAGACCTCAAGCCTGGCGACATCATCGAAACCTACGAAGACCGCGAGATTCCGCGCACCTAAGTTGTGTCCGGCGGTTCACCGTTCGGATTCCTTAGGGTCAACCAGGAGGCGTTTGCATGAGTCGACGAAGCAACCACGGCTCGGCCCGTCAGTATCCGCGTACGGCTCGACTCAACGAGTTGTTGCGCGAGATCATCGCGGGTGAACTTGAGCGCATGGACGACGATCGTCTCCATCTCGTGACCATCACTTCAGTTGATATCGAAGGCGATCTTCGCCACGCAAAGGTGTATTTCGATTCGATTCAAGATGAAGAAGGCGATCCTGAGGTTCTCGAAGCATTCCGTGAGGTTCGTTACAAGCTGCAGTCGGCGATTGGCCGTGAAGCGCGCATGAAGCGCACGCCAGAACTTTCGTTTGCGCCCGATCCTGCTGTTCGGGCCGGTGCGCGTATCGAATCGTTGTTGGCCGAAGGCCCCCGACCGGAACCCGACGCCACCGAATCGTGAGCGCGAAGAAGCGTGACGACGGACCCGACGGGCTCGTCGTCGTCGACAAGGACGCGGGCTGGACCTCGCACGATGTTGTTGCGAAATCGCGCGGCTTGCTAGGCACGCGCAAAGTCGGGCATTCGGGAACACTGGACCCTGACGCTACGGGTGTGCTTTTGCTGGGCGTTGGTCGTGTTACGCGTCTGTTGAAATATCTCACAGCGTTACCCAAGACCTACACCTGCGAAATTGTCTTCGGAACCGAAACCTCGACACTCGACGCCGCCGGCGAGGTCACGGCAACACACGACATGGCGAGCCTCACATTTGCGCAGGTTGAAGCAGCAGTTCCGCAACTCACCGGTGACATCATGCAGATTCCCCCGATGGTGTCGGCAGTGAAGATCGACGGAAAGCGATTGCATCAACTCGCGCGTGAAGGAATCGAAGTTGAGCGAGCGCCACGCCCGGTCACCATCCATCGCTTCACCGTTGCACCGACAAACGATCCTCTCATCGTCACTGCTGAGGTGGAGTGTTCCTCGGGCACCTATGTGCGCACTTTGGCCGCAGATCTTGGTCACGCTCTTGGCGGCGGAGCGCATCTTCGTGAACTTCGACGTACTGCCATCGGCTCGTTCACACTGCCTGAAGCGCATGCGCTTGAAACGGTGTCGCCCGAAGTGCTCCTCACTCCAGCCGAGGCCATGCGGGACAACCCCATCGTGGTGGTCTCCGAGGCAGAGCGGATCGACGTTGGCCACGGAAAGGTCCTGGCGGTCGATGAACGGTTCGTCGGCGAGGGTCCCTGGGCGGTTACTGACGGCGAGGGTCGCCTGCTCGCGATGTACGTCGCTCATCGGGATGGCACTGCCAAGCCCGATGTTGTCGTTGCGCCGGTTGACGGACGGTAGCGTTCGATCGGTCATGGACGTCATCTACGACAACGACGAAGCGCATCTCGACGGGCAGGGTTCCGCTGTGACTATCGGCGCGTTCGATGGCGTCCATCACGGTCACCGTCAGGTCATTGCCACGTTGCGAGGTCGTGCCGCTGATCGAGACCTTCGAACGGTGGTCGTGACCTTCGATCGTCACCCGGCGTCAGTCGTTCGGCCCGAGTCTGCGCCGCTCCTCCTCACCGATCTCGACCAGAAGCTTGAGCTACTTGCTCAATGTGGTGTTGACGTTGCGTTTGTCGTGCGCTTCGATGAACAACGTGCGAAGGAAACAGCGGCCGAGTTCATTACGGCTGATCTCGTCGGAACGCTCAACGCAAAGCTGGTAACTGTCGGTAGCGATTTCCACTTTGGCAATAAGCGCGCCGGGAACGTGGAACTCCTTGTCGAGATGGGCAGCGATCTTGGTTTCGAGACACTGGCTCACGAACTTGTTGACTTGAACGGACAGCCTTCGAATGAGTCTGTGTCTTCAACGCGAATCCGCGCCGCCTTGCGCGGTGGCGATCTCAAATCGGCAAATGCGATGTTGGGTCGCCCCCACGAGGTGCGCGGTGTCGTGGGTCATGGTGATGGCCGGGCACGCGACCTCGGATTCCGTACGGCAAATCTTGCGATCCCTGAAACGATCTGTCTTCCTGCCGATGGCATCTACGCCGGTTGGTGTCGCACGCCCGATGGCGTCAATCGGGCCTGTGCCATTTCGCTTGGTCGCCGTCCCACGTTCTATGAATTCGCTGATACCTCGTTGCTCGAGGCACACCTCATCGACTTCGACGCTGACCTTTACGGACAAGAACTCGCTGTGCAGTTCGTCGCTCATCTTCGAGACGAACTGAAATTTGATTCGGTCGACGCGCTCATCGCCCAAATGGGCAAAGACGTCGATCGGTGTCGGACACTTTTGCTGGGTTAATCAGCGGAGCGACGAGGGTCGTTACCAGGGCTCGTCAGGAATGGCGAAGTGCTCGCTGTAGGCGCGCATCTGTTTGCGGCGAGCCGGCACATCGATGCCGATCTGATCGACGTCGTAGATGACCTTGCCGAAACGGTCGCGCTCGTGGGTAGCCCCGTACTCGGCCAACGCTGCTTCGGCCCTTGCGTCCATGGGTTGTCCAGCGAGTTCGTAAATGCGACGAATAGTGCCGAGATCATCGGCCATGAACTCGTCGAACCGAATGTCCATCGACTGCTCGGGCCCACCGAGCAGAGTGCGATCTCGCATGGCGGCATTCAGCATGTCGTCGAGGCGGTCGGCCCAATAGTTCGAAACTGCAACCGGGTCGACTGGCGACAACGATGTACGCGCTGAATACGACACCATCGTTCCCATCGAAACCATGACGGAAATCGGATCACGGTGTGTGACGAGGAAGGTGGCATCGGGAAACGTTGTTGCAAGTGGACCGAACTGTTCCAGATGCTGTGGAGATTTCAGGATCCAACGTTCGCCACCGCGCAAGAACTGGCACGCTTTCAACACGGTCTTCATGTACTCATAGTGCGGCGTCTGATCGTGTGACTTGTAGTAGTCGCGCCAGGTTGGCATTGGTGCCATGGTTTCGAACATCATCGTCGAGAAGTCGATGGCAAGAATCTGAATCTCTTCGTGAACGTGCCATGTCGTCATCTCATGCATGCGATTGAAATCCGGCATGATCATGTCCATGATCTGGAGCCCGGCTTCTGTCCGTTCCAGTCGTGGATCTTCGGGGGTGTTGGCCAGCGAGGCTTCATCAAGCGAAGGAACTGGTTGGATGCTTTCCCAGTAGGGAAGTGAACGAAGAGCGGGATCGCAAGCAATCAAGTTGTGAAGATGAGTCGTGCCAGTACGGGGGAGTCCAGCGATGATGATCGGAGCCTTGATTTCGATATCGTGAACTTCTGGGTGTCGAGCTAATAAGTCGGCGAGCAGCAAGCGGTTTTTCAGAAGTGTGCTCATGAACGAACCGGCGGAGATGCGACCCATCGGCGAGAGCGGAGCTTCGGTATCGAGTGCGTTCAGCAACACTTCGAGACGCTCCACGAAATCCATTGGACCGAAATCGTGAAGACCGGTTTCGGCCGCCGCTTGTGTCATGAGTGCGTCGGCGTTGAGTTCGATTAAGTCCGCGAAAGGTGCGGCGTCTTCGAAGATTGCTTGGGCTTCGGGTGAGAACTGTGGGTCGGCAAGATCATCGAGGCGTTTTGGCGCCGGTCGTTTCGAAGCAGACATGGTTCCCCTTTGGGCTCGTCCCCCGACGAGCGAACCCGCATCGTAGGGCCGAAAATCCTTAGGGGTGAAAGGAATCTCGCCAAACCGGCCAGCGGCGGGCGAAATGCCGAATGTGGGCGCGAACGCCCTCGCTGGTACCGTACACGGGTCGGTTCACACCCTGTGAGCCGTGAAGCCCCTCCCGATTGCGCCAGGAACACGTTCCAGCGGATCACGGAGCCGGGTCCAAAACCCACCAGAAAGAACTTGCATGTCTGCTGAACCCGCAAACCTTCCGCCGAAGGCTGGCACGATCGCCGAACACCGGACGCACCCTACCGACACTGGGTCGCCCGAAGTTCAGATCGCACTACTGACCGACCGCATCACTCACCTGACTGAGCACCTCAAGTCACATAAGAAGGATCACCACAGCCGTCGTGGACTTCTCATGCTCGTTGGTCGTCGTCGCCGCCTGCTCGATTACGTCAAGAAAAACGACGTCGAGCGTTACCGCTCGATCATCGCAAAACTCGGCTTGCGCCGATAGTTGCGAACCGGGGGACGACCATCGTGGTCGTCCCCTCGCTGTTCCTGTCTGGGAACAGCTCCCCGGCGATACTGCGTTGTCAGTTGCCGGAGGTGAGTATCGGATCACTGCTCCGATGTTCACCTCTGGGAACTGGTTACGGGGTCGCCTCCAACTGACGGACCAATGTCCGTCTCACAAAGGAGACACACGTGGCTGATGCCATTTCCGTCGACGCTGCCATTCCCGGCGATGCCGACAAGACCATTACCTTTTCTGCCGGCAAACTTGCCGGTCAGGCTGACGGTGCAGTGACCGTTCGCGTTGGCGACACTGTCATGCTCGTCACTGCGACAGCGGCAAAGAGTGCACGTGAAGGTGCCGACTTCTTCCCGCTCACCGTCGATATTGAAGAGCGCATGTATGCGGCGGGTCGCATCCCCGGTTCGTTCTTCCGTCGTGAAGGCAAGTCTTCCGACCAGGCCATCCTCACTTGCCGTCTTATGGACCGCCCGTTGCGTCCGTGCTTCCCCGACGGCTTCCGTAACGAGGTGCATGTTGTTGGCACCGTGCTTGCTGCCGATCTCGTCAATCCGCACGACGTCATCGCCATCAATGGCGCATCTGCGGCACTCAGCCTTTCCGGTATCCCATTCGACGGTCCCATTGGCGCCGTTCGTCTTGCGTTTACCGCTGATGGCCAGTGGATCCCGCACCCCACCTACGAAGAGGGTTCGGAAAGCCAGTTTGAAATCGTTGTCGCTGGTCGCGCGCTCAATGGCAACGACGTTGCAATCTCCATGGTCGAAGCCGGTGGCACCGAAGCACAGTGGCCTGCGATGCAGGACGGCGCCCCCAAGGTTGACGAAGCGGAACTTGCTCGTGGGCTTGAAGCCTCGAAGCAGTACATCCTTCAGTCGATCGCTGCGCAGAACGAACTTGTTGCCAAGGTTGGCAGCAAGTCTCCGATGCCTTACTCGGTCACTTCTGACTACACGCCAGAAGTTCTTACCGCCATGCAGGCCAAGCGCGAGCAGATCCTTGCGACGCAGGTCATTTCTGACAAGACCGCTCGTCTTGAAGCCGAAGCAGCGCTTCGCGATCAGCTTGTTGCTGAACTTGCTCCGCAGTTTGCCGACGTCGATGGTGCCGACAAGCAGCTTAAGGCTGCGTTCCGCTCGGTCACCAAGGCTGTTGTTCGTTCACGCATCGTGAACGAAGGTGCTCGTATCGATGGTCGTGGCCCGAAGGACATTCGTGCGCTCTCTTCTGAGGTCGGCGTCCTTCCGTCAGTGCATGGTTCGGGTCTCTTCCAGCGTGGCGAAACCCAGGTTCTCAATGTCACCACGCTTGGTATGCCTCGCATGGAGCAAATGATCGACGCGCTTGGCGATGTCACTCGCAAGCGTTACATGCACCATTACAACTTTCCGCCTTACTCCACTGGTGAAACCGGTTTCATGCGTGGACCAAAGCGCCGCGAAATCGGACACGGCATGCTCGCTGAGCGTGCACTCGTTCCCGTGCTTCCCACGCCCGAAGAGTTTGCCTACACGATTCGTACCGTGTCTGACGTTCTCTCATCAAACGGATCGA
Source organism: uncultured Actinomycetes bacterium (assembly GCA_937876315.1). Lineage (GTDB taxonomy): Bacteria > Actinomycetota > Acidimicrobiia > Acidimicrobiales > Acidimicrobilacustridaceae > Acidimicrobilacustris. The sequence continues at coordinate 31,113 of CALEHQ010000041.1, read as the reverse complement.
CCTCGATGGGTTCGGTGTGTGGTTCAACACTTTCGATGATGGACGCCGGCGTTCCGCTGCGTGCACCAGTTGCTGGCATCGCAATGGGCCTCGTGTTTGCCGATGGTAAGTACACGACCCTGACTGACATCCTCGGCGCTGAAGATGCATTCGGCGACATGGACTTCAAGGTTGCCGGCACGTCTGAGTTCGTCACTGCATTGCAGCTCGACACCAAGATCGAAGGCATCCCTGCCGACGTTCTTGCTCAGGCATTGCAGCAGGCCAAGGAAGCTCGTCTCGCCATCCTCGAAGTTATGGCTGGCGCAATCGCCAAGCCTCGCGATGAAGTTGGCGAAACTGCGCCGAAGATCATCAGCTTCGAAATCCCGATGGACAAGATCGGTGAAGTCATTGGTCCCAAGGGCAAGGTCATCAACGCCATCCAGCAGGAGACCGGCGCCGACATCAGCGTCGACGACGATGGCTCTGTTGGTCGCGTAAGCATCGGTTCCACCGACGGTGGTGCTGTGGCCGAGGCCGAGCGTCAGATCCGTCTCATCCTCAACCCGCCGACCGCCGAAGTTGGCCAGGTGTACCAGGGCCGCGTTGTGAACGTCACCAAGTTCGGTGCGTTCGTGAACATCCTGCCGGGTCGCGATGGTCTTCTTCACATCTCCAAGATCGGTGGCGGCAAGCGCATCGACAAGGTTGAAGACGTCCTCGACCTTGGTGACGCGGTTGAAGTGCGCGTTGACGATGTCGATCCCAACGGCAAGGTGTCCCTCTCGATGGCGAGCACCCCGGTGGCAGAAGCCTCTGAAGGCGACGCGACGGAAACCGAAAGCGCACCTCGTGAGTCCGCGGCTGCTCCGGCTGCCGTAGCCGAAGCAACCGATGGCGCCGAGCGCGAGTACGTCTCGTTCGAGGATGCCTTCGACGCAGAAATCAGTTCGGAACTGGGTGACCTTGGTCCCGCCAGTGAAAACCGTGGCGGCGGCGATCGTCGCAACGGTGGACGTCGAGGCGGCAACCGTCGCCGCTGAGTCCGTTTCCGCCGTGTCGGTGAACGACGCGGATATCGAACGAACCGAGCTGGCCTCGGGTGTGCGTGTCATTACTGAACGCATGCCCGAGGCCCGTTCCGTCTCGGTTGGTATGTGGTTCACCGTTGGTTCACGCGACGAACCTGCGCCTATTGCTGGCGCATCACACTTCCTTGAGCACTTGTTGTTCAAGGGCACCGAACAACGAACTGCCCGATCGATAGCCACAGCAGTCGATGCTGTCGGCGGCGAAATGAACGCCTACACAAGTCGCGAGCACACTGCGTACTACCTTCGCCTTCCAGTAAGTGAACTTCAGGCCGGGGTGGAACTGCTCGCCGACGTTGTGAGCGAGCCAGCGTTTCGTCTTGCCGAACTCGATGCTGAACGCGAGGTCATCATCGAAGAACTCCTCATGAGTGAGGACACCCCTGACGACCTGGTTCTTACCGCTCTCTACGAAAGTCTCTATCCCGATCACCCGCTCGGTCGCGAAACTCTCGGCGACCATGACACTGTTGCGGCGATGACGCGTGACGAGGTCGCGTCATTCCATGCGCAGTGGTACCGCCCGTCAAACCTGGTCGTCGCTGCAGCCGGGGCGCTTGAACATCAGCAAGTTGTTGATGCGCTTGGCCCGTTGTTTGCCGGAACCGAATTGGGTGTCGCTCCTTCACGGAATGCCCCCGAGGCCCACCTGCAGTCGCTCGTGCAGATTGATCGCCCTATCGAACAGGTCCACGTTGCAATCGGATGGCGAGGGTTACCCCTCGCTGACGAAGATCGTTATGCAATGTGGGTCGCCAATCATGTTCTGGGTGGGGGTATGTCGAGCCGACTCTTTCAAGAGATTCGTGAATCTCGTGGCTTGGCCTACTCGGTCTTTTCATCGCCGTCTTCGTATTCCGATGCTGGTTCACTCATCGTTTATGCCGGCACAGCGTTGGCTCGACTCGAGGAACTACTCGCCGTCACCGATGACGTCCTTGCAACCTTCCTTGCCGATGGCATTACCGATGAAGAGCATGCGATTGCGCTTGGGTATCTCGAAGGTTCGATGTTGCTGGGGCTTGAAGACAGCGGCTCTCGCATGGCCCGCCTTGGTACGGGCCTCGTAACTCGCAATGACATCACGTCAATCGATGAACATGTGCGCCGAATCCGAGCCGTGACGACCGAAGAAGTGCATTCGGTAATCCGCCGTGTCCTTGGCTCTCCACGTGCAGTCTCGGCGGTTGGCCCATTGGGCGAGGGATCTGCTGCACTCGAACGCTTCACCTGCGGCTAGTTTCAACCCATGACCTTGCGCGTTGGAGTCTTTGGTGCTGGTGGACGAATGGGAAGCACGGTGTGCCGTGCGATCGATGGCGATCCGGCATTAGAACTTGTTGCTGCAGTCGACCCCCATCATGCCGGTCTCGATATGCGTCAAGTCACCGGCTGCGATCGTCCGTTCCAGGTCTCTGCCGACGGTCAAGCATTTCTCGACGCCAAGGTCGACGTGGTCATCGATTTCACACATCTCGAAGCCGCTCGCACCAATCTTTTGTGGCTTGCCGAGCACGGCATCAACGCCGTCACAGGAACGACCGGCTTTTCCGATGCTGATCTTCAGTCATTTCGTGATCAGTTCACCAATTCAAACTGTGTGATCGCGCCGAACTTCGCGATCGGTGCCGTTCTTATGATGCGATTCGCGGAACTGGCCGCACCGTTCTTCGAGACAGGGGAAATTATTGAGTTGCATCACGACGCAAAAATCGATGCTCCTTCGGGCACGGCAATGCTCACTGCCGAGAGAATGGCCGAAGCCTCGGCGGAGTGGGCTGCTGACCCGACCACGACAGAAATCCTTGCTGGTGCGCGCGGGGGCAAAGGTCCTGCCGATATCCGTGTTCATTCACTGCGTTTGCGTGGGATGGTTGCCCACCAAGAGGTACTGCTTGGCACGACTGGGCAGACCCTCACGCTTCGTCACGATTCCTATGACCGTGACTCCTTTATGCCAGGTGTCTTGCTGGCAACCAAGGCCGTTGCCGATCGACCCGGTGTCACTATCGGACTCGACTCGCTGCTCGACCTCTAAACCGAGAGCCGATCAGCCAGGGTCGGTATCGCCTGTTCGTGGAATATGCCCCAGTTCGATCTCGTCGGCGGCATCTTCGAGTTCGCGGAACGCTTCGATTTCTTTTCGCCCACGCCGTAGTTCGCTGATCCAGAAAATGGCAACGAGTGAGATGGAAACGGCGAGCAATGGAATTCGCCAATTCGCGATGAAAGCGAGAATTGAATCGATCGGTCCAGAAAACACGTCTCCGACGAACAGAATCATGACTAATCGAGCGATGGTTCCGACAATGTTCAATGCCGCAAACTTGATCGGATTCATCCTCGCTGCGCCAGCAACGAGACACACATAGTTGTTGGGGAACAACACCACGAGAGGTGCACCCCATTTTCCGAACCATCCTTCGACGGCACGCATGTAACGACCGGTCGTCGGAGTTCGTCGCTCCATCCAGTGAAGTGCTGCGGCGCCAAAAAGCCACCCGATCGCAAAGAAGAACGGGTCGGGGAGGAGCAGCCGAATTGAGCCGATGAGGAAATAGGCCCACGGTTCAACATGGTTAACGACAAGTACGAGGTAACGATTTTTGGCGCTTAGTGAAATGAGGAGTAGCGGATTCTCATTGACGAGTGAGGGCCACAGGGCATCAGCCACGTATCCGGCGACGACCATCGCCACGATGGGGGCGATGAGGAATGTCAGTAAGTGACGGCCGCGGTGGGGATCGGTGGGGGTTGCTGATTCGGCAGACACGACCTAGATCCTCTCACGTACCATGCATCCGAGGTACGCGGCCGTGAGGTCGCCTTAACTGGGGGAGTCAGCGATGAAGGGTCTTATGCAGGACGGTCCACTCGTCCTCACCAATCTCTTTGATCGGGCCGAGAAGTTGTTTCCTGAGAAAGAAATCGTGACTGCGACGGCTGTGGGGGTCGAGCGGGAGTCCTATGGCCAATGGGCCGAGCGTACGCGTCGCCTCGGTGGAGTTCTCGACGATCTTGGAATTAGTGCCGACGGTCGTGTCGCCACCTTTGCCTGGAACACCGCGCGGCACCTCGAGCTCTACTTCGCCGCTCCGTGTTCGGGCCGTGTGCTGCACACCCTGAACATTCGGTTGTTCCCCGAACAGGTCACCTACATCGTGAATCACGCGGAAGACGAAGTGATCTTTGTCGACAAGTCACTGCTTGGGCTCTTGTGGCCGTTGGTGGATACGTTCACCACCGTTCGTCACATCGTTGTGATGGATGACGGTATGGGGGAACTGCCGACCGATACCGGTGGTCGCCTTCTGCACGATTATGAAGCGTTACTCGCAGCTGCGAGTCCTGTTGAGTGGAACATCACCGACGAGAATCAAGCGGCATCAATGTGTTACACGAGCGGAACTACAGGAAACCCGAAGGGTGTCGTGTATTCCCATCGTTCAACCTGGTTGCACACGATGGCGGGAATGATGGCTGACGGTTTGGGTGTTGGCGAGCGCGACACAATCCTCCCGGTCGTGCCAATGTTCCACGCCAATGCGTGGGGTCTTGCGCATATCGGTGTTGCCTCGGGTGCCAAGTTGGTGATGCCCGGTCCGGGCCTTTCACCGAAAGCGATTGTCGATCTCATTGAGTCCGAGCGCGTCACGGTCGCGGCAGGCGTGCCGACGATTTGGATGGGAGTTCTCAACGAAATCGACGGGCGCGATGTTTCAAGCCTTCGGGGAATTCCATGCGGCGGTTCAGCCGTGCCGAAGCATCTCTCCGAGGCGTATCGCGAAAAAATCGGCATCCCAATTTTGCAGGCTTGGGGAATGACCGAAACCAGTCCGCTGGCGTCGGTGGCCAAGGTCAAGTCGACCATGCTTTCGTTATCCGAAGACGAACAAGCGGACTACCGCGCTTCGATCGGTATTCCGGCGCTTGGTGTTCAGGCGCGGATCGCTGATCAGGTCACGGGCGAGGAAGTTCCGTGGGACGGGGAAACCAGTGGTGAACTTCAAGTCACTGGTCCATGGGTCGCGAGTGAGTACTACAACGACTCGCGTTCGCCCGAGTCATTTACCGCCGACGGCTGGTTGAAGACCGGCGATGTCGCGACCATCGATGCAGAAGGGTTTATGCGCATCGTTGACCGCACCAAAGATGTTGTGAAGTCAGGTGGCGAATGGATCTCCTCGGTAGAACTCGAGAATGAGATCATGGCGCATCCTGCAGTTGCTGAAGCAGCCGTTATCGCGGTGAAGCATCCGAAGTGGTCCGAGCGCCCATTGGCCTGCGTGGTGGTGAAACCGGGTGAGACCTTGACCCGTGAAGAGGTTCTTGCGTTCCTCGATGGTCGAGTGGCGAAGTGGTGGTTACCCGATGACGTGGTGTTCATCGACGTGATCCCGAAGACCTCAGTGGGAAAGTTCTCGAAGCGAGACCTTCGGGACCAATTCGCTGGCTACGTCCTGCCGACAGCCTGAAAAAATGCTGGTCGCTGCGCCCCGATTGCCGGGGCGCAGTTCGCCACGCCTAGCCTTACTTCCGTGTATTGGTTCCTGCTCAAACCCCGTTGGATCCTGTCGCACATCTTCGTTCTTGTTGTTGTCGGAATGATGATCAACTTCGGCTTCTGGCAACTCAACCGACTTGATGAACGAAAAGCTTCCAATGCCGTCGTAACAGATGCGATGGAACAACAACCTCGACCGCTTTCGGTAGTCCTGCCTGCAGGTCCGGCAGCGACAACCGAGCAGGTGCAGGCGGCCGATTACCAACCGGTCTATGCCACCGGTGTGTATCTCGTGGAGGCTCAAGTTCTCGTCACGAATCGGACAAACGAAGGTGCGCCGGGGTACTGGGTGGTGACGCCATTGGTTCAGGCCGATGGTACGGCGGTGGCGATCAATCGGGGTTGGGTGCCTTACACCTACACCGCAGATGGACCTTGGGACGACTTTGCTCCACCACCGGGGACCGTGACAGTTCAGGGGCTCTTGCGGCAATCGCAGGTTCGTGAGACCGACGGGCTTGTTTCATCGCCAACAGATCCTGAGGCCGGAACGCTTCGTATCTTGGCTCGCCTCGATGTTGGTCGTCTTGCTCAGCAAGTTGAGGAACAGATGATCCCGGGCTACATCTCATTACGGGCTCAGGACCCTGCCCAAATTGATCTGCCGATTCCGGTGCCACTGCCGGAACTCTCCCAGGGACCCCACCTTGGTTACGCATTGCAGTGGTTCGCGTTTTCGCTCCTCACGATCCTCGTGTATCCGCTTCTCTTGCGCCGGTATGCCAAGCGAAAGCAGATGGACGGCGATGATGCCGAGGTGCTCGACGGGTCCGACGGGACTCACCTGGTCTGACACGACAGTGAGACAGATTCTCCGGTAATGTCTCATTTATGACAGTGACGGGATGTGCCGAGGCGAAGCAAGACATTTCGGTCCCTGATCGAATCGTCGCGGCCGCTGGTCGGCTGATCGCGTCACAAGGCCTCCGGGCAACAAGTGTTGATGACATTGCCTCATCGGCCGGGTGTGGTCGAGCGACCGTCTATCGCTATTTCCCCGGTGGCCGAGCAGAACTTCTCGACGTCACGCTTGACCAAGGAGTCGATCGCATCTTCGCTTCGTGTTCGCAGGTCACCGATCACGCAGCAACGCTTGCCGAAGCAGTGGCAGGCACGATCAATATCGCAGTTCTGGAACTCTCGAACGATGCAGTTGTGCAGCAGTTGTTGGTGGACGAACCCGACACAATCGCAACGCTCATTTCACCCGTTCGGATTGAACCGCTTTTCGAGCGAGCATCTAAATGGGGCACGGCAAACTTCTCGCGTTTCGTCGAACCCGCAGTTGCGGCACATGTGGGCGAGTGGTGTGCGCGAGTTGTCACCGACCACCTTCGATCACCCGCTCCAATTATTGACGTCACCGACGCTGGGCTCGCCCGAGCCCTCGTAGAAATATTCTTGATTCCTACCCTCACCCCTGCGCTTGCTGCAGGTCTTCCTAATCCCATTCGTAGTTTCTGAGAAGGAGAGCACCATGGCCAGCACCGAAGAAATTATTGGTCGACGCGACGTGAACGATGTTGAGCAGATCCTCATGATCTCTAATACCGACGTCGAAGCATCGATCCACGCTGTCAAGGACAATGCCGACGCAATTTTCACTTGGGACTACGAAAAGGGTGCTCGCCCTGCTCTCAATAAGTTGTATGAGAAGGCAAAGAATTCACAGTGGAACGGTGAGACTGATCTCGACTGGTCGATCAATGTCGATCAAGAGGCGGTTGTGGTGGCCAATCAGGCTGCCAACAACCGTGGTGTGGGTCTCGATGTCACTGGCACCATCTTCGAAAAGTGGGGCGAGAAAGAGTGGACAGAGCTTGGCATCCAGTCACAGAACTGGACTCTGAGTCAGTTCATGCACGGTGAACAGGGGGCTCTGCTCTGCACCGCAAAGATTGTCGAAACTGTTCCGTGGATCGACGCCAAGTACTACGCCTCAACCCAGGTAATGGACGAGGCCCGTCACGTCGAGGTGTTTGCCAAGTATCTCAACGAGAAGCTGTCAGGCCACTACCCGGTCAACGCTCATCTCAAGATGCTGCTCGACGACATCGTCATGGACAGTCGCTGGGACATGACCTATTTGGGCATGCAGATCATGGTTGAAGGTCTTGCCCTCGCTGCCTTTGGCTTCATGCACCAAATGACAACCGAACCGCTCCTCAAGCAACTGCTTCGTTATGTCATGAGCGATGAAGCTCGTCACGTTGCGTTCGGTGTTCTCACGCTCAAGGAGTACTACCAGGAGCTCACGCAGGCAGAAATTCGTGAACGTCAAGAGTTCGCGTTTGAGGCCGCAGTTCGAATGCGTGACCGCTTTCTCCAGCAGGAAGTGTGGGATCGCATGGGTGTTCCTGTAAAAGAAGCTGTCACCGTCGTGATGCAAGATCCGGCCCAGCAACTGTTCCAGCAAATGTTGTTTGCCAAGATCGTCCCGAACTGCAAGAAGCTCGGCCTTCTCGATGCTGGGGATGCATGGCTCCGCACGAAGTTCACCGAACTCGGTGTGATCGACTTCGAACACATGCCCGATACCGAAGAGGAATACGAGACCTTCGCCCTTGCTGAAGGCGAAGTCGCTTCTGCTCGCTGATAGATCCCGTGCGTTTCCCGCCAAATCCGCCAAGGTATGGCGGGGTGCGCTGGTACGGTGACACCCATGTCACGTTTCGGTTCGGTGATCACCGCAATGGTCACCCCATTTACCGCCGATGGCGAACTCGACCATGAAGGTGCCGCCGAACTGGCGCGTTGGATTGTCGCTCAAGGTAACGACGCACTCGTCCTCAGCGGCACGACTGGCGAGGCTGCCTGTCTGACCGACGAGGAACAGATCGCACTGTGGCGCTCTGTCCGAGCAGCCGTCGACGTTCCTCTCATCGCTGGTTCAGGAACCAACGACACCCGTCATGCGGCAGAACTCACCTCAGCCGCTGCCGATGCGGGTATGGATGCCGTCCTGATTGTCACTCCGTATTACAACCGCCCTTCGCAGGCAGGCATCGAGGCGCATTTCCGTCACGTTTGTGAAGCCACAGAATTGCCCGTCATTGTTTACGACATCCCGGTTCGCACCGGGTGCAAGATCGGCTCCGACCTCATCCTCCGGATGGCCGCCGAGATCCCCAACGTGGTTGGGCTCAAAGATGCAGCTGGCGATCCTGGAGCAACCGCCCGCCTCATTGCCGATGCCCCTGATGGGTTCGAAGTCTTCAGCGGCGACGATCCGCTCACGCTTTCGCTCCTTGCCGTTGGCGCCGTCGGTGTGATCGGAGTTGCAACCCATTGGGCCGCTCCGGTCATGGCACAAATGATTCAAGCGTTCCAAGCTGGCGACGTCGTTCGTGCGCAGCAACTCAACGCTCGAATGATCGAGAGTTACGAGTTCGAAACTGGCGATCTCAATCCAAATCCTGTGCCGACCAAGGCGATGTTGCGGGCTATTGGTCAACCTGCTGGTCCATGTCGACCGCCGATGGGATTCGGTCCCGACGATCTTGAAGAACGCGCCCTTGCGGTGCATCGCCGGTTGTACGCGTGAGTCGCGACGGAGCAAAGCCCAAGTCGAAATCAAAGGCGAAGTCCAAGAAGGGCGACGCGTCAGAGAAAGCCCCGAAGGTCCGCGACTCGCAAGGGACGCCAGTTTCGGTGACATTCCTCGGTGGTCTTGGTGAAATCGGCCGCAACTGCGCGTGTATCGAGGTGGAAGGCAAGATCCTTCTTCTTGATTGCGGGCTGATGTTCCCCGACCTCGACATGCTCGGGATCGATCTTGTCCTTCCTGATTTCACGTACTTGCGCGAAAACGCAGATCGCATCATCGGATGCATCGCAACACATGGTCACGAAGACCACACTGGCGGCCTGTCGTTCCTTCTGCGTGAACTTGAGTTCCCGATCTACGGATCAGCGCTGACTCTTGGTCTTGCTCGTAATCGCATCGAGGAAGCAGGTCTACTCGATCGCACCGAGTTCATTCCTGTTGTTGATGGCGAACGTCGAATGATCGGCCCGTTCGACGTTGAGTTCATTCCGGTAACCCACTCTGTGCCGCACGGCATCGCTACGGCGTTCCACACGCCCCAAGGCGTGATCTTGCACACCGGTGATTTCAAACTCGACCTCACACCGGTCGATGGTCGGCTCACCGATCTCGCTCGTATCGGCGCTATTGCGTCCACCGAGGGCATTCGTTTGTTGTTGTCCGACAGCACCAACGCCGAAGAGCACGGACACGCTGCGTCAGAAACCTCAGTAGGCGCGGTGCTGTACGACCTTTTCCATCGTTACGAAGGCCGTCGCATCATCACGACCTGCTTTGCCAGTCATATCCATCGCGTTCAACAAATCGCCGATGCTGCAATTTCTTTCGATCGTGTTATTGCCACGATGGGCATGTCGATGAAAAAGAACGTGCGCATGGCTCGCGAAATGGGTTTGCTGAACATTCCTGAGTCGCGCCTTATGGATATCGCCGATGTTGGCGATCTTCCTCCTGAAAAGGTTTGTGTGATTTCGACTGGTTCGCAGGGCGAACCAATGTCAGCGCTTGCCCTTATGGCAGCGAACGAGAATCGTTGGCTCACGCTCAGTGGAACCGATGTTGTCATCATGAGTTCGCACCCGATTCCCGGCAACGAAACAGACGTTTCGAAAGTCATCGATGGTTTGGTGCGCGCTGGCGCTGAAGTTGTGCACTCGGGTATTTCCGATGTTCATGCATCGGGTCATGCCAAAGCCGAAGATCTCAAAATGATCTTGTCGATTACCCGACCCGAACATTTCATTCCGGTGCACGGCGAGTACCGCCATCTTGTTGCCCACGCAAAGTTGGCTCGCACGATGGGTGTTGCTGCATCGAAGATCATCGTGTGCACCGATGGCGACCAGGTGACGCTCGACGATACGGGTCTTCGTCCCACGGCACAGGTGCCGGCTGGCTATCTCTATGTCGACGGCATCATCGGCGATGTCGGTTCGGGCGTTCTTCGCGACCGCCGAGTCCTTGCCGAAGAAGGCGTCGTTGTGGTCATCGTCGGTGTCGACATAGAACACGGCACCACCATGATTGGCCCCGAAATCATCACCCGAGGCTGGGTCCACGCTCCCGAGGCCGAGGAACTGCTCGATCAGTGCGCCGATCAGGTGCGCGAGGCCATCGCCGAGCTCTTCCGGAATGGCCGCAGCGATATCGAGAACGTCCAGCGGGTCGTCCGGCGGGCGGCGGGCCGTTTCGTGAACGAAAAGACCAAGCGGCGGCCGATGATCGTGCCCGTCGTCATGGAAGCCTGAGCCGGCGTTCGCCCCTAGGGTTTCCGCCGCGTACCCTTGCGCCATGCCTGATGTGCCCGTCTCACTCACTCCGAAAGTTCCTGCCGAGATTCGCGACCGGCTTACCCCCGAAGCGGCTCGTGCTGCCATCCGTGCGGCGGGTGTCGCTCTGCTCGATGAACGCCGCCAACTGAGCCTCGAGGAACTCGCTGCGCTTGCCGATGTTCCTGATTCGGCAGTCCCGGCCCTCGCAGCGCTCGCCCACGAAGTCCGTCTCGAATGGTGCGGAGACACGGTCGAGGTCGAAGGCATTCTTTCCGCCAAGACCGGTGGCTGCCCCGAGGATTGTCACTTCTGCAGCCAGTCAGCGAAGTTTGAATCTCCTGTGCAAGCGATGCCGTTCCTTGACACCGCTGACGTGCTTGCCGCAGCGCGCGAAACCGCTGCACTCGGCGCTACGGAATTCTGCATCGTGCTGGCCATCCGTGGACCAGATGAACGCACGATGGATCGCATCTGCGAACTGGTTCCGCTTGTTCAGGACGAAGTCGGCCTCAATGTTGCTGTAAGCGCCGGCATCGTGACTGAGGCACAGGCAAAACGATTCGCCGAGGTTGGCGTTCATCGTTACAACCACAACCTTGAGACCGCAGAATCCTTCTTTGAAAACGTGGTGACGACCCATACATGGGCGGAACGTTTCGACACTTGCCAACTCATTCGCGAGCAGGGCATGGAACTGTGCTGCGGAGTTCTTCTTGGAATGGGCGAGAGCATCGATCAGCGTCTGGAACTCATTGGTCAATTGCGTGCTGTTGATCCCGCCGAAGTTCCCCTGAACTTTCTTAATCCGCGCCCCGGTACGCCGTTCGCTGGTCTTCCGCTTACTGAACCGCTTGAGGCCATTCGCTGGATCTCGTTGTTCCGACTCGGGCTCCCGTCAGTCATCCTGCGCTATGCGGGCGGACGCGAAGTCACCTTGCGGGAACTTCAAGCACTCGGTCTCACCTCCGGAATCAACGCCCTCATCGTCGGCAACTACCTGACGACGTTGGGACGCTCACCCGAAGAAGATCTGCAGATGCTGTCTGATCTTCAGATGCCGATTGGCGCGCTGTCCAAGGCCATTTGAGTGTGACCACGACGTACTGCCGTTGGTGCGGCACTGCGATAGCCAAACATCCAGATATTGCGTGTCGACGCGAACTTGATCCACCGCGGTTCTGCCCCGAGTGCGGACGTCGTTTGCGTGTGAAGGTTCATACCGCGGGTTATGAGGCCGCATGTCGCGACCATGGTGACCTGCTCGATTAACTACTGGGGCAGGACTGAACGACTGCTCCAGCCGGAGCAATGGGGTCGGGCATCGGCTTGCCTGCGAATCGATTGCCAATCCAACTGATCATGGAACTGAATGACGGAGCGATCACGCCGGCATGTGATTGATCGGCAAACACCCAACGTTGTTCGACCTGACCGATCTTGCACAGTTGATCAAACAAGGCAGCGGAGGAAACAACGGGAATTTGTTCATCGTTTCCACCGTGGATGATGAGTAGTGGTACGGGAATCGGCGCCGTGAAGGTCCCCGGGTCGTTGTCCTTCAAGAGTTGATTCCAAGCAGGAATTGTCGACGGGTCAGCCTTCTGAAGTTTCGTGAAATCAAGGCCGGCGGCAGCCTTTCCGAGGTCGCTACTGCACATCGTGTCGATGTTCTTTAAAAAGTCGAGACCCTCGGGGGTAAGAACCTGAGTGAGATCAGCTTTCTGATCGCCATACGTGGCATTCATGGCAGCAGCAACCATTGCGATGTAGTGCTTGTACGGACTGGTTTGTAGAGCTGCATTGATGAGGAGCAACTGTGAAGGGGGGGCACCAGCAACATCGGCGACGAGTTCAATCTCAGGTGCGTAGGTCTTGGCGATGTATCCGGCGAACATTGCTGCATGTCCACCCTGAGAATGACCCCAAACCACGTACCGCTTTGAGGCGTTTGCGTTGGGGAACGTTTGAGCCATGCGCACGATGTCGAGGGTGCCGCGGGCTTCGCTTTCACCAACAATGTAAGGGTGACGACCGGGGGTGCCGAGGCCTTCATAATCGGTAGCAACGACGAGGTAGCCGGCGTCGAGCAATCCGTTCGCCGACGTGACGAACTCATCGGGCTTGAGTGATGGAGCGCACGCGTCGGCGATGCTAGTCGTGCCATGCGCCCAGGTAATGATCGGCCAACCGCCGCTTGGCGCGGTCCCCTTTGGAATGAGGATGAGTCCGGTGACCGCAATGTCCTGACCGTTGATAGTGGTCGAGTGGTACATCACTCGCGACATTGTTCCGTTGAGCCCTGGTGCATTGACGCTTTCAGAATTGATGAGCTGGCCGGGCTTGCCTGCAGGCAGGGGGTCGGGCACGCCGTAAAAGTCGGGGAGGTCCGGCGACCCCTTGACCATCGTCACCTCTACTGATGTCGATGAGGACTTCTGATCGTCTGATGAGCAGCCGACTGCGGCGAACCCGAGGACAGCCGCGAACAAAATCGCAAGTAAACGCTTGATGGCCATTGATGGTCATTCCCTCTGTTGAGGGCACTCTACTGCCGGTACGGTCGAAATCTCGGGCTATTTGGGCAAGCCATGGCTTATCCGCACCGATGCCCGACGGTTTGGGTAACCTCATAGACGGCGAGCGGAGAAGGGGCCACGTTAGAAACGCGTACCCCTGTGGCCACAAAACAGAGTCCTCCGAAACGATCGTCCTCAACGCGCAAAGCGTCCACCAAGAACTCCAGCGCGAAGAAGCCCGGTGCCAAGCGGCGTTCCGCCGCGCCCAAGGGTCGGTCATCTGCCGCCGCTCGCCCTCCGGGTCCGGTTCGTGAAGCATTCGCGGGTCATGGTCATGACGTATGGGGGGTTGCGCTCGTAGCACTTGGGCTGCTGACCGCTCTCGGCGTCTACGGCAACCTTGCTGGTCCGCTCGGCCGCGGACTGGCAGAGGTTGCCGGTGCACTTGTTGGTGGACTCCGCGTCTTCCTTCCACCCGTCCTCGTCGTCGGTGGCGCACTATTGCTGCGCGGCCCTCGAGACGCGCAAGGGGCACCTCGATTTTCTGCAGGACGTCTTGGCGTCGGCGTTGTCTTGATATTCGTCGCCGTAGCTGGTTTGTTGCATCTGACGAAGGGTCGTCCTGAATTCGGGATGCCTCTCGAGGAGTTCATGGCTGCGGGTGGCTATGTCGGTGCTGTTGTTGGCACTCCACTTGAAAAAGCGCTTGCAGTGTGGGGCGCCGGCCTTGTGTTTATTGCATTGATTGTCGTTGGTCTCGTGATCGCTACTGGGATCTCTGTACGCACAGCCGCCCGCAAAACTGCCGATGGGGTTAAACCAGTGCAGGGTGCGATGAAGCGTGGCATGGGCTCATTGTTCGAACTCAAGTCCGAAGGCGAAGACGGTGATGATGTCGAGGACGTCATCGTGCCAATCCTTTACGACGGCAGTTCAACTGGCGAAGAAGGCTGGGATGACGAGTCGGAGCCAATGCTCGCCGAACTCATCGACCCCGACGGCGAACCCGCCGATTCGTTCGATGATGATTCGCTGTTGTTTGTCGCCGGTTCCGACGATGAGCCCGTTGCCGACGAACTCGATATTCATGTTCCGACCGGCGATGTGCCGCCGGCGAAGTCCGAGCAGCTCACGATGCCGCTTCCAAAGGAACGAAAGGTCAACTGGAAGTTGCCTTCGCTAAAGATGCTCGATCGTTCGGTTGCGCAACAGGTCGATAAGAAGATGGTCGAAGATCGCGGTCGCCTTCTTGAAGCAGCGCTTGCTGAACACGGTGTCCAAACAAAACTGGTTGGCATGGTCGTGGGTCCGACCGTTACGCGTTACGAACTCGAACTGCTTCCTGGTGTGAAGGTTTCGAAAGTCACGAGCCTTCACAAAGACATCGCATATGCGATGGCTTCACCCGATGTGCGAATCCTTGCCCCAATTCCCGGCAAGCAGGCCATCGGTGTCGAAGTGCCGAATGACAATCGCCAGCTTGTTGCCGTCGGAGACATCCTTGCGTCACCCGAAGCGAAGGCGGCGAAGAATCCCCTTGAAGTTGCGATTGGTCGTGACATCAACGGACGTTCGGTTTTGGCTGATCTTTCGAAGATGCCGCACATCCTTATCGCCGGCGCAACGGGTGCTGGTAAGTCTTCGTGCATCAATTCGTTGCTTACGTCGATCCTCATGCGCTCGACACCTGATCAGGTTCGTCTGATTCTCATCGACCCCAAGCGTGTAGAACTTGGTCAGTACAATCGCCTTCCACATTTGCTCACGCAAGTTGTGACAAATCCGAAGAAGGCAGCAAATGCGTTGTCTTGGACCGTGAAGGAAATGGAACGTCGCTACGACCTTCTTTCTGAATGTGGTTTCCGCGACATCGATGGCTACAACTCGGCCTTCGATCGTGGCGAGGTTGTCGATCAGCCCGAGATGGGTATCGAATACAACCGCCTGCCGTACATCCTTGTGGTGGTCGACGAGCTCAATGACCTCATGATGGTTGCTGCGCGCGACGTCGAAGATTCTATTTGTCGAATCGCGCAGATGGCTCGAGCGGTCGGCATCCACTTGGTGATCGCGACGCAGCGTCCATCCGTCAATGTCATTACCGGCGTAATCAAAGCCAACGTTCCTGCACGTTTGGCTTTTGCGGTGTCGAGCCTCGCCGATTCCCGAGTCATCCTCGATCAGGGTGGTGCCGAGAAACTTCTTGGTCGCGGCGACATGTTGTTGCTTGGTCCATCGTCGAGCATCGCTCAGCGGATCCAGGGCGCTTGGGTCACCGAAGACGAGGTGCGCGCGGTTGTGGCCGCATGGCGCCAGCAGTCTCCCGACGTTGCCTATGACGACACCGTGCAGGGAAGCGAAGAGTCCTCTACTGGCACCAGTGCTGGTGGGATGGCCGGCGGCGACGATGACGACGATGATCTGTTGGCCCAGGCCATGGAGTTGGTCGTTCGCTCGCAACTTGGTTCAACATCAATGCTGCAGCGCAAACTTCGGGTCGGTTTCGCTCGAGCCGGTCGCCTTATGGATCTTCTCGAACAGCGCGGAGTCGTCGGCCCGTCCGAGGGCTCGAAAGCTCGCACCGTTCTGATGACTCCCGAGGAACTCGACGGAGCGGACTGACGCCTACGATAAACAGATGACCGAGAGTTTCTGGATCGAGACACTCGGCTGTCCCAAGAACGAGGTCGACTCCGACAAATTGGTCGGAACGATGCTGGCCGACGGTTTGGTGCCGGCCGAATCCCCTGAGTTGGCCGACGTCGTCGTGGTCAATACATGCGCGTTTGTTGAACAAGCCCGGCAGGAATCCATCGACACGATCCTCGGACTCGACTCCGTCCGTGCCCCCGGCGCCCGCCTGGTCGTCACTGGCTGTATGGCCGAGCGTTACGGAGAAGAACTTTCCGAAGCGCTGCCGGAAATCGATTCGGTTGCTGGGTTCGGAGTTCCGGTCACTCTTGGCTCAACTCGCGGTGCAAAAATCTCTTCATTTGATTTGCTGAATCTTCCTCGGCCGAAGTCCAGCTCTCCGTGGGCGTATGTGAAGGTTGCTGAAGGATGCGATCGCGCCTGCGGGTTCTGTGCGATCCCAACCTTTCGAGGCAAGCAGCGTTCACGTTCGGTCAACGACATTCTCGCTGAGGTCGATGCGCTTGAAGCCCGAGAAATTGTTCTCGTCGCCCAGGATCTCGCTGCGTACGGTCGCGATCAGGGCGTGGGCGAACGTTCAATCGTTCCGCTAATGAACGCAGTGTCCCAACGTGTCGACCGCGTCCGATTGTTGTATCTCTATCCATCCGACCTCACCGATGAACTCATCGACACGATTTGTGGCAGCGGGGTTCCCTATTTCGATCTTTCCCTGCAACACGTTTCATCGTCGCTCTTGCGAGGCATGAAGCGTTGGGGTGACGGCGAGCGGTTCGCCAAGCGCATCGAAGCAATACGCGAACGAGAACCAGCTGCTGCGTTCCGTTCCAACTTCATTGTTGGTTATCCCGGAGAGACCGAAGAGGATCACGATCAACTTCTTGATTTTGTTGGGTCAGTGGGTCTTGATTGGTGCGGGTTCTTTCCGTTCTCCCTCGAAGACGGCACTTTCGCAGCGGGCCTCGAAAATCAGGTTCCTGAAAATCTCGTTGCCGAGCGGCTCGCCGAGCTCACCGTGCTACAGGACCAAATAACTGCCGCAAAACGTGACGAAATGATCGGCTCGGTGGTCGAAGTACTTGTGGACAGTCCCGGAATTGGTCGAACTTGGCGTGAAGCACCTGAAATCGACGGCATCGTGATGGTTGACCCCGACCTCGAGCAGGGGAGTTTCGCGACCGTGACCATCGTCAATGCTCTTGGCCCCGATCTCGTGGCCAGTGGTGCCGCACCTGCCGAGGATGCCGACTCATGAGTGATCCGTCCTACGGCCCGTCGGCAATTGCGACTCCGGCGAACTACGTCACGATGCTGCGCATTTTGGTGTCACCATTGCTTTTCGCGATGATCAGTGACAGCCCAAGCGGCTGGCTCGTGTGGGGACTGTGGACAGCCCTTGCCCTGACCGACGGTGTTGACGGCTGGATCGCTCGTCGTCATGGGACGACTCGAAGCGGGGCATTTCTTGATCCCTTGGCCGACAAGGTGCTGGTGCTCGGCGCTCTCTTTTCTCTTGTTGCTGTCGATCGCTTCCCGGTGTTGCCTGTCGCGGCGATCGCCGTTCGGGAAGTCTTCATCAGCCTCTATCGCATGTGGTGGGGTCGCCGTGGCTTGGCAATGCCAGCTCGTAAGTCGGCGAAGTTGAAGACGCTCGTGCAGTCGCTGGCCGTGGGTGCGGTGCTCTTCCCGCTTACGACCGATTACCTCTGGCTTGGCGATGGACTGCTCTACTTCGCAACGTTTCTCGCTATCTTCAGCGCGTTTCAGTATGTGTGGGATGGAAGCCGCGCTGCCACCACGATGGAGACGCAGGTCACCGATCCAGCCTGAGTCGTTCTACGATCAGGCCCATGTCTGCTCAATTCACGACAGAGTCCCCCGAGTCGGAGAAGCCGCCAGTCGGGTTCCTTGAACTTTTCTTCGACCTCGTTTTTGTCGCATCGACGATGGTCCTTTCCAACGAGTTTTCCCAGGATCCATCGTGGGTACTGGCCGGACAGTGCTCCTTAATGTTTGCATTGCTTTGGTTGTTGTGGTTCCACATGACGGTGCTGATGAATGTTGAGCGTCAAGACAACCTCGGTCGACGAGGGATCGTGATTGCGTTGATGTTTGTCATCTTTGTGACAACGCTCGTCTTTGTCCGACGCGATTCATCGCTTGATCTTGTTGGCTTGGGGTACCTCGTCGCTGTGCTTATCGTTGCCTTTGCCCACCAACGCGCGACAAAGTTGGACGATCCGATCGGAGCGTGGGCTCGATCGCGACGCAACCGGCTCCTTGCTGCCGGTGTGGTGATGTCGATCGGAGTTTTCACCCCTGAGGGACCAGACGCGTTCCTCTACGGGCTGTCATTTCTCTTGCTGGTCGTGCCGACCTCGCTCTCAAGGCAAGCTGGTCGACCGGTGCCTGCAATTGATGCCCACCATCTTTCTGAGCGCGCTGCACTCCTCACGTTGGTTGTTCTGGGCGAGTCTTTGGTGAAGGCTGCGCTTGTGATTAGTTCCGGCTCAATCGTGTTCTTTGATGGGGTCAGTCTCGTTGTGATGTTCGTGATCCTTCTCGGTTTGTACTCGACCTATTTCGACGATGTCCCGGAAGCAGGTATTAAACCCGGAGCATTGGCGGGCGAACTTTGGTTACTTGCTCACCTCATCTTGCAACTATCGATCGTGGCGCTTGCCGTTGGTATTTCGAAGTTTCTCCAAGTCGGCGATGCGGGAGTTCCTTCGAAGGCCGTTGTGATCCTCATGGTTGCGTACATCGGAATTTTCGGTGGGCTTGCGTTCATCAGTTTGAACGATCAGCGCGTACCCAGCTTCTCAACCGTCGGCGTACATCTCGGTACCGCGGTAATCGCTGGCGTTGCCGGATTGTTGACACTGGGGATCGACTGGATCGTCCCAAGCGCCTATCTCCTTTTTCTTGCAGGGCTTACTGTTGTTAATGCGGTGCTTTCGTGGCGGGCCCGGCTCCGAACCACCGTGCTGCACGAGGGCGATGAACCACACTCGGCGTTGATCCACCCAACATCACCAACAAGTGCCCTGGAGGGCTCGTCATGAATTGCGAAGTTGTTGCTGTAGGAACGGAACTTCTGCTCGGCCAGATCGTCGATACCAATTCATCATGGATCGGTGAACAACTCGCACTCGCCGGAATCGATTGTTTCTTGCAGGTGAAGGTTGGCGACAACTGGGATCGCATCCGTGATGCGTTGCAGATCGCGCTCGATCGCAGCGATGCAGTCATTGTGTGTGGCGGCCTTGGACCAACGCAGGACGACATCACCCGTGACGTCATTGCCGAGGTTATGGGAGTGGAACTCGTAGAAGACCCAGAGGTAATCGAACGACTCCACGAGATCTTCGGCTCCCGTGGCCGCAACATGCCAATGAATAATCTTCGGCAGGCTCAGGTTCCGCAAGGTGCAAGCCGCATCGCGCAGATGCCGGGCACTGCTCCCGGTCTTATGTGTCCCATCGGTGACAAAGTCATCTTTGCGGTGCCCGGCGTGCCCTACGAGATGAAAGAAATGGTTGAGGGCACGGTCATCCCAGAACTTCGTCGGCGTGCCGGCGATACCGGAGTTATCCGAAGCCGCACCATTCGCACGTGGGGTCACAGCGAGTCCGGCATTGCAGAAATGTTGGCCGACCGTCTTGATGAACTTGATCGAACGGGCACCGCCACGATCGCATTTCTCGCGAGTGGCATTGAAGGGCTGAAGGTTCGCGTCACGGCAAAAGCCGATACCGCAGAACTCGCCGATGCAGTTGTTGCGACAGAGGTTGACGAGGTCGCGAAGATCCTCACCGACTACGTCTTTACGACAGAAGATCAGACGATGGAAGAAGTCGTGCTCAACCTTCTTCGCGAACGCGGACTCACTCTTGGATTAGCGGAATCGCTCACGGGTGGGTTGATTGCCAGCCGTTTGGTTTCGATTCCTGGCGCGAGCGATGTCCTTCAAGGTTCCGTTGTGAGTTACGCGAGTTCAGCGAAGTTCGATGTTCTTGGCGTGCCTGTTGGTCCCGTTGTAAGTGACGACGCTGTGCGCGCGATGAGCGAAGGCGCATGTCGTGTTCTCAATGCCGACGTTGGTATTGCCGTGACTGGCGTTGCCGGACCCGATGAACAAGAAGGCATTCCGGTTGGAACGGTGTTTATGGCAACGACGCTTGACGGGGTGACCGAAACATCGATGGCAAAGTTCCCGTTTAACCGTGAACAGACTCGACAATTCACCGTAATTACGGTGCTTGATCATTTGCGTCGACGACTTCTTGCGCGCTGACACGCCCGCCGCGTTACTGCGCAGTTTTGAGATCGAGTGACGCAGAGTTCATGCAATAACGAAGTCCGGTGGGGCCGGGGCCATCGTTAAAGACGTGACCTAAGTGAGCACCGCATGACGCGCACAGTGCTTCGGTGCGGATCATTCCGTGTGAACTGTCGGTCTTTGTTGCTACTGCGTCGTTTGTCATTGGATCGAAAAAGCTCGGCCATCCGGTGCCGCTTTCAAACTTGGTGTCGGAACTGAACAGCTGCGCGTCGCACACGATGCAGTGATAGGTGCCGTCGTCGTGGCAGTCCCAGTACTTGCCGGTGAAGGCCCGCTCGGTAGCGCTGCACTGGGTGACCTGGAACTGTTCGGCGCTGAGGCGCTGGCGCAGGACCTCTTCGCGTTGTGCGGGATCGGAGGGCAAGGACTCGGTCATCGGAGGGCACCTTTCGCCTGAGCGGGACAGTTCGGCGGCTGGAGCCTACCGGCAGGGGCCTGAGAAGGGCTTGTGGGGGAGCCCAACGGGGGACTGGGATCAAGGGTCATTGACTGAACAGGTGTTCGAAGTTACAGTCTTGTCGTTCGAACACCGGGGGCCTGTCACACCCCCTCCGTAGGTTGCGATCCATCTCCACCGGGGCCTCGGCGCCAGTGGAGCCACCGGAGCTCCCGCTCAGGTGGACAGATCACCCATACGAGTCCCGGGCAGACCGGGGCCTCACACCCAGGAGAAGTAGACGATGGCAAAGGAATCGAACCGCCCGACGTTCCCACAAGAACGCGACAAGGCACTCGACATGGCACTTGGCCAGATCGAGAAGCAGTTTGGTAAGGGCTCGGTCATGAAGATGGGCGAGAAGGGCACCATGAAGATCGAGACGATCCCCACCGGTGCTTTGGCCCTCGACTTGGCACTCGGCGTTGGCGGTTTGCCTCGCGGTCGCGTTGTCGAGATCTACGGCCCAGAATCTTCGGGTAAGTCCACCCTCGCCATGCACGTTGTTGCCGAAGCGCAGCGCAACGGTGGCATCTGTGCCTATGTCGATGCCGAACACGCCATGGACCCGGTCTACGCATCGGCCATTGGTGTCGACACCGACCAGTTGCTCATCTCACAGCCCGATACGGGCGAACAGGCACTCGAGATCGTCGACATGCTCGTGCGCTCTGGTGCTCTCGACGTCATCGTTATCGACTCGGTTGCTGCGCTTACGCCTCGTGCCGAAATCGAAGGCGAGATGGGCGACAGCCACGTTGGTCTGCAGGCTCGTCTTATGAGCCAGGCATTGCGCAAGCTCACGGCCAACCTCAATAAGTCCAACACCGTCTGCATCTTCATCAACCAGCTGCGCGAGAAGATCGGCGTCATGTTCGGCTCTCCCGAAACCACCCCTGGTGGCCGGGCGCTGAAGTTCTACTCCTCAGTGCGTCTCGACATTCGCCGCATCGAGTCCATCAAGGACGGTGTCGAGGTCGTGGGTAACCGCACTCGCGTCAAGGTCGTGAAGAACAAGGTGGCCCCGCCGTTCAAGCAGGCCGAGTTCGACATCATGTACGGCAAGGGTGTGAGCCGCGAAGGTTCGACCATCGATATCGGTGTCGATCTGGGCTTCGTCAAGAAGTCGGGCGCTTGGTACACCTACGAGGGTGAACAGCTCGGCCAGGGCCGTGAAAACGCCAAGACCTATCTGCTCGAGAACCCCGAGGTCATGGTGGAAATCACCGAGCGCATCCTCACCAGTGTGGGTATTGGCGAAAACGTCGAGGTCCCCGAGGATGCCGAGGATGTCATGAACGCCGAGCACGACGTTCCGATTTCGCTCGACGACTGAGTTCCCGCAGTTCCTGCCATCCCGAATGGTCCCGAGGCGCCCTTGGCCCTCGGGACCATTCGCGTATCCCCGGTAGCCTGTCGGCGTGACTGATCAGCCCCGCAGCTATGCCATCCGCACCTATGGGTGTCAGATGAACGAGCACGATTCCGAACGTATCGCCGGGCTCTTAGAGGCCGATGGCCTGGTGCTGGCGGAGTCCGATGAAACCGCCGATGTGATGGTGTTTAACACCTGTTGCATTCGTGAGAACGCCGACAACAAGTTCTACGGACACCTCGGCCGATTTAAGAACATCAAAGAAGACCGCCCCGACATGGAAATCATCGTGAGTGGGTGTTTGGCGCAAAAAGATCGCGACGCCATCGCTGCTCGTGCCGGACATGTCGATGTGGTTGTTGGCACGCACAACGTGCACCGAGCAGTTGAGTTGTTGCACGAATCACGGCAGTCCGGACCCATCACCGAAATCTGGGATGAAGCGCTTGATGATGCAGCGACGTTCCCCTCGGCGCTCGCAGTGCGACGTGAAGTCGACTGGTCGGCTTGGGTCACGATTCAGGTCGGTTGTGACAACACCTGTGCCTACTGCATCGTTCCTGCAGTCCGCGGCCGTGAAATCAGCCGCCCATTCGGCGAGTTGCTGGCTGAGGTTGAGCGCCTGGCTAATGACGGTGTTCGGGAAATCACCCTGCTCGGACAAAACGTGAACTCCTACGGCCGAGATCTCACCAGCGCACGCCGGGCACTTGACCCATCTGCAGACGATGCCGCCGTTGTTGGTTCCCAGTGGCTTGGCGATCGCCGCGCCCGACCGCTCTTTGCCGATCTCCTTACTGCGGTAAGCAGCATCGACGGTATTGATCGGGTGCGATTCACCAGCCCGCATCCCAAAGACCTTCGTGAAGACACGATCGCAGCGATGGCATCGAACCCGTCGGTGTGCTCTCACCTTCATTTCCCATTGCAGTCGGGCAGCGACCGGGTGCTCGCCCTGATGCATCGCGGCTACACCGCCGAGCGTTACCTCGAAAAACTCGTCGCGGCCCGCGCCGGAATTCCCGATCTTGCGGTCACGACCGACATCATCGTGGGTTACCCCGGCGAAACCGAAGAGGATTTCGAACGCACACTCGAAGTAGCTGCTGCTGCGGAATATGACTCCGCGTACACCTTCATCTTCTCTCCCCGTGAAGGGACAGAGGCGGCCGACATGGTCGATCAGTTCTGCGACCCCATCGAAGTCGGAGATCGCTTTGAGCGATTGCGCGTCGTCGTCGAACGTTCTGCGCTCGCGAAGCACATGGCCCGCATCGGCCGCACGGAGCAGATGATCGTGGAAGGGCCGTCGAAACGAGACCCTGAGGTCTTTACCGGCCGAACTGCGCAAAACAAGTTGGTGCACTTCACGAGCGACCGCCCATTGCGTTCTGGAACCTTGGCAACTGCGTTGATTACTGAAGCGTCGACGCACTTCCTGCGGGGCGAGTTGGTTGAAGTCCTCTCGGTGTCGCGACATCGCACTCGTTTCGCAGTTACTGCAGGGTGAGTTCATCGCCACGGTTTCGTCCTAGCGGTCGACACCTCGCGCTTGTAGGTCCGACTGCTTCCGGGAAGTCCTCGATGGCAATGGCGTTGGCGCGCAGTCGCAGCGACGTTGAACTCGTCACCGTTGATTCAATGCAGGTCTACCGCGGGATGGACATCGGCACGGCCAAGCCTTCGGTGGCAGAACAATCCGAAATCGTTCATCACCTTCTCGATATGTGCGATCCAGATGATGACTACACCGTTGCTCGGTTTCAACGTGATTGTTTCGCAGTGCTCGCCGACATTGAAGAACGCGGCAAGCGCGCGGTACTGGTTGGCGGCACCGGGCTTTACCTCCAGGCAATCACCGACGATCTTGAAATTCCGGCCCGATTCCTCGATGTGCGCGCCGAACTCGAAACCGAACCCGATACGGCGGTGCTGTTTGCTCGACTCGAGGGTCTCGACCCACTGGCGGCATCGCGTATGGAACCCACCAATCGTCGACGCGTCGTGAGGGCGCTCGAAGTTACGCTCGGAAGCGGTCGGCCTTTCTCGTCATTTGGACCTGGCCTCGAGGAGTACCCGCCGGCGCCGTTCCCGGTCCTGGGGCTGGCGATGGAACGCGAGGTGCTCGACCAGCGCATTGCGAAGCGTTACGAGCGGCAGATGGCCGATGGGTTCTTGGCTGAGGTGCAGACTCTCGTGGACCGCCCGGCAGGTCTTGGTCGTACTGCTCGTCAAGCACTTGGATATGCCGAACTGCTTGACCACATCGAGAACGGAACACCACTTGATGACGCGCTCGAAACGGCAGTGACGCGGACTCGTCGATTCGCCCGACGCCAGCAGCGATGGTTCGGCCGAGACCCCCGAATCAACTGGATCGAGACCGATGGTGAAGTTTCGGCAAATGCACTCGCCGAACTCGCCCGCGGGCTGATTGACTGAACCCACCATGAGACTTACCAAACACCACGGTCTGGGCAACGATTTCGTCATCGCTCTCGAGGAAGTCAACGGACCTCTTCATGGCGATGCCACCTTGGCCCGCGCTCTTTGCGACCGTCGTCGGGGGATTGGCGCCGACGGACTGATTATTGGGTCTCACCCCGCAGTCGATGCCACTGGTCTCAATGGCAAACCAATCGATGTCGTGATGCATCTGTGGAATGCCGACGGCAGCCGCGCCGAAATGAGCGGCAACGGCATTCGCTGTCTTGGTCAAGCACTCGCGATGGCTCGTGATGATCACGAGGCCACCTATGTCGTCGTCACCGATGGCGGTTTTCGACAACTTGTTGTGCACGACGATGCGGCCCATCGCCTTGCCACCGTCAGCGTCACGATGGGCCTTGTTAGCGAAGGTCCGGCAGTCCCTCGTTCGGTTTCGGAACGACTCGGTAGCGACCGGCATGCGACTGCCGATCTTGGTAACCCACACATCGTCGTGCTCGTTTCCGATCTGTCATCGGTGGACCTCGTCGGCACGGGAGCATGGATCGAGTCACAGTTCGATGCCGGGATCAACGTCGAATTCATTGCGACAGGAACCGAACCCGATTCACTCGACCTGCTGGTGTGGGAACGCGGTGCTGGCGTGACCGAAGCCTGCGGTACAGGCGCGGTGGCCGCAGCAACCCTGGCCCATCAATGGGGTCTCGTCGGACGTGAAGTGCGCGTCGTTATGCCTGGTGGTTCAACTGAAGTCATCGTCGCGCCAAGCCCCGATGGTGAGCCGATCCTCATTGGGCCTTCGCAACACATCGCCACCATTGAGCTTCCGGATGCCTGAACCAACCTCGCCGATTGTTGGCGATCACCGCGGTGGCTTTGGTGCGTTCGCTGGTGAAAATTCAGGGCTCATCGACCGCACGTTCCGTGAGCGGATCGTGTTGGTTGGTGTGACCTTTCCCACCGAAGATGAATTCGATACAGAACGCCATCTCGATGAACTTGCGCTCCTTGTCGACACGGCTGGTGCCGACAGCATCGCCCGAGTGGTGCAGCGCCGACATGCTCCTGATCCTGCGACCTACTTAGGAAGCGGAAAGGTGGAAGAACTTCGTGAACTGTGTGTGTCGGTCGATGCCGATACCGTGGTGTTCGATAACGAACTTTCACCTGCACAGCAGCGAAACCTTGAAAAGCTGCTGGGTCGTTCTGCGATTGATCGCACCGCGGTGATCCTGGACATCTTCGGCCAGAACGCTCACAGCCTTGAAGGTAAGGCTCAGGTTGAATTGGCACAGATTCGCTATCGACTTCCACGTCTGCGTGGAAAGGGCAATCAGCTTTCGCGTCAGGGTGGCGGCATCGGTGCTCGGCAGGGTGGTGGCGAAACGCAGCTCGAGGTCGATCGCCGGCGACTCCAGCGGCGCATGCACAAACTTGAAGCCGACCTTCGTGAAATTTCTCGAGTGCGCGATACCCAGGCAAAGGCCCGGCAACGTTCGCGTCTGCATCGGGTAGCGATCGTTGGCTACACCAATGCGGGGAAGTCAACGCTCCTGAACCACCTCACCGATGCAGGCGTGCTCGTTGAAGATCGTTTGTTTGCAACGCTTGATGCAACGACTCGTCGGCTGCAGTTGCCCGGTGGCGAATCGGTCTTGCTCACTGACACCGTTGGATTCATCACCAAGCTTCCGACGCAACTCGTTGAAGCGTTCAAGTCCACGCTCGAAGTTGTTGTCGACGCAGATCTTTTGGTTCACGTTGTTGACGGCTCCGCTGCCGACCCGGAATCCAACATCGAAGCTGTCGATCGAGTGCTCAACGAGATTGGCGCTGCGGACGTCCCTCAAATGCTTGTGGTAAACAAGATTGATATCGACCCAGATGGGGCCAAAGAAGTCCTTGAAGACCATCCCGGATGCGTGGCTCTGTCGGCGAAAACCGGTGAGGGTGTGGCGGACATGCTGCGCGCCCTAGCCGATCGGTTGCGCGGACTTTCGAACATCACCGAACTGCTCGTTCCGTTTGATCGAGGCGATCTCCTTGCCGCACTGCATCGAGAAGGTGAAGTCCTCGTTGAGACTGCTACCGAAGACGGAATGCTGGTTCGGGCCCGCCTCGACGAGGTTTCGGTGAGCCGTCTTCACGAGTTCGTCGTGAGCGGTCAGACTCTGCGTTCATGACTGCCGGATTCACACCGCCGCCCTATCCCTACGATCGGCTCGATGCGTTCAAGTCGATCGCGTCGGCGCACGAGGGCGGAATGGTCGACCTTTCGATAGGCGACCCCTTCGATCCTCCGCCAGCAGTGGTCATCGAAGCGCTCGCCTCTTCGGCAAGCGAGCGGAGTTATCCAGCATCGATCGGGTTCCCTGCCTACCGCGAAGCGGCGATGGGTTGGATGGAGCGCGAACTCGGCGTCAGCGTTGGCGCGAAAGAAATCGCCGCGTGCATCGGTACGAAGGAATTCGTCGCCGGGCTTCCGCATTGGCTGCGCCTCCGCACCCCCGATCGCGACACGGTGCTGTATCCGGCCATTAGTTATCCGTCCTATGCCATGGGTGCGGAACTTGCTGGGGCACGTGCGGTGCCAGTTCCAGTTACCGCCGACGGGCGAAGCGATCTCGATGCCATTGATCCTGCCGACGCAGCTCGAGCGTTGTGTCTCTGGGTGAACTCGCCCGGCAATCCCACCGGACACCTTGATGATCTTGAAGCAGCAGCGAACTGGGGACGCGCACACAACGTTCCGGTGATTTCCGATGAGTGTTACGTCGAGTTCACATGGGATGGGCCTGGTCGGACAATTCTTGAACACGGTCTCGACGGTGTGCTGGCCGTCCATTCATTGTCGAAGCGTTCGAACCTTGCGGGTGTACGCGCTGGGTTCTACGCCGGCGATGGCGATCTTGTTCACTACTTGTCAGAACTGCGTAAGCACGCTGGGTTCATGGTTCCCGGACCAGTGCAGGCTGCGGCAGTTGCTGCATGGAACGATCAGGCACACGTCGACGTGCAACGCCGCGTGTATCTGGAACGACTTGAACTTTTCCGGACTGTGCTCGCAGGCATTGGCGTCGATGCTCCGATGCCTGGTGGCGCGTTTTACCTCTGGGCAGCCGCGCCTGACGGCGACTCATGGGCGTTGGTCGAGCGACTCGCTGCCGAAGGCGGAGCGTTGGTGTCGGCAGGCGAGTTCTACGGACCAGAAGGCAGCGACTTCATTCGTGTCGCCGTCGTGCAATCGGTCGAACGCCTCGGACTCGTTGGACGGCGCCTCGGCGTGCTGTGAGGTTGTTTGCTGCTGAGGCATGACCAGTAGGCGTGAAATCTGGGCACTCTCATAGATGCCGCCGCGTCCACGCAGGAACTCAGCACCGGGGGCTTGGCTCGAGGGCGGTAACCTGCGTCGCTATGGCTGATCTCGCTTCGACAATTGATGAACTCTGGAACAACCGCGACTCGCTGAGCGCCGCCGATACCGAAGCGGTCGTCGCTGTCGGGCAAGCGATCGCTTTGCTCGACTCAGGTGAAGCCCGTGTGGCTGAACTCGGGGCCGATGGTGAACCCATCGTTCACCAGTGGCTCAAGCACGCGATCCTGCTCTATTTCCGTCTTTCACAGATGGCCACAATCGAACTCGCTCCATTCGAATTCGCCGACAAGATTCCGCTCAAGAACGACTTCGCTGCTGCTGGCGTTCGCGTTGTTCCGGGTGCATCTGCTCGCTACGGGTCGTTCCTTGACCGTGGCGTGGTCATGATGCCGAGCTATGTGAACATCGGCGCTCGCGTCGGCGCCAACACCATGGTCGATACGTGGGCCACCGTTGGCAGTTGTGCGCAGATCGGTGCCAATGTGCATTTGTCTGGTGGCGTTGGTATCGGTGGCGTACTCGAACCGCCGCAGGCCGCTCCGGTCATCATCGGCGACGATGCGCTTATCGGTAGCCGCTGCATCGTGGCCGAAGGTGCTCGCGTCGGTAACGGTGCGGTGCTTGGCGCTGGGGCCATTCTCACTGCTTCGATCCCCGTTATCGATGCCGAAACTGGCGAAGAACTCAGCCGCGGTGTTGTTCCGTCGTGGAGCGTTGCCGTTTCCGCTACTCGGCCACGCACATTCGCTGGTGGCGAGTTTGGTCTTCCCTGTGTGCTGGTATTGAAGCGCCTCAACGAAGGCGAGCGTCACGACAAGGCAGCTCTCAACGACGTACTTCGCGATCACGGCGCAGCGACCTGATCATGGCCACCGACGGTCTCACCGATCTCTTGGCCCGCACGGCCGCGCTTGTCGACGTTGCGTCGCCCAGTCGCGCCGAAGGGCCGATCGTTGATCTGATCGAGGCCGAACTGCGCGCTCACTCGCATCTCGAAGTGACTCGAGTCGGCGACAATCTGGTTGCTCGCACCTCGCTGGGCCGCCTTCACCGCGTTGTGCTTGCCGGTCATACCGACACCGTTCCTGCTGCCGACAATGCAACGGCGCGTATTGATAATGGCCGACTCTTCGGGGTCGGCTCGGCCGATATGAAGGGCGGGCTTGCGGTAATGCTCGAACTCGCGGCCACGCTCACCGAACCCGTTGTCGATCTCACCTACGTCTTCTACGCACGCGAAGAAATCGCAAGTGCAGAAAGCGGACTTGGGGAGTTATTCGAAGTTCGACCCGATCTACTTGTCGGCGATATCGCCATTTTGGGTGAGCCCACCGATGCTCGCATCGAAGCTGGTTGTCAGGGAACGCTGCGGCTGCGTGTGCAACTACAAGGCGTGCGTGCTCATACGGCTCGGCCCTGGATGGGGCGCAACGCGGTGCATCGTTTGTCAGGAATTCTTGCTGCGCTTGATTCCTACGAAGCACGTTCGCCAATCATCGACAGTTGTCAGTTCCGTGAAGCGCTGCAAGCAGTTGCAATCGACGGTGGCATTTCTGGAAACGTCGTGCCTGATTCCGCCAGTGTCACGGTGAACTTTCGCTTTGCTCCCGATCGTTCAGCGATTGACGCAGAAACTCATGTTCGCGAACTGTTCGCACCATTCCTCGAGGAAGGCGATGTTGTTGAAGTTCTCGATGTTGCGAATGCTGCAGCCCCCGGCCTGAATCATCCTCTTCTTGCATCACTTGTTGAGCGAAGTGGTGCGCAGGTTCTCGCAAAGTTGGGCTGGACAGATGTGGCGCGATTCGCTGCCCATGGTGTGCCTGCAGTGAACTTTGGTCCAGGCGACAGCACGATTGCTCATACGGCGGGGGAGTACCTCGATCGTGCACCGCTTGAGCGTGTGCATTCCGTGCTCGTCGGATTGTTGACAGAGGCCTGAACGCGAATGTGGCGTGTGCTGGTGCACACGCCACATTCGAACCGAGGAGGTTGTGGTTCAGAGCTTGCGCATCACGGTAACGACTTTGCCGTACACGGTGACTTCCGATGAGTGGAATTCCATGGGCGAGAGACGTGAGTTGGCCGGAAGCAACGTGACGTTGTCTCCGGTACGTGACCAGGTTTTCACTGTGGCTTCGCCGCCGGGAATGCCGACGACAACAATGTCGCCCTTTGACACGTTGGTGCCGGCTTTGGCCACGATGTAGTCGCCATCGAAAATGCCGGCGTCGATCATGGAATCGCCACGAACACGAAGCATGAACAGTTCGCCGTCGCCACACAGGTCGGTAGGCACTGGCATGATTTCTTCGACGTTCTGTTCAGCGAGCACATCGGTGCCAGCGGCAACATCGCCGACAAGCGGAACGTGACGGAACGGACGGCGTTCGCCGGATGCGCCGGAGTTGGGGTCGTAACGAACTTCCATGGCTCGGGGCTTGGTTGGATCGCGGCGCAGGTAGCCGAGCTCGTTGAGAGTGTTGAGGTGGTTCTGCACGCTTGATGGCGAGGTGAGCCCGACGGCTTTCCCAATCTCACGAACAGACGGGGGATAGCCCCGTTCGTTGAGGTGCTGATCGATCACATCGAGGATCTGCTGCTGGCGGGGAGTGAGGCGGTCGGTACTCATTGAGGACTCCGGATCGTTGAGGAGAGGTGGGGAGAACGGGAGGAACTGAGACCGTTTGGGATCTTGTTGGATCCCGTTGGGTCGTTTCGGCCTTCGAACCTCTGTACGACAGTACCGGCTCGATGGGCTTGAGGCAAACACCCGTTCGATTGAGGCTTGACATCGAACAGGTGTTCGTGTTTCTATAGTGACGCACGAACGGGCGTTCGATCCGTTCCCCCTCACCCCAGTTCCCCCTTCACCTTCCTGACTGTCACACCCCACGTGGAGACTTCCCTCATGGCTGCAATCCTGAACCCCACCGCCCTTTCCGCCCCCGCTTCTCAAAGAGGCACTGCTCAAAGAGGCACTGCTCAAAGAGGCACTGCTCAAAGAGG
>CALEHQ010000040.1 GCA_937876315.1 uncultured Actinomycetes bacterium | reverse complement strand
CAGAGGTTCATGCCAGAGGTTCATGCCAGAGGTTCATGTCAGAGTGCCTCCCGAGCCGAGCCCGTGATTGGTCCCCCACGCGGCCTTGGGCCTAAGATTTCGCCCCTATGTCAAAGAAAACCAACAAGCGCCGCACGAACGCCCGTCGCAAGCCGGCAAACCACGGCACCAAGCCCAACGCCGGTCGCGGCTGATTCAGCCTCCTGCCGTCACGTCGCGCCTTTTCTCGTGCTTAGCCAACCATCAAAGGAACTCGTCACTGTCCCGAACCCTGAAAAGGGTCGCGATTACGAGATCCTCTGCGAAACCGATGAGTTGACGTGTATCTGTCCCGTTACCGGTCAGCCGGATTTCGCGACCGTTCGCATTACCTATGTGCCCGACGAGTTTCTCGTTGAACTCAAAAGCCTCAAGATGTACATCTGGTCCTATCGTGACGAAGGTGCCTTCCACGAGGCCGTCACAAATACCATCCTCGATGATCTCGTGCAGGCGCTTTCGCCGCGACGAATGACCGTCGAAACGGTGTGGAAAGTCCGCGGTGGCATCCTCACCACCGTCACTGCGTCGCACCCGTAGCGCACGCGTTCACAGCCGCACATTCCCTAACGAGGGAGTACGAGAGAGTACGAGGGAGTACGAGGCAGCAACCGTTATTCCGCTCCTGGCATCTCGGGTGGAATCTCGGTGCGCTCAACAACACTTGCCGGCGGCCCTTGTCTCGGAGGTGGAGTGACTTTGCCTGCCGAAATGTCGACAAGTTTTCCGATGCGGTCGATAACGGCCCACGTGAGGCGGTCGCCACCCACAGTTGAAAGGTGCACATTGTCTTTCTGGCGCACGCCGCGCACCACACCATCAGCGTTGGGCAAATTGGCGACAAACTGGAAGTCCGAATCGGTGAAGAACGGCCACGTGTCGAAGTACTGAATCCACGGACGCGACTGTGCTTCTGTCCAGTAGATGTAACTCAACTCATCCATACCCTTCGTCTTTGTCCCAGGGCCCATCGGCGGAGGCCCACACCAGATCGTTATTCGATCATTGGTTGGCGACTTCAAGAGATCCATCGTGGCGGAAACTCGGCGTCGATACTCCGCCAACCACGGTTCGGAAAAGCGCTCGAGAACTTTGTTATTGGCATCGAGCATGTTCTGGCCGTCGTTCGCTCCAAACATGATGACGAGAATCGCTGGATTCGCTGGGAGAACGTTCTTCACTAAGTGCTCAGGCCAGTTGAAGTAATCGGGACGAGCCAGCCCCGTGGAGACACGAAAGTCCAGCGTTGGGGTAAAGATGCCCGTCGACTGCGTTATCCGCTGGAACGAGGTGCCGAAGGTCTGTGTAATGGAGTCGCCACCAACCCAGATCTTCATCGGTTCTGCAGGAGTAGGAGCAACAAGTTCTGGGACTTTGCTCGCTTCAGCCGCTGCGGCCGCACTTTCTGCCTCGGCCTGCTGGCGCAAGAGTTCCTCAACATCAATCTCGCTGCTTTGGTTTTTGCCGATTGCATCATCAATCGCGTTACGGAAGAAATTGATCTGGAATGTGTCGGTCACTGAAGCGACTGTCCTGGCGATTCCATTACGCCAGCTATCACCCTTGGCGTTGCTCTTACGCAATGTCGCATCCGCATTGAGGAGTCCTGCGAGACAAAGTGCCACCAGAATCACAACCAGGATCATGCCTGCCGGCATCGTTCCTTCCTTACGAGGGCGGAGTGGTTCAAAAAGCTTTCGCCAATTGACTCGTGGCCCTCGACCTGACGGCTTTTGTTGCTGGCTCATCGCGGGCCCTCCATCAGAATTGGAAGTAGATGAATGGCGCGATCCCCTCGGGACCAAGCGCATCGATTAGGACAAGACCGGCAGCAAGCGCAGCGATTTGCAGAGCGGGTGCCCAGGTCGCAAACCACACTTCAGCTTTCTGAGGGACACGAGGCGGCACGAACTGTGAGGCAACACTCGCCACGATGGCGACGACAAGAAGCAAGCTCACGCCGGCACTAGAACCGCCTGAAGCGAACAGGCGGCCGAGAAGCGTGAATGCGCCATCAATTGACTGGGCTCGGAAGAACACCCATGCCAGACACACCACGTTGAAGACCAAGAACCACTGCATCGATTTCACAAGAAGCGGAGGCAGACCAAGTTCATGGCCTTTCCATTTGGCCCGAACAATGCGTTCCGCCACGAGATAACCACCATGAATTGCGCCCCAAGCAACAAAAGTCCAGTTCGCTCCATGCCACAATCCGCCGATGATCATGACGAGGAACAAGTTCCTGTACATCATGGCTTTCGAACCACGGTTTCCGCCGAGCGGAATGTAGAGATAATCACGCAACCAACGTGACAACGTCATATGCCAACGGTTCCAGAAGTCCTGCAACGAGAGGGCGATATACGGAGAATCAAAGTTCTGCGGGAACCTGATTCCGAGGAGCAATGCGATTCCGATTGCGATGTCGGTATAGCCACTGAAATCTGAGTAGATCTGGATCGCGTAGGCATAAATCGCCAAAAGCACAGCGAGCGACCCATAACCCTCGGGGTTCGCAAAGACTGGATCCACGATCTGAGTCGCCAAGAAACTCGAAACCACAACCTTCTTAAACATGCCGCGGAAAATGAGCATGAATGCTTCGCCCGATCGCACATAGCGGGGATCAGGTTGTTCCTCGAGCTGAGGGGCAAACTCACTCGCCCGCACGATGGGTCCAGCAACGAGGTGAGCAAAAAACGAGAGATAGACCCCGAAGTCAAGAAAATTGAGAGGCTTGCGCCACTCACCTCGACCGATATCGATCACATAACTGATCGCCTGGAATGTGAAGAACGAAATTCCGATTGGCAAAACAACGTTGAGAAGTGGAGAGTCGACTGAGATTCCAATCGACCGCATCCTTTCGGTAATGCTCGCAAGAAAAAAATCGACATATTTGAAATAACCGAGAATGCCGAGATTGACAATGACAGCAATTCGGACAATCCATCGACTCGCGTCGGTCCGCTCTCCTTCTGGAGTGAGCGCGCGAAATACCGCCAATCCAAAGAACCAATTGATGCCAATGCTCAAGAAGAGCAGCAACAAGTAGTTCCAGTCCCACCACCCATAGAAGACAAAACTCGCGGCGAGGATAAACCAGCGCCATGCGATCTTGTGGGGTCGGAGTATCCAACTCACGGTGAAGACCACCAAGAAGAAAACCGCGAAATCGATGGTGGGGAAAAGCATGGAGAAGTTTCCCAGTTGGACGGAGAAGCGAACCGATAAGCGGGCCCTCTGATTAAGAAAGGCCAGTGCCGAAACTACCGCAGTGTCCTTGGAGTTTCGGGGCATACAGACCCTCTGATACCGATAGGGTCACGCCGTGCTTGATCACGTGTTTACCGATGCCATCGGAGCGCTTCGCGATGCCTTCGAAGGAGCGATGCTCGAACGGCAGGCCTTCGAAGAACGATTCAACATGGACATGCTGTTGGGCGATATGACGTGGGAAACCACCTACGGGCTGCCGGGCGAGGGCGTTCCGCCCCGAGTCCAAGCCGACCTCACCCTCACATGGCCCACTTGGGCCCAGACTGCCTATCGGTCTTGGTACATCGGGGAAACCCTCGACGAAGCTCCCCGAATCGACATTGAACTTGTCCTTCGCGTTCAGCGTCTCTCGGACGCACCCGATCCCGCAATGCTGATCGCAGCGCTACCCGACCTCAGCCCTCCGATAGGCACCGACCGTCTTGAACGTTCGGGCCCAACTGTCGAGACGATTTTCGCAACGACCTTTGATCAACCCGAGTACGCGATTGAAGTCAGTTATGAAGGCAGTTATGAAGTTGACGAAGAAACGCTGGCCGACGGCGCGCGCCTTGACGACAACGTCGGCGCTATGGGCGGATGGATTTCAGCAATTCTCGTGAAGGTCGGAGATCTCCCTTGGGATTTTCTCCCTCCGATTGAGCAACCGGCCTAATTCAGTCACTCTCGTTCAGAACGAATCAGGTTCTGGCAACAGATCGGGGAATACTGGTTCACGCCCTTCGGCCTTTGCCGCAAATGTCTCGACCATGTCAGAGGGTTGGAACATCCCTGTCTGCCATGTCGCAATGTGATTCAGTCCGTCGGTCACGCTGTGATCTCGCGAGTACAGGAGCATTTCTTTGGTGCCCCAGATTGCGAGCGGACTCTTTGATGCGATTTCGCTAGCGATAGCAAGAACTCCAGCGACGAGTTCTTCGTGAGTCGGGAAAATCTCGTTGATTAGCCCCACCTCAAGGGCCCGTTGGGCCGACAAACGTCGACCGGTATAGGCCATTTCTCTCGCAATGCCATCGGGAATGATTTTCGGGAGGCGTTGCAACGTACCGACATCGGCGGTCATCCCGATGTTGATTTCCTGAATCACAAAGAACGCATCTGCTGACGCGTACCGCATATCGGCAGCCGTCACCATGTCGACAGCGCCACCAATACACCCTCCTTGGATTGCGACAAGCACAGGCATGCGAACTCGCTCAAACGCGGTGAAACTCTCCTGCAACATGAGAGCGGTTTGACGCAGTCGAGCACGTACGCGTCCCATTTCATGGGAATCACCAGGCGTTATCGCTGTATCTCCGGAGGTAAAGACACCTAGATCCATACCTGCGCAGAAGTGACGGCCAGTTGAGGACACAACGATCGCCCGCACGTCGCCCTGCGCATCGAGCCCGCGAACAATTTCGGGAAGTTCCGTCCAAAACTCTCGGACCATCGAATTGAGATCGTCGGGACGGTTCAAGCGAATATGAGCGACCTTTTCGGTCACCTCGACATCGAAGCATGAAGAACTAACCGACGAACTCATAATCCTCTTCTCGTGTGTGTACTTCAAAGGTCTGAATGTCTAAATTTCCTCCTAATGAAGCGGAATTCGCGTAATTTTCAACGACATCTAAACCTTGAGCTCCCTCAGGAATGCACTTTTCATGCACTTCATAAACCGCGTTATTCAGTTTTTCTAGACCGATGTGGCGGTCTTTCTCAAAGACTTTCGTGTAAGCGGCAGTCATATAAGCCTTAGAGTGTCCGACTTGCTCTCTAACAAGGTTCTGCTCAATTCCCTCAGATGCGGATATAGAAATCATCGTCCAGCGCAAATCGTGGATTCGCTTCTTGATAACCCCAGCTGCAATCATTGCTGGTTGGTAAGTCCTGCGAGTGAAGTTCGAATTTCTAAGCACCTTGCCTTCAGGCGAAGGAAAGAGAGGGTCTGTCGGCTTCTTTCCTTCAATCCACTTGGGCGCTCTTTGTCTGACGTTGTGACTCCTTTTACTCTTGCACTATCCGTTAATGACCTCATCTGGGT
>CALEHQ010000039.1 GCA_937876315.1 uncultured Actinomycetes bacterium | reverse complement strand
GCCCGAATGCCGGCACCAGTCTCGATCGGCTGGAGTCGGTGTCGTGTGTGAGTGCGTCCGACTGTGTTGCGGTGGGTTACACGAACACCGGTTCGGCATTTGAGGCGTTGGTGATGGTGTGGGATGGCAGTGTGTGGTCGATTGTGACCAGCCCGAATGCCGGCACCAGTCTCGATCGGCTGGAGTCGGTGTCGTGTGTGAGTGCGTCCGACTGTGTTGCGGTGGGTTACACGAACACCGGTTCCGCGTTTGAGACGTTGGTGATCTCGTTAACCGGTCCTGAACCTGCGCCAACAACGACGACGACTGTTCCTGCGTCACCAACTACAGTTGCGCCGGACCAGGTCGTTCCGGTTTTCACGGGCTGAACCCGTGGCGACAGCCTTAGAGCGGAACTGCTCGATAGGCTCGCGTTTCACTTTTGGCCGAAACGCGTTTCACCATCTATTTAACTAAACCCGTTGACCTCCGGGCTTTGAATTACGCGCCATCCCCGGCTGAACCGAGTTGATCGATTAATTGACAATCTGCGATGGACGAATATCTGGTGGTCGCCCTTGCCGGCTTCCTCGCTTGCATGGTCGATGGCTCGTTGGGGATGGGATTCGGCCCGACATCATCAACGATCCTGTTGGGCACGGGAATGTCGCCAGTTTCGGTTTCGGCAACGGTGAATATCGCGAAGGTCGCCACCGGCGTTGTTGGCGGACTGCCACATTGGCGTTTCGGCAACGTTGATCGCCGTTTGGCTGTCCGAATGGCTGTGCCTGGAATGGTTGGCGCCCTGGTTGGTGTGACGGTACTTCGCAGTATTGACGCATCGGCATTGCGCCCACTGTTGGCAACGATGCTGATCGTTGTTGCCCTGCGCATTCTTTTTAGATTTCGTCGTTCGAATCAAGCAGTACAGACCCAGTGCTCGCCAGAGGAAGTGTCACTTCGAGGAGTGGGTGCGGCCGGATTCGCTGGCGGCGTGACCAACGGTCTTATCGGAGCTTGGGGCCCAGTCGTGACGCCGGTACTTCTGCATAAAGGCCTCTCTGCGCGCTACACCGTTGGTTCGGTGAATGCGGCCGAGGTGGCGGTCGCGGTGATTTCGGTTGGCTCACTCTTTGGTGCCATTCAAGGGGGAGATGTTGAGGTCGGGATCCTTGTAGCGATGCTGATCGGTGGAGTAGCGGCAGCCCCTCTTGCTGCACTGCTTGCGCGTCGACTCCCGCAGCAGAAAATGGGAATCGCCGTCGCAGGGTTGTTGTTGTTCACCAATGTGCGTGAACTCGCCGGTTGGTTCGGTCTTGGCTAGTCGAGGTGGGTGGCCTAAGGCCTCGTCATCGTCCTGATGGGCTTAGCCTCGAGTACCGGCGAACGGTTCCGAATGGCGGATTTTCGATTGCGCAGAGTAGAGTCAGAGGCACGCCGCGGGGTGGAGCAGTCTGGTAGCTCGTCGGGCTCATAACCCGAAGGTCACGGGTTCAAATCCCGTCCCCGCCACCATCGAGGAACCCCTGCTCAGGCAGGGGTTCTACTCGTTTACGGATCAATCAGGCGATCTCCTGAATGAGGCGTAGGCCGCGTACAGGCCGCGAGGCTCTTTCGTTCGCCTTGATAAAAGCACGTTCCAAGCCATCGATAGTTGCCTCATCCTCGGCTGGAAACAGGTGACCGTAGATGTTCATCGTGATCTGGATGTTGGAGTGGCCCATCCGGTCCATGATGACCCGAGGGTGAGCGCCCTGCTCGATGAGCAGTGAGGCGTAGGTGTGTCGGAGGTGGTGAAACTTGAAACCGCCGAGACCATGAGCCTTCACGGCGGGTTTGAAGATCCGAGGGTAGAAGTTCGAGTGGCGATACAGCCCACCATCTGGTGAGGTGAACACTTGCGCTGTCGGGTCAGCAGTAACTCCCCGGTCCTCTAGATGCTCGGTCAGTTGTTTCATCAGGAATGGCGGGAGCGGGACAGTTCGGTTCTTCCCGTTCTTCGGTTCCTTTAACTGGGCGATGCCGTGGGGTTCAGTGATGGAGCGGACAACGTGGACCCTGCGATTTGCAAAGTCGAGGTCTCCTACCTGAAGCCCTCCGCACTCGCCGGCACGAAGTCCGCTGAAGGTTGCGAAGAGAACCAGGAGTCGGTCCGCTGGGGTCATCTCGGCGGTGAGATCCAGGATCTCTTCAGGCGATGCTGGTCGTACCGGCGTTGAGTTCCGGTTCTTCGGGATCGAAAGTTCACGGGAAGGATTACCGGCGATCGCTCCATCCCGAACTGCTGTCTTCAGGATCCCGCTCACCGGGTTCATGATGTTCCGGACAGTCTTCGGGTGAAGGCCCTTTTCAAGCAGCGAGTTCTTCAGATTCTCCAATGTCAACCACTGGATTCGTGAGACTTCCATCTGTCCGAGACTGGGGAGGAGGTGGCGGTTCAGGATCGACTCGTAGTTTGCCTTTGTAGAAGGAGTTGGGTCGAGGGTCTTCATCCACAACTCCGCATAGTGACTAAAGGTTTGGCGTCCTCGCTCGGGTGCAATGTACGAACCTCGATTGATCTCGTTCATCACATGAGTCTTGAATCGTCCTTTCCCATCGCCGCCGATCATCCCGAACTCGCCGTCATCGCCCTCCGTGGAGATATCTGGGTCAACAACGAGCTCGTCACCGCTGGCCAACTCGCCGTGCTCCGGCCCGCCGCCGCAACCTCACTGAGCGGACCCGGCACAGCCATCGTGCTGGGCGGTGAACCAGTCGGGAAACGCCACATCTGGTGGAACTTCGTCCACAGCGACCTCGACCGCATCGAACAGGCCAAGGCCGACTGGACCGCGCAACGATTCCCTACCGTTCCCCACGATCACGAGCCCTTCGTACCGCTCCCGGCGTGATGGAGACGGTCGCAGGGTCCGCGCAACTGGGCTGGCCCACGACAAACCCGCGACCCGCCGTTGGCGTATGCCCTCATCGTGGACCCTGGATATGTGGGCCAGGCTGCGGTCAGTCGTCGTCGTTGTCGTCGCTCGCACTCGAACCCCCACGAGGTCCGCAATGCGGAGCGAGGCTGCACGCAACGCCGCGTACGCCGCCGTCTCAGGCCCACTCGATACTCCCGAGTCGTGAACATGGACGCTGCGCAACATTCCCGGCAACCGGCGAGTGCAAGGATGCGCACGTATCGACGCGGAGCGCTCTGTGCGCACGTCCGGGCGGTCTCTCCCGAGCGGGACGTGTAGATCTCGGACGGGTCATCCGACGAGTGGTGGCAGCGATTATCGGGTGGCGTCGACTGTTTCTGAGGCGTGCGACTTGGCAGCTAGGAGTGGGACGGCGACATGTCGTTCTGACGCCGGGCAGCGACTCCGAGGACGGTCTTGAGGCCGCGGGAGGGCCTGCAACGGCCAGACGCGGTTCGTGAGTGGTGGTCAAACGACCTCGGCCAACTCGCGGGCGCGGGCCGGAACGTAGGAGTTGGACCTCTATTCTGCGTCGGGTTCAAGCGCCTCGATCGCACGACGAAGACGCAATGACACCGCCTCGTCATCGAGGAGATCGGCGAGCTCGCCGAGGGCCGCACCCGCCTCTGCTGCGACGGCGTCGGGGTCTGGAGTCTTCCCGGTTCTGGATGCAAACGCCGCGACCGCTGCTCCATCTGACGTGAAGATCCGGTCTACCCCGACAGCGTCGATCACGCCGGTGTCGTCGAGAATCTGTCGCATGGTGCTCCGGACACGAGTCAGTCCAAGCTGAATGTCTTGACGATCAAGGTCTTCGACGAGTTCACGAAGGCTGTCACAGCCCGGCACGTCGATGTCCACGGTTGCTTCGAGATCGAGCACGACAGCAACGAGTGGCGTTTTGCTCGCTTCCGCTGCGCGCCGCACAGCGGCTCGAATCGATGCGGCGTTCGCGAAGAACATCGGTTCTTCTGGCCGCACAATGAGCAGTCCGTCGACGGTCAGCGACTCGGGGTTTTCGCTGAGTGCCACGAACTCTCCCGACCCGGGCTTCCGACCGAGCGTTGAGAGGCTTGCTGACGAGGCCCGCCAGATCACGAGGCCGAGTGAGACGATCACGGCGATGGTGAGGCCTGCGAGCGTGTCGAAGATCAGGACCCCGGCGAGTGCAGTCGCAGCCAGCAGGAAGTCCCGTCTGCTGATCTTCCAGAGGCGTTTCATCTGGGGTGTCTTCATCAGTCCGCTGATCGCGACCAACACGATCGCGGCGAGTGTGGGTTCGGGCAGGTTCTCCAACGTCCCGGTGAGGAAAAGTGCAACCACGACGACGACAAAGGCGGCGACGAGGAGCGACAGCGGCGACCGTGCGCCGGCGCCATCGTTCGCCGCCGAGGTCGACAGGCTCGACCCGACCGGAAACCCCTGGAACAGACCGGCACCCAGGTTGGCGGCTCCGAGGCCGACCAGCTCCTGGTTGCCATCGGTCTCGTAGCGGTGCTTCGACGCGAACTCGTTTGCGGGCCCTACCTCTTCGGCGAATGCGACCAATGCGAGCACCAACCCGCCCATGATCAGCGCACCGATGTCGGAGGCGGCGATGTCGGGAAGCGCCGGAGCGGCGAGTCCCGATGGAACTTCGCCGAGCACTTCGACGCCCTCGTCGGCGAGGTCGAAGATGGTGCCGGCGATGATGCCTCCGATCAGCACTACCAGAGCGGCAGGCACCTTGTCTGCAAAGCGTTCGATGAGGAGCATTACGACGATCGAGCTGACACCGACGACGACGCTCGCACGATCGGCGTCTCCCAGATGTCGCACGATGTCCCAGAGTCGCTCGAAGAAGTTGCCGTCGGATGACTCGATGCCCAGGACTTTTGGGACCTGTTTGATCGAGATGACGAGGGCGAGACCGAACACGAAACCGGTCAGCACCGACTCGGAGAAGAACTGGGCGATCCGCCCCAGCTTGAGCAAGCCGCACAGCACCGCGATCACGCCGGCGAACATGGCCAGCGCGGCTGAGTACGCGACATACTCCTCCGATCCGCCGTCGACCATCGAGCCCACGATCGAGGCGGAGAGCACGGCAATCGCCCCGCTGGTCGCGACGACGAGCTGTCGCGACGATCCGAACAGCGCGTACAGGACGAGAGCGGGCGGAATCGTGTAGAAGGCGACCTCTGCAGCCACTCCGGCCACCTGGGCGTACGCCATTCCTTCGGGAACCAAGATCGCGGCGACGGTCAACCCGGCGATCACATCAGCCGTTAACCATCGACGGTCGTAACCGGCGATCCAATCCGGCACTGCTTTGAGGGCCATCTGAGGACCTCCTCTCTCATCGACGTTCGGACAACTCATCGCCGTAGCAAGGTGTCCGATTTCCCTCGAGCCTCAATTCGAGATCGGCTCGATGTCTCCGGGCCTCCACGTGTGGTCGTACCAGGGTTCGAGCGGGCCGTACATCCGGAGGATCGTGAACCAGCCCTTTCCGGGGACGGTTTGGATCCAGTTGTTCTGGAGCTCTGCTGGTTGTTCCGGCCCGAACAGGATGTCGACTGAGCCGTCGCTGTTGAACTCAAGTTCGCCGCGTGCGTTGTTGCGGCTGGGGTAGGGCTGTGAGGTCTGCAGCTCGGACCGGGTCTGTGGGTCGTAGACGCAGATCGACCAGAAGTTCTTGGCTGGCACGTTTGCCGGAAGCGTCAGCCGGTAGGACTTGGACCCGTCGAGGAAGCTGCCACCGCTGTCGGTGTCTGCGCCGGCGTACTGCGAGCCGATACCGACGAGCTCCAATGCCATCGCCGGCGTGTTGACAGTACCGACGTAGAAGAAGAACGTGCGGGCATCGAGATGGCGACCGCCTCGCCCTTCGTCACGGAGCCATTGGTAGTCGCCGCCGATGAAGTAGGTGTGCCACTGCCGATCGCTGTAGATCTTCGGCTCGTCGTCGCGCCAGCGGAAATACAACGAACGAGCCGTCGCATTTCCCACCTCGGCTGCCTCGACGAGAATCTGTTGCATCCGCTCGTCGGGAGCGAACGGCTTGTCCTTGTGGATGCCAATCGCGGCCAGCAAACCGCGCGTCTCGGGATCAAGCATGTCGATCGGCTCACGATGAATCACCGGCGCCAACTCCGCGTAGAAGTCGGAATCATTTGCGTGAATCGTGTTGAACAGCTTTCCGGCCGTCGAGATGAACTCCATCTCCGGCTGGTCATCGATTTGCGACAGTGGGTAGATCTTGACGCCCTCGGTGAACATCTTCGTCGCCGCGTCGGGCTTGCCGTCGACGAGGAATCCGCGCAGGATGATCAAGTTGCTGTAGCTCGTAGATTCTGCGACGAAGTAGCCGTCGGGGATCTCTCCGTCGTAGCCGGGAGGCGTGATCAGGTACTTTCCGCCCTGCCCGCGGTCAGGCCCCGGCCCGCCCATGTCGATCACGAACCGGAACCACGCATCGTTCACGGTTCCCGGCCCGGACCCTGGCGGGATCTCGACCACCGTGGGACCGTCTTGCTCAAGATCGAGGAACCCGCCGCAATACACCGTGTCGGTGTTCCCGGTGAGGAAGAACAGCCCGGAGTCCAACAGTTCGTCCATGATCAGCAACTTGTTGCACGCGTCGATCCCCTGCGACAGGAATCCGAGCCGCATCGCCTCGATCGAAGCTGCTGGGATGCAATTCAAGAACACCTCGACGCTGCGGAGGAAGTCGAGATGATCGAACACTCGGCCGGCCGTATCGGCCGTCGGCACACCGTCAACGAAGTCCAGCGATCCGATCCGCGAGTCAACGTGATCGGGCGTCAAGATCTTCGACGGAACTGGGGTGTTGAAACCTTCGGGGATCTGATTGGAGGGCATTCGGAGTCCTTTCACTTCTCTCGAATCTCGAGAGGTCGAATAGATGGCGGGTCAGGTGGCAGCCCCGCACGCTGGTGATGTGGGACAATCGTAGCGTGCAGCACTACGCTGTCTACGACTATGCCGGGTCTCGTCGGCACATGCGTCGAATCACCGTGCACGGCGATCGCCCCCGCTGAGCGAACATCGCGGACGCGATGTCAGAGATCTTGAGGGTTAGCGGACCGGTCCGGGCCGGCCAGGGCGCGTAGTTGGTCAGCGGTGACTCGCGCCGCCATCGGAGCTGCGTGGCGTCGGAGCCGGCGGAGCAGGTCGAAGCCGACCACGGTGACGGGGACGGCGAGGATGAGTCCCATGATCCCGCCGATCACGCCACCGGCTGCGGTGGCCAACAGCACGGCAAGTGGATGGATGCGCAACCGATCGCCCATGATGCGCGGTTCAAGCAAGTTCTCGAGCAGCAGGTTGGCGGTGAGCACAATGACCAACATCACGAGGCCCTGGTCGATACCACCGTTGGACACGGCGAGCAGCGTGGCGAGCGACC
This sequence comes from uncultured Actinomycetes bacterium, assembly GCA_937876315.1. Classification (GTDB taxonomy): domain Bacteria; phylum Actinomycetota; class Acidimicrobiia; order Acidimicrobiales; family Acidimicrobilacustridaceae; genus Acidimicrobilacustris. The sequence goes on along the minus strand of CALEHQ010000039.1, from coordinate 58,387 downwards.
CGCCGATGAAGGCACCGATGTAGGGAATGAACCCGCCGACGAAGTTGACGATTCCGATCGTCGCGATGAGGGGCAGGTCCATCATCACGCTCACCGCGACCACGACCAACGTGACGACGGCAGACATGACACTGCGTCCCGCCCAATAACCGCGGACCGCCTGCACCGAACTGGAGATGAACGAGTTGACCTCGTCGCGGAACCGATCGGGGAATGACCGCACCATGAAGGACCGGATCTCAGGGGTGTCTTTCAGGACGTAGTACAAGATGAGTGCACCGAGGATCGAGCCGCTGACGATGCCGACCACTGCGCCGACGCCGCTCAAGAGCCCGGTGAGGAGACCGCGGCCGATTGCACCGGCAAGCGAGGCGACCGCGTTGCGGAGGTCGTCGAGTGCTGCGGCATCGATCTCGACAGCTCCGGTCGTGGTCGACATGGTTTCCAATGCCTCGTCGATTTCGGCGGACAGTTCGCCGGCTTCCTCGACAACGGCGCGGAAGGCGAGCAGGGCGACGCCGGCGATGGCCACAATCGAGCCGGCGACGATGATCATGGCAGCAATGCCCGGTTTGACCTTGCGGTGCATCTTGACCGCGACGGGCCGGAGCACCGCCCCCATCATCGCTGCGAAGACGAGTGGCAGCATCAGTTCACTGAGCGCGGCGAGGACTGCTGCGCAGATTGAGAGCAGGATGATCGCGCCGATCAGTGTCCAGATGCCGACGCCGACGCGGTTGAGCGTGACACCGAACTGGCCGGCGGGGACATCGGGCGTGGTCGAGGAGTCGGGCATCAGTCCAGGATCCGCGGCGCTGAGCGCACGATCGGCGTGGGAGTCCTCCTCCGGTGCGGGCGCCGTCACCACAGATCCTGACCCGGCGCCGCCTGTGCAACCATCGGCGTTGCGAAGATCAGTCCGGCAACGACTGCTGTCACGAGCCGAACAGTGATTCGTCGGTTACACATCTTGATCCTCCTGACCATCGGCGTGATCCTCGTTGTCATCGATCTCGGGTGGTTGCTCAGTCGATTGGTGGCCCGCCAGGACCCGTTCTGAGATCCACTCTCGTGCGTCGTCGTGGGCTTGGCGCGTGCTTTCGCCCAGGAACTTGGTACTGCGATAGATGTTTTCGGCGCCGATCACATCGGTGGCACCAGTGACGCGCAGCTGGCGAATCACATTGCGATTGCCCGTGACGATCATCAGCTTGCTGTCAGTTTCTCGGAGCGATTCTGCGTATTGCTTGACGACGTCAATGAGTGTCGCCCCGGCGTCGTCCACACCGCGGACGCGCAGCACCACCACCGAATTCTTCGATTCCGGTGTCACCGTGGGCATCTGTTCCAGCAATGTCGATGCGGTGGCGAAGAAGAGCGCTCCATAGGGCTGCAGGACGACGACCTCGTTGGGCGGCACGGTTTCCCGCGGGTCGGTCTCCTCGATGCGACCGTCGTCGTGGAACACGAGTCGACGGGTGACCAGCCGGGTCGATTGCCGGAGCACGAAGAGGATGGTCGAGATGCCGACACCGACCAGAACCGCGAACTGCAGCGGGATGACCAAGGTGAGTATCGCCGTAATCGACATCACGGCCAAGGGCACCGTGCCTGTTTTCGCGACGGAGATGATGCGGCTCGGACGGATCGTGCCGATGCCCACCACGATCAGCAGTGCCGCCAGCGAGGGCATCGCGACGAGTTCGATGACCCCACCAAAAAGGAGGATCACTACCGCCATTACTCCGGCAGCGAAGAAGGCGGCGGTTCGTGTCTTCGCTCCTGCCGATGCAACCAGTGAGCTCCCCGACATTGAGCCGCCGACCGGCATGCCTTGGAAGAGTCCGGCAGCGATGTTGCCGGCACCCTGACCGACGAAGTCTTGGGATTCGTCCTGCGGTGAGCCGTCTTCGTTGGGGAAGCCTGCAGAGACACCTGCGCCCTGGACGAGGCCGACGAAGGCGAGCGAGAGGGCGGGGATGAAGAGGGTCGGAATATCGCCGAAGACCGGCATGGTGATCAGCGGCAGCGAGCGTGGGACGTCGACGATGTCGCGAACGCGTTCGACGTCGCGATCGAGCAGGTCGAAGATTCCGGCAACCGCTGATCCGGCAAAGACCGCAACGACGAGCCCCAACGGGCCGAGCTTTGTGCGCTGCAGCGTGACGATCAAGATGATGGTCACCACGCCGACGGTCAAGGTGGCGACGTCGATCTTCCAGAAGTTGAGAATCAGATTGAGTGTCCGCGTCAAGCGGCCACCGCCCTCAGCCTCGTAGCCGGTGAAGTCAGTGAGCTGACCGAGCACGATGTTGACGCCGACTGCCGTGATGAACCCGGTCATCACCGAGTTCGAGACGAAACGAAGGAAGGACCCGAGTCGGAGCAGTCCGGCCAGGATCATCACCACACCGGTCAGGATCGAGAGGGTGTACAGGGCGCGAGCAGGATCGTCACGAGAGGCCAGGTCGACGTCGGCCACGATGATCGCCATCGCTCCGGTGCCCTGCACCGCCATGAAGGCCGTGCTGGTGAACATCGCTGCGCCTGCGAGCCCGAACATGTAGCTGTAGAGACCCGCAACCGGGTTGACGCCTGCCAGCAGGCCGCTTGCCAGACCGTCGGGAACGCTCTCAACGCCGAGCACCAAGCCCGCCATCGAGTCGTCCTTCAGCGTCTTGCGGTTGACGAGCGACCGCGGGTGGAGAACCGGAAACTTCACGCCTGCCCCTAGCGGCGGATGCCCATGGGTTTGGCGCCACGGAAGCTCCGCAACGGCTGCGGAATGTGATTCTCCATGTGAACAGTCCTCTTCACTCTCGCAACCGATGCGGCTGCCGAGAGAGTAGGGCATGCGTTGGCCTCTCAGCGGAACCCTGAGGAGTCCAGAAGCCAGACATCGCCTTCGTCTCGTCGTCGCTCTCCTGAAACGCTGATCGCGAAGACTGGCGAGCTCATCCCTGACCTGCTCGATCTCGTCGATCGTGGGCTGATTCGCATCATGGACGTCATCATCGTCCTCACGGCCGACGATGGGTCGTTTGAGACCCTCACGCCTGACGACCTCGACCCCGCGAAGGTCGGCGATCTGGGGTCACTCGCAGGTGCAGCGTCCGGTCTGTTCTCCCAGAGGACGCGGCAGACGTCGCTGCGATCATGCACCCAACGCTCGAGCACTCATCCTCATGTTCGAGAACCTGTGGTCGTTGCCATTCGCCAGCGCAGCGCGGCGTGCCGGCGGTCAGTTGATCTCGGCCGGTCACATTCCCACCCAGGCAGTGGTCGCTGCGCTGGACAGTCTCGAAGCCTCAACAAGGAGAAGCACTGATGCCAGGATTGTTACGAGGAATCGCTCGCACAGCGGCGGTCGTCGGCACCGCTCAGGCGACACGCGGACGAGTGGCGCGTCGCCAGCAGAACCGCTGGGCGGACCAAGATCAGGCCCAATACGCACCTCAGCCCGCACCGGCTCCACGGCCGGCGCCCCAACCACAGCCGGCTGTTGCCCCCCCAGCCTGCTGCTCCCGTGGTCGATCCGATCGGGCAGTTCGAGCGGCTGGCGGCACTGAAGGCGCAGGGCATTCTGACCGATGCCGAGTTCGCCGCTCAGAAGCAAAAGGTCCTCGGCCTGTAGGCCCGCGTGGGGGCCGGTCGGCATGGCCGACGGAGGCGCCCCACCGGATACAACGAAGTGTCCCTGGTTTAGGCAACGATGGCGATGCCGTCGCCGAGCACCTTTGCGCCGAGGACGACGAAGAGGACCACCATCACGACGTTGTTGTTTGCGACGAGCCATTCCTTCATGGTGTTCAGGCCCCCCGACGCCTTGTCCCCAAGGAGGAGGTTCGCAATGACGGGGACGGCCACAGTGATTGAGGCGATGCCGACGAATGCGGCCAGTACCCCGATCTCTTCGCCACTGGAGAGCCCGCCACTGGTGATGGTCACCACTGCAGCGATGGTCAGCCCAAGGTTCTTCGGGTTCACGGCCGACAAGATGAATGCGAGGCCGAATGCTTTCACTGCGGTGAAGTCGTCGATCGATGCCATCCATGCTGGCAGTTCTGCTTCCTCGTCACCGCGTGGCCGGCCGGCCCAGTTCTTCCAGGCCAGTCCGAGGAGAAGGACACCGATGACGATCTTGATCCAGCCGCTCGTTGTGGATGGGCCGCCGTCGGAGGCTTCGAGGCCCAGTGCGAGAATCACTGCGCCTGCAACGGACAGCCCGACGACCCAGCCCAGTAGGAAGCTCAGGCTGTTCGCCACGGCCTTCGACGAGAACAGCATCAGAATCACCGCGATGATGGGGACCGGGCTGATCGCCACGCCGATCGCGGTGCCGAGGATCTCTCCAATCACTGCACCCATCAGGAGTCCACCTTTACCGAGAGCGATTTCATCACTCACACAGTCCCACGGATGAGCACCACGAGTCCAGCTCCGGTCTGATCGGCGCGGTTCGCAACGGTCGACACTACGATCGCCTCCGCACGAGACCGACCCCTTGAGTACCCAGAAGCAGTGAGTTCACCCGTGACGACTGGCTTTCGGCCCCCGGCCAAGTCCGCGTTCCTGAAGTCGATGTCGATTCGGGATCGCGTGACGTCTGTGGCTCACTTCGTCTCCGACGAAACGCAGTCCGGGGACGAAACGGCCGAAGACGATCAGCATGCTGGCCTGCTCTCCGAGCAGCCGCAGCGACTGTGTCCGAGGGCGACCAATGTCAAGCGTGGCCTCGAGTCATCACGCTGCCTCGACACCGATATCGGGTGGCGATCTCACCGACGGCTCAGCACATTTCAGATTCGGCGACGGCGACCAGACGTCACGGCCGCGCCCACGACGGCAGCTTTTGCGACCGGCGCCGGGCCCGGCGTAACAGCCTTGGCCACGACAGCGGTTTTGGCCACGGGGTGGCCGATGACTCCTCGTCGTGCGCGTCGTGCTGCTCTGACTGGCATCTCAGTCTCCTTCTTCGATGATGTTGGCGTCCGCCTCGATCGAGGCGATGATCGCTTGGATTGGAATTCGACCGTCGGCGATCAACTGACCACCTGAGCGACGGGCAGCCGCTGCAAACGGAGCCGCCCACAGATTCTCCCAGATGAGTACTCCAGCCGTGGACCCGGGATCCATCGCCGCAGCGAGGTGAGCGACGTCTTCCTCGGCTAACAGTTCTGCAAGTTCGGCCGCGATCGTCTCGAGCGGTCCGAGGTTGTCGAGGTCGGACAATTCCATGGCGTCGACAACGCCGTCGGTGTCCTTGACGAGGATCAGGACGTCGACGACGCGGATGATGCCTGCCTCGACCAGTTTCAGGAGTTCCTCGACCATCTCGCCGGTGAAGTTGCTCTCGTTCGCCGGGAATTCGACGACGATGAAGTCGATCGGCCCGAGCGAGTCGAGATCGGTGTCCGGCTCGGAGGATTCGGTCATGGTTTGGTCCTTTCGCGGCCGGGGGATCGGCACGCACGCTTGGTTCGGTTGGGAAGTTCGCGCAGCGGCTTGTAGTGCGCTGGGCCATCGCTACGGCGGTGAGACCATCATATTCCTTTGTTCGCAGTCGTTGCGCAATCCAGAATCGCCAGAGACCGGTTCGATACGGGTCCGCACCGACCCTGTGGGTGTCGAATATTCATCCGCCTTGCGTTCTCAACAGCTTCACGGCCGACCCGCTGGGGCAGTTGGCGCTGAAACGTCAGGCGGTGCCCGAGACGCTCAGTCGCAGGTGGAGGACAACTTGTCGAACACGCCGTTCGCGGCGGTGGTGATGCCGGTCAGCGCGGTGCCGGCGGTCTGGGCGCCTTCGACGCTGATGTCGTCGCCGAGGGCGTCGACTGCGGCGCCGAAGTCGTCCACTGCAGTTTCCAGGGCTGAGATCTCGTCGGGGCCGAATAGTCCCGGATCGGCGTTGAACACTAACGGATCCATGTCCGAACCCTACGCCGTTGGATTCGTTCCCCGGTCCTTTGAAGTTAGTTGGACGGCGAGTGCGAGAACCACAGCAATCAACGCGACTGCACAGATGGCAACCGTAAAGGGAACCCCTATGTATTCGATCGTGAAACCCCAGAGAAGGACACCTGCGGGAGCGACGAAAGTTCCGATGGTCGTGACTGCGGCTATGTTCACGATCTCATCACGTTCCGATCCAGACTTTGCTGTGGCGGCGGTAAGAAGTGGGCGGACGGTGAATCTGCTGGCGCCTAATCCAAACCCGATAATTATCCACACCGCAAGGTCGAAATCCGAGAGTGGAATCAGAGCACTTGCGGCAAACATGATCATGAACCCGGCAGCCCAAATCGCGGCCCACAAGGCGGAGGCCAGTTCTTGTCGGCGCTTTAGAAGTCTTCTGGTCAGGTAGGGCACGAGAAGCCTGCCAGCCGCCACGCCAGCGAGCATCAAGCCAGCGCCAGACGGCAGTGGTGCGTGGTCCAGGTCTTTGAGAATCGGAACGATCATCGTGATCAACGGGATCACCAACAGCGTCATGGCCGCCACCATCACAGTTACGCGTTGTAATTGAGGGCTTGAGCGAAGGCGAGAGAAAATATCGCGTGTGGGACTTGGATGCGCCCGAGTGAGTTTTAGTGCCGCAACTGGTCGAATGCGTATGACGAATATGACGAGTGGAAGCGTGAGCAGGCCGTTGGCAAAAATGCCGATGCCAGGATCGGTTGCGTGGATCAGGTAGCCGCCGATGAGAGCACCGAGCATTGCCGCGATTCCAGACACAGCACCTCGTCGAGCAAGTGAAGCGGTCAGCGACCCAGTATCAACGTAGGAACGAGTGATTAGGGGAGTAAGGACCCCGGTAATGCCAGACATGGTTCCAAAAATGGGCGCCGCAACCAGGAGCACTAACAGACTTGAATCTGTGACCGCTTCGAGAACTCCAACGAATATCCATGACGCTGCGACACCCGCTTGTGCCGAAGCAAAGACCTTTTCACCGCCCCACTTTGCAGCCATCTGATTGGTCCAAAGAGCAGCGACACCTGCTGCGAACAGCATGAGCGCAAGGAAAATACCGGTCGTAACGCCTCCGTTACCACTCGATGCGTAGGTCGTTGCCGATGTCGCACCGAGCGACCCGACTATCGACCCGGCAACAGCCAGACCGCCGACAAATAGAAAGCCCACTGTCCGTGGTTCTAGGTGCGTGCCGGTCATTTTCGCATCATAGAGTGATCGTCATAGAACGCTTGTCCTCGCCAACTACCTCCTTTTCAATTCAAGGTTGATGGCGGAGGAATCGTCGCCTACCTCTACGTGCTGGCCGAGGATCGTTTCGTCCTCGAGTCGGCCACGAAAGAAGCCGTCCTCATCTGTGATCAGGATGTCACCGTTGGGCGCGATGACTCCGTTGACTATCTCCTGCTGCGGCCCTTGGCCTTCCTTTGTGTATTCCTTGAACCCGGTGAAGCCTTGGCCATCTGCAGCTTCGATGACCACTACCTGATCAACCCAGATGACTGACTCGCCGCGCTCGTAGCCGGCACCCGTCTGTTGCCACGTGCCAATGAGTTCGGCACCCGTTGGCACAGACTCAGATGAGTTCGACGCACATCCGGCACCGATCGTGACGAGCAACGCCGTAACGGCCGCGGTCAACAAGATCGATATTCTCAATCGCATGGTTTCCCCTTTGTGTTTCGTTTAGTGTCGCAACTGCGTAACCGTTGATGGGAAGTGCCCCGTAAAAGAGCCGATCACTTTAAAGAAGTGTCGCTCCGGTTAACAGGGAACGTTAACAGTTGTCATTCGAGCCGATCAGACGAGTGGTCACTTCTAGGATCAGCGCTTCGCGTTCTTTATGAAATCGTCGACGCCGTGCCCCGCCGGAAGGCGGGCGCCACCGTGCCAACTCCCGCGGACGTGACGGCGAACCCCGAGCGGGGGATCGTCAGTGGCTCGTGCTGCGGCGTGCCACAGGCGGGCATCGTGCAACAGGACGTCACCGACATCGCAGTAAAGGGCGATCTCGCCGGGCACTTTTTCGAATCCGGGAGGCATGCCCTCTGTGCCACCGAGATGACTTCCGGGCACGACACGGAGGAATCCGTTCGCCGGTGACGTGGCATCGAGATGAATAGTGAACGCGACTGATGGCCAAATGTCGAGATGCGGTCCGCTCTGCCAGTCCGAGTGCCAGCCGATGCGTGAGTAGCCGCTGGATATACCGGGACGCGCGTCCTGATAGACGACACCGAAACGATCATCGTCGAGCAGCCACGCCTGCGGGCCGAGCATTCTTCGCATCGTCTCAACGATCACGGGAGCATGTGCGCACGCGTCGGCGATCTGCGACAACAGCGTGACCTCGGTGACGTAGTGCGCGAACGCGCGGCCGTCGACCATCGCGTCGGGATCATCGAGGATCACGGTTCCGTGGCGCTCCGGCAGGGAGCCCGCGAGTAGTTCGGACTGCCAGAGCTCCATATCCGCCTGCAGTTTGACCAGCGCGGCGGAGTCGTAGACCGATCGCACGCGCGCGAATCCGTTGGTCGAGAGAAACGTGACGATGTCATCGATCTCGTCGGGGCCGAATAGTCCCGGATCGGCGTTGAACACTAACGGATCCATGTCCGAACCCTACGCCGATCTGGTGCACTCATGAATGGCGCCAGTTTTGTGTTGAGTCAGTTCTCGGGCCAGCCCGGTTCGCGAATTGTGATTGTGGGGGTTCCGGGAGGCTGATTGAATGTGTCGATCAACACAGCGTCCTCGGTTCCGAGGTTGGCTGCCGACATCAGAGTGTTTGGCGGCATGTAATAGCAGGTGCCCGCCGGCCACTGCATTGGCTCATGTCCCTCGATGAAGTCAGTGATCACGCCGCTTAGGACACAAGTATGTCCACCGAAGTCATGGGTATGGATCGCCGCGCGAGTACCGGCTTTGCGAGTGCCTGTGACGATCACGAGGCGTTCCCCGTTCGCATCGATGGTGTCGAGCATGGTCGTCACGTTCTGCTCGGGCAGCATCCTGGCTGGAAGCACCGAACCGTTGATCGTTGTGATGTTCCGCTCGGTGCTGGGTTCCGAGGTCGAGTGGGTGCTCATGGAAGTCGTTGCTGGAGAGTCGTTCGGGCCACTGGTGCCGCAACCGTTGAGGGTGATGGCAACGCAGCTCAGACAGAACAAGCTGAACAGGATTGATGAGAGCGGGCGCCCGGACCGTGAATCCCGGCGGGACCTCTCACGTAGTGGTCGGGGGATCTCAACGTTTGCTTGATCAGGCATGGAAACCTCAGGCTTCGACGTGATGGTTTGGTGGGCTGCAGCGACGGAAGGACTTCGTGCCTCGCTGAAGGGAGAACATCGTTGAGTTTGGTCCAGCTTTCCTATCAGAGGTGTTTGACAGCACTCGGCGAGTGTTTGACCTCTCTCATCACCATGCGATGACGGTGTGATCTGGATTTCACCACGCCCTTCGGACGAAGCGTTGTACCGCCCGATGCCCACCGGAAGTCCGAGCACTCGTAGGATTGAGGACTATGGACCCCCGACTTGAACGCTCATTTGCTTCGTTCAGTGACGCGTTGATGGAGGCGGTAATCGCCCCGAGTTGGAGCGGTCTCGGCTATTCGGCCCGACGCCACCTCGAGGGATGGGACAACCAAGTTCCAGTGCCGATGGACGGCCGAGTCGTTGTCCTCACCGGCTTTACCTCCGGAATCGGATTGGCTGCGGCGACCCGGTTCGGCGAACTCGGGGCAACACTGCATCTCGTAGGCCGTGACCCGAGCCGCACCTCGTCCACGGCTGAAGTCCTGAGTCGTCAAGGATTCGACGTGCATACGAGCATCGCCGATATGGGTGATCTCGACGCTGTTCGTTCGATCGCGGCGGAGATCGCCGGCACCCACGAGCATCTCGATGCGCTCATTCACAATGCGGGAGCACTCTCGGCGGAGTACACCGTCTCACCTCAAGGTTTCGAAATGACGGTGGCCTCGCAGGTTCTCGGGCCGTTTCTGCTTACGTCGCTGCTTCTGCCGCTACTCGAGGTGGGGGAGTCGAGGGGTCGCGTAATTGCAGTTGCGTCAGGCGGCATGTATCCCGAGAAGCTTGACGTCGACAAACTCCTCGCTGGTCCAGATTCATATAACGGTGTGCGCGCGTATGCGCGGGCGAAGCGAGCACAGGTCGAACTGAACGTTGAATGGGCAAAGCGTTGTGGGTCGAAGGCGATCTTCCAGGCGATGCACCCGGGTTGGGTTGATACCCCCGGTGTCGTGAAGTCGCTTCCTCGTTTCCACTCAATCACGAAGCCCGTGTTGCGATCGGCTGAAGCGGGTGCTGACACGATCGTTTGGTTGGCTGATGTTGACGAAAACGATCTTGGTGCCAATGGTGGCTTCTGGCTCGATAGGCACCGGCGGAGCATCACCAAGATCCCAGGGACGGGAGCATCGCAGAGCGAACGCGACCGTATCTGGCAATGGTGTGAAGACAACAGTGGGTCAGGTCGACAGCCCTCGTGAAGATTGCGATTATCGGCTCCGGTATCGCGGGGCTCACCTGTGCACACCTGCTCGACCCTGATCACGACGTAACTGTCTTCGAAGCAGGCGACCGCATTGGCGGTCACACCAACACTGTCGATGTCGTTGTTCCAGACCGGAGTGGACAGTTGCATTCGGTCGCTGTCGACACCGGATTCATCGTCTTCAACGAGGGCAACTACCCAAACTTCATCACACTGCTTGATCGCCTCGGAGTCGCGAGCCAGCACAGTGAGATGAGTTTCTCCGTGATGTCCGAATCCACTGGACTCGAATATCGCGGCACCAACCTCAACACGCTCTATGCGCAGCGACGCAACATTCTCATTCCGTCATTCACGCGCATGTTGATCGACATCGTGCGGTTCAACCGTGCGGGTCGTGCGGCTCTCGATGAGCCGGATTCGTTGCCTGATCTCACGACTTTGCGCGAATTCGTCGCAAAGCGAAAGTATTCAAAGCGTTTCGTGAGCGAGTTTCTTCTGCCGTTCGGTTCAGCGATCTGGTCGGCAGATCCTGAGACCTTCTTGGAGTTTCCAGCTTCTACGTATTTCAGATTCATGGACAATCATGGACTCTTAGGTTTGCAGGGGATCCCCACGTGGCGAACGGTAACCGGGGGATCACGGGAGTACGTGCGCGCGCTCACGGCTCGACTCAAGCGTCCAGTCGAACTCTTGTCTCCGGTCCGGGCAGTGCGCAGAAGTGCTGATCCGAGTCGGCCACTTGGTGTCGAGGTCTTGATCGAAAGAGGCGACGGCAGGTCTGAAGCTTTTGATGCGGTGGTGCTTGCATGTCACTCGGGACAAAGCCTTTCGATGCTTTCCGATGCGACGACCGCTGAGTCCGAAGTGCTTGGCAGCATCAAGTTCCAACCGAATACAGCCACTCTGCATAGTGACTCAACGCTGTTGCCACGAATCCCGCGTGCTCGTGCGAGTTGGAATTATCACCTCGGCGCTGGTCCGGGTGATGTCGCAACGCTCACCTACTGGATGAACAAGTTGCAGTCCATTGACTCTCCGACTGACCTGCTCGTCACGTTGAATCGTTCAGGCGAAATCAACCTGGAAACAGTCTTCGCGGAGTTTGACTACGAACACCCGGTGTTCGATGCCGCCGCAATTGCGGCACAAAAGCGCCGCCCGGAGATCCAGGGTGTGCAGGCGACGTTCTTCGCCGGCGCCTATTGGGGCTTTGGTTTCCACGAAGACGGAGTGAACTCGGCGCTTGATGTCTGTTCCCATTTTGGTGTCGGGCTATGACTGCGAACTCGCTCTATGAGGGCGTGACAAGGCATCGCCGTTTTTTGCCAGCGGCTCATGAGTTTCGATTCCCTCTCTTTCTTTTCCTCCTCGAGCACGAAAACTCAGGATCGGACGGCGCGACCGCTGAATCCATTCGCTCTCTCGGCGGATCGATCTGGCCAGCGATTCGATTCAATCGATCTGACTATCTCGATGGAGACGCCTCTGTGCCTTTCGGGGATGCGATCCGTCATCTTGTGGAGGTTCGGACAGGGCACGCTCCAAATGGTCGAGTACTCACGCTCACTCAACTACGCGCGAACGGTTATGTATTTAACCCAATCACGGTTCACTACTGTCTCGCCGCAGAATCTGAGAGCGATGGCACCGAACGCATCGACGTCGTGGTCCTCGAAGTCACAAACACGCCTTGGAAGGAACGTCATTGGTATGTGATCGATGCACGACCTGGCGCAGTGGCGGATCACGATCGAAGTGTTTCGGTTGCGGTGACCGACGAGCGCGGCCGCATTCGATCGGAGTTCGCAAAAGCGATGCACGTCTCGCCATTCCTTGAGATGGATTCGACCTATCGGTTCACGGCAATGCCGCCCGAGGATCGACTTTGGTTCAGGCTGGAAAGCATCGAGTCCCACGATGGCGAAGACGTGAAGGTTTTCGATGCCGATCTAAGCCTCAAGCGCCTTGCGCTGACAGCAGAGTCGCTTCGTGCTCAGGTCCGTCGCCATCCATTCCAAACGGTGCGCGTTTGGTTGAATATTCATATGAACGCAGCTCGCCTCGCACTGAAGCGGGTGCCTTTTGTTCGTCATCCGAGACGGGGACGGTGACCATGTTCGCAAAGGCGCTACTCGCCATCCATCAACGGATCTGCAGGTTCGTGCTGCTTGCGCTCGCTCGTACTTTCGTGCGGGATGGACTTGAGATTTCCTTCAATGGCAGAACTCACCGAGCCTGTCGCCGAAAGGGCAGTCGGTCTGCGCGAATTCCGGCGTTGCACGCAAAGATTGAAATCACCGATATGCGAGCGTGGCCCCTCGTTCTGCTCGGTGGAAGTGCCGGCCTAGGCGAAGCCTGGTCGAAGGGATATTGGGAATCTGCTGATCTCACTGCTGCGATCCGCGTCATTGCTCGAGCGACCAGCGTTGCCGACGGCCCCCGTTCGTTGCTTCAGAAAGTGGCGGGCCCAATTACCGATCGATTCCGACGGTTACGTCCTCAGAACAAACATCGCGATCGGCAAAACATCGGTGCGCATTATGACCTCGGCAACGAGTTTTTCGAGCAACTCCTCGACCCCTCAATGATGTACTCATCGGCACTCTTCTCTTCGCCGAGCCTCACACTTGAAGAGGGTTCGATCGCGAAACTCGATCGACTGTGTCAGATGATCGACATACGGCCCGGAGATCGCGTTCTTGAAATTGGTACTGGGTGGGGTGGTTTTGCGATCCATGCGGCAACGCGCTTTGGTGCGCAGGTCACAACGACCACGATCTCTGCTGAGCAGTATGTCTACGCGAAGGCGCGCGTCGCAGCGGCGGGTCTTGAGGATCAGATCACGGTTCTGAGCGACGACTACCGCGACCTCTCGGGCACCTGGGACCGATTGGTCTCGATTGAAATGATCGAGGCTGTGGACTGGCGTGACTACGACACCTTCTTCTCCACATGCTGCGAGCTTCTCGTGCCCGGTGGAGTGATGGGTCTGCAGGCAATCGTGATTGAGCCAGATCGGTTCGAACGAGCGAAGAACACTCGTGATTTCATTAAGGCTCATATCTTTCCGGGCGGTTGCCTCCCGTCGATAGAGGCAATCGAGCGGTCCCTTGAGCGAGTGACGGATTTCAGCGTCGACGAGGATTTTGGGTTCGGTGCCGATTACGCCGAGACACTCCGGCGTTGGCGAGCGAATCTGCATGCTGATGAGCCAAAGCTCGAATCGCTTGGCCTTGATCAACAGTTCATCCGACTGTGGGACTTTTACCTTTGTTATTGCGAGGCGGGATTCGACGAGAAGATGATCGACGTCGTTCAGATGAAATTCACGAGGCGGTAGTACTGACCTGACTGGATCAGGTTGACGATGAGCGTTCGAGACGAGAACGTGAATGCGGCAACTGGTGAATCGCGATCTTGCAGTAATTCAGCAGCAAAGGCGCATGACTGGTCGGCGGCGAATAGCGTGTGGTTCGTGAAGTCGCTTGTAGTAGTCATGGCAATGCGCGCTGAGTCGACGCCGTTAGTCGACGCGCTGGGGGCCACTCCTATTGCTCTCGACACGGCGATGCCCATCGAAGGATTCCAGGCAACCATTCGCGATTGCCTAGTGACCATCGTCGTGAATGGACGACACCCTCGGCACGGTGTCGATCTCATTGGTACCGATGCCGCAACGATCACTACGGCCTATGCGATCGAGAATTTTCGACCTGATTTCGTTCTCTGTGCAGGAACGGCGGGGGGTCGTCGTTCGAGCGGTTCGCAAATCGGCGAGATTGTTGTTGCTCACGAACGATTCGTGTACCACGACCGAAGGATCCCACTTCCAGGATTTCAAGAACTTGGAGTGGGCTCGTTCCCATCTGCCGACTTGAGCGGGTTTGCGTTGGGCCACGGGTTCACATTGGGTGTCATTTCAACCGGCAATTCGTTCGGCGAGACTACGGATGATCTGAAGATGCTTGACGAAAGCGGTGCGGTCGCGATCGACATGGAATCTGCAGCAGTTGCATCGGTCTGCGAACTCCAGGGCGTTCCCTGCGGAGGTATTCGGATCATCGCTAATTTCATTGATGATCCAGAGGAGTCTCCTCGTGAATTTGAACGGGAACTCGACAATGCAGTCGCACGACTTTCTGCTGTGCTGCTCCAAGTTGTTGATGAGTTACTTGCCCTCGACAAATGAATTGGACGCAGGAACTGAACTAGTTCGTTGTTGATCCGCCGTTGAGCGAAATTGTTTGCCCGGTGATCCAAGAAGCCTCGTTCGACGCGAGGTAGACGCACGCATGCCCGACGTCGGTGCCCGTTCCGAGTCGGCCAACAGGAACTGTCTTCGCGATCTTTGCGGTCACGGTGCGTTGGTCCTCGGTGATGCCGGGTTCATTGCGCTCCATGAGGCCTAACGCGAGTGTGTTTGCGGTGACGCCATCGCCGGCGTTCTCGATCGCGAGGTGGCGCATGAACGAAATGCCGGCACCTTTGCCCGCTCCATAGATCGAAACACCGATGTTGAGCCCTTCAGTACCGGCTCCGGACGAGATCGTAATGATGCGACCCCATTTGCGTTCACACATTCCATCGATTACTGCCTTGGTGCAGTTGAGAACGCCATAGAGGTTGACGTCCACGTATGGATCCCACTCTTCGCGAGGAAGATCACGGAACTTCACTGCGCGCATTGAAGGTGGAATGCCAGCGTTGTTCACGAGGATGTCGATTGGTTCGGCGCTTGCGATCGCAGCCTCTACCTGATCGAAGTCGGCGACGTTGAAAGGAAGCGCCTTTGCTTTTGGTCCCAGTTCGGCAACAGCGGCCTCGGCTCGTTCGCTCACGAGATCGTTGACATAGACGGTCGCGCCAGCCTCGATGAGCGTGCGAGCGATGCCGAGGCCAACGCCTTGGCCGGAACCAGTAACGAGCGCAGTCTTTCCAGTGAGATCGAACATGTGAGGTACCCAGTCGTTCGCAATTGTGAATTCAGTGGTGGTGGCTTGTCTCTGTAGCCGTGGCCCACTTTGTCACGTTGGCGGTCTCGGAGTCGTTAACGTCGCGTCGTGACAGACATCCCTAGCGTCATCTCTTCTGTTCCAAGCAAACTTGGCACCCGGCTCACTCTTGAAGACGGGCGACTCGTTGGCCATCTTTCCTCGCCGCCGGAAATTGCGGCTCGAGGTGCTGTGTCGATGGCCGCGGTGGCATTTCTGATCGATGTGGTTGGCGGGATGACAATTGACAACGACCCAACGAATTGGGCGTTCACTTCTGATCTCGTGATTCGGCTCCCACGCGCGCCTGCTCCTGTGTCTGTCGATACGCGAGCGGTGATCTTGCGTAATGGCGCTCGTTCGGCAATTTGTGAAATGCCCCTCACTGTTAATGGTGAGGAGTGGGGGAGCAGTTTGATCAGTTTTGCCAAGGTGCCGCGCCGTGAAGGCGATCCGGTGAAGCCGCCTTTCGATGCCCATGCTGCAGTAACGCGTATGCCAACAGAGCCACTCAAAGAAACTCTTCGGGCTGCTGCAGGATTTGTTTCTCGAAATCGCTCGCAAGGAATTGTTGCGGCGGATCTGCGAACGGAACTTCTCAATCCGGCTGGCGCAATGCAAGGCGCGGTGGTCGCTGGTCTTGTTGAAGCTGCAGCAGAGGACCTCGCCGATGAGCAACTCGGCGGTGACCGGCCCTACGTCGTTACAGAAATGGAAGTGCGCTTTCTTGCGCAAAATCGTCAGTCGCCGATCGTGAGTTCGGCGCGATTTGTTGGCAATCCTGCCGATGGCCTCATTCGAGTTGATCTGTTCGACGACGACGGCAACGGTCGACTGACAACGGCCGCAGTCGTTCGTGTTGCTCCGGCGCCGTGATCATCCGCTTCGGTCTGATTCAACCCCTACGCTGAAGACTCTCGAGGAGGACCATGGGCGCCCTGTGGAACGGAAATATCGATAGCGCGAGCAAGCTTCCACTTTTGCTGTGCATGATCGCGTTCATCGTCACTTTTGTGATTACGCGGATCATCGTGCGGATGATCCGTTCAGGCCGCGGCCCGTTCAAGAACAACTCCGTGGGCGGTGTGCATATCCACCATGTCGTACCGGGGATCATCTTGATGATTGTCGGGGGTCTCTTCGCTATTGGCGGTGTTGGTCCGGGATGGGACAACACCGCTGGTGTCATCTTTGGAATGGGGTTGGCGCTTGTATTGGATGAGTTCGCGCTGATCTTGCATCTCCAAGACGTCTACTGGGAGGAAGAAGGCCGTCTTTCTGTCGACGCGGTGTTTGTTCTGGCCGGAGTGATGATGTTGCTGCTGGTTGCGGGCTCGCCCTTTGGTATCAACCTCGATGAGGAGCAATCGCGTTTGCGGATTGGACTCCTTGTGCTGATTGCCGTCCATCTCACCATGGCTGCAATCTGCGCAGCGAAAGGGAAATTGGGCACAGCTGTGGCTGGACTTGCTGTTCCTGCCATCGCGTACATCGGAGCACTTCGAATCGCTCGGCCGAGTTCTCCGTGGGCAAAACGCGCTTATGGGAAGCACCCGGAGCGGATGGAGAAATCCGAAAAGCGCGAAAAGGAATTCGATGCTCGCTGGCGAACAAAGGTTTCAATGTTCCAAGACTTTGTTGCTGGAACATTTATTGGTGAAAATTCCTAAATCTGCGTTGCTGAATCTCCGCATCTGCACTGATTGCATTCGTATGTGTCGGGTGCTCGGTGTTCACCGTTTAGATGTCGTAATCGACGACAACGGGAGCGTGATCGCTCCAGCGTGTGTCGTATGACGGTGCGCGATCGATACGCGGGTTCTGCGCAAGCTTGGCTAGTTGGGGATTCACGATCTGATAGTCGATTCGCCAGCCAGCGTCGTTGTCGAATGCTTTGCCGCGATAGGACCACCAGGAATACGGGCCTGCTTCGTCTGGAAATGCTGCGCGTACAACATCAACCCAGCCCAGTTCATCGAACCAGTTGTCAAAGTATGCCTGTTCCTCTGGAAGGAATCCGGCGCAACCGATATTCCCTTTCCAATTCTTGAGGTCGGCCTCTCGGTGGGCAACGTTGAGGTCGCCGGTGAAGACAACATGTCGGCCGTCGTCACGAAGCTCTGTGAGCCGAGACGTCGCTGCGTCGAACCATGCGAGTTTCTCCTTCATCTTTTCGGGAGAGGTTTCGTCGCCGGTGTGGGCGTAGGCGGAGATGACGGTGAATGTTTTGCGTTTGCCCGTTTTGATGTCGGCTTCTATCCACCGGCCCTTGTCGGCAAAGGACACAGAGTGCTCGCCGCTTCGGGAATCGGTAATTGGGAGTCGGCTGGCAACAGCCACACCCGCCCGGCCCTTCACGGAACACTCGGCATGCACGATGTGCCATCCATCGCCCATGAGGCCAGCCACGAGCTCGTCAGGGGCGCGTACTTCTTGGAGGGTGACGACATCGGGCTGGGTTTCGGCCAGCCACTCGTTCATGCCTTTTCGGGAAGCGGCCCGGAGGCCGTTGACGTTGACAGTTGCGATTCTGAGCACCCCTCGATCGTGTCACGTCCCCGGTTCGGTTTCGTGCGTCTCGCTCGCTAGTCTCAGATCATGACTTCACGTGGAATCAAGGTGTTCATCGCCGTTCTCGCCCTGAGCGCTGCGTTGGTGGCTGGTTGTTCAAGTTCGAAGAAGGAACAAACCCCCATCACGGGCACGGTCCCGACGACGTCGGTGGCCCCGACCACGGCGCCTGCGGCAGCATCAGGCTCAACCACCACTGTTGCAGGCACGATGTCCGGCATGGGAAGTACCACCACCGTCGCCAGGTAAGGCGCACTCCGAGGTTCCTCGGTGTTCCTGAACGGAAGTGGCAACGGTCACGTCCATGGGGAAGAGTGTCGCCATGGCGACCCACCGAAACCCTCATGCTGGACTTCCGTTCGTCGATGACGACACCGCCATCGCTGCAGCGCTTGAGGACGTCTGTGTCCCAGCGCTGATGTGCTCGATGGTGCATATGACGGGCGATCCGACATGGATTCGGGGGGAGATCCGCCCTCGTATGGCGATCCTCAACAACTACGAGAGTGGATTGACGGCCGATGAACAGGCCGAGATTCGTTCGCGTGCCGTGCCCGTAATTGCGCAGTGGCGAGATGCAGGTTGCCCCGAGCCTCAGGTGCCTTCGCCCGAACTTGTCAAAGAACTCATGGACTTCATGGCAGCGGCACCGGTGGATCCCGCAGTTGTGCCGATGTTTGCCGATGACCTTCATTTCGATGGTGCCGATAGTGGAGCAATCACATGGAAAGACGAGATTCCGGAGGATGTCCGCAACGCGTTCCATGTCGTTGTGATCGGATGCGGTGAGTCCGGGCTGTTGACGGGAATTCGCCTCGATCAGGCGGGGATTCCGTACACCATCGTTGAGAAGACCGATGGCCCCGGAGGAACATGGCGCGACAACCGGTATCCCGGTGCGCGCGTCGATATCGGTAGTCATTTCTATTGCTATTCGTTCGAACCATCAGATCATTGGAGCGAGTACTTCTGTCGTCAGCCTGAACTTCGGGCGTACTTCGAACGGGTGATGCGTAAGTATCGGGTGGATGAAAAGTGTCGCTTTAGCACTGAGGTAGTGAAAGCGACTTGGCGTGAAACGACGGCGACCTGGTCTGTCGAAGTGCGAACACCTGACGGCGGCACAGATGTCATTGAGGCAAATGTTGTTGTGAGTGGCACCGGAGCGCTGAATGCACCGAGGATGCCCGAGATTCCTGGCATGGAAGAGTTCAACGGGCCTTCATTTCATTCGGCTCGTTGGCCCGATGGCCTTGATCTTGCGGGTAAACGCGTCGCTCAGATCGGTGCTGGTGCAAGCGGATTCCAAATTGCACCGACCATTGCCGATGAGGTTGCGCATCTCGATATTTATCAACGCACCGCGCAATGGATGTTCCCAAACATGAATTATCACCGTGAAGTTGCCGAAGGTGATGTTTGGGCGATGCGTCATCTCCCGTTCTATGCGCGTTGGTTCCGTTTTCTGATGTTCTACCCAGCGTCAGGATTGAGCATCGAAGGATCACGAGTTGATCCGAATTGGCATGATCCGGAAGGCCGTTCGATCAGCCAAGCCAGTTTCGAGCGTCGCGGGATCTTTGAAAATTGGATCACTTCGCACCTTGAAGGACAACCCGACCTCATCGAGAAATCGATGCCGCACTATCCGCCTTCAGCAAAGCGGATGCT
Organism: uncultured Actinomycetes bacterium; assembly: GCA_937876315.1. Classification (GTDB taxonomy): domain Bacteria; phylum Actinomycetota; class Acidimicrobiia; order Acidimicrobiales; family Acidimicrobilacustridaceae; genus Acidimicrobilacustris. The sequence goes on along the minus strand of CALEHQ010000039.1, from coordinate 38,657 downwards.
GCAGGACAACGGTTCTTGGTTGAAGTGTTTGGTGAAGCCCAACGTGGAACTCATTAAGACCGGGATTGAGCGCGTTGTCGCCGATGGCGTTGTGACCGAAGACGGCGAGCATCATCTCGCTGATGTCATCGTTTATGCAACCGGTTTCCGTCACAATGACTACTTGTTCCCAATGACCATCATTGGTCGAAAAGGAATCAGCCTTCGCGAACAGTTCGGCGAAGAGCCCACGGCCTATCTCGGAATTTCTATTCCAAACTTTCCGAACTTGTTTTGTCTTTACGGGCCGGGAACAAACCTTGCACATGGTGCCAGCCTGATTTTTCAATCGGAATGTCAGGTGAATTACGTGATGAGTGCAATCTATGAACTCCTCTCGTCTGATCATCGGGCGATGGAACCGAAAACAGAGGTGCATGACAAGTATGTCGAGACCTATGAGTCAGAAATCGGTCAGATGGTGTGGGCACATCCAACGGTGAAGCACTCTCATTTCAAGAACAAAGACGGAAAGATCTACACACTTTCGCCGTGGCCTATTCCTGATTATTGGGAGTGGACTCGCAAGGTGAACCCTGAGGAGTATGACTTTGTCTGAATCGAATCCTGATCAAGGCGGGATGAGCGAGTTCCTCGAGGTCGGATCTTGATCAGACTCGTATGGGGCGAGAACCCCGGGCACTGACCGTGAAAGTGGGCCTCAGGTGGGGCAGACTTGAGGTCACGACCTCGCACTCGAGGCGTTCCTTAGACGGGTAGTCATGAACATCCTGGTGATTGGAGCAGGTGGTGTCGGCGCCTCGATGGCGTCCATCGCCGAAGACCGTTCCTTCTTTTCATCGTTCACGCTTGCCGATATTTCAGTGGAGTCGGCGCAACGAGCAATCGACGAGCTTGATGATCCTGGGCGGTTCCGCGCTGAGCGAGTTGATGCTCGAAATGAAGCCGACATTGTTGCTTTGATCGCTGAGACGAATGCCGACATCGTTGTGAACGCATGCGATCCACGCCTCAACGAGCCAATCTTCAACGCGTGTTTTACCGCCGGCACGAATTATCTCGATATGGCGATGAACCTCAGTGAGCCTCATCCCACTGATCCGTATAACGAAGTCGGTGTTCCCCTTGGTGCTGCGCAACTCGCTGCCGACGAAGCCTGGCGAGAGAAGGGTTTGCTTGCAATCGTCGCAATGGGCGTGGAGCCTGGGCTGTCCGACATTTTTGCTCGTTATGCGGCCGACCATCTCTTCGACACGATCGATGAAATCGGCATCCGCGATGGTTCCAACCTTTCGATCGATGGTTATGACTTTGCCCCCACGTTCTCCATCTGGACGACGCTCGAAGAGTGTCTTAATCCTCCGCTCATCTGGGAAAAGAAGCGCGGGTTTTTTACGACCGAATGCTTTAGCGAGCCAGAGGTCTTCAATTTCCCTGCGGGTATTGGTCCGATCGAGTGTGTCAACGTTGAGCACGAGGAAGTTCTGTTAGTTCCGCGCGAAGTCGATTGCGAGCGCGTCACGTTTAAGTACGGGCTTGGCGCCGAGTTCATCGACTGGCTGAAGACATTCGCGTATTTGGGTTTGGACTCAACGGAAAAGATCAAAGTTGGCGACGCCATGGTTGCGCCTCGTGATGTTCTCGCCTCGTTGTTGCCAAATCCGGCCGAACTTGGGCATCTCATGCATGGAAAGACCTGTGCAGGCACCTGGGTTCGTGGAACCTTTGACGGCCAGCAGCGAGAGGTTTACCTGTACCACGTCGCCGATAACGAAACCACGATGCGCGACTGGGGTTCACAGGCAGTGTTGTGGCAGACAGCAATTTGCCCGGTTGTCGCGATCGAACTTCTTGCCAGCGGCGGTTGGGTTGGTGCTGGTGTGCGCGGGGCCGAGGCATTCGATGCTGCGCGCTATCTCAACCTCCTCGGTGAATACGGTTCTCATCACGGGATCCTCGAAATGGGGCCTGGTCTTTGGCCGAGCCCGAAGGCAACAGGCCAGCCGGGCTGGGATCGACCAGTGAAACGAGCGATTAAGCCGTAATTGGATGTTCGAACGGCCGTAGATAGTTATGGTCGTTTACTTTTGAACACGCTTGAAGAACTTCAAGCCACGATTAGCGGATGACAAACGTTCCGTCGATGAGGTCGTAGGTAACGTCCACTCCATCGACGGTATCGATTTCGTGAGCGAGCATTATCGTCGTTCTGCCCTTACGCGAAGTCACAATCGCGTCGAGCACTTCGGACCGAAGTGATGGCTCTAAGTGCTCGGTCGCTTCGTCAAGAACGAGGATCGGAGCGTCGGCAAGGAGGGCACGCGCAATCATGAGGCGCTGACGCTCACCACCACTGAGCTCATTACCATTCGGTCCGATGGGGGCATCAAGGCCCCCTTGACGCGCTTCAATAAATGGAAGGAGTCCCGCAGTTCGGCATGCGTTGAGCAATTGACCATCGGTTGCATCTCCATCGCCTACAAGGAGGTTGTCTCGAATCGTTGTGTCGAAGAGATGGTCATCTTGCATAACGACAGCGATGCATGGGCGTGGGAGGCCCTGAAGTTGGGCGGGTTGAAACTCATCGATCGAAATAGTCCCGCTTTGGCATGGGAGCAACCCGACCAAAAGTTCTAAAAGCGTTGATTTCCCTGTTCCGGAAGGTGCGGCAATCGCCACGGTAGAGCCGAAGGGGATCGTGACCGAAGCATCCACGAAGATGGGGAGTGAATTCGCATAGGCAAATGAAAGATTCGAAATCTTTATGGTCGGAGCTACGGGGACCTGTTCGAGTGTGAAAGTTTCGGGTCGCAGCGCAGGAGACGATGCGGGCGATGTGCCGGCGATCGCGAGAATTCGGGCAGCGGCTTCGTCGGACTGTGCCCGGAAGTCAGGGGCCAGAAGTAATGGGCCGAGAGCTTCAAATGATGCGAGTGCAACGAGTGGAACTGCAGCTAGCCAATAGATATTTGCCGCAGAAACCTCTGTTGTCTGAAGTGCAGCGACAATCACCAGCACGCACATGCCGGTGAGGGCGATGACAGCAACGCTGAGCAGCGCGCGAATGCGGGCCAATTGTTTAGAGACGAGAGACTCGTGTAAGTCAAAGTTCCCAATTGATTCAGCGAGTTGATCAGCGCGTCCCCAGATGGTGAGCGTCTCGAAGCCATCAATCAACTCAGTAGCTTCGGCGAGGCGTTGGGCGCGTAGCCGTATGAGTTGAGCCGACAAGTGTCGAGTTCGCGACCACAGCAGCGGTGGAAGAAGCAGTGCGCCGGCGAGGAAAAATGCAGCGAGTATGACCGCGCTCTGAATGTTGATCGCCACCAATACGACGACAGCGATAAGCAATGTGCCGAGTGCAACAAATGGTGGGCTCGAGACCCGCAAGAGTCGGTCCTGCATGGTGTCGACATCGTCGACAAGTCCAGTTACAACGTCTCCTCGCCGTTGGTTCGCAACAAGAATTGAGTCGGTGTCGATGAGTTGTTCGAAGAGCCAAATCCTCAATCGAGCGAGGACTCGAAATGTCCCTAAGTGCCCGAGGTAGCGCTCGCAATATCGGCCGACTACCCGGGTAACAGCGAAAAAGCGAACCCCCAAAATCGTGAGGGAGACCGAAGCCGCTGTGCCAAGGAGTGCAGATTTCGTGAGGAGATACAAGGCAAATGCGAAGAGACCGATACCGGAACCGATTGGGATGATCCCGAGTAGAGAACTGAGGACTACCCATCGGTGGGTTTTGCCGATTTTTTTGAAGAGGAGTCGACCCGGGGTCTTCGTTGTCACTGGGGCACCTCAACAATTCGCCCGTTTGTGAGTTCAAATATTCGATCAGCGAGCGAGAGCGTTGCTTCCCGATGAGCGACGATGACAGCAGTTCGGTTCTCAAGAAAGCCGCTTAGAGAACGAATCATCTCGCTTTCGGTGACTGGATCAAGGTGGGCGGTGAACTCGTCTAGTAGTACGAGTGGTGCATCGCGAAGTACTGCGCGAGCGATGGCTAGCCGCTGACGCTGTCCTCCGCTAAGGGTTGCGCCTTCTTCTCCAATTCGTGAATCGATTCCGAGTGGGAGTTCCGCGACGAATTCCGAGGCGAGAGCAAGTTCGAGAGCGTCATGAATCTGATCGGCACTAGCGCTTCGATTCGAGAGGGCGACGTTGTCTTTCACTGAAGAACTAAACATGAATGGGTTCTGAGGAACAGAGGTGATGCTCTGGAGCCATTCCTGCGGATCAATGTCGTTCAGTGGTTTGTTATCGACCGTGATCTGGCCATGAGTGGGCTCGAGGCGCCCTTGCAACAGGCCAAGAACTGTGCTTTTCCCGACGCCACTGGGCCCGACTAGTACGACGCTTTCACCGGCGGTGATCGTGAAGGAAACACTGTCGAGAATATGTTGATCGCTTCCTGGATGAAGGAAAGAGACGTTTTCAAATCGAATGCTCGGCGGTTGAGCAGGTGGGGCTGATGAGACTATTGAGCGTGACGTTGGCGGCAGCTCCGGCGCAGTGAGGTCAGGAAGTTGCTCAAGAGCGGCATTTCCTGCTTGACCGGCGTGGTACTCAATCGCCAAGTTGCGGAGTGGAGCGAAAAACTCGGGTGTGAGCATCAGCACCGTGAGGGCCGTGCCGAATCCCATGTTTCCCTCTACTAATCGGAAACTGACTTGAACGGCCACCAGCGCCGTTGCTGCGGTAGCAGCCCACTCAATAACCAGAGAGGTCTGGAATGCAGTACGAAGCACGCTCATGGTCGTGCGTCCAAATCGATCGCTGACATCTTCGATAGCGGTAACACTTTCGCTCGCGCGTCCGAAGACTTTGAGTGTGGGAATGCCTCGAACCATGTCGAGATAGAAAGAACGCAGCCAACCGAGTTCGCGGAAGCGTTGTTCGGAAAGCTCTCTGGTTCGAGAACCGATGACTGCGAGCAAGAGAATCAGCATTGGTCCTGAGAAGATCAAGATCAGTAACGTCCATGGATCAAGAAACCCAATTGTGAGAAAGACGACAATTGGTAGGACCGCAGCAACAGAGCGCGCGGGCAGAAACTTCGCTACATAGTCATCGAGTGAGTCAACTCCTGGCCCCAAGAGCGTGCTGTCGACGCCAGTTGATGTCAGCTGATCGCGGCTCGCGCTCCAGCGTGAAGTAAGAGCAGCTCGGACGCCGGACCTAAGTTGGCTGCTTGATGTCGCAAGAACCTGAGAACTTACGAAACTGAGTCCAATGCGCAGGGTGAGAAGGCCTGCGAGTGCGAAAAGCGCCGGAGCGTACGGTTCACCTTGAACAAAATTGGAAATTGAGTGTGCGAGTGCAATGGTCCAAGCCACAAGTGCAACGGATCCGAGGATGCTCAGTGCAACGCCGACGTGGTAGAGGCGCCGAGCACTTGGAACGATCGACAAGAGTTCCTTGGAGCCCATGGGTTGTGACGGTACCGCGTCGGTGGAGGTAGGACTTAGTAGCTCTCGTCGTCGAGTTCAACCTTGCCTCGGAAGAAGAAATAGACGCCGGCGGTGTAGAGAAGCACGAATGGCATGCCTATTAGGGCGAATACGAACATCACCATGAGTGTTTCGTTTGCAGCGGAGGCATTTTGGACAGTGAGGTCGTACGCGCTATTCGTTGTGGAGCGCAGCATGACGGGATACATCCCGGAAGCGATAGCTCCGAGGAGTAGAGCGATCATTGTTGCCGAAGCAAGTAATGCACTGAGGTAGGCACCGCGTCGGACGAGGAGCCAGGACGCAGCGATTGAAGCGAAAGCCAAGATCGGGAAGAGCGCGGTCCACGGTCGATCTTTGAAGTTCTGAGTGAACTGTTCGTCTCGCAAGAGAGTCCACGCTATGAGTGCTGTCATAAGGACAAAAAAGGTGATGAGCAGCTTGGGAATGAGTGACTTGATCTTGTCGAGTAGTTCGCCGTCGGTTTTCTGCGTGAGGAAGATCGCGCCATGAAGTGAAAACATCGACACTGCAACAAGCGCGAGAGCGAGCGAGTAGGGGTTCAATAGGTCGAGTAGATCAACGCTCATGTTTCCCTGTTGGTCGAGCGCTACTCCAAGGATGACGTTGCCGAGGGCGACACCCAGAAGGATCGTGATCCCGTAGGAAGAAACTGTGAAGATCCAGTCCCAGAGCGAACGCCACCAGGCTTCGGGGCGTTTTGATCGGAACTCAATGGCGACGGTTCGCAAAATGAGAACCATTAGAACAAGCATCATTGCGAGATAGAAACCGCTAAAGAGCGAGGCATAGACCACAGGGAATGCAGCGAATAGTGCACCGCCGCCGAGGACGAGCCAGACCTCGTTACCGTCCCATACGGGCCCGATCGCGTTCAAAAGGATGCGGCGATCGCGGTCATTGCGAGCAACGATTGGGGAGAGCATGCCGACGCCGAGGTCGAAGCCATCGAGGATGGCGTATCCGCTGATGATGAAGATATAGAGCACGAACCATGTCGTTTGAAGCCACATGGTCACTTACCTCCGCTAGAGACGCGTGAACGTCGACGAAAGATCTCACCAAATGAGTCGGGCAGCGATTCTGTTTCTTCCGAATCCTGAGGCGGGGGAGGTCCTTCTTTGATGCGTCGATCAAGAAGACGAAGGAAGACGATGAAGACCACGATGTAAAGGACAACAAACATCGCTATCGAAAAGACGACCTGTGCAAATGTGACGTTTGGTGAATACGCGTCCTCGGTTCGTAGAACCTGCCAAACAATCCATGGTTGTCGACTGAATTCCGCTGTCCACCAACCTGTAATTGTGGCGATCTCGGTGAGAACGACTGAGGAAACCAACGTCCAGAGCAGCCAGCGCTGGTTCCAGATTTTTCGTTTCCAGATCCAAAAACCGCATGCGGTCAGGCCGATGAGGACAAACAGCATCCCGAGGTTGATCATGACGTGGTACACCTGAAATACCACGCTGACATTGGGCCAATCGTCGCGGGGGGTGGCCTCAACGCCGGTAACGGGGGCGTCAAAGCTGTTCGTGGTGAGCAAACTGAGCAGACATGGAATGTGGATGCCTGTCGTCTTTTCCTCATCCGGGTTGGTCCAGCCAAGCAAGAACATCGGCGCGCAGGATTCCGTTTGGTAGAGACCTTCCATGGCCGCCAATTTCGCGGGCTGGTCCCTCGCAACTTGTGTGGCCTGGTTAGCGCCAAATACCGCGACTTGCATCACGGCGAATACGGCGAAGACCGGTAGAGCAACACGGATCATGGTTTTAGCGAGTTCAACGTGGCGTTTCTTCAGTAGGTAGTAGGCGCCAACGCTGAGAACAAGTGAGGAACCAGTTATCCAGCTTGCTGCGATGACGTGGAGAATTCGTGGAATAAACGAAGGGGTGAAGACGACGTCGTAGAAGCTCGTCATGAATGCCTGGGGGCCTCGACCGACGTCCCTGATCTCGAAGCCCTGTGGCGTCTGCATCCAAGAGTTGGCCATCACGATCCAAAATGCGCTGAATGTTGCTCCCGCGACGACCATCGTGGTGGCGAAGAGCCACATGCGGTTGCCAAGACGCGTGCCGCCAAAGAGCATGAGGCCCAAGAAGCCTCCTTCAAGCATGAAGGCAAAGATTCCTTCGGCGGCGAGGAGACTCCCGAAGATGTTTCCAACGAATCGTGAATACTGCGACCAGTTCGTGCCGAATTGGAATTCTTGAACGATGCCGGTGGCGATGCCAAGAGAAAAGATCAGCCCATAGATCTTCACCCAAAAGGTTGAAAGCTGGCGCCACTTCGGGTCCTTTGTTCGAACTGACTTGACCCCGAAGATGATCAGGATGAGCCCTAGACCGAGCGAAAGCGGCGGGAAGATGAAATGGAAGGTCACCGTCAGCGCGAATTGGATTCGATGCAGTTCTTCAACGCTCATGGCGGGCTGCTCTCATTGCGCTCTGCCCGGGACATCCAGGCCGACCTGATGGTAGTGAGCCCGAAGGGTGTGCACCGGGCTGCTCCGTTCCGGCGAGCAGAGGGATGAACTGGATGGTGGGCGCCCTGGGCTCTGATGGTTGGTCCCGTGGACATTTCGGTGACACCATGCAGTCCTGCGGCAGCATGGCGGAAGAGCGAGCCAGTGCTTGCCAAATGATGTTTCCCCTAATGGCAGCGAGGACGCATGTACGAAGATCAGGATCTGGCAAAGCGCACCGAGGAATTGGTTGAGGAAAATCGGGACATCCTCGACGATCAATTCGCGTTTCGGGGCAAGCAGTACGACGCTGGTTTGGCGATGGTGCACTTCCCCGAGGAATACGGCGGCTTGGGCGGCAACCGTGGCCAGCAGGCCGTTATCGATGGGGTACTCCGCTCATATGGGGTGACCTACGAAGATCTGCGCATCAACCCGATTGGTATCGGCATGGGAGCACCCACCGTTCTTGCCTATGGCAGCGAGGAACTGAAGCAGAAGCACCTCCGCAAGATCTTCACGGGTGAAGACGTGTGGTGTCAGTTGTTTTCGGAACCGACGCACGGATCAGATGTAGCGGGTATCCCGAGCCGAGCTATTCGTGACGGCGATGAATGGATTGTTAACGGTCAGAAGGTGTGGACAACGCTTGCGCACACTTCGAATTACGGGATGCTTCTCACCCGCACAAATCCTGATGTCCCGAAGCACAAAGGTCTCAGTTATTTCGTGCTCGATATGCATGCGCCTGGAGTGGAAGTGCGCCCGCTTTACCAAATGACAGGCGAAGCGGAATTCAACGAGGTTTTCCTTACTGATGTGCGCATCGATGACTCGCTGCGTCTTGGTGACGAGGGCGATGGTTGGCGTGTGGCTATTACAACGCTGATGAATGAGCGCGTTGCTCTTGCTGGTGGCCCGGCACCCCGGGGTTCTGGCCCGATCAAGGAACTCATGAAGTTGTGGGAAGAGCGAAAGTCACGACTTTCGTCAGTCGAGCGCGAGATTTGGCGCGATCGAGTCATGGCACTTTGGATCGAGGCTGAAATCGTTCGCCTCACCAATGCGCGAGCAAAGCAGTCTGCTGTCGGCGGGAATCCAGGCCCTGAAGGTTCAGTGAGCAAACTCGCCTCTGCGGAGCTTTCGAAGCGGGTCACGGCCGCAGTCGTCGACCTTGAAGGGGCCGCCGGCATGCTGCACGAACCCGGTTATCCGATGACTCGTTCGTCGGACGGCATGTCCACGCGCTCCGGCCGGTTCCTGCGAGCTCGTGCCAACACCATTGAAGGTGGAACCTCGGAAATTATGCGCAACATTCTTGGCGAGCGAGTTCTTGGCCTGCCGGGTGATGTGCGCGTTGATACCGATGTTCCGTGGAACGAGATCCCAAAGTGAGTGCTCTTGTCGAAGTGACGAAGGCAGAACCACACATCACGGTGGTTCGCCTTAACCGCCCCGATCGGCTGAATGCGATTTCGTTCGAACTCGTCACTGAACTTCACGACACGTTCGATGCAATTGCAGCAGATGTCGACTGCAAAGTCGTGATTTTCACCGGAGAGGGCAGAGCGTTCTGTGCCGGCCTCGACCTAAAGGACTTCGGCACGCCACCGAGTCCAGGCGAGCATCCCCATATGCCCGCGGGTGTCGATGCGCAAACGTTCATGTCGAACCTCACCGTCCGAATGCGCGATCTTCCACAGGTCATCATCGCTGCTGTAAACGGACCAGCATTTGGTGGCGGACTGGCCTTGGCCTGTGCCGCCGATATCCGAGTGGCGTCTGAGTCGGCGAAATTCTGTTCTGCGTTTATTCGTACGGGCCTCTCGGGAACCGATATCGGAATCACCTACTTGCTTCCCCGATTGATTGGAAACGCAAACGCGTTCGACCTCATCCTTACCGGCCGCGACATTGACGCAGCGGAAGCGTTGCGTATGGGTTTGGTATCGCGTGTTGTAGCGGACGAGGAACTTCAAGAACTCGCGCTGAGCTACGCGCGCGGAATGTCTTCGTATACCGCGAGTGGACTGCGCACCACGAAAGAGGTGTTGTGGCATAACTCTGAAGCGTCAAGTCTCACCAGTGCCATCGCACTCGAAGCGCGAAACCAGAATCTTCTGAACTATGCGCCAGACGTGCGTGAGTACATGAACAACTACCGCAAGAAGACAACCGGCTGATTTCGATGTGAGTAGCGAATTCTCTCAGCACCCGTTAGCTATTCAGCGGTATTTTGATGGCACTGGCAGCTCGAACGAACTGTCGTAAGGTGTCCCAGACGCAGTCCAGGGGGGGAAACATGGATCAGCAGGTTTCGCACGCAACAGAACTCGGTCTTGATGTACGTCCGATGACTGGCTACACCGGCGCTGAAATATTCGGCGTCGATCTGACAAAGCCGCTTGATCCGGCGGTTGTCGCAGAGATCCGGGCCGCCCTCCTGCAGTGGAAAGTGGTTTTCTTCCGCGATCAGTTCATCGATCGGGATCAGCACCTTGCGCTTGCTCGAGCATTTGGTGAGCCGCTTCCTGGTCACCCCACGTTCCCGCCGTCGTTTCCTGACTATCCGGAAATTTTGCTGCTCGATAATCAGCAAGGAACAGCAAATGTCAAAGAGAAAAAGGGAACGGGGGGAACACGCATCGAGAGTCGTTGGCACACCGATGTGAAGTTTATTGAAGCGCCGCCAATGGGATCGATTCTTCGCGCAGTTGTCGTTCCTCCCTATGGTGGCGATACGCAGTGGTCGAATCTTGCGATGGCCTACAAGTTCCTATCGCCAGAGATTCAGACATTCATTGACGGCTTACATGCGGTGAACCACAACGCGCTTCCAATCGATCGCGGCGAGCTTCCTGGTGAAGTGGCGAAGGCATTTATGTCGAAGCCTCTTCGCGCAGTGCATCCAGTGGTGCGCGTGCATCCTGAAACTGGCGAGAAGGTTCTTTTCGTCGAGCCCAACTTCACCGATTACATCGTTGAGTTGTCACGCCGAGAGAGCAATCACATTCTGGCCATGCTCTACGAGCATCTTCAGCGCCAAGAGTTCACTGTCCGCTTCCGGTGGGAGCCAGGAAGCATCGCCTTCTGGGATAACAGAGCAACCGCGCACATCGTTCCCATGGACATCCCCAAAGGTATGCATCGTTGTCACGAACGGATCACAATTGCGGGCGATATCCCTGTAGACCCTGCCGGCAACAAGTCGTACGCGCTTGTCGCAGATGATTGACGCTACCCGGTGATGTCGTGAAGAGCGGGTTGTGCGTTCCAGCGCCAGCGAGCGATGCCAAGGCAGACCATCATCAGGACTGCGGTGCCGGTGAAAATTGTTGCGCGACCATACGCGTCGTAAATGGCAGATCCGATGAGGGCTGAAGCTGCGGCGACTGCGAGACCAGTTGCACCGAGCAAACCTTGTCCGGCCGCGAGTTGATCGGGCGGAGTCGATACAGCGACTGCTACCTGGTTGGCAGGCATCGTGTAGGCATCAGCGATTGCGTGCACGCCTGAAATCACAATAAGGAACCACAGCGGCAGGAATCCATAGAGACAAGTGGCGATTGCTGCAACGGTGACGCTGATGGTCACAACGCGGATTGGTCCGATTCTTTGAGCGAGTGCACCGCCCTTGGGCGAAAAGATAATCATCGGGATCGTGAACACACTCAACGTGACACCGATCAGCCAGGTTTCTGCATCCAAGTCGCGGAGGAGGATCGACCAAAGGGCCTCAAACATTCCGATCGTGAGGTAAAACGCGATAGCGGCAAAAAGTGCTGACTGCATTGCGGGAAGTCGAAGCAGAGAAGGGTGCTTGGTTCGGGTGGTTTCGGAGGCGGCAGCATCGGCTGCCGTCGTGATTCGCCCAACAAAGAAGATCGCTACAACGTAGGCAGCAGTGAGAAAGATGAAGGGCGCGCGTAATCCAAAAACCTGAGCGAGTCCTGCTGCAAGTGCTGGACCGAGAACAAAACCAGCCACATCGAAGGCGGTTTGACGACCGAGGTTTGCTCCAACGCGTTGAGGGTCTCGGGCGATGATGACTCGGCGAATGGCGGGACCAACCATTCCCGAACCGAGTCCGAGGAGAAGCCGAGCGGCGATCCACTGCCAGAGCGGTGTTGCGAATGTCATCCAGAGCATTCCGAATGCTGCGGTTGCGATACCAACGCGCATCATGACGACTGCGTAACCGCGATCAGAAAAGCGAGCGAGAAAGAGCTGACCAAGGACGCCTGTGAACAGGCCAGCGAAGGCAATGAGGCCAACCTGGCTGTCGGTGAATCCATACTTGTCTCGAATATCGGCCAAGAGCGTGAAGACGCTCCCGTATCCAAGGGACATGAGTGCGGTGAGGAGAAATAACAGCACCATCGCTCGAGTTAGGGGATGTGCAGGCTCGGTTGTCTCCGGCGACGTTGTACCGTCTTCCATGTTGCTTCCCCCAAAGAGTCGCCTCAACCTAGTCGTGGACGGATTGGTAGGGCGGCCTCAATGACAACGTCGAGATCACCGATACGCTCATTTGGTCAAACCATTGGAGAAATCATGGATGCAGCGACGGAAACTCTTCGAGTCGATATTTGGTCAGACGTCGTTTGTCCGTGGTGTGCCATTGGTAAAGCCAATCTCGATGCTGCGCTTGGTGAGTTCGCTCACTCGGACAAGGTGGAGATCATCTGGCATAGCTATGAGCTTGATCCAACCGCGCCTGCAGCGCGCCAAGGTAACTACGTCGGCATGCTGGCGAAGAAATACGGAACTTCGCCGGAAGAAGCACAGGGGATGATCGATCGGATGACCGCAACCGGAGTCGAATGCGGCGTCGAGTTTCAGTTCGATCGGGTGCAGCCTGGCAATACGTTCGATGCGCACCGGATGATTCACCTCGGTGCCGCTCGAGGCATCCAAACCCAGGTGAAGGAACGTTTCCTTCGCGGTTATCTGTCTGAGGGCGAGGCGATTGGACTCCCCGAAGTCGTCGAACGCCTCGCTATCGATGCAGGGCTCGATGCCGACGAAGTTGCTGCGGTGCTCACCACTGACGCGTTCGCTGATGAGGTCCGGATCGACGAAGCGACTGCTGCGTCCATGCAGGTCACAGGCGTTCCATTCTTTGTCTTCGATCGTCGCCTGGCCGTCGCCGGTGCGCAGCCCGCCGAAGTACTACTTCGGGTTCTCGATCGGGTGTGGTCTGAACGCGAACCCGCCCTCGATGTTCTCATCGAGGGCGAGGTCTGCGGACCTGAAGGTTGCGACTGACGCTGTTGGTCAGTAGCGATCTTCTGAGCGATTCTCAGACCGAACGAGTTTCGGGAAGTCGAACCAGAGGAATCGTGCGGTTGCACTTCTTCTGATAGTCGCGGTACCAAGCGCGATCATCGCAGAGCAGTTCCCAAATGCGATCGTGTTCGGGGCCTCCGTCAAGGATTTCCGGAACCGACCAAAACTCGCCGTCCTGCACCTTGATGTAGATCTCAGGATTTGCATCTCGGTCACGAAGGTTGATGAACCACGCCGGGTGCTTTTCGTGACCGGCGTAGGACGCAACAACGATGCGCACGCCGTCGGGGTCGCGCCAAAAGGGGAGAGCGATCTTGTGTTCATTACCGGACTTGCGTCCGATCGTGCGGAGCATGACGTGATGCATTCCGGCTTGTACCCATACCTCGTCGATGTCCATTGTCTCCATGGCTTCGACGTGGCTCTTGGTGATCCCAATGATCTCTTCGTGGCTGGGGGTCTCCCAGAGCATTTCAGCGTGCTGTTCGGTAGGCATCGTGGTCCTCCTCGATTGTGTTTCGGTTGATTGTGTCAGAAGTTGAGGTCGCTGATGTGCTCGATCAGAGCATCATTTCGCCGCCGTTGACGTCGAGTTCCGCCCCGGTGATCACGCTGGCGAGATCAGAGGCGAGGAACGCAACGGCGTTTGCGCAATCGGCGTCGTCGGGGATGATGCCAAGCGGAATGTCCTTGGTGATCTCAGCGATAACGGCGTCGCGGTCCTGGCCTGTGCTTACGGCGTAGTTCACGTAGCCCTCGACGGGAGGGCCCCACATCCAACCCATGAAGGTTGAGTTCACGCGGATGTGGTGTGCGCCGAGTTCTTTGGCGAGCATGCGGGCCGCCACGGTGAGAGCGCCCTTCGAGGTTGCGTATCCCGATTGCGTGGCAAGCGGCTTCTTTTGGATCATTGAGTTCACGAACACGATCGAACCGCCTCTGTTGGACTTCATGTGCGGCACGACTTGTTGGGTGAGTTGGAGCGTTCCGAACACCGTGACATCGAACGACTTGCGCCAATCATCAAAGTTCGCATCTTCGAACATCGTGAACGGAGGCGGAACGTACGCGCTATTGACGAGGCAGTCGATACGGCCGAACTCGGCAATGGTTGCATCGACCATGCGCTGGGTTTGTTCAGCATCCGAGATATCGGTGGGGCATACGAGTGTGCGCCGGTCGGGCCACTGACGAGAAATTTCGTTGGCCACCTCTTGGAGTTTTGATTCAGTGCGGGCGACGAGGACGACGTCGGAACCTTCACGAGCGAAGGCGTAGGCGAGTTCTTGTCCGAGCCCTGGGCCGATACCCGAAATGATTGAGATCTTGTTTTCTAGAATCATGATTCCCCCTTGCGGCAGTTCATTGCTGAAAGAGATTGCTACCACGGTGCTGATGGGCGCGGTGACTCGTAAGTGGGAACTGCTGTGCTTGTAGGGTCGGCGAACGAACCTCGCATGATGATGAGAGCAAACATGACACGCACACTGGTGATTGGCGGCACGGGCCCAACCGGAATTCATTTGGTTCGCGGGCTCATGGGCCGAGGCCACGAGGTCGTCATCCTTCACCGCGGCACCCACGAGCGGCCTGAAACCCCGGTTGAGATCGAGCACATCCACGCCGATCCCTATGACATGGAATCGCTGGCCGACGCGATCGGCGATCGCACTTGGGATCTCACTGTGGTGATGTACGGACGACTGCGTCGGATCGCGGAATTCATGGTGGGCCGAACCGAACGCTTTGTTTCCGTCGGCGGCGTGCCGGCAATTCGGGGTTGGATGAACCCATGGCTCTTCACACCTGAGGGTCTCCCCGTACCGGTAAGCGAGTCGGCCCCGGTGGTCGCAAGTCCAGAAGAAGACGAGAAGGGTTTCCGAGTCGCTCGTACCGAGGAGTTTGTTTTCGCCAATCAGCCGAAGGCCGCCCACTTCCGATATCCCTACGCCTACGGTCCGCTTCAGGTTGTCCCTCGAGAATGGAGCGTTGTTCGTCGCATTCTTGATGGACGGCGACAGATTGTTGTGGCCGATGACGGCCTCACGTTGCACCATCACGGATACACAGAAAATCTCGCGCATGCGGTGCTGTGTGGCGTTGATCATCCTGATGCTGCAGCTGGCCTTGCATTCAATTGTGGCGATGACGAAGTGTTAACGATTCGGCAGGTCATCGAGATCATCGCTTCGGAACTTGGCGCCGAACTTGAAATTGTTTCTATGCCCTTCGAACTCGCTGTACCGGCACGACCGCTACTTGCCCAGCCATCGCCGACACATCGGGTGCTCGATACATCGCTGCTGCAGACGCGACTCGGCTATCGAGACCTCGTGCCTGCGCGCGAGGCGGTGGCTCGAACGGCGCGGTGGCTCGTGGAAAACCCGATTGCCCCGGGTGCACCCGAGGAATACGTGCTCACCGATCCGTTTGACTACGCCGCAGAAGACCAGCTGATTTCTTCATGGGAAGCTGCGGTCGGATCGATGGCTCCGGTGACCTTCGAGGTCGCTCCTGGTGTGGGACTGGCCTACAGCGGACCCGGTGGTCGGCCGAGAACCCAAGCGACGTTCGAGAACTAGCGCACGTTTCGGCACAGCCAGGGTTCTCGCCACTAGGGTCCCCGGCCATGACATATCAAGTCGTTGTGTGGGGGACAGGGAACGTTGGGCGACCGGCGATCCGAGCAATCGCGACGCATCGCGATCTGAAACTTGTTGGGGTGGTTGTGTCGAACCCGGCGAAAGTTGGGAAAGACGCGGGCGAACTCGCAGGGATTGCGCCTCTCGGAGTGCTTGCGACTGACGACACTGAGATCGCGTTTGCACCTGATGTCGATTGCGTTGTGTATGCAGCAACTGCTGATACGCGTCCGATGGAGGCGTACATGGATCTCGAACGCTTGCTTCGTTCAGGTCGAAATGTCGTGTCGACTGCGTTCTATCCATTGCTCCATCCCGCAAGCGCTCCTCCCGAATTGATGGGGATGCTCACTCCAGCGATGGAAGCTGGCAATTCCTCGGTCTTTGTTTCCGGTATCGATCCCGGCTGGGCGCTCGACATCCTGCCTGCCCTCGTGAGTGGCGTTGGTGCGGGAATCACCGAGATCCGTATTCAAGAGATCTTCAATTACGCGCTCTATGACGCACCCGACATCGTGCGCAACGTGATCGGTCTGGGCGGCCCGATGAACGTTTTGCCGCAAATGCTTGAAGAGATGTCGTTGATGACGGTCTGGGCGCCGATGGTGCGAGTACTTGCTGACAGTCTTGAGGTCGAGATCGACGAAGTCATCACAACCGTGGAACGCCGTCCCCTTGAGCGGACGATCGAAGTCCCCGGAATGGGAACCTTCGAAGAAGGGACCATGGGCGCATTTCGCTTCCAAGTGACTGGACTCGCAGGAGGGCACCCTCTCCTTACGGTGGAACACATCACCAGAATCGACGATGATTGTGCGCCGGATTGGCAACAGCCTCTGAATCCTGGTGGCGAACATCGCGTCGTGATGAGTGGCCATCCGCATTTGGAGATCACGGTTCACGGAAATGAGCCCGGTGAACCAGGTGCAGCAGGTGGCGGAAACGCAAGCGCAGCAAATCGTTGCGTGAATGCGATTCCCGCGGTTTGCGATGCTGCTGCCGGCGCACTCAGCCCCGTTGACCTGCCGCCCATCACTGGTGCCGCCCAAGTTCGTTTGGGTTAATTACTACACAGAGGCCACTCGAAGTAAGAGTGGAATCCAGCTATCGAAGTCGGGGACGTCGAGGCCGATGACTTTGCCGAAGTCATCCCATCGGCGGAGCTTGATCGCGTCTGCGCTTCCTTCGAGTCCTAGGAACCTTGCGCTTTCGGCGGCGGTGAACGGGCCGCCTTGCACGTCGAGGCTCCGCTGTGACCCTCGAGAAAGTCCGTCGAAATAGCCCGCCTCATTTGCGGCCAAGTAACGCTTTGCTTCGACGTGCATCGCAATCGGAGCCGTGACCGCTGGCGGGAAGAGGCCGCTCAGGTACTCCGAACCGGTGAGCTCATGTCGGAGGTCGGCGCTGTAGTCGGGCCCGTTTCGGCGTTCGATTTCAAAAAGGTGACCAATGTCGTGGAGGAGGGCAGCGGCAATCAACTCCTCGCTTGATCCTTCGTGCTTCGC
This sequence comes from uncultured Actinomycetes bacterium, assembly GCA_937876315.1. Lineage (GTDB taxonomy): Bacteria > Actinomycetota > Acidimicrobiia > Acidimicrobiales > Acidimicrobilacustridaceae > Acidimicrobilacustris. The sequence goes on along the minus strand of CALEHQ010000039.1, from coordinate 21,286 downwards.
GAGGGCTGCGCATTGCAGCGCGTGGGCGAGTTGGGTGATGTCCTCGTCATAGGTTTCGTTCCCCCAAGTGCTGTACATCGAGCAGATCAAGTCAATCGAGACTGGCGACATCAGAGAATGTGTCCTTCAAAGTCTCCGATGAGCGAAACCTGCGGTCCGTCGGCAGAGGCAAACTCTTTTGCCTTCTGCTCGTAGTACGCCTCGCGAAGATCACCTTCACGCAATGCGTTGTAGGTGGGGTAGATCGCTCGACGAGGTTGACTCGAAGTATTGGGGCCGCTTCGGTGAGGAGTTCGCGAGTGAAACCACAATGCTTGACCGGCCCAGATCGGAGCCGGCTTCCAATCAAGTTGTTCAACGATGTCGGCGCGGATGCAGCCTTTGTCATCCATCGGAAGAATCTCGTTGTGCATGGACGAGACGACTTCGATGCAGCCATTCGATTCCCGAGAATCATCAATCGCCAACATGCACGAAACATGTGTTTCGATAAATCGATACGCCGGCGCATCTTGATGCGGTGAGTAGCCAGCGCCACCCGGTGCTTTGTAATTGATCTTCTCTTTGTAAAGGACGGCTGTCTCGTCGAGAAGGATCGATGCAGTATCTGAAAGTTCGCTACGGGTAAGGAGTTCTCGCAATTCGTCGTGATACGGAACAAAGTTTTCTGTTCGGCAGAGCTGAGGACCGTTCGCTGTTGCTTCTCGGTAGTGGAGCCACGGGCCGTCGTCGGGCCATGCCATGAGGTCATCGATCCACTCACGAAGCTCGGCTACCCCTTGGGGCTGCAGAGGCTCGGTGAGCACCCAACCGAATTGGTGAAAATGGTCGGCAGCATCGGGACCGGGTTCGATGGTGTCAAAGAATGGCTCGTCCACATCGCGATGCTAGGCCCGTGTCCTACGCTCCGGAGATGGCCGATGCTCGTCCGAACGTTCTTTTCATCACGCTCGATGAATTCAGGGCCGAGTGTCTTTCGACTGCCGGCCACCCGGTGGTGCAAACCCCAGCACTTGATGCGCTCTGTGCCGAGTCGGTGCGCTTCGCCAGACACTATGGACAGGCCTCTCCATGCGCGCCCGGCCGAGCGGCGCTTTATACCGGCACCTATCAGATGAATAACCGCGTGGTGATGAATGGTTCGCCGCTCGATGCCCGCTTGGACAACATCGCGCTTGCCGCTCGCCGAAATGGGTATGACCCGGTGCTGTTTGGCTACACCGATCAAGCGATCGATCCCCGAACGGTCGCGGCGGACGATCCACGACTGTTGACCTACGAAGGTGTGCTTCCTGGGTTTCGATGTGAACTCGATCTCACTCGTGGACGCGAAGCATGGGCGGATTGGGTGCGTTTGCAGGGTTATGACATGCCTGTTGACCCTGAAGAGGGGCTGGCAACGGAATCTGTACGCCCTGCCAGCGTGGGAATAAGCGCGTTTCTCACCGACCAATTTCTTGAATGGCTTCCGGGGCAAGACGAACCGTGGTTTGTTCATTTGAGTCACTTGCGCCCGCATCCGCCGTTTGCCGCTGCAGGGGAGTGGGCGACGGCTTACGAGCGCGCTTCGGTGGATCTGCCGAATGCTCCTGGATCAGACCTCCATCCTCTTCACGAATTTCTGTTGTCGATTTCGTATTTCGCTGCTCCGGAGGATGAAGCGGGTCTGCGTGAGATGCGCGCGCAGTACTACGGGATGATTAGTGATGTCGACCATCAACTTGGTCAGGTGTGGAACGCACTTCGCGGATCAGGGCAATGGGACAACACCATCGTGCTCGTGACGTCAGATCACGGCGAGCAACTTGGTGACCACGGTATGGTGCAGAAGATGGGCTGGTTCGAGGAAAGTTTTCATATTCCGCTGATCGTTCGCGATCCTCGAACTCCGCGGACTGGCGGCAGAGTCATTGAGGCCCTCACTGAAGCGGTCGATGTTTTCCCGACGCTGTGTGAGTTGATTGACATTCCGGTTCCTCGTCAATGCGATGGTCGTTCGTTACGACCATTTCTCGAGGGCGAAACGCCCGAGGTGTGGCGAGATGCGGCCTATTGGGAATTCGACTGGCGATTCTTCACTGCCGGGCGCGACGGAGCGATGTGGCCGCAGGACCGGCGAAGCGTGAGCCATCAGCTCACCGTCCGGCGAAGTGAAGACGTTGCCTACGTGCAATTCGCCGATGGCGATTCGCTGGTCTACGACCTTGCGGCTGATCCAACATGGCGCACGATGTTGTCTGATCCGCAGAGAGCGTGGGCCGAAGCACGCAAGATGTTGGCGTGGCGGGCGCAGCACACCGATCGAACTCTTACGGGGACGTTTCTTCCGTAGGTGAGGCGCGACGAACCGGTTCGTTCTATGGTCGGCGCCATGATGCGCTTCAACCACATGGAACTGACCTTTGCCCCCGGAACCCTCACGCCGGAGTTCCGTGATCAAGTCCGGGCGTTTTATGGCGGACTCTTCGGCTGGGATTGCAAGGACACCGAAATACTTGGGCAGAGCGGATTGCTGATGATGCTCGATGAACGCGCAACGCAATTCATTCTTTTGGCGGAAAATCCGAATCCGATCTCGTCACCCGGTTACGACCATCTGGGTCTTCTGCACGACACCCGTGAGGAAGTCGACGCGCTTTGCGCACGAATCGTGGAGATGCAGAAGACCGAACCGGACATCAAGCTGAAGGTCTACGAGGACCTCGTGAATCCAGCGAGCACGGTCCACGCGTTCTACGTGAAGCACTTGTTGCCGATTTGGTTCGACGTGCAGTGCATCGAATACACCGCACCGCCTGAACGCAATTGGCACTACGGCTAAGCGAGACCTCAGTCGAGGTAGCGAATGCCTGTGAGTTCCTCGGACTCGTTCCAGAGTCGTTGCGCATCGTTGGTGTTACGGGCTCGCTTGGTCGGCGTTTCGAGTTTTGGTGAACCGAACATCAGATAGCGCGGACCAAAAAAGTCGCCACCTTTGGCCGACGGGTCGACGCATGCGCGCACAAAGGGAAGTGCTCCCTTGGCTGCCGATTGTCCGAATCCGCCGATTGGTTTCAGCAACTTATTGAGCAGGCCAGAGCCCTCGACGCCAAGGTCTGTCCGGCTCCCGCCGGGATGAGCGGTGAGAGCGATCGTTGGTGCACCAGCGAGTGAAAGTCGACGTTGCAGGTCGAGCGAGAACAGCAAGTTGGCCAACTTGCTTTGGAAGTATGCCGGCCAGCGCGAGTAGCGATGGCGTTCGTAGTTGAGATCGTCGAGACGCATCTTGCCGGGGCGATGTCCCATGCTCGAATGGTTGACGACGCGTGATCCGGGAGTTGCGAGAAGCATCGGCAACACCAAACCAGTCAATGCGAAATGGCCGAGGTGGTTGACGCCGAATTGCGTCTCGAAACCGTCAACCGTCTTTGACTCATCGACGGCCATAAGTCCGGCGTTATTGCCGAGGATGTCGAGGCGGTCGACTGTGGAGTGGAGGCGTTCCGAAAATGTCTTTACCGACGAAAGATCAGCGAGATCGAGTGTCATCGTTTCGACAGTTCCACGCGGGGATTTGATTCGGATCTTGTTGGCCGCTTCTGTGGCCTTGGTTTCGTTGCGACAGGCCATGATGACGCGAGCGCCAGCATCTGCGAGGTCGGACGCGATGTGGAAGCCGAGTCCGGCATTCGAACCGGTGATGACGGCGACCTTTCCAGTGAGGTCGGGGATCTCGGAGGTAGTCCAAGTCATTGCGTCGCCCTTAGGTGTGTTGACGGTGAGGCTGTGCCTCAGGCGTCAAGGAATTGTTCGAGGATACGGGCGAGTTCTACCGGTTGGTCGCCCTGAATGCTGTGGCCCGCCTGCTCTACGTGAATGATCTGTGCATCGGGGCGGCGCTTCGAGAGCTCGGCTTCGTCAGCATCGTCAACAACTGACTGCGGGAGCATGCCTCGGGCAAGCAGTAGCGGTATCGAACTCTCGCCAATGATTTCCCAGAGCGAGGAGAAGTCAGGATGCTCGCCGCCAGTCTCCAACATTCGCCGATAACGCCAGACCCACGAGCCATCGTCGAGTTGGAGTGCGTTGTGAAGGATGCCGCGCCGCAACGAAGATTCGGTCCGAGTCGGATTGAATTCAATTGTTCGGGCAAGGAGTTCATCAAAGTTGGGGAACGATTCCGGCCCGTTGATGAAATTGGCGATCTGCTGTGCCTTGGGGCCGTCAACTCCGGGAGTGACATCGACGAGAGCGAGTCGCTGAACGAGTTCCGGTGCATGTCCAGCAAGTGCTACCGATGTCATTCCGCCCAGTGACATGCCGACAGTGAGTTGCGCGTCTGGGGCAAGTTCCCGGATCACGATGGCAATGTCTTCGGCGTTGGCGAAGACATTGAGACTTCCGTTCTTTCCGCCATCGGAATGGCCGTGACCGGGAAGGTCGATTGCGACAAGCGGTCGGTTGAGTGCGAGGGCAACGGTGTCCCACGTATGGGCGTTTTGAGCTCCGCCGTGTAGGAAAACGATCTCTGGTGATCCGGTTCCCCAGACCAATGCACTTAACGATCGATCACTGTCGACGGGTACGTCGACACGTCGAACTTTGGGTGGTCCATTCCAAGCAATTCCAACTTCGGTGGCGTTGTCCTCGAAGTAGGAGAACTCGGCGTAGGGAACTCGTTCGATTTCAGACACTTGGATTCCTTTAGGCGGGTCGGCGACGAGCCGACTCGCGCAATGAGGGTGGATCAATTGACTTGTCTTCTTCGACAACGTCTTCGCCAGGGGCCACGACGCGATCGATGGCATCGAGGAGGTCGGCGTCGAGACGCAGTTCGGCGCATGTGATGAGGTCGTCGAGTTGTTCCATGGTCCGCGGCCCGATGATCACCGAGGTGACGTTGGGGTGTTCCATGGCCCAGGCAGTCGCGAGGTGCGCGAGCGGAAGCCCGGCCTGATCGGCGAGTGACTGCAATGCAACCGTTGCGTCGAGTCGCGCCCGATTTTGTGGGCTGTCGAGTTCCTGACCCCATCGCTTACCCATCATGGCGAGCCGAGATGATTCGGGAACGTCGCCGATTTCGCGGTAACGACCCGAAAGCCAGCTTCCGCCAAGAGGGCTGTAGGTGATGACGCCCATTCCGTAACGCGAACACGTCGGCAGGACTTGACGTTCAATGCGACGCTTGAGAATCGAGTACGAGGCTTGTTCACAACGGAACTTCACGAAACCCATTTTCTCGGCGGTCCATTGTGCTTCGACCATTCGCTCAGTGGGCCACGCGGAATGTCCGGCGTAAATGATCTTGCCGGCGGCGGTGAGATCGGTGAGTCCGCCCATCGAGTCCTCAAGAGCAACGCTCTCGTCGAAGCGGTGTAACTGGAAGAGATCTATGCGGTCAGTGTCGAGGCGCCGAAGGCTTCCTTCGATTGCTTGAGCCATCCATCGGCGCGAGTTGCCTTTTTGGTTTCGGCCAGAACCCATCGGGTGATACATCTTCGTAGCGATTATGAGTTCATCGCGACGACCAGCGATTGCTTTTCCGACGATCTCTTCGCTCTCGCCGCCGGAGTACGCGTCGGCAGTGTCGATGAAGTTGATACCGGCATCAAGAGCTTTGTGGATGATGCGTATGCATTCCGCGTGATCGGTATTACCCATTTGGCCGAACATCATTGCGCCGAGGCAATAGCGACTCACTGAGACGCCAGTCGTACCTAGTGATGCGTACTTCATCGTTCCCCCTGAAAGTGTTGATCAGATCAATGAGATGTGATCACGAGTTCCATGCTTGCCGAACTTGACCATTCAGGTCACGTTCAGTGGTGACATCTCTGCTGAGAAAGGCCATAGAACCTTTAGCTGAGTGGCCTTCGAGGCTGCCGTCGGCGACCGCGAGGGTGGCCATGGCGAAAGGCAACCACATTCGAGGGGTCCTTGCCCCGGTTTGGCATCTAACGTGGTCTTTGTTCGTCGACCGGGGGGTTGCGTGATGACGATTGAAGCAAATGACGCCGCGACTCGTGGTTCGGCGGCTGTACCTGAAGGCATTGAGCTCTCGAAGGGCGGCGCTGATGTGTGGTCGCCTTCGATTACGCCACCCATTGGTGTCGAACTTACCGATGAGCAGAAGCTGGCATGTTCGTTTCGAATCCTTGCCCGTGAAGGATTCAGCGAAAACATCGCGGGCCATATCACCTGGGCGAATGCGGATAACTCTTCGTTAATGGTGAATCCGTGGGGTTTGTGGTGGGAGGAAATTTCTGCTGCCGATATCTGTCGAGTTGATCCCGATGGTCGCGTCATTGGCGGTAAGTGGGATGTCACTCCAGCGGTGCAGATCCACACCGAACTCCACCGTCGCCGACCAGAAGCGCGCGTTGTCGTGCACAACCACCCGTATTACGTGGTGCTCCTTGCTGCGCTTGGACTTGTCCCTGAATTCCTGCACCAACAGTCATCAATGTTCGACGGCGAACTTGGGTTCATCAGCGAGTACTCCGGTGAAATCGACTCACCCGAACTCGGCGCTGACCTTGCTGAGCGCATCGGTGATGCATCCGTAGTCATTCTTGCGAACCATGGTGCGATCGTTACTGCACCGACAATCGAAGAAGCGACCTACAAGTCGGCCACGCTCGATCGTCAGTGCAAGTTGATGTACGACGTTCTCGTGGCGGATCGACCTGCAACAACTGTCCCGCCGAAGGTACGTCCTGCGATGAAGGCATCGCTTCTTGAACGCGGCACCGAGGTCTATTGGGCCGGAGCGGTCCGTCGTCTTATCCGTGAAGAACCTGACGTTCTGGAGTGAACCATGTCAATAAGTCTTGATGATCTCGCGTCCAACATGAATTTCACCACTGGCGGAAAATCAAAATCCGGCGGTGTCACGTTCATGCCCGAACCCGAACGCCGTAAGCGTGACTACACAATCATTTCTGCCGACGACCATATTGTGGAGCCACCACATACCTTCGAAGGTCGTCTACCTGCGAAGTTTGCCGATCGTGCTCCAAGAGTCATTGAGAAAGACGATGGCTCGGAAACGTGGGTGTACGACGGGATGGAAATCCCGAACGTTGGGTTCAATGCAGTTGTTGGTCGCCCGGTTTCTGAGTACTCATTCGAACCGGCTCGCTTCGATGAGATGCGACGCGGAGCGTGGGATATCAACGCTCGAATCGCGGACATGGATCTCAACGGAATTTATGCATCAGTGAACTTTCCGTCGTTCCTGCCGGGGTTCTGTGGTCAGCGACTGCAAACAACGACGAACGACGTCGACCTTGCGCTGGCAACGACTCGAGCCTGGAACGACTGGCATATCGAGGAATGGGCGGGGACACATCCCGGGCGCATCATCCCTTGCCAAATCCCGTGGCTCCTTGACCCTGTGCTTGGCGCCGAGGAAATTCGCCGCAACGCTGAACGTGGTTTCAAAGCGGTGTCGTTCACTGAAGCTCCGCACATGTTGGGTCTCCCATCGCTTCACACGGGTTACTGGGATCCAATGATGCAGGCCTGTGCCGAAACCGGAACCGTTGTGAACCTGCACATTGGTTCCTCGGGTACCTCCCCAGCTACAGCCCCAGACGCACCGCCTGACACCGTGGGCGTTTTGTTTTTCGGTTATGCGATGTTTGCGGCGGTCGATTGGTTGTACTCGATGCTTCCCGTTCGATTCCCAGATCTGAAACTGTGCATGTCCGAAGGTGGCATTGGTTGGGTGGCTGGCCTCATGGATCGCCTCGACCACATGCTCAGCTATCACGACATGTATGGAACGTGGACGGGTACGGATCTCACACCTGCTGAAGTCCTCAAGCGGAACTTCTGGTTCTGTGCGGTAGAGGATCCATCGGCGTTTGTGCAGCGAGAACGAATCGGGATCGAAAATATCCTCATCGAGAGCGATTACCCCCATTGCGATTCGACCTGGCCCAACACGCAGACCGTGACCAAGCATGAGATCGGGAATCTTCCGGTCGAAGACATCGCGCGGATTACGTGGCAGAACGCGTCAGAGCTCTACAAGTTCCCGGTTCCCCAGTCGGTCATTGACGATCCCGAGTCCTACTGAGGGCTGAAGACGCCGTCGGTTTGGTGGCCCTACGATCCGACTATGGCGATTCAGGGAAACCGTATCTACCACTGCAACTCGAATTGTTCCGATCTTGACGTTGCTGTTGCGTTTTACGAGGCCCTTGGTCTGCGCCGGGTACTGCGAACGGTGCCAAGCAAGAACCAATCGGGTTCGGCGTTCGGTCTCGACGAGGTGGCGTGGGATGCGTGGATCATGCATTCCGATGATGGCCTCGATGGTTTGTCGCTCGATCTGCTCGAGTGGAAAACTCCTCTGCCGACGGGAACAGCGCCTGGGCTCGATGGAGAGCCCGGATACAACCGGTTGATGATCTCGACACCAGATATCGACGCAACCGTTGAACGGGCCGTGGCCGCTGGTGGAACTCTTGTTGCCGGCCCGCGCGAGGTCGATGCTGGCGGCGCTCAACATCGAGTCGCGATGTTGCTCGACCCTGACCTCGTGCCAGTTGGCCTCTTTCAAGGCGAAAAGGCCTCGATCGCACAGGTTGTCGTGAATTGTGCCGATATCGATGAGTCGCTTCGGTATTACCGAGACGTCATGGGCCTCACCCCGCTCGAGGAAGCGGCTGAAATGGTTTGGTCAGGCGACCTCTACGGCCGCGAATCAGACGTGAAGGTCCGTGCAGTGCTCCTCGCCGATGAAGGTTCGGTATTCACTGTTGCGCTCGTGCAATGGCTTGACCCTGCTCCGAAGACAGCCGTTCGCGTTCGTGGTGCCAATGAACTTGGCCTTTTCCGGATGGCGTGGTCGACCGCCGATTGCGCTGCCGATGAAGCAGTTATCCGTGCTGCTGGTTCTGTTCCCTTCGTCCCGACCGAAGAACTTTCTGTTGGCGACAATTTTCCGCTATTGCTTGTCCTGTTCTGGCCCGGACCAAACGGTGAATGTCTCGAACTCATCGAGACCACTGATCGTTCTGGCGCCCTCTGATTTTTCTTCCTCATCAAAGGAGTACTTGTGAAACTCGAAGATATCGATCTTTCCGACATTGGGTTCTGGGCGAAGCCGTGGGCCGAGCGAAACGCGGCATTTGCCACCTTGCGCCGAGAAAATCCCATTGCGTATTTCCCCGAACCTATTGTTGACCCGTTTCCTCAGGGCCCGGGTTACTTTGCGATTACGAAGATGCACGACCTGCTTGAGATCAGCCGTCATCCCGAAGTGTTTTGCTCGGGTCAGGGTGCGGTGTCGATTCTCGATATGCCGGCCGACATGAACGAGTTCTATGGGTCGCTCATTTCGATGGACGATCCACGCCATGCCCGACTGCGAAAGATTGTGTCGGGAACATTCACTCCGCGAATGTTGAACAACGTTCTTGAGGACGTCGAGAAAACCGCTAAGAGAGTTGTCGACGGAATCGTTGACAAGGGCGAAATCGACTTCGTCAAAGATGTGTCGATGCCGTTCCCCCTTCTCGTCATTCTCGACATGATGGGAATTCCCCACAGCGAATTCGACACGGTCTTGGCGCAATCGAACATCATCCTCTCTGGTGGCGATCCCGATTTCATCCCTGAGGGCACCGATCCCGTTATTGCATTCCTCGGTGCCGGGGCGGCGCTGGCTGGTCTGCTCAACGACCTCGCCGTTCTTCGACGGGCGAACCCGACTGATGACTTGTTGTCCGCACTCGTGAATACTGAAGTTGATGGCGAACAGCTTTCTGGTGACGAACTTGCTTCGTTCTTCATCCTTCTCTCGGTGGCCGGACACGAGACCACGCGCACAGCACTGAGTCACGGCATTACGCACCTTTCGCAGAACCCTGATCAACGCGCACTGTTTCTTGCCGATATCGATGGTGTGATGCCGACGACTGTTGAAGAGATCGTTCGATATGCATCACCGGTTGTTTGGATGCGACGCACGCTCACGCAGGACTACGTACTTTCGGGTCACGAGTTCCACGAGGGCGACAAGATCATCATGTATTACGGATCCGCGAATCGCGATGAAGCGGTTTTTGCTGATCCCGACGCATTCAATGTCCTTCGCGATCCGAATCCTCATGTTGGCTTCGGCGGACCTGGACCGCATTTCTGTCTGGGTGCGCATCTTGCCCGGCGTGAAATCACGCTCATGTTTCGCGAGCTCTACACGCGCCTTCCTGACATCGAACTTGCTGGTCCGCCGGTGCAACTTCGTTCCAACTTCATTAACGGCGTAAAAAGCCTTCCAGTGTCGTTCACGCCGGGCGGGGTTCGCTGATGGCCGATCCGCGTGTTGTTGAAGCTCCCGAGGTTCTTGGCGCTCTTGGTGTCGCATGCGAATCGGTTCGTCAGGCATGCGACGACACCTTGCTTGAACTTGCTCGTCGCCGAGTAGCGATGTTGCTGAACAACGACGCGGAACTCCAAGCAACAGCGTGGGGTGTGATTTCCGAGAGGCAGAATGCGGAACTCAGCTCCTGGCCAACCTCTGATGCATTTGATGAACGGCAGAAGGCCGCGCTTGCGCTCGTCGAGCAGTTCGTCATCGATGTCACCGGGGTTCTTGCTGGGCCTCTTGCCGCATCGTTCGGTGCTCTCGGCGCCGAGATCGGGCCCTTCGTACAAGCGTTGTACTTGCTTGATGTTGGTCAGCGCGTCGACCTTGTGCTCAGCGCACTCTCAGGTGAAACCGTTACTTCCGAGTCGTGGGCCTGGGGCGCAACAGGCGAAATCCCAGCCGATCCGATGGTGGCAATCATGGCGATGCTTGCAGCCGTCGGCCGTTTGCAAGCCGTTGATCCGATCACAAAGGAACTCGTTCGACTTCGAGGCGCGCGTTTGCACGAGTGTCGTCGTTGCCTGTCGGTCCGAAGCGTTGCCGCTCTGAATGCTGGGGCGGACGATGACCTCTTGGGCGCGAATGATCCGTCATCGACAGGAACTCTTTCTTCAGCAACGACTGCTGCTCTTGAGCTTGTTGATGCGACATTCGTCGGACCACCAACGATCAACCAAGAACTTTTTGGTCGCTTGACGCAGTCTTATGGCAGCAGCGAACTCGTGGAACTGGTCAGCTACATGATGCGCAATGCTTGCAACAAGATCCCGGTTGCATTCGGTGTTGACGACGCGATCGTCGAAGAGGGCTTCGAATATCAGGTCATCGACGCATCTGGCGAAACTGTCACCGTTGATGCGTCAGCGCTAAGGAACTAGTCCGAGCGAAACTCAGGCTGCAGCTGGTTCGGTAACCGTCTTGGCGTTCTGATGCTGCGCTGCTTCGCGGTAGGTGTACCAGCGACCCTCGTCGAAGTTGTAGAGGCGACACTTGCGGGTATTGCGCACGAAGTCCATGAACCGAAGGGGTTCGTCGTGCACGGTGCCAGGGAACGCTTCTTTGATTGCGTCGGTCGCCATTTCGAGGTTGTACATCGGGATGCGCATGTCGACGTGGTGGGGGACATGCACCATGATCCAGTGGAAGAAGAAATTGAGTCCGAAGCGGGCTCGAAGCACCGTGGTGCCTTCCATCTGGCCGTGCCACTTTGTCCATTCACGACGCTTCCACCAGCGGATGTTCGGCTGAATGTGATGAACGTGCACGACTGATGCGATGACGTAGGTGAAGGCAAGGAACGGGATGACGAGCACTTTGAGAATCATCCAGAGCACGCCGACCACCGATCCGTATTGCGCCCAACCAACAATGCCAAGAGCAAGAGCGGCAACGGCGACGAAGGTCCAGACGATGAAGCGGTCACGGCGAATACCCTTGGCCCGCCGTGCCGGGGGAGCGCCAATGATCATCTTGTGCCACCACACTTCGCGCAGGTAGTAAGCGCCGGCGCCGAGCCATGACCACTCAATGCGATGGCGAAGGCGACCGAGCTTGGACATGGCTTCGTACTGCTCGGCGGTGTAGGGGTGCCAAACGAAATCGAATCCCTCACGAAGCGTGTAACCGTGGTGGATGCGGTTGTGGCCAAGCGTCCAGCCTTCATAGACGTGCCACGACGGCAACATCGCAATTGTGCCGATGGTTCGGTTGAGGCGTTTGGAGGAGAACAGGGCGCCGTGGGCAGCATCGTGGGCGACGATGAAAAGACCAGAGATCACCATGGCCGAAAGCACCCAGAGGGCCACAACAGCGAAGGGGTTGTTAAATGCGATGAGCCCAGCAATAACAAGGCCATAGATCACGAGATCGCGGCCGAAGTACGCCAACCCCTTCCAGGTGGGGTTTTCGTAGGCCTCGGCAGGAATAATGTCGAGAACGGGCTTGAGAGAGCCTTTTTTGGCTCGATCAGGGGCCTTTTCGGCCAGTTCCTGCTCGGTCTCGGTGGTTTCAGTCAGTGTTTCTGCGGCGGACATGGGGCCAGTCTACCGACCAGTAGGTAGGGAGGCAAGGCACCCGGCCCCCGATTTTGTCTAACGCTCAGTGCCCGAGCCTGATTCGAGCTCGGGAAGTGAGACCTGGCGGGTAGTGACATCGACAGGACTGACTCCGGGTAGCGCCTGATCGGAGGCCACGGCGAGCGTCTCGAACCGGCGGGCCGAGGGCATGACGCGAGTCTCGAGTGATGCCACTGCGGAGTTGTAGGACTCGGTGGCCTTGGTGAGATTGGTGCCGACCTTTTGGAGGTGGCCGGTGAAGACGCCGACGCGTTCGTAGAGTTCTTTGCCGAGGGCAACGACTTGCGCGGCGTTTTCGGCCAGTTGCTCTTGACGCCAGCCGTAGGCGATTGCTCGGAGGAGTGCAATCAATGTGCCAGGCGACGCGGGGAACACATTTTTTGCGATGGCCTGCTCGAGGAATTCGGGGTTGGCGTCGAATGCGGCGGTGAGGAACGTATCGCCGGGCACAAACATCACGATGAAATCGAGTGAGCCGTCGACACGAGAGGCGTAGTTCTTTTTTGCGAGCGCATTGACATGCGCCATGACGTCGGCAGCATGCTTGGTGAGTAGCTGTTCTCGCTCAATGTCGTTGGTGGCGTTGATTGCATTCAGATAGGCAGACATTGGTGCTTTTGCATCGATGATGATCTTTTTGGAGTCGGGAAGACGGACGATCATGTCGGGGCGTGCTGCGTCGCCATCGCCGGCGATGTGTTCTTGTTGTTCGTACATGATGTGTTCAGTCATGCCGGCGAGTTCGATGACGCGTTGGAGTTGGAGCTCACCCCAGTTGCCGCGCACCTTGGTGTTCTTCATGGCCGATGCCAGCTCGGCCGTTTCCTTCTGCAGGGAAGTGGCGAGCGACGCCAGCGAACCGATACTGGTGTTCAAGCGACCGGAATCCTCGACACGTTTGTTTTCGAGCTCGTTGAGTTTTTGGTCGAGCCTCGCAAGTTGTTCGCCGACGGGGGCGACAAGGTCGTGCACGGACTTCTGCTGTTGTGACGCTTCGGCCGCAGCTCGCGCGGTGGCTTCGGCTTGAAGGCGCGTGTTGACATCGATGAGTTCGCGCATGGTGGTGGCCAAGGTGGCATTGGCGATATCGCGAGTGCGGTCGACATCAAGAGGATCGGGACCCGTCTGACGTGACGCAAGACGGTTGCCGACCAGTGCGCCGATGGCGAGGCCGATGATGAGGGTCAGGACAGGCAGAAGAGCGGTCATACCGCTCAACCTACGGAATGGGTGTGACAGTCGCCTCATAGGGCGTTCTAGGGCCCTCAGGGGCCGTGTCGGTCGGGAGTTGGGCATTCCCGGCATCAGTAAGGAGATTCCTGGCCTCGGCGGCTCTGAACCGGTCGTGTCACAATCGACTCTCTAGATCTGAACTCACAAGGGAGACGTCGTCGTGGCAGGACTATGTGAAGGCCGAGTGTGCATCGTTACTGGGGCTGGTCGTGGAATCGGGCGCGACTACGCGCTGATGCTCGCAGCCGAAGGGGCAAAGGTCGTGGTGAACGATCTCGGCGGTTCCCGCGATGGCACTGGCGTCGATCAAGGGCCAGCCCAAGAAGTTGTCGACGAAATTCTCGCAGCTGGCGGTCAAGCCGTTGCCAACACCGACGACATCAGTGATTGGTCAGGTGCTGAAAATCTCATCAACCAGGCCATCACGACGTTTGGTGGACTCGACGTTCTCATCAACAACGCTGGCATCTTGCGCGACCGCATGCTCACCAATATGAGCGAAGCCGAATGGGACGCTGTCATCAAGGTGCATCTCAAGGGCACCGCTGGTCCTTCGCACTTTGCTGCGGCCTATTGGCGTGATCGTTCGAAGGCGGGCGAAACCAACAACGCTCGTATCATCAACACAACATCGCCTTCCGGCATCTACGGCAACATCGGTCAGACCAACTACGGCGCTGCCAAGGGTGGCATTGCTTCGTTCACGATCATTGCGGCTGACGAACTTGGTCGCTATGGCGTCACCGTCAACGCGATTGCACCGGCTGCGTTCACGAGACTCACTGCCGATCTCGGCATTGGCGATGCACCCGAAGAAGTAAAAGAAGCGATGTCAACCAAGTGGATCTCTCCGATCACGGTGTGGTTGGCAAGCGAAGAATCCGCTGGCGTTACGGGTCGAGTGTTCGATGTTCGTGGCGAACTGCTGGCCATTAGCGAAAGCTGGCATCAGGGCCCGAAGGTCACCAACGTTCTTGACCCTTCGGCCGTTGGTCCGTTGGTCGAAGAACTCATGGGCAAGGCTCGTCCTAACGCCGACATGCTCGGCCTCGACCGGAAGTAGTTCGAACAATGCCGATCAATCATGACGTTGTTGGCGCCGAAGGTGCACCGATTGTCCACTCATGGACATCGAAAGATGCGTTGCTTTACGCCGTTGGTGTTGGCGCCGGTATCGATGAGCTCGCGTTCACAACCGAGAACAGCCACGATGTGCCGCAACGTGTGCTGCCCACGATGGCCGCTGTCATTGGCGCTGGCGTCTCTGGAGCAATCAGTGCAATCGGCTCTTTCGATTTCGCGATGCTCGTACATGGCGAACAATCGTTTGTGCAGCACCGTGAAATTCCCGTGGAAGGTTCGCTGACTGCAACCGGCAAGATCATCGGCATTTACGACAAGGGCTCTGGCGCGGTCGTTGCGGTTGAAGGCGAATGCGTCGACAACGCAACGGGTGAAGCTCTGCTCACCGTTGGTTCGGCAATTTTCATTCGTGGCGAAGGTGGATGGGGCGGCGACCGCGGCCCTTCGGGTGATCGCAATGCGGCACCCGAGCGCGCTGCTGATGCGTCGGTGTCCTACCGCGTGCGTCCCGATCAGGCGTTGACCTATCGCTTGTCGGGCGATCGCAATCCGTTGCATTCCGACCCGTGGTTTGCGGCGCTTGCTGGTTTCGATCGTCCAATCCTCCACGGTCTCTGCACCTACGGCTTCACTGGCCGCGCGCTACTGCACACGATGTGTGATTCCGACCCCGCCAAGTTCCGTTCGATGGAAGGACGTTTTGCCTCACCGGTATTCCCAGGCGAAGAACTCACCATCGAGATGTGGAACGAAGGCGTTGGCGAATGCATCTTCCAAACCCGCGGTGAAGACGGCCGTGTGGTGCTGGTCGGTGGACGCCACACCTTCGACGCGTAACGAGTTCCCGCTAGGCGTCAGAAAAGGCGTAACTCGTCGGATTCGATGCCGCGAAGTTCGTCGTAATCGACTTCGACGCATTCAATGCCACGTGATTCAGCGAGAACCCGTGCCTGGGGCTTGATGCTTTGGGCCACAAAGATGCCGCGCACTGGCTTCACGTCGGGGTCGAGATCCATGCGCTCGAGATAGCGAGTGAGCTGTTCGACGCCGTCGATTTCGCCACGACGTTTGATCTCAATTGCGACTGATCGACCATCTGCATCGCGGCACAACAGGTCGACGGGGCCGATGTCGGTGAAGTACTCGCGCTTGATGAGGCGAAGGTCATCGGCAATCGCAGTTGGATTCGCCGCGAGTAACTCCTGTAGATGCGCTTCGACGCCGTCTTTCTGCAGGCCTGGGTCCTCACCGAGTTCATGTGCTGAATCGTGATGCACTTCAACCAGCGTGATGGTGAGAATCTCGCCCTTGGGGTTGGTGATAACCCAGCGGCCTTCTTCTTCGGTGACTCGATTTGGTGCGTTCATCCAGTTCATCGGCTTGTACGCGCCACCATCGGAATGAATGGCCACACACCCGTCGGCCTTCACCATGATGAGGCGAGTTGCCAAAGGAAGATGAGCCGACAACCGACCGGCGTAATCAACGGAACAAGTGGCGATGACAAGACGCATGAGGTCGTCATCGTAGGCGCAGCGAACTAGTTGACTCCGCGCTTTTCGAACCGAGTCTTGATGAGTTCGCGGCGTTCCTGGAGGTCGCGGTAGGTAAAGCAATCGGTGGAACGGTCCAGTCCGATGCTGTCTTTCACGCCGGTGAGATCGATCTCGAAGGCAGAAGCATCGAAGCCAGCTTCCGCGAACAGTTTTTCGCCGTGGTTTTGAACGAAGTACATCGAGATCTGCGTGATCTCGGCGAAGATGTCGAGATCGGGGGCAAGGCGTGCAATTGCTCCGTCGAGGAAAACGAGATTCTTGACATAGAGCATGAGTTCCTTGGGCATACGTGCGCCGTAACCAAGGAGCATCTTCACGATCTTCTGTACTTCTTGGATCATTTCGTCGGGATCAGCGGTGGTGGGGTCGATTGTGGGAGCGCCGAGCCCGAGATCAGCGATCACCGCGTCGATATCGGTGTCGAGTGGAAGGGCGCCGAGTTCACACAACGCCGCGATCTGCATGTGGACGTCGTTCACGGTTGCGCCGAGCATGAGGCGAAGGAAGGCGCGGCGTTGGCGTTCATCCATGCGCCCGGTGATGCCAAAATCGAGCAGCGCAACCTTCCCATCGGGAAGGACGAAGAGATTTCCGCCATGGAGATCACCGTGGAAGATGCCTTCGATGATGGCGCCTTCCATGAAACCAATCATCCCGGTGCGGACGACTTCATGCGTGTCGACTCCCGCATCGAGCATTGAGTCGACATCGTCGAAGTTGAAACCAGAAAGTCGTTCCATCACCAGTACGCGTCGAGTGACGAGCGTGGGGTGAGGGCGAGGCACGATGTACCCGCGTTGTTTGAGGGCAACAAAAGATGCAGCAACATCAAGCATGTTTTGCGCTTCGAGGCGGAAGTCGAGTTCCTCGCTGATCGTTTCGGCAAAGAGCTCAACGAGTGCAGGCGGATTGGCAAGAGAAGCGAAGGGAAGGCGGCCAACAAGGAATGGTGCAAGCCAAGCCATCACACGGATGTCTTTGTTGACCAGCAACGCCACGGTGGTTCGCTGCACTTTGACCACAACGGGTTCGCCCGTGAGTAGGACTGCGGCGTGCACCTGCGCGATCGAGGCCGCGGCAAGTGGTGTTTCGTCGAAGGACGCAAAGATGTCCTCTAGCGGAGCGCCGAAATCTTCTTCGACTGTGGCGCGAACGACGTCGAACGGCTGTGCCGGGACTTGGTCTCGGCACTTTTTGAATTCGCTGACGAGTTCTTCGGGGAAGAGGCCTTCGCCAGAAGAAATGATTTGGGCAAGCTTGATGTAGGTGGGGCCGAGCCGCTCGATCGAACGACGAAGTCGGCGGGAGAGGTCGGCACGACTCTCTGCCCGGTCGCCGGCTTTGCCCTTTCGGCGCCCGGTCGCCCACCACATTCCGATCGCTGAACCGAAATCGGCTACGACGGTCACAGCGCGCTTTACGTCGGGCAAGCGGCGCGCTGAGGTGAGTTCGGGAAGATCGTGCTTGGTGAGCCAGCGAATGGAATCAACGACTTCGCGCCACGGCATGGAAGCGGGTTCAACAATCCAAGGCGGATCGTTCGAGAACGAGCCAATTGCAAGATCGGCCGGACCGCTCGCGGTGCCGGAATCAACGGAATCAGGGGCGACGGGGGGAGTCGACATCGCCCATGAGTGTACGGGCGAGTCGCAGGGATTCCCCGGTCGCGGCCTACATCAGGTTGGCGATGATTCCAAGGGTCTGGTCTGCAAATTCCTTGCGGCAGATCAGGAGATCGGGGAAATAAGGATCGGGGTTGTTGTACCGCATTGGAGAACCATCGATGCGCGACGCATGCAGGCCCGCTGCGAGCGCAACTGCTGCAGGTGCGCAGTTGTCCCATTCGTATTGACCGCCAGCATGCACATAGATGTCGGCGATGCCGAGAACAACGGCCATGGCCTTCGCTCCGGCCGAACCCATTTGTATGAACTCTGCGTTGAGTTCATCGGCCACGGCGTGGGCGACGAACGGTGCGCGAGATCGACTCACGACGAGTCGAGGAGCTTGGCCTTCAGGACGCTCTGGAACAACCGGAGGATTCGCCGTTGAGAGCACGAGGTCGAGTGACGGGAGCGATACCGCTCCGATTGTCGGTTCGCCATCGATGGCGAGGGCAACGTGTACCGCCCAGTCTTCGCGTCCTTCGCCGTACTCGCGAGTTCCATCGAGTGGGTCGATGATCCAGGCTCGTGAAGAGGAAAGGCGATGGCTGTTGTCACGGCCTTCTTCAGAGAGAACAGGGTCCTCGGGTCGGAGTTGTGCAAGTTTCTCCATAAGCCAAACGTGTGACTCACGATCACCTGCATTCTTGATTGATCGCTGGTCGAAACCTTTAGCGTTTAGATCGTTACGAAGTGAGACCAGCAACTTGCCCGCGTCTACGGCTAGTTGTTCGGCGACCGCGTGGTCATCAACTGCGGTCATCGTTGCTCTCCGGCTAGAGGTGGATGGCGAAACTGCCTAGGGGATTATTGCTGGCGGCCGAGTTCGATGGCGCGACCGACGAGTTTGCGCACTTCAGTCTCATTGGCGCCTTCGGCTACCAGTGTTTCGATGCGAGATTCGAGGTCGGCTGCGAGGCGTTCGTTGACGACAGGCGCAGTGGGTTTGCCTGGTTTGGCCAACGACCCTGGCGGGGAGACCTGAGTGACGAGAACCAGCGCGAGTGCAGCAATCGCTGTGATGAGGCCGAAGGTGATGGCGAAACCGTTGTTGTCCAGAATCGAGCCGGCGATCATTCCGCCGATCCCGAGTATGAACACAACGATGACGATCCGACGGATCCCTCTCGGTCCGATAGGTGAACCGAACTGGGGATCGTCTGCCGAGACCAAATCGACGCTCATCGGACGAGCGGCTTGTACTTGATGCGATGTGGTTGATCGGCGTCGGCGCCAAGTTCCTTCTTGCGGAAGGCCTCATATTCAGTGAAGTTGCCTTCGAACCAACGCACCTGTGAATCACCTTCGAATGCGAGCACGTGCGTAGCAACGCGGTCGAGGAACCAGCGATCATGGCTGATCACGACGGCACAACCAGCGAAGGCTTCGAGGCCATCTTCGAGTGCGCGCAACGTATCGACATCAAGGTCGTTGGTGGGTTCGTCGAGAAGAAGGACGTTGCCACCGCGAGCGAGCACTTTGGCGAGATGCACGCGGTTACGCTCACCGCCAGAAAGTACGCCGACCTTCTTCTGCTGATCGGAGCCTTTGAAGTTGAACGAAGCTACATAGGCGCGACCATTCATTTCCCGTGTTCCGAGCTTCACAATTTCATTGCCGTCGGTGATTTCTTCATAAACCGTCTTTTCGGAATCGAGAACGTCGCGACTCTGATCGACATAGGCGAGGTTGACGGTGGGGCCGACTTTCAGAGAACCACCATCGGGTTCTTCGCCTCCGGTAAACATGCGGAAGAGCGTGGTTTTGCCCGCACCGTTCGGGCCGATGACGCCGACGATGCCAGCGCGAGGCAACGAGAAGGAAAGGTCCTCAATGAGAAGTCGGTCGCCGAATCCCTTTGTGACTCCTTCGGCCTCGATGACGACATCGCCGAGGCGGTCGCCCGAGGGGATGAAGATCTCGAGGCCGTCGCCTCGACCCTGTGCTTCTTGAGAGTCAGCGAGCAATTGCTCGTAGGCGGAAAGTCGGGCTTTACCCTTGGCCTGGCGAGCCTTTGGTGCCATGCGCACCCATTCAAGTTCTCGAGCCAAGGTTCGGGCACGCGATGACTCTTGCTTCTCTTCTTGCTTGAGCCGGTCTTGTTTCTGATCAAGCCAACTTGAGTAGTTGCCTTCGAACGGAATGCCGCGGCCGTGATCAAGCTCAAGAATCCAACGAGCAACGTTGTCGAGGAAGTAACGATCGTGAGTGATGGCGACGACGGTGCCGGGGTAGTCACGAAGGAAGCGTTCGAGCCATGCCACTGATTCGGCGTCGAGATGGTTGGTGGGTTCGTCGAGCAGCAGGAGATCAGGCTTGCTCAGGAGCAAGCGGCACAGTGCGACGCGTCGACGTTCACCACCGGAAAGGGTGGAGACATCGCCATCAGAGGGAGGCAGCCGGAGTGCGTCCATCGCAATTTCGATCGTGCGTTTGAGGTCCCACGCACCTGTGGCTTCGATTTTGGCTTCGAGTTCAGCCTGCTCTTCGCCGACCTTCTCGAAGTCGGCATCGGGGTCGCCCCACTTGGCCAAGACAGCGTCGTAGCGCTCAAGCAGCGTGGCGGTTTCGCCCAGACCATCCATGACGTTGCCCATGACGTCTTTGGTCTCGTCGAGGTGCGGTTCCTGCTCAAGTAAGCTGACCGAGAATCCGGGGGAAAGGCGAGCTTCACCCGTGAACCCGTCGTCGAGGCCGGCCATGATCTTCAGGAGCGAGGACTTGCCAGAGCCATTCGAACCAATGACACCGATCTTGGCCCCTGGGTAGAACGAGAGGCTGATGTCCTTCAGTACCTCTCGGTCAGGCGGATAGAACCGGCTCACCTTGTGCATGGTGAAGATGAACTGTGCACTCATGGCGGGCAAGGGTAGTGACCAGATGGCCTGAAGTGTGAACTGGCGCCAAGCCCCGTGGCTGCAAGTTTCTCGCCAGACGCGACAGTGCCCCGCCGAAGCGGGGCACTGGTTACTGCGGTTGCGGCTGAAACTCAGCGGCGGGTTGCACGACGCTTGGTCGTACGACGCTTGGCCGGAGCCTTCTTCGCTACGCGCTTCTTGGTTGCACGCTTCTTAGCTGGTGCCTTTTTGGCAACGCGCTTCTTGGTTGCGCGCTTCTTAGCTGGTGCCTTTTTGGCAACGCGCTTCTTGGTTGCACGCTTCTTGGTTGCGCGCTTCTTGGCCGGAGCCTTCTTCGCTACGCGCTTCTTGGTTGCGCGCTTCTTAGCTGGTGCCTTTTTGGCAACGCGCTTCTTGGTTGCACGCTTCTTGGTTGCGCGCTTCTTGGCCGGAGCCTTCTTCGCTACGCGCTTCTTGG
>CALEHQ010000038.1 GCA_937876315.1 uncultured Actinomycetes bacterium | reverse complement strand
ATCGTGCAGCATGCAATCTATTCGATTCCCGATCATGCCCATGGATACTGTACCGATGACAATGCTAGGGCACTGATCCTGACGGTTCTACTCGAAGAGCAAGGCAATGACTCGCCGGTGGTGCATGCACTCGCTTCCCGATATGCCGCGTTTCTCAATGTCGCTCTGGATCGAGACACCGGTCGCTTTCGGAACTTCATGAGCTACGATCGGCGGTGGCTAGAAGATGACGGCTCGGACGATTCTCAAGGACGCGCGCTGTGGGCATTGGGAACCTGCATCGGTCGGTCGCGTCGCGCTGGTTTGGCCGCATGGGCTCGTGAGTTGTTTCATCAGGCGTTGCCTGCGTGTGAAAACACAACGTCACCGAGAACGTGGGCTCTTGGCATCCTGGGGATTCAAGAATACTTGAGACGGTACAATGGGGATCGTGCCGCGGCGACAATGAGCCAGCGACTCGCTGACCGACTCGTGCAGATGTACGAAGCGATCGCGACGGAGGATTGGCCGTGGTTTGAGAATATTGTGACCTACGATAACGCGAAGATTTCGCAGTCGTTGATCACTCATGGTCGCTCGACAAATGATTATCGCGTGGTCGACATCGGCCTGAAGTCGCTGCGATGGCTCAGCGAAATACAGCTATCCCCGCAGCGAAGATTTCGTCCCATCGGCTCCAACGGTTTCAGTCGGCAGGGCGGTGTCGCCGCGGTCTTCGACCAGCAAGCGATCGAAGCCCACGCAATGGTGTCGGCATCGATCGAGGCCTACGCGACAAACAAGGATCTGTTTTGGAGCGAGCAAGCACACCTGGCATTCGACTGGTTTCTGGGCCGCAATGACCTTTGTGAACCGATCTACGACGCTTCCACTGGCGGTTGTTACGACGGTCTCATGGAAAATCAAGTCAACCAAAATCAAGGTGGTGAATCAACACTCGCGTTCTTACTTTCGCTCGTCGAAATGCGCGGGCTTAGCGCATCGATGCGAGTGAACACAACCACCTAGCAGACCAGCAAGTGCAAATCAAACGTACCGGAATTGTTCTCTCACCGAACAAACAACGCGTTGTGTTGAGACCGTTTCAGCCTCCCGGCGACGACCGCGTGCTGCGAGTGATCGCCCGCGTCTGCACGCTCTCCGAAGACGAAGTTGACAACCTTCTCGCTCAAGTGCTGCAAGAATTTCATGGGCGACATCAAAAACCCATGGCATTTTTCGAAAAACGGTTTCAGGATCTTCGGCACCACCTACTGACGGATGCCCCTCTGACCGATAACCGACGTTTACTCTTGGGGGCCTACTTCACCCAAGAGTACGCACTGGAGTCGGCCGCCCTGTTCAATCCGTCGCTCGTGTGGCATCCCGATCAGACGAATCTACCGCAAGGAACGCGGCGATTCGCCATGAGCCTGCGAGCGGTCGGTGAAGGGCACGTTTCCTCGATCGTCTTTCGCAGCGGGACCATTAGCCATGACATGCGAATCACAATTGACGAACCGAATCGCTTTGTCACAACGCCACGCTTCGTTCCGGATTCGAGCTATGAGAGCGATCTCTTTCGGCGGAAATTGATCGAACTGGGGCTGGGGACGCCTTTTACTTACGAGGTCTTGGAAGGACTTCCCATCGAGTTCACGCTTGAACAGCTCGAAACGCGACTGAAGACGGCTCTTCAAGAAAATCGATCCCGCCACGTCGAGCTTGCACCGCTGGTGTCACAAGTGATCATGCTCGCAAAGTCGAACTATGAAATCCAATACACGCCTGATCACGCGCTGTCCGAACGACTGATCTTCCCCTTCAGCCCCACCGAAACGAACGGTATCGAGGACGCGAGGTTCGTTCACTTTCGAAATGACGACGGCAGCACGCGTTATTACGCAACATACAGCGCCTACGACGGACGAATGGTGTTGCCCCAATTACTGGAAACGAAAGACTTCCTGCGATTCAAAATGCACACGCTCAATGGCCCGGCGGTTTCCAATAAAGGGATGGCATTGTTTCCGCGGAAGATCAACGGCCACTACGCGATGCTGGGGAGACAAGACGGAGAACATTTATTCCTAATGTATTCGGACAGACTTTATTTTTGGCACACCAGTGAACTCATCATCAAACCGACGAGTCCTTGGGAATACGTTCAAATGGGTAATTGCGGCTCGCCGATCGAAACGAAAGCTGGTTGGCTCGTGTTAACTCACGGCGTCGGTCCCATGCGGAAGTATTGTATTGGCGCGATGTTGGTGGATTTGCAAGACCCTTCCAAAATCATCGCTCGATTGCATGAACCGCTCATCACGCCCAACGAAGTCGAACGAGAAGGCTACGTTCCCAACGTCGTCTACACCTGCGGCGCAATCATACACCAAGATCACCTAGTCATCCCCTACGCCATGTCCGATTACGCAACTACATTTGCCACCATCAAAGTTTCCGAACTCCTGTCAACGATGGTCTAAGAACGTGTTTCGTCACCGCAAGTGGTAAGAAACAGCCCGCTTTTTCAGAAGATGCTCTAACGTACGGCGCGGACCTTTGCCGGTGACTGATCCCATGCGTCCATGCCCCCGCTCCCGGTGTCCGCCCGGCGACGTGACCGCCTGACGGCCTTCGCGTCCGCCAGTGCGAGTCGCTCTTCGACTCGATAGGACCGAAACGCCTCAGGATCCGACTACTTCCAGACGGGGGGCCGAAGGGCCGCATAATTGGCCTTACCGGCCAAGAGCAAGTTAAACACAATCTTCACGTAGGCGAACACGTCGAGATCGTTCGGCACTGCGCTGCTGACGTGAGTGCCCACCACAGCCAGCCTTGACCTCCCTGATAGCCTCACGGGTTGACGCTTTTCAACCCGTTTTCAAGGAGGCGACTCATGGCTCGACCGGCAGACCCGCGGAAGTCCGTGCCGGGGCAGCCACGGCTGCAGCGGTTTACGCCCAAAATCGCTGAAATTCCACTACGCCCGGCTGGACTCGAAC
>CALEHQ010000037.1 GCA_937876315.1 uncultured Actinomycetes bacterium | reverse complement strand
CGAAGTGCTCGCAAGACACGGCGCTTCGCGACGTGCGAGACCTCGTGAAAGCTGGGTGAGCGCGCACCAGAGCCATGGGGCTCGAATCGCGAGAAAGTGCTGACACGGCACTCAGAGGAGCCTACTTCGCCGTCGCGACAGCCCGTCGACGGCGATCGCGTCGCGTCCGTTTGGCGTCGGCTCGATCGCGGCGTTCCTCTTGGCGGTAGATGCGAACCGCCTCGGGATGCGACTGTTTCCAGATGTCCGGACGCATCGCATGGAAGTCCGTATCGCCAGCGAGGAGTCTGTCGAGAATGTCTTTGACGTACGCGGCCGCATCGAGATCGTTGCGGATCGCACTGCTGACAAGTGTCATCAGATCCGCCGCCCGTTCGCCGGCTGCAACGCTGCCGATCACGAGCCAGTTCTTCCTTCCAGTTGCTATCTGCTTCATCAACTGCTCGGTGTCGTTGTTATCAATCGGCACCAAGCCGTCGTCGAGATACACCACGAACTGGTCGTAGTGATTGCGGAGATAGCCCAACGCCTTGCCGAACTGCTCGTTGGGCAGGACGTTAGCCACCGCCGGCCCGTCGATGTAGTCGGCGATCTGCTTCCAGAGCGGTCGCGCCTCGGCTTCGCGAAGCAGCTGCCGGTCAACTGGCGAGAGGTCTACCCCGCGATCCTCGATGTCGTAGAGCTGCTTGAACCAGGCAAGCAGCCGGCTGGCATGGATGGGATGATTGTCGATTGACTCGAGCACCTTCCGCCGCGCGTGCGCCACGCATGCGGCGCGGGTGAAGACCCCGCCAGTCTGGGAATGGATCGCCTCATAGCCCGCATAGCAGTCTGCCATGAGGGTTCCCGTGAACCCTTCCAGGAAGTGCGCAGGCCCATCCCGATGACGGCTCACCGTGAAGTCAAAGATGTTGATCGGAATCGTGACGCTGCGATACGCCCACATGCGGGCGGTGATGCTGCCGCGTTGCTGTTCCCTCGCCTTGGCGATCACCTCAAGGGCTCGCTCGTTTTTATCGCAGTCGTTGGGCGGAAGCGGAGCGTTGCTGACTACCAGCGTCACCGTCGTGTCGTCGGTGCCGATCACGGGCCCCGCCCGGACGAGATCGCGGAACGAGTCGACCAAGGGCGGAATCAGTTGAGCAGCCGCCTTGAGAACGTTCAGCAGCGTGCTGCGAGCCGGCGTCCAGCCGCTCGAACCGAAGATGTCCTGCTGGCGATAGACCGGACAGTGATATGCGTACTTCGACGTGATGACTTCGGCAGCCACGCTCGTGTCGTAGCGGTTGCCTTCCACAAGGCCCACGGGCCGCTCGGCTTCAACAATGCCGCAGGAAGGCTCGGCTGGGCAGGCAAGCTTGGGGATGCCGGTGCGGCGGACGATGAGTCGCGGCCGTACAACTTCCAGCGTCTCCTGCCAGTCGTAGCCGATGACCGTTCGCTCGCCATGGATCGGGCAGATCTTCTTGTCTTCGGGAACGTCGAGCAGCACTTCGTATCGGGGCAGGTGTTCGGGCAGCTGCTCATTGCGGATCTTCCGCGGTCGCTTCTTGCGACGAACCGGGCTGTTCGAGTCGTCTTCCTGTTCGTCAGCCGCATCGGCGATCCCTTCAGCGAAGCTCTTCGTGTCATCGCTGTCGCCGAAGTCAAGCCGGAACTGATTGGGATTATCGAGATACCGCTCCTGCCGCTTGCGGAAGGCCAGTTGAAAGGCCACATCGCGTTCCGCCGAAACCTTGGCGAGTTCACGCTTCTGCTCTTCAACCCGGTGCTCGAGCTGCTCGATCACGCTTCCCTGGCTGGCAATCGCCGCATCCTTCTCGGTGAGTGCCGCGTCCTTCTCTGCCAGCATCGCGTGGCAGGCTGCGAGGTCGTCGGGGAAGGCTGTTGCGGACGTCATGCCCGCAACATAACAAGGTTGCGGTCAAGGCGCCAGTGCGAAAAACAAATTACAAGCCGCGATCACGATGAAAGGCGATACCGCTTGCGTCGCTTCGCGTGATCCAGCGTTACGCCACCCAGAATCATCGCCAGCTGGGTCGAGTCGATACGAACACGGCCCTCGCCATCAGCAGCACGCACCGTCTCGAATGTGCCCTGTTCCAACCGCTTGTACCACAGCACGAACCCGTCGCCGTCCCACCAGAGCGCCTTGATTCGATCCCGTCGCTTGTTGACGAAAAGAAACAGACTGCCGTCGGTTGGGTCGCTGCAGAAGGTGCCACGCACGAGACCCGTAAGGCCATCGAAACTCTTCCGCATGTCGGTCGGCGCGGTGTGCAGGAAAATCGTTGGTGGTGGGGCGATGCTCAGCATTCCGACGTCTCCGCCGTGAGCGTGGTGAGCGCCGCCTGCAGCAGGTCGGGACGGTCGCCGGGAAGTTCAATCGACGCTCCTCGTGGCAGCCTGACCACGACGCAACTGGGAGCTGGCTGCGTGACCACAGCTGACTGCGTGACCACGTCAACAGGGGCAAAGGCTGCATATGACTGCGGCCGCATGCTCGGACGTGGCGTTGCACTGCCCGTGAGATTCCGTCGCCAGTACCAGAACGTTCCTGGATTGACGCCCTCTGCCTCGCAGAACTGCCTGATCGGGAGCCCCGACCGCTCAAACCGTGCCAGCCGCTCTTCCCACTCCTGCCACTTCGCTGCACTCGCCAACCGAGCCATAGCCGCCTCCAAATCAACGGGGATTCGTACCAACCCGTCAACGTAGCGAGGCCGTCAAGAATGGTTGTGGTGCGCGCTCACAGCCGAGCCAGCCTTTGTCCGACACGAAGGGCGTTGACGCTCACATTGATGCAGCTGTC
>CALEHQ010000036.1 GCA_937876315.1 uncultured Actinomycetes bacterium | reverse complement strand
GGCCTTGCGACACCCCCGCCATCCCCCCGGCTGGGGGTGTTTGCGTTTTGCTACCCGTTCGTCGTGAACGCAGTCAGCTCATGTGATCTTCGAGAAACTCAAGCGTTCGAGCCCACGCCACTGAAGATGTTTCCGCGTGGAACGACGGACGTTCATCGCAATGAAACCCATGATCAGCGTCGGCGAAGCGAATGACTTCGGTATCGACGGGCGACGATGCAGCAGCGACGCGTACTTGCTCGACCTCATCGATCGGAATGTGTTCGTCGAGATCGCCATACAAGCCAAGCCATGGCGTACGCAGACGCGCGGCGCTCTCAATCCCAGGGGCAAGACCAAAACGACCGTCACCTAAGCCACCGCCGTAGAAGGTGACAGCGGCTGCAAGTTCACATCGAGCGGCAGTTTCAAGAGTCACCGTTCCGCCGAAGCAGAAACCCATGATCGCGAATTTGTCGACGGGAACGTTCAAACGCTCTAACTCGACGAATGCCGCGTCGACATCCATTTCGATGCTTTCGCGAGTCATCGTCATGATGACAGGGCCGAGCTTGTCGTAATCGCTATACCCGAACACCTGATCATCACATCGATGAAAGAGAGCCGGGGCAACAGCGATGTAGCCAGCGTCGGCCAACGCTTCACACACGCGCTGGATGTGACCAGTAAGACCAAATGCTTCTTGCACAACGACTACACCGCCGCGCATATCGCTACTAGGAGTCGAAACGAAAACGTCCATCGGTCCGTCGGCTGTATTGAGTTGCTTCTTCTCGGTGATATGTCCGGTCATGCGTTCCCCCTCCGCAACGACGCGATACAGCGTCGATCAGATGGTGACGGACGTTAGATCGTCACCAAGAACGATGTCGCCGGAAAAGTGGGCCGCAGCGATTGCCCGCCATTCATCCTCTTGCCCGGGAGCAATGCTGGGTACGTAATGGGTGAGGATCAGCGTTTGCACACCTGCTTTGGTCGCTGTCTGCGCTGCCTGCTCCACCGTTGAGTGGTAGTCGAGAATGTCTTGGAATCGTGGAAGCGGGAAGAGCTTCACAATGTCGTCACGCAATACGGTTTGAACATAGGCGGTGGCACCAGCACAGAGCTCGTCGAGGGCCTCACATGGAATTCCGTCTCCGCCGAGAACAACCGAGGTTCCGGCGTGTTCAAGTCGGAACGCAACCGTTGGTTCCACCGGTTGGTGATTCGTTGCGCCAACACGAACAGAGACATCACCGATGCTGAATGTGTCGCCGGGCGCAACTTCCACAACGTTCACCACCGGTGGTTCGTTCAAATCGTCGTGATGGGCAATGCGATAACCCACATCGAGCGACAGCATTTCCATCATCTTCGTAACAACGAAGTTGAGTCCCACCGGGCCGTAGATCGTGATCGGTGCCGATTCGTTCGACATGATCCAACGCGTGGTGATCACATCGTTGAGATCAGTGAGGTGATCACTATGAAGGTGCGTCACGAGAATGGCCGATAGGGCCGCTGGACCAGCAAATGCGCCTGCAAGCCGCATCACCACACCACGACCGGCGTCGCACAAGATCACCTGGTCGCCAGCACGAACCAATGTCGAGGGGCCAGCCCGATTCGGATCAGGGATCGGACTTCCGGTGCCAAGAAGGGTGACGTCCACGGCGTGCCTCAACTAACTCTTGTCGAAGATTGTGACAATAGTTGTGCCGCTGCCCTCGTGCTCGCCCTTCAGGAATTCGCACCTCCCACTCGGACCTACCCTCTCGGCCATGACCAGCGACATCATCGACGATCGGCTCATCGGAGCGCTCCATGTTCGGGCACTCACCCGCGCTGGCCTCGACCATGATGCGGCCGAAGAGCACACCGTCGTGCAGGCCGGAACGCTCGAAGCGCTCATGGCCGGCGGCTACGACGGCGATACATCACTCGCCGAAATCCTTCGACTTGGCACGCTCGGCATCGGAACAGTGCAGGCGCTCAACGGCGAACTCATCGTTGTTGATGGTCACGCGTGGTCTGCCCATGCTGACGGAACCGTCCATGCACTCGCACCTACCGTGATGACTCCCTTTGCTGTCGTCGTTCCGTTTGCTCCCACGGCAACGTTGACGTCCGACGGGCCACTCGATTTCGACGAGCTCCACGGTGCACTCGATGACATGGCTCCGGCAGATGCTCCGGTCATTGCCGTGCGCATTGATGGCGACTTCACTGACCTCGTCCTCCGCAGTGTCGAACGTCAGACAAAGCCGTACAAACCATTGCGCGAAGTTGTTGCCCACCAATCAGAGTGGCGCGTCGAACGCGCAAGCGGAACGGTCGTTGGATTTCGTTTTCCTGATGCAACCGCAGGCGTCGAAGTCCCCGGACATCATCTTCACTTTTTGTCCGACGACCGAAAACTCGGTGGCCACATCATCTCGATCGCGCTTGAACAAGGTGAGCTGGCTGTCGATCCGTGTCATGAACTGCATGTCGAGCTTCCACCAGGCATGGAACTTGGCCAACCCGGAACGGTTGATCGTGCCGAGATCGCAAAGATCGAGGGCGGAACAAAGGGCTGATCAGCGGACGAGGACGTTACGGAACTGCCACGGATCTGACTCGTCGATGTCATCGACGAACAGACCAAGGCGACGCGTGAGTGGAGTCCAGTCGGTGTAGTGGCCTTCCACTGGGCCTAAGTACGGAACCTGCACCTCAAGGCATCGAACGTGGTCCATTTCGTCAGTCTCGACAATTCCCTCATTCGGGTTTTCGAGTGCCCAAACGACACCGGCGAGAACCGCAGACGAGATCTGTAGACCAGTTGCCGTGTTGTAGGGAGCCAGTGCCCGAGCTTCTTCAATGGAAAGGCGCGAACCAAACCAGAACGCATTGCGATCATGGCCGTACAGCAACACACCGAGTTCGTCGATGCCGCCGACAAGTTCGTCCTCATCGAGCACATGCTTGGTCGACTGATTGCGGCCGCCGTTGCCAAAAAGTTCGTGGAACGAAAGCACTGCATCGTTGCAAGGGTGGTAGGCGTAATGACAGGTTGGCCGGAAGACGAGCTCACCGTTTTCGTCACGAACCGAATAGAAGTCAGAAATCGACAGCGATTCATTGTGCGTAACAAGGAAGCCGTACTGCTCGCCAAGCGTCGGACACCAAGTGCGAACCCGAGTCTCGGCGCCTGGTGATTCGAGGTAAATCGCTGGGGATTCAGGGTCGGCGAAGCGCCGCGCATTCTCCGGCATCCACTTCTCGTGCGTTCCCCAACCGAGTTCCGCTGGCTGCAGTCCTTCAGAAATGAAACCGTCAACCGACCATGTGTTCCAGAACGTGTCGACCGGCTTCGGGTTCGTCACACGCTGTGTGTCGCGTTCGGCGATGTGAATACCCTTAACGCCAACCGACTGCATGTAGCGCGACCAACCGTCGCGATCAGCCGGTGCTGGGGTTGCAAGTCCGAGTCCCATTTCATCGTTCAGACGAACGAGTGCGTCTTTCACGAACCACGACACCATGCCGGGGTTCGCGCCGCAGCACGACACAGCGGTTGTTCCACCGGGTGAACGGCGCCGTTCGGCAACCGCTTGGCTGCGCAGGAACTGATTGGTGCGATCAGCGTTATCGATCGTCTGGTTGTAATAGAGGCCGGGCCAAGGTTCGACAACGGTGTCGATGTACAGCACATTGAGTTCGCGACACAGACGCATGATGTCGACCGAACCAGTGTCGACAGAAAGGTTGACGCAAAAGCCCTGACCTTCACCGTTGGTGAGCAGCGGGGTGAGAATCTCGACGTAATTCTCCGGCGTAAGTTCCACCTGTTGGAAAGCGATGCCGTATTCATCGGCGTACTGCTTGCGATCCGCTAACGGATCAAGGGCAATTGCGCGTGTCTTGTCGAAGGCAATGTGGCGATCAAGCAATGGAAGTGTTGCTCGACCGATTGAACCCATACCGATCATCACGAGCGGGCCATCAATGGCCCCAAGTTGTGCGCCACCGTGGGGCAGTTTCGGGTCAGTCATTTCAGGCACCTCGCTTGAGAGTCGGCTTCAGAGACGAAGCGCAGAACCTAGTTGTTCGTGACAACGCTGAAGCAACAACAAGGTGAACTGTCTGCGAGACTTTTGTCATGTCTCCACTACTTCCCGACGATCAGGTGTGCGCGGCCTATCGGCAAACTCGCCAATCCGTTCTTGAACTTCTTGAGCGGACACCAGAATCGTCCGCGACACTTGGTGTTCCGGCGTGTCCCGACTGGACGGTGCAGCAAACCGCTTCGCACCTTGTCGGCGTACCTGAGGATCTCCTGGCCGGGCGCATGGAAGGCATTACTTCTGACGCGTGGACAAACGCACAGGTACAACGTCACGCGGGTGACTCCCTCGAAGAACTGCGCGCTGCTCTTGAAGCGACAGTCACTCCCTTCGATGCGATGTTGCCTGCGATCTCTAGCCCTTCGAATTCTCAGCTCGTGATGGACGCCCTCACTCACAGCATCGATCTTCGGGAAGCGCTGGGCGTGGAGTGCGAGGAGTCGTCGCTCCCACTCTCGGTGGCGAAAGCCTGGCTGCTCGACTTGATTGAACGTCGAGGCCCATCAGCAAGCGCGGCAGTCCAGTCCGCTGAATGTTCCGACCTTGAATTGGTTCGGGCACTCACTGGACGGCGGTCCGCCGCCCAAATGGACGAACTGGGCTTGCCCGGTGCCCAGATCGTGGCCGCCTTGGCCGGTACCCCGCTACGCCCGCCCGCCTAGAAACAGATCGTTCGCCTCTTTCGGCACCGAGTCTCCAGCACAACACTCCAACTTCGCCCTTCCCCGAATACCCAATTTCGTTCGGTATCGAACTGATACCATTTGGAGATGGCAATGACACTTCGACTCACCGACGACGAACAACTTGCCCTTCAGGCTCAGGCCAAGAGCGACGGCATCTCCATGCAAGAGGCTGCTCGTCAGGCCATTCGTGAGTACGTCATGCGCCGTTCCCACGAAACCGCAGTGTCCGATGCTGCCGACCGAATCATCGAGGCTCATTCTGATGCGCTTCGCCGCCTCGGCGAATGAGCTCGGCGACCACCTATCTCGATCTCGCTGACGTCCTCTCACTCGCAACCAGATTGCTGGGCGACCCTCCGCCCATCCGAGACGTTGGACTACTCGAATCAGCGGTTGCGCGCCCGCGCACAGTTGTTTTCGGCGCTCACGCCTACGAATCGATTTGGACGAAAGCCGCCGCGCTCCTGCAATCCATCGTGAACAATCACGCGCTCATCGATGGCAACAAGCGACTCGGCTGGCTCGCCACCGCAGTTTTCCTTGAACTCAACGACATCCCCATTTCGCTCGCCTCAAATGACGACGTGTACGAACTCGTGCTCTCGGTGGCAAGCGGCTCGCCCGATGTTGAGCAAATCGCCGAACGGCTTCAAAGCCTGATCAACCACTAACGCCCCCCGCTTCGCGGCGCCCTGTGCGAGGATCATCGCCTACGGGGAGGTCCTATGGACGGTCAGGAAATGCTGGAGCGGTCTGCGCGTAAGATCAATAGCGGAGAACCTCTCGCAATGAATGGCTCCTTCAGCGAAGACGCCGGTAGCGGCGCAGTGGCCACCTACCTGAGACGCATTTCATTCCTGCGTGGCCAGTCACTAGTGACTCTAGAAGTTTGAACGCAGAGATTTAGTCAGCAACACAAGAATCGAAGTTAAAGAAAGCACCCCGGCCAACACAACGTAGGTAGCTCTAATCCCAAAACTTTCAACTGAAAGTCCCGCAAGTACCATTCCTAGTGGTGGCGCGGCATAAAAGACTGCTGTTTGCACACCAAAAACTCGCCCCTGTAAATGTGCTGGCACTCTTTGTTGCACCAAAGTGCTTATGAGTGGATTGTACGGACCCCATGACAATCCCAGAAGAAATCCAGCAAGCATGAACACGGGCAGTGGAGGAAGAAACGCCATTGGGATGATGCTGACTGCACTTCCCATGAGAATCATCCGGATCAGTGTTTTTCTCTTAACTCGAGCGCTGATCCATCCATATCCAAATGACCCCACTGCAGAACCGGCGGCAAGGGCCGAGATAACAAATCCAAGCCCACTGGGATTATCAACATTTTCAAAATACGTTGGAAGAACAACAGCTTCAGTTGGTAGGTAGACAGCTGCAATTATCAAAAGCGCGACACTAAGCGTCCTCAACAACTTGTCATCCCAAAGAATCTTTGCGCCGATACGCAAGCTCCTATCTGTTTTTTCACCAGTTAGCTTGGCAAGTTCGCGGGAATCTTTGCCCGATTCTCCAACTCGCAAGAATGAAATCACTAAAGCGGCGATGAGAAACAACGCTGCAGAAAACCAAAACGAGTTCACTGCGCCGACGCTTGCAATCAATCCGGCGCCAACTGCGGGACCAAAAATCCATGCGACTCCCATGGTTCCGTCATGTATTCCATTGAGATGGTCCAGGTCTGCATCAGAAGCCTTCGCTACATCGGCAAGCAGAGTTTTTCGAGCTGTGTAACCGGCAGGGTCAAAGGTCGCGCCCAGCAAAGCGATGAGGAGAATGGAGAGATCAGATAAACCGAAAGTGGCAGCAACAATTGGAAATGCCGCAACGGAAACTGCTGAGAGCAGGTCTGCACTAATACTCACAGCTCGACGACCGATGTGGTCAACCATCCAACCGCCGATAGGTGAAACAAGAATCCCGGGAAGTGCCGATATTGCGGCAACCAGTCCAGCAAAGGCTGGTGAACCAGTTCGTTCAAGAATCAACCAGGGGATTGTGATCATGACGATTGAATTGCCAAGCCCAGAAGCAAAGTTTGAGATCTGAAGCAGGACAACTGGGGATTTCCTCTTCATGTTTTGATGCCTAATCAACTTCAACGATTTGCTATTTGACGCCTACACGAAACGCATCGGCAGGTGCTTGTATCCACGAATGAGTTGACTCGTCCCAAAAGTCGGAGCACCTGTTATCCGCCACCGATCGACGTCGGGGAAGTGATCAATAAGCGACTCCCACGCAACGTGTGCCTCCAGACGGGCGAGTGCTCCACCGATACAAGCGTGAGGGCCATTGACGAATGCAAGATGGCGTCGCGAGTTGGGTCTGGTGATGTCAAACTTCTCTGGGTTCTCAAAAACAAGCGGATCGCGATTTGCGGTGGCAAGAACGGCGATGACATCAACGCCAGCAGGAATGACATGGCCTTCTGCTATCTCAATCGGTGCAAGTGCCCTTCGCACCGTGAACTGCACGGGACTTTCGTAGCGCAGTGCTTCTTCCACAGTGTTGGTGAGATGATTTTCGGGGCTAGTAGCGAGCAGTTCGAGTTGATCTCGGTTTCCAACAAGAGTGGCTGTGCCTGTTCCGATGAGATTTACCGTGGTCTCAAAGCCAGCGATGAGTAGGAGCGAAAGTGTTCCCACGAGCTCGTCATCGCTGAGTAGTTCACCATCGACTTTTTCGGCGAGAACTGAGATCAGGTCATTGCCCGGACGGCGACGTCTTTCTGCGATGAGTGCGCGAAACATCTTGTCCATCTCGATCAGGGTGTTGTGAACATCGGTGGCATCTCGCAGAGAGCGCGGACGATCAAGGGCGGTGACCAAGTGCTCGCCCCATCGATCAAATGTTGCGAAGTCGGAATCTGGAACGCCGAGAAGTCGAGTGATAACTCGCATGGGCAAGAGTCGTGCGAACGAGGCAACGACGTCGATATCGCCGTGGGTAGGGAACGCACCTATCAACTCGTCTGCTGTCCGGCGCACTAGTGCCTCGTGGTCGGCAATCGCCTTCGGAGTGAATCCGCGTTGAACAAGACGCCTGAGTCTGGTGTGGTCGGGTGCATCCATGGTGATGAACCAGGAATCAAGTGGTGAGCCGAGACCGGTACGTAACGTTGGTTCAAGAAGGCGACCAATCGCGCTTTCCGGTCGGGTCACCTTGGATGATGCATGTGGAGAAGTGAACACTGCATGACAGCCAGCGTGGTTGGGCGTGAGGTAGACGCCGAAGCGGCTCTTCACGAGTGGTCCTGCTTTGAGTAATGCGTTGTGCAGAGCATCGCGATCAATAGGCCCGCCAGGAGCATCGAACGCAGCAAATGGATCGCCGAATCGCCTGCCTACGCGGGAGACGGTATTCAGCGCCGATGTTGCGATCGCGACTCTCGCTTGTTCGCTGACGGGAACATCCGATGCCGACATGGTGAAGTTGGTCATGTGACTAACAATACCAAGAGTTGGTCAGGCGACCAACTCTTTCGTAGACTGGCGGTCGTGCCTTACATCAGTGCTGTCGACCGCAGGGAACAACTGATCAATGCGACCATTGCGGTTCTGCAGAAATCTGGCCTTGAGCTTGTTACAACTCGGTCAGTTGCTGCCGAGGCCAAGGCGCCACTTGCGTCCATCCACTACACCTTCGGGTCGCTAGATGATCTTGTGCTCGCTGCCTTCGAACGACTCATCGATGAGGTGAGCTTCTTGGTCGCCGATGGATTAGATGTGAATGCCGGATACGGCCCGTGCATCATCGGCATCATGAAGCGTGTATCCGACCTATTGGAAGATGAACGGTACGGCGTCTTACTTCGTGATCTCAATCCAACTGGCGATCGTCGCGTTGAGATTCTCGAGGAGAAGTACTACCGACTCGCTCAGGACCTCATCGATTCAATCGCAGATGCTGTGGGTCACGAACCTGCGATACCACGCCCGCAGTTGGCGCGCATGACAATGGCCGCAATCGACGGAGTGGTGTTGCAGTTTGCAGCAAGCAATGACATTGAGACGGCGTGCAGTGACCTTGCTCAGTTTGGTCTCGTCCTTGCTGATACATCTGAACGTCGGCACTGACAGCCACACGTGCGGAGATAGCTGAACTTCAGAAGGTTGGCTGTAGAAATCGTGGCTCGTAACCGACCGAAAACGCACCTGGCTACTCAGGCGAGAATCAACAGCGCTGCCATCATGCCTTCGATCAGGAGGCCAACGATGTTCTCCTTTGTACGCGATGAATCAATGATGAATGACACTGCTCGCGCAATAAAAGCCCCGGCCCATGCCGCTCCGAGCACAAGCGCAGCATCACTGCTGGCGATCAAGATGACGGCGACACCTGCGCCAATGAAAAGCCCTCCGTAGGTTGCGCGTACTTCAGATTTTCCGAGCCGCCCTGGAATCTGAAGTCCGATTTTTTGGCTCACTTGCTTTGGCCAGATGAGTCCAAGACATCCAGCAACGATGGAGATGATCGCACCGACATAACCCATTGCATTCATAAACAGAGCCTTACACAAGCCTCAATACGTGCAAGTGAATCGACTACACCGAGGAAGGGGGCCCTTGGAATTCCACAGCTGATCCTCCTGTGCGAGGATCGATGCCTACGGGGAGGTCCTATGGACGGTCAGGAAATGCTGGAGCGGTCTGCGCGCTGGATCGCCGGCGAAGAACCACTTGCGATGAATGGGCTGTTCAGCGAAAACGCCGGCGGCGCTGCAGTCGTTGCCGATGGCGTCGTTCTTATTGAAGCGTTTAGCAATGTCGTCGCGTTCGATACCGACGAAGGCATCGTGCTCTTCGATGTGTCGCACCACATGTCTGCACCGCAGGCGATCACAGAACTGCGAACCTGGTCGAACTC
Source organism: uncultured Actinomycetes bacterium (assembly GCA_937876315.1). Lineage (GTDB taxonomy): Bacteria > Actinomycetota > Acidimicrobiia > Acidimicrobiales > Acidimicrobilacustridaceae > Acidimicrobilacustris. The sequence continues at coordinate 91,389 of CALEHQ010000036.1, read as the reverse complement.
ACCAGTGCATACCGCCGTGTACACCCACGGGCATGTCGATCATGTCACTGGCGCGCAGGCATTCGACGCCGAAGCAGCAGCGCGCGGCGATCAACCCATCCGTTACGTCGGCCACGAAGCGATCCCCGAACGCTTCGATCGGTATCAACTGACGAATGGCTACAACGGCTGGATCAACATGCGGCAGTTCCGCCTGCCCGAGCCAGCGTGGCCCAGTGAATTCATTTACCCCGAACTCACCTATCGCACCTCAACGAACCTCACCATCGGCGGAACAGAGTTCGACCTCCGTCATGCTCGCGGCGAAACCGACGATCACACCTGGGCATGGATTCCAGAGAAGCGCGCCATTTGCGTCGGCGACTTGTTCATTTGGCAGTTCCCCAATGCCGGCAACCCGCAGAAAGTGCAGCGTTTCGCTTGGGACTGGGCGGTTTCACTTCGAGCAATGGCAGCAATGCAACCGGAACTTCTGTTGCCCGCACATGGTCCAGCCGTTGGCGGTGAAGACATGGTTGCAGAGGTACTTCTCAAGACCGCCGAAGCACTCGAATCACTGCATGAACAAACGCTTGCACTCATGAACTCTGGCGCGCGCCTCAACGATGTGATTCACACCGTGAAGCTTCCGCAAGAACTCGCCGATCTTCCTTACCTACGACCCTCGTATGACGAACCAGAGTTTGTTGTGCGCAACATCTGGCGTCTCTACGGCGGTTGGTACGACGGCAACCCCGCAAATCTCAAGCCCGCCGCCGATGTTGCACTCGCATGCGAGACCGCTGCGCTTGCCGGCGGTGCAGATATGCTCGCGGCGCGCGCCGAAGCGCTTGCGGCCGAAGGCGATCTGCGTCTCGCTTCGCACTTTGCCGAAATGGCAGTGATGGCCGAACCCGAATCAGCGCGATGCCATCAGGTGCGCGCTGCGGTGTACGACGCTCGACGAAAGTCCGAAGCGTCGTACATGGCACGCGGCATTTATCGGTCGGCAGCAATCGATTCAAAGGTCCAAATGAAGGACCTCTAAATCGAAGCGCTACTTCGCTTTCTTAACTTCGACACCGGCAAGATCACCAGCTTCACGCCAAGCAATCAGGTGGTCGGCGTATTCCTCAACGCTGCCCATGAATGACGCTCCGCGAGCGGCTTTCATGTCACCTTCTTGCTGTTCACGATTCAGGTAACCCGGCGTGCACGAGGCGTTGTACATGCCAACGCCCATGACCTTGCTCATGAGTACGTTGAACCAATCTTCCTCAGCCTGAGCCGATGGTTCGATCTGCGAAATACCTTCGTCGAGACACATGCGAATAATGGCGGCGCAATGCTTCGAGGTTTCGGTGAGGTAGTGAACAAAGTTCGTACCGAAGCCGCCCTGCACTGTGCTGATCATCAACAGGTTCGGGAAATCGCGAGTCATCACACCGTGAAGGCTGTGTGGACCTTCGCCCCATGACTCAGTCATCGGGATACCGTTGCGACCCTTGGGAACGAATCCAAGACGGTCGTAGGTCGCAGCAACATCGAAGCCCGAGGCGTAGATCAGAAGATCGACGGGGTACTCGACACCATCAACGACTGGGCCGTTCTCGGTGATGCGCTCGACACCCATGCCATGCGTGTCGATGAGATGCACGTTCGAGCGGTTAAATGCGGGCAAATACTCATCGTGGAAACACGGACGCTTGCATCGCACTCCGTACCACGGCTGCAGGCTCGCAGCGGTTTCAGGATCTTCCACGATGTCGGCGATGCGCTTGCGCACACCTTCCATAATTTCGAAGTCAATGCGCTCGAGTTCCGCTGATTCTGCGGGATCTTCTGTGTATTTCGTGGTGTCTGTCCACATGACATTCGTCCACTCGTCAGCCACCATATTTTCTTCTGGCTGCTGACCACAGACTGCACGTGTGAAGTTCCTAATGCGCTCGTCCTGCCAACCTGGTTTCAGGCTCTTGAACCACTCAACATCAGTGGGAGCCTGACCTCGGTAGCCAACGAATGCTGGCGTGCGCTGGAAGACAAAAAGTTCTTCGGCCGCTTCGGCAACTCGGGGAACAACCTGCACGGCCGTTGCCCCGGTGCCGATGATGCCAACACGCTTGCCCTTCAGTTTGTCCATCAACTCTGAGGGGCTTCCACCAGTGAAGGAATAATCCCAACGGCTCGTGTGGAATGACTTTCCTTTGTAGTTCTCAATACCGGGGATACCGGGAAGCTTTGCCTTATGGAGGACGCCACCTGCAACAACGATGAACTTCGTGGAAAGCACGTCATCACGTGTTGTAGTGACAGTCCAGCGCTCAGTCTTTTCGTTCCAGACCATGTCTTTGATTTCGGTCTGGAAAAGCGCGTTCTCGTACATGTTGAAACGGCGGCCAAGTTCCTGGCAGTAGGCAAAGATCTCAGGTGCTAAGGCGTAACGGTTTGTGGGCATGAAGCCCGTGTCTTCAAGCATCGGCAGATACACGTAGGACTCAACGTCACACATCGCACCGGGGTAACGATTCCAGTACCACGTGCCACCGAAGTCGCCACCCTTTTCGATGATGCGGAAATTGTCGACGCCAAGCTTGCGAAGATTCGCAGCTTCGAGCATCCCGCCGAATCCGCCGCCGACGATCACTGCATCAACATCAGCAATCTCGGGATCGCGGGTGAAGCCGGGTTCGACGTAAGGATCACGATTGAATTCTTCGTACATACCAGCAAGTGCTGAGTACTGCGCCGTACCATCGGACCGGAGTCGCTTTGCGCGCTCTTCGGCGTACTTCTGACGGGCTTCTTCAATGCTCGTTGACATGGCGCTTATTCCTCACGGGCTGATGGGGACAACCGCCCCCGGACTCCTGGATGCCCAACAGTATGCGATCAACAATTGACTCGATCAACAGACCCCTGCCACAAGGTGAATGACGCCAATATCGCCCCGTGAACTGGGATTCTCTGGCTTTGAAGGTTGCGTGGCGGCCAATCGACTTACGCGTCGAGGACCACCTTGATTGCCGCAGTCCCAGCCGTCGCTGAACCGTGTTGCTTTGCCGCTTTTTTGTCGCTTCGCTCGATCAGGAGGCGATACATGATCCGGTACTTCGCCCGTACCGCTTCGCGCACCCTCGCCACCGCGTCAGGATCCAAGACTTCGGCCTGTCCAGCAAACGCAGCTGACCCTCGCTTTGGCCGACCCCGTACGTTGCTCGCCTGAATCGTCACGGTGGGGTTCTTCAGAATGCGCTTGATCTTCCACGAATCAGAATCGGTCGTGAAGGCGTAGCCATCCTCGAATGGGACCACCCAAACTGCAGTTGAAACCGGAGTTCCATCCTTTCGAAACGAAACAAAGGCGATGTACCGGGCCGCATCTAGTTCCGTTGTCATAACAAGAAGTATGCCGTCGATGTCCACAGAAATCCTTTGATCGTGCATCTTGTCGATCGAAAGAAACCGATACCGTTCGCACCATGACTGATGCACTTAACGATTTCAACCAGCAGATCATGGATGAGTTCCGTGCCAATGCAGGCAAAGTTGGCGGCCACTTCGAAGATCGCCCAATGACCATCGTTCACCACACTGGCGCCAAGAGTGGCATCGTTCGCCATGCACCACTCGTGTATCTCCCCAATGGTGACGATGTCGTCATCTTTGCCTCAAAGGGTGGTCAGCCGACTAACCCCGACTGGTATCACAACCTCATTGCCAATCCCGATACGCAGATCGAACTTGGTGCCGACATTGTGCCGGTTCATGTACGCGAAGCGACCGGTGCTGAACGCGACGAACTGTTTGATCGTCAGAAGACGGCGAGCCCTGTGTTTGCAGAGTACGAAGCGGCAACCACTCGCGTCATTCCCGTGTTGGTACTCGAGCGTCGCTAGGTTGACGAACCGCTTGTGGTGCGTTGCGGTCTTGTTAACGAGGTCGGTAGACATCGGATCGATGTTCGATACGAAGCACGGAGACAGTCCGATCTTCGTCATTGATTTCGTAGATGACTCGGTAGGCGCCACGTCGAGCCGACCAAAGCCCCGCGAGTTCACGCTGCAACTGATGCCCGACTTGGCGGGGGTTCTCGCACAAAGGTCCCAGTAGAAACTCGACGACGGCTGCGGCGATTCGTTCAGGGAGTCGCGCAAGTTGTCGTTCAGTGGACGCGGCAATGCGCAGATTCCAACCTTCGTTGGTCACTCGCTCAGATACTTCGCGCGCAACTCGTCGGCAGAGACGCTCCGGCCAGCCCTGACTTCAAGTCGCGCGTGTTCAATTTCGGCCATCGCTGTCGGATCTGACAGGAGTTCAAGCGTGTCCTCGAGCGCGTCGAGTTCCTCGGCACTCATCAATACCGCTGCTGGCCGCCCATTGCGCGTGACCGTGATCCGTTCGTGCTGTTGTTCCACTCGATCAACCATTTCCGAGAACTTGGCTTTGACTTCGGCGAGGGGAAGAACATCTGACATGACCAGAATTCTAGTCAGAATGTCTGAAATCGCAACCCGTCACGCTTACGATTCAAGGAGGGGCCGCTTCAGGGCCAGAGTCGGATAGCCCGATCACGCGGGACCTAGGACTCCAAGTCGTATCGCTACATATTTGTGTTCATTTTCTGATTAGAAATAGCGGTCAATTCTCGGTCGGCCTAGAAACTCGCGCTCCAATACCATCAGCGAATGGAGATCCGTTCCTTCTATGAAGCCGACGCGGAAGACGTGATTGCGCTGTGGCGGGCTGCTGGGCTGCTTCATCCCAACAATGATCCACGCCGCGACATCAACCGGAAGTCGTCTGACTCGCCTTGGGGATTCCTGGTGCTCACAGAGAACGACGAGATCATCGGATCGGTGATGGTCGGCTACGACGGCCACCGTGGATGGATCAACTACCTCGCGTGTCATCCCGATCATCAGCGGAAGGGAGTCGGAACCGCTCTCATGACACGAGCCCGCGAACTCCTCCTCGATCGAGGGTGTCCGAAGATCAATCTGCAGATTCGCTCGGGAAACGATGCTGCGATCCACTTCTACGAGTCGATCGGCTACACCGATGATTCGGTGACGTCGCTCGGACTCCACCTCATTCCCGATAACTGATTCCACAAAGCGCCCACGTCGTCGCATCTTTCAGAGGAGTTCGAGGAACTCCTCGACCGACAGTTCCGACTGGCGGATAATCGAGCGAAGCGTCCCGGGTGCGAGTTCCCGGTGCAGCGGAACGATGACGGTCAGATGTGCCTTGCGCAGCTTCACGTGACTTCCGCGCTGACCGACTCGCACGAATCCAGCGTCGACGAGCGCGTTGACCGCATCTGCTCCGCTGACGACAGGGAGCGGAGGGTTCACGCAGAGAGTTGGAACGTGGTGACGATCGGATGGCTCAGTTCGACGGGTTCGTTCTCGTCCTCGAAATAGAGGCTGAGGGCCTCCTTGAGGTTTGTGAGAGCGTCGTCCATCGAGTCGCCCTGACTCGTCACGTCAACTTCAAGACAGCGCGCAACGAAGAGATCGCCTTCGTGAGTGATCGCGGCTGTGAGTTCCATCACGCCAGCATACGAGAAGGGACCGCATCGGAGCCATGGCCGAAGTACCCGATCGCGAGAACCTCAGGAATCCAGGCTGTATCGATACACATTTGTATTCATTTTCTCATTAAAAATGGCCGGTGCCGTGTACTGACAGTGAGCATCCACCGCAGTGGCCATGCGACCCACCAGGACTGACGAGCACCCTCTCGAAGGTTTCGCTTTACGAACTCCACGGCCGGATCGTGCCCGATGGTTCTCACCCCCGACAGTTCGCCACAGGTCGACTCGAATCAACCTCAGCGATCTCTCCGTAGGTGCTCGAGTGCCGAGACGTAGTCAGCGAGACGGGCAGCGATCTCGATCGCGATCTCGAAGTCATCAGGATCAGGTTCGTCCCACGTCTCCGAGATCCGGAGCCACCGGTCGACGCCGAGGAAGACGCCCGACTCGGGTTCGGCGCCGAGACGTCGACGCCAGCCAGACTCAGCGACGAGGAGTTGATCGAGCACCGCTTGGTTCTCATCAACGTTTGGGTGCTCCGCGTGGAAGCCAACCTCGAGAACGACCTTGCCGTCGAGCCGGATGAGTTGGGCTTCGTAGTGCTCCCGGGTTGCGTCGCCGAACCAGATCTTGACCCCGCGCCCATGCGCCTTCGTGTGCAGTGTCCCATCCACATCGAACACAAGACCTTCGATGACATCCTGCACCTGCTCAAAGAACCTGCGCTCCATCAGCCCCTACGAGCCCTTACCGGTCGGGTTGGTGAGCGGGGCGAAGGCCAGGCGTGCGTGGGCTCGAACCACTCTCGGGTCTTCGCCGGCCGAGATCCGGGTGAGCATCATCGTGAGCTGGGAATCGACGTAGGTCGCAATGACGTCGATTGGGGCGGGAAGCTCGACCTGGCCGCGGTCTGCGCACTGCTGGAGCCATGCGGTGTAGGCCGCGACCGCATTGTCGCGAAGTTCGTCGACGTGTGAGCCGGTGACGGGACCCAATCGCCACCGGATGCTGCGCATCTTGGCGATGAGACAGCCTGAGGGAAACTCGGGAGTTTCCACGCGTGTCACGAAATCGATCAGCGAGTCGAGCGTCTCCCCGAACGGCCGATCGAGGGTGACTGTCGCCAGCACAGGACCGAGAACGGTCTCGCTGTAGCGCGTGAGCGCGGCGTCCATGAGGTGGTCCTCGTCCCCGAACTCCCGGTAGAGACCGGGCTTGGAGATGTTCGCCCGGCGGCAGATCTCGTTCACCGAGACCGAATCGGCGCTGCCACGCCAATAACTGTCGATGGCCACGTCGAGCGTGCGGTCGCGATCGAAGGTCTTCGGCCTGCCCCGTGGGCGTTTGGTCCCATCACCTGCCATGGCTCGGAAAACTACCGAATTTTCGAACAGATCGGTACACAAAGATTGACGAAGCTCGTCGCCAACCACTATAGAAACCGACCAGTACGTAAATATCTCGCCGACCCGCCCGTCGGATCAGCAACCCCGAACAGGAGAACTCATGCCCCAGAGCGTCTTCATCACCGGCGCCAACGGCGGTTTCGGGAGGCTCACGACGTTGAGCCTGCTCGATGCCGGGCATCGAGTCGTGGCGACGATGCGCAACATCGACACCCGGAATCTGGCGGCAGCCGATGAGCTGCGAACGGCGGGTGCAGACGTCGTCGAACTCGACGTCACCGATGACACCAGCGTCGAGAACGCCGTTGCAAACGCCGTCGAGCTGCTTGGGGGACTTGATGTGATCATCAACAACGCCGGGGTTGGATCGATCGGCCTGCTCGAGACGTTCACACCTGCCGATTGGCAGGCGGTTTTCGACATCAACGTGTTCGGCGTGCAGCGCGTCAACCGCGCGGCGCTTCCACTCATGCGAGAGCGAGGCGCAGGCTTGCTGGTCGTCGTCTCAAGCGTCGTCGGACGCATGGCTCTACCGTTCTTCGGGACGTACAACGCAGCGAAGTTCGCGGTCGAGGGCCTCGCCGAGACCTACCGGAGCGAACTCTCACCACTGGGCATCGAGACCTGCATCGTCGAACCGGGGGCATACCCGACCAACTTCATCGACGGGCTCATGCAGTCGAGCGATCGCAGTCGCGATGTGAGCTACGGCGACATGGTCAATGCTCCACGGAACCTCGTCGGGAGCTTCGAAGGCGTCATGGCATCGAGTCCTGCCCAGGATCCGCAGAACGTCGCCGACGCCATCGTCGCGCTCATCGACACCCCAGCTGGTGAGCGCCGATTCCGGACCCTGGTCGACAGTCTGGGCATGGCCGACGCCGTGGCTCCGTACAACGAGGCGGCTGAGCAGATGACCGCCGGGATCTACGGCGCGTTCGGCATGTCGGACCTTCTCGAGGTCAACACTGGGGCGAGATGACGTGACTCTGGCCTCGCTCGAAACCGTTCGGTCCTTCCTGGCGGAGGAGTACGGCCTTGCAGTTGTGTCCACCGTGCAGGCGGATGGCGCAGTCCTGTCGACCGTCACCAACTGTGGCGTCATCGATCATCCGGTCACCGACGAACCACGCGTCGCCTTCGTATCGCTCGGCGGTGCGGCCCGGCTCCGCCATATTCGGAGCGGATCGCCCGTCACCGCCGCGATCCGACGGGGCTGGAACTGGGTTGGCGTCACTGGCGAAGCCGAACTCATCGGACCGAGTGACAACGCCTTCGAACTCGACCCCGATCGCATCCGGCTCCTTCTCCGGGGCATCTTCACCGCAGCCGGCGGCCAGCACGACGACTGGGAAACCTATGACCGAACCATGTGTGATCAGGCCCGCACCGCAGTCCTGATCACACCCACCCGCATCATCGGCAACATCTGACATGATCGTGTCTCGTCCCGTCGTCACTACTCACCACTACCGGAGGGAACCCAATGAAAAGTGCCACTCGCTCCACCGTCGGGGCAAGGAACCGGAAGCGAATGCTCCAGGCATTTCTGGCGACGCTCTGCCTTGCTGTCACGTTGCTCGCCGCTTGCAGTGGCGCGGACAGTGCGGGTGATGGAAGGGTCAGTGCCGTGTCGCCGCCTGACGTGAGCCGACCAGACGAATTCGGTCCCTTCGACGTCGGGCACACATCTTTCGTGGCGGTCGATGCTTCACGTGGGGCGCGATCGATTCCTATCGATGTCTGGTATCCGGTCGATCCGGGAACAGCCGGCGCAGCGGAACTGACCACATTGCCCTTGGCCCCGGGGATCGGGCTGAAGTCCGAGAGAGCATTCGAGGACGTATCCGTATCGGAACGCCCGAACCAACCATTGGTGATCTTCTCGCATGGCTACGGGGGCACCAACAAGCAGTCGATCGATCTCATGGAGATGTTGGCGAGCCACGGGTTCGTGGTCGCTTCGCCTGAGCATGTGGGCAACAGCCAGTCGGATCGAGGTGACTCCTTCGACGAAGCCGCAGCCAACCGTGTGCCAGACGTGTCGTTCGTGATCGACGCGATGACGGCGAGGAGTCGAGATGCGGGCGACGCCTTCGCTGGTCGAGTTGACGGAGAGCGTGTCAGCGTCGTCGGTCATTCCTTCGGGGGGATGACTGCGATCGGCTCGGCGGCGGGATGGGCGGGAGCACAACCCGACCCGCGTGTCATCGCCATCGTCGCGATCTCCGCAGTGATCGACGGCACGATGCAACTCGACGAGCGGACCGGCCCCAATGCGGGGTTCACCTCCTCCCAACTCGAGAGGATCGAGATCCCCGTTCTCCTCATGGGTGGAACCGCGGACATCAACGTGCCGATCGCGAACAACGACCTTGCGTTCGAGCAACTCACCAGGGCGTCATCGGTCGAAAAGGTGTCGATCATCGGGGCGAATCACAACCACTTCACTGCGGTGTGCACGTTCGGCGAGTTGCTTCTGACCCTCGGACTGGCCGAGGACCAGTGGGCGAATATCGGTGCCGCTGACCTGCTCGGCCCGTATCGATCAGCATGCGGTCCCGGTGCATTCCCGATCGACGAAGCCAACCGGCTCGAGAACCTGTTCACCGTGGCGTTCCTCAAGCAGCATCAGGTCGGCGACGACCGTTACGGCTGGTACCTCGCCGCGAAGGGAGTGGCGGACGAGGCAGCAGTCGAAATCGAATCCCGGTAGATCGATCAGCGCCTTCGTTCGGTCAGAGAACTGTTGGCGTGATCGGCGGCTCTTCACTCGCTACCAAAGAGAATCGATACACGTTTGTGTCGCGAGCGACGAAACCGATGCGTTGATACAAACGGTTCGCAGCTTCGCGACTGGGGCGAGACGTGAGATCAACCGTCTTCGCACCCATCTGACGCGCACGATCCAGCGCTGCACGATTCAACAATTCGCCCACGCCGTGACCACGCGCTTCTTCGTCGACAACAACGTCTTCGATCCAGGCCCGCACGCCGGTCGGGATGCGGAACCACGCCAACGTGAGGCTTCCGAGGACCCGATCGTCGGCCTCACGGTCGACCGCAATCAACAACACACTGGCTTCTGACTCACAGATCGCCGCCAGCTCGGTCTCTGTCGGAGCCGGATTTGATGAAGACAATTGGGGAATCAGGCGCTCAAATGCAGCCACCAATTCCGGGGTGACTTCTACGGCCTCAATGATCTGCACGTTCGCCATCGGTCCAGCGTAGACACCGGTACCCTTCTGCGAATGCCGGAGACCTCAGGCCACTCGCTTCCCCACCTTCGCTGGACGCAGCCCGCCGATGTCACGGGCCCTGTTCTCCTCGTTGCCTTCGGCGGCTGGAACGATGCGGGCGACTCGGCAACCACGGCAATTGAGTACTTGGCTGAGCAGTGGGGGGCGACCACGTTCGCCGACATTGACCCCGAGGTCTTCTACGACTTCACCGTCACTCGTCCCGAGGTTCGCGTCGATTTCGATGGCATTCGCCGAATCGATTGGCCGAAGAACGAATTTCGATCAGCGCATGCAACTCCTCACAATGTCGATGTCATTCTGCTCTCAGGAATTGAGCCGCAGCTGAAGTGGCGAACATTCTGCGAGCACGTCATCGGCGTCGCCGTTGCCACCAACGCGCGCATGGTCGTCACGCTCGGTGCGCTTCTTGCTGAAGTGCCTCATTCACGACCGGTGTCAGTCTTCGGCGCGACCTACGACGAAGCGCGCACCGAAGCGCTTGATCTCCTCCCATCGCGTTACGAAGGACCAACGGGCATCACCGGCGTTTTACACAATGCATGTAGCGAGGCAGGTATTCGTTCTGCCGCGTTGTGGGCAGCAGTTCCTACTTATGTTCCGTCCTCGCCATCGCCAAAGGCTGCGCTTGCTCTCATTGATCGCACCGCGCGATTGCTTGAAGTAACTATCGATACAACCGAACTCAAGTTCGCAACCGATGCCTATGAGCATCAGGTGTCATTGCTGGTCGCCGAGGATGAAGAAACCACTGAATACGTCGCACATCTTGAGCAACGCTACGACGAAGAGCCCGATCGATTCACCGACGGCGAAAGTCTTGTCGACGAGGTCGAGCGTTTTCTTCGCGATCAGGACTAGGGGCTAGTCCTCGTCGGTCAGATCAACAACTAGGTGATCTCCTTGCCACACCGGCATGCGGGGATGATCGAAGTGAACGTCGACGTTCGCACCGGTAAATGCATGGGCAGCGAGCGGCCCCCAAAGGTCATGACCCACAGCCATATCCGGCAACGCGTCGAGCGGGAAGAATCCGACGTCACGAGTTTCAAGCGGATGCGCTTTGAGCGAGCCACCGGTTGCTCGGCAATGAAACACAAGTGAGTAAAGCGGAACGCTTGTGAACCGTCGTTGCAAACCGTCGTAGACCGCGAGCAACTGCACAACTTCGCAATCAATGCCCGTTTCTTCACTGACCTCTTTCACGGCAACCTCAGCGGGCGAGTATCCGATGTCGGCCCAACCAGTTGGGTACAACCACACGCCGGAATCAGAACGCTGCACGAGAAGGATCTCGTCTCTTTCGTTCTGCACGATGGCACCAACTGCGACCTTGGGGGTCTGGTAGCCGGGAACGCCAACACCGACGGACTTCATCCACTCGTGCACAAGATCGTCGGGGTCATACGAACTCCCTGCCGCAACACGCATATCAGCAGCCACGGCGAGTACTTCTTCAAACCGTTCTTGTTCGTACAGGCTCTGTGTGAATCCCAAGCCCGTTCGGGCAATGCCGGCAAGCGCTTCACTCCAGCGAACAAGGTCCTGTGGGGTTACGGGATCAGCCATGGCCGCACGCTATCGGCCCTCTTCAGTTGCTGGAAGCCCGTTCCAATGAATACAGCAACGAGCGACGAATCTCACCCAAGTAGTCGTGATCGGTGATCTTTCGACCCTCAGAATCACGCACATAGAACGAGTCGACCGCGTCGGTGCCAATGGTCTGAATCTTGGCCGAGGTGATGTCGAGGTCTAGTTCGTGAAGTGCACGGGTAATGCGCCACAACACGCCAACACCATCAGGGGCTCGCACCTCAAGCACTGTGGCCTCATGCGACAAGCCATTGTCGACGATGACTTCGGGATGGGTCACGAGCCCGGGAAGACGTCGCGGACGGCGATAGGTCTTTGATCGCTCATCTAAACGAGCAGCGAGCGCAAGGCGACCATCGAGTGCCTTTTCGAGATCGCGAATAACCCGATCCCACGGAATCTCTGAATCGAAATTGCTCTGTACCCGGAATTGTTCGAGCGCCATTTGGTTGTCGGCCGAATGAGCCGCCGCTTCAAGAACGGTGAGGCCATTGAGCGACAACACGCCTGCGACCCGAGAGAACAGGCCAGGTCGGTCGGGGCTGATCACTACGATCTGATCATCGACAGCTTCGATGATGCGACGACGTTGAGCGAGCAGGTCGCGCTGATGTGCGGTCGGGAAACCGGTATCAGTTGCATCGGCAACCGAGCCGCCCGATAGGACGTGCGCAACACGATCAACCAGAACGCCGACGAGTTCCTCTTTCCACGAGCCCCATGCCGCTGTCCCAGTCGCGAGTGAATCCGCTTCTGTGAGTGCATCAAGAAGTCGCAGACATGTGAGGGTTCCGACCGAATCAGCGACAAAAGAAATGGTTCCGTCATCGGAAAGATCTCGACGCGTTGCCGTGTCAGCAAGCAACAAATGATGACGGCACATCTGCTGGAGGATGAGCGTGTCACCTTCGTCGAAACCCATCCGTGGAGCGATCTCAGCAATGAGCCCGACACCGACATCGGTATGGTCACCTGGGCGACCTTTACCAATGTCGTGCAACAAGGTGCCCACGACCAAAAGGTCGGGACGATCAACGCGGTCTACCAACGCCGCGGAATTCGCTGCCGCCTCACACAGATGACGATCGATCGTGAAGCGGTGATAGGCGTTACGTTGCGGACGGCAACGTATGACCGACCACTCAGGAAAAATTGGTTCCCACAGTCCGCGCTGATCAAGCGTCTCAACGACCTGAACCGCTGGGCGACCGGCCAGGAAGAGTTCAACAAACAGTCGACGAGCTTCCTCAGACCATGGAGTCGTTAAGGGCTTGGATTCCGCCAGTCGATCGAGAGTTGTTCGCTCAATGCGCGCATCATTGCGCGCCGCGGTAACAGCGACGCGCAGCACCAGATACGGATCATTCGCGGGTTCGGCCCCCGCAGCAAGAGCAACTGAACCGTCGCGAACAACTACTCCGACGAGCGCTTTTTCGTCGCGACGCAACTTTCGTCGGGTTGGACCGTCGAGAGATGAACGCACCCGGAACCAAAGTTCATCGCTCACCCACGCGATCGTTCGAGCGGCGGTGGACAGTGCCCGCATGAAAACATCGGCGTCGTTGAAACCAAGTGCAGCAGAAACTGCATCTTGTTCTTCAAGAAGAAGAACATCTGAATGCCGGCCTGTTCGTCGCTGCAGTTCGACCCGAGCCGACAAGACCACTTCGTATGCCTCGAGGATGGCCTCATGATCACCCGGAAGGAGGCTCATACCAGCGCGTTCTGCCCAGGTGATCGCATGGACGTCACGGAGACCACCGCGACCATTTTTCAGATCTGGTTCGAGAAGGAACGCAACTTCTCCGGATTCTCTGTGTTGAGAACGAACACGCACATCCATTTCGTCCAACCAGCGTTTTGACCGCTTCCGCCAAAGTTCGTCGCCTTTGACAGCGAGTTCCTCAGCCAATTTCGGATCGCCAGCAATATGACGTGCTGAGAGAATTGCCGTCGCCGTATCGAGATCATCCGATGCCAACGCAAGCGTCTCTTTCACCGACCGAACCGCGTGACCCAGTTTTATGCCTTCATCCCAAATCGGATACCAAATCGATTCGGCGAGGGCACTTACCGGAGTCTTCGGCTCGTGCAGCAAATACACATCGATATCGCTTCCCGGAGATAACTCCGACCGGCCGTACCCGCCAACCGCGACAAGTGCGGCTCCAGTGGCGGGACCACCAGCGTTCTCCCAAAGTTGCTGAAGCCAGAGGTCAACTTTTTCGGAAAGTAAACCGCAGAAGGCCGCACCTCGACGGCTGGTGTCCTGAAGTAGCACCAGCCGATCGAGTTGCGGAGTCATAAATGGATGAACAGGTGCGACGCGGAATCAGACCGCTTCGTCACCCAGCTCCCCAGTACGAATTCGGATGATCTTCTCGACCGGTGAAATCCAGACTTTGCCGTCGCCGATTTTTCCGGTTCGAGCTGCTTCAACGATCACGTCGGCCACCTGTTCGGCGATCTCGTCGGGCACAACCGTCTCGATCTTGACCTTCGGCAACAAATCGACGACGTACTCCGCGCCGCGGTATATCTCTGTCTTTCCACCCTGGCGGCCAAATCCCTTGACCTCGTCGACGGTCATGCCGTGAAGACCAGCGGCCTTCAGCGCATCTTTCACATCGTCGACTTTGTGGGGCTTGATGATTGCAGTCACAAGCTTCATATCAGGCACCGTAGCCCTTTCGTTCGTGAGTTCCGCAGATGACGGAACGAATCGTTCAGTTGTCGTTCAGTTGAGAAATTAAATGCGGTCCATGCTTCCGGTGCTACCGAAGCTGTAGGCCGTTTCCGCGTGCTGGCTGTAGTCGAGGCCTTCATTCTCCTCTTCTTCGGTAACCCGCATGCCGATCGTCTTATCGATCGCCTTAGCGATGATGAACGAAACAACGAACGAGAAGACCATGGTCGCCGCCGATGCGACGAACTGGAACCAAAGCAACTTGGCATCTCCGCCCATGAAGAGACCTTCGTTCTCAACAAGGGGGTTGATTGCCGCGTCAGCAAAGAATCCAAGTAGCAGTGCACCGACAAGACCACCAACCAGGTGGACGCCGATGACATCGAGGCTGTCGTCGTAACCGAACTTGAACTTGAGCTGAATGGCGAGCACACACAGCACACCGGCGAGGAAGCCGATGATGATCGGCGCCATCCCACCAACAAACCCTGCACATGGCGTGATGGCCACAAGTCCTGCCACGGCACCTGAGGCAGCGCCGAGTGTGGTCGCTTTGCCGTCCTTGATGCGCTCAAACAGCAACCATCCGAGCATTCCCGCAGATGCGGCGAGGAAGGTGTTCATGAGAGCAGTTGCAGCAATACCGTTCGCTCCGAGTGCCGAACCAGCGTTGAAGCCGAACCAGCCGAACCACAGAATGCCCGTTCCCAAAAGGGTGAAGGGAAGGTTGTGAGGGTGCATCCCTTCACGCGGCCATCCCTTGCGCTTTCCAAGAACGATGATCACTGCGAGTGCAGCCGCACCAGCGTTGATGTGCACAACCGCACCACCGGCGAAGTCGAGGGCGCCAAGCTTGGCCAACCAGCCACCGCCGAAGACCCAGTGCGCCACGGGGGCGTAAACCAGGACAAGCCACAACGCGATGAAGATGCCGTAGGCCTTGAACTTGAATCGGTCAGCAGTCGCTCCGGTAATAAGAGCCGGAGTGATGACCGCGAACGTCATTTGATAAGCGCAGAACAACACGAATGGGATGGAGAGCGCGAACGCCTCATCGCCTGTCGTTGCGGTGATGTTGCGCATCCATGCGAAGTCGAGGTTGCCGATAAAGCCTCCGTCACCGAAGTTGCCGAACGCCAACGAGAAGGCGATGGTCACCCAGATAATGGCCATGAGGCCCATGGCAAAGAAGTTCTGCATGAGCATGCCCAGCACATTCTTTGCCCGAACCATGCCGCCATAGAAAAACGCCAAACCTGGAGTCATGAACAACACCAAGCCGGTCGCAATCAGCATCCACGCTGTGTCACCGGAATTGATCTCTGAAGCAATCACCGCTGTTCCCTTCGCTGCTCGTTCACGCCAGATCGGCGTAAGGTCTGCGAAAGGATGCCTACAGGTTGTTTCGAATCGATTCCCTAATTGTTTCGACTTTGTGAATGGTGACTTTTCGGGAACTGACGCATTTATTACTGGCCAGAGGCCCGGCGTCGAGCCAGAAAGACGTGAGCCTTCGCAGCGCCCCACACAAGGCCGGTTTCCTGCAGGGACGGATCAAGATCCCCGAACGAACCCGGAATCAGGTCGTAGATGTCGTCAGGGAACATCGCTACTGCCGATTCGTCTCGACGGACCGGGGGAACCCCGATCTCGCGCAGGACTTCTGTCGGGAATCGCACTGCCCCACGAACAATCTCAAGCGGTCCAACTCGTTGGTCGTCGATATCCATGGAAAGGAGTGTGCGAACTTTCGGTCCGATCTCCGCCGCTGCCACCGCTCCAGCCTCTGCGGCTTGCTGACGAAGTTTCCCCGTCACGAGCTGTCCTTGGCGATCACAAACTGACGTCACTGATCGCTCAACCCATGGACCAACCGCCGCAGCAATGCCATCGGCGAGCGCTGTCGCATAACCAGCGAGTGCCTCAAGGTCGGCGGCCGACGGCCCGGCTGCAGCCTCGCTCATGGCTCAAGCGCGGCGTTGAGATTGCCCGATCGCAAACCTTCAAGATCGAGTGTGACGTAGCGGTACCCACACGCAGAGACCGCATCAACAACTTCGATGCGCCGTTTGATGAGCGCGTCAATCGTCGAAAGCGGAACCTCAATGCGAGCAGTCTCGTCGTAATGACGAACACGCAGTTCTCGGAAACCAAGCTCATGCAACGCTGCTTCTGCGCGTTCGACTCGCGACAACACTGAAATCGTTACCGCAGTTCCGTAAGGAACTCGAGATGACAGACATGCAGCTGCAGGTTTGTCCCAGGTTCGAAGACCAAGCCGATGCGACGCGTCTCGCACCATCTGCTTGGTAAATCCAGAGTCAACCAGCGGGAACTGCGCGCCGCGCTCAGAGGCTGCGCGCTGACCGGGACGGTGGTCATCAAGGTCATCAAGGTTTACGCCAAGAACCGCGACTGCTCCGTGATCGGAAGCGATTGGCTCAACCACGTCCATAAGCGCCGTTTTGCAATAGAAACAGCGGTCAAAATCATTGCGCTGGTAATCGATGTTCTCGAGTTCTGTGGTTTCCAAGTGAATCCAAGTGAGTCCCCACTCCGCTGCAAGCGCACGACAATCGTCGTACTCACTTGTTGCAAGTGATGGAGAAACCGCCGTCAACACCGTGCATCGATCGCGACCAAGCGTTTGATTCGCCACGTAGGCAAGAAACGCTGAATCAGCACCGCCGCTAAATGCAACAACAACTGATTCGAGTTCGCGAAGTTCCACACGCAATCGATCAAGCGCAACATCAAGTTCGTCGCTTCGCTCAATTGCGGTCATCGAAAAATCAGTCGACGCCGAGCTGTGAAAGAACTTCTTCAACTGGCGCAACCATGCCCGTGTAGAACGGACCGAATTCGGCGTACAACGCGGACGCGGTGTCGAAGCGCATTGTGTAGACAACTTCTTTGAGGTCGTCGGGAGCGGTTGCAAAAAGCGTGACGCCCCACTCGTAATCGTCGAGCCCAGTTGAACCAGTCACAACCTGAATCACTCGGCCAGCAAAGTTTCGACCCGACGCGCCGTGCTCGTACATGAGTTCTTTGCGATCGTCGTAGGGAAGCGTGAACCAATTATGCGCATCGCCGCGTTGTTTCGACATTGGGTAGAAACACCAGGCCGGCTTGTCCTCGGGGGGAAGCACCGGTGTAAGCCGCGCTGATCGCTGCGGTTCAGGAACGCCCTGTGCGTATTCCGAAAGTTCGGTGAGCGAAACGTAGGAATCGACGATATCGAGGCCGGCGTTCTGCAGCGCAGCCTGCAGGCGGCGGATACGCCACATGTCATAACCAAGAGCCATAAAGGCAAGGTCGGCCTTGTGGCCGAGAATTCCGATGGTGACGACCTGGTCGCCCTCGGCTTGGGCTTTTTGCACCGCAGTCGTGATGGCTTCAGCGTCGGCCAACGGTGTCACCTTGCAGAACAGGTGGATGACGGCCATGCCGATCTTGGGGGAAACAGTCTCAGTCACGGGGATGAGTCTACGGCCTGTCCGCAGACCTCGGTCAGAGCGTCAGTGCGCTACGGACACGGAGGTGTCAGCAGGGGAAATCGTGACGACGGCGTTGAAATCAGGCACCCTCGAGGCTGCTTCTCGATGCTCAGGGCCTGAAGGAATGAGCACATTGCCCTCGGGCCAAAACACTTGCAGCGATCTCTGAGCGAGTCGGGTCACATGGAGGTGTCCGGTGAACTCGCCCGTTTCAGATCGAAGTGTCACAAGGTCGCCATCAAGAAATCCGCGCGCAGCAGCATCGGCGGCATCGATGAAGATTGCGTCTCGGCCCGTGCCGGTGAAGGGGTCGTATTCGCCCTGGACCATGGTGTTGAACTGCTTGCCGCGACGAGTGGCCACGGTGAACATGCCTTCGGGGATCTCAAGTACCGGGCGCTCGAGAACGCTGAACCGACCGCGCCCATCGCTCGTGGGGAAGACACCACCCTCACAAAGATGTGGGCCACCCCATTGAACTTGATCGCCAGTCTTCTCCAACGTTTCAATTCCGGCGTAACTCGGAACCACGCGAGCAATTTCCTCACGCAACTGTTGGTTGTCGCTCCACGTAAATGCGTCGGTGAGGTCCGGATTTACGCGCGCTGCGATCTCGGCAAACAATCGCCACTCGCTTCGCGCTTCGCCGACAACTCGAGGGATCTCCGGCGAATAGACAACGCGACGCTCGGTTGTGGTTTCGGTGCCGCCACCTTCTTGTTCATATCGCGTGTTCACGGGTAACACGATGACGTCATCACCCGGAATCAGCATCTGCGAACTCAGAACGATGTCTTGGTGAATGCGTAGCGGGACATGTTCGAGCGACTTCTCTACAGCACGAGGGTCGGGAAGCGCGTCTAGGAAGTTGCCACCCGACATCCACAAGATGTCGAGGTTGCCAGCAAGCGCGGCCTCAGGCATTTCTGCTGCAGTCAGACCGGCACGTGCCGGAACGTCGAATCCCCATTTCTGGCCAATCGTCGCGGCATTCGCTTCGTTTGGTTCAAGACCGCCCGGCAGTGCTGTGGCATACGCGCCCATTTCAGCCCCACCTTGAACGCCACTATGACCACGAATTGGCATGAGGCCTGCGCCATCGCGGCCAACGTTGCCGCGAGCAAGCGCAAGGTTCACGATGCCGCGAACTCCAGCCCCGGCATGTTTGTGCTGCGTGATACCCATCGACCAAAGAAGAATTGCTGAACCCGCGTTCGCGTATTCGTCAACAAATGCATCGAGTTGCACCATGGTGAGGCCGGCGTCGTCGAGCAGTTCCTCGTAGGTCAGCTCTGCCAGATGGGCGACAACGTTGTCCCAATAGTCGGTGTGCTCTGCGATAAATGCGTGATCAATCGCATCTCGTTCGACCAATCGCTTGAGAGCAGCGTCAGCAAAAGCGACGTCACCACCCGGACGAACCGGCACATGCAGATCGCACATCTTTGTGCCGAACAGTGCCGATTCTGCTGTTGATGGCACCCAATAGTGCTCAAGACCGGGTTCAAGGAACGGATTAATGACAACAACTCGAGTTCCCGACGTGCGTGCCTTGTAGAGGTACTTCATAAACACCGGCTGGTTGTTTGCCGGATTTGCTCCCCAAATGACGAGCAAATCGGTCTTTATGACATCGGAAAGTGAACATGTTGTTGCCGCCACACCAACCGTTGCTTTGAGCGCAGTCGTCGACGGTGCATGACAAATGCGCGCTGCGGAATCGACATTGGCGATTCCCATAGAGCGCGCCGCTTTACCGGCTGCGTAATAGGTCTCGTTCGTAATTCCCCGACTCGTCAGGAACATGCCAACGCGATCAGGGTTGGTCGTGCGCAATCGGTCGGTGATTGCGCTAAGCGCTTCTTCCCAAGAGATCCGCGTGAATCCACGTTCGCCGCGTCGACGCCGCATGGGGTGCGCAAGTCGGCCAAGGTCGCGAAGTTCCTTGCCCGATTTCAATCGCAATGTCGCAACATCGCTGAATGCCGACTCTTTGATGGGATCGGCACAATTCATCTCGAGAAGTCGCAAACGCGTCAGACAAAGATGAATGTCATCCATCGTCCAGTCGTGCAGACCAGCAACGCCGAGCGCACAACCGTCGCAAACGCCCTGCGTGAGCACCTTCCAGGCGTAACGACCGTGGCGCTTGTTCGCCCAAGCAATTTTCGCCATATCGAGATGGTGAAACGGCTTGTTGAGACCAATGCCGTTTGGACGAAGGCTCACCCAAAACTTGGGATTGATACGGCGCATTAGTCAGTCACTCCTGGTCCGCAATACACATTACATCCACCATCACGCACGAAACCAGCAACTGTCATTCCGGCGACACGAGCCGTTTCGACCGCAAGTGCAGATGGAGCCGAAACCGCCACCATCGCTTCAAATCCGGCAGCCCACGCTTTCTGCACGATTTCGAACGACGCGCGACCGCTCACAAAGAGCGCAAGATCGCGGGCCGGAAGTTTTGATTCCAACAATAAATTCCCAATGACTTTGTCGACTGCGTTGTGGCGGCCAATGTCTTCTCGAAGAAGCAGAACGTTTCCATCTCGATCGAACGCGGCTGCCGCATGGACTCCACCAGTTCGAGCAAAGAGTTCCTGATCGGTCCGAACGCGATCAATAACGCGCAGCAAAAGAGGAGTTGGCCACGGCTCGTACGAGGGCAACGGCGAGAGTCGTTCGGTGAGTTCATCAATCTGTGTCGAACCACAGATCCCGCACGATGACGAAGTTGTCGTCAGGCGGGAAGTCGGCTCGGGTGCTTTGCCACCCGTGTCGATACTTACGACATTGAATTCCGTTTCCACCGCGCTGCCGGTGCCGCAATAGCGACACGTCTCGATCGATGCGTCGCCCAAGAGCCCATCGGTAAAGCAAAGCCCCGCGGCCAACTCGAAGTCGTGACCAGGCGTGCGCATCGTCGTGGCAACCAGTGTCCCGTCGAGCCGAACCTCAAGCGGCTCTTCGACAATGAGTTCTTCAGGACGCCGACCCTCATCGATACTCCCGCCGTCGCTGAAGCGCCGGGCAAGAACGCTCTCTGATCGGCGACGAGTCATAGGTGACACGGTACCCGCACGCGAAACGAGCGCCCCGAAGGGCGCCCGTTTTCAAACTATGAACCGTCAGACGATCAGAAGTCGCCCATATCCGGCATGCCGCCGCCATCGCCCTCGGGCTTGTCGGCGATGACTGCTTCGGTCGTGAGGAACAGCGCTGCGATCGAGGCTGCGTTCTGCAGCGCCGAACGAGTCACCTTGGCCGCATCGATGATGCCGGCCTTCACGAGGTCTTCGTACTCGCCAGTTGCGGCGTTGAGGCCTTCGGAAGCGCCCTTCATCGAAAGCACCTTGGCCACAACTACGCCGCCTTCAAGGCCAGCGTTGGTTGCGATCTGCTTAATGGGTTCTTCAAGTGCATGGGCAACGATGCGTGCACCGGTTGCTTCGTCGGTATCGAGGGTCTTGGCGAGCTCAAGCACCTTGGACTGAATGCGAAGCAGCGTCACGCCACCACCGGCAACGACGCCTTCTTCAATGGCGGCCTTGGTGGTGCTGACTGCGTCTTCGATGCGGTGCTTCTTTTCCTTGAGCTCAACTTCGGTGGCTGCGCCAACCTTGAGAACGGCAACACCGCCCGAAAGCTTGGCCAGACGTTCCTGCAACTTCTCGCGGTCGTAATCGGAATCGGTGCGATCGATTTCGGCCTTGATCTGTGCAATACGTGCGTTGATGTCGGCATCGTCGCCAGCGCCTTCGATGACGGTGGTTTCGTCCTTCGAGATGACGATCTTGCGAGCCTGACCAAGAAGATCAAGCGTTGCGTTTTCAACCTTGAGGCCAATGTCTTCAGTAATGACCTGACCACCGGTGAGGATTGCGATGTCCTGAAGCATCGCCTTGCGACGATCGCCGAAGCCCGGTGCCTTCACGGCAACTGAATTGAAGGTGCCACGGATCTTGTTAACGACGAGGGTTGCGAGTGCTTCGCCTTCAATGTCTTCAGCAATGATCACGAGGGGGCGGGAGGTCTGCATGACCTTTTCAAGAACCGGAACGAGGTCGCGAACTGCAGTGATCTTCGAACCCACGAAGATGATGTACGGGTTCTCGAGCACGGCTTCCATGCGATCGGTGTCGGTCACGAAGTACGGGGAGATGTAGCCCTTGTCGAAGCGCATGCCTTCAACAAGATCCATTTCCATACCGAAGGTGTTCGACTCTTCGACGGTGATGACGCCGTCCTTGCCTACCTTGTCGATGGCTTCGGCGATCATCGAACCGATTTCCGGATCGGCGGCAGAGATACCCGCAACCTGAGCGATCTGGCTCTTGTCGTCGACCTCGACGGCAACGGCGTGAATGCCTTCGACAGCAGCGGCGACGGCAGCTTCGATGCCCTTCTTGAGCGACATCGGGTTGGCGCCTGCAGCAACGTTGCGCAGACCAGCGCCGACCATCGACCATGCGAGCACTGTGGCGGTGGTGGTGCCGTCACCGGCAACGCTGTCGGTCTTCTTGGCAACCTCTTTGACCAGCTCGGCGCCGATGCGCTCGTAGGGGTCTTCAAGTTCGATTTCCTTGGCGATCGACACACCGTCATTGGTGATGGTGGGAGCGCCCCACTTCTTGTCGAGCACCACATTGCGACCCTTCGGGCCAAGGGTGACGCGCACCGCGTCGGCGAGCTGGTTCATGCCGCGTTCAAGACCACGTCGTGCGGTCTCGTCGAATTCGATGATCTTGGCCATCGTTGATTCCTCTCCGGTTGCTGAATCGGCCCAACGGAAGTGGGCCAAGGGGGTTCTCTGCCGGAATGCCCGCGCGCTGGCGTTAGCACTCTCGGTTAGAGACTGCTAACAGGAAACCACCGTCAGGCCCGAATCGCAACCCGAGAGGAAAGAAACCCGGCCAGGACTGGGAAATGCTGGGACTCAGGCCCCGCCGGCCACGGCCTGCATGATCGAAACGGTGACGCCATCGGGCACGACGGTGTCGAGGCCCTCCATGAAACGGACGTCGTCGTCGTCAACAAACAGGTTGACGTAGCGCACGAGGCTGCCGTCGTCAGAAAGAAGCTTCTCCGAAAAACCCGGATAGGCAGCGTCGAGGCTGGCCAAAACCTGCGCAACCGTGGCGCCCTCGACCGACACGGTCGACTGACCAGATGTCAGCGGACGAAAGACGGGGGGAACTCGGACGGAAACGCTCATGACAGAAACCTCGGACGTCGGTATCGAACGACGCCAATCCTAGCGACCGATCGCCATCTGGCACCTATTGGCCAAAGTTCTCGATCGGCCTTGCCCCCGAGCCCCGTCTCGCCAACGATGGAGAGGTGAGCTCTCCCCGCACCCACGTCGCCAGCGCGTTCGATCTTGATGAACTCGTCAGGGTCAAGGGCGCCACCACGGTGTCAGTGTGTATCCCAGCCCGAAACGAAGAGGCCACGGTTGGGCAGATCGTCGAACGCATTCGCACGAAGTTGATCGAGACTCGCCCGCTCGTCGACGAAATCATCGTGGTCGATGATCACTCGACGGATCGCACCGCGGACGAAGCACGTTCGGCCGGCGCAAAGGTAATTGATGCATCGCAGGTGTTAGTTGAGTTCGGGCGCGGTCACGGCAAAGGCGAAGCGTTGTGGAAGTCGCTTTATGCATCGAGCGGGGATGTTGTCGTGTGGTGCGACGCCGACGTTCGCGACTTCAGTACGCGTTTCATTTCCGGAATGCTCGGCCCGCTCCTCACCGATTCATCGGTCGGTTTTGTGAAGGGCTTCTACGAGCGACCAGTCGACGGACACGTTCGCGGCGGCGGACGAGTCACCGAACTTGTTGCCCGCCCACTTCTCACCATGTGCTTTCCTGAACTCGGTGAGATCGTGCAACCACTTTCGGGTGAATACGGCGGTCGGCGCGAAGTGCTTGAGCAATTGCCCTTCGTCGAGGGATACGGCGTCGACATTGCGATGCTCATCGACATCGTGAACCGCTTTGGCGCACAAACGATTGCGCAGGTTGACCTTGGCGAACGCATCCATCGCAACCGTCCTCTTCACGAACTTTCGCCAATGGCTGCGCAGGTCATGCAAGCTGCGATGCGTCGCATTCGGCCTGGACTTGTTCCCGATGCCTTCACGCTGAGCCCACCCGATCTCGATGCGCACGAAATTTCCTACGCCGAACGACCAGCACTTGCGACTCTTGAGTCCTACCGCCAACTGCACCCACGGCTCGCAGACTGATTCCATCCGTCGCTGCAACAAGATTTGGCGTACGTTTCGCGAATGGATTTCGGAATCATCTTCGCAAACACCGGCGCCTACACCACTCCTGAAGGCGCAATCACAATGGGTCAGTGCGCGGAAGCCAACGGCTTCGAAAGCGTCTGGACGGTTGAACACCCCGCCATCCCAAAGGGATACGAAAGCGAGTACCCCTACTCACGTGACGGCAAGATGCCCGGCGACGAAACCGCACCCGTACCCGATCCGCTTGTTTGGCTCACGTGGGTTGGTGCACATACGACGACTCTGAAGTTGGCGACTGGCGTAATGATCCTGCCGCTCCGCAATCCGGTTGTGTTTGCGAAGGAATGCGCAACGCTCGACATGCTCACCGGCGGACGTTTCATCCTTGGTGTTGGTGTCGGTTGGCTGCACGAGGAATTCGACGCGATTGGAGTGGGCTGGGATGACCGCGGCGCGCATACCGACGATTCCATTCACGCACTGCGCGCGCTTTGGAATAACGAGGTTGCGAACTACCAAGGAACCCACAGTTCGTTCAGCGATATCTATTCATTTCCGAAACCGACAAACGGAACAATCCCGGTTGTTGTCGGAGGACATTCAAAGCCCGCGGCCCGAAGAGCAGGGCGCTTCGGCGATGGCTTCTTCCCCGCCGATCCACGCAAGCTGCCCGAACTTCTTCCCGTCATGAGCGCTGCGGCAGAAGAAGCTGGCCGTGATCCCAACACCATCGAAATCACCAGTGGTGGGGCACCCACCGTTGAAATCATCAAGATGCTCGCCGATCTCGGCGTCACACGAATGTTGGTTCCGCCGCTGGCAATGCACCCAGCGAAATTGCCAGAAGCAATGGGCAAATTCGCCGACGATGTGATTTCGAAGTTCTAACTGGTTCGTTCTCAGTGCTCGACGAATTCGAGCGCAACTTCGATAGCGCAGTC
Organism: uncultured Actinomycetes bacterium; assembly: GCA_937876315.1. Classification (GTDB taxonomy): domain Bacteria; phylum Actinomycetota; class Acidimicrobiia; order Acidimicrobiales; family Acidimicrobilacustridaceae; genus Acidimicrobilacustris. The sequence goes on along the minus strand of CALEHQ010000036.1, from coordinate 66,224 downwards.
GATGGGGTCTTCCATCGAACGATCAACGCCGAATCTCTCGGTGAGCGATACCACCGAGAAGCCTTTCGGGAACGCCGGCAAAGGTTCAATCACTTCGCCGACGATCGCCACACACGGCACATCGAGTTCTGCGCACAGCGCGGCGACACCGCCAACGACTTTTCCATCAAACGACTCGTCATCAAGAAACCCTTCGCCAGTGATGACGAGGTCAGCGCCTTCAATCAGTTCATCGAGTCCGACTTCATCGGCAACGAACTCAAACCCGCTGACGAGCTTGGCCCCAACGGTGAGCAATCCGCCAGCGAGTCCACCCGCTGCACCCCCAGCTTCAACTTCGGTGACGTCGACACCGGATTCCATCTTGAAAACCTGCGCCAGACGCTCAAGCCGTCGGCGAAGCAGCGCAACCTGCGAAGGCGATGCTCCTTTCTGCGGAGCAAACACCTCTGCAGCATCGACGAAGGTTGTGCGCACATCACACGCGACCGAAAGATCGATACCGCGAAACTTTTGCGGTGGATGCATGGCCTTCAACGCGCCGAGTCCGCCATCGGTCGTCGCCGAACCACCAACTCCAACAACGATGCGACGCGCTCCCGCTTCGACCGCGCTCAGAAGTAACTCGCCAACGCCGCGTGTCGTCGCTTCAATCGCATCGTTCTCTTCCGCACCGCCCGCAAGAACCAGACCCGAAGCGGCGGCCATTTCAATGATTGCTGTTCCCTTTGCCAGTCGCCACCCCGCGTCGACCGGATCTCCAAGAGGTCCATTCACCGTCGTTATCCGATTGGCACCGCCAAGAACTTCGAGGAATCCTTCGCCCCCATCGGCCATCGGACAGATCTCAACCTCGTGTCCGGCCCCAGCCAACGCAGCCCCGATCGCAGACGCGAGAACGGACGCGGTTGCCGTTCCTTTGAACTTGTCTGGCGCTACGACGACCCGCATCTCTCAAGTGAAGCAGGGATCGCGAACCGGCGAATCCTCAGATGCGCTAGCTACTGGAGCCGAGATCGGTACCAGCCATAACAAGAACCGTTGCGCCAGCAAGTTCCGCAGGCGGTGGGTTGGGCATCGCCAGCACCTGTTCGGGAGCAAGGCCGAGCGCGGTCGCCACTGCTTGTCCGTCACCTTCAGAACCAGCGACGTAATAGACCGTGGTCTTTTCCTGCGGGTTCGGCGTATCGCCGACAGAGACCTGCGTGTATCCAGCAGCTTGCAATCGGTCGCGGTTCTTGGTCGCAAGGCCTGGAATCGTCGTGGTGTTCACGACCTTGACCTTCACTGACGCCGGAGCGTTCGCTACCAACGTGGTCGTGGTCGACACCACCACCGTGGTGTTCGATGAACTCTGGCCTGCGGGCGAAACCTCGGACTGGCCCGACCCATACCCCTTTGTGAGCAGGATGAGTCCGACAACAACCGCAATGACGACGATGATGACACCAGTCCGTGTGCCGTGATCATTTTGCTGATCGTCGGGGGCGGGAGTGTCTGTGGTCATTTTCAGGAGCCAGGCGGTTCGCTGGCCTGCTGGTGTGCGGTCTCTTGACGGGCCCGACGGCGGCGATCACGCAGGCGACGAAGCCGACGAACGCCGAGTGGGTCGTAGTCGTAGGCCTCGGGGCTTTCGAGCAACTGACCGAGGATCTCGTAGTAACGACTGGCCGACAACTCAAAGCGCTCTTGGATGAGGGTTTCTTTGGGTCCGGTTTCGTGCCACCAACTGCGCTCGAAATCGAGGATTGCCCTGTCGCGTTCTGAGAGTTCCATCGGGGCCGATGTTCGTCTGCGAATCGCTCCAACGCAAGCACCCTCACCACAATTCTCAGTTGACAAACGCAACACGCGTCTGACCGGCCATTTCACCCAACCGGTAGGGTCCCCGTTGGTAGCAAAGGGGGAGTCATGGGACCACTCGAAGGCGTCACAATCATCGAACTCGCTGGGCTTGGGGCGTTGCCGTACGGCACCCTCAAACTCGCCGACATGGGCGCAGACATCATTCGTGTCCATCCTCCGCACGAAGTTCCGTCGGGCGATAAACCGACTGAGCGCCACAGCGAATTCGATCGGGGACGCCGTTCTATCGCTATTGATCTCAAATCTCCCGAAGGCGTTGAACTTCTCATGACTCTCGTTGAAAAGGCCGATGTGTTTTGTGAAGCATTTCGCCCCGGTGTCTGCGAACGACTCGGCATCGGTCCCGACGAACTTCTGGCTCGTAACCCGAAACTTGTCTACGGCCGCCTTACCGGCTGGGGCCAAGTAGGTCCGCTCTCGCACACTGCTGGCCATTCACTGAATTACGAGGCCATGACTGGGGCTATCGGTTCGATTGGGTCGGAAGGCATGCCACCCGTACCGATGTTGCAGGTGTTCGGCGACTTCGCCGGCGGCGGTCTGCATCTCGCGTTTGGCGTGGTCTGCGCGCTCTTTGAAGCGCAGAAATCGGGCAAGGGTCAGGTCATCGATGCCGCAATGGTCGACGGCGTGATGTCGATCTTCCAGGTCTTCTACGGAATGACGCGCACCGGCTTTCACACTGGCCCAGTCGGCACCAACCTTTTCGACGGCGGTGCGCCGTTCTACAACGTCTATGAAACATCCGATGGAAAGCACGTCACGGTTGCGCCAATCGAGGCAAAGTTCTACGCACAACTCTTGGACAAACTCGGGATTGATCCCGCATCGCTCCCCGACCAAAACGACATGAGCGGATGGCCAGAGATTCGTGCTCGGTTTTCCGAGGTCTTCCTCACAAAGACTCGCGACGAATGGTCGGCACTACTCGAAGGCACCGACGTCTGTTATGCGCCGGTGCTTTCGTTCGCAGAAGCAGAACAACACCCCCACAACGTTGCCCGCGGCAATTTCGTGCCGGTTGAAGGTTCGGTGCCGCAGTTACTGCCTACACCGCGACTTAGCCGCACACCTGGCGGGTTGCGCCCTACCTATGCCTATCCCGGTTGCGATACTGAATCGGTTCTCGCCGAATTTGGCGTTGCCGACGACGCAATCAGCGCCCTCGCCGCGAGCGGCGTTATTGCTTGGTGAGAGCCCGAGGAGGGAATCGAACCCTCGACATCCTGTTTACAAGACAGGTGCTCTGCCGACTGAGCTACCCGGGCGGAAACGCAGAGGCTAGGCGACGCGTACGCGTCGCTCCACACCGGTTCTCCACCGACACACTCCGAGGTTAAAAGCGGCGGAGATGAACAGAACCAACCGTTGATTAACCAGCAGCAAGTTCCGCAGAAATTTCTGCCTCGAGTTCGTGCTTCAGCACCTTACCGGTGGCGTTGTAAGGGAGGGCGTCGCGGAAGATCACGTGTGTGGGCACTTTGTAGCGAGCAAGTTCCTCGCTCACCCACGTCTTGACACCGTCAGCATCAAGCGTTGAACCGGGCTTAAGAACAACAACCGCCGCCACTTCCTGACCAAGCTGATGATGCGGAACCCCGACGACCGCAACCTCGGCGACTTCGGGATGTTCTTCAAGTCGATGTTCGATCTCAATCGGATAAACGTTCTCGCCGCCGCGGATGATCATGTCCCGCATTCGGCTTTCGAGATAAAGCACTCCATCGGCGATGCGGCCGTAATCGCCGGTGCGATACCAGCGACGTTCATCGAGCGCTTTTGCTGAGGCTTCTGGATTGTCCCAATAACCGAGAAACACCACCGCGCCGCGAATACAAATCTCGCCAACTTCGCCGTCTTCGACGACATTGTCGTTTTCATCACGAATCTCGAGTTCGCACATCGCTTCGACAGTGCCCACTGATGACGGCCATGAATCCATGGCGATTCCGCCCAAGCGAGAGCCCGAACCAAGGGTTTCGCTCATTCCGTAGCCGACACCTAAACGAGCTTGCGGCAACTTCTTTGCCATCAGACGGAGGAGTTCAGGTGAATACGTTGCGCCACCACCGCCAACAACCGTGACACTCGACGTGTCGTACTTGTCGAAGTCAGGATGTTCAAGCAAACGCCAGAACTGTGTTGGCACTGCACTCCAACCACCAACCGAATGTTCCTGAGTGAGTTCAAGATGCGTGGTTTCGCTCCACGATCCCACTGGCGGGAAGACCAACTTCGATCCCGTGTAGTGCGCAGTAATCAAAGGCACGACACCGGAAACATGAAAGAGCGGACCAACCATGATGCTGGAGGGTTGTTTCGGCGCAGGTGCACCAGCAGCTGGTGCTGGTTGTGGAGCAAGCACAGCCCCGACGGCGCCTGCGAGAGTTGCCGCACTTGGGAAGTGAACGAAGTTTCGGTGCGAAAGACATGCAGCTTTCGGTCGACCGGTTGTTCCACTTGTGAAGAGCAACACTGCGGGATCGTCTTCATCAATCGCAGCGCTTGGAAGCGAAGGGTCATCGGCGCGCGCTGGTCCGAGCAGATGATCAATTTCCGAAAGATCATGGACTTCGACATCGTCAGGCAAACCTGCTTCAAGGAGTCGCTTCATTCGCGGACCATCAGCAAAGACGAGGCGTGGTTTCGAAAGTTCAATGCCATGGAGGAGTTCCGCTGGTGTCCACCAACCATTGAGGCTTGAAACGATTGCTCCACTCGCCAGTGTTGCCCACCAGCCAATGACATACGACGCCACGTTCGCTGACGCGAAAGCAACACGATCACCCTTTACAACACCAAGCTCTGCGAACCAGGCCGCGACTCGGGCCGTCGATGCCTGCACGTCATTGAAGGTCAGGGTGATGTCAGGGAAAACCAGATTGGGAAGGTCGCCGTGGCGAGCAGTGAAAGCCGTGAGGACTTCACGAATGTTCCCAAGGCGGTTCTTGAAGACTTTGCATTCGACGCCGAGCACTGGCTCGGTGGTGATCTCAAAGGGCGCTCCGGGCGCAAACAGGACGTCGGCTCCGGCCGGCGGTTCCCAGATCCATGTCGTTCCAGCCATTGCGTTCTCCCCCTATATGTGAGTCAGGTGATGGTTGTCGGGTTCAGGGCCTAGCGCAACTACCCCCAACGACGGCCCTGAGCCCTTGCTCCCGGTAGCGTCCCGACATGAGCATTTTGGGGAATCGGGTCGTTCGGAAAGAAGATCCAGCGCTGCTGACAACCGGTGGAAATTACGTCGACGACATCGCTGTCGACGGGGCCCTTCATGTTGTTTACGTCCGGTCGATGGTGGCCCATGGCAACATCACCTCGATCGATGTCACCGAGGCCCGCACTGCGCCAGGCGTGGTTGATGTCGTGACGAATGCTGATCTCACTATCGGCGAAATCAAACCGTTCATGTTGCTGAATCAGTCGCTCACTCGCCCTGTCTTGGCCCGTGAACGTGTTCGCTACGTCGGTGAACCAATCGTTGCGGTTGTTGCCGAATCACGAGCTGCGGCCGTTGATGCCGCCGAACTCGTCATCGTCGATATTGAGTCACTTCCAGTAATCATTGATCCGCGTGACGCACTCGCCGATGACGCCATCCATCTCTTTCCGCACGTCGCAACAAATATTGCGATGCAATCGGACCACAACGGTGAACCGATTTCGTTTGCCAATTGCGATGTTGTGGTTACCCAAACCACGGTGAACCAGCGTCTCGCCCCGGCACCGATCGAAAACCGAAGTGCCATCGCTTGGTGGGAGGACGGACGACTGGTCCTCGAACTTGGTTGCCAAGGCACGCATCCGATTCGCAACACCGTTTCTGAGATTTACGGACTCGAACACGATCAGATGCGCGTTATTTGTCCTGATGTCGGCGGTGGTTTCGGAGCGAAAGCTCATGCAGCACCCGAAGCCGTTGTCCTTGGTGAACTTTCGCGTCGCACCGGACGACCCGTGCGTTGGACCGAAACCCGTTCCGAGAACATGACCGGCATGGGTCACGGTCGCGGTCAGATCCAAACTGTCACCTTGGGCGGAACGAAAGACGGCGACCTTCTCGCCTACAAAATCGAAATCCTCCAAGACGCTGGCGGCTACCCGAACATGGGGGCAATCCTTCCCTATGCCACGCGCATCATGGCGACCGGCGTGTACGACATCCCAGCGGTCGAGGTGTCTTCAAAGTCCGTCGCTACAAACACCACTCCTACCGGCGCATATCGCGGCGCTGGTCGACCCGAAGCAAGCGCCGCCCTTGAACGCGCTGTCGACCTCTTCGCCGATGACGCTGGCCTCGACCCCGCCGAGGTTCGCCGCCGCAACTTTGTGCAACCCGACGCATTCCCATTCACAACTCCAACAGGAACGATCTACGACAGCGGCAATTACGAAGAGTCACTTAATCGGGCGCTCGCTGCTGCCGGTTACAACGAACTCCTTGAAGAACAAGCCCATCGGCGTGCTTCAGGTGACCGTCGATTGATGGGCATCGGCATTGCCACCTACGTCGAGATCACCGGCGCTGGTGTTGGAAGTGAATACGGGTCAGTTGAAGTACTGGCCGACGGAAGTGCACGAGTCGTTACGGGGTCAAACCCCTACGGCCAAGGCCACATCACGTCGTGGTCAATGCTTGTCTCTGATCAAACCGGTATCCCCCTCGACCGCATCGAAGTTGTCTACGGCGACACCGATCTCGTACCAACCGGTGAAACCACTGGCGGATCACGCTCGCTTCAAATCGCCGGAAGTGCCGTGTTCGATGCAACCGGCAAACTCGTCGAAATTGCCCGACAGCGCGCTGCAGATCTTCTCGAAGCCAACCCCGCCGACATCGTTCTCGATACCGATACCGCACGCTTTCACGTTGCTGGCACTCCCGCAGTGAGCCTTGGCTGGGAAGACATCGGTGCGACATCAAGTGATGAAGCCAACCAGTTGTTCGCTCTTTCCGATTTCACTGCAAGTGGCCCAACCTTTCCGTTCGGAACACACGTCGCCGTCGTTGAGATTGATTCCGATACCGGCAAGGTCGAACTCCGTCGCATGATTGCTTGCGACGATGCTGGCGTCATCCTTAATCCGCTCTTGGTCGACGGCCAGGTACATGGCGGTCTCGCCCAAGGCATTTCGCAGGCATTGTTCGAAGAGGTTCGGTACGACGAAGACGGAAATCCGTTGAGCACAACCTTGCTCGATTACCTCATGCCGTCAGCAGCAGAGTTTCCGCAGTTTGAGCGCGTAGAACTCGAAACACCATCACCCATCAATCCTCTCGGAGCGAAGGGCATCGGCGAATCGGGAACGATTGGCTCCACCCCGGCGGTTCAAAACGCTGTTGTCGACGCGGTTTCACACCTTGGCATTCGCCATATCGATATGCCGCTCACTCCCGAACGAGTGTGGCGCGCGATCAACGGACTCTGACGTCCGCTGACAACACAAGCTGCATGCAAAGGGCAATTAGTCGACGTTCGTAGCTGCGAGTCGGCGACGCGTGACTTCGTAACAGGCAAGCGCGCCTGCAGCTGAAACGTTAAGCGAGGCCACTTCACCAAGAAGTGGGATGCCGGCGACAGCGTCGCAACGCTCGCGAACGAGACGCGAAAGACCCTTGCCTTCAGCCCCCATAACAAGGCACACCGGTTCGTTGGCAACCGTGAGGTTGAACAGATCGGTGTCACCACCCATATCAAGGCCAACAACCCAAACGCCTGCAGCCCGAAGTTCGCTGATCGCGTTCGGCAGACCGCCAACCAATGCCATCGGCAAATACTCAACAGCGCCAGCGGCTGACTTCGTAACGGTGGGAGTGATGTGCACCGCACGATGCTTCGGAAGCACAACACCGGTAACACCCGCGCATTCAGCGGATCGGAGCAGGGCGCCAAGGTTTCCTGGATCAGTAACACCATCCATCGCTAACAAGAACGGCGGCGCACCGTTGGCGCTCTTTCGCTTGGCGAGATCAAGAAGATCGTGATCTTCAAGTTCATCGGCACGAGCGACGACACCTTGCGGCGATTCGGTACGAGCAACGCTGAACAACTTGGTGCGCGTGACTTCGCGCACCGGAATCTTCATGTCCTGAGCGAGTTCGATGATGTCCAGCAGCGTGTCGTTATTTTCCTGCTCCTCGGCCACCATGACTTCACGCACACGACGACGGCCGGCGAGCAACAATTCGCGCACGGCCTGACGACCTTCGACCTGATCGCCACCAAGACCACGAGGAATTGCTTGACCGCGTGCAATCGGACGATCGCCTTCGCCACGAGCCCGTCGGGTGCCGCCGGGACGATCGGCCTTACGAACTGAAGCGACAGCGTGTCGCGCCTGTTTCGCCTCGACAGCCTTCTTGGCCGCCGCCGACATGGGCTTCGCACCTTTCGCGGCTCCCTTGGCCGGTGCTGCTGACTTCGGCATGGCACCGCGTTTTGCCGCTGGTGCGCGCTTGGTGCCACCGCGAGGAGCCGCAGCCTTGCGGCTGGACTTCGGGCCGGCAGCTTTTGCGCGCGGACCGCCCTTCGATGACTTTGGTCCCGATGACTTCGGTCCCGATGACTTCGAACCCTTTGACGACTTTCCGCCGCTGCGACCACCGCGTGCCGGGCTCATCGCTCGACCACCGCAACTGCGAAACACGCAATACCTTCGCCACGACCAATCGCGCCAAGTCCTTCGGCGCGATTCCCCTTCACCGTGACCGGAGCACCGACTGCGCCTGAAAGTCGCTCGCACATTTCGTCGCGACGTGGAGCCAACTTTGGGCGTTCGCACACCACAGCAGCATCGACATTGCCGGGTTCAAAACCTGATTCTCGAACCAGTCGCGCGACCTCGCTGAGCAGGCCAATGCTGTCAGCACCCGCCCACTTCGGATCGGTATCGGGAAAGTGCTGTCCGATATCGCCGAGGCCGGCCGCGCCAAGCAATGCGTCTGCACAGGCGTGGGCCACTACATCAGCGTCGCTGTGGCCAACTAACCCACGTTCTCCGTCGAACACCACGCCGCCGAGAACCAGTTTTCGAGCCGGATCATCGGAGAACGCGTGCACGTCGAAACCTTGTCCGACTCGTACCGTCATGCCTTCAACCTACCCGAGGGCATCGAAGAGGATCGCGGCGATGGCTAAATCATTGGGGCCAGTGATCTTGATGTTGGTTGATTCGCCGTCAATCACAATCACCGTTCCACCAATTGCTTCAACCAGCGCAGCGTCGTCGGTTGCCCCGGCAGAACTGGCGTGGGCATCTCGAAGGATGTCTGCCCTGAATGCTTGAGGGGTCTGCACTGCCACCAAGGTTGACCGGTCAAGCGTTTCCGCCACAACTGATCGGCCGTTTTGATCGTGAGCGATTCGTTTGATCGTGTCGGTCACCGGAATCGCAGGGATCGCAGCATCGGCGCCGGCATGAACCGCAGCCACCACCGCCTGATGAAGTTCACCAGACGCGAGAGGTCGTGCTGCGTCGTGCACAACAATCACAGCGGCGTCCTCGGCAATAACTGCAAGTGCTGCTCGAACAGAGTCAGCTCGTTCAGTTCCACCAGTCACCGCAACATCGGCGGCACCGGTTTCAACGAGTTCGGCGCCTTCTCGCTCTTGACCTGGAGCGAGTACAACCACGACATGATCAGCAGCGGCACGACTCACCGCAAGCGAGTGATCAATCACTCGGTCATTGCCAAGAAATTCGTATTGCTTTGGTGTCACGCCAAAACGACGACCCGACCCGGCTGCAAGCACGATTGTCCACACCGGACCATCGGTAGGTACCGAGTTCCTGTTCGTCATCGCGCTGACCATTTCGCAACCATGGATCAAGAGGCTAGGCGAGGTCAACGCTGAGTAGTCGTTGGACATTGGACCGACGTCACACTCTCCCCTGCCCCGCTAGAGTCAAAGGCGTGACTGATCGCGAACTCCTCAACACCATCGAGTTCTTCAAAGGATTCGACGGCACACCGCTCGACACCGTTGTCGCTGCTTCTGAACAGCGCTCCTTCGCTCGTGGCGGAGTCCTCTTTACCGAGAACGACGCGGCAACTGAGCTTTTTGTCGTGGTATCTGGCCGAATCGCTATCGCCAATCGCTCTATCGATGGTCGCGAATCAGTAGTTGCTCTCATGGAGCGCGGTGATCTTCTTGGCGAGATGCCTCTTTTCGACGGTCTCGCCCGATCAGCTGAGGCCCGCGCTCTTGAGCCCTCTGAAGTCATCGCCATTGCATACGCTCCGCTTCGCGATATCTACCGCGATCAGCCGCAGCTGCTCTGGAATGTCGTCGAGATGCTGGCCAACCGACTTCGCAACACCGACGAGCAACTCGCCGATTCCGTATTCCTCGACGTCACCGGCCGCACCGCCAAACGACTTCTTGAACTGGCCGGCACAGCTGATGAGTTCTCACTTCCGATTACGCAGGAAGAACTCGCAGGCATGGTTGGCGCGTCGCGAGAACGCGTCAACAAAGCAATCGCAAGTTTCGTGCGACTCGGTTGGATCGAACAATCCGAGCGTCGCTATCGCATTACTAACCGCGAACAGCTCGAATTGCGCGCTCGCTGAGTTCAGGCCTCGGGGAACTGTTCCCCAACAAGCTGTTCTGAAAGAACCCACAACCGTTTCGCCAGTTCCGGATCATTGGCGTAGTCGGAAGGTTCGGTAAATGCGCGATCAGCGAGGTAGGAGCCGGGCTTTTCGAGGGCCTCGGCGCTGGCACAGGCCCACACCTGCGTTGACGCACCAACGTCAACGTTCACAAGCGTCGGCATTTTCATGCCCGACTTCTTTGCCCGTGAAGCGAGATCGCCGAAGTCGTCCTTCGTGAAACTTCGGGCTAAGTCGGTCATCACCATTCCGGGATGTACCGCCCACGAGTGGACACCTGCGTCGCCGTATCGACGCTCGAGTTCAACGGTGAAGAGAATGTTTGCGGTCTTGGACTGCCCGTAGGCATCCATCTTTGAATACTCATTGGTTTCGAAGTTCGGGTCGTCCCAAATGATTCCTGATGCAAAGTGACCGGCCGAACTCAGATTCACAATGCGAGAAGGTGCGCTCGCCTTTAACAGCGGCAGCAGACGATTCACGAGTACGAAATGACCAAGGTGGTTAGTACCGAACTGCAATTCGAACCCATCGTCAGTCTTTCCGTAGGGAACCGCCATGATGCCGGCATTCGCCAAAAGCACATCGAGGCGGTCATGCGATGCCAGGAATCGATCGGTGAAGGAACGCACGCTGTCAAGCGAACCCAGTTCCATCACCTCGAACGAAAAGTCACCATCGGGTACAAGTTCGGTCAGCTGTGCAACGGCAGCCTGCCCCTTTTCTTCGGAGCGAGCAGTGATGATCACGGTCGCGCCAGCTGATCCAAGAGCGCGCGCTGACTCTTTCCCCAGACCTGTGGTTCCACCTGTAATCAACACGACCTCTCCCGAAAGGTCGATGCCTTGAAGCACATCATCAGTCGTGACGTTCAGTTCCTCGTTCATGTGATGTCCCCCGGTGTCGGCCATTCGCTTGGCCAGTTGTCGTTGACAGTAAGCGACCACTGTGGATCGCGCCGCTCCAGAAAGGCCATGACACCTTCGCGGGCATCGGCTTCGCCCATGAGGTGATGATGAAGATCGGTTTCGGCTCGATCCACTTCGTCTGGCGTCATTGCGAAGGTTCCCCAAAGCAGGCGCTTGCTCACCGCAACCGAAAGCGGAGCGGTGTTGACGGCCATGTCGTGGGCAACTTCAAGCGCGTGTGGCAAGACGTCGTCGTTCGGAAGCACTCGAGATGCGACACCAAGATCTCGAGCTTCAGCGCCGGTAAACGTGCGACCAGTGAGAAGAATGTCTGCCGCATTCGCAAGGCCGACAAGACGCGGAAGAGTCCAGTGGCTCATGGCGTCGGGCATTACGCCGCGACGAACCTGCACGATTCCGTATTTTGCGTCGTGCGCCATGAAGCGCAGGTCGCAATGCAAAGTCAGTGTGAAGCCAACACCGATCGCATGGCCATTGACGGCAGCAATCACTGGTTTGCGAATTCGCCAGGCCGGCGGATTCACCGGATTCGCACTGAACGCCGGTGCGTCAGACCGCTCGAAAACATCGGAACCGTTTGAGAAATCTGCACCTGCACAGAACGCAGGTGGCGTTCCGGTAAGGACAACGACACGCACCGCATCATCGGTGTCAGCCATTCGATAGACATCACCGAGCGCACGACCCATCGCACCGCTAAATGCATTACGCGTATCGGGACGATTCAGTGTGGCGACCAGAACTCCGTCGTCGTGAAGTTCTGCCAACAGATCAGTTGTGCCGGTATCGATCGTGCGGGTCATCACACTTCGCCCGAGGCAACCTTGATCTCACGAATTGTTTCCGCGATGCATTCGTCGGTAATCGGATAGCCGGGGAAGTAGAGACACACGCGATTGGCTTCGTGTCCGAAACGACGCACGATCTCAGCAGCAACTTCCTTCGGAGTACCAACAACAGCAATCGTCCGAAGCACCTCCTCATCAATCTTCTTGGCCATACCGGCCCAGTCGCCCTGCTTCGACAGCGCATTGAGTTCAGGTTGCAGTTCGCCCCAACCTTCGACATCGAGCACAGGCTTGTACGAAGGGGTTGAACCGTAGAAACCAAGAAGGGTCTTCACGCCATTAGCTGCTGCAGCGATTTCTTCATCGGTTTGTCCCACTGCACAGATGACTTCGAGAATGATTTCGAAGTCCTTACGATCACGCCCTGACTTCGCGAAACCACGTTCAAGCGCTGGCATCGTTCGTTCGGCAAAGTGGCGCTCAGAGTTGAACGGCATCACCAAAATGCCGTCGGCAACCTCGGCGGACATTTCACACATCTTCGGACCGAGCGCACCGACGAGCACCGGTGCTTTTCCGAACGGATTCGGACCCGGATTGAAATTCGGGGTCATGAGTGTGTGCGTCGTCCATTGACCCTTGAAGTCGAACGGACCTTCACCAGCAAAGTGAGCGAGAATCGCCTTCGTTGCGCTCACCCATTCGCGCATCTGTGCAACCGGCTTCTCCCACACCGATCCGTAACGCTTTTGAATATGCGGACGAATCTGCGAGGCAAGGCCTAAACGAAACTTGCCGCCAGTAAGGAGTTGGAGGTCGTTGGCGGAGTAGGCGAGATGCAGCGGGCTTCGAGGGAACGCCATGGCCGCATTGGTCATCAGGTCGATCTGACAGGAGGTGCTGGCCAAGACGAGCGGGAAGAAGGCGTCATGGGCATTTTCAAAGCTGAAAAGTCCATCGGCCCCAAGGCCCTGGAGTTCAGCCGCCCGGGGCACCGCATCGAGCGGTCCGGACATTGCGAGAGAGATATCGACCTTCATAGTTCCTCCATGCCATCACGACGACGGCGCTGTTGTTCTAGCCCCTTCTCCACCCTGTCCGGTCGTCAAAGCCCTCTAGTCAGATTCTTGAAAGATTTTCTGATTTCAAATAATCCTTGTGCTAATCGCCAAAACCTTCGCTAGAACTGAATCTCCCCTAACCTGACCTCATGGCCAAGAAGACCAAGGGCTCAGGATCAGTGAGTTCACCACCAGACCGACCAAAGGTCTCACGAGCACAAAAGACCCGCGAGGTTCAAGAGGCCATCACCGCATCGGCTCTTGAGTTACTCGCAGAAAATGGCGTCGATGGTCTTGCCCTCACCAAGATCGCAACCCACGCCGGGATGTCCAATGGCCCGCTCTACGGCCGGTACGACTCTGCTGAAGACGTTGCGCTTGAACTCTGGGACGGGAAACTTCGTGATCACTTCAGACGGCTCATCCTCGAGTTTGACGCCTTTGCCTCGTCCAACGATTCCGAACCCTCTGAATGGTTGCTCCAAGAACTCGAAACTCCTTCTGCATTAACCGCAGCCGCCATCGAGGTTGTCGCCGTCGCTCGACGCTTTCCACTCCTTGTCGACTCTGTTCGCGACGAAGTGGACTCCCTCTTTCAGCAAATCTGCTCAAGGAACCCCGATATTCCGCCGGCGATCTGCTCACTTCGGTTGACAGTTCCGACTGGATGCGTTGTCACCAGCAGGTCAGTCCCCAAGACTCGTCCACCCTGGAAAAGAATTCTTGTCCAGTTCCGGGATAGCGCTCTTGATCCTGCGAACTTGAATCAGCAAGGTCTCAAGGCTTCACCGGTTTTGTTGCCAATACCTGAGCCCGACACGGGCGATGTTGGCCTCGACGAATTTGTTTCCGCCGTTATGGAAGTTGTGGCTCGTGTCGGTTTCGAAAAGACCACCGCGCACCGCGTTGCTCGGGCAGCTGGACACTCATTTAGTTCTGCATACACACATGTCGGCACCAAAGACGAGCTCATGCATATGGCGATTGGCCAGATGATGAGCCAGATCTGGCAAACGGGAACAGCGTCGTTTCTCGAACTCGGCCCGGACGAATACAAAGCCGCGATCGTTGCCTTACATGTCGGGCTAGTCGCAGAAGCGAATCGGCCGATTCGCCAACTTCGTACCGAAACCACCGTGGCGATGCGTCACCACCCAGATCTCGCCGCCGCCGGCCGGAAACGCACAGCCGCTTCACTCGCAATCGTCCTTGATGCTGTCGAAAAGGCTGATCCCGCCGCTACCGAAGACGCCGCCGCATTTTGGTATCTCACCATGGCCAGCGGCATGGGCACCGTCACGCTCAGTTTGCTCACAGGAACCTTTCGCCATACCGACTGGACTCCAGTTGCGGCCATTGCCTACGACATGGCGTTTGCTACAACTATCGAGCCACTGAGCAAACTTCCCAAAGCCTGAAAACTTCAGGCCTCAAGAAACGCGACAACCTGACGCCACGCATCGGCCGCGTCATCGGCACGATGAGTTGGACGTGATGCGTCGTGCACAAATCCGTGCTCAGCGCCTTCATAGGAAATGACGACGACGCCAAGCGCTTCGGCATCAGCGACATCTTGCGGCGGCGTGAAGTGATCAGCAGTTCCAATAATGGCGAGGGTCGGACAACGTTCCGCGGAGGCCAACGCTTCGATCGGCTGTTGCAAGCGGCCACCGGCCCAGGTTTCCGGGAGGCGAATCATTCCGTAGAACCCCGCCGCACGATCGAAACGACCTGAGGCGGCGGCTTTGAAGGTCAACATGCCACCCATACAGAAACCGGTGGCGACGACTCGGCGGCATCCTGTTGCATCGGCCGCATAGTCGGCAGTGGCACGAAGTTCGTCGTCGTCAAAATCGGCCATCACGCCAAGACGTTCGTCCACCGTGAGTTCTTCACGACCGGGGAACGGTTCTGGCGCGCACACCACCCAACCGTGGTCGGCAGCAAGTTGCGCACACATGTCGTCAAACAACGGCCGTAAACCCATGATGTCAGGAAAGAGCACGACACCGAGTGTGTTCTCGTCAACCACTGAAGGCTGAGCGAGTTCAGCGGGAACGCCATTCGGCAATGTGATGCGCATTGAACCCTCGTTGGACTCAGTTATAGGTATCGAGAATGCTGGTTTCGGCCAAGCGCGACAATCCATCCTTGATGGAGTGAGCACGCTGATCGCCGACACCTTCCACCGTTTCAAGTTCGGCTTCTGTTGCGCTCATCACAACATCGAGCGAACCAAACTTGGCCACGATGCGACCAACAATCGATTCCGGTAAACGAGGGATACGCGAAAGCATCCGATAGCCCTTGGGTTGCACGGAAGCTTTCAGATCGTCGGCGTCTTCGAGATGCAACACACTCGCCACCGCAGTCAGGTCGAGGAGTTGTTCCATGTCGAGCCCCGACAACCCAGCGGATGCTTCCGCGAAGTGCCAGTCGTTATCCTCGTGCAAGTAGTCGAGCACAACTGAGCGACGATCGTTCGCAACGCCGGCGATCACTTCTTCGAGTTGAAGTCGGAAGAGTCGGCCATCGACACCAAGTTCAACGATGTCGAATTCGATTTCTTCAGCAATGCGCAACACCATTTCTGTGCGCTGCAGCATGACCACAACATCGCGAACAGTGACAGCGCCCTGCACTTCAAGTGCATTGAGATTGTTCGACACTTCAACGAGACGCTCCTTGTAACGCTCGAGTGTCTTCATGGCCTGGTTGGCGCGGTCGAGAAGGCGCGGAATCGGCATGAGCTGATGCTTCTCATCGCCCACGTACACCGCGATGATCGACATGTCTTCAGAAACAGAAATCACCGGAACGGTGATGGACCGAGCGACTCGTTCGGCAGTGCGGTGACGGGTGCCTGTTTCGGAAGTGGGCACATTGGGCTTGGGCACAAGATGCACGTTGGCCCGGGCAATACGGCTGGCGTTGGAAGCGAGCACGATGGCGCCATCCATCTTTGCCAGTTCGGAAAGGCGCTGAGGGCTGTAGGCGGCATCGAGCAAGAAGCCGCCCGAGCAGATGTTGAGTACATCTGGGCCGTCGCCAATGACGATAAGAGCGCCCATGCCGGACTGCAGGATGCGATCGAAGCCTTCACGCAACGGCGTACCCGGAGCCACCATTCCGAGTGCTTGCAACATTGCGGGACTTCTACGCCGAGCCATTCGGCGAGTCTACCCGTGGGTTGTTTCAGAACTCCGAGGAGTTGCTGTCACCAATGCCCACGGCAGCCACCGCTTCAGCGAGTGTGCCAACGCGAATGGTCTTCATGCCCTCGGGCGCATCGGGCGCCAGGCGTGGAACCAGCGCGCGCGTGAATCCAAGACGAGCCGCTTCAGCCAAACGACGTTCGCCATGGGCGACCTGACGAAGCTCACCACCCAAACCGATTTCGCCGCAGACCACAAGGTCTTCAGGAATCGGCGTATTGAATCGAGAAGATGCGAGCGCCAACGCGACCCCGAGGTCGGCAGCTGGTTCAACGATTTTCACACCGCCTACGGCGAGTGCATACACATCGCGCTTTTCGAATGTGACTCCGGCGCGTTCGGACAAAACGGCCAATAACAACGAAAGCCGGCCGGAATCGAGACCCTGCGCGCTGCGTCGCGGTGACGGCAATTCGGAATGGGCCACCAGCGCCTGCACTTCAACCAGCAGCGGACGATCGCCTTCCATGGTTGGCACGATGACCGAACCGGCAACGCCCTTGCGGCGATCAGCCAAAAACAAACGACTGGGATCAGGAACACCCAGCAGGCCTTGTTCAGTCATTTCAAACAGACCGAGTTGATCGGTGGCGCCGAAACGGTGCTTGACTGCGCGCAACAAACGCAATGCATGATGGCGATCGCCTTCGAAGGCAAGCACGGTATCGACAATGTGTTCGAGCACGCGAGGCCCAGCGAGGCCCCCTTCTTTGGTGACGTGACCAACCAGCACCACTGACAGACCGCGCTCTTTCGCAGTTGTCACCAATCTTGCGGCACTTTCCCGAACTTGCGAGACCGAACCAGAAGCAGAACTGATATCGGGCGTGTGCACTGTTTGAATCGAGTCGACGACCAGCACTGCAGGATTGATTTCATCGACCGAAGAAAGAATGTGAGGAACCGCGGTTTCAGAAGCGAGCCACAAGTCTGGTTGCAGCGCATTCAATCGTTCAGCGCGCAACCGAACCTGCTGTTTGGATTCCTCGGCCGACACATAGAGAACCTTCGAACCCGACGCAGCGATTGACGCGACTGCTTGCAGCAGCAACGTGGACTTACCAATGCCGGGTTCGCCGCCAACCAACGTGACCGAACCAGGCACGAGCCCGCCGCTGAGCACACGATCGAGTTCGCCAATACCCGTGGGCTTCGGCTGCCATTCGTGCGCGTCGACTTCAGAAATAGGCACGGGCGCATCGCGCTTACCCAACAACGCCGCGGACGAAACTTTCGATACGTCGTCGAGTTCCTCAACCAGCGTGTTCCAGCCCTCACACCCTGGACAGCGGCCCACCCATTTGGGCACGCTCGTGCCGCATTCGGTGCAACGGAACACTGCTCGGAGCTTGGCCACGGCGACACCCTACGCATCAGGCGAGACACTCATGGCGCCCAAACGGAAAGTGCCGCCCCCGAAGGAGCGGCACCGTTGAAATCTGGAAGCTGAATGGATCAGCCGGTGAACGACGGAGCCACGGGATCCGCCGCCGGTGCAGTAGTGGTGGTCGTAGGTGCAGTCGTCGTCGTTACCGGAACTTGGCTCAAGGTCATATCAATTTACGCGACAACTATCGACGGGGGCTGACCCGTTCTATTGACCAGACAGAACGTGTACGGACCTGCCGGGAGAGGTCCGTTGCCTTGCAGATTATTAAAGTACATGCTCGTACCAACCACAATGGATGCCGGACTCGCTGGGAGTTCGAACTGAGGCGGCACACCTGGATAACTCACGAGTTGGGCAATTTCGTTGGCAGAGTTTGTGGCACAAGGCGTTCCAGCGACCTGCACAACAAAGTCGAGGATGTCGTTCTGGGCGGTGCCCGAGTAGGTCACGACAAGTCCCCCGCTTCCATCTGGGGTCAGCGTTCCAGTAGCGGCAGCGCTAGCAGGCGAAGCGCCGAAGACGGTGAGAGCAGAAACGGCGAGAAGCCCGGCGCCGGCGAGTCGCACTGGACGAGAAAAACGAGACATCAAAACTCCTTAGGGAACTGGACCGAATCCTCGGCCCGATCGCTCTAAGGAGTACAGAGAACCAAATCGCATCCGCACAAGCCAGTGGGCCATTGGGAAACGACCCAACGCACTCCTGAAGAAGACGCCTACCAGCGCCGGCCGCGAGAGTGCATCAGGCGACGGGTGCGCAAGCGGCGCTTGCGATACCGGAGGCCAATCACCGTGGCAGTGAGACCAACGAGCGCAAGAACAAAAAGGGTTTCAAGGATCTGAAGGAGCTTTCCCCGTGAAGAACTGACCTTCACCAACTGTGTGTCGGTGTCCGTGAATGACGCGTTATAGGTCTTCGTCGAACTCCCCGCATTCACAACGAGGTTCAGATCAACCATTGAGGCTGGCGGTGCCTTTTCTTCGGCTTCAATCTTTGCGAGCAACCCACCCGACGCATCGCCACCCAATGCGGTGGCTAACTGTTGGTCACCGAACATCTGAAGACCAGCGGTGGTGTCGATCTGTCCGGTGACCTTTACTGATGTCGACAGGAAACCATCAGAACGACTGATGAGCATGTCGCGATAGGGACCATCAGGACCGCTCAACTGCGCGAGCAGCGCCGTTCCTTCTTCAGGTGTCTCGAACGACTGATGCACGCGTATCCAGGTGAGGTCGCCTTCCTTTGAAGCAGCATCGACTTCCCAGCCCGCTTGCACAAGATCATCGGCGCGCAACGCTTGCGCGGGATCGCCAACACGCTTCAGCGCCGCATCGTCGAAACCAATGCCTTGTGTGATCGTTCCTTTGCCATTGATTCCAACGTCGATCTTGGTTTCAATCTGCACGCGACAACCGGCAGCAACGAAGACAACGAGCGCGAGTAACGCAAACACTCGTGGCAGTCGACGGTTCCTCAACACAGCGCGCAACCTACCAGCGCAAGTGCACGGCCCCGGTAGCGCACAACGAGATGGAGCCCGGGCGCTGGGCCCGGGCTCCTTCAAATGCTTTGTGATGCAGGTTCCCTATTCGGGAGCGCCTGCTTCGGCTAGTTCCATGGGAGGGGGCTCAAAGCCCTCGGTGGCATGGAACACGATGATGCGATCGCCTGTTTCGGGATCGGGTTCGGCGTCGACCACGATGTTCTGGCCGGCGCGGAATTCCTTCCACAACAGACGTTCCGAAAGCGGATCTTCCACCATGCGTTGAATGGCACGACGAAGCGGACGAGCCCCCAGCGTGGGGTCGTAGCCCTTGTCGGCCAGCAGCAACTTGGCAGCCTCGGTGAGTTCGAGGCCAATGCCCTGGCCTTCGAGCTGCTTGGTGACCCGCTTGATAAGCAGATCGACGATGGTCGTGACCTCGGCCTTGGAAAGCTCGTGGAACACGATGGTGTCGTCGATGCGGTTGAGGAATTCGGGACGAAAATGCGCCTTCAGCGCGTCGTTGACCTTTTCCTTCATGCGCTCATACGACACCGCTTCATCGGCCTTACCAAAACCAATATTGGCCTTGCGCAGATCGGCGGTACCGAGGTTCGACGTCATGATCAGCACGGTGTTGCGAAAGTCGACCGAACGACCCTGAGAGTCAGTGAGTCGACCTTCTTCAAGAATCTGCAATAGAGTGTTGAACACATCGGGATGCGCTTTTTCGATTTCGTCGAACAGCACCACGGAGAACGGCTTGCGACGCACAGCTTCGGTGAGCTGGCCGCCTTCTTCGTAACCGACGTATCCGGGAGGCGAACCGACAAGACGACTGACGGTGTGCTTCTCCATGTATTCGGACATGTCGAGTGCGATGAGTGAATCTTCATCGCCGAACAAGAACTCGGCGAGCGTCTTGGCGAGTTCGGTCTTACCAACACCCGATGGGCCGAGGAAGATGAACGAACCCGAAGGACGCTTGGGATCTTTGAGACCGGCGCGCGTGCGTCGGATGGCCTGGCTGACTGCCTTAATGGCGTTTTCCTGACCAATGACACGCTTGTGCAGTTCGTCTTCCATGCGCAGAAGGCGAGCGGTTTCTTCTTCGGTGAGTTTGTAGACGGGGATGCCGGTCCAGAGCGAAAGCACCTCGGCGATGGCTTCTTCGTCGACCTCGTCGAAGAGATCGATGCCGGAATCCTTCATCTCCTGCTCTTTGGCTTCCTTCTGTGCAAGCAGTTCCTTCTCGCGATCGCGCAAGCGACCAGCTTCTTCGAACTGTTGCGACTCGACGGCTTCCTTCTTCTCGGTAACAACCGTGGTGATTTCGTTCTCAAGTTCTTTGAAATCGGGCGGTGTTTCCATGCGCTTGATGCGCAAACGCGAGCCGGCTTCGTCGATGAGATCGATGGCCTTGTCGGGAAGGAAACGATCGGCGATGTAGCGGT
Source organism: uncultured Actinomycetes bacterium (assembly GCA_937876315.1). Taxonomy (GTDB): domain Bacteria; phylum Actinomycetota; class Acidimicrobiia; order Acidimicrobiales; family Acidimicrobilacustridaceae; genus Acidimicrobilacustris. The sequence goes on along the minus strand of CALEHQ010000036.1, from coordinate 45,418 downwards.
CGGCCAGGTTGGCGGCAGCAACAAGGGCCTGATCGGTGATGGTCACGCGGTGATGGGTCTCGTAGCGATCGCGCAGACCTTTCAGAATTTCGATGGTGTGCGCAACGGTTGGTTCTTCAACCTTGACCGGCTGGAAACGACGTTCGAGTGCAGCATCCTTTTCAAGATGCTTGCGGTATTCCTCGAGCGTTGTTGCACCAATGGTTTGCAGTTCGCCACGAGCAAGCATCGGCTTAAGGATGCTGGCAGCGTCGATTGCACCTTCGGCCGCACCGGCACCAACGAGCGTGTGGATCTCGTCGATGAAAAGGATGATGTCGCCACGGGTCTTGATTTCCTTGAGCACCTTCTTGAGACGCTCTTCGAAATCGCCGCGGTAACGAGAACCGGCAACGAGTGCACCGAGATCAAGCGTGTAGAGCTGCTTACCGTGGAGCGTTTCCGGAACCTGATCGGAGGCGATTGCTTGCGCGAGACCTTCAACGATTGCAGTCTTGCCAACACCAGGTTCGCCAATAAGAACGGGGTTGTTCTTGGTACGGCGGCTGAGCACCTGCATGACACGTTCTGTTTCACGTGCACGACCAATAACTGGGTCGAGCTTTTTTTCGCGAGCGAGTTGTGTGAGGTTCCGACCGAACTGATCGAGTACGGCCGAACCGCTTGGCGATGCTTCGCCCGAACCACCACTGGTGGCACCGGCCTTCTCGCCCTGTTGCGGGCCAGGACCGGAATAGCCCGACAGCAACTGGATGACCTGCTGGCGAACACGGGAAAGGTCGGCGCCGAGCTTGACGAGCACCTGCGCAGCGACACCTTCGCCCTCACGGATGAGACCAAGAAGGATGTGCTCGGTGCCGATGTAGTTGTGGCCGAGCTGCAGCGCTTCACGCAGCGACAGTTCGAGCACCTTCTTGGCCCGAGGCGTGAAGGGGATGTGGCCGCTCGGCGATGAGCCGCCCTGACCAATGATTTCCTCGACCTGTGAACGCACGGCCTCGAGCGAAATGCCCAAGGACTCAAGGGCCTTGGCGGCGACGCCTTCGCCTTCGTGAATCAGCCCGAGCAAGATGTGCTCAGTGCCGATGTAGTTGTGGTTCAGAAGGCGTGCTTCTTCCTGCGCAAGCACGACGACCCTGCGGGCCCTATCGGTGAACCGTTCAAACACTTTGTGACCTGCCTCCCAGACGGGGATACGTGGAGCGAGTGTACCCATGACCGTCGCAATCACCTCGTCGGAAATGAAGGTGAGAGGTGCCTTTGTCACAAGTGGTCCGCGACCTTGTCCCCGGGTTGAGGTTGGAACCGACCGCGGGCCTAACGTGGCGCCATGGCCGGTGCCTCACCCCTCCTCCAGCTCCCCGTTCTGCAAGCGGATCTTGCGCGGGTCGAGGACGCCCTTCAGGCGTCGGTTATTGCCGAGGACTCATTCCTCACAGAGGTCGCCAGCCACCTGATTTTGGCCGGTGGCAAGCGAGTTCGCCCCGCATTCGCCGTGACCTCGGCTGCCACATCCGATCTCGTGATGGGCGCCGCAACCCCCGAAGTCATCATGGGCGCCGTCTCTGTTGAGCTCGTGCACCTCGGTTCGCTCTACCACGACGACGTGATGGACGATGCCACCACGCGTCGCACCGTTGAAAGCGTCAATGCTCGTTGGGGCAACCTCAAAGCAATTCTCGCTGGCGACTACTTGCTGGCAAAGGCATCGGAAATTGCTGCATCACTCGGCACTGAAGTTGCTGGTTTGCTCGCCGCAACCATCGCCAAGTTGTGCGAAGGCCAAATTCTCGAACTGCAACACGCGTTCGATCAGCAACGCACCGAAGACGCGTACCTGCGTTCCATCGATGGCAAAACTGCTTCGTTGCTCGGTACTGCGTGTCGAGTCGGTGCGATCGTTGGCGGACTCCCCCGTCCGCAGATCGATGCGCTCACTACATTCGGCAACTCGTTCGGTATGGCCTTCCAGATTGTCGACGATCTTCTCGACGTCACCTCGACCGATGAAGAACTCGGTAAGCCCGCAGGCCACGATCTCGTGGAAGGCACCTACACGCTTCCCGTCATCCGCACGCTTGCTGCCGGTGGCGCCGAAGCCGACGAACTTCGTTCGCTCCTTGTGAAACTTGCACCGACCGACGGTTCCATCGAACCAGTCGACGATCCCGACACGCTTGCGCTGGCCCGCACACTGTTGCGTTCCTCGGCATCGGTTCGCGGTTCTCTCGACACAGCCCGCGCGTATGTCGAAGCCGGTCAGCGTGCATTGGCGCCTTACGCGGGCACCGAAGCTGTCACAGCACTTGAAGCGGCTGCCGAACATTTGCTCGGCACCGTTCGCTCTGCGGCCTAGTTCAGACGTTCTTTTCGTAAATCAACCGAAGGCCATGAAGCGTGAGCCACGGTTCGGAGTGTTGAATGCGCTTCGAGAACGGCGTAATTGTTTCGGCAAGACCACCGGTGGAAATCACCGTGCAGGTGCCAAGTTCTGCTTCGATGCGATCGCAAAGCCCATCGACCTGTGCAGCGAAGCCATATACCGCGCCCGACTGAATCGATTCGACCGTTGACTTACCCAGAACATTGCGGGGTTCGTTGAGTTCGACTGCACGCAATGCAGAGGCACGACCCACAAGTGCATCCATCGAAATCTCGATACCTGGTGCAATTGCTCCACCGAGATACACGCCATCTTCCGATACTGCGTCGCAAGTTGTTGCAGTACCGAAATCGGCGATGATCGTTGGGCCTCCGTAGAGGTCGTAGGCGCCAACAGCGTTCGCAATGCGGTCGGCACCAACCTCTTTGGGATTGTCGTAATCGATGCGAATGCCGGAGCGAACGCCAGGACCGATCACGATTGGTTCGAAATCCAAATGACGATCAGTGACCTGACGCAACGTGGCTGTCACACGTGGAACGCCTGATGAAATCACGATGCCATCGATATCGCTGAAGCTGTTACGGCGAAGGGCAAGGAAGCCCTGCAACATAACGGCGTATTCATCGCTTGTTCGATCCGCAGCAGTCGAGATGCGCCAGTGATCGAGCAAGCCAGCTTCGGGACGACGTCCAGCAGACGTTCCACCGTCGAGTTCGTAAAGTCCAACAACCGTCTGCGTGTTTCCTGCATCTACTGCGAGAAGCATTCGTTGATCCTCCGTCATGCGGGATCGATATCGAGACCGATGTCGAGCACCGGCGCAGAGTTGGTCAGACCGCCGACCGAAATGCAGTCGACGCCAGCCGCAGAGTACGCAGCAATGGTTTCAAGCGTGATGCCACCAGACGCTTCAAGCAATGGGCAGCGGTGAGATGCAGACGCAACTTCAACGCACTCGCGAATTTGATCCGGCGTCATGTTGTCGAGCAGCAACGCATCGGCGCCGGCAGCCAAAGCCTCGTGCACCTGTTCGATGGTGTCGCATTCAACATGCACCGTGCGTGCTGGCCACATCGAACGTGAACGAGCCACAGCATCGGTGATTCCGAATAACGCAATGTGGTTGTCCTTCAACAAGATCCAATCGGAAAGGTTGCCGCGATGGTTGCGACCACCGCCAGCGCGCACCGCTGCCTTTTCAAGAACTCGAAGACCTGGAGTGGTTTTGCGCGTGTCCCATACATACGCGGTTCCGCCCTTGGTGGCTTCGGCCACGTACTCGCTTGTGAGCGTTGCGATTCCTGAGAGGTGACCGAGGAAATTCAACGCTGTGCGCTCGGCAGTGAGGATCGATGCGAGTCGACCATTCGCAGTAGCGATCAAGGTGCCCGGGCGAACGCTGTCGCCGTCATCAACCGACCACGTGAGCGACACCGTCGGATCGACCTGCACAAACGTTTCGGCCGCGCATGCACGACCAGCAATGACACCGGCGGAACGAGCAACGAATCGGGCCGTTGCAACGAGATCCTGCGGGAGAAGCGCAGAGGTGAGGTCGCCGAGAGGAGTGAGATCCTCGGCGAGAGCGCGTTCAACCGCGTCGACGACAACGACTCGGGGCGGCTGGAGCAGATCGGACATTCCCAAAGCCTGCCCTGCCGAGCCCGATCGGGGCGAACCGGTCAGGCGATCACCAATCGCAGAGCCAGATCCGGGTCGGTTTCGGGCCAATCGTCACGGGTATGAGCACCACGGCTTTCGGTCCGAGCATCGGCCGCAACCAGCAGCGCCGAGGCAACCGCGGCGAGATTGGCCAGTTCCCACGAAGCAACCCCTGAACCATTGGCGAGGCCTCGGGCGTGGTTGACCTTGCGTTCGGTGGCCTCCAAGGAGGTTGCGTCGCGCACCACACCAGCACCAACCGTCATTGCCCACTGCATGTCATCTCGGGAGGTTGCGATCGCGTCGTCGTCTCCGGGGACTCCTGCTGAAAGCGGTGCAGGTGTCGTCCAGCCTTCGAGTCGACGACCGCCGTCACCGTGAAGCGCGCGCATTGCGCCTGTTCGATCAGGACCATCGCTGCCGCTTTCGATTGCTTCGACGACGCGCGCACCAAACACCATGCCTTCAAGCAACGAGTTGGACGCCAATCGATTCGCACCATGCACGCCCGAACATGCGACCTCGCCAGCCGCCCACAACCCCGGAAGGCTGCTTGCGCCCTTCAGATCGGTGACAACTCCCCCGCACAAGTAATGCGCAGCCGGCGCAATTGGGAGGAGGTCGGTCGCGGGATCGAAGTCGAGGCCGCTAAGCATCGCCGCGATTGTCGGGAAGCGAACGTCGAACTGATCGAGGCCAGTCACGTCGAGCAAACAATGATCGGTATGGAGTTCGATCATTCGTCGAACCATCGCCCGACTGACCTGATCGCGTGGAAGCATTTCGTCAACAAATCGTTCGCCGTTGATGTCACGAATCAGCGCGCCATGGCCCCGTAATGCTTCCGACAACAACGGCCGAGGCATCCGCTGATGATGCAGCGCAGTGGGATGGAACTGAACGAACTCGACATCAGCAACTGCTGCACCTGCGCGCAACGCCATGGCTATTCCGTCGCCGGTTGCTTCGAGAGGATTCGTAGTAACTGAGAAAATCTGCCCCGCGCCGCCTGAAGCGAGCAACACGTTGCGAGCACGAACAATTTCAACGGTTCCGTCGGCGAGTGAGGCACGCACACCAACACAGCGACCGTTCTCAATCACAAGATCAAGAGCGAATGCGTGTTCGTGAATTTCCGTTGCTTCGCTTCGCACCGCAGCCACGAGTGCTCGTTCGATTTCGGCGCCCGTTGCAACACCACCGGCATGCACGATTCGAGGAAGCGAATGTCCACCTTCACGGGCGAGTTCAAATTTTCCATCGGCATCACGGTCGAACCGCGCACCAAGAGCGACGAGATCACGAACGCGAACTGGTCCTTCTTCAACCAAAACACGAACAGCATCGACGTCACAAAGGCCTGCGCCCGCAGCCAGGGTGTCGGCCAAATGCAGGTCGGTGGAATCGGGATCACCACCGAGAACGGCGGCAACCCCACCTTGGGCCCAACGTGTGGTCGACTGTTCCAACGGGCCCTTGGTGAGCACGCCAACACGAACTCCGGGCTGGGCCGCTGCCCGCACTGCAGCAGAAAGTCCGGCCACGCCGGAACCCACCACGAGAAGATCAAGTTCAGCGGTCACAGATGAGCAGTCTGACCGAAGAACGCGTTCAGGCCCGGAATCGAACGGGAGATTCTTCGGCAGCGATAGTCACGGCCTCGAATTCATCGATGATTCGATTCGTTCCATCGACATGCACGACTCGGGGCGTGTAGTCCTCAAGCTCTGCTTCGTCGTAGTCCGCATACGTGATCACGATGATCCGATCGCCCGGCTGCACCAAGCGCGCTGCGGCTCCATTCAGACACACCGTGCCCGGACCACCAGGAATGGCATAGGTCTCAAACCGAGCGCCGTTGTCGATATCGACAACCTGCACCTGCTCCCATTCACGTATGTCGGCCTGCTCCATCAATTGCGTGTCGAGGGTGATGGAACCCACGTAATGGAGGTTGGCATCAGTAATGCGAGCGCGGTGGATCTTTGACTTCATCATTCGACGATGCATCATCTGCTCCTTCAGCTTGGCGCCGCGTGCGGTCACCGTGCGGGTAGTGCTACCTACGGTACGTCGACACCGAGGTTGTCGAGTAATCGCGGTGATCCGACCTTGGCAACCATCAGCAATCGAACGTTTGTGCCACTCAAGAGTTCAGCCGGCGTAAGCAGCGAGTCAGGATCAACAACCACTGCGTAATCGAGTTCCGCGAGGGGTTCCGCTTCAATAATCGACGCCATATGCGCTTCGATCACTGCAGGATCGCTTTCGCCTGCTGAGATCATGGCCGCACCCGCCCGAAGGGCCCGGCTGATGACAGTGGCCGCTTCACGCTCCGATGACGACAGGTAGATGTTGCGACTCGACATCGCCAAGCCATCGGCCTCACGAACGATGGGGCATCCGATAACAGTGACGGGCTGGTCAAGATCGGCGGCCATTCGGCGAACGACGGCAAGTTGCTGGAAGTCCTTCTCGCCGAAATAGGCGCGGCTCGGGCCCGCGATGTTGAACAACTTCGTAACAACGGTTGTAACTCCATCGAAATGCGTTGGTCGACTTGCGCCTTCCATCCCAAGAGTCAGTTGGTCGACATGGACTGTGCTGAGGGTCGGTTCCGAGTACATCTCGTCGGTGCTTGGCGTGAACACGACATCGGCGCCCGCTTCTTCCGCGAGTTCCAAATCGCGATCAAGCGGCCGTGGGTAGGCACTGAGGTCTTCGCCTGCACCGAACTGCAATGGATTCACAAAGATCGTGAGAGCAACGACATCACAGTCAGCGGCAGCTGCACGGAGCAATGACAGATGGCCCTCGTGCAAGGCACCCATCGTCGGCACAAGCCCAACCGTTCGCCCGAGGGCGCGAACGTTTTCGAGGTGTTCGCGAAACTCAGCCTTCGTCGACAGGACCAGCATCAAGATTCCGTTCGGGGGTTCGTGGGTTGCGCTGCATCGGCACCACCAGTTCGCGAGTCCACCACGCGTCGAGCCGCTTCGACCAATGCGTCGTACAACGCGAGTTCTGACGGGTCGATGGCTTCGCGATGACGAGCAACCGTCTCCCAGTCGCCCCTCGCCACAGGACCAGTGAGGGCATCGGCCACGCCGAGGTCTTCGATGTTGTCGATCGTGGCACGAACAAGTTCGAGGTACGCCTCAAGCGGCACGCCCGCCGAGGCGGCGACTCGTTCGGCCGACCCAAGCAACGCAACAACGTGATTCGAGGCGATCGCTGCTGCCGCGTGGTACGAAACTCGATATTCGTCGTTCACAACGAATGAGCGCCCACCTAGCGCAGTCACCACCGATTCGACAATCGTCATCGCTTCGTCGCTACTTGCATCGAGCGCAAACCACGCGCCTCGGGCCAGGCGTTCAGCCCCGAGTTCAGTAGTTGGCATCGACGTCAGTGGATGCAGTGCTGCTCGTAAGGGATGCGTTGCCAAGACGTCGAGCCCGCATGCTCCCGAAAGATGAGCAACCACGGTTGTCTCGATCGGCGTAATTGAAGCAGCAACTTCCTCGATCGCTGCATCTGGAGTCGCGATCAGCAAAAGATCTACGTCTTTTGCAGCCTCGGCAAGTGAATCACCGCGGCGAACGGGCCTAAGCACCGTCCAACCAACCTTCGTCAACGCATTTGAGAGTGCGCCACCGGCCCGACCCGGTCCGACAACCCGGACCGAGTGGTTCGATTTCATCCCGGTTCGGCGTCGAGAGGGCCGACGCGATCCACATGGCCCTCGGCGCGATCGGCCCAATCGGGGCCAGCGACATCGGGGGCAAGGTCGGCCAAAGGCGCCATCACAAAGCGACGCAAGCGCATGCGTGGATGCGGCACTTCAAGATCAGGTTCCGTAATGGTGACGCCATCGATCCAAATGATGTCGACATCAAGCGTGCGTGGACCCCAACGAATCGTGCGAACGCGATTCGCCGCCGATTCCAACCGATGGCACACGCCCAACAGTTCACGCGCGCTGAGATCAGTGTCGAGCTCAATCACGATATTGAGGAACGGTTCCTGATCAGGGCCACCGACCGGTTCTGTTCGATACACCGGCGACACGGCGACAACCGAGTCAAGCGAACTCACTGCTTCGCGAAGAAGCGACCATGAATCACCGATGTTCGAGCCAAGGCTCAGGAATGCTCGCGACATTCAGCGTCCCCGGGTGATGGTCACGCCCGAAGTCGCCAGTGCCTGTGGCACCGGTGGGCGCAACTTCCGCACAGACACCGTGACACTGAGTGCACGCGGATCAGCGAGCACTGCGTCGGCGATGTTCTGGGCGAGATATTCGAGCAACTGCGGTGTTCCGGTAAGGATCACGTTTTCGACCGTTGCAGTAATTGCGCCGTAGTCGAGTGTGTCGTCGAGATTGTCCGACGCACCCGCTACGGAAAGATCAGCGACAACATCGAGGTCGACCTCGAGGGGCTGTGCCCGTTCGCGCTCTTCGGGGAGCGCGCCACAAATGCCGGTGACAACAAGACGGCGGAGTTCGATTCGATCATTCGGGGCCATGGGGATGCGCTCCGGGTCAGGCAGACGGCGGGGGGATCGTCAGTGAAATCGCAACCAGTTCTCGGCCGATGGGGCCGAGCTGGCGCTGGGTCAGCTGTTCGATCACGGTAACAACGCGGGGAGGACTTTCGACCAGGCCATTCCAGAGCAGATAGCCAGCGATAAGACCGCAGACTCGGTCGCTGAGTTCTTCGGCGTGGATGAGGATCCGCTCACCTCGCTCAAGGAGCATGCGGAGTTCAGCGAAGAAGGCCGTTTCGAAGATGCCGAGATCGTCCTCGGGAATGGGGCGGTGACGCCACACCACACCGAGTTCGTCGTAATTGTGGAGATTCAGCGGTGCCGCGATCATCGAGATGACGCAGGTGAAGCCCTGTTCGCGAACCCAGATGATTTCTTCTTGGCGACGAACCTTGCGATGGTTGGCGCCATAGCCACCGGGTCGCTCACAGACGGCGAGTCGCTCAGCGATCACCCAGTGAAAATTGCGGGGTCGGATCCCCTGCGCCCACTTCCCTTTACTGGCCACGGCGCTCATGCTGCCACGACTTTGGCCGCTTGGATGGCGCTTCTGACGTCGTGAGCGCGAATCATGCTCGCTCCGGCGTGCATTGCCCACACCTCAGTGGCGATCGAACCGGCCAACCGATCGTCGGCGGGAACGATGTCAGTCGAACCATCAGAAGTGGCAAGGAGCCGTCCCAGCATTGCCTTTCTGGACGTTCCGACCATCACCGGCCAACCCAATTTAACGATGCGATCAAGGTGCGCGAGCAGCGCCAGATTGTGGGCATCGGTCTTCCCAAACCCGAATCCAGGATCGACCCAAATTTCTTTTACTCCGGCCTCTGAAGCAGCCGTTGCGCGCTCGCGAAGGAACGCACATACCTCTGACACGACATCGTCGTAGTGAGGATTGGTCTGCATCGTGCCGGGCTCACCTTGCATATGCATTGCGATCCATCCGACGCCGAGCTCGGCCGCAACCGGCCAAAGGGAAGCAGAGACATCGTTGATGAGGGTTGCGCCTGCAGCCACCGCAGCGCGTGCGACCTCGGCATTGCGGGTGTCGATGCTGAGACGACAACGACCACTCAATCCTTCGAGAACCGGGATGACGCGTTCGAGTTCAGTTTCAACATCAACAGGCGCTGCACCTGGTCGAGTGGACTCGCCGCCAATGTCGAGAATCGAAGCGCCTTCTTCGATCAGAGAAAGTCCATGAGTGATCGCCGAAGCCGGCTCGAGGAACTTTCCACCGTCGCTAAACGAATCAGGAGTGACATTCACGATTCCCATGACCAAGGGAACCGCTGCCGGAGTGCCAAATCCGAGTCGGGGAACGACGTCGGCCACGTTTAGTCGCGAGCGATGAATCGCATCGCTTCGAATCGAGTGGCGGCACTCTCGCGGAAAAGTCCGCGTACTGCAGAAGTAACGGTGGTCGAACCTGGCTTACGAACACCGCGCATCGACATGCACAGATGCTCTGCCTCGATAACCACCAGCACGCCACGAGGCTGCAGCGTTGTTTCGAGTTCGTCGGCGATCTGCGCGGTGAGTCGTTCTTGCACCTGCGGACGCTTTGCATAGGCATCGACTAAACGAGCGATCTTTGAAAGACCAGTTACGCGACCATCGGTGCCAGGGATGTAGGCGACATGCGCCTTACCCATGAACGGAACGAGGTGGTGTTCGCACATTGAGGTGAGTGCGATGTCACGCACCATCACCATTTCGTCGTGGTTGGCCTCGAACATCACCTGAAGGTGACTGCGAGGGTCGTCACGAAGGCCAGCGAAAACCTCGGCGTACATGCGAGCCACGCGATCGGGCGTGTCTTGCAGGCCATCGCGTTCGGGATCCTCGCCAATGGCGATGAGGATCTCTTTCACAGCAGCTGAGATTCGGGGAAGATCGATGGGCTCCATCACGGTCTCCTGACGAGGGGACAAGAACAAAAACGTTCAGCAGTTGGGAAATCGTAGTGATTTCCCATTCGGCAAAGGGTCAATGGCCGCTTCCGGGCCCCACATAGACCCGAAGGTCATCGAGGTTGCGATAGCGCTCGGCGACATCGAGGCCGTACCCGACCACAAACTCGTCGGGGAGTCGAAAGCCTACGTAGCGAAGATCGGGTTCCACCTTCTGCATGCCCTCTTTCAGAAGAAGCGCACACACTTCAAGGCTCGCTGGGTGCCGGGCTGCAAGGTTCTTGCGGAGGTAATTGAGCGTGAGTCCACTGTCGACAATGTCTTCGATGATGATGACGTCGCGCCCGGTGAGATCGATATCGAGATCCTTGACGATGCGAACAACACCGCTGGTCTTCGTTGCTGTGCCGTAGGACGACACCGCCATGAAGTCGAGTTCGACAGGCAGCACAATCGAGCGGGCGATGTCGGCCATAAACATGACTGCGCCCTTCAGAACCGCGATAAGCAACGGGGCTCGGCCGGCGTAGTCGGCTGTGATCTCTTTGCCCAGTTCAGCGATGCGTTGCTGAATGGCTTCGTGGGTGACGAGGATCTGACCGAGATGGGGATCGACATCGGGATGCGGGTGTTCGTTACCGGACGCGCTTTGGGTCACGCGGCGAATGTAGTGCAGTCATCAGCCCTTCGGTGTCGTCACGATGCGAAGTTTTCCTGCGGTGCGTTCGACGCGACGGTTTCCACCCAATTCGGTTGCGATCACATCGCCTCGAACAACCGCCATCACGCGATCGATTGTTGCGGCATCGGGTGGATGGCGTTCTTCGGTGCCGGTTCGCAACCATTCGCGAAGTGCGACGCGTGCCACAACGTCTGGAACTTCCCGAAGCGCTCGCGTATCGGTCGGATCAAGTTCGGCGGCTTCCGACTTCAGATAGTCAGCAATCGACGCAAAGACATCGGCCTGACGATCAAGAATCGGCACAAGGTCACGGCCAGCGATATCAGCCAAAAGTGGAAGTACTTCGTGACGAATGCGATTCCGCACGAACAGTGGGTCTGCATTGCTGGGATCGAAAAACGGCTCAATCCCTTCGATCTCACAAACTCGTTCGGTGTCGGACCTTCGCAGACTGAGGATCGGGTGACGGAAGCCGGGGCGAATGGAGGCCAGGCCATCGGGGCCCGCACCTCGCAACAGATTGACGATCATCGTCTCGGCCCGATCATCGGTCGTGTGACCAAGCGCTGCATCAGGCCCGAGCACTGCATGCCGAGCCGACCGCGCGCGGGCCTCAAGGTTCGGGCCGGTTTCGACGACCACCGTCTCGGCACGAAACGCGGCGCCAAGACGTTCAGCGACGCTTCGCACTCGATCAGCTTCGGTTTCCGAGCCGGTACGCAACCCGTGATCGACATGCACCGCGGTGACCTCACAACCTGCAGCAACGGCCAACACCACTAACGCCATCGAATCGGCACCGCCGGAGACCCCACACACTAATGGTGTTCCCGCAGGTGGGAATGTGCATCGATTCAGGAACGCACCATGACGTTCAGCGAGCGAACTCAAAGCAGATCGACTTCGCTTAGCCAGCAACCGGAAGCGCTGCGCCCATACGATCGATCCACCGCTGTGGGTCACGGATCTCGAGAATGCTTGGAAGGTTCTCGGGACCTTCCCATGCCCGTGACAACAGCTGCTGACCGCCGGCACGCTCGACATCGGTGATGAATGCTTCGCCTTGCGCGTACTGCGCCAATTTCGCCTGCAAACCAATCAGTTGCTGAAACACGCGAGCTAAACCACGCGCTGACTCGCGCCGCTCGCGCAAGACCTTTCCGAATCGATCAGCGCTGGGCACCAAAGCCTGGCCGGCGCGATCCATCGTGATGTCTCCGTGTCCTTCGAGAAGGCTCATCATTCCGCTCACCTGATCAAGTACCGCGCGCTGTTCAGGATTAGCGAGGAGAGTCATCAGCCCACCATCGGCCAGTGGCTTCTGTCCTGAACGGATTGCCGTTGTCACACGCGAAATGGTTTCGCTCATGCGTGCGGGATCGGGATCGATCGTGTTCATCGTCTCGTGAACGAGACCTAGAAAGTGTTCGCGCAACCATGGAACACCGGTGAATTGGGCTCGATGCGTTACCTCGTGCAAGGCCAACCACATTCGAAACTCTTCTGGCGGAAACGCAAACTGCTTTTCCAGCGCAAGAACATTTGGTCCGACGTAATAGACGATGTCTTGGTCTTGCGGATTTTCTTCCTCGATCACGAGTAGGTCGTACTGACCCAAGACACGAGCCGACATCCAGCCCAACATGACACCAAGTTCGGCGCCCGCGAGTCGCGCAGTAACTGGAGCGACACGACTCGACGACACGCGATCACCAAACTTGTCGAGCATCGGTGCCAACAATCGTTGGAACGATGCGAGGTTGGCGCGAATCCATCCGGGTCGATCGGTCACTCGGGCACGAGCCGGACCAGCAAGCGACCGTAACCCGGTCTCTTGGGCGACAAGTTCTTCCGCAACAGCAGTCAGCCGATCGAAGTCAGGCTGCAACGATTGATAGTGATAACTGGCTGCGAAGGGATCCTTTTTAGCGGTACGGATCGCGACCTTTTCGGCCACACTCCAATCGACCGCCGCGGCCACGTTGCTCAGCGCTTGGGATAGCGGGGAGCGACGACCTTCTTCAGGTACAGGCCAATGATGACCACCACAATGAGAATCGTCGGCAGCAGAAGCGCCGGCGCAATCCAAAACGCCCAGACCTGTGCAAACAGAAGTTCCATGAGTCAGATCCTAGGCCCCGGGACCAGGCTCTCCGCCATCGTCGGGCCCAACTCCGCCCGAACCTTGTATCCGGAGATAGGTCAGTTTCTCTTCAATCCGGATTCGGAGGGTCTCGGGGAACTCCCCCGAATGAGTCTTGGTGGTGATGACCATGCGAAGTTCGGCCTCAAAATCGAAAGCCTCGAAACAGGGGCTGCAGGCCTCGAGGTGGGCCATGATCTCGGCCCGCTGCGACTCGCCGAGTTCCTGATCGAGGAATGTGTAGACCTCGGCCAATGCTCGTTCGCAGTCAGGTGTCCCGGCGATTGGCATGGCGGGAGTGGCGTCGTGGTCGTGGGTCATGGCGATTCTCAGGGGGCCTCGGGGACGGCATCGGCCAGTCCCCTCTCGAGGGCAAAGTCGTGCAACTGCTTTTGGAGGGCTTTTCTTCCACGATGAAGCCGACTCATCACGGTTCCGATCGGAATATCGAGATCCTCAGCGATTTCCTTGTAGGACAAACCCTCGACATCACTAAGAAGCACGGCGAGGCGATAGGACTCGGGCAGGGCATCGATTGCCGCCTGCACGTCGGCATCGGTGAAGTAGTCCATGAGCTCGTCTTCGGCGCTGCGGGAGGCGCGAGCGGCTTCCAGACCGCCCATGCGGCGGTACAGGTAGAAGTCCTCGACGCCATCAAGCTCGGTTTCATCGGGACGGCGCTTCTTGGAGCGATAGGAGTTGATGTAGGTGTTGGTGAGGATCCGGAACATCCAGGCCCGCAGGTTGGTGCCCTGCTCGAAGCCAGCAAATCCTTTGTACGCCTTTAGGTAGGTCTCTTGAACCAGATCCTCGGCATCGGACGCGTTATGCGTCATTCGTAGCGCGGTGGAATACAACTGCGGCATGTATTCCATTGCCTGTTCGGCAAACGCTTCTTGATTGGCCATCAGAGCCCGAGAGGAGAATCGAACTCCTGACCTGCTCATTACGAGTGAGCTGCTCTGCCGTCTGAGCTACCCGGGCGGGAAGGATTGAGGTTAGCCGCCTGCTCCGATCGGACCCACTCGGCGCTCGACAGCGGCGTGGTGTCCTTGGCGAATCAGCGACGGGGGCGGCCCAGTTTCGAAAAGAGCGCCACTAACTGCAGCCGTTCGTTCGGATTTCGCACGAGGTTGCTAGCGAGTTCAGCAATGTCATCGATTGATGCAGCCACATCGGCCGGGCGAGGCGAAGTCGCAAGGTCGTCACGGTAACGACGAGACAATTCGGTGAGTCCGGCCCTGATCTCGTCGGTTCGATAACGGCGGACTTCTCGCTTATGTCGATCCTCGAACTGCTTGCGACCCGAACCACGTTCGCCACGAGCCGCCACGAGCTCAGCGAATTCGGCAACTTCTGCAGCGTGTGCTTCGGTGAGCGGTGTCATTGCATCGTCGATCATCGCCAACAAGTCGTCGGCGGTCTCGATAGCGCGCGCACCAGTGCCGTCGAGACGATCGGGAACTGCGCGCCATGCCGCGCGTCGCAACGCAAGTCGATCATCAGTTGCCAAAAGTCGCGCACGGCCAAAATCACCAACTGCGGCAGCAGCTGCATCGGCGGCGCGTTCGGGCGCGACACCTTCAGCGATCAGTCGCTCAATGATGAGTTCGTCGGTGATCGTCGCGAGATCAATGCGCACGCAACGGCTCGCAATGGTGACGAGATCATTTGGAACATCGTCGGCAAGAACAACAAACACGGTGCCATCGGGTGGCTCTTCGATTGTCTTCAGCAGTTTCGGCGCTGCAGTGGTGACGAGATGGAACTCATCGAGAATCAGTACTTTCGGCCCGTTCTCGATTGACGACCGTGCTGCTGTCGCAATGATTGTGTCGGCCTGTTCGGCAGAAATTGATGCGCCCACTCGTTCGAACTCGGTGATGTCGGAGTGATTCTGCGTCAGTGCCATGCGCGCCTGGCGAACAGCGTCATCGCCAGTTCGATCGCGGCTCACAAGCGCTGCAGCAAATGCACGTGCTAACTCGCGTTTACCGCTGCCGCGTGGGCCAACCAACAAATAGGCGTGAACGGGCGCATCGACTGCGGCGCGCAATTCGCGAACAGCACCATCCTGGCCAACGACATTGGACCAGAGTTCGATTCCAGCAATTTCCGCCGACAGCGGCGGGTAGTCCGTGCGTGATGTCACAGAAGCAGTTGTAGCCGCTCAGCGACCGCGGCGGACACTGCCGCTGACACTTCATCGATCGACGGCGTGCCATCAATGACCACCCAACGATCGGGTTCGGCTGCAGCCTGCGCCCGGAAGCCCTCGAGAACTGCAACATGAAACGCCGCCGGTTCCGCCTCCATGCGATCTCGAGCCGCACCGAGTCGACGATCGGCTTCGGCCTCGGGAACGTCCAACAGGATGATCAGGTCCGGCCACACTCCGCCGGTTGCCCACAGCGAAAGATCGCGAATCTCGTTGATCGGCAATCCGCGACCATGACCCTGATAGGCGATCGACGACCCCGCGAACCGATCGGTAACCACATGCCGACCTGCGGCCAGAGCAGGTTCAACCAATTCGGCCACGTGTTGGGCGCGGTCAGCGGCCATGAGCAGCGCTTCAGCACGGTCAGATAGGTCGATCGTCTGAGGATCAAGAAGTACTGCTCGCAATTTCGCGCCGATCACCGTTCCACCCGGTTCGCGCGTAAGAACGGCACCGAGTGCATCGGCCAGGCGTGCTGATTGCGTGGACTTTCCGCAGGCTTCGCCCCCTTCGAAGGCAATGAACTTTCCGCGAGTCATGACGGATCTCCAAACGGCGGCGGCGGAATGAACCTAGGGCCTTCAGGTTCAACGTCATCTGGGTGAGGTTCAGGGATGGGACCAGCCGGTCGAAGGTCAATCGGTGTGAAATCCAAAGCTTGAGGATCCGGAGGATTGGGACGCGACGGATGATCTGATTCACCAGCACGCTTCACGCGTTGTCCGGCGCGCAACGAAGCAGCTGCCACGAAACCCGCGGCGATGATGATCGCTGCGGCAAGCCACAACGCAAGTCGCACGCCTGGGAGTTCCACCGTTATGCCAGCAACGTCGATGCGATTATTAATCAACGTCGATGCCACGCGTCCAAGAATTGCTGCAAGTAGTGGACCAGCAACCATTGCGATGAGCACGCACATGCGAACCAGCGTGTTGAGCGAACTGAACACGCGTCCACGAAGATCGTCGGCGACTTCCTGTTGCAACATTGCGAAGCCGAGTACATACACGGGACCAACGGCAATACCCATCAGGCCAACAAAAATCACTGCAGCCCATAATGAGGAAGAAGAGGCAGCACAGAACAACGAGATGCCAGCAGCGAACAATGCAGCGATAAACGTTGTCGTTTGTGGCAATCGCTTTTGGAACACCGACACACCAACCACGCCGATGGCTACGCCGAAACCAAGTGAAGTGGTGAACAATCCATAGCCAGCGGCACCAGCATCAAGAACTTCAGTAGAAAACACCGCACCGAGCGGGATGAGCATGCCGCCACCGATAAGACCGGTCGCAAGACCCAAGTTCACGGCGCGAACAGTGTGGTTCTTCCAGATTTCGTTCCAGCCCTCTCGGAGTTCTTCGAGAGTGGCCTTTATGTCGACACGACGTTCATCATCAGCCGTGGACTTCACGCGTCGTTCGCGCTTTGGCAATGCCAAGCGACTGATCATCCACGCAGAGAACAAAAAGGTCACGGCGTCGAAATAAAATGCTAAGGCCATCTGATTGTTCTCGAGCCATCCCAGACCAGGGATGTTTCCGATCCACGCTGACAAACCAGCCAGCAATGCAAACAGCAACGCCGCGAACGGAAAGGTTCCGTAGGCAGCAGCAAGTGAAAGTGAATTTGCGGTTGTGAGATGTTCACGAGGAACAAGGTTTGGAACTTCTGACTCCTTTGCTGGTCCCCACAACAGCGTGAGTACTTCAAGCACAAGCGACGCAAGTACAAGACCGATGACGTCGCTAACGAATGGAAGTAGCGCCATCACCAGTGCGCGACCGATATCGCAAGAGACCATGACTTTCTTGCGGTCCCAACGATCGACAAGCACGCCTGCAAGCGGTCCAAAGAAGAAGCCCGGCACAATGCGCGCGGCCATCACCAGCGAAATCGCGCCGGCACCGGCGCCACCGCCGATGGTCGCGGCCAAAAGGATGATCGCCGAGAAGCCAAGCCAGTCGCCGGTGGCCGATACGACCTGCACGAGCCACAGACGGAAGAACTCATGGCTGCCGAAGAGGCGCACATGGAACCCCGGACGATCCGAGGGGTCCTTTGTGAAAATGGTTTCGGTGTCTTCACCAAAAAGCGAGGCCCGTGTCCAGCCCGGGACGGTCGCGTCAGCGTCGGGGCCAATGGCCTCGACGGGCGTTGCATCCTCGGGGGGATCGGCGTCGTCCCCAGGTCCGGGGCGAGGCACAGCCATGCACTGAGCCTAGGAGAGGTCCCCCACGGCTCTGAGCACCTCCCCGAAGAGGGTTAGCGCTCGGTATCGAGGATCTGAGAGTTGGACTTCTCGACGTTGGGCCGCTTCGCCGCCTTCTTCGCTGCCTTTGACTGCCCGGTAGCCACCGTGTTCTTTGTCATCAGATCAGGCTTTTTGGCTCGGGATTTGGCGCTCTTTTTGGCTGTGGCCTTCTTCTTGATGGCCTTCTTGGCCGCCTTCTTCGCCACGGGGCCGCCATTTTCGGCGATGTAGACACGCCGATCCTGAAGAAGCTCTGCCCCGCGCTCTGGGCTCAGCGTTTCGGGGACATCGCCGACTCGAAGCGAGGCGTTGGTTTCGCCATCGGTCACGTAGGGGCCGAACTTTCCGTCTTTGATCAACATGGGCCGGCCCGAAGCGGGGTCGATGCCCAAATCGGCCAACGGAGGCTTCGGCGATCGCTTTCCAAACTTTTTCGGTTCGGCGAACATGGCGAGGGCATCGCGAAGGTCGACGGTGAGAAGTTGTTCCTCGTTGTCGAGCTGGCGGGTTTCGGGCTTTTCCAAACCGCCGACTTCCTTCGTCAGATATGGCCCATGGGGGCCATTCCGAGCGGTGAACACTGCGCCTGATTCGGGCTCTGATCCGAGATCGCGGGGCAGAGAGAGCAACTGCAGTGCCGTCTCAAGTGTCACTTCGTATGGGTCCATCTCCTTGAAAAGTGACGACGTCTTCGGCTTTTCGTCTTTGTCGTCAGTCAATTCACCCAGCTGGACATAGGGACCGAACTTGCCGCTCATCACGAAAACGGTGAGACCAGTTTCAGGATCTTCTCCGATGGGCTTGCCGCCCTTCGGCATGGCAAGCAGCTCGAGCGCAACCGCAACAGTGAGATCGGCGGGTGGCAAATTTTCGGGTACCGACGCAGTGTCATCGCCGCGCTGCACATAGGGCCCGAACTTTCCGGGCTTGGCGATGACGGGCATTCCGTTGTGATCGTCACCCAATAAGAACGTATTGATCGCGGCCGCATCGATTTCCGGAAGACGTTCGGTGACAAGATCACGCAGACCGTCTTTGCGCACACCATCAACCATTGGTCCGAAATAAAACTCGGCAAGCGTTTCAACACTGTTCGCGTCGCCGTTGGAAATTCGATCGAGAATTGCTTCAAGGTTTGCGGTGAAGTCGTAATCAACGAGTTCAGCGAAATGCTGTTCGAGAAGCGTTGTCACTGCGAATGCGTTCCAGCTCGGAACGAGCGCAGAACCCTTCTTCCAGACATAGCCACGGCCCTGGATGGTTTCCATAATTGAGGCATAGGTAGAGGGACGGCCAACGCCGAGTTCTTCCATCTTTCCGACAAGCGACGCTTCAGTGAAACGAGCCGGCGGTTTGGTTGCGTGACCTTCGGGAGTGATCTCTGTTGCATCGAGACCGTCACCGACCTTTAACTGCGGAAGTCGACGTTCGGTGTCGTCATCGTTTTCCGAATCGGTGTCATCAGTACGCCAGTCTTCGACCTGCATCCAGCCGCGTTCGGTAATGACCGTGCCCGCCGCAGAGAATTCGGCATCGCGGCCGCTTGCAGTAAGCGAGCCGAGTCGAACTGTGACGGTCTCGCCAATGGCATCGATCATCTGCGATGCAACAGTGCGCTGCCAGATGATTTCGTAAAGGCGAGCTTCGCCAGGCGGAACCTCGTTGCGAACTTCTTCAGGACGACGGAAACGATCACCAGCAGGACGAATCGCTTCGTGCGCTTCTTGAGCGTTCGCAGCCTTCTTGCCCCACCTGCGTGGCTCGCCTTCAATCGCCGACGCGCCGTAACGCTCAGTGATCTCATGCTTGGCCGCGGCAACTGCTGCGGCAGAGAGACTTGACGAATCGGTTCGCATGTAGGTGATGTAGCCCTGCTGATACAGGCTCTGGGCCATCGACATGACCTGCTTGGCCGACACCTTGAGACGACGACCCGCAACCTGCTGCAACGTTGAGGTGGTGAACGGAGCAAACGGGCGTTTGCGGTAGGGCTTGGACTCAACACTGCGAACAGAGAACGGTGAGGTCTGCAGTTCGGCAGCGAGCGCACGAACTGTTGCTTCATTAAGGATGACGCGGTCGTCGCGAGTCAGCGCGCCGTCTTCATTGAAATCGTTTCCAGTTGCAACGCGCACGCCATCGAGTGCAATGAGCTTCGCGCCGAATGGAATCGGTTCCGATGACGCAGCGAAGACGCCCTTGATGTCCCACCAGTCGGCGGAAACAAACGCCATGATCTCGCGTTCACGTTCTACAACGAGACGAGTAGCAACGCTCTGCACTCGCCCAGCGGATAATCCGCGGTTGACCTTCTTCCACAAAACCTGTGAAAGGTCGTACCCAGCGAGACGATCGAGAAGTCGACGCGTTTCTTGAGCATCGACAAGCAATTGATCCAGTTCACGCGGATTGGCAAACGCTTCACGAATTGCGGGCGCAGTGATCTCATGGAACACCATGCGATACACCGGCATGTCCTTCGGCGGCTTCAAGACCTGCAACAGATGCCACGCGATTGCTTCACCTTCGCGATCCTCATCGGTTGCGAGATAGAGCGCGTCAGCGTTCTTCAGCGCACGGCGAAGTTCGGCAACTGTGTCCTTCTTCTTGTCGTACACCTTGTAGTAGGGCTTGAAGTCGTCATCGGGATCAATGCCCAGGTACGACCACCACTCCTTCTGCTTGCCCTCGGGAAGCTCTTTCGCTTTGGAAACGAGATCTCGGATGTGGCCAACAGACGCGATAACGGTCGGCGAAGCGCCACCGGTGTCCTCGCCGCGGAGGAATTCGGTGATCTTCTTCGCCTTCGTGGGCGACTCGACGATGACGAGGGGACCGGCCATGGAGGGACACAATGAGACCCGTTTGGCGGCTCTGTCAATCACAGTCTTTGGAACCATGGTCCCGGGGACCCCCTTAGGGGGTCCCCGATTTTTCTTATCCACAACCCCATTTCTCGGTCCTGACCGGGCATTTCGGCCATACTCAGCCCGTGACACCTACCGCGGAAAACCCCCCTTCGAACGACAATGCCCTTCGCCCCCTGGGCGAGGCCGGAACCGGCGAACGTCGCCCATGGGGTGAGTTCGTGATCCTCGACGACGGCCCGGCCGCAAAGGTCAAGCGCATCACGGTCGAGCCTGGCCAACGTCTGTCCTACCAATCACACGACAAGCGGTCTGAACACTGGATCGTTGTCGAAGGCACTGCCATCGTCACTCTCAACGATGTCGATCACACCGTGCCCGCAGGCCGCACAATCGAAATTCCTGTTCACACCAAACACCGAGTTCGCAACGACAGCACCGCGCCAGTCGTGTTCATCGAGGTACAGACCGGCACCTACTTCGGCGAAGACGACATCGTCCGCTACGAAGACGACTACGGAAGAGCAGGTTCCTGATGGACTTCGCACTCAGCCCTCGCGCGGCAGATCTGCAACAACGTCTGCTCGCGTTCATGGAAGAAGTCGTCATCCCCGCCGAACCAGTGTTCGCCGAAGAAATGCGCGCATCAGGTGACCCGCACTTCCATCCGCACGTCATGGAAGAACTCAAAACTGAAGCGAAGAAACGCGGCCTCTGGAATCTATTCATGCCCCACGTGACCGAATGGACACCCGAACCGGTCTCGAACGTTGACTACGCACCACTTGCCGAGATCACTGGCCGCAGTCCGCTCGGGCCTGAATCAGTGAACTCTGCCGCGCCCGATACCGGCAACATGGAAATCCTTGCGCTGTTCGGAACACCCGAACAAAAAGATCGTTGGCTGGTACCGCTGCTCGAGGGCGAGATTCGTTCATGTTTCGCCATGACTGAGCCCGATGTTGCATCGAGCGACGCTCGCAACATCAGTCTGAGCATCGTTCGCGACGGCGACGGCTACGTCCTAAACGGCCGTAAATGGTGGATTTCTGGGGCTGCGAACCCTCGCTGTCGCGTTGCCATCGTGATGGGAAAGACCGATCCATCGGCTCCCACCTACACGCAACAATCCATGGTTCTTGTTCCCATGGACACACCGGGCCTCACCATTGTTCGCGATCTCATGGTGTTTGGTTACAACGACCGTGAAGGCCATTGCGAGCTTCGTTTCGACAACGTTCGCGTCCCTGTTTCAAATCTTCTCGGCGAAGAAGGAAGCGGCTTTGCGCTCGCCCAAGCTCGACTTGGCCCCGGTCGGATTCATCACTGCATGCGCTGTATCGGTATTGCCGAACGCGCCCTTGAACTTATGTGTCGTCGCGTCACCGAGCGCGTCGCGTTCGGAAAACCTCTTGCACAACAAGGTGTGATTCAGGAATGGATCGCTGATTCCCGTATCGAAATCGAACAAGCACGTCTGCTCACCATGAAGGCAGCGTGGCTCATGGACACCGTCGGCAACAAGGGTGCACGCACGGAAATTTCTGCCATCAAAGTTGTCGCACCAAATGTTGCGCTCGCCGTTGTCGATCGCGCCATACAGGCGCATGGTGGTGGCGGCGTGTCGCAGGATTTCCCATTGGCAGGAATGTGGGCCGGTCTCCGCACACTTCGATTCGCCGATGGTCCCGACGAAGTTCATCGCATGCAGCTCGCACGTAGAGAACTCGGTCGCTACATCGAAACTGGCGATTCCACGACCACTTCAGCCGATATCGGCGTTGCTCGTTAATCGATTCCATCCTGAGATGAGTCCGGAATCGGCTTGTTTCCTTCATCAAGAACAGTTCGTGATCCAAGAAGTCCGCTGTAATAGGAAGCACGGCCCAAAAGGTGTGCTCCGACCGGAGCAGTAAACAGTTGCAGGATTACAACGGCAACAAGTTGCGTGGTCGCAGTAACTCCTTGGACGAGAAAACCTGCACCAAGGCACACAAGCAAGAGGCCCAGAGAACTTGGCTTGGTTGCGGCATGGATACGACCGAAGACATCATGAAGCCGAAGTACGCCAACCCCGGCAAGTAGGGCGAGAGCGCAACCGGCGAGCAACAGGCAGGAGGCGATGACTGTCATCATCCACCTCGCTTTTCGATAAGCCGGGCAACGATTGAAGTTCCGAGAAATCCAACGAGTGCCACCACAACCATGACTGGTAAATAGAGACCGTCGCCGGTCCTAGCCGCCTGAACCGCTATTCCCATCACAAATACGGTCAACAAGAGATCAGCGGCAATGATTCGATCGGCCAGCGAGGGTCCAATGACCACCCTGATTGTGGCGGCGAGCGCCCCCAGCGAGAGCAACGTGAAGCAGACGACAGAAACCGTGGTCACTTCTTGACCTCCAGTTTGAGCGCGTCACGATCCTGCCGATTCCCAAACGATTGAACAGCAAGCCTTTCGAATTTTTTCACGCCTTCACGAACTGCGACTGGGTCAGTCGCGTCAAGAGCGTGCACATAAAGAACAATCCCGTCGTCGGTGAATTCGTCATCAATAGTCATCGTGCCTGGCGTCAGAGTCACAGCATTCGCAATAACCGTTGCAATACGAGACGAGCGAACGGATAGCTGAACTCGAATAACCCCGGAATGGACTCGATTGGGCACAACAACCAATATCGCGACCTGCCCGGTAGCGAGAACAAGTTCCTTCAGGAAAACAAGGGCGAAAACAAGAGCGGCAATGGGATGAAACCTGCCTGGATCAGACGCGTCAAGGATGGCTGGTCCTGCAGGAGCAACCCGGATTACGAACGCGATTACTAACACTCCACCAACCACGTTCGCCGGGGTGATGCGACCCCATAGCAGTAACCAAAGTGCAAGGAGTGAAAGGAACGAAATCGCTCGGTGAAGACAACGTCTCACTTCCCCATCACCGCCGCAATATAACGAGTCGGATCAATTAAGTCAGCAGCAGCCTCTTCACAAAGCGCGTAAATAGGGCCCGCAAATACAGCGATCGCGATTGTGACAGCAACCAACATCCCCGTTGCCCCCATCATTGTCCGATGACCCGTGCGTACGAGAACGTCGCCAGGTTGCGCGGTTTCGAACTCACCCCAAAACGTCCCACTCCAAATTTTGGCCATTGAGAAGAGCGTGAGGACACTGACAATGAGACTCACAGCGATAATCGCGTAACTCTGCGCCGAAAGTCCCGCTTCAACAATCGACAACTTGCCAATAAATCCCGAAAATGGAGGCAGCCCGGCGATACTGGCTGCCGCCAACCCGAACATGAGAGCCAAGAACGGAAGTCGCTTTCGAAGACCACCTACGTGATCGAGGGCAGTCGTTCCCGCAGACTCCTCGATAGCGCCGCTAACGAGAAACAGGCTTGTCTTTACAGGAATCTGGTGAATGATGAACATCACCGAGGCGGCAAGCCCCGCAGTCGTAAAGAGGCCAAGTCCGATCAGCATGTAACCAATTTGGCTCACAATGTGGAAACTCAAAATGCGCTTCACATCGTTTTGCGCGATCGCACCGAGCACACCAACCACCATGGTGAAACCGGCAAGGACCAAAACAATTGTGCCGATCCCACCGCCCAAGAAAACCGTTGATTCGACCCGAATCAACGAATAGACGCCCATCTTTGTTAGCAACCCCGCAAACACAGCGACGATCGGCGCTCGCGCAACTGGGTACGAGTCTGGAAGCCAGGAAAACACGGGAAACATCGCTGCTTTCGCACCAAAGATCACCAAAAATAAGAGGGCCAGAGCAATCCGCAATGACTCCTCTGCTGAACCCAGTTTGAGCGAGAGGTCAGCGAAGTTGACGGTGCCAAACGCGGCGTAGATGAAAGCGATTCCGGTAAGAAAAAAGATCGAAATAACTATATTGATCACGACATAGGTGATTCCATTTCGAATCTGTTCAGCGCGGCTACCCAACGTGATGAGTACATAACTTGCAACCAACGCTACTTCGAATGAAACGAACAGATTGAAAAGATCGCCGGTAAGAAAAGCAAGTGAAACCCCGGCCGTCAAGACCAAGAACGCCGGATGGAACTGCCACATCTCATCGTTCCGTCTTGAGCCGAAAGAGAAAACCAGCACAGAAAGAACTGTCACAAGACTCACAACAAGTATGAGTGCAGAGAACATATCGGCGACTAACGCAATTCCAAATGGGGCCACCCAACCACCGACTGCTGACACAACGGGACCCTGCTGTTTCACTTCAAAGAGCAGGATGATTGATGCAACGAGCGAACCTGTAACCGCAAGAATTGAGAGCACTCTCTGACTTGTTCGAGATGCTTTCAGAAGAGTGGAAATCGCTGCAGCAAGAATCGGAAGTATTACCGGGAGAATGATCAGCACGTTCATGGCTTGCCGTTCCGTGTCGCAATCATCTCAGCAAGGCGAACATCTTCCTCGTCTTGTGCAACGTCATCGTTTCCGGTGAGCCGCCAACTGCGATATGCCAATGCTAAGCAAAAGGCTGTCATTGCGAAACTAATGACGATCGCAGTGAGGACAAACGCCTGCGGTACCGGATCAACGACCTTGTCATCTCCGGTAAAGCGGCCGATAAACGCGGCTACTCCCGCCGAACCCCCAGAAGTTAAGAGCAAGAGATTTGCTCCGTGGGACAAAAGCGAAAGACCCAGAACAATACGAATCAACGAACGTTGAAGAATCATGTAGACGCCGATGCCGTAGAGCATTGCGACAACGAGTGCAACAAGAGTGGTCATTCGAAATCACCCTCGGACTCTGGCTCTGAAAATACTTCCAATAACCAGTGGAAACTTCCAACGACGACGAGATACACCCCAAGATCAAAGAAGAACGCGGAGCTCGTGGCGATCTCTCCTAGCCACGGAAGCGTCACGTGCAATTCGCGACTCTGGAGAAGAGTTCCATCGTTAACTAAACCGAGGAGCGCCGTTCCGGTAGCAACCAGAAGTCCAAGACTGAGCACCACCTCCGATCGAATTCGGAGCGATTTCAGGAGTTCCGCCGAACCACCCGCAGCAAGGCGCAAACCGAACGCAGCAACAACGACAAGTCCGCCCACAAAACCACCACCGGGAAGGTTGTGCCCGACGAAAAGCAGCCACAATGAAGCGACCAGTAGCGCATGAAATTCTGCTCGTACTACAACGTCGAGAACCATCGATGGTCGACCAATTTCCTGATCAAGATCACTCGTTGACCCGTTTGTTTGTTCGGTCCACTCGCTCATGAGTCGACAACTTCCTGGTCGACCTCGGTTCGATCCTTTGAGCGTCGTGCACCAAATCGGATGAGGCCCACGATCCCAATCGCCGCCACAAACAAGACCGTGATCTCGCCAAGAGTGTCTAACCCTCGAAAGTCAACAAGTATCACATTCACGACATTGCTTCCGTGAGCTTCCGGCTTTGACCTCTCGAGATATTCCTCACTCACCGTCCGTTCCTCTACCGCTGGCCCACGCTCGCTTTCAGTCGACTCAACCTGAGTTGCAACCACCGCTTCGGGACCAGCGGTTTCCGATACCGTCCGGGCCGAAAGGGCGAACCAGAAGACGAAGACTGCAACGGCGACAGATACGGCTATGGCAGCGGCATTGCCACGTGATTTGGCAACGACAAACTTTTCAGGAAGGTGGCGAATCACTAGAACAAACGCGACTGTTCCGAGTGTTTCCACCAACACCTGTGTCAAGGCGAGATCGGGAGCCCCTTGAACAACAAACAGGGCAGCCATTCCATACCCGACAACACTCAACGCGATAACCGACGCAAAGCGTCGATGAAATACCGCTGCTGCTGCCGCCGCGGTAATCATGATGATTCCGATAACCGCTTGGATGGGCGAGTCCACCAAGCTTGGCCAAGATCCAGGCCAACCATTCATTGCTAAGGGAATAGACGGCAATGCGACCATCGTGAGTACAAGTACTGCGACATAGACGCGGAGCGAGCCACTCTGCGTAATCGCTGTGACTCGACCCGAAAGAGCCAAGACTCCTCGAACTGTCGCGTCGTACACGCCCACAGACGAAGGAACGCCTTCGAACCTGGCCTGAATGCGCTCAATCGCTCTGCGACCAACGAACATCCAGGCACCGGCGACGAGAACTAATGCGGAAAGGGCGAGTGCGGCGTTGAACCCACCCCATAGCGCTAGATGGATGGTCGGTACCTCGAACCCGAGAGATTTCACCGAGCCAGAGACAAGTGATTCCAGTAGGAGTGGGAGTACTCCGAGAACGAGTCCTAGAGATGCAAGGACCAAGGGTGACAACGCGAACCAAGCATTCGGCGAAGGCGTCGAAACAGGCGGATCAAGCACTGCCCTTCCCGAACGAACAGAAAAGAATGCCCCCCAAACAAATCTTGCGC
Organism: uncultured Actinomycetes bacterium; assembly: GCA_937876315.1. Lineage (GTDB taxonomy): Bacteria > Actinomycetota > Acidimicrobiia > Acidimicrobiales > Acidimicrobilacustridaceae > Acidimicrobilacustris. The sequence goes on along the minus strand of CALEHQ010000036.1, from coordinate 18,326 downwards.
TGTAGGCAACCGTAAAGGCCGATGCGACAGCAACCACGCAAAGGACAATCAACCCGCTTGGTTCGGACCAATCAAGAAAGCCATAAAATGCAAGTTCTTTCGAAAGGAACCCCAGAAAGGGCGGCACTCCCGCCATAGACGCTGCTGCTGCGACTGCAACTCCCGCCACAACCGGCCACTTGCGGCCAAGCATCCCAAGCCGCCGGATATCGCGCGTGTGTGTTTGATGATCAATGATTCCTACGACAAGGAAGAGCGATGACTTATAGGCGGCGTGGGCAATCAAGAGCACACAACCTGCGATGGCTAATTTCTCTTTGCCCGAACCGAAGAGGACCATCATCAGTCCAAGCTGACTGATAGTGCCGAATGCAAGTAGGAGTTTGAGATCGTGCTGACGAAGAGCTCGCCATCCGCCGAGGATCATTGAGGCACAACCGACAACCACGACTACCGGCCCAAATGGTGTGGTATCAGAAAATGGCTCCGCGAACCGCGCCACTAAGAAGACTCCAGCTTTCACCATTGTCGCCGAATGGAGATAGGCACTCACCGGAGTTGGTGCTTCCATCGCTCTGGGTAGCCAACCGTGAAACGGGACCTGCGCTGACTTGGTGAACGCTCCGAGAGCTACAAGAAGGACGGCAACGTTGACGACCATGCCTGAAGGCGGGTTATGAACAATCGCCGAGAGGGAGTATGTGTCTGCGGACTCGCCAATCAGAATGAAGCCGGCGAGCATCGCAAGGCCGCCAGAACCAGTCACGAGTAGTGCATGGAGCGCCGCCACTCGTGCACCCGGCTTTTCCTCATTTGAGCCGATAAGCACATATGACAGCAACGACGTGAGCTCCCAAAAAACGAAGAGCAGCAGCAGGTTGTCGCTGATCACCAACCCGAACATGGCTCCGGCAAACATCACAAGCGCCGAAGCGATGCGCGCAACATCTCGCGAGTTCTCAAAATAGGAAACCGCATAAAGGAAGACGCCGATGCCGACGACGCTGATGAGCAGCGCCATCAGGATTGAAAACCAATCAGCGCGAAAGTCGATGATGAGCCCGAGGCTGGAAACCCAGGTCCATGATTCGGTCGGCAGATCCCCGTTGCCCACTCTGGAAGCAGCAGATACCGCCCACACCAGTGCGGCCAAAGGGCCAACGGATGCGACCAGAAAGACGCGACTACCCCATCGATTTCCGATACCAAGGATCGCGACGGCCACCACAGCAAAAATCACAAGAACAGCAAGCAGGGTGGCCTCCTCTTAGCGCGCGAATACTGTGCCGACCAGCCTTCCCGGCGCACCAAGGAAAGTCTACGTGATTTCGTGATCGTTCACAGAACGTTCACGAAATACCTACGGGTTTCCGAAGGTCTCGATCAATGAGACGCGCTTTGCAGAAATTCAAGTGCTTCCGACACAGTCGAAGTGACAGTAAGTATCTGGTCTGCGCCCGTGAGCTGAAGGTCTTTGGCCAACCGTTCCGATTGATTGACCAACACGACGAAACCATCCCGGGTCCCTGAGCGTTTCACCGCCTCAAGGACTACTCCCAGTGACACCGTGTCGAAGATATCGACAGCCGAAAGATCTAGGACTATCGAGGGGCCTGACTCGTCAATGGCCTGGACGACCTCGCTTCGAAACCGGCTGATTGTCGAGAGATCAAGATTGCCGGAGATCGAAAGAATTGCCGTGGCACTCGCCGAAGAACGGATGGTTTCGAACACGACTTGAGCGTAACGCCATCGAAGTTGCAGAAACTGCCCGTAGCCTCGTGTCGATGACGAAGGACCCGATCCCTTCTCTTGATGCGTTCGTCGCAGCTCTTTCCAAAGACCCCCGTTTGGTCCACACAGAACTCACTCCGGCGCGTCACGCACGATTCAGTGAACTTTCGCAACCGCTCTCGGAGACTGTCGCTTCCCTACTTCCTGGTAGGGGGTTGTGGTCACACCAGGCCGAAGCAATTGACCACGCAAGGGCAGGACGCTCAGTCGCAATCGCCACCGGCACAGCGTCTGGGAAGTCGCTGTGCTTTCAACTCCCGATTGCTGAAGCCATAGCTGCGGGCCCACTTCCGGCCACAGCACTTCTGCTCTTCCCCACAAAAGCGCTTGCCCAGGATCAACTCCGATCGCTTGCTGCACTAAATGTTCCCGGTCTTATCGCTGCAACCCATGACGGTGATTCGTCGCCCGAAGAGCGCAAGTGGACTCGCACGCATGCAAACGTTCTGCTTACCAATCCTGAAATGCTGCATATGAGCATGCTGCCAGTACACGTCAATTGGGGCACCTACTTCAAACGACTTCGGTATGTCGTCATTGATGAGTTGCACATGTTGCGCGGAATGTTCGGTAGCAACGTTGCCCAGGTGCTGCGACGCCTGCGACGTATTTGCGCTCATTACGGCTCTCATCCGGTTTTCATCTTCACCTCTGCGACCATCGGCGATCCGTCAGCACTCGCGTCGACACTCTGCGGTCTTCCCGTCGAAGCAGTCGTCGAAGACGGTTCTCCTCGTGGCGAGCGTTTGTTCATTCTGTGGGACCCAGACGGCATAAACGATGGTTCGGAAGAAGAGCCGAAATCGGTGTCCTCATCTCGCGATACCGCCGAACTCATGAGTGCTCTTATCAAGAACGATCACCGAACGATTGCGTTCTGCCGCAGCCGCAAAGGTACCGAACTTGTTACGGCCGACGTTCAACGGCGACTCACGAAGCGCCTTGCGCCGACTGTTCGTTCGTACCGAGGTGGCTATCTCACATCAGAACGTCGGGAGATTGAAAAAGAACTCTTCGATGGAACACTCCGCGGCGTTGTCGCCACCACTGCGCTTGAACTCGGCATCGACGTTGGCGGTCTCGATGCGTGCATTCTCAATGGCTTTCCTGGAACGATCGCCTCAATGTGGCAACAGGCTGGCCGCGCAGGTCGTGAGTCGCAACAGTCCCTCGCCGTGCTGGTTGCAGGAGATGACCAACTCGACCAGTGGTTCGTGCACAACCCCACCGAACTCTTTCAACGTTCTCCCGAACCCGCAGTTGTCAATACAAACAATCCCTATGTTCTCTATCCGCACTTGGCATGCGCGGCGTTCGAACTTCCGCTCACCGATGCCGACGAAACGTGGTGGCCCGACGTTCTCGATGACGCGATTCGTGAACTCGTACAGGATGATCTCCTCAAGATCCGGATGCCTACTGCGCGTGCTGGGCTCGGCGCCGTATGGAGTGGGCGCGGACGCCCAGCGAATGGCATTGGACTGCGCAGTGCAAACGCCAATGAATTCCGCATTGCCACCGACGATGGTTCATTGGTCGGCACCGTCGACGGTGCACGCGCATTCCGCCTCGTGCACCCCGGTTCCATCTATTTACATCAAGGAACCGCCTGGCGCGTGAGCGAGCTCAATCTTGATGATCACGTGGCAATCGTTGAACCGCACGATGGCGGTGAATACACCCAGCCCCGAGCTGTCACCGATATACGCATTCTTCAAACCGATGAGGAACTCGAGATTGGAAACGCCACTGTGTGTCTTGGCACCGTCGAGGTGGAAACCACCGTCATCGGTTACCGCCGATTCGACACATTCACACGTGAGCAACTTGGAATGCACGAACTGGACTTACCGTCGTCCAAGCTGGTGACACGCGCGTTTTGGTACATCATCGATGACCACATCTCGAGTGCTGCAGGTGTGGGCCATGACCAACTACCTGGCGCACTTCACGCGGCGGAACACGCAGGGATCGGCATCCTGCCATTGTTCGCGATCTGTGATCGTTGGGATGTCGGCGGTGTTTCAACTCCGTATCTCACCGAAACCGGCGCAGCAACGATCGTGATTCACGATGCCTATCCCGGCGGAGCTGGCATGGCGGAACTTGGCTTTGCTGCTGCCGACCGACACCTCCATGCCACGCTCGAGGTCATTGAGTCTTGTGAATGCGATTCTGGCTGCCCTTCGTGTATCCAGTCACCCAAATGCGGGAACGGCAATGAACCCCTCGACAAGGCCGCCGCGATCGAGTTGCTACGAGCGATGCTTTCTGTCTGACTCCACCCGCATCACCACCGCGGATTCGAGATCGATATCGGGAACAAGCGAACCGATGATCGGGATGCCAGTGATGCTGCGATACGAAATCAGCACTCGAACCGATGCATCCCCGTCGACCATCGTGGTGGTCGCCAAAACCCGATCAGCAGCAAGGTTTCCCGCCTGCCGCGCGGCCATGGTCGCAGCCCCTAACCGATCGCTATCGCTCACGGAAGCGGCACGTGCTGCTTCACGAGCGGCATGCGAAACAAGGAGTTGATCGCGCACAACGAGTCCCGCTTGCACGATGAACAGCGCCACCAAGACAACGAGGGGGAGGACCAATGCAAACTCCACGGTGGATTGTCCCTGATCCTCCCGCCTCGTCTGCATCACTTCACCTTGTCCACAACGCCACCGAGCACCGCATCGAACAGCGTGCCGATTGCTCCCGATTGGGTGGCCCAGCCAAGAAGCAAGAGCGCAATTCCTGCCGCACCGAGCAAAACGAGCGCGTACTCCGCAGTGGTCTGACCACGCTCGGTGCGCAATCGTTCACTCCTTGATACTGCGATCGGTTCTGGGCTGCTCCCTGCAAGGTCATTGACGGCAAGTGGTAAACGACTGATGAAACTGTTCATAGAAAACTCCTTCGGTCTCGTGAGGTGGAAGGGGGAAGTCAGGCCGCTACCAGTGAAGGGAGTTCAGCGATGTCATCACTAACGGGACGATCGCTAACAGCCCAAACGCTGGGAGAATGCAGAGAACAAGTGGAAAGAGAAGCTGCACAGGGAGCTTCCGGGCATTGATTTCGGCCCACCGCCGGCGTTGCAGGCGGGCGTCGGCCGCCACTCGTTCGAGCGCTGGCCCCAGCGCCACCCCGTCGAACGCGGCCGCACGCAATGACGCCACAAGCGGACGTACCGGTTCTCCCAATTCGTCGAAAGCATCGAGCGCGTCGCCGAACCGTTGACCAAGTGCGACCCGGCGACGGACTTCGGTGAGCGTTGAAGCGAAAACCTCGGGGGCATGCGGTTCGACAACCTCAACGACCTGATGCACCGAAAGGCCAGCACCGACAGCGAGACGAAACAGATCAACCAACTCAGGAACACTTTGACGACGCGCGCTCTGGATCGACATTTGTTGTGAACGATGACGCGCAACGGGAACAAGGAATGCACCGATTGCGAGAGCGGACCCGACAACGGGGCCAACACCAATCATCGATGTCGCCCGATAAGCCGAGACATCCAAAACGCGCCAAGAGCATTGAGGCCGAGGCCCACTCCGAGGCAGACCCATCCGATTGGTTCACCGAGAAGAAGATCGAGGATCCGACCGTCGACCATCGACGCCGCTACAGCAAAGACAACGGGTGCAACAACGAGCACTACCGCCGAGGCCCGAGCCTGGGAAGAGAGTGCCGCAACCTCGCGTTCTAATGCCACCCGTTCGCGCAGTGACGCAGCGACGCCATCGAGCACCTGTGCCGAAGCGCCACCGGCACGAGAGGCCAAATCAAGCGCAGTCGCCGTCAGTTGGCGGTTCGGCAACTCGTCTTCCTGGCGCCAGTCTTCGACGGTGTCGATCAGTGAACGCCCTTGACCCAACTCTGCCGAAATGCGAGCAAAGACCGGATCGTCTTCGCCAACGCTGCGCAGTGCCAGTGGAAGGGTCGCACCGGAACGAAGTTGTCGAACAACGCGATCTAGAGCACCGGGTATGCGCAGATCGAGGAGCCGCCGAGTTCGTCGCTCGATGAGTCGGTGGGCCGGACCCAGTGGTCGAGCCGACATCAACTGTGCAACAGCAGCGCGAGCTCCTCGAAGAATCAGCGAGTCGTGCGCCGCAAAAGATTCCGCAGCAAATCGCTGATGCACTCGCCAAGCCGCCATCATTTCTGGAGTTGTCGTAATCGCCGCCACCGTTGTAGCAACAGTGAAAATTGTCAGCGCAATAGTGAGAAACAGTTTGAGATTCATGCCTCGATCCAGTCCTCGGATGGAGCGCTGACATGAACTGCTCGCCGAGGTCGTGCGGGCAACCCGACAAGCCGCCCTTCTGGGCTGGTTAACTCATTCACTCGCACAGAAGTGGCCGTTTCAGTTTCAACCACGGGCTCGGCGACCGACATGACGCGACGAGAGCCATCGGGCATTCGAGCCACATGCACGATGAGATCGATTGCCGCTCGTAACTGTTCACGCACTGCAACGAGAGGCAGCGCAACATCGCCCATCAGCACAAGAGTTTCGAGTCGGCGAATCGTATCGAGAGGAGAGTTGGCATGACAGGTCGACAACGAACCATCGTGACCAGTGTTCATCGCTTGCAACATGTCGATGGCTTCGCCCGAACGGACCTCGCCCACCACTATTCGATCAGGACGCATTCGCAACGCATTCCGCACAAGTTCACGAATGGCTACCTCGCCAGCACCTTCGGCGTTCGCTGGTCGTGACTCCAGTCGCAAGACATGCCGACCGGGTAGGCGTAGTTCTGCCGCATCTTCGATCGTGACGACACGCTCGTCTGGCGGGATGAATGCAGCAATGGCATTGAGCAGTGTGGTCTTGCCTGCACCGGCACCGCCGCTAACCATGATGTTGCAGCGAGCGTGCACCGCCCACTCGAGCAAACGGGCAACACCAGGCGTGCAGGCCTCGGAAAGATGCACACGCCGGGCACCGAATCGACGAATCGTGAGCAAAGGCCCGTCGACGGCAAGTGGGGGCACCACACCATTGACTCGAGACCCATCAGCAAGGCGCGCATCGACCCATGGCGATGTGCGATCGATCCGTAGACCTAGCGGAGCGACGATTCGTTCGAGCAGTGCGTAGGTGGATGCGCTGTCAATAAGTAGGCCGGTGCATTCGAGATGACCGTGGCGTTCAACCCAAAGGTCGCCGGAACCATTGATCATGACTTCATCGACCGTGGAGTCTGCGAGAAACGGATCGAGTACTCCGAGGCCACCCACACGCGAGTGAACTCGACTCACGACATCGGCAATCGATTGATCGTCGAGCAATGGATCGTGATCGAGAACAAGCTGTGCAACCGATGCAGCGTCGTGATGGCCGCAGTTGAGCAACTGTTGATGCACGGTCTCAACTAATGGGGTGAGCATTTCGTTGGAACTGCGGTCAGGCGACATCGCGAAGCGCCTTCCCCAATGGCGACGGGAGGCGCGCTGCAAGGAGCCCGGAATCAACGGCACGAGCAACCGCTGGTTCGACAGCAACTGCTGCCACTACCGGAACTCCGAGGACATCTTCGACATCGCTTCGGCTAAGGGCCCTACCGCCTTCTTCGACGAGCACAACACCCGTTGGCCGAAACGGGAGAGCCGATGCTCGCCGCAGCGAAATGAAACAGGGCCGGGTCACAAGCAGTGATGTTGTTGAGGCCTCAATGAACTGACGGCGCACACGATCTTCAACATCGTCGGCGCCGGACACACGTCCAACATCAACCACGATCGGTCGCTCGTCATCGACAAGTTTCTCGAGACACATTGCTGCTCGGTCCTCGCTCGCAAGCAAGCGGTGACCACGGGGAATCAGCCGAACGCCACTTGCCACCGAGTGTTCGAGACGTTCGATCGCCGCCGCTCCGACCGATGGCGACGCAGCCAACCAATCGGAAAGTCCTGGTCCGCTGGGTTCGGGAACACCCAACACCGTTGGTCCGTCGCCATCGAGATCCACGAGGACTGATCCGAAATCACAGTCACGGCCGAGCAATACTGCCAATGCAACTGCAACAACAGTTGTGCCCGATCCACCTTTTGCAGACCAACACGAAAACACCATTTGCCCTCCTGAGAACAGCACCACAGAGAGGGGAAGTTGGTGGCACCGTACGAAGTCGCCACAACGCCGTCAAGGGTCATCGGTGCCATCCCAATTTCCGGCGGCTCAAGTTTCGCCAGACCCACCCGTATGCTCAAGGTGTGGAAGCAGCGTTTTTCGATCTCGACAAAACCGTCATTGCGCGCGCGTCGATGATTGCGTTCGGAAAATCCTTCCGCCAAGCCGGAATGATCAATCGTCGGGTCATGGCTCGTGCCGCGTGGAACGGTCTCGTTTTTCACACCCTCGGTGCCGACGAGGAACGCATGCGGAAGTTCCGCGAATCCGCACTACGCATCACACGGGGATGGGACCACGCCGCAGTCGGCTCCCTCGTTCGCGACACCCTCACCGACGTCATTGACCCCATCGTCTACGACGAAGCCCTCGAACTTATTCAGGAACATCGTGACGCAGGTCGACTCGTCTTCATCGTTTCAGCATCACCCGAGGAAATTGTGATCCCACTCGCGTCATACCTCGGTGCCGATGGCGCGATTGCCAGCCGGGCGCGAATCGACCAAGACGGCAACTACACCGGCGAAGTCGATGTCTATGCCTATGGCCCCTACAAAGCTGAAGCCATCGCCGATGTCGCAGCGACACGAAATATCGATCTTGAAAAGAGTTGGGCCTACTCCGACTCAGCGACCGATGAACCCATGTTGCGAGCTGTTGGTCATCCGGTTGCGGTGAATCCCGATCGAGAGCTCACTCGCATTGCAACGGCCGAAGGCTGGCCGATTCTTTCGTTCACTCAACGCGTCCCTTTGCGAGATCGCGTCACGCTGCCGCCACCTGGTCGCATTGCGACAGGCGCGGTGATCGCCACCGGGGTGTCTGCGGGACTTTTCCTCGGGTGGTGGTTGCTGACCCGGCGAGCAACGCCGAGGTCGGCCTAATTCAGGCGTCTTGCAGTTTCTTTACCGCGAATGCGGCCAGAGCGACAACGACGATGAGTACGAGAATCTTCTTCATGGGGGTCACTCTAGGACGGAGCCGGTGTTCGGTTCCATCGCGGCCGGGGTGCACTCAGGAAGGCGGGGCTGTCCCGGCGGGCCAACGGTTCACCGAAACCACCCGACAGGCGTATGCGCCTTGTTCCGGGCGTGGAGCACTGGCGGACCAATTGGTCGTCGCGTGCTCGGGTACGGCCTTTACGGTGATGGAGCTCGCAGCGAATTCCTCGCCTGTGCTGCCCGGACCGGTCGAGCGGAACGACACGTCGATCTCGTAGTCGGCGCTCTCGCTCGTCCAGTTGGTGAGGGTCCCGGCGGCCTTCACACCATCGCCGCCATCGCTTTCGCAGACTCCAAGATGGATATCGCGCTGTGGCGGGTGGACAGCATCGCTGCTGGAACTAGAAATTCCGGTTTCGGAGTAGACCTCTTGAAGAATTTTTGCGTTGGCAACCTCGTCGGATTCTCCGAAGATCCGGAGGCCGATGACGACCAACACGATGGCGAGAACTAGCGCAATGATCGCCAAGACTGCACCGACGATGAGCACTGCGACGCAACCACGTTGCTCGGCGGCCTCATCAATTGCTGATGCCGGCGGCGGCGGGTTTGGTCCAGGAGTCACCGAGGGGGCCGGTGGAACACTGGTTAGTGAACTCTCGGGATCGGTATCGTCGTTGAACTGATCAGTCATGGCCGCGGCAACTCCGCGAAACGATCAGACGGCGAGCAGGTCGCGTGCGCCGGTATCTGACGACGGATGACGAAGCTTCGACATTGCACGGGCTTCGATCTGACGAATGCGCTCACGAGTGAGGTTGAAGTGTTCGCCAACTTCTTCAAGCGTACGAGGTTCGCCACGGTCGAGACCGAAACGAAGCTTGAGGATCTCGCGCTCGCGTTCGTCGAGTGGTGAAAGCAGTCGGCTGATTTCCTCGGGGAGCAGCGCAGTGGCAGCAACCTCGAATGGAGATTCAGCAGAGCGATCTTCAACAACATCGCCAAGTTCGGCATCGCCGTCTTCACGAAGCGGCTCGGAAAGCGAAAGGGGTTCGGCAGCGAAACGAAGAGCTTCGGTGACTTTGTCTTCCGGCATTTCAACCTCGGCCGAAAGTTCGGCGAGCGTTGCGGGACGACCAAGTTTCAGTTCAAGACGCGCACGCGCTTTCTGCAAACGAGCAAGCGTGTCGCCAGCGTGAACTGGGAGCCGGATGGTTCGACCGGTGTTGGCAATACCGCGAGTGATGGCCTGACGGATCCACCAGGTTGCGTAGGTGGAGAACTTGAAACCCTTGCGCCAGTCGAACTTCTCGACGGCGTGCATGAGGCCAAGGTTGCCTTCCTGAATGAGGTCGAGAAGCGGAAGACCAGAGGCTTGGTACTTCTTCGCGATTGAGACAACGAGACGGAGGTTGGACTGCACGAAGGTGCGTTCTGCGTCGTCGCCCTGTTTGATCGAACGCTTGAGTTCGCGCTTGCGAGCAACGGTGAGGGTCTTGGCTGCATCCATTTCGGCGCGAGCGGCAACGCCACCCTCGATGGCCTGCGCCAGACGAACTTCATCGTCCTTCGTGAGCAGGGGGTACTGGCCAATGTCAGTGAGGTAGAGACGAACGAGATCCTCTTCGTCGCGTTCAACACGTTCCTTTGCCACTGCCACACCTCTGGACTTCGGCCCGGAGAATCGACCATGGGGGCCGCCGGGGTGTGACAACGATACCGGGCCGGTCAAGCCCCCCAACCAAGCGGGTCACGAATCGCTGAGAAAGAGTCGTCAGACCCCGAAAATGTGGGTGATTCGGGCCTTGGCGACGGCCAGTTCCGCCTCGACTCGTTCAGCTGCTGCCCGCTCTTCGGCCGCGGTCATCACAAGCTCCATCGGGCCGATTCCCTCGGCCAAATCATTCAAGACATCGGTGAGAGAGATGTCCAGCAATCGCCGTACCGGGGCGTCGGCAACGGTCGTCGTCCGCTCCAGATGAGCAGCCATCGCAGTGCGGAGACCAGGAAGGAGCTCTCCGTAGGCCACCAACATGCGGGCACCCTGCGACTCGCGAACAAGATCGGTGACGAGGCCAAACGCTTCACGCTCGACCGAGGTGAGCGTCAGCAACGCGTCAGGTCCAGGCGGTGCCGTTGGCAGCATCTCGAACCAACGCTTTGCTCGCCAGGCGCTGTGGTCGGCTGCCGAGAGAAGTGCGAGTTTCGCCACGGGCAGTTCGACGGCGGCGGCCCATCGGCCGAACAGACCGAACAGCAACTGCTCAACGCGACAATAGGAGGCCATGCGCTCTACGGATTCGCCTGCGGTGAGAAACGCCATGGGTGCAGGTTAGGGGAATCCCCGCAACGGCTAACGGCGATATCGGTTGACGATGGGAAGGCGACGGTCTTTGCCGAACGCTTTCGAGGTCACTCGCGGTCCCGGCGGCGACTGGCGACGTTTGTATTCCGCCAAATCAACCAGGCCAACGATTCGCTGCACGACCGCGGGATCGTGACCCGCAGCAATGATTTCCTCGATTGAGTGATCCCCTTCGACGTACATCGCCAAAATCGGATCGAGTTCTTCGTAGGGCGGGAGGCTTTGGTCGTCTCGTTGATCAGGTCGCAATTCTGCTGATGGCGGTTTGACCAGCACAGTTTCCGGAATCAATTCCCGACCTGCGAGTTCGTTGCGATAACGGCAAAGTCGGTACACCAATAACTTTGAGACATCTTTAATCACCGCGTAGCCGCCCGCGGAATCGCCGTACAACGTTGAATAACCGACCGAAGATTCACTCTTGTTGCCGGTGTTCAGGAGCAACCACCCGAACGCGTTCGACAAACCCATCAGCGTTACTGCACGAAGCCGACTCTGAAGATTCTCTTCGGCGAGTCCGATCGACTGACCGTCGTAAGACGACGAAAGCATTTCCATCAACGCGGAATGTCCCGGCTCAATTGCAATTGTTCGATACTCAACGCCCAGGTTTTCGGCAAGAGCAACTGCATCAGAAATCGAATGGTCACTCGAATACCGAGACGGCATCAACACCCCATGTACATGCTCGGGGCCAACAGCATCTGCAGCAATTGCAGCAACGAGGGCGGAATCAACGCCGCCCGATAAACCGATCACGACATCAGAGAATCGATTTTTGATGACGAAGTCACGGGTAGCAAGAACGAGTGCATTCCAGACTTCAGCTTCTTCTGTAAGCGTTTCAGCAATGCCTGCTTGGTCGATAGGCGGTCGTTCGGCGGCGAGGTCGGTGTCATCGATTTCAACGTCAACGACGCAGAGATCTTCAACAAACCGCGATGCACGGGCCAGCAACACTCCACTGGCCGACATCACCATTGAGTCGCCATCGAAGACGAGTTCGTCTTGGCCACCGACTTGATTGACATAGGCGATCGGCGCAGCCGCTTCACGAGCGCGTTCGGCAACTACCGCAGCTCGTTCTTTTGACTTTCCAACATTGAACGGCGACGCGTTGATGTTTACAACCAACTGCGCCGCGCGTGAACCAAGTTCGGCGATCGGACCACCCTCGATCCAGGCATCTTCACAAATGGAAACTCCGAAACGAACACCCTGCGACTCGAAGACCGGTACAGGACCGTCACCTGCAACGAAATAGCGCGCTTCATCGAACACCGAATAGTTCGGCAATTCGCGTTTGCGGTAGACGCCATCTAATGAGCCGTTCGACAGCACCGCAGCAGCGTTAAACAGAACTGGCCGTTCAACTGCTCGAGAAGTTTTCGTGACCTCGCCAGGGTCAGCAGATTCACGCGAGGCCGAACCCTGTTCGACGAATCCCACAACCGCCGTACACGAACTCGAAGCAGCAATAATTCGGTCGAGCGCTGCTCGCACGTCATCGACAAAGCCCGAACGCAGAAGGAGATCCTCGGGTGGATATCCCGTAATCGCCAGTTCGGGGAAGGCAACGACGTCGCAACCGGCCGCGTTGGCTTGGTCCATCAGTTCGATGATGCGTGACGCGTTGCCATCGATATCGCCGACGACCGTATTGAGTTGAGCGAGGCCAATGCGCAGGCTGGGCACCCCTGCAGACTACGGGCCTTCACGCGACGCAATAGCCTCAAAGTCGTGGCAACCCCCGGCGATGCGACCCCACTTCCAACTGAGCTGCTCAACCTCGCCGACCGCAGTGCTGCTCCTGCCGCAGTCCGAGTGGCTCTCGCCCGCCTGAGCGAAGCGGCTCCTGACGCACTCGAAGCGGCCGCAGCCGATGCCGCACTGGCCCATTCGCTTGTTTCCGTGCTTGCTGCGAGTCGATCGCTCACCCGCCTGCTCGAAGCCCGCCCTCTGGACTCTCTTGCTGTGCTCGCCGCCAACAGCAATCGACTCGAGCCAAACGCTGCATCACCCGAAGACCTCGTTTCCTGGCGCAATCTGGAATTCCTTCGCATTGCCGCCCGTGACCTCACCGGCCTCGACACTCTCGATGAGGTCGGTGCAAACCTGGCTGCATTAGGTCGTGATGTCCTGCAGGCCTCGTGGCAACTGACCGAGGACCACAACACAACCATCGCCATCATCGGCATGGGCAAGTTAGGTGGCAACGAGCTCAACTACTCAAGCGATATCGATGTGTTGTTCGTTGGCGAGGGTCCACTCCAAGAACTTGACCGCAGAGCGCGCGCCATCATGGATATCGCCCGGCGATGTTTTCGAGTCGATGCAAATCTTCGACCCGAAGGTCGCGACGGGCCTCTCGTGCGAACTGTGGGGTCGTACGAGGCGTACTGGGATCGCTGGGCTGAACCTTGGGAATTTCAAGCTCTCCTGAAAGCGCGTCCTGTCGCAGGTGACATCGCGCTTGGTGAACATTGGCTTGATACCGCCCAACGATGGTTGTGGGCCCGGCCATTCGATGCCGAAGCGCTGCGATCGCTTCGGGCGATGAAGGCTCGGACCGAAGCGGAGGTTGCGCGCAAAGGCCTCGGGAATCGCGAACTCAAACGTGGGCCGGGTGGCATTCGTGACATCGAATTCACGGTGCAGCTTTTACAACTCGTGCACGGTCATCTTGATCCAGATCTTCGTGGTGCAACCACACTGACAATGCTCGACGAGATGGCGAGTGCTGGATACATCGACGACAACGACGCAGAGAAGATGGCATGGTCCTATCGCGAATTGCGAACGGTCGAGCATCGGTTGCAACTCGTCGATGAACAACAAGTTCACACGATTCCTACCGATGACGCTTCACTGGATCATCTCGCACGTGTGATGGGTCGGCGCGATGAGCCCCGCGGGACTGCAGCCGAACAACTCGAGCGCGACCTGATCCATATCCAGACCACAGTTCGTGGAATTCATGAGCGAGTCTATTTCCGCCCACTGCTTGAAGCATTTGCTGCAACAACGCGCGATGCGTCTTCACTCAGCGCAGAGGCAACGGAAGTCCGACTGGCGGCATTCGGTTTCGTCGATGCTCGGCGCACAGCTGCAGCGCTCGGGGAATTGACTCGGGGGCTCAACCGATCGAGTCGATTAATGCAACAAATGTTGCCTTTACTGCTTGATTGGCTTTCGCTTTCCCCCGATCCCGACCTTGGCCTTCTCCTCATCCGCAATCTTCTGACCGGTCCACGTCAGTCACGACAAATCGCTGAGACATTCCGTGAGTCCCCTGCAGCGGCGCAGTCGCTGTGCACAATCGCAGGAACAAGTCGACTGCTCGGTGACATCATCGCCGCCAACCCCGATCTCGTTGCTCGACTCCCATTACCCGAACAACTCGCCACAAAAGATCTCGATGGGCTCATTGCCACCGCAACCGCATCAATGGAGATGCGCGAAGGCAATACCGAGCAACAAGCCTCGCTGCGCCGATGGCAACAACGGAACCTTCTCGGCATCGCAGCGCGTGACCTGTTTGACTACGCCGATGTTGAGCGCGTGGGCCGTGATCTGACATCGCTGGCAGAAGCCACAATTGGATCAGCGCTGCGAAGCCTGGACCCGCAAATACCGTTTGCAGTCATTGGACTCGGAAGATTCGGCGCCGCTGAACTCGCCTACGCCAGCGACCTTGATGTGATGTTCGTGCATCAAGGATCAAGCGCTGCCGACATCGACGAAGCTCGACGTCTCTCGAAATCGCTCATGCGAATGATCGCCGGGTCGACGCCGGCCGCGCGTCTTTATGACGTCGATTGTGATCTGCGACCCGAAGGAAAGAACGGTCCGCTGTCGCGAGGCGTCGATTCCTACATCGTCTACTGGCGCGAGCACGCGCTCACCTGGGAGCGACAGGCAATGACCCGCGCTCGCGTCGTCGCTGGCGATGCTGCGCTCGGCAATGAACTCCTTGACGAAATTGCACCGTGGGTATGGGGACCAGGACTTTCCGCGGAAGGAATCCGCGACATCCGACGAATGAAGGCCCGCATTGAGGCCGAACGCATTCCCATGGGGGAGGACCCCGACTTCCATCTCAAACTCGGTCGCGGCTCGCTTTCCGATATTGAATTCACCGCCCAGATGCTCCAGTTGCAGTACGACGTCAAGGCCACCGGGACAATCGATGGACTCCGAGCTCTGGCCCAAGCTGATGTTCTCGACCCCGAGGATGCTGCCATCCTCACCGAGGCCTACGAGTTCTGTGAGCGCGTTCGCAATCGCTGGTTCTTGGTCAACAGCGCACCGAGCGACTCGATGCCGACACAACCTGAATCAGCATTGTGGTTGGCCCGTTCACTCGACACTGAGCCAGGTGTTCTGCGTGAGCACTACCGCCGAGTCACTCGTCGATCACGATCAGTCGTCGAGCGCGTTTTCTACGGCCTACCGGCAAAACACTGAGCCGCACGAGGTTTGCGCCATAATGGGTCGACATCTCAGGAGGTCGTCCCATGGACGCAGCTGCAATTCGTGAGGAACTTGATCATCCCGTCATCGATGCGGATGGGCACATCATCGAGTTCATCCCTGCTATCCGCGACCTCATCGCGGCCGACGCTGGCACTGCACTCGCTGACACGTTCCAGGCCATGAGCACCGCTGCGGCAACGGCACGACGAGGTCTCACTGATGACCAACGTCGAAGCAACGGAATGTCGCGCACCGGATGGTGGGGTGTCCCCACGCGCAACACCCTTGATCGAGCAACGGCAATGCTCCCTCGTTTGCTCTACAACCGGCTCGATGAAATCGGTATCGATGTTGCGCTCCTCTACCCCACCGTTGGCCTCAGTGTCATGGCCGTCGATAACACCGAACTCCGTCGTGCTCTTGCGCGCGCTTGCAACCGCTACTACGCCGAGGCCTACGAGAAATACTCCGATCGACTTCTTCCCGTCGGAGTCATTCCCACCTACGACCCCGATGAAGCAATTGCTGAGCTCGAATACGCCACAAAGGAACTTGGGCTACGCGGTTTTCTCTTCGGCGGTCTTGTTCTGCGCTACGCATCTGGCCACGAAGGCGACCGAGCGGCGCGATGGGTCGATGGTCTCGGCCTCGACAGCATGCATGACTACGACCCGCTTTGGCAGAAGTGTGCAGAGCTCAATGTTTCCCCGACGTTCCACTCAACCGGCATTGGTTTCGGCAGTCGCGTTTCTCCCACCAACTACGTCGCCAACCACATCGGCAACTTTGCCGCGGGCACCGAAGCCGTACTGCGGTCACTGTTTTTTGGCGGAGTGATGTCGCGCTTCCCCGAACTTCGCTTTGCGTTTCTCGAAGGGGGCGTTGCGTGGGGTTGCAATCTTTTGTCCGATATTTGTGGACATTTCGAAAAGCGCAATGTTGACGATATCCGTCATTACGATCCCGCCAACCTTGACCGAGCGCTCCTCGAATCGCTGCTGGCCGACTATGGCGACCCGATGTTTACGGATCGCGCTGATCGACTTTCAGAGACTCTCAGTTTTCTTTCTGATCCAAATGAAGAAGTTGACACGATCGACGAGTGGAAACTCAGTGGCATCAACTCAAAAGCTGACATCGTGAAGATCTTCACTGATCAGTGTTTCTTCGGGTGTGAAGCCGATGACCCCATGAATGCAATTGCCTTCAACGAGGACATCAATCCCGATGGCTCTCGACTGCGCGCCATGTTCGCTTCTGATATTGGCCACTGGGATGTTCCGGATTTCACCGGCGTACTCCCTGAAGCATGGGAACTCATCGAAGACGAACTCGTCACCCGCGATCAGTTCAGCGATTTCATGTTTGGAAATGTCGCTCGACTGTTTACAGGCACGAACCCCGACTTCTTCAACGGCACTGCTGTTGAATCACAGGTTGGTCAGTTACTCGCAAACGAGGCATAACTACCAGCGGTTCCAACGAATGGTGTCGGCCGATGCTTCTCTCGCACCAGGCTTGAAGTCCGTTCCGACCGTGTACGCAACAGGGAAGAGGCCCACTTGCGTGACTTCGTCGATGGGAATCCCAAGCAAATCGGCCATCGCCTGCTCGCGCTCTAGGTGAACGGTCGTCCAACAGCTCCCCATCGCGCGACTGCGCAACGCCAACATGAAACTCCACACTGCCGGAAGCACGGATCCCCACATCGTTGATTGCGCAAACATCGACGCGCCTTCCGGCCGTCCGTCGACTGTGGCGACCACCAAAACCGGTACCTCGTGTAGGTGTTCATTTAGCCATGACACCGACTCCATGATCTGGGGCTGCCGCTCGGCCGGGGGTCGCGCTGGTGCTGCGGCCGCAGCCGCAGCGGCCCCAAGGTCAGCGGCACCACCACGCCAAATCTCTGCCATGGCCCCACGAGTCTCGCCATCGTCAACAACAACCCAGTTCCACGTCTGACGATTCGAACCATTCGGAGCTTGCAGAGCAATCTGCAAACACTCTTCAACAACTGATCGCTCAACCGGCCGAGAAAGATCTAGGCGCTTGCGAACTGCGCGTGTTGTGGTCAGTAGTTCGTCAGCAGTGAGTTCAAGGCGCTCCATGACGCGAACCCTACTGACGCGCGCACTCGTGCGCGGTGCTCCTCACTCGCAGGCGACGCCGTCTTTATCTCCATCAAGCGCAGTGCGATAACCCGGCTGACCCGCGTAAATCGGTGCTGCACCTGCGGCACGAGCTGCGGTGCAATTGGCGTAGTACACCTCACCGCCCGGAGCGGGAGCAACGGGAAGGGCGGGTGCTGGAGTGGGCACCGCACCAGATGCAGACCCAGACGGTGGTGGCCCTTGGGGACTCGCCATCGATATTCCACCTAACGGCCACACCGGACCAGCGATGCCGCAGGTATCAAGCATTTGGCCAAGAGCATCGCGTTCGGACGTGGTGACCGTGAGTCCCCACGAGCTCTTCACCTTCACCCAACCGTCGGCATATGCGCACCAAGAGTCACGGTTTGGTGGTCGCCATTGATCCGGTGTGTCTGCGCCCTTTGATCGATTCGAAGACGCTGATGCAACAACCAGTTCGCCAGGGTTGTTGGCAA
>CALEHQ010000035.1 GCA_937876315.1 uncultured Actinomycetes bacterium | reverse complement strand
GAATTTTGGGTCGGGTGGATCAAGGAGTGCCCGGATTGACTCAAGTGCGCTGAGGTTTCCGTCAGCAGTGGCAACGCCCTGTTCAACCAGCGCCTCAAGTGTCACTAAACCGATGACAAGAAGCAGCAGTTGTGAACGCGCAACGGTCACCGACAGAACGGCATCATCAGCATGCCGATTGACCGCATTCGACAGGACCCCATTTTCCAGTCGGAGCAAATGACGTTCGCCGGTCTCGGCAATTGTCCAGTTAATGGCGAAACGCTGATCCGCAGCCTTCATCCCATCAATTCGAATTGCTACCGCATCAAACACCTGCGTCACGGAAATATGGGCCATGAGTGCGAGCGCGTTCCGCCCTGCAGGCCCAGCAACCTCGACACCTCGCAACTCTTGCGCGCCCGTGAGGAAAAAATTTCGCCACGTTGCGTTTTCTTGCGAATAGCCCATCTGCGTGTAGGTGCCGGCGAGTAGTTCGCGCGCCGCCATGTTGGATGGATCGGCGAACACAACGTGGTTCACAACTTCGGCAACCCAGCGATAGTCGCCGCTGTCGAAGCTCTGCTGCGCTTTCTCCAATACGGACTCGGCACCACCCATGAACTCGACATAGCGAACCGCCGCTTCTTCAGGGGGATGGGGCCAAAGGTGTGCAGGGTTTCCATCGAACCAACCCATGTAGCGCTGGTAGACGGCCTTCACGTTGTGACTGACTGATCCGTAATAGCCCCGGCAATGCCATGACGAAGCAAGCGTTGGTGGAAGTTCAATCATTTCGGCGATCTCAACACCGGTGAACCCGCGATTGAGATAGCGAAGCGTCTGATCGTTCAGGTAGGCGTAGAGATCGCGTTGCTTAGAGAGGTAGTCGACGATATTGTCGGTTCCCCAGGTCGGCCAGTGGTGTGAAGCAAAAGAGACATCACTGTCGGCCGCAAACATCGCAATGCTTTCGTCAAGAAAACCTGCCCACGCGTGTGCGTCACGCACCAGTGCACCACGCAATGTCACGACGTTATGCAAGTTGTGCGTCGCGTTTTCCGCCATACACAGCGCTCGAAAATCGGGAAAGTAGAAATTCATCTCCGCCGGTGCTTCGGTGCCCGGAGTCATTTGGAACACGATGCGCACACCATCGAGCACAAGTTCTTGGCCGGTATGAGTGATATCGATCGTTGGCGGCAGCAATGACAACGTGCCGTTGGACGGAGCCGGACCAAGACCACAGGTCATCTGCCCCTCTGGGCCGCGCGGCAGAAGCGTTCCGTACATATAGGTAGCGCGACGGGTCATCGCCGTTCCGGCCTGAAGGTTTTCGCTGACTGCGTGTTCGAGAAAATGTTCCGGCGCAATAATCGGAATGTCGCCAGGGTCGCCGTTGGGAACTACTCCCCCGGCGCCACCGAAATGATCGATATGGCTGTGTGTATAGATGAGTGCCGTTACCGGACGATCACCACGAACCGATCGATAGAGAGCAAGCGCAGCAGCCGCGGTTTCACAGGAGACAAGTGGGTCAATGACGATGACGCCTTCATCGCCTTCAATCATCGTCATGCTTGAAATATCAAGACCGCGAACTTGGTAAATGCCCGGGACTACCTCAAAGAGACCGTGGATGAGATTGAGTTGAGCCTGTCGCCACAAACTTGGATTCACCGTGGCTGGAGCATCACCTGACGTCTCTCCGTAAGGGCTGAGGTCCCAGACGATGCGACCATCAGTCGCTTCGATCAGCGTGTCGTCAAGTGCGGCGAGGAAGCCGCGCTGTGCATCGACGAAATCCTGTTCATCGTCGAATGGAAGATCCATTGTCACTGCATGCTGATGCGCCGCAGTGTGTTCGGAGACTGACATCGTGCAACCTCGATCAAGACTGGTGTGGAAGTTGTTTATCTGACCGTAGTCCGCGAGGTGCTTCAACAATCGTTGACGAGTCGTTCCAATCCCAGACTGACTAATCGAGCGCCGGCGGAACAGGGAGGCGCAATCCCTGCATGTCTTCGTGGCGAGCGCGGATTTGGTCGTGATAACTCGGCTGCGTAGGAATCCAGAAATTCCCCCCTTCAACCGCATCAAACACAAGGTCAGCAACTTCAGTTGGCGACATTCCGGCAGC
>CALEHQ010000034.1 GCA_937876315.1 uncultured Actinomycetes bacterium | reverse complement strand
GTTCGATAAGAGCAAAGCCCTCGTCGTAGTTTCCTCGGAACTGGGGGCACTTAGCACCACCTGGGATTTCAGAATCCTTCAGGAAGTACGTGGTGCAAGATGCTTGGACTCCCGATCCAGTGATAACGGAATCATTCCAGCCGTCGTCTCCGAGCAGGCGGAACTCTTGGTTGTTGTCACTGATCTGGAAATCGGTTTGGGTGACACCCTGGATCTCGACATAGGCATCGCCTGGGTCAAGAACAGGAAGGGTAATCATTCCCGCTTCGCTACGAGTAGCAAAGTATCGGCATGGGGCGTTCAGACCAATGGCGCGGACGATGGTTCGGTGCGCCTTGTGGAAAGAAAGCCCGATGGCATAATCGGCCATGGATCTGACTCCAGTTAAGGAAGAGGTGGATTGATGTACGGACCAAGAATCTTGGCCGTAAGCGACTCGTAAGTCGCCTCTGTGCGAGGTGTGTAAGTCACCTCGTCACTTGGAAAAGCGCGTGCCATTCGTCTGCTGATGTTCAACAAACTCACAGCCATTGCGGTCCCTTCCATAAAGCCATAGTTCGTAAAACGGACACGCCATTTCTCGTAAGAAACGACTCCGCTCATTGAACCCGGACTCGTGATCTCGGGTACATCCTCAATGACGCATTCGATGCCATCCGTGTTCCATTCAGATGGAACCATTCGGGCACCAACCACATACACCGCAGGGATTACGGAGTTGTCAGGAAGGACATAACGACCAGGCCACTGGTTTGCAGGCTTGAGTGTCTTGTCTGGATTGCGAATATCCAAAATGTGGCACTCAAGTGTTTCCCGAAGCCATGTGACAGGGGGGCAAGTCGTTGAGATCGTCATTTCAGCTTCCTCATTTCTTGATCGAGTAATTCCCCGAACTTTGCTGATGCTTCCTCTAAAGGAAGCTTCGTCCAAGGACGACCAGGAAATGCACGGCCCGTCTGTGTTGAAACACCGCCCTCGTGGATTTGAGTTGCGTATTCAACTGGCCACGAAAATGTGACCGAGTTGGGTCCGTTCGGAATGCGGGTCTGGCTGGCACGAAGCCGCCCAGTATCCACAATGTCCCGCACTTGAGGAGGCGTGGGATAAGACCATTTCACGGCAGAAATCTCTTCCGTAAAACGTCCATCAAGCCATAGTGATAAGCGCTGCATGGCTCTCGCTACAGCTGCCTCAGCGGCATCATCGGGATTGATTTGAAGCGTTAGGTTCGCTGGCATCAGGGTCCTCCAATTACTCGGAATGTGCCCTGAATTGTTTGACGCAAGTCCGAATAATGATTTCGGTCCATTGCCAAATTGAACACCAACTCAAATCGACCTCGGTAGCCGTTGATTACCGCATCGGCTTGGCAGCCATTTGTGATGCGGGGATCGAGAGTCGCAGGAGTCAGAAGACGGCCCTCGCAGACATAAGCAGTGTTATCAACACCGCTCTCGCCTTTCCAATTGGGGTTCTGAAGGTTGATTGCAGCTAAATAGTCCACCTTCTGTGTGTTCTTCAGTTCCGTGACAGTGTTCCCCGTCGTTGGATCGGTTACATACGCTGCCGTGTTCACGGTGAATGTCAGTTGAGCATTCCCGTGAGGGGCGTATTGAGCAATCGTGGCGGCGGGAAGACTCATTAGAAACTGAACCCACAATGAGGCTGACTATCTAATAGGCGCTTGTACTCCTGGCCATAAAGCGTGGCATCAATACGATCACCTACTGGTGATCCACTGACACTGCCAACCTGGAGTCCAATTTGCATCGTGCGCATTGACAACGTGTGAGCTGCCAAATACTGAATGGCGTCGTTACGGATCAACTTGGGATTCGTTGCTGACCATCCAGTCGTCGGGCAAAAGCGGATAGCTTCCGACAACGCACCGTCCACCACGTCGGGTGATTGTTCGTTGAACTCGGGGAAACGAGTCAAAAACTCGGTGCGCGTTGGGTCAGCCATCAACCATTACCCTCCGTCACTGCTGCGATGCGCTTTGCAATCGCGTTCTTCACCTTGATTCGTTGATCCTTTGCGTCCCACTTGGCTAGTTGCTCCACATCAAATGATGCGTCGATCAAACCAAGGGCATCACTCAGGTTGATATCACGGATATCTTCCTGTTTGACACTCTTTACTTTCTCAACGGGCTCGTCATCTTTGATGACTAACGCGCCGAGACTCATGAGACGCTTGACGATATTGCGCTCCTTGATCCGGTCCCAATGTGCCTCGCTGAAATCACGAGTTACACCAGAACTGATCGAAATAAAGTCAACCTTCCTCTCTCCTTCTTTGGGAAGAAGTGAAAAGCCGAGGCTACTTTCAGTAGCCATGGGCGGGTTACTTAGTTCGGGGCGGTAAACGAGGATCATGGAATGTTTGGAATGTGCTCCGTCTTATTCTGACTAGGTTGGAGAAAACTGAAAGTCAGCCTTCTTCCATGACAATCACACTCTTCGGGTAGTAGATGGCTGTACCACCAATCCGAGAGTGAGCTGCAACTGTGAATTCGAGTGATTCACGTACAGGAGGCAGGAATTCCAAGGGTTGTGGAATGTGCAGCTGCAACTTGTCAGGACTGCGGTCGTAGGTCACGATCCGGTCCTTATCCAATGCACCACCACTCTTATCTGCTTCAAGCTCGTTGATGGGCTCGATAGCGTTGATGAAGGGGTTTGTGCGCAGGAAGAATTCCATCACCGTGGTGTCACTCGTCGAGGAGCGAGGGGTGGTGGAAATGATGCGGTAAACCTCGTAAGGCACCAACATCGTGTTGGGCTGCTCCTTCATGTTTGAACCATTCACCAAACGGGTGGCTGGCTCATTCAGAAGATTCAACATCTCATCAGTAGTAATACCGGCATCGGTAAACCACTTGTCAGGCACGATTGTGTCGAGCTGATCGGAGTTGAAGAATCCCTTCATGCCTGAAGGACGATCGCCGAAATAAGCGATCTCTTGCACTTTCTCCTCATAGGCACGACGCACTGCGTTAGCGCGACGTTGCTCAAGATTCATTCCCGGCACCATGGCGGCGGCGCGGGTCTCTTGAACGGTGTAGGCGAAAGAAGCACCCAGAGAGCGAACCGGATAGGTCATCTCTTTACGCAGCACGTCTGCACGGGGCAGATCTTGTGCTTTGTCCTGGATCACCTTCATCGAGCCTTGCTTGTCGAAGACTCGGTAGGTGTATGAATCAGCTCCGGATCCAACCTCGGTGGAGATAGGAATCAAAGAGCTGTATTTGATGTCGGCGTACTCAACCTCGAAACTGCGAGCAAGGATTGTCTCCAGCTCACGGGCGAGAAAGATGCCGACCTCGTCGTTGCGGATTTCGGAGGCCATGATCAGTCGGCGGTGAAGGTTGATGCGGGGATGTCCAGCTCAAGAAGAGCTAGGCCAGCCTCGGTGGTCTCAGACAACCAACGAGCA
>CALEHQ010000033.1 GCA_937876315.1 uncultured Actinomycetes bacterium | reverse complement strand
ACGATGTCCGATCCTCGAAACCCGTCTCGGTTCCGGTCTATGACCACCACACCTACGACATCATCGACGAGGTTGTCCACGTTCCTGCGGTCGACGTTTTGATCTTCGAGGGCGTCAATGCACTTCAGTTCCATGAGCAATTCGACGTCAGCGTCTATCTCCACGCCGATGAGCCCGTGATGCGCGAGTGGTTCATTCAACGAACCAGCACCCTGCGAGATGCTGCTCGCACCGATTACTCACCCTTCTTCGACCCGTGGACTGACGTTCCCGAGGATCTGTTCCTCGAAATGGTCAACGGCGCGTGGGAACTCGTGAACCTGCCGAATCTCCTCGAACACATTGAGCCGACCCGACCGTTGGCTCACGCGGTAATTGAGTGGGAGGCTGACCACACCATTCGTTCCATCACCATCCAGGAGCCAACATGAGTGAGATTGATCTCATCCAAATTGCCACTCCGGGATTCTTCGCGGCGATGGGCCTTGAGAAGGTCGCACTCGACCGGCAAGCAGCTGCAGGGAATGACACCGCTATTGGATTTGAGAAGCGTGATTCCATCGCCAGCCTCGTGATGGGCACAGCAAGTCTCTATATGCCACTTGCGCTGAATGCGCTCCTCGCTCCCGTCGGGCCTGGAAAAGGCAAGTACCGAAAAGTTCTTGTGGGAACAGCCGTCGGTGCCGCTGCGCTCACGACCGTTGCCGACGCGCTCGCGAGGCGCGACGACGATTCAAAACTCACACGGTTCGCAAAGCGCATTCGGCCTTCAAGCGGAGTTGCTGCTGTTGCTGCTGGCGTTGTTACTGGGTCAACAACCTGGGCCGCGCGTACATCAGCAAAGCGCTTATGGAACGCGGGCGGTTCAAAGCGCGATCTCGGCGCAGGAATCGCTGCAACTGCTGGCGCACTCGTGGCATGGGATTTCATCTATTACTGGAACCACCGCATTCAGCACGAGAGTCGCTGGTTATGGGCCATTCATGTGGTTCACCATTCCAGCGAGCGCTACAACCTGACGACTGCGCTCCGTCAACCAGTCGCCGATGTCTTTGGAATGTTCGTTCCCTACGGACTCATGGCCTGGCTCGGGTTCCGACCCCGCGTGATCGAAAACGCTCGAGCAATCAACTTGATCTACCAATTCTGGATCCATACCGAAGCGATTGATCGTCTCGGTAAGGCCGAAGAGATTCTCAACACGCCATCGCACCATCGCGTGCACCACGGCGCACAGCAGGAGTATCTCGATAAGAACTATGGCGGCATCCTCATTACCTGGGATCGCCTCTTTGGCACCTTCCAACGCGAAGGCGAACGAGTTCGTTATGGCCTCACCAAGAACATCAACACGTTCAATCCGGTTCGCATCGCTACCCACGAGTACGCCGACATCATTCGTGATGTCGCGAAAGCGTCAACTTGGAAAGAACGCCTCGGTTACGTCTTCGCTCATCCAGGTTGGGGGAAGAAGCAACGCGGTGAAGGCAAAGAGCAGCCGCTCACCCTTGCTTCGTAAGATCAGGTAGTCGTCATCGCTGAATGAGGCGGCATGCGGCCGCCTAGGTGAGTACCTTCATGTCCCAGTTACCTGAATCGGTTCAACCTTCGGTCACCACTCTCCCGGGTGCCCAATTCAAGGAGTTTCCATGCCTACAAGTGCCGACGTGCTTCCGCTGCTTGAGCGCTACTGCGCCGCCATGTCCAGCCAGGACCGCGAAGCTTGGCTTGACTGCTTCACCGATGATGCCCGACAGGAAGATCCGGTTGGCGCTCCCGTGAACGTTGGCCGCGAGGCCATTGGCAAGTTCTTCGATGAGAACATCAACGACCTCACGCTTTCCGTTACGGCTCCCCCGATCGTCATTGGCAACGAGGTCATTGCTTTTCTGCGCGTCGACATCATGATGGGTGATCAGAAGATGGAGCTTCCTCGCATCGTTGATCACATCCTGCTCAACGATGAAGGTACGAAGTTTGCGAGCCTTCGCGCGTTTTTCGATTACTCCGAGCTCCGCGCTGCTGAATAACTTCAGCCGAACTCGTGGCGGAAGGCACGCACAACATCGGAGTACGCCTCGAGCGCTTCTTCGTACTGCTCGGGATGATTAATCGTGACGCGCAAATCAGTGACACCAGCTTCAATCATCGGCCGTGATGCTGCCATCGTGGCAACGAGGTCAAGGTTTCCGTCGCCATCGCGCACTGCAGCAGCGTGACCCTGCACCTGAAACGACGGATCGCCGCCGGCCTTCTCGACCGCAGCGCGCAGTTTCGGAATGGCGTTGACGAGATCGCCGCCATCGGCACCCCAAGGAATCCAGCCTGAACCGAACGTCGCGATCCGGCGAATCACGCGTGCGTTGATCGTTCCGCTAATCCAGATCGGCACACCGCCGGCCTGACGCGGCTTCGGCATCTGGTGAATCTTCTCGAACGAAAGCTCCGGCGAGGAGTAGCTCGCGACCTGTTCGCGCCACAGCAACTGGCAAACCTCGAGCGTGTGGTCGAGCAAACGACCGCGGTTGTCATAATCAAGACCGCACGCGTCGTATTCCTCTTTCTGCCAACCAACACCAACACCAAGTTCGAGGCGGCCACCACTGAGCACATCAATGGTTGCGGCCTGCTTGGCAAGAACGGTTGGCGTGCGCAACGCGGCAATGAGAATTGCGGTATTCAGGCGCACGCGTTCGGTGAGTGCACCCATTGCGGTGAGCACAGTGAGGGGTTCAAGCCAATTGCCATCTGAATCGGTGGGCTGCTTGCCGCCAGCAGCGCCGCCCTTCTTCGGGTCACCGTAGGCCTCAAGGTTTTCGCCATAAGCAACGTGATCGCTGACTGCGATGCGATCGATGCCCGCAAGATCAGCGGCACGCGCTTGATCAAGCACGTACTGAAACGAACCGGGATCGTCCTGGCGGAAGGTTCGAAGTTGGATGGAAACCTGAGGCGTCGTCATGGACTCATGCTGCCATGCCAACAACTCTGATGCAGATGTCGCTCAACCCTCAAAGATTCGTCTAGAACAACCCGGTGATTCCGCTCTGGGCCCAGATTGCTGGCGCCACCGCCGCTCTTGCATCAATCACCAGTTCTTCCACCCAAACCTTGCGCATGCTGCGGGTTCGAAGTGGTGAAGGAATTGCCCCTTCGACGTGGATCTTGCTCACGCTTTCGTCATTGGCCTGGTTCGCCTATGGCATTTCGGTGCGCTCACCCCAGCAAATCATCGCCAACGGCACGTGGGTTGTTCTTGTCATTCCGCTTACCTGGTTCATGCTGCATGCGAAGCCCGTGCGCACCCGGATCGGAGCCGAGCTTCTTGTTGCGCTTGCGCTCGCATTCCTTCTCGGACTAGGAGTTCTCAACGAGAACATTCCCGCGTACATCGGCATGCCCGCTTCAATTCTCGTGAACCTTCCCCAAATTCGCTACACGATTCGTCACGGACGAGGCCCCGGTATTTCGGTGGCGGCATGGGCATTTCTCACAGCGAGTCGTTTCTGTGGTTCACCTATGGAATCGGCGCAGGCGAAGTGCCTGTTGTGATCAATTCCGGAATTGCCGCATTGCTCGGAACTACCGCAGTAATTGCACTTCTTGTTCGGCCAACTCCGATACAGGAATCAAGCGTCGAGACGACGAGCGATGCTGACCTCGTGACCGGCGGGGTCAAGAATGTGGAAGTACCGCTCGCCCCAGACAGCATCTGACGGCGCCATCAACGGCGTGAAGCCGGCGGCAATGAACGCGTTGTACATCGCATCAACGTTGTCGACCCAAAGAATGAAGCGACCCCATACGCGTTCAGGCGGCACCCACGTCGCATCGAGTTGTAGATTCAAAAACTGCTCATCATTCAACTTCAACGTGGTGAACGAGGACTCGCTGCCCCCGAACACAACTTCGGCATTCAAGACTCCATAGAAGGCGACCGAAGCGGCCATATCGGCGGTTACCAACGTGATGGCGCTGATGGAATCAATGTGATTCATACCTCTCTATTGAGTCACAACCCAGAGGCGTCCGGGCGCCAACGCATTGGTACGGGAATACCGACCTACCTCATGCACACACACGACTGCGCTGGTAG
>CALEHQ010000032.1 GCA_937876315.1 uncultured Actinomycetes bacterium | reverse complement strand
AGTCTGGGCCGTGTCTCAGTCCCAGTGTGGCTGATCGTCCTCTCAGACCAGCTACCCGTCGATGCCTTGGTGGGCCGTTACCCCGCCAACTAGCTGATAGGCCGCGAGACCCTCCCAAACCGATAAATCTTTCTTCGGCTGACCATGCGGCCAAAAGAAGGTATCCGGTATTAGCACGAGTTTCCTCGTGTTATCCCAGAGTCTGGGGCAGGTTTCTCACGTGTTACTCACCCGTTCGCCGCTAGATCTTCACCAGTATTGCTACTGGATGGATCCCGCTCGACTTGCATGTGTTAGGCACGCCGCCAGCGTTCGTCCTGAGCCAGGATCAAACTCTCCATCGAAACCGTGACCACATCCCGCCAAACCCGAAGGTGTGGAAAGACATGACTCGATCATGAAAAGTCCGAGAGAGAGGGGCTCACCTCTCTGAATCTCGAAGTGGATTGGTTCTTTCGAACCGCACCGTGGCTTTCCCCCATACACATGGGGTTCTGCCGGAATTGCTTGGTGAACGATCACGACTCGTACCTTCTCCCCATTCCCGATCCGGCAAGCCGGGGCGCGAATGAGCACGGGGAAGGCCGGTTGCGGTGATCGCCCGCACTGGCTTTTTCGTCCTCTGTTCCGTTTTCAAGGAGCACGACCCGAGGGAGCTCAGTCACTGTGGACCGGCCAGAACTCGGTGCACCCTAGGGGTGCGGCAGCCGGCGAACGATTTCGCCGGATACAACTTTGACTACCGGAGCAGCTTCCGAATGTGGAAGCCGCCTCAGGAGCGGAGAGCCACTCTAACGAGTGGGTCCGACCAACGCAACTCGGCAGCGCAAGAAGCTCACACATGCCGAAATCAGGGGGGTCGACCTCTCGAGTGCGGCACAGCCGCTCCGAGGTGGTCCGAGCAAGATAGCCGCACTCTGCAATCAATGCACATCGACGCCTGACAACAGTCGCAACTTCAGCCACACCGCAGTTGGGAGGAGGTGCCGGACCGACCGTGATTAGTGCAAAAAGCGCAATACAAAGCGGTGTTTTTTGCCCCTGCGGACCATGGCGTAGCCATCGGTGGTGAAATCACTGGCCTCGAGCACCTGGCCCTCGACAACGACCATGTCGTTCAGCGAGAGACCGGATTGGGCGACGAGGCGACGGCCTTCACTCCGAGAAGCCAATGCCCCACGGTCAGCCAGAACCTCGAGAAGATCTCGGCCAATTTCGCCAGCGTCGACGGGGAGCGTCGGAAGGCTTGAGGCCAATTCTGCCCATTCCTCCGACGAGAGTTCTTGGGCCGATCGCGTAAATCCCTGGGAAGCCCCTGCGGCACGCTTGGCCTCGGCCTCGCCATGGACCAGCGAAGTGACCGAATGGGCCAATAACTGCTGGGCCCGGCGCTGCCCGGGATCGCCAGCATGCTCGGCCATTACTGCAGCAATCTGGTCGAGTGGCGCAAGCGTCATCTGCAGAAGGAATCGTTCGACATCTCGGTCATCGACATTCATGAAGTACTGGAAGAACGCGTAGGGACTCGTTCGCTCCGGAGAGAGCCACACCGCTCCATCGACCGACTTGCCGAACTTCTGGCCATCGGCCCGAGTGACAAGAGGAACCGTCAGTCCATGGACGTGTGCACCTTCGGTGCGGCGAATGAGGTCGATTCCGGCGGTGATATTGCCCCACTGATCCGATCCACCTAACTGCAATTCCACCTTTAATTCATTGAACAAATGGTGGTAGTCGTTGGCTTGCAGCAACATGTAACTGAACTCGGTGAAGGAAATCCCGGCATCGGATTCGACCCGAGATTTCACCGAATCCTTGGCAAGCATGGTGTTCACGGTGACGTGTTTTCCAACATCACGCAGAAAATCCAAAACTCTGAGTGGTGCAGTCCAGTCGCGATTGTCGACCAGCCGAGCCTGCGTTGCGCCAGGGGTGAAATCGAGCAGCATTTCCAGCTGCGGCTTGATAGCTGCAAGGTTGGCGTCGAGCGTCGCTGCATCGAGGAGGTTGCGCTCGGAGGAGCGCCCACCTGGATCGCCAATCATGCCGGTGGCTCCCCCCGCCAGGGCAACCGGCTGATGGCCAAAGATCTGGAATCGACGAAGCAGCAAAAGCGGCACGAGATTGCCCACATGGAGGCTGTCGGCAGTCGGGTCAAAGCCGGCGTACACCGCTACTGGGCCCTGCCCGAGTCGATCGCGGAGCGCATCGGTGGAGGTGGTGTCGTGGATCAAGCCACGAGCATTGAGATCTTCGAGGATGTCGGCGGTACTCACAGGGGGTCACTCTCTCCCGTCTCGGCTGCCTAGTCCAGCCGGTTTCAGGCCCCTCGTCGCGGATACGCGCCATTCTCGCCACCCGCTTTGCCAGCGAGGTTCCCACGGGCAACAGTTGAGGCCCATGGACCTCGAGGACAGCGACTCCACCGTCTCCGACGACGAGGTTGAGCCACTGTCATTTCGCGCCCATACCGCGCGTGTGCTGGCCCTGCTCTCCGTTCTTGTGATCGCAGGACTCTGGGGATGGGCATTGTTCTTTCCTCCATCCAAGACTCCCCCGGCGACGCTGAAGGACAGGAGCTTCCCTGAAGCAGCCGAGGCGATCTGCACGAACACCGCAGAGGAGTTGTCGCAGTTCCCAAAGGCCTATGCAACACCTAACCACCTCGAACGCGCCGACGTCGTTGCGAATTCTGACGTCATCCTCTACGCGATGCTCGATCAACTCACTGCGCTTGCACTTCCGTCTGACGCGAACGATGCGTCAAACATCACCGAGTGGCTCGGCGACTGGCGAATCTACGTCGGTGATCGAGAGGCCTACGCCGCCGCACTCAGGACTGACCCTGATGCTCGCTTCTATGTTTCAGCCAAGGAACGACAGCAGATCACCAAGCCAATCGACTTCTTCGCCATCATGAACAAGATGTACAACTGCGTCACCCCCGACGACACCGAATAACCGTCGAGCTAAGCGCCGATGTTCTCGAGAAGAATCAGACCCTGACGAACGAGACGGCGCACGCTTTCATCGACATCGAACTCCTGTAGTTCGTCGGCTGTAACCCAGCGGAGTTCTCGAGACTCATGGTTGCCAACCGGAACAGAACCCTTCGGAGCAAGAACCACGAAGCGGATGTCGAGATGAAGATGTGGCGGCTCATTGGGCGGCCGAACCTCATGAATGTCGAGGTCGAACGCTGGTTGCACAACACGTAAACCTTCGATGCCCGTTTCTTCCTGCGCCTCGCGAAGCGCCGAGGCGGCCAGGTTTGCATTTCCATCGACATGACCACCCGGCTGCAACCACTTCTGCAGTTTTGTGTGGAAAAGAAGAATGAACCGGCTGGTTCCCTCTTCAACGACGAGCGCTGATCCCGTGAAGTGCGCTTCGGAACATGTGCGGAAAAGTGCGTCGGCATTGGAACGAGCAAACTCGGCCATCCGAATGGCCAACGCTCGCTGGGCAAGATCATCGGTTTCGTGGTGGTCGAGCGCGTCGATCAGGATCGCCAAGTTGTCCGAAGCCGCTAATTCACTGTCGGCCACAACTTGCGGCCTCGAAAGCGACGATGTCAACGATTCATCGCGAGATGACGACTCATCGATCATTGTTCAGTTTCGGGCTTCGTC
>CALEHQ010000031.1 GCA_937876315.1 uncultured Actinomycetes bacterium | reverse complement strand
CTCGCGTTGCTTGCCGACGTTGCCGATCGCCAGCGCCGTGACGGCCCGCCTGAGCCCTTGCGTGGGGCGTTATCGCCCTCCGTGGCGCTGGCGGATTCGGCGGAAGTATTTGCAAGCAAGGCACGCGACTTGCTCGACGAATTGCAACACGACCGTGCCCGCTTTGAGCAGTATCAATTCGCTCTTGCCAAAGACGGAGCGCGCGATCAAATGACGATCGATTTTTGGTTTCGTCGGAGCCCAGTCGTTCTTATTCCGGAGCGGACCACCTCGGATTTCTTTATCTGGCGTGGTGGTACCGAATTGACGAATCCACCATCGTTAACCGAGGGAATGGTGTCGATCGTGCTCAATTCGGCGAAAGAGCTGCGTCAGTTCTACGTCGTTCCTTCATTGAACCGGACCAAGCCGGAGTGGCTCGCAGAACTTGACACGCAGAAATTCCAGCAGCGAATCAAAAATATCGAGCTCGTTTTTGAGGAGGCGGGACTGAAACTGACCGATGTCGGGCAACTCAAGTTTAAGGATGAACGAGCCCCCGCTTGGACCGCCTCAGTTTCCGAGCATCGGGCGCCATTTGACGTCGATGAATGGTTCATCTTTGAACCCGGCGAGTTTGAGCATGCGCAAGCTGGCAAGGAACAACCGGCAATCGAACGCGTCGAATTAGGCTTGGCTGAAGGAGCGATCGTTTATTTCAACGTGGTTGAAACCTCGATCAGGCGGGACTCCGCTATCCCGTGGCGCTTAGCACCCAAACCGCCCAAGACCTGGTCCGATTTCAAGACGACTTGGAATGCGTATCGGGCGGAAGCAGCTATGCCTGCAGATCAAATTGATGAAGTACGAGCCAAAGAGAAGTTCGATGAGGCATGGGACATTCTCGTGAAAATCGTCTCCACAGGGATCAAGGTGATGTCACGGGCGGTCTGATTTCTAACGCTCCCGCTGACCATGATTCTCGCGTGGTGGAACGTCAAGCTCGGTCGGAGCGATCGCCGAGTCGCATGGCGAATCGCCGTGTTCCTGTTCTTTGTCGTTCTGCTAAAAGCCCGTTTTGAATTTGGATTGACTCTTGAGATGTTTCGTTCGAGTCTTCAACTCTCAGCTGGCGTGGCGTTCAAGTTCTGGGTCTACTACCTGGCCTTGGAACCCATTTTGCGGAAGTTCTGGCCAGGCTGCCTGACTGTGTGGAGTCGAGCAATGATCGGCCGCTGGCAAGACCCCAGCCTCGGGCAATCCTTGTTGGTGGGTGCCGCGATGAGTATGGTAGTGCCTTTACTACACGCTCTACTGGTTGGGCAGGCGTCGGAATTCAATCCCTTCGCACTCTCGGGAAACGCGGCCCTGATCACTTCGCTGCTGCAATTCATTCAGTTTATCGCCAATTGGGGCTTTTACATCCTGATTGTATTGGTCATTTGCCGCTTCGCCGCGAGACGTGATTCAGTAGCGGTGGTCATCGCTCCATTGGCGCTGATTGCATTTTACCATACTGGGGAAGTAACTGATCCAAGCCTTTTGTTGATTGTATTGGCAGTTTATTACGGCACGCTGATGGTGCTGTTGATTCGATTTGGCGTGGTCGCAGTGTTTAGCTTTCTGATTTGCCACCACCTCCTGCTTCGCATGCCTATCGCTGACGGACTCGGACCCGATTTGACGCCGACCGTTGTTGTCGTTCTGACCATACTGTTGATCGCGGGATATAGTTTTTACATTTCAGTTGGCGGGCGGAAGCCGTTAATCGCCAAACTGTGTACCTGATTCATCCATGAGGCCAGATACCACATCCGGCTACTCCTTCGCGACATTCGTTGCATCGCCCGCGTGGAGTTCGCGAACTCGCTTCAACGCACACTTCGTGAAATCCGTGATCAGATTTTTGGGAAACTGCGTCGACGTGGATCGGCCTTGGCGTCGCTTTCCTTGAGACGCCAGCGGAAAGCGTCTGCGGATCGTGGACATTCGATTTCCAAAATCTGCAAATCGGGTGTCTAAGAATGTGCCCTGTCTCAAGGTAAATTGGTGGGTAACTATGCCGCCGCCGAAGATGCCGTCCAGGAAGCGTTTCTGGTCGTGGTCAAGAAGCACGAAAACTTCCAAGAGGGGGCATTGCTGCTGGCGTGGTGTCGGGCGATCGTGAGAATCGAGGTCTTGAAGGCAAAAGATCGCTACCATCGCGACCGAAGCCTCATCGAACGTGTGCTAGATGATTCCGTTGACGCCGCGTTTCAATCGTCTTTAGAAATCTCTGGCTGCTGGCAAACAGCGTTGTTTTTAAAGTTCTGGTAGTGCTTGCGGAATGATGTCGAATCTATTTTTCCAGGTGCTTTTGGCAGAACTTTAGCTGGAGCTGCAGCCAAGTCTTTCCCTTTTCTACTGTGGGAAGCTTGTTGCGTCCTCCACCGTACGCGAGGCAGGGGATACCCAACTCTTGTGCCTTGTCTCGTAGCATGATCGCTGCCCATGGAGGATGAATTCGATCGCTGGGTTTGGCATCCGAGTAGATGAAGATGGGTGCTTCGCCTTTGTCCATGAAACGCAAGGCGAACTCCCGGGTCCCTCGCGGTTGCATGATGCTAGCCACGACTGCGGGGCGTGAACTCTGCCGACTGACCGAGTCTTTGGCTGACGGATCCGCGAAATCGTCGTGGTAGGCCAAGAACTCGCTGATGAGGGCTCCGGCTGAAACTCCACAGCAGCAAAGCCTTGCAGGGTCAAGATTCCAATCCTTCGCCTTGGAGCGAACAAACTGCACGGCCCTGGCGCAATGTTTCGCGATTTCAAGGTGATCCATGTCGTCGCTGAGAAAGGGATAGTTGCAAGACACAACCGCGTACCCCGCGTTGCGGTAGGTCTGCAGCATGTCGCTTCGGTTCTTCTGCAGTTGGCTTTTGTCGCCATCTCGAAATCCGCCGGGGTGGAACCAGATCAAGACGGGGGCAGGTTCGTCGCTCGTCGCGTCGCTTTTTTGGGCAGGCCAAAAGTCGAGTACGTTCCGCTCATGCTTCGTGTCGTAAGCGATGTCACGTTGTGGTTCAGCGCCATCCGAAACCTTGCCGAAGAATTGCCAGATCACGTCCGCGGCACTGGTTCCCAATTCACGTTTACCGGGAACTCTGTGCCCAAAATTCTTGATCTGGTAATGCCATACCTCGTTCCCGTTGATTCCATCTTTGTAATGGTGCGCTGTCGTTTGATTGGAAAGTTGGATGACTTCTTCGGTGTTGGTCTTGTTGAGCTTGCGCCAGAACTCCAGCATCGCACCCTGATCCGGCGCGCCGCCCCAACCGCCATCGTTCGACATGCTGCCGTTGTAAGGCACAATTTCATCATCCAGACCTGAGATTTGCAGAATGGGAACCGGGGGTATGTCATCCCGATGTTCCCAGGTATGGCCACTCATGGTGCCGATCACGGACGCGGCGGCTTTAAAGACATCGGGTTTCTCCGCGACCAGCGCGTAACTCATGAAACCTCCGTTGGAAACTCCGCACACGAAGGTTCTGCCTTTGTTGAGCGAGTGTTTATTTTGCAGGTCAGACGCGAGCGCGGAAAGGAAGCCGATGTCGTCCATCTTGCTGATCTTCAGGCGAGCGTTCCAGTGCGGTATCCCTTCGAGATCATCAGCCCCTTGTGGATAGCAGACGGCGAACCCGTTGGTATCGGCCAGATCATCCATCCCAAGTTCGACTAAATCCCTGGCGTCGCCGCGGTAGCCGTGAAGAACGAATACCAGGGGCGAATTAACGGGAAGATCTTGAGGAACATGGAGTAGATACTCTCGCTTTACGTCGTTGTGCGTGAACTCGATGAACTGGCCGGTATGAGGCTTCTGCACCTTGACTTCTTGTTTCGCGTGGCTTTCCTGATTCCCGTCGAGGAAATCCAGCAGCAGTTTCTCACTGATTCCGTATGTGGCGCCGTGGCCTTCGCCCAGTACTTTGTAGTGAACGACGTCGCCATCGAGATAGCGAAAGACTTCGGCGTTCTCGATGGTTCTGGTTGGACGTGATAGCTGCACTCCCTCGTAACCCATTTGCCGCGCCCACAAAAACGTCGACTCTTCCGCATCGACAAACGCCAGCTTCCCATCTTTGGCTGGAATCACTTTCGACGGACCACCGTGATAAGGAACCAGCTTGTCGTTCACACCCGAGATGTTCAGCAGTCGTTTGCCCTCTGCAGGGCTGGCCACTGTGCGGTAGTTGTTATCATCGCCTTTCGCTCTGAAATGTTCGCCGTCGTGCTGCCATATGTTCAGTTGGCTGACGCCACTGATGTAATTGCGAATGTTTGGCAACTTGCTTTCGATCGCCAGTTGGTTCACCATCGCCGCGCCATTGGAGGCGCCCATGATCGTGAAGTTCTCGGGATCCACGTTCTCATACGTGGCCAGCTTCAGCACGATTGCTTCGATGAAACCGAGATCGTCTGCCTTGGAACGCTCCGAGACAATATTCCAGCTTTCACGATAGCCCTGCGGAAACACCAGCACATAACGAGACGCGATCGTTCCACGTCCGCGAATAAATCCTCGCATCGCATCCTGCGCATTCCCTCCGTTTCCATGCAGAAAAATCAGCACAGGAAGTTGCCGCGGCTTATCCTCAGCGTCAGGGACACGAACATGGTAGGGCCGCTCAAACGAATTCTCCTGGGACCATGACTGGGTGACGTGATAGTCGCCGGACTTCAAGAATTCATGACTCGGATTTTGCTGCGCCAGATTTTGCTGCGCCAGATTTTGCTGCGCCAGATTTTGCTGCGCCAGATTTTGCTGCGCCAGCGCCGATTGGCCAGCCAGCAACGCCGCGAAGCAAACGAGCCACCTCTGCATCTGCATCTTCATCATCACTTTCAACCTTCTCTCGGGGGCTTCCGCCGCTGTTGATCGCAATAGCCGCAACCGGAGGACGAATCATGGAAGCTAACCGTGGCCGAGACGCTTGAGGATAGCCCGGTCAATGGCACTTCTGCAATGGTCTTCCGGCTGACGGACTGCC
>CALEHQ010000030.1 GCA_937876315.1 uncultured Actinomycetes bacterium | reverse complement strand
TGCGTCCGGCTGCAACGTCTTCCTCAACGGACTGGAGTCGGTTCGCGACAGCGGGGTCGGATCGGAATCGCTCAATCAGCGTGTCGCCGATTTCGCTCCAGAGCCATGCCGTCGCCTGGGCTGACCTTGCCTCTGCGAGTTCTCCGTCGGCGTCAACGGCTGCTCGAAACGAGGTAACTGCGTCCCAAACTTCTGAGACGCCAATGCCATTGAGCGCAGAGCAAGCAAGAACCTCAGTGGACCACGCATTCCACTTCGGTCGAAGCAGGTGGACTGCGCTGGCGTAGTCCCCTCTAGTTCGAGCAGCAGCGGCGGCAAGATCGCCATCGGCTTTATTCACGATGACGAGATCGGCGAGTTCCATAATGCCGCGCTTGATGCCCTGGAGTTCATCACCGCCACCCGGAGAAACGAGGAGGGCGAAAAGATCAACCATGTCCGAGACAGCGACTTCGGACTGACCGACTCCGATCGTCTCGACGATGATGACATCGAAGCCGGCGGCTTCGCACAGCAACATTGCTTCGCGTGTGCGTCGGGCGACACCACCGAGTTGCGAGCCGCCGGGGGAGGGGCGGATAAATGCTTCAGGACGGTTGACGAGCTCGCCCATGCGGGTCTTGTCGCCAAGAATCGAACCGCCGGTTCGGCGGCTGGAGGGATCGACAGCAAGAACCGCGAGTTGGTGCCCTTGGTCGATGATGTGTTTGCCGAACGCCTCGATGAATGTTGATTTCCCAACACCGGGAGGTCCGGAGATGCCGATGCGCACCGCGTTGCCGGTCGAGGGCAGTATTGCTTCAAGGACGGCGTCAGCAATGACACGATGTTCGGCCCGGGTCGACTCGGCGAACGTAATTGCGCGGGCTAACGATCGCCGATCACCCGCACGAATCCCCTCAATGAGGGAAACGGCGTTTTCGGCGGGTTGGGTCACGCGTTCGGGCTCTTCTCGGCGATGAGGGCGAGCACCTTGCGAGCCGCTGTCGGAATGTTGGTTCCAGGGCCGAAGATTGCCGCAACACCAGCGTTGGTGAGCATGTCGTAATCCTGTGGAGGAATAACGCCACCGCACACCACAAGGATGTTGTTGGCGCCGGCCTTCTTCAACTCGTCGATGAGCATGGGAACGAGGGTTTTGTGTCCGGCGGCCTGGCTCGAGATACCAACCACGTGGACGTCGTTTTCGATGGCATCGCGGGCTGCTTCAGCAGGAGTTTGGAACAGCGGACCCATGTCGACGTCGAAGCCGAGGTCGGCAAATGCTGTTGCGATGACCTTGGCGCCGCGATCGTGGCCGTCTTGGCCCATTTTGGCGACAAGCATGCGGGGGCGACGTCCTTCAGTCTTGGCGAATGCTTCGATTTCGCCCTGAAGAGCGGTGAAGTCTGCATCGCCCTCATACGCCTTTGCATACACACCCGCAATGGTACGGACTTCGGCCTTGTGGCGCCCGAATACCTCTTCCATTGCGTCGGAAATCTCGCCGAGTGTTGCACGAGCACGAGCCGCATCTACCGCAAGGGCCAGAAGGTTGCCGTCGTTCTTGGCGCCTTCGGTAAGGGCGCTGAGAGCAGCGGCACAGGCGGCGTCATCTCGATTCGCACGAACACTGGCCAAGATGGCCAACTGTTCTTCCCGAACCTTGGTGTTGTCGATGTCGAGAACATCGACCATTTCGACATTCTCGGGCACGTACTTGTTGACGCCGACAACGGTGTCTTGACGGCGATCGATGCGAGCCTGTTTGCGAGCGGCGGATTCCTCGATGCGCAGTTTCGGCATGCCGGATTCAACGGCCTTGGTCATGCCGCCGAGTTCTTCAACCTCGCAAATGAGCTGCCAAGCCTCGTCAACAAGTGACTGTGTGAGCGACTCGATGTAATACGAACCACCGAGGGGATCGACTGTGCTCGTGACACCAGATTCTTCGGCGATGATGAGCTGCGTATTACGAGCAATGCGCGCACTGAAGTCGGTCGGAAGGCCAAGGGCCTCGTCGAACGAGTTCGTGTGAAGGCTCTGCGTCCCGCCGAGCACTGCTGCAAGCGCTTCGATCGTTGTGCGGACGACGTTGTTGTACGGATCTTGTTCGGTGAGTGATACGCCCGAGGTCTGGCAGTGGGTGCGGAGCATGAGCGAACCAGCCTTCTTGGGCTCAAACTCGCTCATGACTCGGTGCCAAAGCACTCGTGCGGCACGGAGCTTCGCAACTTCCATAAAGAAGTTCATGCCAATCGCAAAGAAGAACGAAAGACGACCAGCGAAGAGATCGACATCGAGGCCCTTGGCGAGTGCGGCGCGTACGTATTCCTTGCCGTCGGCGATCGTGAACGCAAGTTCCTGTACCGCCGTGGCCCCGGCCTCTTGCATGTGATAGCCGGAAATCGAAATCGAGTTGAACTTCGGCATCTCGTTCGAGGTGTAATCGATGATGTCGGCGATGATGCGCATGCTTGGTGCCGGCGGGTAGATGTAGGTGTTGCGCACCATGAACTCTTTGAGGATGTCGTTTTGGATGGTTCCGGCAAGGAGCGATCGATCGACGCCTTGCTCTTCGCCGGCAACGACGAACATCGCGAGGATGGGAATGACAGCACCGTTCATGGTCATCGAGACACTCATCTGATCGAGGGGAATGCCTTCGAACAGGATCTTCATGTCTTCGACCGAATCAATCGCCACGCCGGCCTTGCCGACATCGCCGACCACGTTGGGGTGGTCAGAGTCGTAGCCGCGGTGTGTTGCGAGGTCGAAGGCAACTGACAGGCCCATCTGACCAGCGGCCAGGTTGCGACGATAGAACGCGTTGGACTCTTGTGCAGTTGAGAATCCTGCGTACTGACGAATCGTCCAAGGGCGGTTCGTGTACATCGTTGCTCGTACGCCACGGGTGTAGGGGGCGAAGCCTGGGAGCGTGTCGACATCACCCAGCGCCTCGAGATCGGCTGCGGTGTAGATCGGTTTGACGGCGATGCCTTCGGGGGTCTCCCAGACAAGGTCGGCAGGGTCTGCGCCCTTGAGGTCTTTGGAGGCCGCATCGGCCCAGGCGGTGGGGAACTGTTCTGAGGAAGTCACCGCATCAGACTAAGAGGGAGGGCGCGCGGGTGTCATGCTGGCAGGATGGGTCCCACACGCATCCCCGTCGAGAGCGCCGAACTGCTCGCATTCGACGGTGTGAGTTTTGCGGTGGACTCCGATCGCGAGATCCTGCACGGGGTGAGCCTTTCGGTGGCTCCGGCGGCAGTCACGGTCCTCGCAGGGCCGTCTGGGGCGGGGAAATCGACGCTGTTGCGGTTGGGTAACCGTTTGGAAGTCCCCTCAGCCGGCAACGTCCGGTTCCGTGGTCAGGACAGTGCGGTGATCGACCCCCGTGAGCTGCGCCGCCGAGTCGGAATGGTCTTCCAGAAGCCGGTCCCATTCGCGGGGTCGGTGCGGACGAATCTCAAGGTTGGCGCTCCGCAGGCCAGTGAGGAGGAATTGGGCAGATCGCTTCAGCGTGTGGGGCTTGAGGGC
Source organism: uncultured Actinomycetes bacterium (assembly GCA_937876315.1). GTDB lineage: Bacteria > Actinomycetota > Acidimicrobiia > Acidimicrobiales > Acidimicrobilacustridaceae > Acidimicrobilacustris. The sequence goes on along the minus strand of CALEHQ010000030.1, from coordinate 26,510 downwards.
TCATTGCTTGATCGTGTTGCTGATGACCTCTCTGGGGGTGAGGCACAGCGGATGTGCATCGCTCGGACCCTCCTCACACAGCCAGAGGTGATCCTGATGGATGAGCCCACCTCGGCGCTCGATCATGAGAATCGTCTCGGCATAGAACATCTTGCAAAGGAACTCGCTCAAGAGGGAATTGGCATTCTGTGGGTCAGTCACGATCTGGCACAGGTGCGTCGCGTCGCCGACCATGCCTTGGTGCTAATCGATGGTCGCAATGCGTCAGATGAAGAAACCGCCGCGTATCTCGAGCAGGGAATGTCGGGGGAAGAGCAGTGAACGCAACCCAAATTGGATGGGCAGGATTGGTTGGTTCCTTTGCGCTTGTGGTGGTTGCTATTGCCCTTTCGTTCACGCAGCGTTTGCAGCTTTCTCGGTCGATCCTGTGGGCTTCAGCTCGCGCTGCAGTGCAATTGCTTCTGGTTGGCTTCGCGTTGCGGCTTGTGCTCGATTCCAACGCGTCCGTGTGGTGGGCGTGGTTGTGGGTCGTGATCATGATTGGCTTTGCCAGCTTCACGATCGGCAGCAGAGCAAAGGAAGTTCCTGGAATCTTTCTTCTCGGAACAATCTCAATGCTCACAGTTGTCGTCGTGAGCCTTTCCGTCATTTTTGGATTTCAGGTCTTCCCCGTCGAGGGCAGGACAATCGTTCCGCTGGCAGGGATGATGATCGGGAACTCGATGACAGCCTCCGTGCTTGTCGGTCGGCGCATTGTCGGCGAACTCTCAGAAAAGCGCGATGAGGTCGAGGCTCGCCTCGCGCTTGGTCAGTCCTGGCAAGACGCGTCTCGGCCCTATGTGCGCTCCGCCTTGAGAACCGCACTCGTGCCACAGATTGAATCTACGAAAGCGGTTGGTCTTGTTTTCCTGCCTGGTGCAATGACCGGTCTTGTGCTCGCTGGTGTCGACGCAGTCGATGCCGTCACCGTGCAGCTTGCGATCATGTACCTGATTCTTGGCTCTGTCGCGACGAGCGTCACGGTGATCGGGCTCGGGCTTACCCGCCGGGTGTTCACTTCGGACCATCGCCTACGTTCGATCGAGAGAGCCACTCACTGAGGACTCGTGAACCCGAGCTGAACTCTGCCTCTGGGTTGTCCCCATGCGGTCTTTCGGGGATCCTTGGCCGGTAGCCTCAATTCCATGGCGAAGCGCTTCGTGATCATCGGCGGGGGACCGGCGGGAAATACCGCCGCTACGTACGCCGCTCGTTTCGGCGCTGAGGTCACGATGATCGAAAAAGATCTTGTGGGTGGCGCTGCACATTTACGTGACTGCATTCCTTCGAAAGCCATGATCGCCACAGGCGGAGCACTCGGCACGATCAATGATGCCCAGCGGATGGGCCTGACAAATGTCTCGGCCACCCTTGATTTCGATGCGCTGCGTCATCGCATCGACACGATTGGCAAGCGTCTGGAGCGGTCGACCACCTCGCTGCTTGAAAGCCAGGGCGTCACGCTCCTGAAGGGCACGGGTCGGATGGTCGGTCCGCATCAGGTCATCGCCGAAACAGCCAATGGTCCTCTTGAGATCGACGCCGATGTTGTTCTGATTGCCACTGGCAGTCGCCCTCGAATCCCTGAATGGGCGCACGTCGATGGCGAACGGATGCTCACAACGCGAGATGCGTATCCGCCCCCCACCCTTCCTGAACATTTGGTCGTGATCGGCTCAGGTGTCACCGGCGTTGAATTTGTACATATGTTCAAGTCCTTCGGCAGTGAGGTCACGCTCATTGTGAGTCGGCAGCAGGTTCTTCCTTTGAAGGACCCTGAGGTTGCCGCCGCGCTTGAAGCGGACTTCCTTGCGCGCGGTGTTCGGTTGCTGAAAGGTGCAAAGGCGCTCAGTGGAACAGTGGGTGCTGACGGCGTCACGATCGAATGCACTGACGGTCGAGTCGTGACTGGTTCGCATGCGTTGTTAGCGATTGGTTCGATCCCAAATACCGACAATCTCGGATTAAGCGATGTGGGCGTCGAACTAATTGACGGCTACGTAAAGATCAATCACAACTGCCAGAGTTCTTTGAAATATGTGTATGCCGCTGGCGACGTCTCAGGAAAACTTCCGTTGTCTTCGGTCGCGGCGCTCCAGGGCCGCAAAATCGCTGAACACGCGATGGGCCTCCACGTCGGACCGCATCGCCACATTGACTACGAAAAAGCTGCGTCGGCGATTTTCACCGAACCGGAAATCGCTGATGTTGGGTTAGCGGAAGCCGACGCGTTCGCAATGGGCCGCAAGATCCGCGTCACGAAGGTGCCATTCTCGGCAAATGCAAAGGCACTTATCGAAGATGATTCACGCGGATTCGTGAAGATTGTTTCCGATCCCGCCACCGGCGTTGTTCTCGGCGGCTCGATTGTCGGTCGCAATGCTGCAGAACTCATTGCCGTGCTGGCCCTCGCCGTGAGCGCAGGTTTACGCGTCAACGACCTTCATGAGTCGCTTTTCGTCCACCCATCGATGGCCGAGGCATTGTCCGATGCAGCAGAGTGAGCAGTCCGATCCAGTCGGTACTTCTCGAAAAGTTCCGACAGCCAAGGATTTTCCCGCTTCCGGTCCGTTCAGCCTTGCTGCGCCCGGCCCGCGCTTTGGTGCTCGCGCGCTCGATCTCTTAGTCATCGCGTTGCCTGTGCTGGTGGTCGTTGCTCTGACGACGAAAACGATCGATGGTCAGTTGCAGTTCGACAGTCCCGACTGGCTGCTCCCTGCAGCCTTGGCCTTTGCGGTTGTCTACGACTTCCTCTTCACCTTTTTTGCACAGCGCACGCTGGGCAAGATGGTGTTTGGGTTGCGAGTTGTCCGGTACATCGATGGCGGTCGACCAACGGCATCTCAAAGTGGACTTCGTGCACTGCTGCCTTGGACGCCATTGGCGCTGCCACTTGGTCCGTTTGGGTTCGCTGTGGTGTTGATGGTGTACGGAACTGGTATCGGCGGCGAGCTGCATCGAGGCTGGCCCGACACTGTTGGTGGGACGCTCGTCATCTCCACCCGTTAGGTGTTCTAGCGACCTACCCTCAGGGGTCTACGGGCCCTTTGGGCGTCGCTGAATCTGGGGGAACAGATGTCATCGCGGGTATATCGGGTAGTGCAATGGACGACGGGCAACGTCGGCCAACGTTCGGTGATTGCAGCGGCAGCGAATCCTGAAATTGAGATCGTCGGTTGTTATGCGTGGGGACCAGACAAGGTCGGGCGCGACATTGGTGAGTTGTGCGGCATTGACCCCATTGGTGTGCTCGCAACAAACGACATCGATGCATTGCTGGCATTGAAGCCCGATTGCGTTATCTATAACCCGAAGTGGCCTGACGTCGACCACATGGTTCGCATTCTCGAAAGCGGTATCAACATCACTGCTACTGCCGGTTTCATTACCGGTCATGCGCTGGGTGCGGATCGTCAACGAATTATCGATGCATGTAACCGGGGCAACAGTTCGATCTTTGGTTCTGGAATGAACCCTGGGATGGCGAATCTTCTCGGAATCGTCTCGGCGGGCGTCTGCGATCGGATCGATTCGATTCGCATGCTCGAGTCAGTTGATTCCACCGGCTACGACTCAGGCGATACCGAGAAATCGGTTGGCTACGGATTACTTCCCGACGATCCGAACCTGTCGGCAATGACGAAGCAAGGGACTGCGGTCTTCGGTGATGCGGTCTATCTGATGGGTGAGGCGCTTGGCATCGAGTTCGACGAGGTCCGTTGCGAGACCGAGTATGCGATCACGACGGAGTTCCTTGATCTCGACTCTTGGTCGATCGACGCCGGCTATGTTGCCGGAGTGTCGGCGAGTTGGCAAGGCTGGATCGGTGACCGCAAAGTGGTGTCGTGTGATGTGCGTTGGCGGAAGGGTCGAACGCTTGAACCGGACTGGAAGGTTGAGCACGGCTACATCGTCGAAATCGACGGCATGCCGTCGGTGCGCACGAAGCTTGAAGTATTTCCACCGAAAGATTTCAAAGCGAAATCGTTTAGCGACTACATGGTGTTGGGAATGGTGATGACATCGCTGCCTGCCGTCGATGCAGTCGCGTCAGTCTGCGATGCCAAGCCTGGCATCGTCACCTACCTCGATCTTCCGTTGCCCTCACCCAGTGGCTGGGTGAGGTAGCGATCGATTACTCGATCACAACAACGACATCGCCGGAGCCAACGGAATCGCCAGGGGCGACCTTGATCTCCTTGACGGTGCCGGCCTTGTCGGCGGTGATGTTGTTTTCCATCTTCATGGCTTCGAGCACGCATACGGTTGCGCCTGCTTCGACTTCCTGACCGACCACAACGAGGATCTTGACGATGGTTCCCTGCATGGGGACGGAAACTGCGCCCGAGCCGCCACCAGCACCTGCGCCACCACCGCCGCCTGAGCGACGAGGACGGCTTGCGCCTCCGGCAGCACCGCCGGCGACAACTGCGCCAGCCTGCGATTCAGGAACGAAGACCTTCACAGAGAATCGCTTGCCATTGACCTCGACGTCGACGTCGCGCTGGACCTTGGCTTCAGACTCGCCGTCGGCAACCGTTGCAGTGTTTCCAACGTTGCTGAGATCGAGTGTGTCTTCCACCCACTTGGTGGAGTGAATGCCGTCAACGAAGTCCTGATGTTCAAGAATTGCGAGGTCGGCGGGAATCGTTGTGGAGATTCCCTCAATGCGGAATTCACGCAGAGCACGAAGCGTGCGACGAATCGCAGTCTCGCGATCAGAGCCCCAGCAAATGAGCTTGCCAACGAGGTTGTCGTAGTACTGGCTGACGGTGTCGCCGGACTCGTAGCCGCCATCCCAGCGGGTTCCAAAACCAGCCGGCGGAACCAGCGTGGTGATGTGGCCGGGGGAGGGCAGGAACTTGCCTTGCGCCGGATCTTCGGCGTTGATGCGAATCTCGATCGCATGCCCAGACAGTTCGATTGATTCCTGAGTGAACGAAAGCGGAAGACCTGAAGCAACGCGAATCTGTTCCGCAACGAGGTCAATGCCCGACACCATTTCGGTGACGGGGTGTTCGACCTGGAGACGGGTGTTCATTTCGAGGAAGTAGAACTCGCCGTCTTGGAAAAGGAACTCGACGGTTCCAGCGTTGAAGTAGCCACATGCTTTCGCAACGGTGACTGCTGCTTCACCCATCGCTTGGCGAATTTCGGGCGGAAAGTTCGGTGCCGGGCTTTCTTCAACGAGTTTCTGGTGGCGACGTTGTGCAGAACAATCGCGTTCGGCAATCCAGACACAATTTCCGTGGGTGTCGCCGATGATCTGCATCTCGATGTGGCGGGGCCAGGTGAGGTAACGCTCGACGTAGCACTCATCGCGGCCGAAGCCCTTAAGCGCTTCGCTTCGTGCGGAATCGAATGCTTCAGCGGCCTCGTCTTCGCTGCGAACAACGCGCATGCCGCGTCCGCCACCGCCATAGGCGGCCTTAATGGCGACAGGCCAACCGTGTGCCTTGCCGAATGCAATGACCTCGGATGCATCGTTAAGGAATTCGGTAGTACCGGGAACTCCATTAACTCCTGCAGCCTGCGCCGCAATACGACTGGAGACTTTGTCGCCCATGATTTCGATCGCGCCAGGAGGCGGACCAATGAATGTGACACCGCGCTCGGTGATGGCGCGAGCGAAGTCGGTGTTCTCGGAGAAGAAGCCGTAGCCAGGATGCACGCCGTCGGCACCGCTGCGCTCGATGACATCGAGAATAAGTTCGGTGTTCAGGTAGCTCTCGGCTGCCGTAGTGCCGCCAAGTGCATAGGCCTCATCGGCGAGGCGCACATGGAGGGCGTCACGGTCGAGATCGGAGTACACCGCCACGGTGGCGATGCCCATTTCCTGACAGGCACGGATGACACGGACTGCAATTTCGCCGCGGTTGGCGATGAGGATCTTTTTAAGCACGCCCTATGGTGGCACGCGTGAACAGGTCCTTCGCCACTTCTGAGGTCCCGGGCACCCGATTCGCCGCTGTGCGATGGGTGGCCGAGACCGGTTCGACCAATCGAGACCTCCTGGCGGCTGCCGCCGAAGGGGTATCAGAGGGCCTCGTTCTGGTGGCCGACCACCAAACGGCAGGCCGGGGAAGGCTGGACCGGGCATGGATAGCCCCTACTGGGGCGTCATTGCTTGTCTCAACGCTTCTGCGACCGGTTGTGGGCCCAGAGGACCTGTTCCTCTTGACGCTGGCCTGTGGTCTCGCCGCGGTCGATGCGGTGGACGAGGTTGCCGGAGTTCGGCCGGGACTGAAATGGCCCAACGATCTCGTTGTGGCCGACGGGCCTTTGGTCGACAGAAAGCTCGCTGGCATCTTGGCTGAGTCGCACGTCGTCAATGGGCGCGTCGATGCGGTGGTGGTGGGAATGGGACTCAACCTTGACTGGCCCGCCGAACTTCCCGAGGAACTGGCGGCAACTGCGGCGTCGGTGAATCACCTCACCGGAGGACCGGTTGATCGTGAAGACGTCCTTGTTGCGTGGCTCCGACACTACGACCGTCATCTCACCGCAATCACTATCGAGCGCGAGCGGGCCGAATTCCTCGACGAGGTCCGAGCAGCGTCCGCAACCCTTGGGCGGCACGTTCGTGTCGAACGTTCCGACGGATTCTTCGAGGGCCAAGCAATTGCTCTTGCTGACGACGGACAGTTGCTTGTTGACTGCGGCGGAGACGGCGGGGTCGTTGCGGTAACGGTTGGTGACATCGTCCACGCTCGGCTCTTGGGTTGAGCCTCTTCTAGAGGTTGGACAGCCGCGCAATCGTTTCCTTTGCATTGGCGGTTCGATGTCCAGGAGTTGCGTAGGTGTGCTCGTCAACACAATGCACGGGCATGATGCCGGTTGTTGACGAGGTGATGAAAACCTCAGTTGCGAGTTCAAGGTCCGACGGAACGAGATCTCGTTCGCTCACGAGTTGCTCGTCGATGAGAACCTCTCGGATGATGCCGGGAAGGCACCCGCTCTCGATTGATGGCGTCACGATGTGGTCGTCGATCACCAAATACAAGTTTGAGGTTGTGCATTCGCTTAGGCGACCGGTGCTGTCACAAAGAATTGCGTTATCAAAACCGTTTGTTGCGGCGAATCGAAGGATGGAAGCGTTTTCGCCCCAACTGGTTGATTTAATTCCGGCAAGCGGAGAGCGCTCGTTGCGGGTCCATGGAACGGTGCACAACGAAACCGACAAAGGCATTTGCTGGAGTGGCGATGTAGAGATGACCGTAAGTGGTTGAGTGCCGCGTTCGCGCAGAGACGAGCCTGGGCCTGGCGTGATGGTGATCCGTGCTCGAGCGGCATCGATGTCGTTCGCTTCGATGAGTTGAAAAAGAGCGGAACTGAGTACTTCATCGGTCGGTGTGTTTGCAATCAGAAGACGGTCGATGCCTTTGCGAAGCCGGCGGAGATGTCGACCAAGAAAAACTGGCACACCGTCACGGATGGTCAACGTGTCAAAGACCCCATCGCCAAGTAGAAAACCATGATCGGTTGCTGAGAGTGCTGGTGATGCGTCATCGACAAGTTGGCCATTGAGCCACATCGACTGAGATGTCATGTCAGTCCACCGGAGGCGAGCGCAATCAGTCGCTCAGCCTTGAGTTCAGTTTCGGCCCATTCGTCGTCAGCAGTTGAGTCCCACGTGACTGCGCCGCCTGTACCGAAACACAGTTGATTTTGCTCAACCCAAAAGGTTCGGATCGCAACGTTAAGTTCGCCAATGGAGCGGTCTGCGTCGACCCAACCGATAGCGCCGCAGTAAATACCGCGGTCCACGGGTTCAAGTTCGTGAATGTGTTTCATCGCAGCGATCTTGGGTGCACCTGTGACTGAACCCGGAGCAAACGTTGCGTCGATGAGATCAGACCAGGTGACGCCGGGACGTAATTCACCCTCGACTGTGCTGACGAGATGGTCGAGTCCTGGGTGATGTTGTCGTTCAAGAAGGTTTGGTACGACAACAGTTCCTGGTTTACAGACCCGACCAAGGTCGTTGCGAACTAAGTCAACGATCATGATGTTCTCGGCGCAGTCTTTTTCGCTGAAATCGCCGCCGGTTGACGTTGTCCCTTTGATCGGGGCAGATCTCACTCGCGATTGATCGCGAGTGAGAAACAATTCGGGGGAGGCAGACGCGATGCGAATGCCAACTTCGGGAAGCTCAATGACTGCTTGAAATGGCGCGGGGTTGCCATTGGCGAGATGTTCGCCCAACGCCAACATCGACGCGTTATCGGGAAGTGGCGCTGAAAGCCGACGTGTGAGGTTCACTTGGTAGACATCTCCAGCTGCAATCGACTCACGAATGCGCGCAACGCGTTCAGAGAACTCTGGTCGGGAAAGTGATGACGACCACGAATCAGAAGGAGGTCCGATCCAAGGTTGTGAAGGGCGAGGAAGTGATGCGGTCGGACGGCGACGCTCAAAGCGGGCGCACGTGGGGACACCTTCGAAGGGGACGACGATGGCCCACCACCCATTTGAATCCAAGGCCGAGAGATCAGAAGTGACATCCACGAGTCCGGACGCGACCATTCCGCCAACAACTGCGAGCGGTTCGATTCGCTGGGCTGCAAGGGTGGAAATGTTCACGATGGTGTGAGCCTACGGCGAGAGACGTACTTCGAATGGGGCTGACGCCTTCTGTTGGGGGGCCTCCGGTAGTCTTCAGCCTGTGCGTCGCCCCTTCCGCACGTGGCCCCAACGGCTGCTGCTCTCACTCAATGTCTTCGTTGTCTTCACCTGCCTTATGGCGGCAGGTGGTTTGGCGTGGGCCTACAACCAGGTCAGTGCGCTTCCTCGAGTCGACGTTGGTACCTCGCTCGAGGCCCCAAGTGCTCCGGGCGAACCGATCAACATTTTGCTCGTCGGAATCGATGACGGTATGGGCCTGGCTGAAGGTGACCCGGTACTTCGGGGGCGCAGCAAGTCGCTCAATACCGACACCATCATGATCTTGAGGGTTGATCCAAAAACTCAACAGGCGTCACTTCTTTCGCTTCCTCGTGATCTCTGGGTCGATATCGCTGGTGGTGGACAAGGTCGTATCAACTCAGCACTTGCGCTTGGTGGGCCGGAACGACTCATTCAGACCATTAACCAGAACTTTGACATTCCGATCAATCATTACGTGATGATCGACTTCCAAGGCTTTGAAGCACTGGTCAAGGCGGTCGATGGTGTTCCGGTCTACTTCAACTTCCCTTCTCGCGATCAGGCAACCGGTTTGTTCCAGTACGAGCCCGGGTGTCAGGTGCTCAGTGGTGAGCAGGCGCTCGCCTTTGCGCGTTCACGTCATTTCGAAATCTCCCGCGACAATATGAGGACATGGGAAAAAGATCCCACCGGCGATTTCGGTCGTGTAACTCGCCAGCAGCAGTTCATTCGTGCGGCGATGAAAAAGGCAGTGGCTCAAGGTGTGCGTAATCCCTTCGTTCTCAAGGAGTTTCTTGAGATCGCTCAGAAAAACGTCACACTTGACACTGAATTCAAAATCCAGGATCTCGTCGACCTCGGTTCGCAGTTCCGCACATTCGATCCCGATTCGCTTGTGAGTTTCACGCCAGTAGCAACGGGAACGTTTAAGGGAGCGGCGAGCGTTCTCGAACTTAACGTTGCTGCTTCTCAGCCGATGTTCGATGTGTTTCGCGGATTACGACCGATTCCGTCGCCAAATGAAGTTCCCGATCTGAGTTTCCTTACGACGACAACCACCGTTGCTTCGACTTCCTCAACTGTTCAACCGGGTGCGACCTCGTCGACAATGGCAACCACGTCCACGACGCAGCCAATCACGACGACCACATTGAGCGAGTTCATTCCGCAGGTGCCCGAGGGCCAGACCTGCGGCTGAATCGTTAAATGGGGCGGGCTTCGGCCTCTTGCCGATTGGCGAGAAACCAGTCAAGCGTTTGTCGCAGGCCTTCATCGAATGTTGTTCCGGCGTTGAAACCGAATTGGTCGCGAGCCCGGGAGCCGTCGACGCCTCGTCGGGGTTGGCCATCGGGCTTCGTTGTATCCCATCGGACTTCGCCTTCAAACCCGACGAGATTCACAATGATTTCGACGAGTTCTCGAATGGGAAGTTCCCGATCGGCGCCGAGATTGACCGGTTGGTCACTGTTGTAAAATTCCGAAGCGAGCACGATCCCCTTGGCAGCGTCATCGACAAAAAGGAATTCACGACTCGCTGAACCAGTTCCCCAAACCTCGAGGTATTCGGCGCCGGATTCCTTTGCGTCGACGGCCTTCTTGATGAGGGCAGGAATCACATGCGAGACAGCGGGATGAAACTTGTCGCGAGGCCCGTAGAGATTGGTGGGCATGAGGTAGATGGCATCTTGGCCGTACTGAGCTCGGTTGGCTTGCACTTGAACGAGTTGCGCGAGTTTCGCGATGCCATATGGGGCGTTCGTCTCCTCGGGGTAACCCTGCCAGAGCGAGTCCTCCGAAAATGGGACGGGTGTGAATTTTGGATACGAGCAAATCGTTCCAACCATCACGGTCTTTTGAGTGTTTTGCAGGTGGGCTTCGTCCAGCACGTAGGTGCCCATGAGAAGATTGTCGAGGTACAACTCTGCAGGGCGTTCCATATTGGCGCCGATGCCACCCACTCGGGCAGCGAGGTGAATGACGAGATCGGGTCTGGTGTCGGCAAAGAGCTGGCGAACTGCATTGCGGTCTCGCAGGTCGTACTCGGCACTTGATGGTGTGAAGAGTTCTCGGGCGCCCCGGCTGCGCACCTGATCGACAACTGCTTGGCCGAGGAAACCACGACCTCCGGTCACGAGGACCTTGCGGTCGTTCCAGAAGGCGGTGTCAGGCACAAACTCCATGTCCTCACCCTACTGACCACCACGGCATCTCTCGGGTTGGCCTGGCGGTGATGACGGGAGACCCGCCAGCGCCGTGGGAGACTGGAACGCCCATGGAGCGATGTCGTCGGGTTGCGATCACCCTCGAGCAGTGTTGGCACGCCGTCCCCGGCGGCACGGCCCGAGCCGCCCTTGGGAGCGTTAGCGCTCTTCAGCGATTCACTTCTCTCGAACTCGTCGGAGTGAGCGCGCGTCATCGGCAGCCTCCGCCATCTTCATGGAGACCCTCGATTGAGGTGAAGCAGCTCCCTCTCCCGAGGTTGGCGCTCTACGAGTCGTGGCATCGACTCCGTTGGCCAGACGTGGAACATGCCACTGGGCGAGTCGACGTGATTCACGCAACCGGGATGGCAATGCCACCGGCGACGGCACCGATTGTCGTGACCGTCCATGATCTCGCGTTTCTTCGTGATCCTTCGCAATTCACGCGCCGCGGCGTTTCGTTTTTTCGGAGCGCGATTGATCTTGCTCGACGTGATGCAAGCATCGTCGTGTGCCCGTCACAAGCAACGATCGACGAATGCATCGACAACGGTTTTGATTCCGAGAAGATCCGACTGGTTCCATGGGGCATTGAGCCGCAAGCGGTTACATCCTCAGAGATTCTGGCGATGCGTTCTCGACTCGGGATCACTGGACGTTATGTGTTGTGGGCAGGGACAATCGAGCCGAGAAAAAATCTGCCCGTACTGCTTTCTGCATTTGAAGGCATCGAGGATCACGACGTGACACTCGTTCTTGCGGGCCCCGACGGGTGGAACGAGCAAATCGACGATCAACTCGAGCGACTTGGCTCTCGCGTTGTTCGGGTCGGGTTCGTTGAACCGGAGTCGCTGTCACAATTACAGGCAGCGGCGGAACTTTTCGTCTTCCCGAGCCGTCAGGAAGGCTTCGGATTGCCCGTACTCGAGGCGATGGCGCAAGGCACAGCGGTAATCACTTCTTCGGGGACATCAACTGAAGAAGTAATTGGCGATTGCGGAGTGGTTGTTGATCCATCCGATGTTGATGCTCTCCGGACAGAAATGAATCGGCTCCTTGCCGACGATGCAGAGCGCGATCGCCTAGGGCATGCTGGGCTGAATCGAGCGACTTCACTCTTTACGTGGGAGAAGACTGCAAAAGCACTGCAATCTGCTTACGAAGAGGCGATGGCGTGACTGGCTCCCCGCGTCGACGCGTCGGAGTCAATCTGCTCTGGCTGGTTCCCGGCGAAGTGGGTGGCAGCGAGGAATACACCGTTCGACTTCTGTCGGCGCTTGCAGACTTGGGTTCAGGCGACGTCGATGTGATTCTGTATGTGAATAAGCGGTTTAGCTCGGCGCATCCCGAAATCATTTCGAGATTCATAACTGTTGTCGCGCCAGTTTCAGGTTCATCGAGGGTGCTGAGAGTTATCGCTGAGTCCACCTGGCTCGCATTTCGATCACGAGTCGACCGATGTGCACTTGTGCACCATGCCGGTGGAACGATGCCAGCAGTTCGAACCGTTCCCGGAGTTCTGACGCTGCATGATCTGCAGCCGTTAGCGAATCCTGAACGATTCGGACTCATCAAAGGTTCCTACATCCGATTCATCGCTCCTCGGTCATTGAAGCGAGCCGAATTCGTGGTGTGTCTTTCTCGTTACGTGGCGAACGACGCAATCGATCGTGTTGGCCTACCGGCGGAGCAGATTCGAATCGTTCCGTGTGGCATCGCCGACCCGGGTGCAGCGTTTGATGCTCAACGATTACGAGAACTGCTTGGCCGTTTCGACCTAGTGGATCGTCCGTTCATTATCTATCCAGCGATCACTTATCCGCATAAAAACCACGCGACGTTGGTCGCGGCGTTTGCTCGGGTTGCCGAGAAGCATCACGACGTGCGATTGGTCTTCACCGGCGGTGTGGGATCAGGCGATTCGATTGTTCGATCGACCATCGAGGCCTATGGGCTCGATACGAAAGTGATCCGAACGGGACGAGTTGCCGAGTCCGATCTTGATCTTCTTTACCGAGCGGCGACGATGATGGCGTTCCCGTCGCTCTATGAAGGATTTGGCTTGCCAGTGCTTGAGGCGATGAGTCGGGGGTGCCCGGTTGTGGCCAGCGATGCAGCATCACTTCCGGAAGTTGCAGGCGATGCCGCCGAGTTCGTCGACCCAATTGATGTGGCAGGTTGGGCGAACGCGCTGGGTGCACTCATCGAAGACCCGGCGCGACGTACCGTTCTTGCACGAAGCGGATTCGATCGCGTGACGAAATTCGCGTGGTCGGTTTCTGCGCAGTCCCTCCTTTCTGTCTACCGGGAGAACCGGTGAATCTTCTCGTTATCTGTCCTCATTTCGACCCCGATGTCGCGCCGACAGGCGTCGTCATGTCACGTATTGCTCATGAACTCATCGCTCGTGGGCACCGTTTGCACGTGGTGACGTCGTTGCCTTGGTATCAGCACCACGCGATAGATCCCGGATGGGAGGGTCAACTCGTTCGCACTGAGCGCACCGAGTGGGGCTGCATCAGCCGAGTGCATCCGTTTCCAACTGATAAACGCAATATCCCAGCCAGAGCGCTCGCGTTCGGCGGCTTTACGGCGCTCGCAACGATCGTCGGAACATTCAGTCGCGTGCGGCCCGACGCCGTGTTGGCGATGTCGCCGCCCCTAACGCTGGGTATGGCTGGGCGGATGGTGGCCACAGCAAGGCGAGTGCCTCTGGTTTTCAACATTCAGGACGTCTTCCCAGATGTCGCGATCGAACTCGGACTGCTCACGGGTAATCGCGTGATTCGAGGAGCCCGAGCGCTTGAACGAGCGAGCTACCGGATGTCCGACGTAGTCACTGTTCTTTCCGATGATTTGGCCGCAAACGTAAGAGCCAAGATCACGATTGGTCTTGAAGGCGAGCGGGCCGAACTTCAAGCAGCGAAAGTTCGTGTCATTCCAAATTTCGTCGATACCAACGCGATCCGGCCAGCAGCACGTGAGAATTCCTATCGCGAGGACTACGGGCTGATCGGCAAGACCGTTGTGATGTATGCGGGCAACGTCGGGTTCTCGCAGTCGCTGGATCTTGTGCTGGACGCTGCACGGTCCTTTGAAACATCGCGGCCCGATGTTGTGTTCGTGATTAATGGAGGGGGATCGGCCCGACCCGACCTAGAGCGCGAGGCGGCGAATCTTTCGAACCTGCGATTCATTGACATGCAGCCAATTGAACGTCTGCCGGAAGTCTTGGCTGCAGGTGACCTTCATGTTGTGCCGCTTCGAGCAGGCTTGGCCTGGTCGAGTGTTCCGTCAAAGTTGTATTCCATCCTTGCGGCAGGGCGACCAATTGTGGCCAGCGTCGATGCGGGCACCGAAGTAGAGCGAACAATTGAACGCGCCGGAGCTGGCATCGCTGTTCCGCCCGATAGTCCCGCTGAATTCCGCGCTGCGCTGGCCGAACTTCTCGATGATCGCGAGCGTTCCGAGAGGATGGGGGCGTCGGGGAGACTCTTTGTCGAGCGATGGGCGTCACCGGCTGCAGTTGCTGAGTCCTACGAGAATCTGTTTGCCGAATTAATCGACCAGCGTCGTTTGCGACGCTGAACAGACTCTGACCGGACACAAGGGCACCGACCGCTAACATTGGCGGCCTATGGGTAAAGCATCTCAGGCCAAGAAGACCGCCCGACTGGCCCGAGAGAGCGGTCAGGTCGAATCACGTCCGAAGCGCAAGCTGGCGTTTCCTCTTGCTGTTGCCGCTGCAGTGGTTATCGGCATTGTTCTGGTCGTCATCGCTCGGATGCCCGCAGACACGCCAAATCTGAACATCGATCCGACCACCGTCACCCTCGACCCGACGGTCTCAACGATCGACCCAGCCGCGCCCGCAAATGGTTCCTCAACGACTATCGCAGCAGGCAGCACTGACACTGCTCCGACCACAGCCACAACGGTTGCGGCGGGCCAGTGAGAGCCGTTGTTCTTGTCGGAGGTTTCGGCACTCGTCTGCGCCCCCTCACAAATGATCTCCCGAAGCAGATGCTTCCGGTCGTTCGCGTTCCGATGATCGAACGGGTGGTAGCGGCGCTTGGGTCATACGGCGTGACCGAGGCTGTCCTTTCGCTGGGCTATCGACCCGATGCCTTCATCGACGCGTATCCCGATGGTGTCTGTGCTGGGGTCGTCCTCCATTACGCCGTTGAACCCGATCCACTCGATACCGCAGGTGCTGTTCGCTTTGCTGCGTTGTCTGCCGGAATTGACGACACGTTCATTGTCGTGAACGGCGATGTGTTGACCGATCTCAACGTTGCTGAGTTGTGGGAGTTCCACAAGAGCCACGGTGCCGAGGGAACGATCGCATTAACGCCAGTCGAAGATCCGTCGCGATACGGCGTGGTTCCGATTGATGACAATGGTCGGGTTATCGAATTTGTTGAAAAGCCTGCGCCTGGAACTGCGCCAACGAACTGGATCAATGCGGGCACCTATGTACTTGAGCCCTCAGTTTTTGACCGCATCGCGTCTGATCGCAAGGTTTCGATTGAACGTGAGACTTTTCCGGCGATGGTTGCCGACGAGAGCCTTTTTGCACTGCATAGCGATGCGTATTGGATCGATGCAGGTACGCCCGATACCTATCTGCGCGCGCAACTTGACCTCATCGACGGGATTCGGGCAAATGAAATCGCAGTTCTGCCCTCCGATGAAATCGATTCTTCTGCACTTGTCGAAAACTCGGTACTCGGAGCCGACGTGGTTATCGGTAACGGAACGATTGTGCGTAACTCAATCCTGATGGATGGAGTCACGATCGGCCCCGGAGTTCGAATTCACGACTCCATCATTGCAAGCGGTGCGCGGGTTGGCCCCGACTCCCACATCAGCGACCTGACCGTCGTCGGCGCAGGTGTTGAAGTTCCCGCCCAGTCCGAACTGACTGGCGCCCGACTACCCGAAAGCGACTAACGATGCGCGCAGTTGTTACAGGCGGAGCCGGATTTATCGGTTCCACGCTGACTGATCGACTCCTTGCTGAAGGTCATTCCGTTACGGTCATTGACAACTTGGCAACAGGACGTCTCTCAAATTTGGAGAGCGCCCGTACAGCCGGGGATAGCTTCTCGTTTGTCGAGTTAGATGTTCGGTCCTCAGACATTCCCGCAGCGTTGGCATCGGCTGCACCCGATGTCGTGTTCCACTTGGCAGCACAAGCTGACGTCCGAGTTTCGGTGGAACGACCCCTGTTTGACGCCGAGGTAAATGTCCTTGGCGGACTCAATGTGATTGAAGGCGCGCGGTTGGCAGGAGCCCGAAAGGTCGTTGTGGCCTCAAGCGGCGGAACGATCTATGGCGATCCTCTGCCGGAAGATCTTCCTGTTGACGAGCAGCATTCGCAGCATCCCATTTCGCCCTACGGCGTGGCCAAGAAAGTTATTGACGACTACCTCTACGCCTTTCGGTTCCTTCACGGTCTCAACTACGTGGCGCTGGCCCTTGCGAACGTCTACGGGCCTCGTCAGGATCCACACGGAGAAGCCGGAGTCGTCGCAATCTTTGCTGGGCGCTTGCTTCGCGGCGAGGGCTGCCGAATCTTTGGCGATGGCGAACAAACACGCGACTTCGTGTTTGTCGATGACGTTGTCGACGCGTTCGTTCGAGCCGCCGACTGCGGTGACGGGGTGCTCTGCAATATCGGCACCGGCGTAGAGACCTCGGTGAACAGCCTTTATCGAGCAATGGCCGTTGCGGCCGGGGTGACAACTGAGGCGACCTACGAACCGGCTCGAACCGGTGAGCTCGCTCGGTCGGCCCTCAACCCGGGCTTTGCTGGCGCAGAACTCGGATGGTCGCCCCAGACGGAGCTTGAAGCCGGAGCGCTCGCAACACTCAACTGGTTTCGCGAGCAGGCCTGAGGATTAGCTCTTTAACACATTCCACACGTTGAGAAATTTGCGGCGAATTCTGAACGGCAACATCGAGCGAATCCGTTCAAGAGTCTCGTTCGCCTCAAGTAGCTGAAGCCGGTAACTCTCGGCTCGCGGTTCCCATTCACCAAAGAGTGCATTTCGGCTTCGGTTATGGGAGATGTTGATCTTCATGTCTTTATCTCGAGGGTCGAATGACGCCACGATGAGACCGTCGCCACTGAAAGATTCCGAAACGGAATGTTCGGCGATGATGTGTGCACCAGACCACAACAAGATGTCGAGAACCTGCTGATGAGTGGTTGCACTCCCTGTGATTGAGAGGTCATGGGTGCTGACAATGAGGAAGCGGACTGCACCTTGACGGAGCCGCTCGCTTGCCCTGATGAGTAACGGCACTTCGCCGCCTTGGATGTCCGAAAGCAGGACATCCACCTTGTCGATTTCGCAGGTTGCGAGAAGTGAATCGAGATCGTGGGAGGGAAGGTCGACCGGGTTCGGATTCGTTTCGGTAACGAAGCCGCGAATGGAACCGCCACCGATGCCGATCGCTGCATTGATGAAGGTTCCGGTGCGGCCATTGATGGCAAAGTTGCGCTTACCGACTTCAAGGTGATTTTCGTCGGGCTCAAGGCAGATGGAGTTACCGTCAGGAAAATCGTTGAGGAACCAAAGGCTGTAGTACGCCCAGAAGCTTCCCAGTTCGATCATTGTGGGTGCCTGGGTAGCGCTTCGGGTTTCGGCGAGTCGCTTCATGATGATTGAGAACGCGAGTTCTTCTTGGGGCTCATGAATCCCGCGAAGGCAACGGATGATTTCGCCTGAGAGAACTCCGTAGTAGCAACCATCTTCCACAAGTACGCCGTTGTGCATTACTTGGACGGGTCCGCTGGGGCCATCAATTACTTCACCGGCGTTGCTCACTCGCGGGAGTTCGTCGGCATCGGTGCATGAAATTGTCATGGCGATTCGTGAGCGAATCTGTGTTGGGATGATGTCGAAATCTGGCGTTAGGCCGTTTGGGCGTGATGTTGGCGGTGCGCCTACGGGAGGGGGCTCAGGTGCAGGCGGTGGGGGATTGTCGGTCGGTGGGATGAATGGTTCAGACATGAGATTCCTTGGCTCGCGAAGGTCAGCGGAACAGGTCGTCGCTAGGCGAACGGACAATTTCATCGGCAACGCTTCCATCGCGCAGCCATGTCGGGTCAGCGCCGCGAATGACAGCGACCGGAATATTGGTGGACTTGCCCATCACTAATTCGGCGGCGGCAGCCAGTTCATCGACGATAGCGACTTCAGTGACGTGCATCTCGCGACCGAGGGCATCGGGTGTGCCTCGGAGGTCGACGATGCCAGCGACTCCTGCACAGCCAATTGCAACGTCGGTGACCCCTCTGCGCCATGGACGGCCAAAGGTGTCGGAAATGATTACGGCCACATCGACATTGAATCGGTGACGCAATCCGTCGCGAATCCTCCGGGCGGAGCGATCTGAATCGACAGGAAGCAAAGCGGCCCATCCGCTTTCGACATTTGAAAGATCGATGCCGGCGTTTGCGCAAATGAAACCGTGCTCGGTTTCGCTGATGATCAAGTCCCCGCGGCGACGAAGGATTCGAACCGATTCGCGTTCGACCAGAGGTTTGTGGCTGAGTGGATCGGTGGGATCGATGGCAACAAGGCGATCCTCGGCTTTGGACACAATCTTCTGGGTGACAACAAGTACATCGCCATCGATCAGCATTGTGTCCGTTGAACTCGACGACGCTTCATGAATCAATGCCGCGAGGTCGTCACCGGCGTGGATCTCGCCGATGCCTTCGATGCCAAAGATCTCCATACGGCTCATGTCGTGGCTCCTGAAAGCACGGTTCGGGCTAAGGATTCCGAAACCCCGGGCTTACTCATAATGGTTTCAGTCACGATGCAGTTCAATCCAAACGATTCGACGGCCGATTTGAGAGAGTCATCGGCAGCATCAATGACGAGCGTACCTGCGAATTCGTTGTAGAGAGCGGCAACACCAAGAACCGAAGCATCGTGGCCCAATTCGGCGAGCATTCGATCGGCAGGTCCCTTCAGCGCGGCGCCAGCAATGATCGGCGAGACCGCGATGACATTGTTGCGACGCCGCACGAGTGCATCTCGGATTCCGGGCACGGCAAGAACTGGTGCAATCGATACAAGCGGATTCGAGGGAGCAATGACGATGAGGTTGGCCGACTCGATTGCATCAAGAACGCCCGGAGCGGGCATCGAATCCTCTGCACCTTCGAACCGAACATTTGAGATCGGCACGGAATGGTGGCGCTGAACGAAGTATTCCTGAAAACTAATTTCGGTTCCGGCCGCAAGGATTGGTGTGTTGCTCCCCGCAGCGTCGTCAGTAGCCAGGGTCACGATTGTGCGGAGCGAGTCACAGGTTGCGGGCAGCACCGTTAGTCCGAGGTTCCAAGCAGCGGTGATTTCAGCGGTAACAGTGGCGAGATCAGCACCTTCATGAAGGCGTTGCGTTCGGTAGAGGTGCGTTCCAAGGTCTCGGTCTCCCAGGCCGAACCAGCTAACGCCGCCGTACTGCTCAAGCATTGTTCGTGATTGCCACGACTCATTCACCAAGCCCCACCCGGTGTCGGGGTTGATGGCGTCGGCGAGCGTGTAGGTGACCGTGTCGAGGTCGGGCGAGATGTGGAGTCCGTGAAGGATAAGGTCGTCGCCAACGTTGACGATGGCAGTCACCTCAGACGCGTCAACAACCTGAAGGAGGGCGCGAAGCATTCTTGCGGCGCCAACGCCACCGGCGATGACGGTGATCATGACGCCTACGACAGTTCGCGTTGTTGTCGGGCGACGTTATCGAGGTCCGCATCAACCATCATGTGTACGAGATCGCGGAATGGCGTCTTGGGCTGCCACCCGAGAACTGTGCGTGCGTGCGTTGCATCGCCCACGAGGAGATCGACTTCGGCAGGGCGGAAGAATCGTTCGTCGATCACGATGTGATCTTCCCAATTGAGGTCCACGCGAGAAAACGCGATCTCGCAGAATTCGCGGACAGAGTGGGTTTCGTCAGTGGAGATAACGAAGTCTCCAGGAACGTCTTGTTGCAGCATTCGCCACATCGCGTCGACGTAATCGCCGGCAAAGCCCCAGTCTCGCTGTGCGTCGAGATTGCCGAGTCGAATTTCGGCGTCAAGCCCGAGCTTGATCCGAGCGACGCCGTTGGCGATCTTGCGAGTGACGAATTCGAGGCCTCGTCGTGGGCTTTCGTGATTAAAGAGGATTCCGGAGCTCGCGTGCATGTCGTAACTCTCGCGATAATTGACTGTGATCCAATGTCCATAGAGCTTGGCGACTCCGTACGGACTGCGTGGGTAGAACGGGGTGGACTCGCGTTGAGGAACTTCAACGACCTTGCCGAACATCTCTGAAGAACTGGCTTGGTAGAAGCGAACGTCGTGGTCAGCGAGACGAATCGCATCGAGTAATCGAGTGACGCCGAGTGCAGTGGTTTCACCGGTCAGGACGGGTTGTCCGAAAGACGTCTGCACGAAGGATTGAGCCGCGAGGTTGTAGACCTCGTCGGGCTTGTGCTCTCGCATGATGTGGATCATCGAAACCTCGTCGAGGAGGTCGCCGGGGACGAGTTCAAGGTCGTCCTGCAGGTGGCCGATCCGCTCAAAGTTCACGGTGGAACTGCGACGAACCATCCCGATGACGTGGTAACCCTTCGCCAACAACAGTTCAGCCAAATACGAGCCGTCCTGACCGGTGACTCCTGTGATGAGTGCTCGTTTGCTCATTGTGTGATTCCGCTTGGGGAGTGGGGGCATCGCCCGTGGTTGTTGGATTGTACGGGCCAGGGAGGCCTATGGAATGCCGAACTTCGCTTCTGATTCATCGGCGAGTGGAAACCGCGACCCGGTGTTCGTCGAGGATGTCCTGGAGAGTCGTCTCAAGGCGGATCTGAGGTGTCCAGCCAGTGATGGAGTTCAACCGGGTTGGGTCACCGCGCAATACCGGGGTCTCGACTGGGCGCTGCAATTCAGGGTCCGCTTCGAGGTGCATGGGAGAACTAGCGAGGGACACGAGATGCTCGGCAAGATCGCCAATAGTGAGATCGTGACCGGAGCATACGTTGTAGGCCTCGCCTGCCTCGCCCTTCTCCATGAGCAGCCGGTAGGCCCGAACGACATCGCGAACATCGGTGATATCGCGGCGGGGCGTGAGGTTTCCAACTGGAACTGAGTTCAACCCATCGCGTTCGTTGATGGCGATCCGTTCAGCGATTGCTGGCGCAACAAAGCGAGTGGTTTGCCCTGGGCCGAGGTGGTTGAAGGCGCGAACGCGAATGGTTTCAAGTTGATGGCCGAGCCACGCCTGCAGCGCTAATTGATCAGCTGCAACTTTGCTTGCGGCATAGGGGGTCACAGGTCGGAATGGTGTCGATTCGGTGATCGGCAATTCCTGTTGGGTGACGCGCCCGTAAACGTCGGCGCTGCTTACAGCAAGAACTCTTGGTTTGCCGTTGGCAACGCAGGCTTGAAGAAGATTGAGCGTTCCCTCTGCATTCACACGGAACGCATCGAGTGGGAAGTCCCAAGATGCGCCGACATCGCTCCAGCCGCCAAGGTGGTACACGACATCGGGCTTAATTTCGGCGAGAAGAGCATGAACAGCAACGGAGTCAAGAAGGTCTGGGCCATCGGCACGGTCGACTCCAATAACGGTGTCGCCCTGAAGACCTAAATGTGCACACAGATGACGTCCGACGAAGCCGGCAGCGCCGGTGACTAAAGCCTTCACGTTGCGATCCTAGGCCCGAGCCGCACACGCAAGTTCGAACAGCTCAACCAATTCATCGGTCGATCGGTCCCATGAAAAATGGGTCAGTCGTTCGTTGCCAGCAGCAACAAGTGATTCGGTAAGCGCTTTGTCATCGAGAACCTTTTCGATGGCACTGACCAAGGTGTCGACGTCGCCAGGTTGGGCCCATTGCGCCGCGGACCCGAGAACTTCTGGCAGTGATCCCGTGCGAGTCGCGACAACGGGCACTCCTGCAGCCATCGCCTCGAGCGGGGGGATTCCGAATCCCTCGAGGAGTGATGGGTAGACAAAAGCACGCGTGCCTGCGAGGAGGTCGTCACGGTCGGCGTCGGAGAGCCAGCCTGTCCGACGGATCCTTGATCGATTCGGTGAGGAATCAATGACCTCTTTGACCGCGTCGACGCCCCATCCGTCGGGCCCTGCGATGACCAGGTGGAGGTTCGGACGCTTGGTGGCGATCACATCGAAGGCTCGCACGAGCGACGGAATGTCTTTACGCGGTTCGATTGTCCCGAGAGAAAGTAAGTAGTCATCGACACCAGCAAAGGCGCGTCCTCGTTTGGCGCGTTCGGCTCGAGTTGCGTCCTCGATCTGTTGTGGTCCGCCGAGGTGGATTGCGCGAACTCGGTGCGGTTCAACGTTGAGCGTGGAAACGACGTCGTCGGCGACGGCCTGCGACGGTGTGTGGATCCATGCGCCATCGAGGATTTCTCGACGGAGCAGAGCGGGAACTTGTTGCACATCATTGGTACACATTTCGGGAAAGTGCACAGCGGTGAGGTCGTGGACCATCACGACCCGTGCTGCGTTCTTCGCTGGGGGAACGACATAGTTCGGGCCCCATACAAGGTCGATATCGCCGGTCCACCACTCGATAGGAGGCCACGGACCTCGCCGCCAGAGCGCTCGAAGGGGACGGGCAACCATCGGACGTCGATGGGCGCGCACACCGGGAGGAAGTTCGTCGAGCATTGGCCCTGCCCCGCGGCGCGAGACGGCAAATGCGGAAACTTCGAGTCCGGGACGCGCCAAGCGATGCAGGTAGGTGCGTGTCACGCCACCGATGCCAGTTCGGTGTCCGATGAGTGAGGTCGCGTCAGCGGCGATTCGCACGTCAGCGACGCCCGCGCTCGGCGACGAGCGAGGCGAACGTGCCGAGCGTCGTGGTCATCGTCTTTGCCATTTCAGACGCCGACGGGAGCGTCACGCCAGATTCCCGCTCCCATTCGCGGCGTCGCACCTGCAAACGGTTGAATCCGAGGATTCCGAAGCCGAGGCTGACGCTGAGGGCCTCATGGGCGGCACGTCGAATGGGGTCATACGCGGCATTTTCCACGGGGATCAGCGTAGACGGGGGTCAGCGGGATCCGACACTAGGAGGACTACCCTCGGAGACCGTCGTGACTGTTCCCGAACCCCCCTCCACGCCGGCCCCCGGGCCGATTGCGGACCCGAACCCCCTTTCCGGAGGCGGGTCGGTGCCTCCAGCGGGTGCCGAATCCGAGTCGATCTTTGACGACCTTCTTGCAGCGCTGAGCAAGAGTTCCGACACTTCGGCCGAAACCAGTGCGCCATCGCCAAGTTTCGAATCCCTCTTTGAGGCGGATGAGCCTGAAGGGCCTGCCCCCGCCGTCGTCGCAGTGATGGTCGCTCATAACCCGGGCGGGTGGTTTGAAGAGACGCTGTCGAGCCTCGGGGCCCAGGACTATTCCGCGCTTTCTGTTCTTGTCGTTGATGCTGCGAGCACCGATGGGGTTGAGCTCCGAGATCGGGTGGGCGCAGTTCTCCCCGATGCCCATCTCCGTCGCCTTCCCGAAAACTCGGGCTACGCCGCTGCCGCCAATGAAGCTCTGGTCGCTGTTCAAGGCGCTGCGTTCTATCTGTTCTGCCACGACGATGTTCGCCTCGATCCAGATGCCGTGCGACTGCTCGTCGAAGAGGCATTTCGATCGAATGCCGGAGTCGTTGGACCCAAAATCGTCGAGTGGGGCGAGCCACGACGGTTGCTCTCGGTTGGTATGGGCGCTGATCGGTTTGGCCATCCTGCGGCCTATGTCGAACGAGGCGATCTCGACCAAGAGCAGTACGACGCAGTTCGCGACGTGTTTTTCATTCCCGGAGCTGTGACGCTCATCCGGGCCGATCTCTTCGAAGCCCTTGGTGGTTTCGACTCAGCCATTTCCTTTCATGGTGAGGATCTCGAACTTTGCTGGAGGGCTCACGCTGCCGGAGCGCGTGTGATCGTGGCTCCTGCGGCTCGTGTCGCCCATCTCGAGGCGCTTGGTATTCGTCGACCCGTGGACGATCGTCGTCGACTTCAGTCCCGACATCGATTGCGAGCGATGCGCGATTCGGACACTCTCGGCACTCGGGTGCGGGCAACGCCGGAAGCATTCGTTCTTTCTCTGTTGGAAATCATCCAAGCCGTTGTGCTGGGCCACTTCCGTCGGGCACGAGATATTTGGTCTGCATGGACATGGAATTCGCGAAACGCATCCTCTGCCAGAACGCGACGAGCATCCCTTGCTGCCATCCGGCGTGTTCCCGACAGTGAAGTTCATGCATTTCAATCTCGCGGAAGCGCTCGCCTCACCGCATTCATGCGCCACCGAATTGCTCGCTCTGAAGCGGCGGCTGGCGGACGTGAACTCATGTCGAATCTGCGAGATGCCCGGTCGGCGACTCCGTTTGTCGTCTGGGTATTGATGATCGGTTTCCTCCTCGCCGGGGGACGCGAACTTGTTCTTCATGGCGTCCCCGCCGTTGGCGATTTCGTGCGCTTTCTTCCTCCAGGGGAAATGGTCGAACGCTGGCTAAGCGGTTATCAATCAGTGGGTCTCGGTTCCACGGCACCCGCTCCAACTGGTTTCGGTTTTCTCGGAGCTTTGGGCTATTTGTTCTTGGGTGCCGTCAGCTTGCTGCGTGGCGTGTTGATTCTTGGACTTTGGCCGCTCGGTGTCTTGGGAATGTGGCGTCTCACGCAACCGGTGACGTCTCAGCGTTCGCGACTACTCGCGTCGGTTGTTTATTTGATCATTCCCATTGCTGCGAATGGCATGGCTCAAGGGCAGTGGGGGACGCTGGTTCTTTACGCCTTGCTTCCTTGGGTCCTCTCGCAACTCGCGTCAGCAAGTGGCCTTGCCCCCTTCGGGACCATTGGCAACGAAGCTGGGCCAGGTGTTCGATTCCGCCCGTTGCTGCATCGCACACTTTCGGTCGGATTGTTTGTTGCACTCGGTGCCATTATCGAACCTTCGGTAATGGTCATGGTGGCCGGGATCTCGATTGCGTTCGCTGTTGGTGGTTGGGTAGCGGGGCAGTTCGTTGGAAGCGGTCGAATTCTGCTGGTTGGTGTTGGTGGTTCGGTAGTTGCGCTGGTTCTGCACCTGCCGTGGAGCCTCGGATTCCTTGACGGTTGGGATTCGTTGGTTGGGGTTTCTTCTAATGGTGGGTTTGCTCTTGAAATCGCCGATGTTTTGCGATTCGGAACGGGTCCATTTGGCACAGGGATCCTGGGTTGGCTACTTCTTGTCACCGCGTTGTTGCCACTGTTCATTGGTCGGCAGTGGCGGCTTTCTTGGGCGGTTCGAGGATGGGTGCTGGCCATCATCGGTTTCGCACTGGCGTGGGGAGTCGGCCAAGGATGGCTGACGGAGTATCTGCCGGCGCCATCGATGTTGCTGGTGCCATCTGCTCTCGGAGTCGCGCTCGCTGCTGGTTTGGGCATGGCAGCGTTTGAGATTGATCTTCCCGACTATCACTTTGGCTGGCGTCAGATTGTCTCGCTACTTGCTGCTGGATCATTCATCGTTGCGCTCGGACCTGCGTTGATGTCGTCGTTCTCGGGTCGCTGGGATATGCCTCGTGGTGACTTCAATCGTTCACTTTCTTTCCTTGGTGAAGACACAACCGATGGCGCCTTCAGGGTTTTGTGGCTCGGTGATGCCACTGCACTTCCGCTCCAAGGGTGGGCTCTCGACGCCCCAGCGGTCGATGACCTTGGTCCGGACCGGACGCTCGCGTATGCGACGACTATCTCTGGAACCCCCTCCATCGCTGAGCAGTGGGCGGGTTCGGACTCAGGAGCCACGAGCAATCTTGCACGAGCTCTTCAAACCGCATCGGAAGGCGGCACTGCACGGTTGGGTGCGTTGTTATCGCCTATGGCGGTGAGATATGTCGTCGTTCCGGTTGCACCTGCCCCTGATCCCTACGCACGATCCCGTGCTTCAGTACCGAGCGACTTGCTGGCAGTCCTCAATGCGCAACTCGACCTCGCATCGATCACGGTGAACCCCGGTATGCGGGTGTATCGAAATTCTGCTTGGGCACCAGGGGTTGCCGGATTACCGAGTGAGACGCAGTTGCCAAATGGGGGACCCTCACTTGCTGATCGGACAGAGCTTGCGCTTCAGGGCGCAACCGCAGTGCTCACCGAGTCGTCGGGATTTGCTGTCTACGAGGGTGAGTTGCCCGGTGCTGGCGAGGTCTATGTGGCATCGGCAGGCGATAGTTGGCAGCTCAAGGTCGATGGACAGTCATTGCAGCGCAACTCGGCGTTTGGTTGGTCGAGTTCGTTTACTGCAACCAACGGCGGTGTCGCCACGCTCTCGTTCGAGACACCTGCAACACGAGGTGCACTCCTTGCGGGCCAGGTTGTTCTTTGGATTCTCGCTGTTGTGTACCTGCTCCGAGTCCGAGTCCGTGAGGATGAACGCACCGACCTTTTGCCGGTGGCATCGCTCGATCAAACGGTTGAGTCAGAGCCAGAGACTGTCGTTGAACCGATGGCGCTCGTCGATGTGGTGATGCTCGATGAATTCGCTGACATCGGTATCGAGACTGTGATCGTCGATGTCGATGTCGATGTCGATGTCGATGTCGATGT
>CALEHQ010000029.1 GCA_937876315.1 uncultured Actinomycetes bacterium | reverse complement strand
GGCAGTCCGTCAGCCGGAAGACCGTTGCAGAAGTGCCATTGACCGGGCTATCCTTCGGGTAGCCTTTAGGGTCCGATAATCTCCGCTATGTAGCGAATGTTTGCGGGCTGTAGTGGCTGTGCGGCCTGCTTTCAGTTGAGCCTGTCGCCAGCTTGCAAATGGCAATGTTTTCAGACGCGATATTCGCAACCTGCAGAAACTCCGGGACGGATGCGAGGCCTCCCGACGAATCGCGTATCGTGGGAACCCGGCATGAAGTCGTCGCCAAGTAGTAGCAAAAATTGGAATTTGACGATTCTTCAAGATTCTTGTTAACGATTTCTGTTCGCATTCGGCATACGGTAGACGGAAAGATGTTCACGTGGGCCGAGTCAATGAAAGAAGATCAGAAACGAGAGTTGTTTACAGAATGCTGGCTCAAAGCTGAGCCGGCGGTGTCCGCGTATGTTTTCGCATCCGTCTCTCGGTTTCATGACGCTGAAGACGTTGTTCAGCGGATTGCTCAAGAGCTGGCGCGACGCTTTGATGAATTTGACTTCAATCGGCCGTTCGTCGCATGGGCGTTGTGGATTGCAAAGTCGCGCGTGATTGATTTCTACCGGGCTGAGCATCGCACGCGGGTCGTTTTTTCCCACGAATTGCTCGGCCAACTCGCTGACACAATCGCGGCTCAGGCTGATGGTCGGAGCAACCGTCGCGAAGCACTGGAAGCCTGTTTGGAGGAGCTGCCGCCAAAGTCGCGCCGGTTGCTCGATTTACGGTACGTCGAAGAACTGTCAGCCGACGAGATGGCGCAGGAAACCGGATCCACCAGTGGCTCGGTGCGAGTTCTGCTGTCGCGCGTGCGGACGGTGCTCGCCAGTTGCATTGAGCGACGCCTCGCAGTGGAGAATGCGTGATGTCCGTAGACGATGGATTCATCGACCGCATTCTTGAAGGAGCGGTGTCCGACGAAGAGGCCGTGGAGTTTCAGACGTGGCTGAAGGTTCCCGAAAACCTCGAACGCTTTGCGCTTCGTGCCGAGCTACATTCGGACTTGCGGCGTTCCCTGCGGCGCAGACAGATTCAGAAGAATGCGCTGGATGGGGGTACAGACGGCCTCGTCACTGACGCTGTTTCGTCGCGGGAGCAACTCGCATCGCCAATTCCCCGCTCGCGACAGTTGTTGGCGTTGACCGTAACCGCGCTCGTGATGGCAGCCTGCATACTCATCGCATTCGTGCAGCCTGAAAGCAACAGGGATCCAGTCCCTGCTTACGCTTCCGTGGCTTCTGTGGCTTCCGTTGTCAGTCACGTCAGCGGGGTGCTTACGAAAGACGGTTCAACTTGGAACGACGCACAACTCCCTGTGGGCAATTACGAATTAAAGAAAGGCCTGCTGAACCTGCAGTTTGGCGGGGGAGTCATGGTTTACGTTGAGGCTCCTGCCCGCTTCGACGCGGTCAACGAAAAGCGTGTGGTGCTGCATAGCGGGCGACTGTCGGCTAACGTGCCGCCCCAAGGGATCGGGTTCACGGTGGAAACTCCCGAAGCGGAAGTCGTTGACTTTGGCACTGAGTTTTCCGTCGATGTGGAAGGCGGCGCGAGTGAGGTGCATGTGTTTGATGGGCTCGTGCGCGTCCATCCCGGGGCATCCAACTGGCGCGATGCCTCCCGGTCAGTTGAGCTTCAGGCGTCGCAGGCCCTGCGGATTACTGATGGGGCGACTGAGCCCGAAGACATCTCGATCGCGACCGACAGGTTCATTCGCAACTTTGACGAACCGAGATTGAACTACGCTCGCGCGGTCAAGCGGTTATCGCCGCTGGCTTACTACCGAATGCCAATCCGCGACCGAGGGCTGGTTTCTGAACCGCCCGAATACTCCGGTGTGGTTTTAACCGGTGAAGGCAAACGTCCACCGCATGCCAAGGGTGTATTCGCCGGCGGTTCTTTGAGAGTTGGAGTCGACTCAAGCGGTCGGGGTGGACGCGTTGATTCGCCACCGCGATTGAGCACCGGACGCTTCTCGCTGACCGCGTTCGTGTATCTGGAACCGCCCACGCGAAACGCATCGGTCGCCACGAATCTAGAAGGAGAGCGTGGAAACTTCGACGTGTCGATCGATGAGAACGCAGTGCTGAAGGCAACCATTAGGAGCAACGATGGAGCGGCATCGACCATCGCGCGCGGATCAGTCTTACCGCAAAAGACATGGCGACACGTTGTCGTGACCGTTGACGGTCAATACTTGCAGCTCTACGAAGACGGAAAGCTTGTTGCGTCCACACCTTGTGCGGCAATGGCAGCCAGCGACTCCGAGACGTTCTGGTTCGGAACGGACGCCGAAGCGACGCGGGTATGGGACGGTCGGCTCGACGAGGTGGCGTTGTTCAACCGGGCACTTACTGAAGAAGAAGTCGCGGCGCTCTATCGCACCGCCCAAGAGGAGATTGCCAGAACATGATGACGAATCACCGGAAACAGCCATGGCCTCAGCTTCTGGCGCGAGCTTTGGCAGCCGCGCTTTGTGTGTTGCCGGTCATTGGTGCGTCGTTGCTGGTGGCGGCCGACCGGCCCAACATTGTGATCATCCTTGCGGATGACCTTGGGTACGGAAGCCTTAACAGCTACGGCGCGGATGAGTCGCACATAGCAACGCCTAACATCGACCGGCTGGCAAAGCAGGGCCGACGATTCACCGACGCGAACACTCCTTCCTCGGTGTGCTCGCCAACTCGCTACGGGCTGCTGACAGGGCGATACGACTGGCGGACGAATCAGAAGCACGGCGTTGTCAACACGACCGACCCGCTGCATATCGACACATCACGTTCAACAATCGCGTCGCTTCTGAAGTCTGCTGGATATCGCACGGCCGCGATCGGGAAGTGGCACCTCGGGTACGGCACAACGAAGGCGGACTTCACGAAACCGCTGACACCAGGACCGCTGGACATTGGCTTCGACTATCACTTTGCCGTGCCGCAGAACCACGGCGACGCTTCGGGAGTTTACGTCCGCAATCGGCAAGTCGTCGGCTTGCGTTCAGATCGCAATGTTCCCGTCGGCAAGTCACCCTACGGTCGAGACTTTATGGGCCTCGATGCCCCTCAACGCGTCGATGAAAACGTGATGGATGAGCTGACGACCGATGCCGTCAGGTGGCTCGACAAGCAGACGGCCAATACGCCTTTCTTTTTGTACTTTGCGCCCGTTGCGATCCATTTTCCCTACACGCCTTCAGCAAAGACAAAGGGCAAAAGTGGAACCGGTCTCTATGGTGACTGGATTCATGAGTTGGATCAGTCCGTCGGTCGGATTCTCGACGCCATCGAGCAAATGAAGGCGACCGAAGAGACGCTGGTCATCTTTACCAGCGACAACGGCGGCGTACTGATGACCGAAGGGACACGTCCCGAGGCGGAAGCGTATCGAGAGGGGCTCCGCTGCAACGGCAACTGGCGTGGTCGCAAGCACAGCATTTACGAGGGTGGTTTTCGAATTCCGTTTCTTGTTCGCTGGCCGGGACATGTTCAGCCGGGATCCGTTTGTGACGAAACGATCAACCTCGTCGACATCTACGCCACGCTTGCCGCGGTGATCGATCAGCCGCTTCGACTGGACGAGGACATCGCCGAAGACAGCTTCAATGTGCTGCCGGCAATGCTCGGCACGCTACACCAGGAACCGCTTCGGCCGTCGATGATTGTTCACAGCCCCAACGGCAACTTTGCAATCCGTTGTGGCCCGTGGAAGTACATTGAAGGCAAACCGAGCCCGACATTGAAACGCATCCCGCGGCGAGACGAGCTTCACGCTCAGCTCTACAACCTGCAGGACGACCCGGGCGAGAAACATAACGTTATCAACGAATATCCTGATGCCGCGAACCGGTTGGCAAGTTTACTTGAGCAGCTGCGCAACGAAGGAAGGTCATCAACGCGAACGTCTCAACGAGAAAACACCAAATGAACAAGCACCTGCTTTCATTCATATCACAACTGCTCCTCGCATTCCTGCTGGTGATTGCCTTTTCCGCAGGAACTCAGGCAGCGGATGATCGGCGGCCGAACATCGTTTTCATGTTCGCTGATGATCTTGGTTACGGCGACCTCGGCTGCTACGGGCATCCGTATGCAAAGACGCCTGCGCTTGACCAATTGGCTAAAGAAGGAACGCGATTCACGCAATATTATGTGACGGGCGTGACCTGTAATCCGAGCCGTACGGGGCTGATGACAGGCCTGTTCCCCGCACGATTCCCAAAGTACGCAGCCGATTTTGGTTTTGGTGAGCGTTTGACGATCACCGAGTTGCTAAAGGAACGCGGCTATCGGACGGGCCACTTCGGCAAGTGGCATATCGGTCCGGATGAAAAGAACGGCACGTACGGCATCGACACCGTGAAAGTGATCGGCAAGAGCCGCGACAAGACGACTGGTGACGCCGGACGCGACGACGACCTGTATTCGGCGGCGATCGACTTCATCAAGAAAAACAAAGACGAGCCGTTCTACGTCAACGTGTGGGGACACGCGACACATTTTCCCGTCAACACGGCTGAAGGACTCGTCGCTGAGTTCAACGATGTCACCGTAGACCGCAACGACTTCTCACCAACAATGCAGCACAAGTTCGATGAGAGCCAGAAGATCAGCGGCGATCTGGACGAGTCGATGCGGCAGTACCTCGGCGACGTATATCAGATCGATCGCAACGTCGATCGCCTGTTGAAGACGCTCGACGAACTGGGACTGAGCGACAACACGATCGTTGTCTTCTCCAGCGACCATGGGCCAGCGCCGGTGATTCTCAGCAAGCAGGAACCTCGGAAATACTCGAACAACATGCTCGGCTACGCGGGCGAATTTCGTGGCGGCAAACACGAACAATACGAAGGCGGCACGCGCGTCCCGTTTATCGTCCGTTGGCCGGGCAAAGTCGAAGCCGGTCGAGTCGATACGCAAAACGTCTGCTCGTTCATCGACTGGCTGCCGACGCTGTGTGCGATTGCCGGAGTCGACGGATTACCGAAGCCAATTGACGGCGAAGATATCTCCGATATCTGGTTCGGTACCGATCGTGAGCGAACAAAGCCACTATTCTGGAAGACAAGTGCAGTCGGCGCGACGCCAGCGATGCGGGAGGGCAACTGGAAGTTGCATCTGCCACGCAAACAACGCGGTGAACCAGAACTTTACGACCTGTCGATTGACCCCAGCGAGAGTCACAACGTCGCTGAGCAGCATCCAGACGTCGTGAAAACGCTTTCCAGGAAAGTCAAAGCCTGGGCCGCCACGCTGCCCACGGAATACTCCAAGAAAAAGGTGAGAAGCAGGTAAAGCTCGTCCACTACGAAGCAGCTTGCCTAAATTTAGAAACGACTAACCGTAAAGACGAAAATCTATGAAACTTCATCACGCCTTGCTCCTCTTGCCGATCGTTGGTCTTGTTTGCCTGTCAGCTAAGGCGAATGGCGAACCGGGACGACCGCCGAACGTCATTCTCTTTCTGGTCGACGACATGGGTTGGACGGACGGGGGTGTCTTCGGCAGCGAATACTACGAGACGCCGAACATCGATGCCTTCGCCAAACAAGCGATGCGTTTCACCAACGCCTATGCGCATCCGCTGTGCTCGCCCAGTCGGGCCTCGATCTTGACCGGGCAGGAGGAATCTCGCCACGGCATCCTTTCCGCCCACGGACATCAGGAGCCAGAGCCGTGGGGCGCGCAGGCCTATCAGGCTGCTACACCAACAGACGAATACCTGCTCACCAAGAGTCGCCGTTACCTGGATCCGGATGCCACGACGCTGGCCGAAGCTTTTCTCGGTGCCGGCTACCGCACGGCTCACATGGGCAAATGGCACCTGGGCTTGACTCAAGAGCATTGGCCGGACCAGCACGGCTTCGAGGTCACGTTTCACTCCGCACCAGATCCCGGACCTCCCGGCAGCACCTATTTCTCACCGCACGGAGTTCACGCTGACGGTAAGCCTGGTGCGGCACGTCGAGTCGGCAATATTGTCGACGGACCAGAAGGCGAACATATCGACGACCGGCTCGGTACCGAGGCAATCAAGTACATCACCGAACATAAGGACGAACCACTCTACCTAAATCTGTGGATGTATGACTGTCACGGCCCTTGGGAAGCGAAACAGGATCTCATTCAGAAGTTCGCCAGGAAGGAGTCTGAGCCCGACGGTCATACGAACCCGGTCTACGCCGCCATGCTGAAGACGATGGACGACAACTTCGGACGAGTCATGACGGCGCTCGATGAACTCGGTATCGCCGACAACACCATTGTTGTTTTCTTTTCCGACAACGGCGGCAACACCCACAGCATGAGTGCGAGCGAACAGAAGCGGAAGATGGCCAATCCGAAGAGCAAGACGTATGGCTACACGAAGATTTACAACGACTACGCTGGTCTGCAGTATCCGACGAAGAATCTCGGTCTCCGCGATGGAAAAGGATCGCTTTATGAGGGCGGCGAACGTGTTCCTCTGATGGTTCGGTGGCCCGAACACATTCCTGCGGGCTCGGTCAGCGAGACAATCGTCAATAATATCGACCTGTATCCCACGCTGCTTGAACTGACCGGCCAGGCCGAACCTGAGAATCATGTCATCGATGGGAAGTCCTTCGCGAAGGTGCTCACAGAGGGCGTTGAGGCAACGGACCAAACGAGCGTCAGCTATTTTCCGTATCACGGCGGAGGCATCTCGGTGCGTGACGGCGATTGGAAATTCATCAGGCGTTACACCCGCAAACCGGACAGCTACGATGGCCTCGTCGAACTATTCAATCTCAAGGATGACCTCGCCGAATCGAAGAATCTCGCTGCCGAAATGCCGGAGAAAGTGGCCGAGCTTGATCAGTTCATCAAAGCGCACTTTGAACGCACCGGCGGCCTTCCCCCGAAACTCAATCCAGACTTTCAACCGAGAACGACCACATCCGTAGGTTCGAGAACCCCGACGCACGGGCTGGTTCCCAAGCAATGCGAACTCGAGTCGATCGACGGCGGCATACGCGTGATTGCCCAGGGGAAGAATCCCTTCCTGGGAACGGCCCAAGTGAAACTGGACGGACCGATCACGCTGCGCCTGCAAGCTCGGGGCGTCGATGGCAAGAGCGGGACGGGACGTGTTCAGTGGCGAACCCAAAAACAGACTGAGTTTCCTGCAACCGGCCAGACGGTGGACTTCGAAGTTCCTGAGTCGACAACCTGGCAAGACATCACAGTGCAAGTGCCTGTCGAGGGACGAAGTCAGTTGCTTCGTCTGTATGTCCCAGCCACTGACGGTCTCGACATCCGCTCGATCCGCTGGAAAGCCCAGGACGGGAAACCGGTCCAGTGGGATTTTTCAACGGATGCCCGGTAAGGCACGAACGCAAAAGCGGGATTCAGATCTCGCCCACAACGAAAAAGAGATCCATCAACGGAAATCGAATATGCTGAAATCTTTAACATTCTTTGCCCTCATCGGCTGCTTACTGTCGTCACTTGTGTCGGCAACAGAAGAAAGCCCCCCCAACATACTTTTCATTCTGGTGGATGACCTTGGGTATGCAGACCTGGGCTGTCAGGGCAGCAAGGAGATTCGCACGCCTCACATCGACCGGCTTGCAGCTTCAGGCCTTCGCTTCACCGATGCTTATGTCACTGCTCCGCAATGCGGTCCGTCGCGAGCCGGGATCATGACCGGAGTTCACCAGTCCCGCTTTGGCTACGTGGACAATGAAAACAACCATGGACTTCCTGATCCGCACATCCTTCCCTTGATGCCCGAATATCTGAAACAGGCGGGGTACCGGACCGGTCTCGTCGGAAAGTGGCATCTCGGTCAGGGCACCGAATCGATGCTGAGCAAGACACAGAGAGACGAATATCGCAAGGTTCGGAAGACGGACGCTTTCTCGCCAAAACGCGTTGAGGCCGCCGAGCCCTGGAAACGAGGATTCGATGAAGGGTTATTTTTTGTCGGCGGCGGCGGCCACTACTTTCCTTTCCGCTCAAAAACCACTACGTCTGCTGGTTCCAAATACTTCACTTTCGCCGGCCCTGATCAGCAACCTGAACCTTTTCGGCGCGAAGCCAACGCTTTCAAGACCGACATCCTTACCGACGCGGCGATCAACTTCATCAAGAGCAAGGAGACGAAGCCCTGGTTTCTTTATCTCTCCTACACCGCACCTCACACTCCACTGCAGGCCAAGCCCAAGGAAATTGCGGCGAACAGCCACATCAAAGATCCAAACCGGCGTATCTTTGCCGGGATGATGACCTGTTTGGATCACAACATCGGGCGGCTGCTGGGGCATCTCGATCAGCGGGGCCTTCGTGAAAACACTCTGGTCGTTCTCCTCAGCGACAATGGCGGACCGACAAGTAAGAACACATCTCGCAACGATCCGTTTTCCGGTGTGAAAGGCGATGTCTTTGAAGGAGGCATCCGGGTGCCGATGATTGCATCCTGGCCCGGTACACTCGCCGAGGGCAAAGTCGTCTCCGGACCTGTCATCTCGCTTGATCTGCTGCCGACGTTTACGGCGGTGGCTGGCAAGCGTGCTGAGCATCCTCTTTTGGACGGCAAGAACCTTTTGCCATGGCTGACAGGCAAAGCTGAGTGCCCCAACGAGACGCTTTACTGGTCCTGGCGTGGGAATTTCAACGCCGTACGTCGGGGAACACTGAAAGAAATTCGAAATGGTAAGCCCGTCAAGTCAGTCGACGGCAAATCTATCCCTCCTCACAACTTCGTCGACCTCGCGACGAACCCAACGGAGTTGGCTGGTGAAGATTCGCTGAAGGATGAAAACAAGAAGCAGCGTTTATCAACCGCGCTCGACGCATGGCTCAGCTCGGTGAAAAAAGATGCGAACAAACTGACCCCGAGCAGCAGTAGCCCACCGCCGAGGTGACGGGCTCGCAACCTCCGAACGCACTTTCCAGAAAAGTCAAGAACTTGAGTAACGGCCCTGCCCCGGGGAACACTCCAAAACCAAGGGCGGGAAGCAGATCTTCGCCGCAGCCTCACCGGGACTCATGGTCTCGTCCCCTACCAGATCAAGTTATCCCGAAGCAACAGAAACCTAATCGGAATACATCCCATGAACCGCCTTATGTTGACACTATTAGCGCTCAGTACTGCATCGAGTGTCTATGCGCAAGAGAAGCACCTCTTCATTTTGTCAGGCCAATCCAACATGAAGCGGTTGGATCCGGAAGCGTCATTCTCGCCAGCGGTCCGAAAAGCATTCGGCGAAGGCGGTGTCATCGTGGTCAAGGATGCCGAGGGTGGGCAATCGATCAGACGCTGGTACAAGAAGTGGAAGGATGTGAAGAACTACAGGGGCATGAAGCCTGATACAAGTGCTGACCCATCGACCATCGGCGATCTCTATGACAGGCTCATGAAGAAGGTCGATGCGGAAATCACCGGGAAGACCATCAATACAGTCACGTTTGTTTGGATGCAGGGTGAAGCGGATTCAGGGAAGCACTATGTTGTTTACGAAAAGTGCCTCAAAGGACTGGTTCAGCAGCTAGAGGAAGACCTAAAGCTTGGAAAAGTGAACGTTGTCATTGGCCGCCTAAGCGACGCCAAAATGGAAAGCGCTGGTTGGGTAGAAATCCGTAGAATTCAACAGAGCCTCTGCGAAGCGAATCCTGATTGGGAATGGGTTAATACGGATGACGTGAACGGAGAGAACAACGGAGTCCACTACACCAGAGCTGGTTACGTAGAATTCGGAAAACGACTGGCCGAAAAAGCAATACGGCTTGTCGATTAATGTGCTGAACCACAGGGGAAGCCTACTCAGTACACGTCCGCATTCTTAAAATTTCATCATAACCATCGAAACCACCCATCGGTCATTGTGTGGAATGCTTTAGATAAGAGTTGCGTCGCAGTAATTGTTATTCTTTCGTTTTGGCGCTCGGCCGACGTCATGGGGGCTGGAAGGCCGGGGACATTGCAATGAAAGTCTTTTCCTGATTTTCTCGTTAACGATATCAGCAGGCGATCGGCATTCTTTTGAAAGTCACTGCCGGTACACGAAGAAATTGCCAAATCACCATGACGAATTACTTTCGAGATTCCTTGCAGCGAAAAATGATGTGTGCTGCGTCAGCCTTCTTCTGCACGTTGTTCATTTTCGGCGCGATTGCTTCGGGCGAGAGACCCAACGTCGTTCTGATACTGGCGGACGATTTGGGATATGGGGACCTGTCGTGCTACGGACAGCAGTCTTATCGCACTCCCGCGATCGATCGCCTCGCAGCTGAGGGCATCAAGGCGACCGACTTTTATGTGCCAGTTCCCTACTGTGCGCCTTCTCGTGCAGCGCTGCTAACCGGGCGATTTCCACTACGAAATGGAGTCACTAGAAATCCGCACCCGGACACGACTCCTGAGGCGGATGTCGTCGGACTCGATCCGTCCGAACGCACGCTAGGCGAAGCGTTCCAGCAAGCAGGCTACCGAACGGCTTGTATTGGCAAGTGGCATCTCGGTCACAAGGAGCATTTCTATCCGACGCGGCACGGCTTCAATTCCTACTACGGAATTCTCTACTCCAACGACATGCTGCCCGTTCAGATTCTTGAAGACGAAAAGGTTGTTGAGAACCCAGTTGACCAGAGAACGCTCACGACAAAGTACACCCAGAAGGCAATCGAGTTTATCAACACGAGTGAAGACCAGCCGTTCTTCCTCTATTTCCCTCACGCGATGCCGCACAAGCCACTCGCGGTTTCCGACAAGTACTATACGCCTGATACTCCGGATGACCTCTACGCGGACGTGATTCGAGAACTGGACTGGTCCGTCGCAAAAGTGCGTCAGGCCCTCGAAGCCCGTAAAATTCTTGATAACACGATCCTGATTTTTACATCGGACAATGGACCTCACTATGGCGGAAGCACCGGCGGACTGAAGGGTAAGAAGGCAACGCCATGGGAAGGTGGAACTCGCGTGCCCTTCATCATCCGCTATCCGGATGCATTTCCTCAGCAGAGCGTGATTGATGTGCCTATCTGGTCGCTCGATTTGTTTCCCACTTTGCTCGCGTTGTGCGGGCTTGATGCCTCCAAAGACCGAGTGATTGACGGCCAGGACATCACCGCCGTGCTTCAGGGGCAATCTCAAGAGCATGCTCCCATCTTTACTTGTCACGATGAAAAGATCACCACGATCCGAGATGGAAAATGGAAACTCTACCTGACCAGGCCCAAATACCTTTCCGCCCGCGATCTCAATCCAGACTACGTCGACCCCAAGACGCCAAACGGCACGACGATTATTGCCCAGACGGAACAGCCGACTTCAATGCAGTATCCGGGAGTCGTGCCGAAGCGATTCAAGAATCAAACACCGCTATTCAATCTCTCCGTAGATCGCGTGGAAGAAGATGATGTGACGGAAGACCATCCAAGAGTTGTTTCGGACCTTCGCAAGAAGTACAGAGCCTTTGTCGACTCACTTGACCAACGCTGATTACCCATAAGGATGACCCTCATGCCGAACCCGACCAACCATGATCACAAGACGCTGGGAAACAATACACTGGGAAGACGTGACTTTCTTTCGACTGCAGGTTCCAGCCTTGTCGCAGCCAGTATCTGTTCGCAGTCACTGATGGCCGACGACAGCAAATCTGCGAATCGGATTCCACTCGGGTTGGATGGCCATTCCCTACGTGGGATGAAGTGGAAGGCAACGCGGCTGATCGAATTCGCAGCCGAACAGCGGCTCGACGCCGTGCTGTTAAACAACCTGAACTACTTCGAGAGCCTGGAAACGTCGCATCTTCGGAAGCTGAGGGATTTGGCCGGGCAGCACGAAATTGCGATCTACATCGGTGCTGGTGGTATTTGTGCCAACGCCGCAAAGTTCTCTGACAAGTACGGTGATGCCGAAGCCCTTGTTGCGAAGGCAATCGAAGTCGCATCAGCGCTCGGGTCACCCAATGTGAATGTGCGAATCGGCAGCATTGACGATCGATTTTTGGAAGGCGGCATTCAGCCGCGCATCGACGAAGCCGTACGAGTCCTGAAGGCCTCAAAAGAATGTGCGATGGACGCAGGATTGACGTTCGGTTTCGAGAATCACGCCGCAGACCTGCGATCTGAAGAATTGCTTGAGCTGATCGAGGAGATCGGGACTGAGGTGTGTGGGGTAATGCTTGATCCTGGCAACGGCCTCTGGGCCATGGAAGATCCGATGGTGCATTTGGAAGCACTCGTGCCGCACGTCGTCTGCAACAGCCTGAGAGACTATATGGTCTGGGAATCGGAAGAGGGAGCAACTTTCCAATGGACGGCCGTCGGTGAAGGTCTCATGGATGTTCCGTCGTACGTGCAAACTTTGGCAAAGGCAAATCCAGGGATGCCGATATTCGTCGAGTCGATTTCCAACTCAGCACGCCCGATTCCGTTTCTCACCGACGAACACTGGCAGGGCTATCCAGAACTGGCTGCCGCCGACATCGTCGATTTCCTGAAGCTTGTGCGTCGCGGTCACAAAATCGAGATCGACAAGCCTGAGCCCGGGATGGATCAAAAGAAATTCGACCAACAGCACCAGCAAAACGAATTCCTCAAGAGTGTTGAGTACCTGCGAAAGCATGCAGGCGCGGGGCTCAAGTCCTGATTCCATTGACGTAGCTCGACTCTCCGAGTCGAGGAAACACGACTCGGAGAGTCATGCTACAGACCATCGAGATCCAATCATGAAATCCATTTGCTACTTCTTTCTGTTCGCATTCGCGGTGAACAGTGCCACGTCAGCTAGCGCCGAACGCCCCAACATTGTTGTCATCCTGACCGACGATCAGGGATACGCAGACATTAGCCTGAATCCACATCACTCTTCGGAAGTCTCTACACCGAACATGGATACACTGGCGCAGGACGGTGTCGTGTTTTCGCAGGGCTATACGAGCGGCCCTGTTTGCTCGCCGACTCGAGCCGGAATCATGATCGGCGGCTACTCGCAGAGTGTTGGTGTTTATACAGCTTCAGACGGTGGGGCTGGATTCGATCCGAAGAAAAAGATCTTCCCTGGATACTTGCCCGATGATTACGTCTCGTCAGCGATCGGCAAATGGCATCTGGGGCTTGATGAAGACTACCCCGAATTGAAATGGCACGCGCTCAATCGAGGCTTTGATGAATGTTACAAGTTCATGGGCCGGGGCGGTCACAGTTACTTCGATCTGAGGAGCGATTCCAACGGTAAGTTCACGGGACCGATCTACCGCAACAAAGAGCGGATCAATGACGAAGGCTACATGACAAATCGGCTGACAGAAGAGGCGGTCGCATTCATCGACCGGAATAAGGAGAAACCGTTCTTCCTGTACCTCGCCTACAACGCCGTGCACGCTCCCGCCGAAGCGCCGGAGGAAGACATCAAGGCCTTTCAGTCAAAGTTCCCGCAGCTTAGCAGGGAACGTGCGATCCTGATGGCTATGCTCAAGCATCTTGACGATGGCGTTGGTGAAGTGGTCGGCAAATTGAAACGTGAGGGCATCTTTGACAACACGCTCCTGTTCTTCCTGACCGACAACGGCGGATCGAAATCAATGAGCGCGGACAACACGCCGCTACGTGGATTCAAGCAGACACTCGACGAAGGCGGAGTTCGCACACCGTTCATCGTCTCGTGGCCCGACAGGATCAAGGGGGGTCGAACGGTGGACACGCCGATCATTTCCTTCGACATTCTTCCTACGGCCCTGGATGCGGTCGGGGCAACGCCTGCCACGCATGAGTTCGCGGGGAAAAGTATTCTGCCGTTGTTGACCGGCGAATCGACACTGCACCACGACACGCTGTTCTGGAGCATCGGACCGGACAACGAATGGGCCGTCCGCCGAGGCGACTGGAAACTGCACTGGATCAAGAGCCGTCTGGAACTCGTCAATCTCGCGGAAGATCCTTCGGAGCGAGAGAACCTGGCTGACAGCAATCCTGAGAAGGTGAAAGAACTGAGCCTCGCATTTGACCAATGGCTTGAAGGAATGCCGGATCCGATCAAAGGCGGTCCCAAACGCAAAGACGGAATCCAGAAACCATCCGATGTTGCCGCTGGGGACAAGAACATGACGCCGCGTGAAATTGAACGGGCGCGAATCCGCGAAGAGAAACGAGCGGCAAAGAGGGCGGGAAAAGAAAAAGAGAAGGCCAAGGAAAAGGCGAAGAACAAAACAGACGACGGCGCAGCCACGACCGAGGCAAATCAACCAGTCATCAGAACGCCGGCTACGAACGTGTCGGGGCCGCATCCCGGCAGCCGATTCGACCTGAGCCATTGGAAACTGACTTTGCCGACCAGTGCAGACAACACTTACGGAGGTCATCCGAAGGAGATTTCGGCAGCAGCACTCGTCGACAGTTTTAAGGACAACCATTTTTACACGGATTCAGACGGAGCCATGGTCTTTTGGTGTCCCGTCGTCGGGGCCACCACAGAAGGCACGCAGTTTCCCAGAAGCGAGCTGCGTGAAATGCTCCAGCCGGGAAACCCCCGCAGTAATTGGTCGTTCTCAGGTTCGCACGAAATGACCGCTCGCTGTC
Organism: uncultured Actinomycetes bacterium; assembly: GCA_937876315.1. Taxonomy (GTDB): domain Bacteria; phylum Actinomycetota; class Acidimicrobiia; order Acidimicrobiales; family Acidimicrobilacustridaceae; genus Acidimicrobilacustris. The sequence goes on along the minus strand of CALEHQ010000029.1, from coordinate 5,417 downwards.
GCGTACTCGAGATTCCCAGTAATCCAAAGGTGGTCATCGGCCAAATCCACAGCTACACGGGCAAGTCAAAACCACTCGTCAAGCTTCAGTACTACAAAGGCCGCATCGAAGCTCTGGTGAAGGAAAGCCCGACCAATGGTAAAGACAAAAAGCTCACGTTTCCTGATGTTGAGCGAGGCAGCGACATCGATTGGACAATCAAGCTTCAAGGCGGTGTGCTTGCCATCACCGTCAATGGCACAACACAGGAAGAGAACGTTTTGGAAAACGACAGGGCCTGGGCAGACCAGACTTTCTACTTCAAAGCCGGCGCCTACCCTCAGGACAACGCAGGAGAAGTGAGCGAAGGTGCTCGGGTTTCGTTTTCCCGCTTAGTTGTGACACATTCAGACGACTGAACCGGAAGCGATGAGTCAACGCGAACACAATTGGTACAGAACAACAAGACAAATGAATCGAATTCTTTCAGCAGTTGCCGTACTTTGCTTGGCGGCCGCGCATTCGCATGCTCAATCCGAATCGCAGAAACCCAATGTCATCGTGATTCTCGCTGATGATCTCGGCTATGGTGATCTTTCGTGCTATGGGGCCGACGATATCGCCACGCCAAGTATTGATCGCATGGCGGCTGAGGGAGCGAAGTTTAACAGCTTTTATGTTTCACCCGTTTGTTCTCCGACACGCGCGGCGCTGATGACTGGGAGCCATTCGACTCGCGTTGGCATCGGTGGTGTCATGTTTCCTCGGAACAACCACGGATTGAATCCTGACGAGATCACGCTTCCGGAGTTGCTGAAGGATCAGGGCTATGCGACGGCCATCATTGGCAAGTGGCATCTCGGCAACCAAGACATGTTTCAGCCGCTAAAGCACGGATTTGATTATTGGTATGGAACCCCCGCCTCCAACAACCAGTTCTACTATCCAAATACCAAGACGTATGCGTTGGACTGCAAATATCGTGAAGGCTATTCGTGTGATGGGATACTTAAGCGAGAAACGGCTGCATGTCCACTAATTCGCGACAACGTCGTCATCGAAGTTCCCGCCGACCAGATGCAGTTCACTCAACGGTACACGCGGGAGACGATACGCTTCATCACCCGAAACAAGGACAAACCGTTCTTTGTCTACCTGGCCCATAACATGCCGCACATCCCGCTACATGCTTCCGAAAAGTTTGTAGGCAGCAGCAAGCGAGGTATCTACGGCGACACGATCCAGGAACTCGACTGGAGCACCGGAGAGATTCTACGGTCTCTGAAAGAACTCGGCCTTGATAATAACACGCTAGTCATCTTCACATCAGACAACGGCCCCAATACCGGCAAAGGCGGCAGCGCCGGTCCGTTGAAAGGCGGCAAAGGCTCGACGCTCGAAGGCGGCGTAAGAGTTCCGTTCGTCGCTCGCTGGCCGGGAACGATTCCCGCCGGAACCGAGTCTGACGAACCGATCACTGGCATGGATCTGCTGCCGACGCTGACGCGAATCGCGGTCGGTGTAGTCCCTGACGCCCGAGTGATTGACGGAAAAGACATCTGGCCGCTGCTTACCCGAAAGTCGGATGCGAAGTCGCCTCACAAGGCCGTCTACTATCTGCGAGGTCGAGGTGTTCAGGCGATCCGCGTCGGCGACTGGAAGTATCGCGTCGCCACCGAGAAGCCCGCAAAGGAAAAGAAATCAAAGCGACAACCCGCCGGAGACAGCAAGTCGAAGAAGGTCGACGTCGAGACGCTTTACAACCTGCGCGACGACATCGGTGAGCAGACGAACCTGATTGATGTGCATCCCGAGATCGCGCAGCGTTTGAAACGACAGCTTTCAACCTTCGAGACAGATCTCAGAAAGATCTTACGTCCGGCGGGAGTAGCGCAAGAATAATGAATATTGGCATTTCCAAACACGTGATTTGCTCCGTTGTTCTGGCATTCCCGGGGCTTGTCGAAGCTGCTGATAAGCCGAACATCGTTGTCTTTCTGACCGACGATCAGGGTTACGGTGACCTGGGCTGCTACGGCTCCGATTCGCTTGAAACGCCGAACATCGATCGGCTGTGTCGGCAAGGCATGATGTTCACGGACTTCTATGTGCATCAGCGGTGCTCGCCGACTCGTCTGGCGTTCATGACGGGTTCGCACGCGCATCGTGCTGGTTGCACCAAAGTCATCTACAACAGAGACCGCATCGGAATTCACTCCGATGAAGTCACGACGCCCGAGCTTCTGAAAACAGCCGGCTACACCACGGGGATCGTCGGCAAGTGGCATCTTGGTGAATGGGACGCATTTAACCCGACTCGGCACGGATTCGATTTCTTCCACGGCTTCATGATCGATCTCGATCAGGGCACGGGCATTTATCGTAACCTCGAGCGGATTGAGTCGATCAAGCGAAAGACCGACGGACAGCATTCGCCGAAACTGCTCGACGCCGCGGTTGGCTTCATCAAGCAAAACAAAGAACACCCGTTCTTTCTCTACTGCGCATCGCCGCTACCGCACACGCCGTGGATTCCCAATGAGCGTTTCAGAGGTACGTCGCGGCGAGGCACCTACGGTGACGTGATTCGCGAAATCGACTGGCAGGTCGGTGAACTGATGAAAGTTCTCGACGAGCAGGGTATTGCTGAGAACACCTTGTTCATCTTCGCGTCGGACAACGGCCCAGTGCTCGGGATCGACGGCGGCGATGCTGGCCCGCTTCGCGACGGCAAGTGGACCGATTTCGAGGGTGGCATTCGTGTCCCGTGCATTATGCGCTGGCCGGGTACGATCGCGCCAGGTTCGACGAACCGTCAGATCACGGGGATCATCGACCTGCTGCCGACGTTCTGTGCGATCGCTGGCGTCGCCGCGCCGGGCGACCGTGTGATCGACGGCCGAAACATTCTGCCTTACCTGAGGGGTGAACAGGTTGAGAAGCCGATTCACGAATCATTCATCGTCCCCGGCTCGGTGATTCGTCACGGTAAGTGGAAGCTGCTTGTTCGAGAATTGAAGCCAGGAGGCAAAAGTGGACGCGAGGGAAAGCGACCATCAGCTCCGGCAGGATCACTATTCAACCTGCAGGACGATCCAGGTGAGACGCGAGACGTCTCAGCCGACCATCCCGAAATCGTCGCAGACCTGCGTCGTCGGATGGACGCAGCGGTCAGGGAACTGGAAGCCAACAGCCGACCGATCGGCAGACTCCCGGGTGCACCAGTTCCCGAAACAAAGAACAACGTCAAGAAAAGGATTAAACATTAAATGCGTTTCACGCTCGTATTATCAATCTTCGCCAGCGCGATCATGTCGCTTTCCACACATTCGGCCTGCGATGCGGCTGAGCCGGACAAGCCGATGAACGTGCTGTTTCTGGTTGCCGATGATTTGAACAGTTGGCTGCTGGATGATGCCGATCGCTACGCGGGCAAAGTCGTTGCCCCCAATCTGCGAAAGTTTGCCGCCAGTGGTGTTAACTTCACGCGAGCCTACACCGCAGCGCCGGTTTGTTCGCCTTCTCGCACCGCGTTCTTTTCTGGCGTAGCGCCCTGGAAATCGGGTATCTACAACAACGCGCAGACGATCAACAAAAGTGAGGTGGTGAACCGGGATGACGTACTGTCGCTGGCCGGGCTGTTCAAGAGCGACGGTTACAACACCTTCGGGTACGGCAAAATCACTCACGGCTGGGACCAGAAAGAACACTGGGACGATAAAGTCGGCCACAAAAGGGACCCGGCTCCTCCCGGCGCGCCTCTGGCAGGACTCAGTGGCGGTGAACAGGATTGGGGAACAATCCATCTCACTGAAGAGCAAATGAATGACACCGGCGGGGCCAACAAGGCCATCGCGGTCTTGGAGAAACAACACGACAAGCCATTCTTTCTGGCGTACGGCACGTTCAATCCTCACATGCCCTGGTATGTGCCGAAGAAGTATTTTGACATGTACCCTCTGGACCAGATTGTCCTTCCCGAGCTTAAGGAGGATGACCTGGACGACCTTCCTCCTTTGGCCAAAGCGGTGAGTGACGGGATCGGGAGCTTCGCCGACAAGGTCATCGAGTCTGGTCAGCATAAAGAGGCGGTGCAGGCTTACCTGGCCACAACGACCTACGTCGACACTCAATTCGGGCGTGTCCTCGATGCCCTCGAAAACAGTCCGTACAAGGACAACACGATTGTGGTCTTCCTCACTGATCACGGCTTTCACCTTGGAGAAAAACATCACTGGCAAAAGACGACGCTCTGGGAGGAGGGCACGCACACTTTATTGATGTTTCGCGCGCCGGGAGTCAGCCAAACCGGCGGCGTGTCTGAACGCTTCGTTTCCCTGATGGACATCTATCCGACTCTTGCGGAACTCTGCGGCCTCACGCCGCCCGCGTACATCGATGGACGCTCGTTAGTTCCGCTGCTCAAGGACCCAAAGGCCCCGTGGGAAAGCACCGCCATCACCGGTCTATGCGACAAAAGCAAAACGGACCTGGCCTACATCAGCATCCGCAATGAACTCGGACGCTACTCCCGCTACGGGGCGAAAGAAGAGGAATTCTACGACACGACCAAGGATCCTCACGAATGGACCAACCAGATCGTCAACCCGGACTACGCCGCCACCATCAAGAAACTTCGCGGCCTGGTCCCTAGTTTCGCCGAGGCCGCTCACCCCCTTCCCTCCGCCCTGACCAAGAAGCGCAGGGAGTCTCGAAGAGCGAAGGCGAAATAATCCAGTCCTTTCACATCATAAAAACAAGCGGAAGAAACAGGATCAAACATGAACCCTTCACCTCCTTATCACGCTTCACGTCGAACGGCGTTGAAATCGATCGGCGCGACCACCACGCTGGCTGCGTCCGGTCTGGTGCCATCAATGATCTATGCCGCACCGTCAACATCCGGCAGCGACAAGTTACGTGTCGGACTAATTGGCGCCGGAGGGCGAGCCAAATGGCTGACGCGTGCCTTGGGTCGCGAATCCCATCGAGCCAAATTGGTTGCCGTCTGCGATTGCTACCTGCCGCAGATCGATGCCCTTGCGGCTGACAACAAAAACGATCCGCGGGCCGGTGATTCCTGGAAACGCTATCAGAACTACGAGCAGTTGTTCGATTCTGAAGAACTCGACGCGGTGATGATCGCGACGCCCGATCACGTGCGCGTGCGTGCGGCCATTATCGCTTGTGCCAAGGGGCTGGATATCTACGCGGAAAAGCCACTCAGCTTCAGCATTCCGGAAGGTCGCGCACTGGTTGAAGCAGTGCGAAAACACAAACGTGTGCTGCAGGTTGGTACGCAACAACGCAGCACGCCGATCAACCAGTATGCCTGCAAATTCGTTCGAGATGGTGGCTTGGGAAAAGTTTCGACGATCCTCGTCAAGAATTACTCAGGCTCTCGGCCTGCGACGGGTCTCGAGCAGCAACCCATCCCC
>CALEHQ010000028.1 GCA_937876315.1 uncultured Actinomycetes bacterium | reverse complement strand
ACGATTCATCGCGAGATGACGACTCATCGATCATTGTTCAGTTTCGGGCTTCGTCAGCCGCGATTCGAGTCGCGAAAGCCTTAAGCTGCGCGGCCACGGGTTCGGGCCCGCCGCCACCTGGCGTCGTCCGACGAGTGACCGCAATTCCTGGGTCAACGAGGAAGACCGCATCGGGGCCGAGTTCAGGCGATGACGCGACAAGTTCACGGAGAGCGATTCCCTCGTCGAGGCTCTTACGCACCAATGCGCCAACGATGGCATGCGCATCACGGAACGGAGTTCCATTCGATACAAGCCACTCTGCAAGATCAGTTGCTGCCGCTGTAGGCGCATTCGCTGCTTCGGCCATGACATCGAGTCTGAAGGTGGAGGACGCGAGGAGACCAGTCATTGCTCCGAGCGCAAGCACCACCGTGTCGAGAGAATCGAACAGTGGCTCTTTGTCTTCCTGAAGGTCACGGTTGTACGCGAGAGGCAACGCCTTGAGCGTGACGAGGAGCCCAGTGAGGTTGCCAATGAGTCGGCCGGTCTTGCCACGCGTGAGTTCCGCAATGTCTGGGTTCTTTTTTTGCGGAAGCATGGAAGAACCCGTTGAGTAGGCGTCGGCGAGACCAAGGAATCCGAATTCGTCGGTGGACCACAGGATGATTTCCTCGGCGAGGCGCGACAGATGGACGCCAAGAAGCGCCAAATCAAACAGCGATTCTGCGACGAAGTCGCGATCGCTCACCGCATCGAGCGAGTTTGCGAACACGTCGGCAAACCCGAGGTCTTCGGCGGTTGCCGCGGGATCGAGTGGCAACGAGGAACCAGCGAGAGCGCCGGCCCCAAGGGGTGAAACGTCGAGTCGGCGACGAGCGTCGATGAGTCGATCGATGTCGCGAGAAAGCGCCCAGCCATGCGCTAACAGATGGTGTGCGAGCAATACCGGCTGCGCACGCTGCAAGTGCGTGTATCCAGGAACCGCGGCCTCGCCGACTTCCTGTGCGCGATCAAGCAACACCCGCTGCATCGCGAGTGTCTTGTCGATGACGACGCCGATCTCACGCTTAGTGAACAAGCGGAGGTCGGTTGCGACCTGATCGTTCCGGCTGCGACCGGTATGAAGCTTTGCTCCAGCTGGACCAGCAATTTCGGTGACACGACGCTCGACCGCTGTGTGAATGTCTTCGTCCGACGAAACGAAGACAAACGTTTCGTTCAGAAGTTCAACTTCAACGGCATCGAGTGCAGAAAGAACAGACGCACACTCGTCCTCGGTAAGGATTCCGGCACGAGCGAGACCACGCACATGCGCGCGAGAGCCAGTGAGGTCGTCAGCGGCGAGTCGCGAGTCAAAGGGAAGACTGACGGTGAACGCCATCAATTCCTCAGCTGGTCCACCTTCGAACCGACCGTGCCAGAGCGTGCTCATGGATTGTTACTTTCCGTTGGTGGCGGTCGATTGACGAGCCGCCCAAGTTTGAATACCCAATCCCCAAAGCTTTACGAAGCCTTCGGAATCGGCGTGATTAAACGTATCTTCCGCGTCGTAGGTAGCAAGGCCGTAGTCGTACAAACTCCAAGGGCTTCGACGACCCACCACATAACAACGACCCGGTTCAAGACGGAGTCGAACTTCACCGGTGACGTACTGCTGCGTGGAATCGACGAACGCATCAAGCGCGTTCTTAAGTGGCGAGTACCACATTCCGTCGTACACAAGATCGGCGTAGCGACCTTCGAGGCGCTGCTTTTCGTGCATGACATCGCGCTCGAGGCACAGCGATTCGAGATCTTGATGGGCAAGGATGAGAGCGAGTGCGCCTGGCGCTTCGTAGGTTTCACGACTCTTGATGCCGACTCGACGATTTTCGACCATATCGAGACGACCCCAGCCGTAGCCACCGACAATTTCGTTCATTTCAACAATGAGCGATGCCAGCGACTTGGTGACACCATCGATCGAAACGGGGATGCCCTGTTCGAATCCGATGACAACCTCACGAGATTCTGAGGCCTTGACCGTGGTCATCGACCACACCCCTTCGGGCGGGCGTGCCCATGGGTCTTCCATTTCGCCACATTCGATGGCCCGGCCGTACAGGTTGTCGTCGATTGAGTAGAGCTTCTCTTTGGTCGCCAATACCGGGATGTCGTGCTTTTCGGCGTAATCAATCGACATTTCGCGCGTCATGCCCCAGTTGCGCACGGGAGCGAGGATCTCAAGGTCCGGAGCGAGAGCCCGTGTTGCGACTTCAAAGCGAACCTGATCGTTTCCCTTGCCGGTGCAGCCATGAGCAACCGAGTCGGCGCCGTGCAAACGGGCCGCTTCGACGAGATGCTTCACAATGACTGGCCGCGAGAGTGCCGAGACGAGCGGATACTTGCCCTCGTACAACGCGTTGGCCTTGAGCGAAGGCGCAAGAAACTCGTCGGCGAATTGCTCGCGACAATCAACGACGATTGCTTCGACCGCACCTGCAGCAAACGCCTTCGCCTGGAGTCCTTCCCAGTCGCCTTCTTGTCCAAGGTTGCACGCGACAGTGATTACCTCAACTCCGTAGTTCTCGATCATCCAGCGAACTGCGACTGAGGTGTCGAGACCGCCGCTGTATGCCAGTACCACTCGTTGTGCCATTGCTCTTCCTTCGTTGATTCGAATGTTTTGAGATGCTGAACTCAGAGTCCAGCGAGATCAGAAAGTTGTGCAGCGATTGCTGCGCCGCCGACATCAGAGGCAACGACAATCAAGATTGTGTCGTCACCAGCCACGGTTCCGAGGATGCCTGCGAGTCCCGAACGATCGAGCGCCGACGCCACCACATGAGCCGAACCCGGAGGCGTGCGAATCACCACGAGGTTGTCCGATGTCGCAACTTCGACCACCCAATCGCCGAATACACGGCGCAGATGATCTTCAGGAGCACGCTGTTCTTTGGGAAGTGCCGGGATGGCATACGCAGATTCGCCACCGGGCATGCGGACCTTGATTGCGCCGAGGTCTTCGAGGTCCCGAGAAACAGTGGCTTGGGTTGCGATCACGCCTTCGGCAGCGAGATGGTCGACCAAAGCCTGCTGATTCGCGATCACTTGAGACTCGATAAGCCGAGCTACAAGGTGCTGTCGCTGTGTCTTGCCCAACTTCGATGGTTCCTTAATGTCTGTCATCGTTGCTCCATGAGCCAAACGAGTGCACCGCGGGCTGCGTGCATCCGGTTCTCAGCCTGAGGCCACACGCGGCTACGCGACCCTTCGAGCACTGAATCGGACACTTCTTCTCCCCTATGGGCAGGAAGACAGTGCATGAAGATCGCATCCGGTGCAGCAGCATCCATGAGTTCATCAGTGACAGTGAAGCCCGCGAACAACTCACGCCGCTTTGCCGACTCATCTTCTTGACCCATTGAGGTCCAGACATCGGTGTACACGACACTGGCACCGGCAACAGCTTCGAACGGATCGTTGGTAGCGACGAAATCGGTGCCGGTTGCGATGATGCGTGCAACGTCGGCTTCGGAAAATCCAAAACCAACAGGTGTCGCGACACGCACCGACATTCCCACCATTCCTGCGCCCAGGGAAAGGCTCCGAGCAACATTGTTCGCATCGCCGATGTAGGCCACAGTACGGCCGGCGAGTCCGGCGACGCCGCCAAACTCGTTTGCGATGGTGAGCAGATCAGCAAGGGCCTGCAAAGGGTGGGCCTCGTCGGAAAGCATGTTGACGATCGGAACCGAACTCACGGCCGTCATGCGCTCGAGTTTGGAATGTTCAAATACCCGAGCACCGATTGCAGCGTGATAGCAGCACAAGGTTCTGGTGACGTCTTCGACGGTTTCACGGGTGTCGAGTCCAACCTCGTCGGGCCGAATAGTGAGCGGGTGTCCGCCCAATTGCACGACTGCCATCTCCATAGAGTTGCGAGTCCGCGCCGAAGGCTTCTCAAACAGCAGCGCCATGCCGAGCCCGTCGAGGCTGCGCGGAACGGTGGCAGCCCCACCGAGATCGAGGATGTCGCCTAATTCAGTTGTGGAGAGGTCATCAACCTCAAGAAGATGTCTCATAGCTACGCCTTGGAAAGATGATCGGCAAGAACCGCCGAAAGGAGATCGACTGCTTGCGCAATCTCGGTTTCAGAAACAATCAACGGGGGTGCGAATCGCAACGCTGTCGGTGACACCGCATTGACGATGAGTCCCCCACGAAGAAGATCCGCGGCAACGGCTTTTGCATCGATGCCGCCGGCAAGTTCCGCTGCGAGGAGCAGTCCTAGGCCACGAACTTGGATGACACCTTCGACAGTTTCAAGCAGGTGACGGAACTCGGCACCGGCACGTTCAGTCAATTGCGGAGCATTGACCCGCTCGAGAATTTCGAGTGTTGCCCGAGCTGCCGATGCCGCGAGCGGTTGCCCGCCATAGGTCGTGCCGTGATCGCCAGGTTGAAACACCGCAGCGACGTCGCGCTTGGCCCAACATGCGCCAATGGGCATGCCGTTCCCAAGTGCCTTGGCCATAGTGACAACGTCGGGCTCAACGCCAAAGTGCTGAAAGCCAAACCATTCGCCGGTACGACCGAGACCGGTCTGAATTTCGTCGACGATCATCAGGAGCCCGCGTTCGTCACAAAGGCGACGCACTCCTTCGAAATATTCCGCCGTTGCCGGATGAACTCCACCTTCGCCCTGAATAGGTTCGAGCAGCACTGCAGCAACGCTTGGATCGATTGCTGCTTCAAGTGCAGCGAGATCGTTCCAGGCCACATGGCGAAAACCTTCGGGAAGCGGCTGGAATCCTTCCCACTTTGCTGGCTGTCCCGTTGCATGAAGCGCACCAAGCGTGCGTCCGTGGAATGAGCCGTATGCGCTGACGACCCCGTAACGACCGTCACCGCCCCACTTGCGAGCGAGTTTGATCGCACACTCGATTGCTTCGGCTCCGGAGTTGGTGAAGAAGATCTGCCCTCCCCCGCCGAGCAAACGGTCGAGCGTGATGGCGACATCGGTGCCCGGCACCGTGCCATAGAGATTCGATACGTGCACCAATGTGCGCGCCTGCTCAGCAATCGCGTCTGCAATCTCAGGATTGGCGTGACCGAGCCCAACGACGGCAATCCCGGCGAGGAAATCGAGATACTCGTTACCGTCTTCATCCCACAGCCGGCAGCCTTCGCCTTTGACCATGCGCACTGCAGGCGCGCCGTAGGTTGGCATGAACGGGCAATGATCGAGCCCAGCCGGGGCGTGCATGGCTTCTGAATGCGTGCTCACGAGTTCACCTCTGAAGTGATCATCGTTCCGACACCAGCTTTGGTGAACAATTCAAGAAGAACCACATGGGGAACTCTGCCGTCGAGCATGTGTGCAGCTGGGACACCTGCAGTGATGGCTTCGAGACAAGCATCAACTTTGGGAATCATTCCGCCAGAAAGAACGCCATCGGCGATGAGCTCCGCAATTTCGCTCGGCGTTGTTTCGGCAATAAGGCTCGACGGGTCGGAGACATCGCGCAGTAGACCAGCGATATCAGTGAGATAGATCACCTTGGTCGCACCCAGCGCACCAGCGAGCGCACCAGCCACCGTGTCTGCGTTGATGTTGTAGGACTGCCCACTGAGGTCGGCGCCAATTGTCGAAACAACGGGAATGAGATTCTGCGCCAAGAGCGACTCGACAATGGCTGGGTTCACGTTCGCAACATCACCAACGAAACCGAGGTCGGGATCGCGCCGATTTGCTTCGATGAGCCCACCGTCTTCGCCAGAAAGCCCCACAGCGAGAGGACCATGCGTATTAATCGACGCGACGATGTCCCGGTTGACTTTGCCAACCAGCACCATTCGAGCAACGTCGAGTGTTTCGGCATCGGTAACCCGCAGACCATCTTTGAATTCAGACGCGATGCCAAGCCGCTCAAGGAGATCGCCGATTTGAGGGCCGCCACCATGCACAACGACAACCCGGATGCCCACCGAATGCAACAAGACAATGTCGGCCGCGAACGATTCAGCGAGTGATGGATCGGTCATTGCGTTGCCGCCGTACTTCACGACAATGGTCTTGCCCCAAAACTCTCGAATGAATGGGAGCGCCTCGATAAGAACCTCGGCGGTAGCCATTGCTGGACCGGCATGCGAGGATGGAGCAGCTGATCCTGGCTTTGCGTTTGATGCGCTCATGAGGTGCCCATGTTCTCGTCGATGTACGCGTGCGAAAGGTCGTTCGTGAGAATTGTTGCGGTGCCGGCTCCGAGTCCGAGATCGGCAACGATTTCGAGATTGCGTGCGGCCATATGCGCTGCAACAGCGGCTGCATCGTGCTCGGCATCGATTGCGCCACGACAGACGGTGATGCCGCCATAGGAAACAGAGAACTTCGAGGGATCGAAGTCGATGCCACACGAACCGAGATCACTGGCAATACGACCCCAATAGGGATCACAGCCGTACCACGAGCACTTCACGAGATTGCTTCTCGAGACATACCGAGCGCCGATCAATGCTTCGGCGTCTGACACTGCGCCGGTCACCGTCATGCGAACAACCTTGGTGGCGCCCTCGGCGTCGGCGCACATCTGTGCCGCAAGACTGGCGCACGCTTTTGCTACGGCATCATTCAATGCAGCTTCGTCGACAGGGCCAGCGAGTCCGCTCGCCAACAGCAACACGGTGTCGTTCGTCGACGTGCAACCATCGACATCGAGAGCGTTGAATGAATCAGCAACGCCATAGACGAGCGCCGCTTTCAGCTGTTGAGGAGTTGCGGCTGCGTCGGTTGTAAGCACCGCAAGCATGGTGGCCATATTGGGCGACAACATTGCAGCCCCTTTGGCCATACCGCCGACGACGAAGCCTGCGCCGTCGATGACGACCTGCTTGGCCACAGTGTCGGTTGTCATGATCGCAGTTGCTGCGGCCTGACCGCCGTCGGCAGACCGAGCCGCTACGACGGACGGGATGCCCGCCTTGATGACATCGATCGGCATAGGGATACCGATCAGTCCGGTGGAGCAAACAAGTACCTGGGACGCATCGACACCGAGCTCGGTCGCCACGGTCTCGCACATAGCTTCGGCATCATCAAGACCTTGCTGGCCTGTTGCGGCATTTGCGTTGCCACTATTGAGCACAACGGCGACAGCATGACCATCAGTCGCTTCAAGATGCGCTCGAGTCGTGATCACCGGAGCAGCAGTCATCTTGTTGCGCGTAAACACACCAGCCGCAGCGACGGGAAGGCCGTCAGCAGTTGCAACAAGTGAAAGATCGGGATTGCCCGACGGCTTAATGCCAGCAGCAACACCAGCGGCAACGAAACCAGGAGCAGCGGTGACACTCATGGGTACACCCCGATCAGCGAAAGGCCAGTTGATTCAGGCAATCCGGCAAGGATATTGGCGCACTGAATAGCCTGACCAGATGCACCCTTTGTGAGATTGTCGATTGCGCCGATCGCAACAATGTGATCGGTGCGTTCGTCGGCCCGAACAGTGACGTGTGCGGTATTTGAACTCAAACACGCTTTCGTTGACGGCGAACCTTCGGTGACGACGACAAATTGCTCATCGGCGTAGAACTCTTCATAGATCTCAAGCAGCTGAGCGGTGTTCTTTGATCCCGTAGGCCGCAAATAACAGGTTGCGAGCATTCCCCTATTCATCGGAGCGAGGTGCGGAGTAAACAACACCGACACTGACGAGGAATCTGATGAGGCCAACGCTGCAATGTTCTGCTCGATCTCGGGCGTATGCCGGTGATTCAGCAAGCCGTAGGCAGTGAAATCTTCATCAACCGTGCAAAACGTGGTGTTCGGCTTCGGTGGCCGACCAGCGCCGGACACGCCGCTGGCAGCATTGACCACGATTCCGTCGAGGTGGACGAGCCCGTTCACGATGAGCGGCGCAATCGCCAAGGTCGTACACGTGGGATAACAACCGGGAACGGCAACCGCCGACGCGGCCGAGATTTGCGACCGGTACAACTCGGGCAATCCGTAGGCGAACTGAGGCAAAAGCTCGGGACACGGGTGAGATTCGCCGTACCACTGCGGATACAGCGATGCATCTTGCAGTCGAAAATCGGCGGCGAGATCGACCACCCACTTCACCTTCTGAACGAGTGTCGGCATAAGTGCTTGTGACGCACCATGCGGCAATCCACAGAACACGAGGTCGACGCCATCGAGTAACGAGTCTTCGTAGGCCGCGAACTCAATGCCGCCATACGCGGCCGCAAGACTTGGGTAGAGATCAGCTATTGCGACTCCCGCTTGGCTATCGCCCGTGGCGAAAGCCAGTTCGAAGTCAGGGTGCGAGGCAATGAGCCGAAGAAGTTCCGCCCCGGTGAAACCCGAAGCGCCGATAATTCCAACAGAAGTCACCCCTGCAACCTACAAGATCATGCACTTAAATGCAAGATTATGCAGCCGGGCGCAGGACGCAGACTCTTCGTCTGCTGCTCTTGGTCCCTAGCCCCGCAGAGTTGCCCCCACTGAAGCCGCTCCATCGACCACCGTGCGCTGGATTCCCGAGAGATCTTCCTCGGTCAGCGTTCGGTCCTGCGCCTGCAGTCGTAAACGGTAGGCGAGGCTGCGGCGGCCATCGGGGACCGGATGGCCACGGAAGACATCGAACAGCGAAAGATCGACCAACAGTGGGCCAGCAGCTTCACGGATCGCCTCTGCAATGGCGGAAGCTGCAACCGAATCGCTGACCTCGAACGCCAGGTCGAGATCACTCGATGGATAGCGACTGATGGGGTGGTAACGATGCTCGCCGTGAGGCGCAGCCAACGCTGCGCCAAGGTCGAGTTGAAGCCACGCAACCCGCTCGCGAATGCCGAGAGCATCGAGCACGCCTGGATCGATCTCGCCGATTTCACCAACGGGAACTCCCCCGCTCACGAGAACCCCACTTCGGCCGGGATGCAGGCCTGCAGGCGGTGTCGACTGATCGATGGAAACGTCATCAAGTCCGAGAGTTTCGGAGAGGACGGCCCATACCTTCGCAACGGCATACGCATCAGATCCTGCAAGCGCAACGGCGAGATGTTCGCGCTCGTCGGGAAGAGTCGTGCCAACAACTGGAACACCAAATGCCTTGCCGATTTCGAACAATGCGGCGGAATCGATTCGATGCGATTCGTTATAAGCGATCGCGCGCAACAAGCCTGGGCGCAGTGACGTACGCAGAATGCTCTCTTCCGCCGCAAGCGGATTGGTCACGGTGACTGCCTCGGACGGCAGTCCACATCGCGCAAGGTCGCCGGGCGCAAGGAACGGAAGCGGCATCGCTTCGTGGATACCAAGACCCACGAGAATTTGCCGGATGAAGCGACGATCACGCTGAATCGGGGTCAAAGATCCTGTATGCGCTGACGTTGGGGCACGACCGACAATGCGGCTGTAACCAAAGTGACGAGCGATTTCCTCGATGACATCAGTTTCGGTCGTGGTGTCGGGGCGGAACGTTGGAACCGTCACAGAGAGAACGTCAGCTTCTCCGGCCTCTTCACAAACGAAGCCAATTGGAGTGAGCAACGAAACAATCCGTTCGGTTGAGATGTCAGTACCGAGAAGTTGATTCACACGCTTTGTGCGTACGCGAACCGCTGGCGTCACCGGAAGATCTCCGTGAACAGTCACCGAGCCCTGTCCGAGACGGGCACCCGAAGGTGCCAACAACTCAACGAGGCGACGAGCAGCGAGATCAACAATCTCTGGGTCAACGCCGCGCTCGAATCGAGCTGACGCTTCGGAGCGAAGGCCCATGAACTTTGATGAACGAGCAATCGCCATCGGCTGCCACCACGCGCATTCAAGCAACACAGCAGTGGTTGTCTCTGAGATTTCCGTGGATGCTCCACCCATCACGCCGGCGATGCCGATTGCGGTGTCGGTCGAATCGGTAATGACTCCGTCGCGACCACCAGTGAGTGTGCGTTCGATGCCATCGAGCGTGGTGATCATTTCGCCATCTCGTGCCCAACGAACGCGAAGTGATCCGCCTGGAACTTTTGCGAGGTCGTAGGTGTGATTGGGTTGACCAAGTTCGAGCATCACGTAGTTCGACGCATCGACCACGTTGTTAATGGGACGCATCCCCAACGCGGTGAGGCGATCGGCGATCCAACGGGGCGACGGCTCAATCCTGATTCCCTCGATGACACGAAGGTGGAACAGCCCACAGAGGTCGTGATCGATGATGTCGACAGATGCAATTGCCGCGGCGTCGCCAGCAACCTCGTCAACGGTCGGAGTTGGAATCGCGAATGGCAGACCGAGTCGCGCAGCGAGGTCTCGCGCAACACCAGCAACCGACATTGCATCAGGGCGATTGGGATTGATTTCAAGATCAAAGAGAACATCTGGCGTGATGCCAAGTGCTTCGACAATTGGCGTGCCGAGTGCAAGCGACGGATCAAGAATGTAAATGCCGGAGTGGTCTTCACCGAGTGCGAGTTCTCGACCTGAACACAACATTCCGTTCGACCATTCACCACGCATCTTGCGCCGTGCAATTTCCATGCCATCGGGCATCGTGGTGCCCAGGGTGGCCAGTGGGACAACATCGCCAACTGTGAGGTTCGTTGCTCCACAACAAATCTGCAGAGCTTCGCCGTCGCCAAGATCAACGTCGACAAGTTGGATCTTGTCGGCATCGGGGTGCTTCCGAAGTTCAAGGACCTTGACTGTGACGATGCCGTCAAGTCCTTCGCCAATTCGTTCGATCGATTCAACGGCCATGCCGAGATCGCTCATGACATCGCCGAGCGCAACGGGATCGTCGCTAGGAAATGGGGCGAACTCCTGCAACCAAGAAAGAAGAACCTTCATGAGGGGAACTGCTCCAGGAATCGAACGTCGCCGGTGTACATCTCGCGAATGTCGTCAACGCCGTGACGCATGAGCGCCAAACGATCAAGACCGAATCCGAATGCGAACCCTGACCATTTTTCTGGATCGAGTCCGACGTTGGTGAGCACAGTCGGGTGAACCATTCCGCAACCACCGAGTTCAAGCCACCCGGTTTGTCCGCAGGTACGGCAACCGTTGCCTTCGCAGAACACGCAATTGATGTCGTATTCAGCAGATGGCTCGGTGAACGGGAAGTAGGAAGGACGTAACCGGGAATGAATCGAGCCACCGAAGTAGGCACTGGTGAACGCTTCAAGAGTTCCAGCCAAATCGGCGAACGAAATGTTGCGGTCGACAACAAGACCTTCGATCTGGTGGAACACGGGCATATGCGATGCGTCGGCGGTATCGCGGCGATACACGCGACCAGGCATGACTGCATAGATCGGTGGTTCACCGTCGGTCATTACGCGGATCTGGACCGGCGAGGTGTGTGTGCGCAACAAAACCGTTTCGGGATCACCGAGGTCGACGTAGAGCGTGTCCCACATTCCGCGCGCCGGATGCGCGGCAGGAATGTTGAGTGCCTCGAAGTTGTACCAATCAGTTTCGACTTCCGGGCCTTCAGCAACGGTGAAACCCATGCCAATAAAGACATCGACAAGTCGGTCCCAGGTTTGTGTGACCAAATGCAGTGAACCTCGCTCGGGCAATTCAAGTAACTCGGTGAGATCAAGGCGCTCGGCAGCGACAGTCGCGGCGCGCTCCACTGCTTCGAGTTCTGAGCGACGAGAGCCCAACGCCGCCTCGAGCGCTTCTCGTGCTTCATTCAACGCAGCGCCAGCAACTTTGCGCCCTTCGGGATCGAGTCCGCCCATCCCTTTTTTAAGGGCCGTGAGTTCGCCCTTCTTGCCCAAAAGGTCAGCTTCCACCGCTCGCAGTTCCTCGACGGAGGTCGCCGCTGCGATCCGAGCGGGCGCATCGGCCCCGATACGTTTGATGTCGTCATTCATCGGAAGATGAGCCTTCTAGCCACGGGTCGGCGGGTCCAATTCATTTTGAGAGCGATCACGCGTTCCGGCGCTGGCGCGCCGCTTCGAAGAGTACGACGGCTCCGGCCACCGCAGCGTTAATCGACTCGACGGCGGACTGCATTGGGATCGTGATCGTGGCTGTGCATGCGGCAATGACCTCTGACGAGAGGCCGTGAGCCTCGGAGCCAATGAGAATCGCGACAGAACCGGAAAGATCGGTGGCCTCTGGCGCAACTCCCCCGTCGACCACAGTGCCAACGAGCATTCGGCCGCCGGACTCAAGAGCCTCAAGGGCCAGAAGCGTTTCCGACTCTTCGGCAACCGGTAGTCGAACGATCGAACCGGCCGCGGCTCGAACGGCTTTGGGCCCGAATGGATCGGTCGAGGTGCCAGCGAAAACGACCCCAGCACAACCCGCCGCTTCGGCAGCGCGAACCAACGTGCCGGCATTGCCCGGGTCGGAAATGTCGACGAGCACAAGAACTGGACCATCGAGATCGGCAAGTGAGCTGACCGGAGCCACGGACCGAATCGCCAGCGCGAGCGCACCCTGTGGCGAACTCGTATCGCTCACTGTTGCAAAGACCGATGAAGTCAAACCCCAAACCGGCACACCAGCAGCGTCGGCATCGCGCACCACCGAACGCAACGGCGAGCGATCGTCGACCTGGGTCCATTGGTCAAGATCGACGTAGAGCTCAACGAGATCGGCGCCGGAAGCGAGGAGTTCCGCAATCGGAACCGGCCCTTCGACAACGAATCGACCCGCCTCAAGACGCGCCTTACGGCGCCCCGAAAGGCGCCGTAAGGAAGCAATTCTTGGATTACTCGCCGAAAGCGGCGTCGGCTCGACGACCACCGGGGCGAAGGATGGTTCAGGCGCTGGTCGCAGCAGCAGATGCTGCCTCGACCAGAGCGGTGAATGCCGCCGGATCGGTGACAGCGAGATCGGCAAGAACCTTGCGGTCAACCTCGATACCTGCGTCCTTCAGGCCAGCAATGAAGCGGCTGTAGGTCGTGCCGTTGAGGCGGCATGCGGCGTTGATGCGCTGGATCCAGAGCTGACGGAAGTCGCCCTTGCGTGCGCGACGATCGCGGAACGCGTACTGGAGCGAATGCATGACCTGTTCGTTAGCGGCGCGGTAGGAACGGCTCTTATTGCCGTAGTACCCCTTGGCACGCTCGAGGGTCTGTTTACGATGCTTCTTGCTGGCGACAGCGCGCTTGACTCTTGCCATCGGTGTCTCCTATTCGTGAGAGATTCAGTAAATGATCGGAAATGGGTTGGAGTCAGATGCCGAGCTGGCGTCGGACACGGGCGGCATCGCCGGGAGCAAGCACATGGTCGCCCTCGAGGTGACGCTTCGTCTTCGGTGACTTCTTTTCAAGGATGTGGTTCAGCCCAGCCTTGCGGCGGGTGATCTTGCCGGAGCCAGTGATCTTGAAACGCTTCTTGGCGCCGCTGTGGGTCTTCATTTTCGGCATAACTGCCTCCTGCTGTGATCCGCTCAGGGCGGGTGGGTATCAGGTCTCGTCGATGGCGACTGGTTCGGTCGCCTCGCTTGGGGTTGCTGCTGGTTCGGATGCGACTGGTTCGGCCGGGACCGATTCGGTTGCAACTGGTTCGATGGGAGTGGGAGTCGCCGGGGTTGCCGAGTCGTCGGTGTGGCGTCGCTTTTCGGCGGCGGCCTGTGCCTTCTTGTCGGGCCCAAGGACCATGGTCATGTTGCGGCCGTCGAGTCGTGGGTAGATCTCTACCTTGGCGACTTCAGTGACTGCTTCAGCGACCTGGTCAAGAATCTTGCGACCGAGTTCCGGATGCTGCATCTCGCGGCCTCGGAACATGATCGTGACTTTGACCTTGTGCCCTTCGTTCAGGAATTGCTCCACCTTCTTGGTCTTGGTCTCGAAGTCACCCATGCCGATCTTCGGTCGGTACTTCATTTCCTTGACCACGACGTTGGTGCTCTTCTTGCGTGACTCCTTCGCCTTCTGTGCGGCCTCGTACTTGTACTTGCCGTAATCCATGATTCGGCAGACAGGCGGGTTGGCCTTATCGGCCACCTCAACGAGATCGAGTTCAAGCTCTAGAGCCATCCGAAGTGCTTCGGGTAGCGGCGTAATTCCGATCTGGGCGCCATCGGGTCCGACGAGCCGCACTTCGCGTGCGCGAATGCGATCGTTGATCCGGGGCTCGGTATTGGCGGCCGTAGCTATGGCCGGTCACTCCTCATTCGTGCCAGGTCCTCCCTGCGCATGGTGATTGGGACGTGGCGCCTTGTGTTGTTCGCAATCAGGACGGACCCGAGAATGAAAAACGGCAGGCGCCGGACGAAAGCCGACACCCACCGAAACTCCGATATGCGACGGAGTGACCTGTCAGAACCAGCGTGCGAGCGCACAAAGGAGGCTGCCAGAAAGGAGAATGTTGCGACCCGGGCGCACGATTCGGAACGATGATGCTGCTCTGATGTGGCCGGGTGGGAGCCGAGGCCCCGCTTCCGTTCAGTTGTGAAGCGCCTACGATACCGGGTCCAACCCACCCCAGCGCAATACGAGCCAAATCCGGCTCTGGCACTCGGGTCCGAATGGCACGAAAGAGAGCCCCCAAATGAGCCTGTGGACACCAGATGGAGAGGTTCCTGTCGAGCGTTCCGGAGCCGAGGAGCGCCCGGCGACCAGTGCCTCGGAAATGCTCGGAGGCCCCAATCTTGACGATCTTTCCCCAGAGGAACGGGCCCAGGCCGAAGAAATGATCGCTCGAATGGCCGAGGTGCAGCGTCAGTTGCTCTCCCATCCGGCTTCGGTCTTCGTGGCCAACCACCTCATGGGTCTCTATGAACTCGCGGCCGTGCATCTCGACCAGCCCGAGCCAAAGTACGACGAAGTCCGTCTCGCGATCGACGCAATGACGTCGATGCTCGATGCCACCGAGGACCGCCTTCCCGAGAGCGGCGCAGAACTTCGCCAGGCCCTCACCGTGCTGCAGACCGTCTACGTCCAGCGGGTCAACGCTTCTGAGTCTTGAGAGGGACCCAGGCGGCCCCCGAATTAGTTCGACAGGTTGCGCCGATCGAACCGATTGATTCCGATCGTCAGCGCCATCACACCAACACCTGCGAGTACGAGTCCGTGCCACCACGTGTAGCCATGGACGAGTGGCGCACCGCCATTGGCGTAGAAAAACGGCGAGATCCACTTCGCGTTATGGAGAAAGTCGACAAGCCCTGAGAGTGAACCAAGCAAGTACGTGATCACTGCCAACGATCCGGTACTCGCCAGTGCAAGGCTTCGGGAACCGGTCGCGGCGCCGATCGCGAGCGCTGTCCAGCCAAGAGAAATGCCAAGCAAGACAATTCCAAACGCGGCGCCGACTGAATGCACAAATGCAATCTGTAGATCAGCCAGCGGAGTCGCAATCGCCAATGTCACAACGATGACGACTCCAAAGAGAAGTGCTTCAACGGCCACGAGAGCAGCGCTTTGCAGTAGCACCTGTCGCCGACTGATCGGATGAGAAAGCAGAAGGTCAAGTGTTCCGCGTTCCTCTGCACCGCCGATTGCCGCTGCACCTGCTCCGATCGTAAGTATGAGGATGAAGATCGGAATCATGAACCCGAACAATTCCCCGGAGACGTACCCAGCTCCTGTCGAAATGTCGTAGTCGGATGCGCCCATCAGTTCGAGGATCGGCTGCGGCAACTGACTCATGATCTCACTCAACCCTGCCGCACCACGGATCGATGGCCACATCGCAGCAATGACGCCGATGTAGACGGCGATGCCCACCGACCACCACAGGAGCGACTTGCGTCGGTCTCGTACACCTTGGGTGAAGACGGGGAATCGCTGAACGATCACGCGTCAGTCCCCCGATACAGGGCAAGAAATACCTCGTCGAGATCGGCGGCGCGACTCAGCATGTCGATCACAGGCAGTCGACCGAGTCCTGCAAGCACAGAGGAGTACGAACCCACAACGGCAAACTCAAAGACGTCACCACGACGAGTGATATCTGAAATCCCATCGAGCACACGCAATTGATTTTCGACGAGGTCACCCGAGCCCGCCGCCACAGTCAGTGTGACCCGTCGAACACCACGCCCACGAAGGTCATCGACCGTTTCGACGGTAACGAGTCGCCCATCGCGCACGATTCCGACTCGATCGGCAGTGTGCTGCACCTCGTCAAGAGAATGCGAAGAAAGAAATACCGTTCCGCCTTCGGCCACAAAGTCGCGCACCAAGCGATGAAATTCATCCTGCACAAGTGGGTCGAGTCCACTTGTAGGTTCATCCAGAATCACGAGTTCGGGCGAATGCTGAAAAGCCTGCACCAAACCAATCTTCTGCCGATTGCCTTTTGAAAGTTGCTTCATTGGACGATCAAGCTGAACCGCAAATCGCTGAACGAGTTCATCTCGCCGGACCGGTGGCGTGTTCGGTCGGAGCGAGGACAACCAATCAAGGACCTGCGCTCCCGTCAGCGAGGGAGGCAACGAGAAATCGCCAGGCAAGTAACCCGTGCGTTCTCGGATCTTGAGCGACTCGCCGTGGCTGTCGAGGCCAAGCACTGAGGCCGACCCAGCGGTTGGTCGCATGAGGTCAAGAAGCACACGGATCGTGGTTGTCTTGCCCGCCCCGTTGGGACCAAGGAATCCGAAGACCTCGCCGGCAGGCACTTCGAGGTCAACATCGTTAATGCCGCGACCGTGTCGATACGCGAGGGTCAGTCCCTGGGTGCGAATCGCAAGCGCACCCATCAGGTCAATCGCCTACTTCCACAATCGCGATTGCTTCCCATCGACCCACCCTGCCTGGAGCGACCGAGAAGGAAACGTCTGCACCAACAGTGATCGATCGGGTTCCGTCGACAATTGCCGTGCAATGGAATGGGTACTCCGTTCCATCATCCCGACGAACAACACCGATTCCTCGCGGATCATCGAATGACGCGATCACTCCCCTGCCATCACTCAACGGCACGATCTGCGGAACAGCCGACATCGTTACGGAACGATCTTGGAAATGGGAAGTTCGAGGATGTCGGTCGCACCAGCATCAGAAAGCGCTGGGATCAACACATTGATGCCGCTCTTCTCGACGACTGATTCAACTGCGTAACCAGCACCACCAAACAGTTCGTTCACCGTTGGCGATTTCATTGACGGAAGCACGGCAATGACCGCATTTAGTCGGTCAGTGGGAACATTCAACTTCACCAACACTCTGCCTCGTGCATCGAGAACACCCTCAAGCAAGGTCCGTAATTGGCGCATCGCATGTGCCTTCGCCGGATCGGCATAGGACTGTGGATTGGCGATCATCTCTGTGTAGGACACCAGGATCGTGTCGATGATCTTTAAGCCACCGGCGCGAAGTGCGCTTCCTGTTTCAGTGATGTCGACGATGCAATCGACAATGTCAGGCACTTTTGCTTCAGTGGCGCCGTAGGAAAGTTTGATGTCGGCATTGATGCCCTTGTCGGCGAAATATCGTCGAGTGAGTTCGGGATATTCGCTCGACACCCGAACACCCTGGGGAAGTTGGGCGACACTTTCGTAGGGAGAATCCTTCGGCACCGCAACGATGATGCGAACCGGATTGCTCGTGACCTTCGAGTACTTCAGTTCACCCAAGGACTCGACGGTTGAGTTCGTCTCTTCAATCCAGTCGCGGCCGGTGATTCCGAGATCAAACAGCCCTTCGGCGACGTAGACCGGAATCTCCTGCGGCCGAAGGATACGAACCTCGATGACTCGTGGGTCGTCGATCGTGGCTTTGTATTGGACGGAGGAATCGCGCGACACCTTGAGGTCAGCGGCTTCAAAAAGTTCGAGTGTCGCTTTTTCCAGCGATCCCTTGGGCAGAACAAGCTTGAGCATCAGCCCAACCTACCGTCCACCTCGGGCAAGATCGAAACCCATTTCCGTTCGTAAATGGCGTAACACGCCGTAGGCTCATCTCATGGCAAGGCACAACGAGCGTCATTACACCCACCGAACAGGCTGGATCCGAGCGTCGGTGCTTGGGGCCAACGACGGCATTATCTCCACCGCTGCACTGATTCTTGGAGTCGCTGCTGCTGATTCAACCAGAACTGCCGTTCTCACCGCCGGCGTTGCAGGACTCACAGCGGGAGCTCTTTCCATGGGCCTCGGCGAATTCGTCTCGGTCAGTTCACAGCGCGACACAGAAGAAGCAGATATCGCCAAAGAGGTGTGGGAATTAGAAAACACCCCAGAGCGTGAACTCGCTGAACTCACTGCCATCTACCAAGAGAAGGGCTTGAAACACGAACTTGCCCGAGAGGTCGCAGTCGAACTCACTGCCCACAACGCTCTCGAAATTCACCTCAGCGAGGAACTTGGCTTCACCGAATCCACCCGCGCCCGACCCTTTCAGGCCGCTTGGTCGTCGATGGCAGCGTTTGCAATCGGAGCAGCACTTCCACTTCTGGCCGCCATATTTGCGCCGAATGGTTCTCGAATCCTCACGACGCTGTTCGTCTCAGTGCTTGCGCTGATCGCACTCGGCTATGCCGGAGCTCGAGCCGGCGGCGCAGCTCCGCTACGTCCCATGCTTCGAGTAGTAGGCGGCGGAATCGCTGCCATGGCCGCAACAATGGCCATCGGCAAACTTTTTGGCGCAGCAATCGGTTAAAAGCGACTTATGTTGCGATTGTTCGCAGAAGGTTGACCATTTCCAAACCGGTGCGGACGCATTCCTCGCCCTTGTTGTCCTCGTCGGAAGAACGAGCAAGTGCTTGTTCGAGGTTTTCGGTCGTAAGGACGCCAAAGATGACCGGGACTCCGGTTGCAAGTTGCACATCCATGATGCCGCGTGCGCATTCACCGGCCACAAAGTCATAGTGCGAGGTCTCACCGCGGATCACCGCGCCGAGACACACCACCAAGTCGACCTTGCCGCTGTCGATAAGGCCTTTTGCCGCCATCGGCGCTTCATAGGCTCCTGGCACCCACACCTGAAGCACGTCGGCTTCAGAAACACCATGAACAGCGAGCGCGTTCTCGGCACCTTCGATGAGTCGGTTCGTAATGTGATCGTTCCAGCGCCCGCAAACGAGCCCGACGCGAATGCCGGAGCCATCGACGTTGCTCGAAAGCGAGTTCGCAGCGCGGAAGTTTGATGACATCAGTCGAGCCCCCCGAGCATGTGGCCCATCTTTTCGCGCTTTGTGCGGAGGTAGGCGATGTTCTCAGGATTGGGGATTGTCTCTAAGGGAACCCGTTCAACGATGTCGAGGCCAAAGCCGTCAAGACCGCCGTACTTCGAGGGATTGTTTGTAAGGGCTCGCATTGTTGTGATGCCGAGATCAACAAGGATCTGTGCACCGATGCCGTACTCGCGCGAATCGATGGGGAGTCCGAGGCTTACATTTGCCTCAACGGTGTCTTGTCCTGCGTCTTGCAACGAGTACGCCCGAATCTTGTGACCGATGCCGACGCCGCGGCCTTCATGTCCACGCAGGTAAACGACAACGCCGAGCCCCTCGCCGTCAATAAGTTCCATCGCCTTGTCGAGTTGGATACCGCAGTCGCAACGCAACGAACTAAACACATCGCCAGTGAGGCATTCGGAATGCACTCGGACAAGAACGTTGTCCTGACCTTGAACCGCACCCTTCACCAGCGCGATGTGCTGTTGCCCGTCGAGAACATTCTCGTAGACATAACAGGTGAAATCTCCCCACTGGGTGGGGATGCGAGCCTCGGAGACTCGCTTTACCAATTTTTCAGTCTGGCGCCGATAGCGGATCAGTTCGGCGATTGAAATCAGCAAGAGATCGTGTTCTTTGCAGAACTCAACAAGATCAGGAACACGTGCCATCGTGCCATCGTCATTGACGATTTCGCACAACACACCGGACGGGAACATTCCCGCCATGCGGGCAAGGTCAACTGCGGCCTCGGTATGACCAGCGCGCTTCAGCACACCGCCATCGGCGTAGCGAAGAGGAAAGATATGCCCGGGACGGGCCAGATCTCCGGGGCGCGTTGCCGGATTGATGAGCGCCTGAATCGTTGCGGCACGGTCAGCGGCCGAAATGCCGGTTGAAGTGTCGTGGCGGTAATCGACTGAATAAGTGAATGCAGTGCGCTGAGCTTCGGTGTTGTCCCGCACCATGAGCGGAACTTCGAGTTCGTCAAGTCGTTCTCCGGTGAGAGGCGTACAAATCACGCCTGAGGTGTGCCGAACGAAGAACGCGATTTTCTCGGCCGTCGCTGATTCGGCCGCCATGATGAGGTCGCCTTCGTTCTCGCGGTCTTCGTCGTCGACAACGACGACAATTTCACCGCGAGCGATCGCTGCGACTGCATCGGGGATAGTCGCGAAGTGCTCGGACCAATCGGAACGTTCCTGTGTGGACATCAGTCCTCCTCGGACCGGGTGAGAGAAGCAAGCTGCGCCTCGATGAGACGCTCGGTGTATTTAGCCATGACATCGACCTCGAGATTGACCGGAGACCCAGGACCTTTGTGGCCGAGCGTGGTCACAGCGGAGGTATGGGGGATCACCGCAACAGTGAAACCATCGTCGAGAGGTTTAACGACGGTGAGCGAGATGCCATCAACAGTGATCGAACCTTTTTCAACGACGTACCGAAGAAGATTCGCTGGCATGCGTACTTGGAGATCCGGTACGCCCACCACAACTTCACCGACAGCGTCGACATGGCCCTGAACGAGATGACCACCAAGTCGATCTTCAAGGCGAACGGGGCGTTCGAGATTGACTGGGTCACCCGCAGAGAGTGCTCCGAGATTGGTGCGGTTAAAGGTCTCGTCGCTGACATCGGCTTCCCACCATCCGGCCGCAGCATCGAACGCAACAATCGTGAGGCAACAGCCGTTCACTGCCGTGGAATCGCCGATCGACGCACCTTCGAGCACAGCCGAACAGCTGATGCGAAGACGCGAGCCATCTCGAGATGCCACGGTTCCGAGTTCTTCAACTATTCCGGTGAACATGATCAGGCCTCGATCTCCAGCCGAAGATCGTCCCCCACCCGAGCCACGTCCACAATTCGACCTCGCCAGAGCTGGCCGATCGTGGGAACTCCCGGCCCAGAGAACAGCCCAATGGCGTCGTCCCCGCCGAAAAAGGCCGGTGCCACATAGACCACGTACCGATCCACCAAGCCCGCCTCGTGGAATGCCTTGGCCACCGTGGCGCCGCCCTCGATCATGACTTGGAGTACTCCCCGATCACCCAAATCCTGGAGAATCGCTGAGAGATCGCCCGAAACCTCGAGACAGGGCTGGATCGCCGCATCGGCAGGGGCCGCCCCCAAAACCACACGCAGAGGTTCGGTGTCGTCCGAACCCTGCTCCGCATCTGGAAGCCGAACCGTCAGCATTGGGTTGTCGGCTCGAACCGTGCCAGCACCAACAATGATCGCGTCGCTGTCGGCACGGAGCCGGTGTGCATCGAGTCGCGCCTCGTCGCCGGTGATCCACTGCGAAGTGCCGTCGGGCGCAGCAGTACGACCATCGAGGGTGGCAGCAAGTTTCAGCACAACGAAAGGTCGACCAGTCGCACGGTGATGAAGGTACGGAGCCAGTTGGCGAGTGACATCTTCGGAGCAGCAACCAATCTCGACATCGATTCCTTCTGAACGAAGGAGCGTGATTCCCCGACCCGAAACGTTTTGATCCGGATCAGCAACGCCAATAACAACGCGGCCAACGCCAGCGGCAATCACCGCTTCAGCACAAGGCGGCGTAAGGCCATGGTGAGAACAAGGCTCGAGAGTCACATAGAGAGTGGACCCCTTGGCCGCATCACCTGCAGCCGTGAGTGCCATGACTTCCGCGTGATCGCCTGTGCGCCCGTCGGTGGCGCCTTCGAAGCCTGGATGTTCAGGCTGGCCAGCTGGGACCACCACCGCTCCGACCCATGGCCGAGGCGCGACGCGACGGCGAACGTTGGCCGCGGCAGTCATTGCCTGACCCATACGGGTCTCGTCGGTGGATGTGGCTGCGATAGCGATTGATCGTACCGGGTGAGAACGATGGCAGTTCAGTCCGAAACCCAACGAACAACGCTGTGTGCTGGGAATTCAGTCACCTGCAAGAAGGCGAATCGCGTGTGGAATGACATCGAGTACGGCTTCGAGACACTCGATTGTTCCTGCCGTGGAGCCCGGGGTGTTGAGAATGAGGGCTTGGCCTCGTGTGCCAGCAACCCCCCGAGACAAACGACCGAGTGGATTCACGCCCCGCATCGCTTCGGCAAGACCCGGCGCTTCGCGATCGAGAATCATCTTCGTCCCTTCAGGCGAAAGATCGCGGGGACCAAATCCGGTACCGCCAGTAGAAATGATGAGACCGTTGAATCGTTCGGACATTTCAAAAATTGCTTCGCCCACTGTTTGAATGCCATCGGCAACGACACGGTGTTCGACGACTTCGAAACCTTCTGCCGTGAGGCGTTCCACGAGCGCACGGCCACTTTTGTCGTCGCGAGTTCCGGCCACCACTCCATCGGAAACAGTGAGAACTTTTGCAGCCAACCCAGTTGTCGGCGTTGTCATTGCTGCGTGGTCAGTCATTCGTTCCGATCTTTCTTGTCCGGGGAACTCCGAGTCGCAGGATGTACATGCCATCAGTTCCTGCATCTTGCGGGAGAAGAAGTCCGCCGCGCCCTAGTGGCATCCAGGGAGATTGTTCGATGGGACGTGCTTTGAGTTCAGGGAATGTTTGCAACGCCCATGCATCGAGTTCCGACGTCTCGGCAGCGGTGATGGTGCAAACGCTGTAGACCAACTCGCCTCCCGGCCGGACCAACGCTATTGCTTGGGTAAACAGCTGTCGCTGAAGCTGCACGAGCTCATCGATGTCCTTCTGAGCAATCCGCCAACGAGCATCGGGCCGACGGCGCAGCGCGCCCAAACCCGAACACGGGGCATCAAGCAGCACGCGATCAAACGAGTGCGGGCGAAATGGAGGCGCCGTTCCGTCGGCGCCGACGATCTGCATATCGCTTGGACTTATGTCAAGGCGATCGCGGTTACTCGACAACAACGTGAGGCGAGACGGACGCATATCGGCGGCAATAACGATTGCTCCCTCCGCGACAAGTGCCGTGGCCTTTCCGCCCGGGGCTGCACATACGTCGAGCACACGATCACCGGGTTGCGCGTCGACCGCCGCTGCTACGAGTTGCGAACCTTCGTCTTGGATGTAGCCGTCATCACGGGTTGTGACAACAGCGGCTTCATTCATCGATTCGAGCGCGGCGATGGCACGATCGGCTCCGAGATCCTCGGTGAGTCGATTCACGATCCACTCGGGTTGAGAAAGTCGTAATGCATCAGTGGGCCACTCGACCGGAAGCGAGGTTGCGACCTTTCGAAGCACGGCGTTGCATAACCCGCTGATTTTCCGAGGTGCCGCTTCCACAGTCGCACTCACCGCAGCGTGTGGGGGCGTGCCAAGAAATGCCAATTGGAACGCACCGAGTCGAAGCCAGGTACGCGCGATGAGGTCAACTCGTTCAGGATCAGGAAGAAACCGATCGATCAACCAATCGCAAGACCGACGCATTCGAGTTGTTCCGTAAACCAGTTCCGTTACGAATCCACGATCGCGCTGTTCAAGCGAACTCTTGGTGAGCATCGGCGACAAAACGATGTTGGCAAAAGCGCCATCGCGCTCAATCCGGATGAGCGCGTCGGCGGCAAGCTGACGCGCCGCAACGCCCGCGACGTCTCCGCGACCCCCGCCTTGTTTCTTCTTTGGCGGTGCGGTCATTGTCCCAATCGATCATCGGAGGATGGACGGGCACCATTGCGCCACGCAGCTGCATCTTGACGCGCTTTACCTTCGGGCTGAATCACAACGAGCTCGAGAGCGCCTTCGCCGCAGCCCACAACGAGGCCGTCGATCGTTCCGGGCGCTCCAGCAGCTCCACCAAACGAGACTTCATGAACCTTCAAGCGAGTTCCTCGGAACGTGGTCCATGCCCCGCCAAGACGGACGAACCGTTCGATTGTCGAAGCCGGCAGCGTCCAGTCGATTTCGAGTTCCGCGGCTGAGATCTTCTTGGCGTAGGAGGCTTCTCCAGTCTGGGGTGCGGGAATGGGCAGGTCGGCGCTCAATGTTTCGACAAGTAGTTCTGAGCCCAGAGCGATGAGTCTCGCCCTCAACGTTGCCAACGTGTCGTCATCAGCGATCGGTGTAACCGTGCGGGCATAGACATCACCCGTATCGAGTTCGATTCCGATATCCATCAGGCAAACGCCGGTCTCAGCGTCGCCAGCGAGAAGCGCGCGCTCTACCGGTGCAGCACCGCGCCACTTCGGCAACAACGAGAAATGGATGTTGATCATTGGAACGACTTCAAGAATCGATGCGGGGATGATTCGTCCATAAGCGACCACGACAGCAAGATCGACCCCGGCAGCCAAAACATCTTCTAACTGGTCCGACACCGAAAGACCGAGCTCCAAAGCGGCAGCCTTCACCGGGGAAGGAGACAGCTCTCCCCCACGGCCGCGTCTTTTGTCAGAGCCAGAAATTACGATGGGAATTTCAAACCCAGCGCGAACCAAGGCCTTCAAAGGCTCAACTGCGACATCCGGGGTTCCGAGATACGCGAGCCGTTTCGGCCGCGCCGGGGGACGCGCCAAGGTCGGTTCAGTCATGAATCTCTTAAGGCAACCGAAGTCGGCCGATGCCAACCTCTGGTTCAGGAAGTTGACCAACGCCCAGAGCTCGGAGTTCTCGAATCGCGGCTCGACTTTCGGCGAGTTGCTCCGGAGTTAAAAGTGTCTCCATGAGGATTCCCTCGAGGTGGTCGATTTCGTGCTGGAACACGCGTGCGGCGAAGTCGTCGAGTTCTAGATCGATCTCGTTGCCGTCGAGGTCGTAACCCTTCACATGAATTTCTGCCGGGCGAATAATTTCGAAATGCAAGCCCGGGATCGAGAGACAGCCCTCGGTGAACTCCGCCTCGCCACGAGATTCGACGATGACGGGATTGATAATCACTCCGGGCGCATCGTCGTGGTCGAAAACGAAGAAGCGTTTCTGCACCCCGATCTGCGGAGCGGCAAGCCCGACCCCTGGCGCGTCGTACATCGTGACAAACATGTCTTGAACGAGTCGAGCGAATGCACCGTCGACATTTGTGACCTCAGAGGCGCGCTGGGTAAGCACGGGGTCACCGATGATGCGGATCGAGTGCGGAGCCATGCCACAAGGGTAGCGTCGTGACATGTCCGGCTCCTCGTCTCAGTACTTCTCCCGGACTCCGGCAGTGGATTCCGAAGAACGCGAAATCGGCCTTTCACTCCCCGACCTCGAGCTGCGTTTCACCACCGATCGCGGTGTGTTCTCCAATAGTCGAGTCGATGCCGGAACACGTCTGCTCCTGCAAGAAGCGCCTCACCCGACTGCGGCCATGTCCAATGTGTGCGACCTCGGCTGTGGCTATGGCCCCATCGCTGTGAGTCTGGCCAAGCGGTCCCCCTCAAGCGGCGTTTGGGCTGTCGATCTCAACGAACGTGCAGTCGCTCTCACCGCCCGCAATGGCGCCCTCAATGGTTGCACCGACATTCATGCAGTCGTGGTTGATTCCGACGGCATCGCAGTCGACGGGACTTCGGAGGACATCGCCGCTCTTGCTGACATCAAATTCGATGGAATTTGGTCGAATCCATCAATTCGCATTGGTAAGCCTGCGATGCATCACATGCTGACACTTTGGCTTGACCGACTGAGCCCTACCGGAACCGCGTGGCTCGTCGTCCAGCGACATCTCGGCGCTGATTCGCTGGCCGACTGGATGACAGAACAAGGCTGGGCAACGTCTCGCGTGTGTTCACGCGCGGGCTATCGACTTCTAGAGGTGAAAGCCCGATGACACGAAATCTTGGCGGCACGGAATTAAAACGACTTCACCGAGATTGGCGACGTCGCAATGATCGCAAACTGGCGCTCATGCTCGACGGCGTCCAGAACCCTTTCAACCTTGGTTCAATCCTGCGAACTGCAGCGGCCTACAGCGTCGACCACCTCTGGCTGGTGGGATCGCCATCGCCAAACGATGCCAAGGTCCAAAAGACCGCTCTTGGCTCACAGAAATTCGTCACGACCACCGCCTGCGAATCCTCCGCCGAAGCACTCGCTGCCGCTCATGCTGCGGGTTACCGAGTTGTCGGCGTGGAACTGGCTGAAGGAGCGGTGCCGCTTCACGAAACCGACCTGTCCGGGAACGTCTGCATTGTCATGGGCCATGAGGACCGAGGACTGTCGAAAGAACTTCTCGCCGGCGCCGACGCGCTGGCATACATCCCCCAGTTGGGCAAGATCGGCTCGCTCAACGTCGGAACTGCAGCAGCGATTGCGATGTACGAAACCCGTCGTGCCGGCTGGACTGCCGAAGACTGATCGCTTCGGAACTCAGAAGCGAAGCGGATCAACTTCAATACGAAGTCGCCCTGCAGGTCGCGAGACTGACGCCAGCGCATCGCAAAGAATTTCATGATTTGCCGCACGAACAATCCACTGCCCGTCGGACGGTCCGAGAACCTCGACACCGATTGGAGCAACAAAGGCGTCGATCCATGCCGGCGCTGAAGCTCCGGAGATAACCGCCATCGCTTTCGCTGGCGGGTAGCCAAGCAACTGACGTCGCTCTCGTTCGGCATCAGAAACGCGAGTTGGTTCCGCCAGCAGGGCGCCTTGAAGAACTTCGTGTTGAGGCTGGCGAGTTTGCACGAGAACTCGACCACCACCCGAGCGCGGCCCGACAACGCGCGCGGCACGAACAAGCAGCGCCATCGCTTCTTCGGCGGCCCGATAGCGCGGTGCAAGAAGTTCCTGATCGAAATCCAGAAAAGCAACGACATCGGCTTTATGAATGCGATGCAATGCGGCCTCGGTACCAACGACGATTCGGGTCCCGGTACCACCAGCATCTGTGCCTCGTTCGGCCGTAAGTTCGGCAACAGGTTCACGGGCCAGCGCTTCGAGTTCTTCACGCACTCGATTGACGCCAGCGCGCAGGTTCTTCATCTTCGTGCCACCGCACTTCGCGCACAGCATGGGCCGAACCGTGTCGCATCGCAGACACACAAGAGATCCATCCTCGCCTTGGATGACAGCGGCAGCACACATTTCGCAGGATGCAACTTCACCGCACGCAACACAGGAAGAAAGGCGAGAGCGCCCTTTCCGATTCAGAATGCAAACAACTCGACCGTCACCGCGAAGCGCCTGAACGAAGCGCTCGCTAAAGAGACCTGAACCGGGCGGTTCATCGCGACGATCAATGATGTCGAAAAGCGGCCATCCAGCGCGCTCAGCGCTGCGCGATTGCGTCAGCAACGCTCCCACTCCAAGCGCTTCCAACGATGGAGTCGGACTCACAAGCAAACATGGGATTCCGCATCGACGCGCTCGCTCAATCAGCACATCGCGTGCATTCCATGTAGGCGTTTGTTCCTGCTGAAATGACTCGTCGTGCTCATCGAGAATGACAATCGCGGAAGGCGTCGCGATTGGAGCAAACGCTGCAGCCCGTAAACCAAGCACGTTCGCCCAGCCCGCGCGCGCCAGCGACCAATCATCGGGAAGTACTGCAACAGGCAAACCAGCTCGACGAAGACGTACGCCGAGATGACGTGCCATCGAAGCTACGGGAGCAGCGATAAGGATTGGCCCTAAGGCTGCTGCAGCGAGAAGCAATGGATACGGATCGACAGCAGGAGCAAGACGGACCGTTGCTACTGGAAAGGAAAGTGCTTCCTTCGCTAGCGCATGGACCTCATCGGTGGTCACCGGTTGCGGCGGGGGCGTACGCACCGGCGGACGCGGTAGACCTCGAACAATCGCCGGCGGCGAGGCTGTACGTAACAGCGCTGCTGGCCGTCCCGCCCAGCGCCAAGAGGCCCAGTCGGCAAGATCAAAGAGTTCCGGCGGTGGCCCCCACCCACTTACCTTCGAAATCGACTGCAACGTGATTCCGCTTGGTGGCACAACTCGGTCTTCAACAACCCAGCCACCGACCCGACGACCATGAAGCGGAATCCGCACCATCGTTCCGACGCGAATTTGTTCCGACATCGAAGCTGGAACGAGGTAGTCGAAAGTTTTATCGATCGCAGGCTCGTCTGGGCGAACGCGCACGACATGTTGATCGACGGCTATGTCAGCTCCAACCGGTGGCGATTCCTTTCGAGCAGCTGCGGACGCGCTTGATCCGCCCGATGCGGGCGGATCAAAGGAAAGCGATGGCTGGTCCGGATCGGCCGCCATCTCAGCGCCGTTCCGAAAGAAACCGGATGATCAGAGACCGAGTTCCGACTTGAGGGCGTCGACACGGTCGGTGCGCTCCCAAGTGAACGCGTCGCCGGTGCGACCGAAGTGGCCGTAGGCCGCGGTCTGCTTGTAGCGAGGCTTGCGGAGGTCGAGGTCGCGTGCGATTGCTGCAGGACGAAGGTCGAAGACTTCCCGAACTGCAGCAGCAATCTTTTCTTCGTCAACGGTGTTCGTGCCGAAGGTCTCGACCATGATCGAAACGGGGTGCGCAACACCGATGGCGTAGGCAACCTGAACTTCGCAACGATCGGCGGCGCCAGCCGCAACAACGTTCTTGGCCACCCAACGCGCGGCGTAGGCAGCAGAGCGGTCGACCTTGGACGGGTCCTTTCCTGAGAACGCGCCACCACCGTGACGAGCCATTCCGCCGTAGGTGTCGACAATGATCTTTCGACCGGTAAGGCCAGCATCTCCAACCGGACCGCCGATAACAAAACGGCCAGTCGGGTTCACGAGCACCTGGTAATCGTCATTGGCGAACTGTGCCGGAATGACGGGACGGATCACATGCTCGATCAGGTCGGGACGGATCGCTTCCTCGCGGTCGATGCCATCGTCGTGCTGAGTGGAAATAAGCACGGTGCGCAAACGAACGGGCTTACCGTTCTCGTAATCGAAGGTGACCTGAGTCTTGCCATCGGGACGAAGGTAGGGAACCGTGCCGGCCTTGCGAACGTCGGCAAGGCGCTCGGCCATGCGATGGGCGACGTGAATCGGAAGCGGCATGAGCACGTCGGTCTCGTTGCAGGCGTAACCGAACATCATTCCCTGATCGCCCGCACCCTGCTTATTGAGGATGTCTTCGCCAGAGGTGCCGGTACGAACTTCTTCAGAATCGTCAACGCCCTGAGCGATGTCAGAAGACTGTGCGTCGAGGCTGACCATGACGCCAACGGTTTCGCCGTCATAGCCGTAGGACTCTCGGTCGTAGCCGATGCCCTTGATGGTGTCGCGCACGATGCTGGGAATGTCGACATAACCGGAGGTAGTGACTTCGCCGGCGATGATTGCAAGACCCGTGGTGACGAGGGTTTCGCATGCGACACGACTCATGGGGTCGTTTGCCAGCATTGCATCGAGGATGGCATCGGAGATCTGATCGGCCATCTTGTCTGGGTGGCCCTCGGTTACTGATTCCGAGGTGAAGGTCCAGCTACTCACGGGATACTCCTGTGTCGTTGGTTCGGGGAGAAACCTAGTCGGGCAAAGACCCTCAGCGGTCGGACCTGATGGCCACAACTGCGTCGAGTACCGCCTTGGCCACCGCACGTTTGTCGGTCAAGGCGATGGCAGTGGTATCGCCCGAGGCGGAAAGGATGGTGACTGCATTGGTGTCGCATTCGAACCCGACGCCGTCAGCACCCACATCGTTGGCCACGATGAGGTCAAGGTTCTTTCGTGCCAACTTCCCACGGGCATTGTCGAGAACGTTGTCGGTCTCTGCGGCAAAGCCCACCAAAACCTGTCCGGAAGCCTTGCGTTGTCCGAGATCAACGAGAAAATCATGGGTGGGTTCGAGCATGATCCGACGTTCACCGTCGGCACCAAACTCGTCTTTCTTGATTTTGTGATCGGCTATAGAAGCTGGCCGAAAATCGGCAACCGCTGCGGCCATCACAATCACGTCGTGATCGTCGGCGACAGGCATTACTGCTGCTTGCATGTCTGCCGCACTCACGACATTGATGACGTCGGCGCCGGCAGGGGCTGGAAGGTTCGCAGTGGTGACAAGCGTGACTTTTGCACCGCGAGACAACGCTTCAGCGGCGATCGCATAACCCTGTTTGCCCGATGAGCGATTGGTGATGACTCGAACCGGATCAATTGCTTCGCGAGTTCCACCAGCGGTGACAAGTACGCGAACACCGGCAAGGTCGTCGTTTGCGGAAAGAGCGCGTTCGATCGCGGCGACGATGTCAGACGGCTCGGCAAGACGACCGGTGCCGACATCACCACCAGCAAGGCGACCTTCGCCGGGCGGAACAATGATCACGCCACGAGAAGCGAGCAACGCAAGGTTGTCTTGCACTGCCGGGTGTTCCCACATTTCGGTGTGCATCGCCGGGCAAATGACGACGGGCGCACGCGTTGCGATCAGCGTGGCGGTGAGGAGATCGTCGGAATAGCCATGGGCGTATGCCGAGATAAGTCGTGCCGTTGCAGGAGCAACAACAATCAGATCGTTGTCCTGGCCGAGACGAGTATGTGGAATGGGTGAGGTTTCATCCCACAGCGATGTCTGCACCTTTTCCGATGCAAGGGCCGACAGCGTTGTTTCACCGATGAAGTGATTTGCACCTTCGGTCATGATCGGCACGACATGCGCGCCCGCGTCGACAAGCCGACGACAAACGTCGACCGCTTTGTACGCGGCGATTCCCCCGGTGACTCCGAGAACGATGCGACGGGATGTGAGGGTCATGCCCGCAGAACCGACAACAGGTCGGTCAGTCAGCCTCAGGTGCTTCGTCGATGGCCTCAGCCAATTCGACGGTTTCATCGATGCCTTCGACGACGTCCTCGAGGAGGAGTTCGGCGGGATCGACGCGCACGGGGATGATCTTGTCGGCCGAGATTTCCTCGAACGCAATCGAGAGCGGCTTGCGGGCGAGAGAGGTCACCTGCGGCGGAACATTGGAGCCCTGTCCTTCACTAAGTTGGTTGAAGTAGGCGTTGATCTGACGAGCGCGCTGCGCGCCGAGCGAAACCAGTGTGAATCGCGAATCGACCTTCGAGAGAAGAACTTCGATTCGGGGGTTCACCATCGAGTCATGGATCTGGGCCACGGCACACCTTCGTTACGGATTGGGGACAGAAGACTTGCGGACTGAGAATCCTGCTGAACGCCGCAGAACTGCCTCAGAGAAGAGGGGCAATGCTACCGCAGACACCCGCTCGGACCACATTGCTGGGAATCTTGGTGTGCCTGAGGAATCTCGTTAGGCCGAGCGATGCTCGGCAATGAGCCCTTCAACCTCTGCCACCGTGCGGTCAAGATCGTCGTTCACGATGCAAATCGCACCTAATCGACGACCTTCGGCCAATTCGGCCTGGGCCACAGCAATGCGGCGCTCCGCCTGCTCAGGAGGGTCTCCCCGCCCCCGCAGGCGTTCGGCTTGGACCTCAGCCGAAGGCGGCTCAAGGAGGATGAACAGGCAATCAGGCACCCGTTGAAGCACCTGGGCGGCCCCTTGGACATCGATTTCGAGAATCACATCTCGACCATCGGCGCCGTCGGGCCAAGGTGTGCCGTAGAGATTGCCAAGAAATTCGGCATATTCAAGGAATCCACCCTCGGCGGCGTGGGCTTCGAACTCTTCCCGGGTGCGCCAGACGTAGGCGTCTTCGCGCTCGCTCGGTCGCCGTTCACGAGTGCTCCACGATCGGGAGAGCCAAAGCTTCGGATCAGCAGCGACGAGGCGAGAGACAACGGTGCCCTTGCCCACTCCCCCGGGTCCGCAAACGACGATGATCACGAGAGTTCGGTCAGTTGCCGAACGCGGCCAAGAGGGCCTTGCGCTGCTGTTCACCGAGACCGCGCAATCGGCGAGTGTCGGCGATGCCAATCTCGGTCATCGCGCGTCGTGCCTTGACTTTGCCGACGCCTGGAAGCGATTCGAGAATCGCGAGAATTTTGATACCGGCAACAAGTTCATCGGTACCAGCGAGATCAAGAACTTGACGGAACGACAGTTCACCGGATTTCAACTTGTCCTTGACCACGGCTCGGGCTCGACGCGCTTCAGCGGCTTTCGCGAGCGCGGCCTGCCGTTGTTCTGGAGTGAGTACAGGAGGCTGCGGCATGGGCGAGACCATAGTCGTTGCCCTAAGGCCGTCGTCCGGGCCAGCCCCCGACAGGTCTAGGAAAGCGCTCTAGCAACCTCGACGGCGATCGAAATTGCTGCCGCGACGGGGTCGTCTGCGTGGGTGACGGCACGTCCGATGACCAGAACGTCAGCACCCGAAGCCACGGCCTCGGATGGCGTCGCTGGTCGCGCTTGATCGTTGACGCCTACTCCGGCGGGTCGAATTCCTGGCACGACCGTGACCAGGTCTGGTGCCACTGCACGAACCGTCGCGAGATCGCTGGCCGAACACACCAGACCTCCGCACTGTGCATCGAGAACAATGCTGACTCGTTGTTCAAGCGCATGCAGATCTGCCTGCTCACTTGTAAGCACCGTGATACCCAGACACGTCGGTGCAGGAAAACCTGCCGCCGATGCACCGTCGGCGACCCCTTCGACTCCGGCTCGCAGATGGTCGACACCAGCGCGAGTGTGGACGGTGAGATAGGACACTCCAAGCGAACCCATCACCCGTGCTGCCTTATTCACCGTGGTGGGGATATCGAGAAGTTTCAAATCGGCAAAGACAGCAAAATCGTCGCCGATCATTGCTTCAATGGCCTCGGGGCCGGCGGCGCTGAAAAGCTCAAGGCCAACTTTTGCGACACCAAACCAGGGCTTAAGCGCATGTGCAATTCGACGAGCAGTGACGATGTCGTCGACATCGAGTGCAAGTGCCAGACGCGAGCGGATTGCTTCGGGGGCCCCGCTACTGAAATCAAATTCCTCAACGGTCATGGACGACTCCGACTAACTCGCTCACAGACCGAACGCCATGCCCGGAACACCACTCCTGAATCTCGTTCTGCACGCGTGCGACGCTTCGAGGATCTGCGAATGAAGCGGTACCGACTTGGATCGCGCTTGCGCCAGCCATCATCAACTCGATCGCGTCGACACCGCGTGCGACTCCGCCGACACCAATAATCGGAATCTCTGGATACGCCGCGTAGACATCGTGCACAGCGCGCACTGCCACCGGGTGAATGGCGGGACCAGAAAGTCCGCCACCGCCACCACCGAGTCGGTAGTTGCGGGTTTCGGGATCGATCGCCATACCAAGGACGGTGTTCACCAATGTGACCGCGTCGGCGCCTGCTTCGTGCGCTGCCTTTGCGATAGATGCAAGGTCAGAAACGTTCGGACTGAGTTTCGCCCACATCGGGAGTCCGCACACCGATGAAGCTTGGATCGCTTCGGCAGTCGTGTGCGGTGCGTGGGCAAACATCCGATTGCGGTCATGATGATTCGGACACGACACGTTGACTTCAACCGCAACGACTTCAGGTGGAGCGTCGCGCAACATCTCTGCAGCACGCGCATAGTCGTCAATAGTTGAGCCCCAGATACTTGCAACGACAGTGGCGCCAGTTGCGATCACTGCAGGGAGCTCTTCTTCGAGCCATTTGCGAACACCTGGACCCTGAAGTCCAACGCTATTGATCATGCCGGCGGGAGTTTCGTGAACCCGTGGCGCAGCATTTCCCGCCCATGGTTCGGGGTAGAGCGACTTCACCACGACTGCACCCAGCACCGAAAGATCGACATAAGCGCTGAGTTCGTCTCCGTGGCCAGCGGTGCCTGATGCCGTCATCACCGGAGCGCGCAACGTGAGTGAACCCACGGTGGTCGTGAGATCAACCGGTGCTCCGGAACGACGGCGACCGAGCATTAGGAGGCTCCCCCGCGACGAACTCCCTGGTGATATTCCTGCAAGGGGCGGACCTCGAGAGGATGTTCCGCCCGGTCGGCCATTCCGTTCACTGCGGCGAGACCTGCAGCCCCAGTGGTGAGCAGGGGGATGTTGTGCTTTCCAGCAGCAGCACGAATATGTGCACCATCGGCACGTGGACCTCGACCCCGCGGTGAGTTGACGACAAGGACAACGTCGCCGCTTTCGATGAGATCGACAGCATCTTGACCATCGGGCTCGCCGATCTTTGCCACCACTGTCGCAACGTCGATGCCATTGCGTGTCAGATGCTCTGCGGTGCCAGAAGTCGCGGCGATCAGAAATCCAAGTTCGCGGAACCGTTGCGCTGTCTTCACGCCGACCTCTTTGTCGCGATCAGCGAGTGAGAGAAACACCGTGCCGGATGTCGGGAGGTTTGTGCCTGCAGCCAACTGACTCTTGGCGAAAGCGAGTCCGAAGGTGAGGTCGATTCCCATGACCTCACCAGTCGACCGCATTTCCGGGCCGAGCAACGCGTCGGCTTCGGGAAAGCGACTGAATGGCAGCACAGCCTCTTTGACAGCGACGTGATCGCCCTGCACGGGTTCAGACAACAATCCTTCAGCACGCAGTTCGGTGAGCGTCGCACCAAGCATCACGCGGGCGGCCACCTTGGCGAGCGGAACCCCGGTGGCCTTCGCCACGAATGGAACGGTGCGGCTCGCACGCGGATTGGCCTCGATCACAAAAACCTGGCCGCTCTTTACCGCGTACTGGACGTTGAGCAATCCGATGACCCCAAGAGCGTCGGCAATGCGACGGCTGTAGTCAGTCAACACGGCAATGGTTTCAGCCGACAACGAATACGGCGGGATAACGCAAGCGGAGTCGCCAGAGTGCACGCCCGCTTCTTCGACGTGTTCCATGATGCCGCCGATGACGAAATCGCCATTGACATCGCGAATGGAGTCGACGTCGACCTCTGTGGCGTCTTCAAGGAACCGGTCGACAAGCACTGGTCGTTCAGCCGAGAGTCCGCCTTCTTTGCCAAGACTTCCGAATGTTGCGAGCTGGGTCATTGCGACACGAAGACCTTCGTCGTCGTAAACGATTTCCATTGCCCGGCCGCCGA
Source organism: uncultured Actinomycetes bacterium (assembly GCA_937876315.1). GTDB lineage: Bacteria > Actinomycetota > Acidimicrobiia > Acidimicrobiales > Acidimicrobilacustridaceae > Acidimicrobilacustris. The sequence continues at coordinate 88,810 of CALEHQ010000028.1, read as the reverse complement.
GCACGTAACTGGGACGGACGAGAACCGGGTAACCGATGCGCGAGGTGATAGTTAGAGCTGCGTCGATATCGGCAGCAGTGCCACCGGCAGGCTGGGGAATCTCAAGCCGTGCACACAGAGCGTTCCAGAGTTCGCGATCTTCTGCTGCATCGATTGACGCTGGAGATGTACCAACGATGAGTTGAGCTGGAAGCGTGTTCGACAGTTTGAGCGGCGTTTGTCCACCAAGGGACACGATGACACCGACTGGTTTCTCCGCATCGATGACGTTCATGACGTCTTCATGAGTGAGTGGTTCGAAGTACAAACGATCGCTGGTGTCGTAATCGGTCGAGACCGTTTCCGGGTTGCAATTCACCATGATGGTTTCGAAGCCAGCATCACGCAGCGCAAATGACGCGTGCACGCAGCAGTAATCAAACTCGATGCCTTGACCGATTCGGTTCGGACCAGAGCCGAGGATGATGACCTTTTTGCGATCTGATGGTGCGACCTCGTCGGTGTCTTCCCATGTTGAGTAGTGATACGGCGTTTTCGCATCGAACTCAGCGGCACATGTGTCGACGGTCTTGTAGGTAGGGAGGACTCCAAGCTCCAATCGACGCGAGCGAACCTCGGCTTCGGTGCGGCCCCACAACCACGCGAGCTGGGCATCGGAGAAGCCCAACCGCTTCGCACGCTTCCAGCCAGTACAAGTCAGGTCTTGGAATCCGACTTCAGCCAGGTGAGCGCGCTCTTCGGTGATCGAAGACATTTGATCGAGGAACCATGGATCGACCTTGGTGGCGGCGTACACCTCTTCAATCGACTTACCACGACGCAGTACTGCCTCGAGTTGGAAGATCCGTTCGGGGGTTCCGATGCATGCCTGAGCGAGAAGCTCGTCGATGGGCATGTCGTCATAGGCCGCCTCACCTGGGTCGCAGTTGAGCCCAAGTCGTCCTTGCTCGAGCGATCGGAGTCCCTTTTGGAGTGACTCGGGGAACGTGCGTCCGATCGCCATTACCTCGCCAACCGACTGCATCTGCGTTCCGAGGACGCCGCTGGTGCCAGGAAACTTTTCGAATGCCCAGCGCGGGATCTTGGTGACGACGTAATCGATGGTGGGCTCAAACGAAGCCGGCGTCATCTTGGTGATGTCGTTCGGAATTTCATCGAGGGTGTACCCAACGGCGAGTCGCGCTGCGATCTTTGCGATCGGGAAACCTGTGGCCTTCGATGCGAGTGCCGACGAACGCGACACACGCGGATTCATTTCGATCACAACCATGTCGCCGTTCTCAGGATTCACGGCGAACTGAACGTTGGAGCCGCCCGTTTCGACGCCGACTCGGCGCATGACAGCAAATGCCGCATCACGCATGAGTTGGTATTCGTAATCGGAAAGCGTTTGTGCAGGAGCGACGGTGATGGAATCGCCGGTGTGCACGCCCATGGGGTCGACATTTTCGATCGAGCAAACAATCACGCAATTGTCAGCATGATCTCGCATGACCTCGAGTTCGTACTCTTTCCAACCGGCGATTGACCGCTCGATCAGGATTTCAGAAATGGGGCTGGACTCGAGTCCGAAGGCCGCTACCTTTTCGAACTCTTCCATGGTCGACGCAATACCGGTACCGCGACCACCAAGGATGTATGCGGGTCGAATGACGCAAGGAATACCAATGGATCCGACAACATTCATTGCTTCTTCGAATGTGTGCGCCGTTGCTGATTTCGGCGTGGCCAGTCCAATTTCGGCCATTGCTTGCTTGAACAGTTCGCGATCTTCCGCGGTTGCGATTGCAAGTGCATCGGCGCCGATCATTTCGACGTTGTACTGCGCAAGCACTCCGGCTTCTTCGAGAGCCATCGCGAGATTCAGGGCAGTTTGTCCACCAAGCGTGGGCAACAACGCGTCGGGGCGTTCGCGTTCGATGATCCGCGTAAGTACTTCGAGATCGAGTGGTTCGATGTAGGTGGCATCGGCAAAGTCGGGATCGGTCATGATCGTCGCCGGGTTTGAGTTGGCGAGCACGACTCGGTATCCCTCTTGACGAAGGATCCGACACGCTTGGGTACCGGAGTAGTCGAATTCACAGGCCTGACCGATGACGATCGGGCCTGAACCGATCAGCAGGATGGTTTCGATGTCAGTACGGCGTGGCATTAGTTGGTTCCCTTCACGGAATCCATGAGTTCATCGAACATGGTGAACAAGTACGCAGCATCATGCGGACCCGGCCCCGCTTCGGGGTGGTACTGCACACTGAATGCAGGCACATCGAGACTGCGAAGGCCTTCGACCACACCATCGTTGAGATTTCGATGAGTGACTTCAACCTTTGGTCCGATCGAACCGTCCTCGACTGCATAGTTGTGGTTTTGGCTCGTGATCTCGACCGCTCCGGTATCGAGACGGCAGACGGGATGGTTGCCGCCATGATGGCCGAACGGAAGTTTGTAGGTGTCGGCACCAAGCGCGGTTGCTAATAACTGGTGTCCGAGGCAGATGCCGAAGATCGGAACCTCGCCTAGTAATCCATCGATGATTTGCGGGGCACCAATCACCGCTGCTGGATCACCGGGACCATTCGAAAGAAATACGCCATCGGGGTTGCGAGCGAGGACCTCGGAAGCCGGTGTGTCGGCAGGAACGACTTCGACCGTTGCGATGCCCGAGAGATGACGAAGGATTGTGGTCTTGATGCCAAAGTCGTAGGCCACGACACGCTTAGGGGCTCGGCCATTGGAGCCGGTGAAGGCGAACTCGTAGGGCGATGCGCAGGTCACCAAACTGACCAGATCGACGCCGCTCGTTCCGTGCTCAGCCTTCGCTGCGGCGAGAAGCGCTGATTGAGATGCCGTACCAAACGCACCGGGCATCGCACCGAGGTCCCGTATATGTCGGGTAAGGCGACGTGTGTCGATACCTGCAATGCCCGGGACACCAGCCTTCTGAAGGAATGACTGGAGATCACCTTCGGCTCGCCAGTTGCTGCGGCGGCGAGCCATATCGCGAATGATGATGCCGCGCGTGAATGGCCGGCGCGATTCGTCGTCGAATGAAGTAACGCCGTAGTTACCGATATGGGGATAGGTGAACGTAATGAGCTGACCGGCGTAGGAAGGGTCGGTGATGATTTCCTGATAGCCCGTAAGTGCCGTGTTGAACACAACCTCACCTGACGTGATGCCATCGTCGCGTCGAGCGCCAATTGCTTCACCTTCAAACACGGTGCCGTCGGCGAGAACCAACAGTGCTTCTTCGATACCGCTCATCGTTGTGCCTCTCCGTCGAACACGGTCGGGACGCCACACAGAAGCGTGTAGCGCACTTTGCCGCGCACGACGCGCCCCGCATAGGGCGTGTTGTCGGATTTGCTTGCAAGTGCTGCAGGGTCGACTGTCCATTCGAGAGCCGGATCGAAGATCACGAGATGCGCAGGCGCGTCGGCCTCGATCGTTCGGCCATGAATATCGTCGATGCGGGCGATCGCCGCTGGATTCCAGGACATCTTCGCCATGAATTCCATCATGGTGAGGACTCCGGGTTCGACCAACTCGGTGATTCCGAGGGCAAGCGCAGTTTCGAGTCCGAGCATTCCGCACGGAGCGTGATCGAACGGAGCTTCTTTGACGTCGGCAGTGTGCGGAGCATGATCAGTAGCGATGGCATCGATCGTGCCATCGGCGAGACCAGCCTTCACCGCCGCGACATCGTCTGCGCTGCGCAGAGGAGGATTCACTTTGAACACTGGATCGTACGACGCGACTTCCGCGTGCGTGAGCGAGAAGTGATGTGGGGTTGCCTCAGCGGTGACGTTGAGGCCACGGGCCTTTGCATCGCGGACCAACGCGACTGCCCCTGCGGTCGATAGATGCTGAAAGTGCACTGCCATACCCGTAAGCCGAGAAAGTGCGATGTCGCGGAACACCATGAGTTCCTCGGCTTCGGCAGGAATACCGGGAATACCGAGACGACTCGACCACTCCCCTTCGTGCATGTGACCGCCATGACTGAGGGCCTCGACCTCGCAATGTTGAGCGAGCACAACAGGCTCAGGTAAACCTGAGGCGTATTCGAGTGCCCGACGCATGAGGCGGTCGTCCTGCACGCCGCAGCCATCGTCGGTGAAGATGCGAACGCCCGCCGCAGCCAGTTCGGCCATGGGCGACAGCGCGTCGCCTTCACGGCCGATCGTGATGGAGCATGAGGAGCGAACGTCGCAAAGGCCCGCCGCGATTCCTGCATCGAGAACCTGACGAACAACCGCCACCGAATCAATGGTTGGTTCAGTGTTCGGCATTGCGACAATTGCGGTGTATCCACCAAGTGCCGCGGCCCGACTACCAGTTTCAATTGTTTCGGCTTCTTCGCGACCGGGTTCGCGCAAGTGGGTGTGAATGTCGACGAATCCGGGAGCAACCACGCATCCGGAGGCGTCGATGACCGGCGCGTTGTTCAGACCAAGAGCGTTGAGATCAAGTGCGGTTCCGACTGCAGCGATTGTTCCGTCGGGTCGAACTGCAACATCGGCGATTCGTTCACCGGTGCGGTCAACGACAAGACCGCCGGTGATGATCCATCCTGCTGACTCGGACACTGTTGCCTTTCGATCGATTGCGTTCAGTTGTTCAGACATCGGCTTCGCCTCCCCATGTGGTTCCGCTCCCGAGAAGCAAGAACAAGACCGCCATGCGAACCGCTACGCCGTTGCGGACCTGATCGACGATCACGGTGTTGGGGTGGTCGGCGACCGCGGCGTCGATTTCGACGCCGCGGTTCATGGGGCCGGGATGCATGATCAGCGCGTGATCAGGGAGCAACTCGGCACGCTTTTCATTAACACCGAACCTGTTGCTGTATTCGCGGATAGTGGGGATGAGAGCTTCAGTCATGCGCTCGCGTTGCATGCGCAGCAGGTAACAGACATCGACCGTCGGCAACACTGCGTCGATATCGGTACTGATCTTGACCGGCCAGCCCTCAAGGCTGGGCGGCAGCAGTGTTGGTGGCGCGACAAGCGTGACGTCGGCGCCGAGAGCGGTAAACGCCGCAACGTTGCTACGCGCAACTCGCGAGTGGCGAATGTCGCCGACAATGGCGATGTGCTTGCCAGCGACGTCTCCGAAGCGTTGCCGGATCGTGTAGCAATCCAGCAATGCCTGCGTGGGGTGTTCATGCCAACCATCGCCCGCATTGATCACTGCACTGGTCGCCCACTGCGCTACCTGGCGAGGTACGCCCGCCGAGGCGTGACGAACAACGATTGCGTCGACGCCCATTGCTTCGATGGTTTCGATGGTGTCTCGCAGCGATTCGCCCTTCTTGACCGAAGAGGTACTGACGCTGAAATTCATGGTGTCGGCCGAGAGGCGCTTCGCTGCAGTTTCAAAGCTGAGTCGGGTGCGTGTTGAATCTTCGAAGAAGAGTGACACAACCGTTCGCCCGCGGAGGGCGGGCACCTTGGGAATGGTTCGTTCGCTCACTTCGACAAAGGAATCGGTGAGCGTCATAACTTCGTTGATGCCCGCCGCGACGTCGGGGCCGAGGTCGGCGATTGAAAGCAGATTGCGCATGCGGCCGTGTCGAGGGTTTGTGACTGGTCGGCTCACTTGACCATCTCCCCGAGGTCGACCCCGTCGGAGGTGACGTCAACGGCTTCATCGCGCCGTGTCGGGAGGTTTTTACCGACGAAGTCTGGTCGGATCGGAAGTTCTCGATGACCGCGATCGACCATGACGGCAAGCTGCACTGCTCGAGCCCGGCCGTAGTCGGAGAGCGCATCGAGAGCGGCGCGAATCGTGCGGCCGGTGAAGAGCACATCGTCGACCAACACCACTGTGCGGCCATCGAGATCGCAGGGAATGTCGGTCACGGTTTCCGGAAGCACCGGGCGGAGACCAATGTCGTCTCGATAGAAGGCGACATCAAGGCATCCGAGAGGCACCTCAGAGCCATCAATGAGCTCGAGCGCTTGGCACAACCGGGCCGCCAGAGGGACTCCCCCAGTCTGCAGGCCGATCACCACGACGTCGTCGAGTCCTTGGTTGCGCTCGATGATTTCGTGGGCCATCCGTTTGGTGGCCCGCTGCATGTCATCAGCGCTCATAACCCGGGTCCGGGCAACAAAAACGCCCCCATAAGGGGGCGTCAAGCGTCGTTCACGTTCAGCCACGTTCGTGGTCCTTCCTGTCCGTTCGGGCCTCACGGGACCCGCTTCACGGTCAGAAGGAGAGTGTATCGCGAGTTAGCGAACCGCGCCTGCGACAGCTGAAAGCACACCATTTACATAGCGACTGCTGTCATCAGTGCTGTAGGACTTCGCCAGTTCGACCGCTTCAGAGATCACCACGGCAGTCGGAACATCGGGCCGGTGCATGAGCTCGTAGGTAGCTAAGCGCAGAATGGCTCGGTCGAGGGCCGGCATTCGATCGACGTCCCAATTACGGGCATGGGAAGCGATCACTGCGTCGAGGTCGTCTTGGTTCTCCCCCACCCCAACCACGAGTTGAGCAGCGAACTCGTCGGGGCCGACGGGCAACGACGCGAGAACGTCGGCGATGGCGTCACCCTTCATCTCGGTTTCGTAGAGAAGGTGAAACGCGCGCTCGCGGGCGTCGTGTCGATTGGTTGCGTTACCGAGGTCGTCGCTCACGCCCGGGTCAGGTATTCGCCGGTACGAGTGTCGACCTTGACGCGATCGTTGGGTTCGACGAACAGCGGGACCTGAATCACAAGGCCGGTCTCGAGCGTTGCGGGCTTGCGGGCACCTGAAACACGATCACCCTGAATGCCAGGTTCGGTCTCGGCGATGTTGAGCTCGACGGCCGCAGGCAGTTCAACCCCCACGATTTCGTCGCCGTACATCTTGAGTACGGCTTCGCCGTTTTCCACGAGATAGTTCGAGGCATCGCCAAGCGATGACGGGCCCACGTTGAGCTGGTCGTAGGTGGCGTTATCCATGAAGACGTACTCGTCGCCTGAGCGGTAGAGGAACTGCATCTCTCGCTTGTCGATCATTGCCCGCTCAACCTTTTCGCCGGCACGGAAGGTTCGCTCGACGACGGCGCCATTGCGGGCGTTCTTGAGCGTGGTGCGCACGAATGCGCCGCCCTTGCCCGGCTTCACATGCTGAAACTCGACGATTTCGAACAGCACGCCTTCGATGTCGAGGGCCATCCCGTTCTTGATGTCGTTGGTGGTGATGGTGGGCATGAGGACCTTCCTGATCCGAGTCCGTGACGTGGGTCAGGGAGTCGGTGACTTCGTTGTGTGAGTGAGGGGTCGACACCCATCGGGGGTGACGACGACGCTGTCTTCCATTCGGACCCCGCCGTGCGCCGGGAGGTAAACACCCGGTTCGACGGTGACGACGTCGCCGATGCAGAGCGTATCAGCGCTTGTCCCGGCGACTCTCGGCGCCTCATGGATGTCGAGACCAACCCCGTGTCCGGTTCCATGGGTGAACGATTCGGCCCAACCCGCCTGAGCGATGACCGCACGGGCAGCAGCGTCGACCTCGCTGGTGGCAACGCCCGGACCCACGACCCCAACCCCCGCCTCATTGGCGGCGGTGACGACTTCAAGCATTCGCTTGCATGTGTCGTCGACCTCGCCGATTGCGACAGTACGAGTCATGTCGGAGCAGTACCCATCGACAATGCAGCCGAAATCGAGGACCACGAGGTCGCCTTCTTGAAGGCGCCGGTCGGTAGGGCGCGCATGAGGCATGGCTCCATTGGGGCCTGAAGCGACGATTGTCTCGAAGCTTGTGCCTGAGGCGCCAAGACGCCGCATCTCCGAATCGAGCGCAAGCGCGAACTCGGATTCGGTGAGTCCGTCGAGAAGGCTGGAACGCCGTTCGGCAAGCGCAGCATCGGCGATTGCCGCAGCGAGTTCCATTCGGGCTAACTCGGCGTCATCTTTGGAACGACGAAGCGTTTCTACCAACCCCGTCGTTGCGACGATGTCATGGCCGCTCAACCAGTCGTCGGCATAGAGGCGTTGCGCTGACCACGTGATGTGGTCGGCTTCGAGACCAATGCGCTTTGCGCCAGAAACCGTCGAGGCGACAACCTCCCGTTGAGCAGTTGAGGTGATCTCGAGGCGAGAAGGAGCGTTAGACACCGACAGTTGATCGGCAGCCTGTTCGGTGTAGCGACCATCAGTCACCAACACCATGTCGTCGGAGGTAACAACCACAACGCCAGCACTGCCGGTGAATCCTGTGAGATAGCGGATGTTGCTGGCGGCAGTGAGCAGCAGTGCATCGAGTTGCGCATCGGCCAATGCAGCACGTAGCCGATCGACTCGATCAGCGACAAGCATCGGAGGAAGCGCGCCGAACCGATCCGCGATCGAAACGACTGGAGAAGCAGCAGTCACGTCGGTCACTTCAGCAGGGTTGCCACGGCGTCGACGGCCAAGCGGTAACCATCGCCACCAAATCCGGCGATGGTTCCGGTTGCCACCGGGGCAACCACCGAGGTCTTGCGCCATTCCTCGCGCGCTGCCGGGTTCGAGAGATGCAGTTCAATGATTGGGCCATCGAATGCTGCAAGCGCATCGTGGAGCGACCAGGCGTAATGCGTGAACGCACCTGGGTTGAAAATAATTGCTGCGCAACGACGACGGGCACCGTGGATGGCGTCGACAAGTTCTGATTCGGCGTTGGACTGCAAGTGTTCGATTGTGAGCCCATGCGCCGACGCTGCAGTGGTTGCTGTCGCAACGTGGTCGGCCAAAGTTGCGGTGCCATAAATCTCGGGCTCTCGGTCGCCGAGAAGATTGAGGTTCACCCCAGAAAGCAGCAGGACAATGGGAGCGTTCGACATCAGCGGTCTCCTTCGATTCGGATCGCATTGATTGAGTCTTCGATAAGCGAAACGTTGACTCCGGTCACTGATTCAACTCCGTTGGGACCGTCGAGAACGAAGGTGATTCCATCAAGTGCTTTCTTGTCTCGACCCATAAGCGCAATGAGCTCTGGATTTTCAAGACCAACTGGAAGGGTGAGCGGCAAGTCATAGGCACCTACGACACGGCGGTGTTCAGCAACACGATCGGCGTCGATGCGGCCCAAACGCAGAGCCAGTTCCGCTGCGAAGATCAGGCCTATGGCAACTGCTTCACCGTGACGGAGATCGTGATCACCGGCGATTTCGATGGCATGCGCCAACGTATGTCCATAGTTGAGCGTTGCGCGAGCCCCACCCTCTCGTTCATCGCCGGCAACAACGGCAGCCTTAATAGCGACGCAGGCCGCAACCTGTTCGTCGATTGGCAGTGCGTCGAGGCCTTCACCACCGAGGAAGTGGTACTTCGCGATTTCGCCAAGTCCGCAGCGGTACTCACGCGGAGGCAACGTCGACAGCAATGCGGTGTCGCACACGACTCCTGATGGCTGCCAATACGCGCCGATCAGATTCTTACCTTCAGGAATGTTCACACCGGTCTTGCCGCCAATGGCCGCATCGACCTGACCAACAAGCGTGGTTGAAACATGAACAACCGGAACGCCGCGGTGATACGAAGCTGCGGCGTACCCCGCAGTATCGGTAACGATTCCTCCACCGACGGCAACGACGCAATCAGCGCGAGTCAGGCCCCACTGAGCAAATTGCCGACAAAGTGACTCGACGGTGGCCATCGATTTCGATTGTTCGCCATCGCCCATCATGAATACCTTGTGTTCGCGTCCGGGATCGACCTCGATACCGAGACCTTCTTGGGTGACGATCGCGACACGCTTCGCCTGATCGGGAATGACCCGTGAAAGTTCAGACCGAACGCCATCACCAACGAGAACTTCATAGGAACGATCAGCGAGCTGAACGGGAACGACAATCATTGAGCATCGACCTCGTTCACGCTTTGAACGATGGTGCGAACCACAGCGGCAATCGGCGCCGTGCAATCGACTGTGATGTCGGCAACTTCGCCATAGAGCGCTTCACGATCAGTTTCCATTTGCGTCAATGTTGCCCGGGGGTTGTTCGCAAGTGCGGGACGGTGGGTTCCACGCGAGGTGCGGCCGACCAACACATCGACAGGCGCGCGCATCCAGACCACCGTGCCTGACTCGCGAAGGCGAGCTCGGGTCGAAGAATTCAGCACCGAGCCTCCGGCGGCGGCAATCACCGATGGAACAGGAGAAGCCAGTAATTCGGCCATGACTTCAGCCTCGATGTCACGAAACGCAGCCTCGCCATCGGTGGCGAAAATCTCTGTGACAGCCCGCCCGGTTCGAGCGACGACCTCGTCGTCGGAGTCAACAAATGACCGCGAAAGCTCTCTGGCGACGCGACGCCCAACAGTGGATTTGCCCACGCCCATCATCCCGATCAGCACGATGTGAGCCGAACGAGATGAGGCGGAGTTCACGATTTCGGCGCGTCGGCGCCGTCGGCGAATGCCTGACCCGCGTCCCAGTTGAGCGGGGTCGCCTCGGGATCAAGCGCTGAGTCGGTGTCGATACGGGCGGTTTGTTCGCGGACTTGAGTGATGAACGTGTCGTGGTTTCGAACAAACTCCTGCAAAGAGTCGCCCCCAAATTTGCGGAGGCATTCGCTGGCCAACACAAGTGCGGCCATTGCTTCGGCAACGACACCCATAGCCGGCACTGCGGTGACGTCAGTGCGTTCACGGAACGACACGCCCGCTTCTTTCGTGGCGGTATCAACTGTGGCGAGCACCGGACGGTTGAGCGTGGCGAGCGGCTTCATTGCAACGTGCGCTACGAGGACTTCACCAGTCGACATTCCGCCCTCGATGCCACCAGCATTCGCGCTGGTCCGGCGATAGGTCGAAGCAGCTTCATCCCAGACGATGGGGTCGTGCGCCTCAGAACCTGGTCGGCTAGCGACATCGAAGCCGTCGCCGATTTCGACGCCCTTCACCGCTTGAATTGAAAGGAGCGCTTGAGCGAGAAGACCGTCGAGACGGCGATCCCAATGCACATGACTGCCAAGGCCGAGGGGAACGCCGTGTGCGACCACTTCAACAACACCGCCGAGAGAGTCGCCCGCTTTCTGCGCTGCTTTGATCTCGGTGATCATCGCGGCTTCGGCAGCGGCGTCGAGACAACGAACCTCGGAGTCATCGACCGGCGCGAATCCACCGGCTTCGGGCCGAGCCGCAGTCGAAGCACGCACTGGACCTAGGGCAATGACGTGAGAGCCGACTTCGGTTCCCACATGAGAAAGAAGTGCCTTTGCCACCGCACCTGCGGCAACGCGGGCAGCAGTCTCGCGGGCCGACGCTCGCTCAAGAACATTTCGGGCATCGTCGAACGCGTACTTCTGCATGCCGGTGAGGTCAGCATGACCAGGACGCGGGGTGGTGAGTTTCTGAGAGGTTTGCCCAGGATGGGGAGACATCTCTTCGGTCCACTTTTTTTCCCACTCACTATTGCCAATCTCGATGGCAACCGGAGATCCGAGGGTGACACCGTGACGAACGCCAGCAAGGATGGTGACCTCGTCAGCCTCGAACTTCATGCGGGGGCCACGGCCAAAGCCGAGTCGGCGTCGAGCCAGCTCGTTTCCAATTTGGTCGACAGTGATGGGCAAACCAGACGGAAGTCCCTCGATGATGACGACGAGGGCCTTGCCATGGGATTCACCGGCGGTCAGATAACGCAGCACCAGTCCAATCTACCGGCGGTTCCTGCCCTCCCCCGAGCCAGTTTCCCCAAACGCTCGATTCAGCCCACGAGCGCGCGACTCGCAAGGACAGTGACGAGCGTGCCCATCGCCAAAAATGGACCAAACGGGAATGGCTGGTTGCGCCCACGGATAACGAGAAGAGCGATCCCCCCGAGAGCGCCGAATGCGAATCCGATAAGAAAAACCCACAGCACGAGGATGACCACCTCGAGAGACGAGCCCGCTTGGAATCCAACCATAAGCCCGAGGACTGCTGCGAACTTCACATCTCCGAACCCCATGCCTTGGGGCGAGATCAGATGGGCGACGAGCAGAACGCCGAATGCGATGGCGGCTCCGAGAACTGCATAACGGGCGCGACCGCTTTCGCCTTCGATCACCGAGACGATGGCCACGAGGAGGAGTCCGACCGCCAGCGCGGGCAACACAACAACGTCAGGAAGTCGGTATTCGGTGAAATCGATGGCGCTAGCCAGGAGTAATGCAGCGAAGCCAGCCAGGTAAGCAAGGAACTCAAGCCATGAGGCATCGGCGAATCGCCATGCCAAGAGAACAAACGTGACGAGTGTGAGCGACCCAAGCACGATGGTTCGCTGCGAAACCCGAGGGGCCTCCGAAGGTTGAAAGAGTGGGCGCTCGGTAACGAAGGTCGAAGACAATCTCGAGATCAAGACACCGCATGGAAGAGCAAGACCGATGCACACGAGAAGTCGGATCGTGTCCATCGGTTGCACTCAGTCCAATTGGCTGGCCACCGAGGCCAGCATCACATCGATAGGGGCATCAACCCCTGTCCAAAGTTCGAACTGCACTGCGGCTTGGTGAGCGAGCATTGCAACACCATTGGCAACAGACGCCCCTTGAGCACGCGCCGTTGCGATCAGTGGGGTTTCGAGAGGGTTGTAGACGATATCGACCAAGATCTGGCCTTCGTGCAGTACCGACGCATCGAAGGGAACATCGGTTGGCCCGGGGTCGCCCATCCCGATAGAGGTCGCATTTACGACGAGGTCCGCGTCGGCAAGATCAGAATGGGCACCGTCGAGAGCGACAACCTCGCCACGGTCGCCCGCAAGCGCCGCAGCACGCTCAGCGCGGCCCAATGTGCGATTCACGACAATGATTTCAGACGCGCCTGCATCGGACAGGGCGAGGATGACCGAACGAGCAGAGCCGCCTGCTCCTAGAACGACGCATCGCTTTCCACTCGGATCAAAACAAAACCCGTGTTTCAGCGAGCGAACAAATCCTTCACCATCGGTGTTGTGGCCGGTGAGCAGTCCCCCATGATTCACAATGCAGTTCACCGCACCGAGGCGTTCTGCTGTCGGCGAGAGTTGGTCGGCACATGCCGCTGCACTTTCTTTATGCGGCATCGTGATGGACAGACCTGCGATACCCAGAGAGCGGACGCCAGCGAATGCATCCGGCAGTCCTGCTGAAGCCACTTCGAGAGCGACATAGGTCCAGTCGAGCCCAGCAGCCTCGAACGCAGCATTCATCAGGGTTGGCGAAAGCGAATGACGAACGGGATCGCCGATGACTGCAGCTAAACGGGTTGCACTAGTTGACGGCATCAGAAGACTCCTCGAGCTTTCGCATCGGCCACGGCTCGGTTGAAGTCAGACAGAGTGTCGGTGAAGTAGTGGCGCCCGTCTTTGTCAGTAAGCACGTAGAACAGCCAATCACCTGGAGCTGGATTCAGCGCGGCGTTTATTGACTCCTGACCCGGCGAATTGATCGGAGCTGGCGGAAGACCCTTCTTCAGGCGCGTGTTATAAGGAGAATCGACCTTCAGGTCAGTGTTCGTGAGATTCGTCTTGCGCTGTTGAATGGCATAGAGCACCGACGCATCGATGCCAAGTGTTTCGCCAACCGCAAGGCGGTTGTAAATCACTCGCGCGATCTTGGCGCGATCCTCGTCAACCTTTGCTTCCGACTCCACAAGTGATGCAACGATGAGCGCTTCGTAGGGAGAGATGGACTTCGTTCCGGCCACTCCCTTCAGTTTGGCGGTTGCATCGGGAAGACCTTCGGCTTTTGAGACGCGGTCGAACGCTGCGGTCATCTGATCGATGAGCTTTTGTGCATTCCCAACGTCTTGTTGCGCAATTTCATACGTTGCAGGAAAGAGAAACCCTTCGATGTTCGTTGAACCAGCAGGTTGCAACGACGGATGCGTGTTCGTCAACGCAGCATCAAGCGCTGCTGGGTCCATCGTCGGGAACTTTTCGAGCGTAAGTTTCTTGAACTCTGAAAGCCACAAGCCTTCACGAACAAGGAATGAAACCGTCGTCGGCGGCGGCGGACCCGCTTTCAGAATGTCGACAACCTCGCCCATGGGACTATTCACACGCAGACCCTCATACTTGCCGGCTTGAAAGGGATCGCCGCCCTTCCACTTCACGTACCACTCGAAAACCGTCGCGCTCGAAACGATCTTTTTCTCTGCAAGCGATGTCGCGATCTGCGAGGTCGTCGCGCCCTTCGCGATGCTGAATGCGACTTCTTCGCCTGGCGAACCTGGATCGATCTTTCCTTTGACCCAAAAACCAGCTGCCGCGATGCAAACTGCGACGACGATCAGCGGCACGCCGATCAGCAGGGCCCATCGGCCTCCTCCACTGCCTCCACCGCCACCTTTCACGGCAACGAAATCGCCGTCGCCGCCATTGTTCGCTGCAGTTGGAGCAGAAGCGACTGCAGGTACAGACCGAGGTACCGGTGTCCCTGCCGACGACGAAGGCGTCGCGGGAGAAGGCGGCGCCGGCGGAGCCTGAGGCGTCGAGGGCTCGAGCCCGAAAAGTTCGAACGGATCTGGTTGTTCGGGCACGGCTCGCTCTGTGTGTCGTGGTTAGGAATCGGTTTGCGCAACTCGGCGGTCGAGCCAAGCCTGCAGCATCACCGCGGCAGCGACTTGATCGACCATTTGGCGCTGGGAACGTCCCGACACCTCACCCTCCTGCAGCAGGCGGGTGGCCGTCACCGTGGTGAGTCGCTCATCGTAGGGAACGACCGGGAGTGATGTCGCCGCGACCAGTTCTTCAATCTCAGAGCGCACCAATAGGGCTGCAGGCCCTTCCGAACCGTCAAGCGAAAGGGGCAGACCCACCACGAGGGTGTCGACCTCCCATTCCGTTGCAATATCAAGGATTCTCCGATGATCGGTCGAATGATCTCCAGACCGTTGCACCGTTTCTAATGGGGACGCCACCGACCCTGAAGAAAGCGCAATACCGATGCGCCGCTCGCCAAAATCGATGCCGAGGGCTCGCACTAGGAGCGAACCGCCGCCCGAACAAGATCGAGGGCCTCGTCGAGTGCTTCGGGATCTTTACCTCCGGCTACCGCGAGATCGGCGCTCTTTCCGCCGCCACCTTTGACCTTCTTGGCCGCATCAGCGATGAGTTCGGATGCATTGAGACCAGAGTCGGCAGCAACAGCAGCCACGATCGTGACCCCGCCACCGTCTGGCGCGGTACCGAGAACAACGGCCTTGATGCCGGCGCGGTCACGCACGGCAACAGCGAGGTCGCGGACTCCATCGCGGTCGAGTCCGTCGACACGAGCGATGACAATGCCATCGACGGCTTGTTCGGCGAGTTCACCGGAACGACCTGCAGCAGCCTGTCGTTCAAGGTCGCGGATTCGAGTTCGAAGGTCTTTCACTTCGGCAACACGGCGTTCGACGGCGTCGACGAGTTCGTCAATGGCAACACCCATTGCTTCAGCCGCGGCCTTGATGCGTCGCTCGTCTTCACGAAGTCGTTCAAGTGGACCCATGCCCGAAACTGCTTCGATCCGTCGAATGTTCGAACCGATCGAGGCTTCACTGATGATCTTTACCGGGCCAATATCACCAAGTGCTCTGACATGTGTGCCACCGCACAATTCGGTGGAATGCGGGCCAGCTTCGAGAACTTTGACGACATCGCCGTACTTGTCACCAAAGAACGCAATGGCGCCTATTTCTTCGGCTTTGTCTTTCGTCGTTTCGTAATGACGAGCCGGAGAGTTGGCGAGAATATCGCTGGCAACGAGGTCTTCGATCGCGATGATTTCGTCGTCACTCAATGCTTCGTAATGAGAGAAGTCGAAACGAAGGCGTTCGGGACCAACAAGTGAACCTTGCTGTTTCACATGGTCGCCAAGCGTTTCACGCAATGCCCAGTGGAGAAGGTGAGTTGCGGTGTGATTGCGTTTGATGGCGTCACGGCGTTCACCGTCGATGACCGCAGTAACGGTTTGACCAACTTCAATATCGCCTTCAAGAACTTCGAAACGGTGACGCACAACACCGGGCGCGCCATAAACCGTTTCGACGATTCGAGCACGACCAGTCGGCGAGGTGATCACACCAGTATCGCCAACCTGACCGCCCGATTCTGCATAAAACGGCGTGTGGTCGAGAACGATTGAATCGTCAGTAACCGCAAGAACATTTGCATCGATGGCATACGAATCGTCGCCAAGGAAGTGCGTAGGACCGTACTCAGCCGAAACGGCAGCGAATACTTCGACGCTTTCGCCACCCGATCCCTTACGGGCGTCCTTGGCCCGCTGACGCTGTTCGGCCATTTCAGAAGCGAACCCGTCTTCGTCGACATCGTGGCCGCGTTCGAGCGCGATTTCGCGAGTGAGTTCGAGCGGGAAACCATGCGTATCGTGCAGAAGGAATGCGACAGAACCACCGATAGTTGCGCCAGGACCGAGACGATCGAGTTCTGTGTCGAGCAATGCCGTGCCGGATTTGAGCGTTGCCCGGAATCGTTCCTCTTCGCGCGCAACAACCGTGCGAACGAAATCTTGTTGCTTCACGAGATCGGGATAGGCCTCGCCCATGACTTCAACAGTGGTATCAACGAGCGTCGGCGTAACGAGATCGGCAACATCGAGCAAGTACGCCTCGCGCACCGCCCGGCGAATGATCCGGCGCAGCACGTAGCCGCGTCCTTCGTTCGACGGGAACACACCGTCACTCACGAGGAAACTCATGGTGCGGGCATGCTCAGCGAGAATCCGAAGCGAAATATCGGAACGCTCCGCTGCGCCAAGTCTTGTATTCGTTACGCGCTGTGCAGTTTCTACAAGCGGAGCGAGAACATCAGTTTCAAAAACAGAATCAACACCCTGGAGCACACCGAGGATTCGTTCGAGACCAGCGCCAGTGTCGATGTTCTTCTTTGGCAACTCGGTGTCGTGGCCATCGGCATCGCGAGCGAACTGCATAAACACGAGATTCCAGATTTCAAGGAACCTTTCGTCGCTACCAGATGCGGGCCCACCCTCGGGGCCGTATGCCGCACCCTTGTCGACGTAAATCTCCGAGCAGGGACCACACGGTCCGGGAGGGCCGCCGGGAGGGCCCCACCAGTTGTCGGCATCGAGGAATTGAATGCGGTCGGGATGCACACCGACCTCGTCACGCCAGATATCGGCAGCTTCTTGGTCGGTCAGATGGCAGGTCACCCAAAGGAGTTCTGGATCGATCCCAAACAGGTTGGTGACCATGTCCCAGGCCATCGGGATGGCTTCGTGCTTGAAATAGTCACCAAAGGAGAAGTTGCCGAGCATTTCGAAGAACGAAAGGTGACGGGCGTCGCGGCCGACCTCTTCAAGATCGGAATCCTTACCGCCAGCTCGAACACACTTCTGCACCGTGGTGGCCCGATTGAAGGGTGGTTGCTGCTCACCGAGGAAGTACGGCTTGAACGGGACCATGCCGGCAACAGTGAAGAGAAGGTCAGGATCATGTGGGATGAGGCTGGCCGAGGGAACAATCGTGTGACCTCGGGCCTCGAAGAACGAGGTGAAGGCGCGGCGCAACTCGTTCGCAGTCATCGGGTTCATGGTGCGGTCAGCCTAATGACTGGCAACCGCGCTAACCGATTCAATGTGTCTCTGCGGAACCTGATGGATCGTCTTTTTCCCAGGGCGCTGCTTCGGGATCGTCGAAGTCCAGTGGTCCGATGATGCGAAAGCCTTCGCCATCGTCGATAAATTGAGCTTCAGGTGGTCGAGGTGGAGAAGGCTTGAGTGTCTCGGTTTCGATCTCGAAGTTGACGCCGTTCCGGGCGCGTTGCCGATTCGAGAGAAAGGTCTCAATCGTGACTCCCACGATGAGCCCAACGACGATCACGAGGACGGCTATGGCCACATTGCATTGTAACTCAATCGAATAATTTATGTGCGGGTAAAAGTACTACAGCCAGTTCCTGCGTCCGTTCAGAGGCCCGCACGTTCTAGCTGATGACGCAGCAGCGATTCCGCCTGCTTGCGGGTCTGCTTTGTGGCCTCGGCGTTGGTGCGTATTTCACCCACGAAAGAAATTCCGCGGTCAACCGCCACACGGACCCCAGAATCGGCCAATTCCGCGGCGCGAACCGCGGCCTCGCTCACATTTTCGGGCAGATGACGACGGGCAAGATCACGGGCACGGAGGTATCCGACCACTGTTCCGGTCACGCCAACTGCAGTGCCCACAGTGAACCAAGTGGCACGTTTAAACATCAGCTGGCCCGTCGTTCGCGACGTGATGTGACAGTTCGAGCGTTACGTGAACGACGCGATTTTCCGCGAGATCCGTCTGTGATCGCAAGTGGCTCAACCGCATCAATCTGAGTGTCGTTGCGCGCAAGTCGCTGCGCGTTTCGATCGGTCGCGACTGAAAGCGACGCCAACTTCACGAGCGGGTTGCGCATGACCAACCACGCAAGCCGCGAGGTTGCTTCAACGCGAGCGCCGACTGTCTCGGCGGTGTCGAGCAACGAGTCAACGCGTTCGATTTCACCATTGGCGAGCGCGACCGTGGCCCGCAGTTCGGCGACTGCCGACATTGTTTCTATGCGGAGATCTTCCACCGTTGTTCGAAGCGAACGCAGCGTGGTGATGAGTGACTGCACCGCCATAGCAACGACCACAAGACCCACAATTGCGACCACGATCAACACGACAGAAATGGTGCTCATGGCTGAGGCTCCTGGGGGTGCTGTTTGTGTTCATCCATGCGGTCTCGGACCTCGGCTTCGCCACCATGGGGGGATGGCTCGTAATAGACCCGACCTTCGAGTTCGGCCGGCCGGTACTGCTGGTCGACCCAGCCCTCAGGCTGCTCATGAGGGTACTCGTAGCCCTGTCCGTGACCGAGGCTTTTGGCACCCTTGTAGTGACCATCGCGGAGGTGGATCGGCACCTCTCCCCCGGCCTGATCGCGCACATCGGATTGGGCTCGGCCGAGGGCGACGGTGACCCGATTCGACTTCGGAGCGGTGGCGAGGTGCACCACAGCGTGGGCCAAATTGAGCTGGGCTTCAGGCAGACCGACGAACTCGACTGCCCGGGCAGCAGCATCAGCGATCACGAGCGAATTCGAATCGGCCATGCCGATGTCTTCACTCGCCAGGATGACGAGGCGCCGAGCAATGAACCTGGCGTCTTCGCCGGCTTCAAGCATCCGGGCCAACCAATAGAGACCAGCGTCGGGGTCCGAACCTCGAATCGACTTGATGAACGCCGAGATGACGTCGTAGTGATCGTCACGCCCATATCGAAGTGCTTTCGTGCCGAGGGCTGCTTCGACATCGGCAGCGGTGACCCGAATGGATTCATCGACAATTGATCCCGATCCGTCGCGAGCGGCATCGGAGTGCTCGTGGGCAAGCGCAATGGCAACCTCGAGGCTGGTGAGGACATGGCGACCATCACCATTGGCACGATCGACCAAGAGTTGACGCGCATCGTCGTCGATACTGGCGCCTTCGGCAGCCAATCCGCGATCGACGAGTTGCCCGCAAGCGTCCGCTGACAAAAGGTCGAGCCGAAACAGCGTCGACCGGCTCAATAGCGGCGGGTTCACTTCGAAAAATGGGTTCTCGGTCGTTGCGCCGATGAGTACGAGCAAGCCGCTTTCTACCGACGGCAGCAATGCATCTTGCTGAGACTTATTGAATCGATGGACCTCGTCGAGAAACAGAATTGTTCCTTGGCCGCGCATAGCCAGGCGCTCTTGTGCACCAGCGGCCACCTCTCGCACGTCCTTCACCGATGCGCTCACAGCTGAGAGTTGCTCAAAGGCTTTCGAAGTCGTACGGGCGATGAGCTGGGAGATCGTGGTCTTTCCTGTTCCCGGCGGGCCCCAAAGGATTACCGACGAGAGCCGATCGGCTTCGATCAGCGCCCGCAGCGGTTTACCGGGGCCAAGCAGATGTTCTTGGCCAACGACCTCGTCGAGATTCTTCGGACGAAGCCGGGCAGCGAGCGGAGCCTGACGTGCAAGCCGATCTTCGGCAGCGGCAGCGAACAGGTCCTCGGTCATTTGCCGAGGCTACCGGTCGCCCTTGTCTGAACTCCGGAGGGTCAGTCGGTCTTCTTGGTGGGAAGAAGCCGAAGCCCAAGCTCATCGAGCTGCCCTGAGTCGATCGGCGTGGGTGCATGCGTGAGCGGATCGGTTCCCGATTGTGTCTTGGGGAATGCAATGACCTCGCGAATATTCTCCTCACCGGCAAGTAGTGCAACCAGGCGATCAATGCCGAACGCGAATCCAGCGTGCGGCGGCGCTCCGAAGCGGAACGCGTCGAGCAAGAAACCAAACTTGCTTTGCTGCTCCTCAGCACCAATCCCAAGGAGCTCGAACATACGGCTTTGGATATCACCGCGATGGATTCGCACGCTGCCCGAGCCGAGTTCCCAACCATTGAGCACAAGGTCATAGGCCTGTGAACGAACCTTCAGCAGGTCCTGCGGATTGCCGGTGTCGAGCAAAGCAACGTCTTCGGCGTGCGGCATTGTGAATGGGTGATGGGCAGGCACCGGGTTGCCGGCATCGTCGAGTGATTCGAACAACGGGAAGTCCACAACCCAAAGGAACTGCAAGCCACCTTCGGTGACCGGCGGGCGACCAAGTTCAAGACGAAGGAGCCCGAGCACATGGCAGACCTTCGGGCGATCGTCAGCGACGAGAAGAAGCAGATCGCCCGTCTTTGCTCCGGTGGTTGCGACGAGACCAGCAAGTTCTTCGGCAGAAAGGAACTTGGCCACTGGCGAATCGAGTTCGCCGCCGTCCTTGACGCGCATCCACACAAGGCCCTTGGCGCCCCAGCGCTTTGCCTTGTCGGTGAGTTCGTCGAGCTTCGAGCGAGTGAACTCTGCTCCCCCGTCGACCACGATGCCCTTCACGCAATCGGCCTTGAAGGCGTTGAACTCGGTGACGGCAAAGTTCGGTGTGAGCTCAATGAGTTCCATACCGAAGCGAATATCGGGCTTATCGGAACCAAAACGTTCCTGCGCCTCTTGCCAAGTCATACGAGGGACATCGCCCATCTTCTGACCGGTGACTTCTTCCACTGCAGCCGACACGGCCACGGAAATGAACGCGAGAACTTCTTCTTGCGAAACGAAACTGGCTTCGGCGTCGAGTTGCATGAATTCAAACTGACGATCAGCGCGAAGGTCTTCGTCGCGCAAGCAACGAGCAATTTGGTAATAGCGATCGATACCGCCAACCATGCACAGCTGCTTGAACAGCTGAGGGCTCTGCGGCAAGGCATAGAACGAACCCGGAGACAAGCGGCTGGGCACGACGAAATCCCGTGCCCCTTCAGGCGTGGACGCAATGAGCATTGGAGTTTCGATTTCCACGAAACCCTGGTCGTCCATTGCCCGTCGCAGCGAAGCATTCACCTTGGCGCGAATACGGAGGTTGCGCTGCATGCGCTCGGTACGCAGATCGACATAGCGATGAGCGAGGCGAACCATTTCGTCGACCTCAACGCGATCGTTTAACTGGAACGGAGGCGGTTCGGCAATATTCAGGATTTCGACACGGCAGTCACCGATTTCGACTTCGCCGGTAGGCATGTTGTCGTTTGTGGTGCCATCGGGGCGCTGGCGCACGGTGCCCGAGATTCGAACCACGTACTCCGAGCGAAGATCGGCAGCCCCGTCGACCACACACTGCACAAGACCGGTGTGATCACGAAGATCAATGAATGCCAGATGCTCACCGTGCTCGCGGCGGCGCGCAACCCAACCACAGACCGCGACCTCGCGACCGATGTCGGAGGCTCGAAGCGTTCCGCAATGGTCGGTGCGCATAGAAACGGAATCAGTCACAGAAGGTCCTTCGGGTTCAGGAGAGTCGAGCGGCCAGTACGGCAGCGGCGGTCGAACGATCGACCGCGTCTTGTCCGGTATCGCCGCGCAGGTCACGGATTGTCACGGTGCCGGCTGCTGCTTCGTCGTCACCAATGATGCAGACAAACGCAGCGCCGGACTTATCAGCAGATTTCATTTGTGACTTCATTGAGCGACCATCGAATGCACGCTCGGCACTAATGCCAGCGCGACGCAGTTCAATGGTGAAATCGCGAGCAGCCGTACCACCGGTGGTGTCGACTACGAAAACATCGGTGGATCTTGCCGGAGCCGGGAATACGCCCTCGGCATCGCAGGTAAGCAGCACTCGTTCGATGCCGGAACCAAAACCAATTCCAGGAGTAGACGGCCCACCGAGCGATTCAATAAGGCCGTCGTAGCGACCGCCACCACCAATGGTTGATTGGGCTGCATCGAGCGCACCGCTCACGAACTCGAACGTGGTGTGTGTGTAGTAATCGAGACCGCGCACCAACCGAGGCTCAACGCTGAAGTCGATAGCAAGCGCTGTGAGGCCCGACTTCACACGCTCAAACCGCTCGGCAGCTTCGGGAGAAAGTCGATCAGTGATGCGAGGCGCGTCGGCGATTGCCGCAATGGTGACGGGTCGCTTCGAGTCGAGCACACGCATCGGGTGATCGACGACCTTCTCGGCGTCTTTGGGGTCGAGCGTGTCGAGACGTTGGTTGAGCCACGCGCGCACATCTTCGATATAGCGCCGGCGGTCCTCGGCGGTACCCATTGAGTTAATGAGAAGCGTGACCTGCTTGAGTCCAACCGATACGTAAAAGTCGTGAAGCATGGCGATGACTTCGACATCGAGATCGGGGTCGTCGGATCCAATGGCTTCAGCACCGAGTTGATGGTGCTGGCGGAAACGGCCTGCTTGCGGACGCTCGTAGCGGAATGACGGCGCCGCATACCAAACCTTCCATGGCTTTGCCTCGCCCTGCGCGTGTTGGATCCAGGCTCTGGCAATTGAAGCGGTGCCTTCCGGGCGCAGAGCGATGTGGCGTTCACCTTTGTCGAGGAAGTCGTACATCTCCTTGCGAACAAGGTCAGTCCCCTCGCCTACGCGAGAGAACACACCGATTTCCTCAAACATCGGGCTTTGAACCAACCCATACCCAGCTCGGGTCACATGGCCGGCGAAAAGCGCAATGAGGGCCTGCCAGCGATCAGATTCAGGATGCAGGACGTCGCGAGTTCCAGTCGGGGCCTTGAACGGCTCAATGCGGGGACTCGTCGGCTCGGACACGACCAGTGATCCTACCGGTGCCCTTCCCTCGCTCACGAACCCTTTGACGAGAAGTTCTAACTAGCGATCTCCGAGATCGCCATCACCGTCGGAGTCACCCTTGCCGGGCAACACCCGGTAGGCGTCGTAGATGCCATCGATCTTCTTGATCGTCCAAAGAAGAGGGCTCAACTGTGACACCTCGCCCAATTCGAAATCGAAACGCATCGATGAGATTCGGTCGGAGCCGGTCACCGTGTTGCACGACACGATATTGACGTGGTGATCGGCCAATGCTGCAGATACGTCACGAAGAAGGCGTGAACGATCAAGACCCTTCACTTCAATCGAAGCGATGAACATCGCAGCGATATCGGTATCCCACTCGACGTCGATAAGGCGATCAGCCTGTCCGTCGGAAAGAGACATGGCGTTTGCGCAATCGGATCGATGAACCGATACGCCGCGGCCTCGGGTAACGAAGCCCATGATTTCGTCGCCCGGAACCGGAGTGCAGCACCGCGACAGACGAACCATGACATCGTCGAGACCTTCGACATGCACACCCGATGGACTTCCTCCGACGCGTCCCGAACGGCGCGGTGCATGAACCGTGGTCGACAACTGTTCTTCTCGGCCCGGCTCGACTGTCTCAAGCTTCTTGCGAATTCGCTCAGCAACCGACTGCGCAGACTGGTGTCCACCGCCGATTGCCGCATGGAGCGACTCGAGATCGGTATAGTTGAGTTCCGTCGCAGTTTCCTCGAGAACTCGAGACTGGCGGATCTTCTGCACCGGAAGTCCTTCACGGCGAAGGGCCTTGATTAGGTCATCGTTGCCATTATCAATTGCGTCTTCGCGTCGTTCTCGCGAATGCCAAGCCTTGATCTTGTTTGCGGCCTTATGGGAAACCACAAAGCGCAACCAGTCTTGGGAGGGGCCACTGCTTTCAACCTTCGACGTAAAGATCTCGACAGAATCACCCGATTGAAGTTCGGTATCGAGAGCAACCAAACGCCCATTGACACGTGCACCGATGCAGGAGTGGCCCACATCGGTATGAATCGCGTAGGCGAAATCGACAGTGGTCGCACCCAGAGGAAGTGTGACCACCTTGCCCTTGGGAGTGAAGACGAAGACTTCGTCCTGCTCAAGATCAATCTTGAGATTGGCCATGAATTCTGATGGGTCAGAGGTTTCGGTTTGCCAATCGACGATTCGGTTCAGCCATGCCAGATCGGCCGAACTTTCGTTATTGTCCTTGTAGTTCCAGTGGGCGGCGACGCCGAACTCGGCGCGGCGATGCATTTCAAGGGTTCGGATCTGGACTTCAAGAGATTTGCCGCCGGGACCAACCACAGTGGTGTGAAGTGATTGGTAGAGATTGAACTTCGGCATCGCCACGTAGTCCTTGAATCGCCCCTGAACCGGCTTCCAAGTTGCGTGAATCGAACCAAGCGCCGCGTAACAGTCCTTTACGGTCCCAACGATGACCCGGATTGCAACGAGATCAAATATTTCGTCAAAGCCGCGACCCTTCACCACCATTTTCTCGTAAATGCTCCACAGGTGTTTTGGTCGGCCCGTGACCTCGGCGGTGATGTGGAGTTCGCTGAGGCGACCACGAACGTCTTCAAGCACGTTGGTCAGGTAGACATCGCGCTCCGGGGCACGAGTGGCGACCATGTGGTCGATTTCGGCGTATCGCTTTGGATGAAGTGATGCAAAGCAGAGATCTTCAAGTTGCTGCTTGAGTTCTTGCATGCCAAGGCGATGGGCAAGAGGCGCATAAATATCAAGAGTTTCTTGCGCCGTGCGGTGTTGCTTCCATGCGGGCATTGCGGCAATGGTCCGCATGTTGTGAAGTCGATCAGCGAGCTTGATGATAAGGACGCGGAGATCCTTGGCCATCGCCACAAGCATCTTGCGAACGGTGGCCGCCTGCTGTGCTTCTTTGCTGTCGAACTTGATGCGATCAAGTTTCGTAACGCCGTCCACAATTCGGGCGACGTCCACACCGAATTCCTTTTCGACATCGATCAAAGTCGCGCCAGTATCTTCTACTGCATCGTGTAAAAGCGCCGCGGCAATAGTGACGTCATCAAGACCAAGCTCGGCACAAATCTTGGCCACCGCAACCGGATGCGTGACATAAGGCTCGCCCGACTTGCGGGATTGACCTTCGTGCGTAGCCGCCGCCCGGTCATAGGCACGCGTGATCAGCGAAGGTGACGAACGCGGGTGATGAGATTGAAAGATTGCAACAAGCGGGGCGACCTCTTCGGATGGTGCTGCGACATGACGTCGCCACGGCAGCACACGATTGACGGTCGCCATCGGTTAGACCCTCGCCCGGGCACGACCGGGAGGACATACCCCGGAAGCGGTTCTGACCGAACTCATCATGGCTCCACGGTACAGGCGGAGCGTCCCCGCCCCGACTCTTTGCCTAGCGCTTACGTTGGTTTTTGCGCGGCCGCGGCGGGATCACGACAGAAGGCGATGCAACTTGTGTCGATTTTTCGGCAGAATCTGTTGCGGATGCTGTTGCGGATGCTGTGGAGGATGCCGCTGAGGCCGCCGAGATGGCCGGCGAACCCGCGCCCATTCGATCAACCCGCTCCGTGGAACGTGTGACGTCCACACCTTGGGATTGCAATCGCTCGCGAATCGCCCTGTACTTGGATTCGCGTTCCTTCAAGGCGACGAGAACGGGGGCGGCAACGAAGACCGAGGAATAGGCCCCGGCGAGCATTCCCACGGTGAGTGCCACGGCGAACTCCTTCAGAGTGACCGCACCCATGATGAATGCTCCGACGATCAACAACGAAAGAACTGGCAATAGCGAAGAGACCGTCGTGTTGATCGAACGCAAAAGCACCTGGTTCATCGACAACGACGTCATCTGCCCATAGGTCATGCGCCCGCTTTGGCCCACGAGTCCTTCGTTTTCCTTGATTTTGTCGTCAACCACGACAGTGTCGTAAATCGAGTAGCCCAGAATCGTAAGGAAAGCGACCACGGTCCCGGGTGAAACTTCAAACTGGAAAATGGAATACACACCGACAGAGATCAAAACATCGTGGACCACCGCGAACACGGCGGCGACGGCCATTCTCCACTCAAGGCGAATCGAGAGGTAGATGAGAATTGCGATCGCAAAAAAGATGAGGGCCCGAATTGCCGATGCAGTGACGTCCGATCCCCACGATGCTCCAACCGTTGAGACACTCACATCGGAAACATCGGTACCCGCCAAATCGGCGAGAGCCTGACGAACCTCAACGGTGTGTTCAGGGGTACTTTCCGGACCTTGCACCCTAAGAATGTCTGAACCAACGATCTGAATCTTTGCCTCGCCCTCACCTACAGACTCAAGCTCGGATCTGGCTTCCTCGACCGAGACCCCAGGGGCGCGGACTTCCCAAGAAACGCCGCCTTCAAAGTCAATACCGAGATTCAAGCCACGAGTTGTCAGCGAAACGATGCTGGCGATCACTAGAACCGCCGAAATAGCAAGACCACGCTTCCACCACTTCAAGAAGTCGATGTTTGTCTGACCGCGATTGATGCGCGACATCCGATTCATCGACTGACCTCCGCTTGAACGCGTGCCTGAGCAGACCGCGAGGTTTGTTGGAGGATTTCTGCGGGGAGACCCAATATCCGAGGATGTGCGCGCAAGAATTTCGATCGCGTGCAGAGTTTGACCACAGGCCGCATAAACGACCACGACATCAAGATGTCGAGTGCTGTCGAAAGTCCGAGATAGAACGCAAACCCTCGCACTGGCCCAACGGTGAGCCACCAAAGAAGACCTGCGCCAATCAACGAAGCGACGTCGGCCTTCACGATCGTTGAGAACGCCGTAACGAATGACTTGTCGGTCGCGCTTCGAATCGGACGTCCCTTGTAGACGTCCTCCTTGAGGTGCTCGTAATACACAATGTTCGAGTCGAGTGAAACACCCACCGAAACTATGATGCCGGTAATTCCAGCCAAAGTCAGTGCCAAACCGTTGTTCGAACCAAGCCAAGAAATCATTGACCAAAGCAATGCGCCCTCAACAGTCAACTTCGCGATCGCAAGGAAGCCAAGGGCCCGGTAGAAGGCAATCATGTAGACAGCTACGAGCAGGATCCCGACAAGTCCGGCAACCAGACCCGCATTCAACGCGTCGCGTCCGAGAGTCGCTGAGACAATTTGCGCTTGTTGCTGTTCGAATTCCACCGGCAAGGCGCCGTACTTCAATGAGGTCGCAAGATCTCTCGCCGTCCGTTCCGTGAATGACCCCGAAATTTCGATCTGGTCGGCTTGGAAACTTTGGCTGTTGATTCTCGGCGCCGAAAGCACACGACCGTCGAGCACAATCGCCAACTGACCTGTTGGGCAGGTCGAACTCTTCGAGAAGCACTGGCCCGCAACGGCATTGAAACCGCCAATACCGTCAGCGCCACTCTTGAAAGTTGGCGCAACGATCCATTGGCCTGACTCAGAAAGATTGGCGCGCGCTGTTTCAAGTGCGCTGCCCGTCAGCGATACAGGACCAACTGCGTATGAGCCAACGAGCAGACCGTCGTCACATTGCGGAAGTATGGCTTGACCACCTGCATTGACCTCTCCGGCAGAAAGGCCCGATGCACAAACATCAAGCGGCAACCCGCCCACAGTCTTGGTTGGGTCGATTGTCGTCGTTGGGATCGATGCATCAGGAGCGACAGTCGTCGTGGTTGCGGTTGGATCACCACTGGTCGTGGTCGTGGCTTCCTGCGGATCAACCGGGACGTTGGCGAGCACCGGACGGAACTGAAGTTCTGCTGTCTGACCAACAAGTTCAAGTGCACGCTCTTTGTCCTTCACCCCAGGAATCTGGATGAGGATGTTGTTGCCCTGACGAGTGATTTCCGGCTCAGTAACGCCGATCGCGTCGATTCGCTGGCGGATAATTGTGATTGCCTGATCGATCGTTTCGTTGTCGACCTCTTGAACGGGCTTCAAAACGACGGACACGCCACCTTGAAGGTCAAGTCCAAGAAGTGGCTTATTGCCCGCAACGAACGTGTAGATCAGTGCCGCTCCGGCAATCACGACGATCACGACGAGCGAACGATAGCCACGGAGGCGTTTCACGCGTCTGAGTCCTCGTCGTTAGTTTTGCCAGTGTCGTTGGTCTCTACATCAGGTGAGTCGAAAACCTGCGATGCAATGGCTCGACGAGCGATTTTGATCTCAACGCCAGGTGCCACCTGCAAGAGGACCGTAGCCTCACTCACCTCAACCAACGTGCCGTAAATGCCGGAGCCAGTCATGACCTCGTCCCCTACAGCCAATGACTGAACGAAGGCATTGTGACGCTTGAGCTCGCGCTGCTTTGGGAGAATCAGTACTACCCAAGCAACGGCGAACAAAATGATGATGATAAGGAAGGACATGGTTTCGGGAGGTCTCGTTCTAGGGGTTCTAGGGCGTAAACGGCGCAACGTTAGCCCTCTTCGCCCCTGCCCCATTATTCGGCTTCGTCGGGGTTCAGTCCCAGACTGATGCCACCGAAGCTCTGAATTGGTCGTAGGTGCCAGACACGATCGCAGCCTGAGCCGCCTCCATAAGTCGCAGCAGCCAGTGCACGTTATGGATCGTGGTCAACCGGGCGGCGGTTGGCTCGCTCACCATCAGAAGATGACGCAGATAGGCCCGTGACCAGCGGGAACAGGCCTCGCAGGTGCACCCAGGCTCGAGCGGGTCGGGATCGTCGGCGAATCGGGCATTGCGCAGGTTCATTCTCCCCGAACTGGTGAGAATCGTCCCATGACGGGCGAGCCGAGTCGGCAAGACGCAATCGAACATGTCGACGCCGAGCGCGACAGCCTCGACAATGCTCACCGGGTCGCCGACCCCCATCAGATACCGGGGTCGGTCGGCAGGCAACACATCAGTGACCGCAGCGAGGGCCGGAAGCATCTCGGCCCTGGTCTCTCCTACGGAGAGACCACCGATTCCGTAGCCGTCGAAACCAATCTCGAGGGTGCGTTCAGCGCTCTCGGTGCGCATGACCACATCAACTCCCCCTTGCACGATGCCGAACTGCGCCTGCTTCGAACCGGCTTTACGCGCTGGGGCATGTGCTGCTTTTGCACGACCCGCCCACAGAACTGATCGTTCGAGAGCAGCGCGCACCACGGCCTCAGAGGACGGCAGCGGCGGACAAACGTCGAGAACCATTTGTATGTCCGAACCCAACTTTTGTTGAACCTCGACACTCCCCTCGGGACTGAGGTGGTGATAGCTGCCGTCGTAGGTCGACTTGAACCTCGCGCCCTCATCGTTCACTTTGGGCTCAAGCGAAAAGATTTGAAAGCCACCGGAATCTGTCAGCACATGACCGTGCCAGTCGGCGAAACCGTGGAGGCCACCAAAACGCTCGATGAGGTCGGCCCCAGGTTTCAACATGAGGTGGTAGGTGTTGCCCAAGATGACTTCAGCACCGAGCTTCTCAAGATCGGCGGAAGTCAGTGTGCGAACGGCGGCTCGAGTACCCACTGGCATGAAGCAGGGAATCCGAAACGAACCACGCGCTGTGTGCACGACACCGGTTCGAGCGAATCCATCAGTTGCGTCGATCTGCAAACGAAGGACGGTTTCAGTTGCGTCTGTACTCAACACTTCTCCAGTGACGTCGAAAAAAATATTCGTATATGGACTCCATGTCACCACAACTGACCCTTTAAGAGCGTTATCGTCGTCGACATGTCAGACACCTCCCACAACACCTACTTCGATGGTGGCGTTCAGAGCCTCGGCTTTGAGGCTGCCGCAGGCCAAGCCACCGTTGGCGTCATCGCCCCCGGCACCTATGACTTCAACACCGATGCGCCCGAGCGCATGACAGTGGTGAACGGAGTTCTTGAGGCAATCGTCGACGGCGAAAGCGACTGGGAGATCTATCCCAAGGGATCGGGTTTCGAAGTTCCAGCTTCGAGCCATTTCCAGGTACGAGCCGAAGCGCCTGCGGCCTACCTTTGCGAATTCCTTTAAATCTGAACTGACAACTCAGCGACGCGTCAGCAACATCGCATCGCCAAAGGACAAGAAGCGGTAGCCGTCGCGCAATGCGTCGGCATAGAGATCGCGCCACCGCGGCCCGACGAACGCATCGATCATCACGATCAGCGATGACTTGGGAAGATGGAAGTTGGTCATCATTCGATCGACCACCAAAAAGTTGTAGTCGCCGTGAATAAAGAGCTCCGTTCGACCTTCGTTCACGCCAAAAGCGGCTGCGCTTTCAAGGGCTCGAACCGCTGTGGTTCCAACTGCAACGACTCGCCCGCCATTCGCCTTTGTTCGCGCACAGGCATCAAGGGTTTCCTGGGGAACGCGGAAGGTCTCTCCGTGCATTTCGTGATCTTCAATGCGATCGGTTGCAATCGGTCGGAATGTTCCGAGGCCGACCACAAGTTCAACATCAGCGCGACCAATACCGCGTTCCGCACATCGAGCCAAGACCTCGGGCGTTAAATGAAGCCCCGCAGTTGGGGCCGCGGCAGAAGCGGGTCGCTCAGAGAAGACGGTTTGGTAACGCTCTTGCTCCGCCAGCACCTCAGTGATGTAGGGAGGAAGCGGCATCACTCCGAACTGCTCAAGAACATCGAGCAAGGGGCCCTCGACGTCGATCGTCACCACCCGGCGGCCATCGCCGAGGTCCTCGTCAACCGACACTTCGAGCCCAGAGCCACTTTCGGGACGAACGATGGTGCCGGGAGGCAGCTTCCGCCCGGGTCGGACCAATGCTTCCCAGCGCGACTGCCCAGAATCTGACAACGATCCACCATCGAGGCGCTCAAGAAGCAGCACCTCAACAGCGGCGCCGGTTTCTTTACGGAGTGCGAGGCGAGCAGGAAGAACGCGAGTTGTATTGAGAACAAGGAGATCGCCGGGCTCGAGCAGATCTGGCAGATCCCGAACGATGTGATTGTCGGGAGGAATCGCCGCACCACAATCGACGAGGAGCCGCGCCGCATCACGTTCAGGTAACGGGCGCTGCGCTATCGCCGACTCAGGAAGTTCGTAATCGAATGCAGACGTTTCCATAGCGAGCCGAGGCTAGGGCGTTAGATCCGAGGTTTTGCTACGCCTCGAACATGCTGCGCGAAGGATCAGCCGTGAGCGGTGCGCTGGCGGGCGCCACCAATCCCATATGTGCCCATGCTGCAGGGGTAGCTACCCGACCACGTGGCGTTCGCATGAGCAGCCCCTGTTGGATGAGGAACGGTTCATAAACGTCTTCAACTGTTTCTTCGGCTTCGCCAACGCTTATGGCCAATGTGCCAAGCCCAACGGGGCCGCCGCCGAACTTCTGACAAAGGTTGGAAAGCACAGCGCGGTCGACTTTGTCGAGACCAAGGTCGTCGACGCCAAAGACCGCCAGGCCCTCGTGGGCAGTTGCTTCATCGATACGGCCATCGCCACGAACCTCGGCGAAGTCGCGAACCCGACGAAGAAGACGATTGGCGATTCGGGGTGTGCCCCGGGCACGTCGAGCGATCTCGGAAGCACCACCGTCGTCGATACCGATTCCGAGAATGCCACCAGCGCGCGTAACGATCGACTGCAGTTCGTCGGCGTCGTAGTAATCGAGACGAGCCACTAAGCCAAAGCGGTCACGCAAAGGACCGGTGATGAGGCCCGTACGTGTCGTGGCTCCGACGAGGGTGAACCTTGGCAGATCGAGGCGAATCGAACGAGCAGCGGGGCCTTTCCCCAACACAATGTCGAGTTGGAAATCTTCCATAGCCGGATACAGCACTTCTTCGACGTTGCGGCTGAGTCGATGAATTTCGTCGATGAACAAGACATCGCCTTCGCCGAGACGCGTGAGGATTGCCGCGAGGTCTCCGGCTCGGTCAAGCGCAGGACCAGAGGTGACGTGGAGGCCAACTTGAAGTTCGGCAGCCACGATGCCGGCCAGGGTTGTTTTTCCGAGTCCTGGAGGACCGGCGAATAACAAATGATCGACGGCTTGTTCTCGGCGACGAGCGGCCTCGAGGATGATGCCGAGATGTTCTTTCAATTCACGCTGACCAACGAAGTCGTCAAGGTGCCGAGGACGTAGGCCGCCTTCTTCACCAATGACGTCGGTGCCTGAGGGGTGATCGGTGAGCACCGGTTCGAGATCGTCGGGGGTTGGTTCAGGCGAAAGAAGTTCGTCGCGCATTAGGCGGCCAATCGTTGCAGAGCGAGACGCAGCAATTCAGCAGTGTCGTTTGAATCGGGAAGTTCCTTCACCGCTTCGGCAACTTCGTCTGGCCCGTAGCCAAGCTCAGAAAGCGCGGTGCGCACGTCGGCAACCGATGAGGAGCCACCGGTTGAGCCGTCGACAGAAATGGAACCCGCCCCGATATCGAGACCAGGAATATCGAGTTTCGACTTGAGTTCGATGAGGAGACGGGCTGCGGTCTTTTTGCCAACGCCCGGCACCAAACACAGCGCGTCGATGTCGTCATTGGCCAAGACCCGAACCAACGAAGCCGGTGGATGCACGCTCATGATGCCCAGAGCAAGTGCGGGGCCAACTCCGTGCGCCGACAACAACGCTTCGAAGACCATTCGCTGCTCTGAAGAGGTGAATCCGTAGAGCGTTTCGGCATCTTCGCGACGGTGGTGATGAGTATGCAGAAATACTTCGGAACCAGTTTCGCCAAGTGAAGCTGCCGTTGAAGGCGCGACGATGACTCGATACCCAATACCTGAAACCTCGACAAGCACTTCGCCCGACGGCAACCGCTCGAGCAACGCGCCACGAACTGAGCCGATCATTTCGCGCTCACTTTCGCGACTGCTCGATTGGAGGCTGCACGCATCGGCGCCATTGCGACATGACACAGTGCAAGTGCCGCAGCATCGGCAGCATCGAATGGATGCGGCGGTTCGGACAGGCCAAGCAAGGTCTGCACCATTTGCTGCATCTGCACTTTGTCGGCATTGCCCCAACCGGCTACTGCAGACTTGACCTCGTTGGGCGAGTACTGCACGACCTCGCAACCGGCATTGACTGCTTCGACCATGGCAATGCCACTGGCCTGACCAACCGACATCGCCGTGCTCACATTCACTTGGAACAGCACGCGCTCAACCGCCATTGCGGTGACAGGAAACTCAGCGAGCAGTGCTCGCAGTTCAGACTGGAGTTCGGCAAGCCGGTGATGGACCTCGTCGGAAGGCGACGTGCGCATCACGCCCAGAGCCACCGCTCGCGGCTGGGAGCCGCCGGGCACCTCGAGCACGCAATAGCCGCATCGGGTCAGCCCCGGGTCAATACCAACTACGAACATGCGTACGATCGTAGCCACTAGGCCCGCAAAAGCGAAGGACCCGGCTCGAAAGCCGGGCCCTCACTCAGGATCTGGATCAGATCACTTCGGGCTGAAACGTGCCCCACCATCAACGCGAATCGTCTGAGCGTTCATGTAGGAGTTCGTGATCAGCTGCATCACCATCGACGCCAGTTCGCTGGCATACCCAAGACGATCGGGGAAGAGCACATCTTTGGTGAGCTTCGCCTTGAAGGCCTCGCTACCTTCACCTTCGCCATAAATCGGAGTGTCGATAAGGCCAGGCGCAACCGTGTTCACGCGGATACCAACCACTGCAAGGTCGCGAGCAATCGGAAGGGTCATTCCGGCAACGCCACTCTTTGAGGCCGAATAGGCGGCCTGCCCAATTTGTCCGTCGAATGCGGCGGTTGAGGCCATGTTGACGATGGCACCGCGCTCGCCGTCATCGGAAACTGGTTCGGTCCGGCTCATCGCGGTTGCGACCAAACGGATGCAATCGAACGTGCCAGTGAGGTTCACGTCGATAATTTTGCGCCAGTAATCAAGATTAAAGGCCGAGTCATACGAACCGTCCTTGCCGATTGTTCGGCTCGCTGCGCCGATACCTGCAGAGTTCACGAGGGCGCGAATCGGGCCCATTTCCTCGGCCATGCCAATGGCGGCCTTGATGTCGTCGCTGTTGCACACATCGACGTGAGCAAATGCCCCACCGATTTCGCTAGCAAGCGCGTTGCCCTTTTCATCGTTGAGGTCGGCGATGACGACCTTCGCGCCGCCAGCGGCGAGTTGACGTGCACATGCTTCACCGATGCCCGAAGCGCCGCCGGTGACGATTGCTGAGATTCCATTGATTTCCATGGCTGCAGAGGATACGGGGAGCGGCTGCTCCAGACCGCATTTCTGACCACAGTCGTTAATCAGAAGAGCGAAAGCTGCTCGTCGTCGGGGTAGGCCCGGGAAGAGTCCACAATCCCCTGCGCTGATTCGCCTGTGCCAAAGGTGTCCGGCGGTCCGAGATCGGTCGGAGGCTTCGAGCCTGAGGCTTGCATTTGCGTGGTGGCGGCTTCGACCGCAAGGCGATCAACCAGGTCATTCATGGGATCGCCCGAATGGCCCTTCACCCAGCGGAACGTGACATCGCCACGACTCAAGACGAGATCGATGAACGGCTCCCAAAGGTCTCGGTTTGCAACGGGCTTGCGCTGAGAGTTCTTCCAACCCCGACGCTTCCAACCGTCATGCCAACGATCACGGAAACAATGCACGACATAGGTGGAGTCGCTCACGATCTCAAGAGGCCCCTGATGCGATTTCACCGCCTCAAACGCCGCCATGATCTCCATGCGCTGGTTCGTGGACTGCGCTTCTCCCCCACTGGCAAAGCCACCGTCGACAACCGCCCATGCCCAACCACCAGGGCCAGGGTTACCGCTGCACGCACCATCGGTGAACACGACTGTTGTCACCGTTCCAGCGTCCCACAGGTCAGAGGGAACAACCGACATCCACGATTCACGAAAAAATCAACCGGGCTACCTGCCGGTAACCAGTTTCGTGTGGGCATCATGGTGGAACGCAATTTCTGAAAGGCGCCTCGTGGAACTTGATCAGTTCGTCAGCCAACTTCCCGACTCCGACCCCGGAGAAACGGTTGAGTGGCTCGATTCTCTCGATGCTGTCATTAACACCGCCGGTAAGACTCGCGCTCGCTACTTGGTATCGCGGCTCACCGAGCGGGCGCGCGAATTGCAGATCGGCACACCAGCAGAGGTCTCAACGCCGTACATCAACACAATTCCCGTTGAAGAACAGCCGTGGTTTCCCGGCGATGAGGAGATCGAAAAGCGCATTCGTCAATACTTGCGCTGGAACGCAGCGATGACCGTCATCTACGCCAACAAAAATGCTGACGGCATTGGTGGACATCTTTCTTCCTACGCGTCATCCGCAATGCTGCTTGAAGTTGGCTTCAATCACTTCTTCCGCGGCCGTTCAGGAACGCTGGTCGGCGATCACGTTTACCTGCAGGGTCACGCCGCTCCCGGCATTTATGCGCGCGCCTACCTCGAAGGTCGACTGAGCGAAGAGGAAATGTCGAAGTTCCGCCGGGAAATCGGGGGCGGAGGACTTTCGAGTTACCCGCACCCGTGGCTCATGCCCGAGTTCTGGGAGTTCCCAACCGTTTCGATGGGACTCGGTCCGCTCAATTCGATTTATCAGGCCCGATTCAGCAAGTACCTCCTCAACCGCCAGATCGACGACACAAGCGCAACAAAGGTGTGGTGTTTCCTTGGCGATGGTGAAACCGACGAACCCGAAACGCTCGGATCGATTTCGCTTGCCGCCCGAGAGCAACTCGACAATCTCATTTGGGTCGTGAACTGCAATCTGCAGCGACTCGATGGCCCCGTCCGCGGCAACGGCAAAATCATTCAGGAACTTGAATCTGTGTTCCGTGGCGCGGGCTGGAACGTCATCAAAGTTGTTTGGGGAGCGGGGTGGGACGAACTTTTATCGCGTGATGTCGATGGCGTCTTGTTGTCCAAGATGAACTCAACCCCAGATGGCGAGTGGCAGCGTTACGCCATCGAAAGCGGTGCCTATATCCGCGAGCATTTCTTCGGACCCGATCCACGCTTGCGCAAGCTCGTTGAGCACCTTTCCGATGATCAGTTACGAGCACTTCCTCGCGGTGGCCACGATTACAAGAAGGTGTACGCCGCGTATAAGTCAGCGGTAGAAACGAAGGGGGTGCCAACAGTCATCCTCGCCAAAACCGTGAAGGGTTGGGCACTTGGGTCGACCGTCGAGGGCCGCAACGCAACCCATTCGATCAAGAAGCTCAGCCATGAAGAGATTCTCGGATTCCGGGATCGACTTCAGCTCACTGAACAAATTCCGGAATCGGCGATTGACAGCGAGGTACCACCTCTCTATCGACCACCCGCGGACTCACCAGAAGCGACGTATCTCGCTCAGCGCCGTGAAGCACTCGACGGATTTGTCCCAAGTCGTTCGCTGCAGATCCGTCGCCCACTCGAACTCCCCGATCCTTCTGTCTATGCAGAATTCGCGAAGGGCTCTGGCACGCAAGCGGTTTCCACAACAATGGCGTTCACACGTCTATTGCGCAGTTTGTGCCGCTCAGAAAACTTTGGCCCCCGCGTCGTACCAATCATTCCCGACGAGGCACGGACCTTCGGCATGGAGGTTCTGTTCCGCGAACTTGGCATTTACGCCTCCCAAGGTCAGCTCTACGAACCTGTCGACCACGAGTTGCTTATCTCCTATGTGGAGTCCAAAAGCGGGCAGCTCCTCGAAGAAGGAATCACCGAAGCCGGATCGTTAGCGAGCTTCACCGCTGCCGGAACGAGTTATGCAACACGCGGCGTTCCAATGGTTCCGTTCTTCACCTTGTATTCGATGTTCGGATTCCAACGAGTGGGCGATCTCATCTGGGCCGCTGCCGACGCTCAGACCAAAGGTTTCATCATCGGCGCAACTGCCGGGCGCACAACGTTGCTCGGTGAAGGTCTCCAACATCAGGACGGCCACAGTCTTGTGCTCGC
Organism: uncultured Actinomycetes bacterium; assembly: GCA_937876315.1. Taxonomy (GTDB): domain Bacteria; phylum Actinomycetota; class Acidimicrobiia; order Acidimicrobiales; family Acidimicrobilacustridaceae; genus Acidimicrobilacustris. The sequence goes on along the minus strand of CALEHQ010000028.1, from coordinate 51,866 downwards.
GTCCACCGTGCCTACATGTCAGGTGTACGACTCTGCGTTTGCCTACGAACTCGCTGCAGTCATTGAGAACGGACTTCAGCGCATGTACGGCGGCGCCGACGGTGCTGGCGAAGGCGTGTTCTATTACCTGACCGCGTACAACGAGAATCAGGTCATGCCTCCCCGTCCGGACCATGTCACCGACGCCGACATTATGAGCGGCCTTTACAAGTGGGCCGGCGCACCAGAAGGTTGCGAGGCGAAAGCAACGATCGTGTTTTCCGGCACGATGAATCAAGGCGCTCGCGATGCCCAGGCTGCGCTCGCCGCGCGCGGAATCGGCGCCGAACTCTGGAGTGCAACTTCCTACAAGCGGATTCGAGAAGACGCTCTCGAAGTCGAACGCTGGAACCGACTTCACCCAACCGACGCGCCACGATCGGCACAAGTCACCCAACAGCTCGGTGCCGCCCCCGGCCCGATTGTCGCTGTCACCGACTTCATGAAGTCCATTCCCGATCAAATTGCTCCATACGTTCCGAAGCGTTTCGTCTCACTCGGCACCGACGGATTCGGTCGCTCCGATACTCGCGAAGCGTTGCGACGATTCTTCGAAATCGACGCTGCACATATTGAAATCGCTGTGCTTTCAGCGCTCGCCGCCGACGGAGTTATCGATGCATCAGTTGTTGCTTCGGCGATTTCTGATCACGGCATCGATCCCGATGCGCCCAACCCGCTTTTGAGTTAGTTCAACTTGCGCGTTCAGCAGCCGCAGCAGCGCGCTGTCGGTCGAGCCAGCCGAGCAGCACAGCAACCGCGCGCGGATCATGGCGCAACTGGTGCGCACCGCCCTCGATGATTCGGAGGTCGGCGCTTCCGTGCGCGTCGGCGAGCACTCGTGCGTCGTACACCGGAACGGTGTCGTCTTCCGAGCCATGCATGATCAGTGCTGGGCGAGGCGCAACCGAACGAATCGCTGCGACTGCGCGCACATCGCGGATTTCCTTTGACCATTCGTCGAAGTTCGATGGGAAGGAAGACGAACGAATGATTCCCGTCGCGCGTGCATGCTGCAGCAGTAACCGCGGATGATTCGCCCAATCGTCAAAGTCCGCAGGTGATCCCATAGCGGCGACACCGCGGATTTCGGGATCAAGGGCAGCAGCAGAAATCGAAAGTGATCCGCCCGTTCCGTATCCGGCGGCCCATACGCCGTGCACACCTTCAACGGTGCGTAGATAGGCGGCCGCTGCAAGAAGATCGTCTCGCCATCCACGCAAAGAGAAGTTGCCTCCAGAATCGCCAGCACCACGGAAGTTAAAGACCAACACCATCCAACCCATTTCGGTGGCGATGCGCTCGGCGAGTTCAGGGAACGATCGAGCCGAAAGTGCGCCACCCTGATTCAGATTGGGAAAGCCATGACAGATCAGAAGCCCAGGCACTGAGGTACCGGGCGCGATTCGCGGACGGGCGAGATGTCCAGCAAGTTCGATGTCACCTGACCGAAAGAGTTTCTCCACGGTCAGAGACAATCAGGCTTCTGCGTCAACGAGACCGCTGCCGTTGCCCTTGTAGGGCTTGTAGCAACGGTTGCGTGCTTCATCGACCGTGTCTGGCCCGAAGCAAATGAACGTCTCGGCTTCCATCAGTTCTTCGATGATGGAGGGCTCGTCGATGTTGTCGACGTCGTAGACGACCTGCGTGCGCTTGTCGCCCACCCAACGGTTGTGTTCGAACTTCGTTGGACGATGCATGGCGTCATCGTAGACGGCGGAGAACCACCGCCCGCTCTTTTGCCAGCGATTACTTGCCGGTTGGGTCCTCGGGCATCGGAAGCTGAGTGCCAATCGCCCCAATTGCCTCGAGGTACTTTTCGTTGCCCTCGATCACCTGCACCACTGTCACATCTTCAACATCAAGGCCAGCGTCGGTTGCGCGACCGATCACGAACGCCAATGCGTCGTCTTCAGCAGCCATGAGTGGCCCACTAGCAACGTTCTCGACGCCCTGAGCCCGGGCGACACCCAATTCTTCGAGATAGTCGAGATGCCATTGCAGGAGTTGCGCGAGTTCGTCGTAGGTCAACTGCGCTGTGACATCGTCCGGTAGACGATCAGCAACGAAGTCAACCGCTTCAGCTCGGTCATAGACCGCCGGACGAGGCTGCTCAGCAAGTTGGCCTGCGAGGCGTCCAACGGCAACAAGTCCGATGGCCACCACCGCAAGCGCGGAGAGGACAATGAAGACGACGATCATGATCGGCTCGTCGCTGTAGACAGCGGATCAGATGCCGATGCGCTGAGCAAGAAGCTCACGGTGATAGGTGGGATCACCAAAGAGAAGTTCTGAAGACTTCGCACGCTTGAAGTACATGTGTGCCGGGTGTTCCCAGGTGAAACCAATGCCACCGTGGATCTGAATGTTCTCGGCAGATGCATGGAAATACGCATCGGAGCAGTAGGCCTTCGCAAGCGACGCAACCGCAGGCAGTTCGTCATTGAGTTCTGATGCACACCAGCCGGCGTAGTACGCAGCGGACTTGGCAGACTCAACCTCGAGCAGCATGTCGGCGCACTTGTGCTTGATGGCCTGGAACGAACCGATGGGACGACCGAACTGCACGCGATCCTTGGCGTACTGCACTGCCATGTCGAGACACATCTGAGCGCCACCGACCTGCTCGGCGGCAAGACCCACAGCAGCAAGGTCAAGAACGGTGGAGAGAACGTTCCAGCCAGCGCCGTCGGCACCGACAAGGGTTCCTTCGACGTTGCTGAATTCGAGCTTCGCCTGCTTGCGGGTCTGGTCCATGGTGGCCAGCGCGGTGCGGGTAAGGCCAGCAGCATCGCCAGAGACAGAGAAGAGGCTCACACCAGCTGCGGTGCGGGCGGCAACGATGATCACGTTCGCGGTGTGGCCGTCGATGACGTAGGACTTGGTGCCACTGATCTTCCAGGTTCCGCCATCGTTGGTAGCGGTTGCTTCGATACCTGATTCGTCCCAGCGACCGTTCGGTTCGGTGAAGGCAACGGTGGCGATGGTTTCACCCGACGCGATACCCGGAAGGATCGCGGCCTTTGCGGCATCGTCACCAGACTGCATCACGGTGTTGGCAGCAAGAACAACAGAGGAGAAGTACGGCGCGCACAGAAGCGAACGGCCCATCTCTTCGAGAACAACGATGAGTTCGACGTAGCCATAACCCTGGCCACCGAACTCTTCGGGAATGGTGAGGCTCTGTAGGCCGAGCTGCTCGGCCATCTGTGCCCACACGTCGGGGTCGTACCCGCGCTCGGTTTCCATCTGCTCACGGACGTCAGCCTCGGAAGACTTTGCTTCAAGGAATTGACGAACGATGTTGCGAAGCTCTTCCTGCTCCTCAGAGAAGGCAAAGTTCATGGTGGTGGCCTCCGGTCGCGAACGGGGGTCGGTCCCCCGCCGGTTGACGTGTGCGACAACTGCCGCAAGGGGTAGTTCTAGCCGACACAAGGGGCGTGCGGCACATCTCTGGCCCGATTCGTTTCAGTCAGGGAACAAGGATCGCCTTGCCTGCTAACCGGCGCTCCTCAAGGTCAGTCAGCGCTCGAGCGGCCTCGGCCAACGGATAGGCCACTGGTTCGACAGGATTCAGCCTGCCCTTCGTGATTTCCGCCAGCACCTCGGCTGTTAGTTCCTCGTTGCGCTCGCCATTACGCAGGGCCCAGCCACCCCAGTCGACGCCGATGACCCTGCGGTTGCGCAGCAGAATCTGATTCGCCGGAAGGCTCGGGATTCCGGCCACAAACCCGATAACCAGGTAGGCCCCGTTGTCGCCTAGAGCTCGGAGACATGTCGCACCGAGGTCGCCGCCAACCGGGTCATAAAGCACGTCGACAGAGCCGCCGCCAAGTTCCTTCGCCCGTTCCTTCACGTCCTCTGTTGTCGAATCAATGACCGCTTCGGCGCCGCGTGAACGAGCGAGTTCACGCTTTTCCTCGGTGGACGCAACAGCGATGACGCGCATCCCAAGCATGGAACCGATATCGACCGCCGCAAGACCGACGCCACTTCCCGCACCAAGCACTAGGAGACTTTGCCCGCTCTGCACCTGCGCGCGTTCTCGGAGTGCAAACCAGCCAGTAAGATAGCTCTGCGTAAACGTCGCTGCTTGCCCGTCGGTGATCGAATCCGAAAGCAGCACCGTGCGCGCTTCGCCAACAACAACTTCACTGACATACCCGCCAAGACCAACGTTCACAAAGACGCGGTCGTCAATCGAACGAGTCGTGACGTCAGAGCCAATTTCAACGACTCGACCCACAACCTCCATGCCCGGAACGAATGGAACCGGAGGCTTGATCTGATATTTGCCTTGGACGAAAAGCCCATCGACGAAATTGACTCCGCACGCGGTGACGACAACTCGAACATCTCCCGGACCCACCGCAGCGCTTTCACGTTCAACCAGTCGAAGGTCGCCTACCGGCCCAAATTGCTCGCAAACGATTGCTTTCATGGCCGAATGGTAGCCCTCCAAGTCCAATCTCCTGCGAGACTGTGGTCATGACGCTTCTGCTCGCTGAGACCGGATACGAAGTCCATGCCGTTGTGGTCGGCCCGATGGACAACAACGTCTTTGTCATTCGTTGCACCGAGACCGGCGATGGCGTTTTGATCGACGCGGCGAATGAACACGAACGCCTGCTTGAACTCTGCAGCGCACTCGGCGTACGCCGGGTGATCGAAACCCACGGTCACTGGGATCACATCCAGGCTGTTCCTGCTGTGCGCGATGCCGGTTACGACGTTGCCGTTACCGCTGCCGATTCCGAAATGCTCGAGGCCTACGACAGCATTTTGGAAGATGACAACGTGATCGAAGTCGGGCGCCTTCGACTTCGCACGATCGCAACGCCGGGCCACACACGCGGTTCGATGTGCTTTGCCCTCGAGGACAGTCCGTTGCTGTTCTCGGGCGACACCTTGTTCCCCGGCGGCCCCGGAAACACCTCGTTCGAAGGCGGAGATTTCGCCACGATTATCGACTCGCTCGATCAGCGCCTCTTCACCTATTCCGCCGACACCATCGTCCTTCCCGGCCACGGCAACTGGACCACCATCGGCTCCGAACGACCCCATCTGCAGGAATGGGTCGACCGGGGCTGGTAGTCCTCTGCGCTGGGGTCAGTAATTTCTCCTACGGCGGTAGTGCGAATCCCCCCGTGGCTCTAGACTGCCGATATGTCCCCCCTCTTCACCATCGAGGATCTTCACGTCTCTACCGCAGGTGAGAATCCGGTCGAGATCCTGCGTGGCGTCAACCTCGTCATCGGCGCAGGCGAGGTCCATGCGCTCATGGGCCCCAACGGTTCCGGCAAGTCGACCCTTGCATCTGCCCTTCTCGGAAGCCCTGAGTATCAGGTCACCTCGGGCCGCATTCTTTTTAAGGGCGACGACGTCACCGATTGGTCCACCGACGTGCGGGCCAAGGCCGGCATGTTCCTTGCTTTCCAGTACCCGCAGGAGATCCAGGGCGTTTCGGTTCTGAACTTCCTTCGTCAAGCCTGGTCGGCCCGTCGCGGCATCGACCTTTCCATGCTCGAATTGCGACTCGAGATCATGGATTGGATGACCAGACTCGACATGGATCCTTCGTTCGCCGACCGTTACCTCAATGAAGGTTTCTCCGGTGGCGAAAAGAAGCGCAACGAAATCCTCCAGATGGCAATTCTTCAGCCTGACATCGCCATCCTCGACGAAACCGATTCCGGCCTCGACATCGATGCATTGCGCATCGTCGCCAAAGGAGTACGCGAAGTGCTCGCCGCACGACCGGAACTCGGCATTCTCGCCATTACGCATTACCAACGACTTCTTGATGAGCTGAATCCTTCGTTCGTACATGTGCTCATCAACGGTCGCATCATTGAATCAGGTGGTCCCGAACTTTCTCGCAAGCTTGAAGCCGAGGGTTACGACGCATGGCTGTAAGCACCGACCCCCTCGATGGAACACGCTTGAAAGAGCAGTTCCCGCTGCTTTCTCGAGAGGTTCACGGCAAGCCGATTGTGTATCTCGATTCGGCGGCCACCTCGCAGAAGCCGCTGTCCGTTCTGGACGCGATGGACGACTACTACCGCACGATTAATTCCAACGTGCATCGTGGCGTCTACATGATTGCCGAAGAGGCCACGAACCGAACCGAAATGGCTCGAGCCCTTGTTCGCGATTTCATTGGCGCGCGTTCCTCGTCCGAAATCATCTTCACCAAAAACGCAACTGAAGCTCTCAACATGGTTGCGCAGAGTTGGGGACGAGCAAACCTTTCTGCCGGCGATGTCGTCGTGCTCAGCCATATGGAGCACCACGCCAACATCGTTCCGTGGCACATGCTCGTTGCCGAAATCGGCATTCAACTTCGTTGGATTCCGCTCGATACCGAAGGACGCCTCGATCTCACCGAGCTCGACACACTTCTTGATGGCGCCAAAGTTCTCTCTGTCACCGCTATGTCGAATGTGCTCGGAACAATGAACCCGGTACGCACACTTACTGACGCCGCTCGCAAAGCCGGCGCGATCAGCATCATCGACGGCTGCCAATCCGTGCCCCACAGCGCAACCAACGTCCAAGAACTTGGTGCCGACTTCCTTGCGTTCTCCGGACACAAGATGTGTGGCCCCACTGGTATCGGCGTTCTTTACGGACGCGAAGACCTCCTCGAGGCGATGCCACCGTTCCTTGGTGGCGGGGAAATGATTCGCGATGTTCGCCTCGACGGATTTACAACCAACGATCTGCCCTGGAAGTTCGAAGCAGGAACGCCAGCCATTGCTGAAATCATCGGGCTTGGCGCGGCGGTCGAATGGCTCAATAGCGTTGGCATGGACAACATCCGCGCTCACGAAATTTCACTTACCGAGTACACGATCTCGACGCTTCACCAGCGCTTTGGCGATCGCATCAACATTCACGGACCATCAAGCCCACTTGAGCGCGGCGGCGTCTTCAGTTTCGATTTCGACGGCCTGCACCCCCACGACATTTCTCAGGTTCTCGACCAGCACGCGGTCTGCGTTCGCGCCGGACACCATTGCGCCAAGCCCCTAATGAAACTGCTTGGAATTGGCGCTACCGCCCGCGCCTCGGTCTACGTCTACAACGACACCGCCGATATCGATGCTCTCGCCGACGCACTCGATGCAACTGGCGCGTTCTTCACCCTCTAGTCCCCTACGCTCACTTACACACCACGCACAGGGAGTGCCGCCAATGCCCGGCCTCGAAGACCTCTACCGAGAAATCATCCTCGATCACTACCGCAACCCGCGTAATCGCGGCGAACTCGAAACCCCTCCGGCACATCGCGTCGAAGGTTTCAATCCGCTTTGTGGCGATGAAATCGTGCTCTACCTCGACCTCGATGCCGATGGTCGCGTGGCCGACATTCGTATTTCCGGCCAAGGCTGTTCAATTAGTCAGTCATCAGCATCAATGATGTCGGCGGCGGTTAAGGGCAAGACCGTTGCTGAAATCGACGATCTCACCCGCGCCTTCAAAGCAATGATGTCGATTCATGAAAATTCACTCGAAGGGGCCGAGACAACCGAACCGATCGATGCACCCGATGTGAAACTTGGCGATCTCGAAGCGCTTCGGGGTGTGGTGAAGTTCCCGGTTCGAATCAAGTGCGCAACGCTTGCCTGGAACACTCTCGCTCAAGGCATCGAAGAATCTTCCGCCTGAAGCACTCGCTATTCGCTGAATCGCTTACGGAACGAACTCGTAACGAATCGGGCACGTATCAACATGATTGACCATCACCCTTGGTAGCCACTTCGTCTCACCAGTGAGTTCAAGGTTTCGGGTGTGAACGGCAATGGCTAAAGCCGTTTCTTGCAGTTCGGCGCGAGCCAAGGCCTGCCCAAGGCAGAAGTGTGGCCCCATGCTGAACGTAAATGACCACATGGTGGGATCACGAGTGATGTCGAAACGATCCGGGTCCTCATAGCGAAGCGGGTCTCGGTTTGGGCCGCCAATGATCGTGGTGACTGCTTCGCCTGCCTCGAACTGCAGCCCAGCAAGTTCCGTCGCCTTTGTCGTCTTATTTCCCGATGCGTAGAAGCCAGGCCGATAGCGCAGGACCTCTTCGACCGCCCCGCGAACTAATTCATCGGGATTCGATCGGAGAAGTTCGAGTTGGTCTGGACGTCGAGCGAACTCGAGAAACATCGAAGTCATCACGCTCGACGTCGTTTCGATCGCTCCAGCGAAGATATTGGTGAACAGAACAATGAGTTCTTCATTGCTAAGCCGGTCGCCGTTCTCTTCTGCCTCGATCAAACGGGTGAGGAGATCGTCTCGAGGTTCTGCTCTACGACTTTCAACGAGTTGACCTACGAACTCCATCGCTGCGGCAAATGTTGCATTCGCGCGATCGCGAATTTCCTGAGTGACGTTGGGGCCAAACGCGTCGCCACCGCCGCCTTGCATCTTCTGGCCAACCTCGGCTGCTTCTGCCGGCGAGATTTCAAGAAATGAGGCAATGGAAAGAAACGGAACGATCCGAATCTGTTGGCGCACATCGAATTCACCAGTATCGGCATGACGCTCAAGGAGGTCCCGCACATGCTGACGAACAACCGGGCGCACTTTGTCGGCCGACTTCGGAGTGAGCGCCCGATTCACTACACCGCGCAACCGACGATGGTCCTCGCCATTCAGCGCCCCGATCGAATACCGGCGCCACTCATAGAGCGGATCACCCGGCTTGAACCCCCGAGCCTCGATGTACTCGAGTCCCTCGTTGATGAACTCAGGTCGCTTCTTAATTTCTTCGGCATCGTCCCAGCGCAGGATCGCTTTGATCCCTTCTGGCGTCACCGCCGTGCGATGGTTCTCCCGCAGTTCAGCAAGGATCGGGTACGGATCAGCCCAATAGCCATCCTCATCGAGTGGAACGACGGGAAGGTTGGACGCCATGGCGCCGATCCTGTCAGATACTGACCACTCCGTCGATGCCCTTTGCCAAAGCGAAGCATCGTTCGGTTGGTCCACCGCTGTCATGACTCGTGATATCGATCACGACGCTGTTCCAAACATTGGACCAATTGGGGTGATGATCGAGTTGTTCGGCAATCGGAGCAACTCGGTTCATGAACGCCCACGCCTCAGCGAAGTTGGCGTAAGTAAATTCGCGGTGAAGATGTCCGTTGACCATTTCCCACTCGGGAACGCTCGCCAATCGGTCGGCGACCTCTTCAGGCGCTAGAACCCGATCGCGTGGGCTCATGCGAACGGGTCGGCAAAGGGATCAGCAAATGGATCGGCCACAGCTGTCGCCGGGGTTTCTTCCTCAACCCACTCGGCATAACCGGTGCGTTCGAGTTCATCAGCAAGTTCTGGTCCGCCAGCCGCAACAATGCGACCTTGTGCAAGCACATGCACAACATCGGGCTTGAGCTCTTCAAGCAGGCGTGAGTAATGGGTAATTGCAAGAACACCAAGATCGAACTCGGTCGTGGCCGCTTCAACGCGACGCGAACACGCACGAAGCGCATCAACGTCGAGGCCTGAATCAAGCTCATCAAGAATGGCAAATTTCGGGCGCAACACTGCGAGCTGCATCGTTTCATTGCGCTTCTTCTCGCCACCGGAGAGATCAACATTGACGGGTCGGTCAAGAAGGCGAGTCGCCAATCCAATGCGCTCGGCTTCCCCAGCAACAGTTGCGTGAACTACCGACGCGTCGCGACCCTGCGCCGAAAGCGCTTCGGTAAGGAGTTCTTCAAGGCTTACGCCAGGAACCTCGACCGGGTACTGCATGGCCAAGAACAGACCAGCCTTGGCCCGCTCGTAAGTCGGGAGCGAAAGCAGATCGACCCCATCGATCGTCACCGAGCCACCGGTCACGGTGTAACCAGGCTTGCCCATGAGTACATGTGAAAGCGTTGACTTACCTGCACCATTCGGGCCCATCACCGCATGGACCTCCCCGGACTTCACGACGAGATCAACGCCATTAAGGATCTGGCGACCTGCAACTTCAGCCATGAGGCCTTGAATTCGAAGTTCACCCATGTCAGTCGATCTCCACATACACGTCGGCGTCGTCGATACGCACGACATAGGTCGGAACGGCCTTCGTTGCGGGAAGCGAGTTCGGGATACCCGTTTCGAGCGAGAAGCAACTGCCGTGTTTCGGGCATTCAAGCTCGCATGTCTTGGCGTGTACTTCACCCTCGGAGAGTGAGACGTCGAGATGAGTGCAGCGATCACCAATTGCATAGAACGCGCCGCCGATGTGGGCGAGAGCGATACGCACAGAACCAAAATCGAAACGTCGAACCTCGCCATCGGGAACATCTTGGACGGAACAAACCCGTTCGAGTGTCATGAGTTCACTCCTGCATCAAGTCGTTCATCAATTGCGGCCGCAATCAGCGGCACTGCAGCAGCGACCGGGAACTCCTCAAGAACTTCGTCGAAGAATCCGGCAACAATCAATCGCTCGGCGATTTCGGTCGGTACGCCACGACTTTCGAGATAAAAGACCTGTTCCTCGTCAACGGGACCAACCGTGGATGCGTGGCTGCACTTCACATCATTAGTTTCAATTTCCAGATTCGGCACTGACTCCGCCCAAGCAGTGTCAGAAAGTTTCAAATTGCGATTGGTCTGGAAAGCGTTCGTGCCCCGTGCGTCTTTTTCCACACGAATGAGACCGGTGTAGATCGAACGTGACTGCCCGCCAACGGCACCCTTGAACAGAAGGTTGGAGTTCGTATCAGGCGCCGCATGATGCTGAAAGGTGCGGAAATCAAGCGTTTGTGAACCAGTGCCGAAGTACACGGCGCTGAGATTGCCCGTTGCGCCGCGGCCGAGGAGTTCACAATCAGTACGCATACGGCCGTAGTCGCACCCAAGTCCGGCATGTGATGCAGTCAGCGTTCCGTCATTGAGAACTCGACTGACCTGCGAAGCGATCTGCCACACCCGCGGACCTCGCAACTGCACGTTGCCGTAGGAAAGGCGACCAGCGCGATCAACATCGAGTTCAACGAGCGGAGAAACGAATGCTGCGACGTCAGCCGAACCATGCCAGTCGAGAACGCGCACATCGGCATCGGCACCGACCCGGACGACAAGGCGGGGGTAAACCGCCGAACCATCGATATCGATCCAATCGATAATGGCGATCGGTGCTTCGACGGTGACACCGGCGGGCACATGAACGAGCACGCCATCGAGGAAGTTGGCATCGTTGAGGCGTCCAAACACGTCGGGACCGCCATCGGCAACAACGCCGAGCGAATTCTGCGCATCGGGGCCGTCAACAAGCGAGCCGACATACACACCCTTTGCACTGAGGGCCTCGTCGAGTCGAGATGCAACAACTGCGCCGTTGCGAACAACTACCGCTCCGGAGAGATGCCCGAGTGATTCAAGGAGCGCTGACGCTTCAGCGGGAACGCCTTCGGATCGGTCGCTCACGATGGCCCACTGGTTCAGATCAACGTCGGCAACGCGGCTGTAGCGCCAGACCTCTTCTTCGGAAGAAGGCATGGCGAACTGGTCGGTCTGGACGGCCGCGGAACGTCTATCTACAAGCCATTGGGGGGAAGACACGGGAATAATCCTACCCGCATAGGAGAAATTACGGCCAGTTTAGGAACGCCGGAATTTCCGCTTCAGTCGACCTATCCGGCTATTGGCTTTTTTCTGTTCGATCTCTAGATCAGCAAGGACCTGAGGGCCAATAGCGTTCACGATGTCTTCGGCCGCATCGAGCAGTTCGGCAATGCCCTCTGCTTCAGGCTCTGGTGGCGTCGGAGAAATAATCAACGAACCGTGGTGCCAGTCAACGTCCACCAGCCGTCGCTCGTAACTCGGACAGTTCGCTGGACAGCGCCAAGGTGCTTCGGGGGCTAAATCAAGGTTGCACTTCCGCACCGTTTCACCATTGGCGTAGCTACGGCTTTCGAACTGCTTACATTCCTCACGCATCGGCATGGCGACAGTGTTTCATTCGAGCGTCAGGAATCCAACGCGAGGCCGAGATCGGGCTTCCGAGAAAGTCGCCAGCGAGCTGCGGCCACAACCGCCGTAGCTCCGAGAGCAGCAGCCAGCAAAGTGCACACGAGGCTCACCGCAGTCACCGAATCATCAAGCAACAACACGCCGCCAAGCGCAGTGAACAGAACGTTGATCTGTGAGCTGGCTGCAACCGCGGTCACTCCAGCGGCTGGCAGCGCCGCTGTTCGTAAGACGCGTCCGACCGTGCCGAACAATGCAACCGCTAGAGCCGCGCCGAGCGCTCCCCAGATTGTCCACGGCTGCTGGAATGCCCCGAACATCAACCCAAGCGGCAACAAGATGATCGATCCACTGATCATCGTTGACGACACAATCGCCGTGGGATTGAGGCCATCTTCAACTGCGAGTTCAGAGGTACGAAGTCCGACTACCTCAACAGCGATAAACCCAACCGCAATCGCGGCACCTGCCCAGGTCACCGCGTTGACTCCTTCGTCCCCGGCGGCGACCGTCAGCCCGATAACGGCGGCAAGTGATGAACCGAGTGCCGCAAACGTTGAGAACCTTCCGGCTCGATCACGAACTAGCAATGCAACTGCCGGGGTGCACGCGAGCGCGAGTCCAGCAAGCGGCCCGTCCAACGTCCGAAACATCGTCCCGGCCGCAACAAGCCCAACTACCTGAATGGCGACTGCAATTCGACCCGAACGGACGCGAAGCGGATCGAGCCAAGACCCGGCACGCTGACCGCGAGCAATCGCCACCGCAACGAGCGCGCCTAAAGCAACACGGAATCCGACAATGGCAATTGCCGGACCGCTGCCATAGCGCCAAGCGATATTGCAGCCTGCGAAAAGAACCGACGAAATCAGCACGTCTGCAACAGCGCGATGCTCGCGCCGCTCAATCAGATGTTTCTCATTCGCGTCGATGACGTGAGCGTACGGCAGCCGAACTAGCCGACTGAACCTTCCATCTGCAGTTCGATGAGACGGCTCCACTCCACCGCATATTCCATCGGCAGTGTGCGAGTGATCGGTTCAATGAAACCGTTCACAACCATGCCCATGGCCTGTTCAGAAGAAAGACCACGGCTCATGAGATAGAAGAGTTGTTCGTCGGCCACCTTGGAGACTGTTGCCTCGTGGCCGATGACGGCATCGCCCGAACCGATTTCCATATACGGGAACGTGTCGGAGATGGAATCGTCGTCGAGAATGAGTGCATCGCACTGCACGTGACTCTTGCAACCGTAGGCATCGTCTTCGACTCGGATCAGGCCGCGGTACGAGGTGCGACCACCATCTTTGGAGATCGACTTCGAAACGATCTTCGAGGTGGTCTCGGGTGCAGCGTGCACCATCTTCGATCCAGTGTCTTGATGCTGACCGGGGCCGGCATAGGCAACTGACAGAACCTCGCCCGAGGCCTTGGGGCCAACGAGCCACACCGCTGGGTACTTCATGGTGAGACGGGAACCAATGTTTCCGTCGATCCATTCCATATGACCCTCGGCTTCAACTCGAGCACGCTTGGTGACGAGGTTGAACACGTTGTTCGACCAATTCTGAATAGTCGTGTACGTCACGCGAGCGCTGGGCTTGACGATGATTTCAACGACTGCTGAATGCAGCGAGTCGGAGGTGTACACCGGAGCCGAGCATCCTTCGATGTAATGAACCTGGCTGCCTTCGTCGGCGATGATCAGCGTGCGTTCGAACTGACCCATGTTCTCCGCATTGATGCGGAAGTACGCCTGAAGCGGCATTTCGACCGAAACACCCGGTGGGACATAGATGAACGAGCCACCAGACCAAACTGCGGAGTTGAGTGCAGAGAACTTGTTGTCGTTCGACGGAATCACGGTGCCGAAGTAGGCACGAACGATTTCGGGATGCTCGCGAAGTGCAGTGTCCATGTCGGTGAAGATGACGCCTTGGGCTTCAAGATCTTCGCGGTTCTTGTGGTACACAACTTCGGATTCGTACTGCGCGGTAACGCCGGCGAGGTACTTACGTTCGGCTTCGGGAATTCCGAGCTTCTCGTAGGTTTCCTTCACTGAATCGGGAAGTTCGTCCCACGCATCGACCTGATGATCAGTCGGCTTGATGTAATAAAAAATGTCATCGAAGAAAATCTCTGACATGTCGCCGCCCCAATTGGGCATCGGACGCTTGAGGAATTGTGCGTAGGACTTGAGGCGGTAATCGCGCATCCAGTCGGGCTCGCCCTTCATCCACGACATCTCTTTAATGATGTTTTCGTCGAGGCCACGTTTGGGCTTAAAGACGTAATCCTCAGCGTCGCTCCAGCCGAGTTTGTACCGGCCGAGGTCAAGATCAAGTTCGGTGCTGGCCATCAGGGGGCTCCAGGAGGATGGTCGAAATAATTTCTCCTATGGCGATAGTAACAAATACCCCGACCCAATCAACCCTCTAAGGGCACATTCCCTTGCGAGTGCCCAGAATCACTCAAAGAGGCGAATGCTGCTCGCAGTCGATGGAACCCTTCATCGAGCCCAACGGTCGGCTCCCATCCGAGGATCCTTCTGGTCTCGCGCTGGTCAAACCAGTGGGCCACCGAAAGTTGCCGAGCAGCAAAGTGTGTGAGCGGAGGCTCTGACCCCGGCCAGACCCGATCCATCAGCGAACCGAGGAGACCGGCCACGGGGGCGGGCACGGACCTCGGCATTCGTTGAACACCGGCAGCTTCAAGGATGGATGAGACCAGGTCGCGAAGCGGCCTCGGTTCCCCACCGGTGATGACGAGCGGCAACGTCGTGGCCTCGTCGCCGGCAACGCAGTGGTCGAGTCCGGCGAGGATTCCCTCGGCTGCATCATCGAGATAGGTGGTGTCGACAAGCGCTCGACCCCCGTCGGGCAGAACCAACTTCCCCGAGCGCGCACGATCGACGATTCGGCCGATGAGTTGTGTGTCACCCGGACCCCACACCAAGTGCGGGCGAAGAATCACGGTGGGAATTGTTGATTCCGAACGCACAACATTCTCGGCGAGAGCTTTTGATCGGGCGTAGCCATCGCGGCCGGAATAATCGGCGGCAAGCGCCCCTAGTCCAACACTTGCCTGATCATGGAACGCCACCGATGGGCTCGAGATGTACACAAAGCGACCACCGGCGACCGCCGCACTTAATGCATTGCGAGTTCCGTCGACGTTGATCGCCAGCATGTCCGCCCACGGCGCTTTCGGCGCAACGAGCGCGGCGAGATGAACCACAGCGTCGACGCCGTCGGCGGCCGCCGCCAACTTGGCACGATCTCGGATGTCTCCGAGAACATCAACAGCTTTTGAACCCGATGCACTTCGCTGGAAGCAGGACACATCGTCACCTCGAGCGACAAGAAGGTTTGCCACTGTCCGGCCCAGAAGACTTGATCCCCCGGTGACAAGAACCTTCATCGTCCCGCCAGGAATTCTGATGCCGAGGCTGCAAGAACCTCGCGTTTGACCTTCGACTGATGCCTGATGTCGACGGGAAGTTCGCCTTCCAGCACTGCGGCTATCTCGAATGATGAGCAGTGGCGAACTCGTGAGGTAGTGCGGGCATCTGCCAGTCGCAGTTTTCCTTCGGCCTGAACCACGACCGCAATCACCTGCGTACCGACAGGGCCAACTCCCACCGCAGCGACCTGACGGCCAAGTTCGGTTGAGACCGGATCTTCAACGAGTACGCATGGCACCGTTTGCCTTACCAGATACAAAGCGTGTTGCACCCGACCCAGTTGATGGAGCACACCAGAGGCATCAATAAGACCGAGGTCACCAGTGCGATGGAAACGTCGACCGTCGAGCATGAATTCCGAGTGCTGTTCGGTTCCCCACTGCTGGTCATATCCATCGAACATCCAGGGTGCGTGCACTGCGAGTTCGCCCCACTCGCCGTTCGGCAGCGACTGTCGGGCTGACTCATCGAGTGAGAGCACTATGACCTCAGCGCCAGCAAGTGGCTTCCCAGTGTTGGATCCATCGACGACTGATGTTGTCGCGCCAACCCCATCGGTAATGGGCATTGCTTCGGTCATCCCCCATGGCGATCGAACGTCGGCACCTGTCACCGCCGCAATTGATGAGGCCAATTGGGTGGAAATGGGAGCACCCGCAAGCATCACAAGGCGAAGTTCAATCGCTCGTCCATTAGCGGTGTCGACGATGCGACGAGCGGACGCCGGCGAAAGCCATGCAACATCCACTCGCGATGACTTGATGACCTGAGCGAAACGGTCGAAATCGAGTTCGGCGGGCTTCGTGACATCGATGTCGGGCAGTACACATGGCACACCAAGTGCAGGACCCAACAAAATGAACGGTGCAAACGAGGTGAGGAAACCTTGCTCTGCCGACATTGTGAACGATTCAACAATGACATCTCGTTGCGCGGCCAACGCACCATGCCGATAACGGACTGGCTTTGCCGGACCGGTCGAACCCGACGTATGCACAACTGCAGCTTCAAACTCAGGATGAAGTTTGGGAAGATCTACTGCGGTTGACGAACGATGTGTCGTTAATGAAATCGCATGCGGGAATCGACTGGTGCAGATCATTCGTGCGCCCGGAGTCCATCCCAACACTTTCGCAGCGGAGAGAGTTTTCGACGTTCCAAATACCCACTTCGGGTTTGCCCCCCGAAGCACCGTTCGAAGACCGCGCGCCCCCAGTCCACTATCGGCGACAACCAACACTCCACCGGCGAGCCACACTCCAAACGACGCCGCGAGGAGATCTGAACCAGGCGGCACGAGCATGGCGACTCGATCGCCAACCGAGAGGCCAGCCCGCACAAGCATGCGCGCTATGTCGGTGGCTTCATGGGCAAGCGACTTCCAAGAGACAGCGCCATTGCGATCGGTGAACGCTGCGTCGTCATCATTGGAACGAGACAACAATCCGCAGGTAATAGGGACGAACGAATCGCTGCTTGGCGAATTTCGGGCTGATTCCTCAACCACCGACTTGGGACCGAGCACGCTTTCAAGCCAGGTCGACGCGATTGCAGCCATCGGTTCGTCGAGCGGAACGAGATGCGCGGCCTGAGGGAATCGATGAACGTCGGCATGAGGGGCCCGCTGCAAGAGATCTGCCAAGAACCGATCGTGGAACACCCGATCTCGACCACCCCATACAAGCAAAAGCGGAACATCAAGATTCGAGAGGTTGTTCGCTGACTTCTGAAGTGCGTTCCACGACACGTCTTTTTCTGAGATCGGAATATCGGCCACGAAGTCGGCAACTGCTGTTCGACGTTCGGCCGATTGGTACGGAGCCCGGAGCGCTTCGCGATGCCGCTTCTCTGTCATCGCTGCGGTCCCATTCACAAAGACAGGACTGCGCCGACAGGAAAGATCAACAAACCGGCGAGCGGTTAAGATAAGCGGCGGCATCGGGGTGCGCTCAGGAAGCCCAACACCAGTGTTTCCAAGAATCACGGCCTGCACGCCGAGTGAAGACACTGCGCCAAGAGCAACTGGGCCACCCCAGTCGTGGGCGGCAAGAACCAGCGGACCTGATGTGTGCTGTTCGCAAAACGCAACGAGTTCTGCGACTCGGGTCTCGAGCGTGCGCAGTGTCGATCGTTCTGACCAACCCATACCGGTTTGATCGACAGCAATAACTCGCCAATCGGGGCTCAGAGTTTCCAGGAAGCCTTTCCAGAGGTAGCCCCAGGTTGGATTGCCGTGAACGCAAACGATGGTGCCGCGTTCACCAACACCGGTGTCGAGAATGCTCCATTCGACATCAACTGCATTGGGTCGCTCGATACGCACCATTCGGTGCCACGCTGGATCAATCCCCCACCGTTCCCAGTCAGTAGCGGACGGGGTGTTGATCGACAAGGTCGACTACCAGACCAGTTCGGCGACCGAACAGTTCAGGCCAGAACCGATACCCATCAGCAGAACACGATCGCCTGGAGACAGCCGATCAGCAGTTACGGACAACGTGTACGGAACCGCAGCGGGACCAATGTTTCCGAATTCGGGATAGGTAAGCGGTACTCGTGAGGTATCGATCGAAAGCAACTCACAAAGTTTTGTGGTGTGCACTGCCGACACCTGATGAAGGATGTAGGTGTCGCAGTTCGACCACTGCCAGCCATCGGCAAGCGCGTCATTAAACGTTGCTTCCGCCAGATCGAGACCCGACTCGAGTAACGCCGCAGTGTCAGTGCGCATCTCGTCAAGATCACCGACACAAAGGTCGTGATACTTCGTTGCTGCACGGGTGACTCCACCGAGGAACTGGTGTGAACCCGACCGCGGCCCACCCATCACCATTGCTGCTGCGCCCGAACCAAGGGTGAGCGAAGCGAACTGATCGAAGACATCGCCCACAGTCGAGGACGGGTCCTGCAAGCGAGCAATGGTCTGAGTCTGGGGTTGACGGCTTCCTTCGCCATCAACAATCAGCACAACCTTCACCTGACCCGCATCAATCATCGATGATGCAATCGTCATTGCGTTGATGAAGCCCAAGCATGCGTTGCCAAGGTCGAAGTTCATGGCGTTGGTTGAAAGCCCCAAACGGTTATGAACAGCGCAAGCGATGCTGGGTTCGAGGTGGTGCTTGCACACTGAGGTGGAAATCAGAAGGTCGACTTCACCCGGAGCGACCCCGGCCTGTTCAAGCGCAAGCGCACCGGCGCGCGCCGCAGCATCGTCGAATGTGACATCTTCGGGCCACCAACGGCGAGCCTTGATCCCCGCCACGGACTCGAGGAGCCCTGGTCGAACACCAAGTCGCTCATAGGTCTCAGCGAGTTGTTCGTCGATCCATGCCGAGGTGACGATCTCGGGAGCATTCACATGAGAGACCGACCACACATGGGATTTGCTGAACATAAACGGAGAACTCACCCGCTTAGCCTAGGGCCCGATCGGCCAGTCCAGATTCCGGTCAGCTCAATAGCGCTGGGGCAAGGCGTTGCCACGTCTCAAGAGGGATCGAAGTGCCGTCCGGAGGCAGCACTTGAATGCAGACATGATCGGCCCCCGCATCGTGATGCGCTTTGACCCGATCGGAAATTGCGGCTTCGTCGCCCCATGCCACGATCGCGTCCACCAGACGATCCGATCCTCCGTCAACAAAGTCTTCGTCGGTGAACCCGAATCGCTTCAAATTGTTTGTGTAGTTCGGAAGCGTGAGATACATCGCCATGTGCCCGCGTGCAATCTCGCGAGCCTTTGCCGGATCAGCTTCAAGAACCACTGCTTGTTCCGGGCATAGCCAACCTCGATCACCCATGACCTCACGGGCAAATGCGGTGTGCTCAACAGGAATGAAATAGGGGTGCGCACCCTGAGTCCGTTCAGCGGCAAGTTCCAGCATCTTTGGGCCAAGCGCAGCGAGAACCTTCTGAGGCGGCGCACTTGCAGGCGACGCTGTGAACAACCCGTTATCCATTGCATCGAGATAGGTCTTCATCGCTGAGAACGGCTTCGAATAGTCGTGACCACGAAGCCCAGACACCATGACCTCATGGCTCACCCCAAGACCGAGAAGGAAGCGGTCAGGGAAGGCCTCGGACACGGTGTTCCATGCGGAGTTCGCACACAGCGCATCGCGGGCGTAGATCGATGCGATACCGGTGGCGATCACCATCTTCTTCGTCCCAGCAAGAAGAAGCGTTGAGCTCACGAACGATTCACGTCCGATCATCTCCGGAATCCAAAGGGCTCCGTAACCGAGTTCCTCGATTTCCGCAGCCGTTTCCTGCGCCTGGGAGGAGGGAACGAGATCAAGTTGATAGGCCCACAGGCCAACGCGTCCGAGATTCATCCCCGCACCCTAGGCATCGACAGCCAATCAAGGCGAGGCCAGCCCTAGACTTGCGACGTGCTGACGAACCCCGTCGATTCGGCAAACCAGGGTCCTCCCCCGCCGCCCGCCGAAACGACGCGACTCCGTCGTGGCAAGACCGGTGTTTGGATTGCGGGCGGCGCTGCACTTGCTGGATGCGTTGCGGTTGGCGTTATCGACCCCAACACGACACAACTTCTCCCAGCATGCACGTTCAAGGCCACGACCGGTCTCGATTGCCCCGGATGCGGCATGACTCGCGGTCTCCACGCACTTTTAAACGGCGATGTGCTGCGCGCCCTCAGCCACAACCTTCTTCTAAGCGTCGTCCTCGTTACGTCAGTTGTTTGGTTCGGTTGGAACGCGATCGCACGACGAACCGGACGACGCGTGCTCCATTTTGAGTTCAAACGAACGACGTGGATCGCAATCGGTCTCGCGGTTGTCGCGTTTTGGGTGTTGCGCAATCTGCCGTGGTCACCGTTTAACTGGTTGGGCTCAGGCGCGTAAACCGCCGGTTGAGACTTCAGTCGATTCGACGCATCTGCGCTTTATAGAACTTCCCGCGTTCGGCATAATCACGAACAGCGATTTCTTGGATGAACGACTGATTCGGCCCAACCTCACGCAACTTTGCGGGAATTCCAAGCGCCATCATGCCGGTGGGGACTTCCATGCGGTTTGGAACAACGGCGTTAGAACCCACGAGCGAACCCGAACGAACTATCGCTTCGTGCAGCACAACCGAGCCGTTACCAACAAGCGAGTTACTTTCAATCGTGCAGCCCTCGAGATGAACGATGTGGCCAATCACGCAATCGTCACCAACAATCGTTGGTCGTGTCGGGATGCAGTGAATGACGGTTCCGTCTTGAATCGACGTACGTTCGCCAATACGAATTCCGCCATTGTCACCGCGCAGAACTGCGCATGGCCAAATCGTGCTGTCGGCACCGATCGTGACGTCGCCAATGACAACAGCCTCGGGGTGCACCCACGCGTCGGGATGAATTTCAGGAACCATGTCGCCCAACGCGTAAATGGCCATGACTTAGAACGCCACCCGACCATAGCCGCCGCGGAAGAAAACAAGTGCTCCGCCTTCGTGCTTCACGTCGAGATCGGTCACAGCACAAACGATGATGTCGTGATCGCCGCCGTCGAGGACTGAGTGAAGATCACAGTCGATGTAGGCAAGTACTCCGTTAATGAGCGGTGCACCGTTGCCCGAGTGCTTCCAGCCAATCTCGGAGAACTTGTCGTCTGCCTTTGAACCGAATACTCGGCTCACATCTTCCTGATCGTCAGCGAGGATGTTGACGCAGAACTTTCCGGCACCGCGCAACTTTCCCCAACTGGCCGAGGTTTTCGTCGCACTGAAGAGAACCAGCGCCGGATCAAGAGACAACGACGTAAATGAACCGATGGCCATACCTGCTGGGCCCTCGTCAGTCATCGCAGTAATCACTGCGACGCCAGTAGGGAAATGCCCAAGAACCTGTCGGTACTTGGCGCCATCGAATGCGCTGGTTTCAGAATTCTCGCTCACAAGGGCGAGATCCTAGGCGAGGGTGATGCTGAGGCCCTCGAACGCTGCAACGATCGAATCGACACCCATTGTGCGACCGGTTTCTCGCGCTCCGGCGAGGAGCTGATCGAGGGTTTCATCGTCGTGCGAGGGGTCGTGATGAAACAAAACCAACTGTCCGACTTCAGCAGCAGCAGCGACACGAACGGCGTAGTCAACAGTGCAGTGACCCCATGTCGGCTTCGACGCGAATTCTTCGGGTGTGTACTGCGCGTCGTGGATAAGAACATCGACACCACGACAAAGTTCGAGGACCGCAGGATCGATGGAAAATCCGTCAGCCGGTTGCTGATGATCGCTGACGTAGGCCACGGAGAAGCCATTGCGCTCAACTCGATAACCGAACGTCGTGTCCGTATGAGGAACTTCGAGCGCCGTCACTTTTGCTCCCGCTACTTCGTGAACACCTTCGGTAAGAGTGAAGAACGAAACGTCGCCGGGGAGATCTTGACGAGTAACTGGGAAAAACGGAGGACGCATCAAATCGTCGAATGCATCGGCGAATGCCACACCGTCATGGTCTGGCCCGTAGACCGAAAGTGTTGAACCAGATACCAGCAGCGGCTGACAGAAAGGAAGCCCTTGGACGTGATCCCAGTGAAGGTGTGTCACGAGTGCGTGCGCATGCAACTGCGCACCGGCACCTTGGTCGGCGCCGAAGTACCGGAGTCCGGTTCCGAGGTCAAGCAGGATCGGATCGCTATCGGCACTGCGCAGTACAACGCTCGCGGTATTGCCCCCGTAACGAGAGGTGCTCTCTCCAGCACATGGCGTCGACCCCCGAACTCCGTAAAACGTGATCTCCACTGTCCACCTCCTCCCCGAGTACCAATGGATGGAGAACGCTAGGACAAGGGTCCATTGATGTGAAGGGAGAGTGACATGTCTCACACCTCTGCCGGAATCTCGCTACCTTCGCACCATGCAGATCGACTCCATCACTGTTCCCACCAGCGAACTCACCTACGGCTGTCTCACCGCCGGCGATTCCGGCCCACTCGCCCTTTGTCTCCATGGATTTCCCGATACCGCCCATGGATGGCGCTACCTCCTACCCGCCCTCGCCGATGCCGGATACCGGGCTGTCGCCCCATTTATGCGGGGTTACGCGCCGACGTCGATCCCGGCTGATGGCCAGTTCCACGTCGCCACCCTCGCCCGCGATGCCACGGTTCTTCACGAAGCCCTGGGTGGCGACAGCGATGCGGTGATCATCGGCCACGACTGGGGCGCACTCGCGACCTACGGCGCAGCATCCTTTGCCCCTGACCGTTGGCGCCGAGTTGTCACCGCTGCAGTGCCACCAGCTTCGTCAATGGCGTCCGCGATGATGACCTACGACCAACTCAAACGCTCGTGGTACATGTTTTTCTTTCAGGTCGGTCTTTCCGACTTCGTCGTCTCGATGAACGATCTTGAATTCATCGAGCGACTGTGGGCTGACTGGTCACCTGGTCACGACGCGACGATTGACATGCAGCACATCCGAGAATCAGTCGGGAACCCCGAACATCTCACTGCAGCGCTCGGCTACTACCGCGCAACATGGGGAACTGAACCTGTGTCGGCTGACTACCAAGAAATTCAAGCCGTCCTCGGCACACCCCCACCGCAACCGACGCTCTACATCCACGGCCGTAACGACGGGTGTATCGGCGTGGAGTTCGCAGTGAATGCAGCAGTGGGACTCAGTGAAGGTTCACACGCAGCGATCATCGAAGACGCAGGGCACTTCACGCAAGTGGAGAAGCCCGAGGAATTCAATCGACTTGTGTTGGAGTTCATTCAGCCCTGAGATCAGGGAAGCGATAGTGCGCCATCGCAGCCAGCGATCGCCAAGCCATCGCGAACAAGAGAATCGGCGGCGCGCACAGCGTCTAGGTGGCCGCCCTCGCGTTCATTCCAACCACACGCGTCGCGGAATTGCTCTGGCGCTACTTCAACGCCAGTTCGCAGAACATCAAGCAGTCGAGCACGTCCCTCTCGAAACGAACCAATGAATTTCGATTGACCTTTACTTACTGCCGCCGAGCCAATCGCCGGATCGGGTTCCGATGAACCTCCGCAAAACCACGAACACGTCGTTGACGTCGGGCACGTCTCGCAATTTGGCGAGCGCTTTGTGCATACGAGTGCTCCGAGGTCAAGCAAACCCTGGTTCCACGACCAACCCATCCCAATCGGAACGATGTCATCAGCAAATGTCTGAGCAACACGTGCGGTGAGCCGCTCGCCTCGTTGACGAGCAAGTATTCGGCCGACATTGGTATCGACAACAGCGACATCGCGTTCGTAAGCAAAGGCCAGTACCGCTCGAGCGGTGTACGGACCAAGCCCCGGCAACGCAAGGAGCGCATCGAGATCGTCGGGAACTACTCCCCCATGTTGGGCAACAACAGCAACCGCAGCACGATGAAGATTCACGGCACGCCTGTTGTAACCAAGTCCTGCCCACTCAGTTACGACGTCGCCAACGGGAGCCTGCGCGCAAACTAAAGCCGTTGGGAATCGCTCAAGGAATTGATGCCAACGCGGAACAACTCTCGCCACCTGTGTTTGTTGGAGCATCAATTCCGAGACAAGTACTGCCCACGGATCGCGCGTTTGCCGCCACGGCAGCTCATCACGACGACCGGCAGACCATGCAAGTACCGCCTCGACATCGGGCGATCCCAGCACGAATCAGTCTTCTGAGAAAACGTCTTCGCCGTAGGGAAGGCCACGGGTCGGAGCGAACTCGCGCTTCCACACCATGACGCGGCGGCGGAACTCGCACACCTCTTCCGAACGCTGGTTGATCCCCTTGGTTTCGACGGTCACGATGCCGCGCTTGCCATCGGAAGTTTCCTTCTTGGCCAGCACCTTCGTGACGGCGTAGATCGTGTCGCCGTGAAACGTGGGCTTAGCATGCTTCAGCGATTCAACTTCGAGGTTCGCGATTGCCGCGCCGCTCACATCGGGAACGCTCATACCCAGAACGAGCGAGTACACGAGGTTGCCCACCACAAGAGCCTGACCCATCGGAGATTCATTCTCGGCAAACCAGTTGTTGGTGTGCGTTGGGTGGTGATTCATAGTGATCATGCAGAAGAGGTGGTCGTCAGCCTCAGTGATCGTCTTCCCTGGCCAGTGGCGATACACATCGTCGACCTCGAAATCTTCGAAATGGCGGCCAAAGGGGCGGTCATAAACAGTCACGGCGTTTCTCCTCTACAGACGACGCAGATGAGCCTAGGAGTTTCCGCTACTAGACTCGACCCAAACACAGGGGGAACCATGACTGATCTTCTGATCACAGGCGGAACAATCGTCGACGGAACTGGAGCGGCGGCGTACAAGGCCGATGTGCGTGTTCGAAACGGCGTCATCACCGAGATTGGTTCAGACCTCATCGCCGATGGCGAAACCGTGCTCAATGCCAGCGGTTCCTACGTTGCCCCCGGCATCATCGACACACACACTCACCTCGAGGGTGCGATGTGGTGGAACCCCGAACTTGATCCGCTTCCTGCTTATGGCAACACCTCGATGGTGTTCGGTAACTGCGGAAACTCCATCGCCCCCCTCAAAGGTGACCAGCGAGACGAAATCGTCGACCTGCTGTGTTTCCTCGAAGACCTCCCTCGTAAAGCGTTCGAACAAGAGGTCCCGTGGTCGTGGCAGTCATGGCCTGAGTACATGGATGCACTTCGCACTCAGCCAACGTCGGTGCACGTCGCCGGCTACCTCGGCCATCTCGCGCTGCGCACCTGGGTCATGGGCCCTGACGCGTGGACGCGCGCTGCTACCGCGGAAGAAATCGCGGAGATGTGCGCTGTCCTTGACGAAGGTCTTGCCGCCGGCGCACTCGGCCTCAGCATCAACCACTTCGATCGGGACCGAACACTTCGCCTTGTTCCTGGTTACTTCGCCGACGATGCCGAGTATCTGGCTCTGTTCCGAGTCGTTGCCGACCATAAGCCGGCAACGGTGCAGATGATCACGCGCTTCAACGATCCCGAACTCTCTATTTCCGACGCAGAGCGATTTGGCGAACTCGTCCGCGAAAGTGGCGTGCGTGCTCAGTACACAGGCATTCCCTTCAACGAACGCGACAACGATCGTCGCGACGAGTGGTGGGCACTTCACGATCGCTTGCAGTCAGCGGGTGCCGATATGTGGCCCATGGTCAACTGCAAGCCGCTAGCACCGTTCTTCGGTTTCGAAAGTTCACTGGTGTTCCAACGCGTTCCTGCATGGAACGAAGTCATCAACGGACCAAGCGAACTCAAGCTCTCCACGCTTGGCGATCCCGCATGGCGCGATCAGGCCCGCACCGACTGGGACAACCGCACACGATCAAGCCTTTCGCGCATCGATCGCCCCGCAGAAATGATTCTCACCATTTCCGAAACCGGCGCCGGTCCACTTGGCATTTCGCTCCAAGAGCTTTCCGATCAAACCGGTCTGCATATTTCTGATGCACTCGCCGACTGGGTCATTGCGAATGGACTGGCTTCACAAATGATGGGCATTCCTGAACGCCTCAGCGAAGCCGATGTGGTGAAAGCGCTACGCGACCCGCACATGGTTTTCAACATCAACGACAGCGGTGCGCACTTGCAGTTGTTTTCCGCCGCTGGCGAGCACCTGTACATGCTCACTCATTACGTCCGCGATGCCGGTCTCATCACCATCGAAGAAGGCGTTCACGCCCTCACCGGACGAACCGCAGACTTCTTCGGCCTCACCGACCGTGGAGTGATCGCTACGGGCAAGGTCGCCGACATCGTGGTGTTCCGTCTCGACGAACTTGAGTTGCGCCCCGAAGAACGGGCCTACGACGTTCCCCACGGCACATGGCGATTCACACGCGCCCCCGCAGGTTTCCGAGCCACCATCACCGCCGGTGTTCCCACTTGGATCAACGGTGCCAGCACGGGTGCTCGCCCCGGTCAGGTACTGCAGCCGATTCCTTCCTGAGCCTGATGAGAATGCCAAGGTGACCGATGGGTAACCTTCGGCCTATGACTGCTCCGGATCTGACCACTGCCGCTTCCGTCATCGACCTCGCCCACGGGGTGGTCGATGACGGCATCCGCCACATCGCCACCACTGGTGGGCCCGATGTGAACCAGGTCGTGGCCTACGACATCGCTCACGCAGCGTCGGCGGTTGAAACCGGTCGGGCCATGCTCGTTTACGGAACCAAGGGCGAACTCGAAGCCAAGATCGCGTGCGCCTATATCGCCGATGCAGTTGGCGAACTCATTCCCAAGTTGTTCGGCCGTGAAGCCGACTGGAATATCACGCCCGGAGTGCTCGACGGCACCCGCGAGTTTGTTTCATCTTTCCGCGCACCAGAGTTCTTGGCGTCGCTGGCAGACACTCCCGGACCTCGCCACCTCGAGAGTGATTTTGAAATGGTGCAGGACACGTTCCGACGATTCGCCAACGAAAAAATTGCACCTGTTGCAGAACATATTCATCGCGAAAACTTGGATATCCCCGAAGACCTGATTCAGGGTCTGGCCGAACTCGGTGGATTCGGACTCTCAGTGCCAGTCGAATACGACGGGTACAGCGAAGGTGGCGAGAGCGAGTACATGGGCATGGTTGTGGCCACCGAAGAACTCGCAAAGGTGTCTCTCGGAGCCGGTGGCTCACTCATCACGCGTCCTGAAATCCTCACCCGCGCCCTTTTGGCGGGTGGGACCGAAGCGCAACGACGCGAATGGCTTCCAAAGTTGGCCTCGGCCGAAGTGATGGCTGCTGTGGCCGTCACCGAACCCGATTACGGATCTGACGTTGCCGGCGTGAAGGCCACCGCTACGCCCACTGACGGCGGTTGGCTCATCAACGGCGTGAAGACCTGGTGCACCTTTGGCGCTCGGGCCGATGCCCTCATGCTTCTCGCTCGCACCAACACCGATAAGTCACTCACGCACAAAGCACTCACGATGTTCGTGGTGCCCAAGCCCCGCGGCGAAGGCCACGGTTTCGCGTTTGTTCAGGAAGCCGGCACCGATGGCGGAGCACCGGGGGGCGGAAAGATGGAAGGCCGAGCAATCGACACCATCGGCTACCGCGGCATGCATTCCTACGAAATCGCGTTCGACAACTGGTTTGTCTCCGAAGCGAATCAGGTCGGTGGCGATGAAGGCCTCGGCAAGGGCTTTTATTACCAAATGGCCGGTTTCGAAAATGGTCGTTTGCAGACGGCCGCTCGCGCTGTTGGCGTCATGCAAGCCGCATACGAAGACGCTCACCAGTACGCGCTCGACCGAGTGGTCTTTGGTCAGCCCATCGCCGAATACCAGCTCACCCAGGCCAAGCTCGGCCGCATGGTGGTGCTCACTCAGGCCGCACGTCAGTTCTCCTACGAGGTCGCCAAGATGATGGCGAACGGCGGAGGAATCCTCGAAGCTTCAATGGTCAAGGCCTATGTGTGCAAGGCCGCTGAATGGGTCACACGTGAAGCGATGCAGATCCACGGTGGCTTCGGTTATGCCGAGGAATACAGCGTCAGTCGCTACTTCGTCGACGCACGCGTGCTGTCCATTTTTGAAGGCGCCGACGAAACGTTGTGCCTTAAGGTGATCGCACGCCGCATGCTCGATGCGGTGAAGTGAACCTCTAACCCGCGTCGTTAACCAAGCGCCGCGATTGCGTCGGCAACGGCGAGGATTCGCAGGGCATTGTCGACGTGCAGGTTTTCGATCATGCGGCCGTCGACGGTAACAACGCCGCGCCCTTCGGCCTGCGCCTCATTGAATGCAGCGATCACCTTGCGAGAATGTTCGATCTCATCGTCGGACGGAGCGAACACCTCATTACACGGTTCCACCTGACTTGGATGAATAAGCGTCTTGCCGGCGAACCCGAACTGCTTGCCTTGGAGCGCTTCGGCACGAAAGCCTTCGTCGTCTTTGATGTCGTTGTAGACACCATCAAGAATGACCTTGCCGGCCAAACGCGCCGCCATAAGACACTTCTGTAATCCAAACTGCAGTGGAGCGCGGCCCGGGACGTGCTCGGCGTACAACTCTTTAGCGAGATCGTTGGTGCCCATCACCAATACCGTGAGCCGATCAGATGCGGTCGCGATTGATTCGGCATTGAGAATCGCCACTGGCGTTTCAAGCATTGCCCACAACTTGGTGTGAGCAGGCGCACCCGCGGCATCGAGCGAAGCCACCAGTTGGGCAACTTCTTCGGCCGAGTTCACCTTCGGAACAACGATCGCATCGGGGCCGGCTGCAGCCGCAGCGGCGATGTCGTCATCGTGCCATTGCGTACCGATTCCATTAATGCGAATCGCAATTTCCTTGGCACCGTATTCCCCGCTTGCCGCCGCAGCACATACTCGTGCACGTGCTTCGGTCTTAGCGTCAGGAGCGACAGCATCTTCAAGGTCAAGAATCAGCGCATCGGCAGGAATACCTTTGGCTTTTTCGAGTGCCCGCTCATTTGCACCTGGCATGTAGAGAACAGAACGACGGGGACGCAACGCTTCACTCATGTCCAAGATCCTCAAAGTCCGTAGGCGGCAGCGAGTTCAGCATCGTCAGCAGCAAGCGAAGTCGCGAGTTCGACCATGACACGGCATTGCTTCACCGACGCGTCGTCTTCCATCTTTCCGTCAAGCATGATGGCTCCGGTTCCGTCGCCCATTGCCTCGATAACACGACGTGCGTGTGCAACGTCGGCGGGATCGGGACTGAAGACGCGCTTGGCGATTGCGATCTGCACTGGGTGAAGGCTCCATGCACCGACGCAGCCAAGAAGGAAGGCATTGCGGAACTGGTCTTCGCACGCGACGACGTCGGCAATATCGCCGAATGGGCCATAGAACGGAAGGATGCCGTTGGCCACGCACGCATCGACCATGCGAGCAAGCGTGTAGTGCCAGAGGTCTTGCTGATAAATCGTGCGATCGCCTTCGATGTTTCCGTCGATCGGATCTTGACGAACCAGGTACCCCGGATGACCGCCGCCAACACGGGTGGTCTTCATGCGGCGATTGGCCGCTAGGTCAGCCGGACCCAGGGAAAGGCCCTGCATGCGGGGACTTGCTCCGCAGATTTCTTCGACGTTGGCAACGCCACGCGCGGTTTCAAGAATTGCGTGTACGAGAATCGGGCGATCCAACTTCGCTTTCGCCTCAAGTTGCGCCAGTAGACGATCGACATAGTGGATGTCTTCAGGACCCTCGACCTTCGGGATCATGATGACGTCGAGCTTGTCGCCAATCTCGGTAACCGCCGTAACGATGTCGTCGAGACCCCATGGTGAATCAAGCGAGTTCACACGAGTCCAGAACTGGGTCTTTCCGAACTCAATGGTCTTACCGACATTCACCAGACCAGCGCGCGCTGCTTCTTTGTCCGTAGCCGGAACACCGTCTTCAAGATTCCCGAGCAACACGTCGACCGTCGGAACGATTGTCGGAAGCTTGCTCACCATCTTCTCGTTGGAAGGCGGGAAGAAATGAATCATGCGGGCGGGCTTGACCGGGATTTCTCGCACCGGTTCGGGGGCGCCCACGGCAAGGGGGCGGAAGAAGTCCTTGGGGTTTCGCATCCCCTGAAACTATCGGCCGCCGGCCCCCGGTAGAGCCGTTGGTTGAGCAGATTCCTTTACCGTGAAGCCGCTTCGGCCCTGAAGTTGCAAGGAATCGACCAATCCGAGGATTCGACGCACCGCATCTTCGGTGCCGACTCCGGAAGAATGGATGTTCGAGACAAGGTTCCGCTGCGCATCGGTATCCCCGCTTCGGGGACGATGAGCCATGTAGGCAGAAAGGCTTTCAGCAGTAGCAAGCCCAGGACGCTCCCCTACGAGAAGGATCACATTCTGCGCGTCAAGGGCCTCGCCGATGTCGTTCATGACCCCAACGCGGCAATAACGGACAAAGAACGGGCGACCTATCGACAGACCGCGGGCCGACGCGTGATCAATGAGCGGACCGAGTAACGACGGGACCTGCGCTCGCACCGCTAGTGGGGAGAGACCGTCCCCAACCACGAATTGCACCTCAACAGCGGACGGACAGTTCGCACGCAATGTTTCGGCGACACCGACAGCAAGGCGACGACCTTTATCTGGCCGGGCCAAGTACTCCTCGTGAGAGTCGGCTTGCGTTGCAACTTCAAAAAGACCAAAGCGCTCGACGAGTTCTTTCATTGGTGGCTCGGCAAGCGAGAGCGAGGCTTCAAGAGCATCTTTCGCAAATGCGTGGTCGGCGCGAAGTTGCAGTTGCGTAGAAGTTCGATACGCCGTTCCGGATCGACCAATGAACAACCGTGCGGGTGTGACTTCAGAAACGTTGTCGCCTGCGTCGACCGCCCGTTGGATGGGGCTGGGAAGGTTGTCGCTCATAGACCCAGTTCCTTCAAGGAACTAGTGAACGCAAGCAGCGAATCAGGACCAGTCGCCGCGAGTTCCGACAACTTCCCGCCGTCATAGATTCCAGTTCGCTCAAGCCACTCTTCGAACTCAGGGGCGGGGCGCGCACCGACGAGTTCACGCACGCCAGCAGCATCGTGATAGCTGGTGGACTGATAGTTGAGCATCACGTCATCAGAACCCGGCACACCCATCACGAAGTTGCAGCCTGCAGTAGCAAGAAGGACAAGCAGTTGATCGGTGGTGTCTTGGTTCGCTTCAACGTGATTCGTGTAGCAAATGTCGATCCCCATCGGCAGGCCAAGCAATTTGCCCATGAAGTGGTCTTCCAAACCAGCCCGCATGATTTCCCGCTCGTTGGCGAGATATTCCGGCCCTATAAAACCGACGACGGAATTCACGAGGAACGGATCGAACGTGCGCGCCACTCCGTAGGCGCGCGCCTCGCAGGTGAGCTGATCAATCCCACCATGACCGTCAACCGAAAGCGCAGTGCCTTGACCAGTTTCGAAATACATGACGTTGTCGCCGATGAATTCGTTACGTCCTGCATGTGAGGCCAAGACCGCTTCTCGCCCTTCGGCCAGCCCTTGCAACGTGACGCCGAACCCGGCATTCGTTGCTTCGGTGCCACCGATGCTTTGAAAAAGGAGGTCGACGGGAGCACCTCGTTCAAGCGCTGCCAATTGGGTCGTGATATGAGCGAGCACACATGATTGCGTCGGAACACCGACAGCGCTGATCAGATCATGAAGCGCATACTCAAGAGCGATGACGTTCTCGATGGAGTCGCCTGCTGGATTCACTCCGATTAGTGCATCTCCACAGCCGAACAACAGCCCATCAAGAGCCGAGAGCAACACGCCTGCAATGTCATCGGTTGGATGATTGGGCTGAACTCGAACTCCGAGAACCCCACGTTCACCCATTGTGTTTCGGCACTTCGTGACAGCACGCAATGGAGCCGCCGCAGTCATGAGATCGCGTGCGCTCATGATCCGGGTGACGCCAGCAACCATCTCAGGGGTGAGCGCGCTCTTCAGGCCACGCTCCCACTCGGCAGCAAAGGAGGAGGTGAGCACGAGTTCACGTAGTTCGCCCACGGTGAGCGAACGAAGCGGTGCGAATGCCTCTTGATCGAGCGAAGAGACGACCAGAGCGGTCACATCGTCTTCGATCAATGACTCATCGAGGAACGCATGAAGTGGAACTTCGGCTAGCGCCATCTTGGCTGCCACTCGTTCTCGTTCCGAATCCGCCGCGATTCCCGCCAGCCGATCGCCTGCCTTGGGTTCGTTTGCGCGCGCCATGAGTTCGCGAAGGTCAGCGAAGGCGAAGGTTTCGCCACGCAGCGTGACCGACCGCTTCACGCGCCTACCAGATCGTCCGGAACCACTTGTTCGGTCAACAGCGTCGCGAACCGGGCAGGATCGCCACCGACCCAGTTACGACAAAGCGGCAAGCCTTCGACATAACACGAGATGTACGCGCGCCATGTGGGCGAAGTCAGAAACTCAATCGCTTTTTCCGCCCGAGCATGCGGAAGCAATCCCCAACGTTCGATGTAGGCAACAACATCATCGATGGCTGCGCCATCTTCATGCAGCAGCCATGCAGCATTGGCCCGAACAGCATCCATCGATTCACTCGCAACGCGAACAGCGTGAGCAATCTCCGAATCAAACTCGATGCCATTGCTTCGCAAGTGTTCGGCCACCAATAGATCGGGGACGTCACCAGCGATGACCTCCAATGCCAGATCGGCCAACCCTTCGGCGATCAGGCATTGCGGCGTTCCCACACAGAAGATTGATTCCTCTTGCCAACCTCGAGAACGAACGAGCCCAGCTTCTTTGCGTGAGTGTTCGGTGTGGTGGCCTGGATAGGCCTCGTGGGCAACGAGGTGACCGATGCTCGTCGCCAGCACCGGCAGGTCGGTGTTGATGGCCACTCGGCTTTGCAGGTTTCCCTCGTAATAGTTGAAGCCCGACCATGGTTGATTTGTTGCGAGTTCCCACGCGATGTGTTCGCCTTCAGGCAAACCGAACTGTCGCTGCGTTCGTTCGCGAAAGTCCTCTGCAATCGTTCGAAGTACCGCGTCGAGACGATCAACCGGGATCGCTTGAGCTTCACGCCACGTAATGATTCGCTCGCGCACGGGTCCAGTGCCCGGCAGCACCGCATCAAGTCGCTCATGGGCCGCTGCAAATCGATCTTCGTCACGAAATGTGGGTCGAACCCCGTAACACCATTCGACTTCGTCGACGTAGGAGATTTCCTCGCCTGCCATCTTGCGAGCAGAGGTGTGCATGCCGGTCGCCTGCGCTCGAAGCCATCGGCGGCGCGACACATCAAGGAGGTCGTCGTCGATTCCTGCATCGAGATCAACAATCAGTTGACCAGCAGCGGCAAGGAGAACATCCGGTGCGAGCGTCGGCTCAGTGGCGACTTGATCAGCAAGCACGGCTGGGCCGTAATAGGCATCGACAAAACCTTCGATGTGGCGGCCCATCCGAAGCCCAAGTTCGAGGTAGCGATCGACGATCAGAGTGTCAGTGATCGGAGCGCTCATAGCTAAAACCCTACCGGCGGACTAGATGACGTCGCCCTTAAACAACTCGGTAGCGATCGGACAATCGGTTCGTCGTAATGCATCAGCGACACTGAGCGGACCAGTAGGACCCACGATCCTGTCAAGCATGGCCAGGGGTACGACTTCGTCGTCGGCATCCCATGCTTCTTCGGGGATGATCCGCTCACGGACTGGCTCCCACATTCGCTGCGGAAGGAACCGCCCGACTCCGGCAACGGCCCACACCGGTATTTCGCGTGCTTTCGCAACCGAGGCTGCCGCCAGTGAGCCGGAGACGCCAAGCCATTCGGTTGGAGCCACGGCTGAAGCTTCGAGAAGCACAAGGTCGGCGTCGGCAACAGCTGCGCCTAGTCCCGCTAACGGAACATCAAGCGCGTTCACATCAGCATCAACCAGTTGCGTCACCAGACCCCCACCCTCTTGGTGCACGTCGACGACCAGGACTTCAATATCGCCGCGACGCGGCAATGCCGCGCCAATGAGCTCAGGCCAGCCCAAAACAACGACGGTGGCTTCATCGGGAAGCGAATGCGCAAGTTCAACCGACGTGCGGTCTCCTTCGAGTTCTTCGAGCGCCGCGCGAATCTCCGTGTACGGGTCGCCCGCACACAAAACTCGCGCACACAGCCACACCAACGGCGCAGACCCTGGTTGACGCTGGACCATTCGCCGACACGCCGTAACGAGTCCTTGCGGATCACTAGCGAAACTTGCGAGCGCCCGCGCCGTTTCAGAAACGATCAAGCTTTGGGGATAGCCCGTGGCTCGAGCCACGTATCGGAGTCGTTCAACGGGGTGCATCAGAGCCGCACCCTACCGAGGTACTTCAGGCGCCCGGCTTGAAGATCATGAGATACAGCGTCACGAGGAGGATGATGTGGCTGATGCCGGTGGCGATCATGATGCGACTGCGAGCAGCGGCATCTCCGTCACGGAAGGCTTTGATCGCCGGACGAGCCACCGTGAATAACAGAGCCAGAAGCACGACCCACAACACCGCAGCAATCGACAACCATGACTGCGACATCTTGTAGTACTTGTCGCTCATCCCGGCGAGGGCGAAACCCAAGAATCCGGCGATGCCAATGCCCGGAAGCGAAAAGCGAAGGATGGAGACCTCGAGACCGTCAGCGGCCGCTTTGTCGCCCGCTGCTGTCAAACGGACGAGCAATGGGGTGAGCCACAGCGGTGCAAAGCCCACAATCACGGCAAGAACGTGGAGAAAGAGAACAATCTGGTAACCGGTGCCAGTGAGTGCTTCGGGGATAAACATGGTGACTCCTGAAGAAGTTCTCGGGCATGCCGCCCGTGTGCGTTCCCCCCAACCTACTCGCGCTACCTTCTGAGGCTGTGACTACTGATGTGCAGGCCGCTGTGGAACTGAACCCCCTGACAGGCGAAGGCCGTCCGATCTCGGAATGGACCACCAACTTCCATCTGGCGATCGTTGTCCTCGACCCGTACACCAACGAAAGTTCCTGGATTCTCAAGACCGCCCTTCGGGTTCTTCGAAACTATTCCGAGGCTGATGTCCGCATCGCCCTTCTCGTGACCGGTCCCGAAGTTGAGGTTCGCGAGTACGTCGGCCCCCTCGCTTCGGAGATCTTGATCTTTGCCGATCCCGAACGAGCCGCGGCGAAGGCCTTTGGCCTCGACACGCTTCCGGCCTTCGTGCACATCAACCAAGCCCATCAGGTCGAGTCTGTTGCTCAAGGATGGAACCCGGTCGAATGGGCTGCCGTGGCAGCAAATTTGTCTGCGCGCATGGACTGGACCGTTCCGCAGATTCCAGAAAATGGCGATCCATCGCCATTCGCTGGAACCCCCCTCAGCGCCTAATTCAGGGTCTCGTTCAGCGAGCGAGCCACATTTGTGCCAGTGATACCGTTGCATCGTCCTGGCCCAGTCCCCCAGCGCCCGAACCGCTTGACCAGTTCGTGACGTCACGCAATTTCGGCGTGGTCACGACAACTTCTCGCACCTGTACGAGGAACAAATACGGGATATCAATCGCGACCTGTTCCTGAATCGTTCCGTAATCATCAACCTGACGAGTCACGTCTGCAGTGGTACGGGCATCAGCGAAAGACTTTGTTACAAGCGGACTGATGTACCGGGTTGTGTTTCCACTCACGACAGATTGTTGCGCGGGTATTCCGCGGAACAGTGGTTCGTAGGCGTCGGGATGAGAGGAATCGAATCCGACCTGCAAGATCGCTTGGAACTGACCCAACACAGCTGCGAGTGACAGCGTCTGGGGGTCGACAAGATCAATTGTCATGTCGATTCCTACCTCTTCAAGTTGACCACGCCAAAGTGAGGCCACACGCTCAAGAGTGGTGTCAGGTGCCACGAGGAGGCGGAACGCTAACGGAACACCAGTCTCCTTCGTGTACTCCTCAACCTGCTTCCTCGCTCGATCGAGGTCTCGCGCCGAACGGGAATGGTCAACGAACCAAGGTGAGGTGTCGCTCACCATTCCTCGCGCAATCGAACCCTGCCCTGCGAAGGCTTTGGAAAGGATCTCGGTGCGGTCAGTTGCAAGTGCAACCGCACGGCGCGCGGAAATCCGATCAAACGGCGCACGACCAGTTTCGAAGGCAATGTTTACCTTTGGTCGTTCGGCATTTCGATCATCATGAAGTGTGATTTTGCCTTCGCGATTCGGAACGGTTTCGAGTCGCTGCAACTGCCGGGGCTCATCGATCGCCACCATTCCAACCTTTCCTTCGAGTGCAGCAGTTACCCGATCCGCAGCCTCGGGAATCGGAAGGAAACGAACTCCATCGAGGTGTGGCAGACCTTTCTTCCAATAGGTGGGATTTTTCACAACAATCGTGATGCCCGCTTCATCAACACCAAACCACACGAACGGGCCGGTGCCGATGGGGCGCGGATCAAATCCAAGAAGCGTTGCCGGTGCAGCGATCGTCCCCAATCGCGTAGTCAGCAATTGCGGGAATGTCGACCACGGAGTGAACATCGAAACAACGACGGTTTGAGCGTCAGGAGTCGTTATCGCGGAGATCGAAGCCAAGAGATCGGCGTTTGAGGGATCTGCCTGTTGAGCACGCAAATTGAACGCAACGATTTCGGAGGTGAGAGGAGATCCATCACTAAAAGTCACGCCCTCGCGAACCACCAACGTCCACGACGTAAAGTTCGAATTCGCCGATGCTTTCGAAAGCAATTCGGGAACAGGCTGATCATTGGAATCGCGAACCATCAATCGGTCATAGACAGCTCGCGCCGCTTGCAGTTCATCGGTCGTCCACGGTCCTGAGTTCGGCGCCCACTTCGAAGGAGCAGCAGCAACCGCGATATCCAGCGTGCCCCCATCAATCGGTCCAGAAGGAGCAGTAATCGCGGAATCGGTGGATTCGGTCGTCGCTGCCGGACTCGCGTTCGATCCTGAGCAACCGGCAACAGCGAGGACAGCCATCGACACCACGAGAACCGCGGTGAGACGTGCCATGCGAACGAAGGTGGAACGGGGGGCGTTCAAGAACTACGACTGTACGCGGCTAAGCACGCTCACAGCGGTCGCTTGGCCCGGGACCCGTTCGTTTCAGGACAGAGGTGCAAGGATCATCACATGAGCGGCGCAAAGAAAGTACGAGTGGGGATCGGTCTCGGCACCCTGTCCGGGGCTGCAGACCCCATTCGATTCAACGCAATCGTTGATCGATGCGAAACACTTGGATTCGACTCGCTCTGGATGTCTGAGCGAATTGGGGCCGAGACTCCCGACCCAATGATTGCGCTGGCCATCGCCGCCGGTCGCACGACGCGAATGAAGCTCGGGACTTCCGTCCTGGTCCTCCCTGGTCGCAACCCGGTGATTTTGGCAAAAGAGATGGCAACGCTTGATGTTCTTTCCGGAGGACGCTTTCTTCCTGCGGTGGGACTCGGCGCGGTTGATCCACCCGAGCAGCGCGCGTTCGGCGTCGAGCGCAGCGAACGTGGTCGACGCCATGACGAAGCGCTCGCCCTCATGCGCGCGTGTTGGACCGGCGAAGTCATTTCACACCACGGAGAGTTTTTCTCTGTTGACGATGTTCAGGTATTGCCCAGACCCACACAATCACAACTCGATGTTTGGCTTGGGGGAATCGCCCCGAGCGAACTCCGTCGCGTTGGTCGAGTCGGCGACGGTTGGTTGCCATCGTTCTGCTCGCCGGCTGACGTTGCGGAATCAATTCCTGTCATCGAGGCGGCGGCGAGCGAGTCCGGCCGCACCATGGACCATGAGCATTACGGCGCGCTTATTTCCTATTCCGACGGCCCGCTCCCCCAGCGATTTGTTGACGTCATCGAACGCCGCCGCCCAGGACTCGACCCGCGCTCGGTCATACCAACGCGCGAGAAACTTCCGTCGCTCTTAGGCGAGTTCATCGATGCTGGAGCATCAAAGTTCGTGATCATTCCCCTTGTAGGAGACGCTGACCCCGACGCCGAACTCGGCGCTCTCGCTGAGTCGCTCCTACCTTTCGAGACCTAACCCAGGTTCACGAACTGCGGAACTGATTCCATCTTGTGAGTTCTTCAGCGGGCTTGCGAGGGGTGATACGGAAATCCGTGCCGATTGTGTGAGCAATTGGGAACAGCCCGACTTGCATCCATTCCTCATAAGGAATGCCTAAGACTTCGGCGACTTCGCGCTCGCGGATCAAGGTCAACGTTGTCCAAGCAGATCCAAGTCCACGTGATCGAAGCGCAAGCATGAACGACCACAGTGCAGGTACGACTGAACCCCAACGCCCCGCCTGCCAAAAGGTGGATGTGCGATCGGCGTGGGCCCCGGACCCGTTTCCATCAGTCCGACCAGCGACGACAGGAACACAGAGAACCGGGACCTTTTCAATATTCTCAGCGAGGTACGCAACACTTTGAGCGATGCGCTTTTGCGCTTCAGACGTGCGGTCTACTTGATCTTCAGCCGCATCAGTACGAGGACGGCCGACGAAGTCAGCCATGGCAGCGCGATAGATCGCTGCGAGTTTGGCTTTGGTTTCATCGTCGTCAACAAAAATGAATCGATATGGCTGCTGGTTTGACCCATTGGGCGCGTGAACCGCAATCTCCATGCACTCGGCAATGACATCGCGGTCAACAGAACGTTCGAGATCAAGCCGTTGCCGAACCGACGGCGTCGTCATCAGGATCTCGTCGGGGTCATGAACGACAAGCGGACCCTGAAACAAAGTTTCGTACGCGTTCAACGTTCCCCAGTGTTCCCAGATTCGGTCGATGAGACCGTCTTCGGTGAAGCGAAAGAGAAACCCGTAAACGTTTTCGTAGGGCTTCCCGCCGATGGTCGTCGCCTTATAGAGGTGTTGACGGAAGACGTACGGCCCATCAGAAATGGTGTGTACATCGTGAAAGCTGATGGTCGACAAGTCATACCGATCGATTCGTCGGCCGTTCGGTTGCGGCGGAGAGGGCGCCCGTCCCAATATGCGCGCTCCAACTTCATCTTTGCCTCGAAACACTGTTTGTCCGGGCGCAGCGGGAAACTTTCCAAGACCGTTCCACCACTCGATGTCTTCAGTCATGAACGACAGACGGTCGACCTCGCGTCCTGCGACAAAGAACTGCTCGACTGCGGATTTATTGCGATCGCTCACTTGATTCCCCCAACAAAGCGGCGACGATGCCGTCACCTACACAGCGAGCGTACTGCGGAGCGAGGAATCAGATCTTTAACGGCTTATCGCTGAGACCCATTTGGACGCGATCTACAAGTCCCCCGAATTTTTGCTCGATCTCAGAACTTACCGACTCAAGATCGCCAATTACAGCAAATTCCCGAAGCATCTCATCGGTAATTAAGTCACCCATCGCCACCCATTGACCCTGCTTTGAAAGTCGGTTGAGTTCATCACCAACATCGCCCCACCCGTGATGTTCAAGAACGCCGCGATAGGCAGGCGTCGAACCATAAAACGCGAGTTGCTGCCGAACTGCTGCCAGCTTCGGCGCAATCTCGGCATCGTCTCGGCCCACTGCCGACATGATCGGGATGGTCACTTCAACATCGGTTCGTGACCGAGCAGACCGTTCGAGTCCTTTCGCCAGATTCACCATCGTGACGTCACGTAAATAGCTCGGCGTGGTGAAGCCGTGAGCCATCAACCCATCGGCGACTTCACCGGCAACGGTCGTCATACCGGGACCTACCGCAGCGACGAAAATGCGCGGATCTCCACATTCACTCGGACCCTGATCAAACATGGGCGTCATCAACGTGTGGCGGTAGTAATCGCCCCGAAACGCAAGAGGCGTTCCTTCATTCCATGATTCCCATATGGCACGGATGGCAAGAACGAACTCGCGCATTCGTGCTGCGGGGTCAGACCACGGCATCGAAAATCTCTTGGTGATGTGAGGTTTGATCTGACTGCCCAGACCGAGGATGAACCGCCCGTTCGACAGGCGATTGATGTCGTTGGCAATGACCGCCGCATTCATTGGGTTACGGGCGAAGGCGACAGCGATGCCCGTGATGAGATCAACCCTTTCAGTGGCAGCAGCGCCCAATGTGAGCGGCAGGAACGGATCGTGGGAAATCTCGACTGAGACGACACCATCAAACCCTGCGTCCTCTGCCCGCCGAATAGCGGCCGCCGCATCGGCGAGATTCCCGTGGATGATCGCATCGGTCTTCATGGCGCCATTCTGACCCCTCCGCCCACATAGGCCTAACCGCCGATGGGTGGGTACGCTGCCGCAGTCACACTTCCCTCTTTGGAGCGCACCCGAATGTCGATCGCCATCACCGAAGACCACCGCACCCTGGCAGATGTCACTGCGGATTTCCTCGAACGCCACACATCACGCGACGCAGCTCGCGAACTGCTCGAAGCCAAGACCGAGACGATGCCGTCTGTCTGGTCTGCGCTTGCCGAGCTGGGATGGCTCGGTCTTCACATTCCTGAAGAGAACGGCGGTTCCGGTTTCGGAATGCCCGAACTTGTTGTCGTCGTCGAGCAGATGGGATCGGGACTTGCTCCTGGCCCGTTCGTGTCCACCGTCATCGCGAGCGCCGCGATTGTTGCTGCCGCCCCAGCCGATGTTGCCGCTCAGTTGCTTCCCGGACTCGCTGACGGAAGCGTGGTTGCTGGAATCGGATTCGGCGACGATCTTTCCGCCAAGACCAACACCATCGCAGGCACCGCTCGCAGCGTGCTCAGCGCAACGCTCGCGAACCTCATCCTCGTCACGGTTGGAAACGACCTTGCGATCGTGGAAGCGACTGCGAAGGGCGTCGACATCCGCACGATGACCAACCTCGACCCCACCCGTCGCAGCGCGCAGGTCACGTTCGACGATGCTGAAGCGATCATCATCCCTGGGGGCGCTCAGTCGCTTATTGATTATGCACGACTTCTTCTGGCCGCTGAAGCAACCGGTGTCGCTCGTG
This sequence comes from uncultured Actinomycetes bacterium, assembly GCA_937876315.1. Classification (GTDB taxonomy): domain Bacteria; phylum Actinomycetota; class Acidimicrobiia; order Acidimicrobiales; family Acidimicrobilacustridaceae; genus Acidimicrobilacustris. The sequence goes on along the minus strand of CALEHQ010000028.1, from coordinate 11,057 downwards.
CAACCACCGACATGGCTGCTGACTACGCCCGCGAGCGTCAGCAATTCGGTCGAGCAATTGCCATGTTCCAAGCGGTGAAGCATCACTGCGCCAACATGCTCGTTGAAACGGAAATCGCAACTGCTGAAGTTTGGGACGCGGCCCGTGCTGCTTCGGCCGGCGGCGAACAGTTCTCCTACGCCGCGGCGATGGCAGCCGCTACTGCAGCTCATGCCGGCGACCGCAATGCGCAGATGAACATTCAGGTGCACGGCGGCATCGGATTCACATGGGAACACGACGCGCATCTCTACCTGCGACGCGCACTTGCAATTGAGGCGCTGGTAGATGCCGAAGCTGCCGCAATCGACATCGCGAACCTTCTCCGCAAGGACGTCAAGATCGTCCGGGCCGTGGAACTCCCGCCCGAAGCCGAAGCGTTCCGTGCCGAGGCTCGTGCTGCAATCGAAGCGGTCAAGAATCTTGATGGCAATGAACGCGTTCGTGCGCTCGTTGCGTCGGGCTACGCGGTTCCTCATTGGCCAAAGCCATGGGGTCGTGCTGCCAGTGCAGTTGAACAGCTCGTCATTGAAGAAGAGTTCAACCGAGCCGGCGTAAAGCGTCCCGGCTACCAGATCACCGGCTGGGTCATCCTCACACTCACGCAGCACTCGACCGAAGATCAGCTCGCCCGCTGGATCATGCCGGCGCTTAACCAAGAACTCATCTGGTGCCAGCTGTTCAGCGAGCCTGATGCCGGTTCCGATGCCGCTGGCGTCAAGACCAAGGCCACACGAGTCGATGGCGGTTGGCTCGTCAATGGGCAGAAGGTCTGGACCACCGGCGCCCACCTTGCATCATTTGGTCTCATTACCGTTCGCACCAACCCCGATCTGCCCAAGCATCAGGGCATCACCTGCATGGTTGTCGACATGCACGCAGAGGGCGTCGAGATTCGCCCACTGCGCATGGTCAACGGTGGCGCCGAATTCAACGAGGTGTTCTTCAACGATGTCTTCGTTCCCGATGACGATGTCGTCGGCCCCGTCGACGGCGGCTGGACCGTTGCTCGTGGCACGCTCGGCAACGAAAGCGTGAGCATCGGCAGCGGCGACGGAGCGATGGTCATTCCTCCGGCGTCATTCCTTGCACCGTTCGATGCAAACCCCGAACGACTCTCCGGCGGCGCTGGTCGCATCGGTCGTGCCACTGCTCGATCACAAGCTGCCGAAACCCTCAACGTGCGCAGTGCACAGCGGGCCGTCGCCGGTGGTGAACCCGGGCCAGAAGGAGCGGTCACCAAGCTTCTGCTCACCGAAAACGCAGAAGAAGCCGCGGCAATTCTTTTCGAACTCGCTGGCCCCGTTGGCGTCTACCTCGAAGACGAAGGATTCATGGGTGGCACATTGCAACTCATGCATCGCGCTTTGGCGATCGCCGGTGGAACCTCCGAGATCAAGCGCAACCAAATCGGTGAGCGCATCCTCGGACTCCCGCGCGACCCGCTCATCAACTAACGCCACTGAGCTATGTCGTTGAAGCCAGTCGCGAGTCCCACTGATTGGTCAACCGAGGCAATCTCGAATCTCGGGACTAGTCAAGCCTCACGCCCTCAGAAGCGGCAGCACCAGTTCGGCGAATCGGCGACATTCGTCGAGGTGCGGATATCCGGACAGAATGAACGTATCAATGCCGAGGTCGCGATAGGACTCGATCTTGTCTGCCACTTGTCGTGGAGATCCGACAATGGCGGCACCACAACCGCTGCGAGCGCGTCCGATGCCGGTCCAGAGATTCGGCTCCGCATAGCCATCTTCATCGCTGCCAACGCGCAACGCCGCCTGCGCTTTGACTCCTACTGACGTGCTGTCGAGCGAACGCGAACGAATGGCATCTCCGACAGCCGGATCGAGGCCAGAAACGAGGTAGTCGGCAGCGACTCGAGCTTCGGCTTCGGTGGGTCGCACCACAACGTGCACGCGATAGCCGAATCGCAGCTCACGGTTGTGCCGTGCTGCTCGGGCGCGGAGATCGGTAATGGTCGCAGCAATCTGGTCATAGGTATCGGGCCACATCAGATACACGTCTGCGCAGCGAGCGGCGACTTCGCGGGCCGCCTCCGAGAGCCCGCCGAAATACAGCGGCGGACATTGTCGTGACACCGTGGTTAGACGCGGTGGATCAACATCGACACCAAGCCACTCTCCGTCGACCTGCAACCGCCCACCGTCGAGCAATGTACGCAGCGCAATCATGTGCTCAACGGTGCGCTGATACCGAGATTCAGCGTCGAGTGACTCGCCCGGCATTTCGCTCGAGATCACATTGACGATCAACCGTCCATCAAGCAGGTGGTCGAGGGTGGCCAACTGACGGGCCAGCGTCGGTACCCAGACCTCACCCATGCGTACGGCCACAATTGGGCGAATGTTTCGGGTCGATGACGCAATCGCCGCAGTGAAGGTGACCGTATCGATACCGAGCGCATACCCCGATGGCATCAGGATCGAATCGAATCCGCTCTGATCGGCAGCACGAACGATGTCGCCACAATGTTCTGGGCTACTAAGGAGTTGCTCGTCAACGACACCGAGTTGTTCATAGTCGTCATCGCACAACGCGGCGAACCATGCCATCTCGAGCGGTGCACCGGTGCGGGTCAAGGAAGTGGCACTCCCTCGCTCGCTTCGATGATCGAAAACCACTCGGCTCGTGACAGAGAAATGTTGAGTGCCTGTCGTGCTGCATCGATCCGATCGAGTCGCTGCGTACCCAGAAGCACGATGGGCTGGGCAGGATGAGCGAGCACGAACGAAAGCGCTATCGACGTGCGGTCGACGTCGTGGGCAGCAGCGATGCGATCAAGGACTTCAATCAACTCCAGACGGAGTCCTTCTCCGGTTAGTACTCGTCCGCCGGCCAAGGGGCTCCACGAGAGCACGGCAGATTGATGCTGCATCGCTTGATCAAGGACACCGTCGCGCATTGCTGCGAGTGCGGCCACCGAGAACTCAGGTTGAATCGCTGCTACCGGTTCGTCCAAGTAGGACTGAAGCGCTTCAACCTGCGAGACGGTGTGGTTCGAAACGCCGATCGCACTAATGAGTCCACGGTCGCGCAACGACTGCAGCGTTTCGGCCACATCGGCCGGATGCGAAAGAAGGTCAGGTCGATGAACCATGAAGAGATCAACATGTTCGACTCCCAAACGGCGTAACGACGCTTCACAAGCTGAGGTCAAGTAGTCACCACTGCTGTCGTAGGGAACTCCAGGAACGATCCCTCCCTTCGTGACGAGAAACATACGTTCACGCAATCCGGATCGGGCGGCGAGTACCGCACCAAGACGCTCCTCACACGTCCCCCATCCTGTGCCGCCCCAATCAAGCCCATAGACATCGGCAGTGTCGATCAGGGTGAGCCCGAGGTCAACGGCTCCTTCCACAAGACGGGACGCTTCTTCAGTTGACGAGGTGGTCAGACGCCAGCAGCCGAATCCCAAAGGTCCAACCGAGCGCCCAGCAATTAAGCGCGACCCTGGAAGCGGCAGTGGAGAAGTCACATCAATCACGGGCCGTAGGCTAGTTCCATGGTGGAAATCGCCGACGGCCGAACCCAACCCGGCGAGGTCCTGCGCTACGGAATCATTGGCGCGGGAATGATGGGACGCGAGCACATCGCCAACATCGGACATCTCGAAGGTGCCATCGTCACGGCAGTGAGCGATCCCCATTTAGAAAGCATCGATCGAGCCCATGCCGCCGTGAACCCCGGCGCTCACATGGCTGCGTTCAGCAATCATCGCGAACTGCTCGATTCCGGGCTCTGCGATGTCGTGGTGATCGCATCACCCAATCACACCCATCACGAAGTCCTGCTCGACGTACTCGAGAGCGGTGTACACACACTGGTAGAGAAACCGCTGTGTACCACCGTCGAACACTGCAAAGACGCGATCGATCGCGCCGAGGCCACCGACCGTCCCGGTCGCGTCATCTGGATGGGACTCGAGTACCGGTTCATGCCCCCGACCCAAAGAGTGCTGGCCGAGATTCGAGCCGGAACCGTTGGCCAAGTGCAGATGGTCGCTATCCGTGAGCACCGATTCCCGTTCTTGGTGAAGGTCGGCGACTGGAACCGATTTAATCGCAACACCGGCGGAACGCTTGTTGAGAAGTGCTGTCACTTCTTCGACCTCATGAACCTCCTCGTCGACGACCGACCGGTTCGCGTCATGGCAAGTGGTGCACAAGATGTGAATCATCTCGACGAGCGCTACGACGGCGAAGTTCCCGACATTCTTGATAACGCGTTCGTGATCATCGAGTACGAACACGGAGCTCGAGCCATGCTTGATTTATGCATGTTCGCCGAAGCGAGCCGTAACGAACAGGAGATCTCCGTCGTCGGTCATCTTGGAAAAGTAGAGGCATTGGTTTCAGAGGGAATCGTTCGCATCGGCCGACGATCCGCTGGTTACGGGAACGTGAGCACAGAGCCCGTTGCCGACCCCGATATTCGCCACATCGGCATGCACCACGGTGCGTCGTACCTTGAACATGTTGCTCTGCGCGACGCGATTCTTTCGGAGAGTGAACCGGCGGTGACTTTGCGCGACGGGCTCGCTTCGGTCGCTGTCGGTGTTGCTGCCCATCGCAGCATCGAGGAGGGGCGCTTCGTTAAACTTGATGAAGTCCTCGGCTAAGTCGAGATGATCTCACTTGAGACCCAAAACAGACGGCCTGATCTGGTGCAGAAACACCGAGCGCAACCGCAGCTTTGGCCGAGTTCGACACTTGTGCATCCGCATCACACGACCAAGAGGAGATACCTGTCGGCCAAGAATTGCCAACGACGTTGCTGCTGACGATTGATATCTCACCTCGCACAAACACAGAATCAAGGCGTTCGGTCTAACCAACACTGTTTTCCGACGCGATCGTCGCCGGCACCCGATTGAGATCTGGACCGGCTAACGAAGCATCTGCGCCCCCCGTGAAGTTTTTTGGATCTGCTGCATCGGGGCCGGCGTCGTGCGACGCGTTCGGGAGCGGGCATCGGCCACCACCTCCCGAAGGATGCTGCGGTCGATGGGGGCCAAGGCGACGGTTCCTGGGCACGATGAAGTGTGCGTGGTTCAGCCCTCTCGCGTGTGAGCTGCCCACCACTGCTCGGCCCGATCGAGACACCATTCCGCCCTATGCGAGAGCGAAGGCGGCTCAACCGGCCGGAAGCGGCTTCCCCAGTGATGACGGGCCGCCCAAATGGGCAGGTCCGCGCCACCGATCGACCAGTCGGGAGCGAAGAAGGTCTCATCAGCGATGGGGACAATGTCCGCCACCTTGCACAAACAGCTCAGGATCGCCTGATCGTGTCGGTGCTCCTTGAAGGTGTCGGTGCTCCTTGAAGTCGGGATGATTGGGGCGGGTGCTTGGTGAGTCGTCCAGATACCGGCAGTCATCCTCTTCGGAGATTTCGAGCCAAGTCCGCACGAAGTCCTGTGTGGCAAGAGAGCGTTTAATCAGAATGATCCCGCCTTGGATCTGGCCGCTGGAACGACCGAGTTCATCGAGTCCGAGCCGGTCCATGGTGTCCGACTTGCACCAAGCTTGCTCCTGATGGTGGAGCTGCATCACTGCCAGGCCGTTCTCGTCGGCGATGTCGCAGTACTCGTCAAGTCGCTGCCGGGCGCGGGCACTGGAAAGGTTCAACACGCACCCTGCGTCGAGGTAGAGCAGGTAGTCGGCCGACGACTCGCGCAGCGCACTGTCAAGGAGGTAGGGCTTCCACAACCAGTAGCCAAAACCGCGCGTAGCCGTTGTGAGCCTTGACGCGTGACGGGTGGTGAAGTCCGGGTGATCCCGGATCAGGTCCTTGCCGGTCATCGATTCGGAGGTCTGGAACAACTCGGATCGCTTGGCCTCGGTGGCCAAACGACGCGCAGCGCGAACGAAACCCGACCTGCCACCCCCGAAGGTGATGAAGTCGATCCGTCTGGGGCACACTTCGAGAAGGTTATTGCCGAGGTGTTGAGACTGCTTCGTTGGCGCCATCGATACGCCAACTCCACGTGCTTCCACACGGGCAGACCCGTCCTCGAACCATGCTGACTCCGATCTCTCCACTCACAGAATGCGCACAACATGGCCGGCCGGCGCGGTGGTGTGAGTGAATCCGGGCCATCGTCCTTCTCAGTCTCGTGAGTCCAGCCAGGTGCGCCATTGTGCTGTGCACCTTTCGTGCACTTCGCCAGACTGGGCGGGCTGGGTGGACTACCAAGCTCGCCCGATCCGGTGTTCCTGCGCCGGAGAACCGCTCAACCCTTGCACCCGCCGACGAGGTCGATCTACCGGCCGTTGACACCCTCGCCAGCGGGTCCTCGGCGCAGCGGCTCCCGACGACGGTAGGTGCCGCATCGCCAGAGCCATTCCGCCGGTCCGTAACGGAATCGGTTCAGCCACGGCAGGGACCAGGCGAGTTGGAGCCCGGCTACGGCAAAGACGAAAATGATAACGGTGGTGCGACTGTTCGTCGCAGGGTCTGCAAGGGTGCCGAGGATCACGATTCCGAGCAACGTCTGGGCGAGATAGTTGGTCAGGGCCATACGCCCCACGGCACGCACCCGCTTGTGGATCCGGGTCACCGGACGTTGGTTCCAGAGGGTGATCAGTGCGAGGTAGCCGAGGGCGATCGGAATCGTTGCGATCGTGTTCGGAACTTCGCCGATCACCGCTATGGCCGGCGAGAAGTCGGATGCAATCTGGAACGCAAGCCCGGCCATCGCAATGGGAAGGCCGATGCCGAGACCCCAGAGTGCCATCCGGCGATAGAACTCGGCCGGTTTTGCGCCCTGGATGATCTCGAGTCGATAGAGGGCGACACCGATCAGCATCATCCCCGATGAACGGGCGAAGAAGTCGTTGATCAGGAACAATCCGACAAGGTCCGACATTGATGACCCGTCGGTGAGCCAATAGTCCCCGAGGCCGAGACCGTCTGCAGGTATGGAGCGTTGAACAATCGGAGCGAGCGCGGCAGACCAGAGGACGAGTGTGGCTCCGACGATCAGGAGTCGGCGAGGCCTTACGTTCCTCATCAGGACGAGGAACGGGGCACACAGCGCGTAGATCACGAGTACGTCGCCCTCCCAGATCATGCTGTGTGCGAGACCGATCAGAAGCAACAGGAAGTTGCGCCACAACGACAGCGCGACCGGATGGCCGGACTTTGTCGCAGCGCGGTCGGCGAAAAGCACGATTCCCGTGCCGAACAGCATCGAGAAAAGGGCCATGGTCTTCTGGTCGATCAAGACCTCGCCGGCCGCACCGATGATCCAGTCGAGCCATGATTGATCACCACCTGCCGACAGGTTGAAATACGCGGCAGGAACGAGCCCGAATGACACGGCGTTCATGAAGAGGATGCCGAGCACTGCCAGACCGCGGATCAAGTCCAGATTCGTCACGCGAAGAGAGTCGGGGAGCGAACTCGCCGGAACATCGTTCTCCGCTGAGGTCACGGAGTCGACACTACTAAGGCTCCTGCTCTGCTCCGCTCGAACTTCACGTTCGAGCCACCAGACGAACCCCCCATTCCCGACCAAAGTCCTCCGACGGGAGATGCATGTTCGGGACGCTGTGCTCTACCTGCAGTGCCCGGAGTGGGATTTGAACCCACAAGCCCCCGAAGGGCCGGAGGGTTCAGGCCGACGGAAATCTGTCCGTCCTGTCTCGCTCAGTCCGAAAAGTCCAGAAACTACTGGGTTTCGTTCCTGCCCAGTCCAGCGATTCCGGCTGGTCCCGGGAGTTACTGAGCACGAATTGAGAACGGATTACCCACCGGGCCGAGTCAGCACCGCGCAGTTCGAGCGCTCACCAATGGGTGTAGATCGCTCTGGCGCCAGGCGCGACGAACGCTCGAGGATGAAGAGGTTGCGCCATCCCCAATCTCTACCCTTACGTGAGGGTAGGGTTCAGCCGCTGCATCTGCAGCGTGTGACGCGTTGGCGGGTCCCTGTGTCTCCGCAAGGTCGACCCCAGCCATTCCCCAACTACTGGAGTTCTACACCTGTGAGTACCTCTGCCATTCCCCTCGGCGAACACGTCGACATCGACGAGTCGTCGGTGCGAAACACCCTGCGCTCAGCAAAACGACTGCGTATCGAGTTACTCGCCGGTCTCGCTGTGTCCTTGGCGCTGATTCCCGAGGCGATCTCGTTCTCGATCCTCGCCGGCGTCGATCCACAGGTCGGGTTGTTCGCATCGTTCACGATGGCAGTGACCATCTCTGTCGTGGGCGGGCGTCGCGCCATGATCTCCGCCGCAACCGGCGCCGTCGCTCTCGTGATCGCGCCCGTCGTGAAGGATTACGGCCTCAACTATCTGATCGCAACGGTGCTGCTCGCCGGGGTGATCCAGGTGGTGTTCAGCGTCGCGGGAGTGGCCAAGTTGATGCGATTTGTACCGCGCAGCGTGATGGTCGGGTTTGTCAATGCGCTCGCCATCCTGATCTTCACCGCACAACTCCCGGAACTGATCGATGTGCCCGCTGTGGTCTATCCGCTCGTCGCGATCGGAATCGCACTGCTGGTGTTCCTGCCCAGGTTCATGCGGGCTGTACCGGCACCACTCGTCGTGATCGTGCTGCTCACCATCGTTGCCGTCGCATTTGGCATGGACATCCCCACCGTCGGCGACAAGGGCGAACTGCCTAGCAGCCTGCCGTCGTGGTTCATCCCCGACGTGCCGTTCAACCTCGACACTCTGTCGATCATCGCCCCCTACGCGTTCGCAATGGCGATCGTCGGGCTCCTCGAGTCGCTGATGACAGCCAAACTCGTCGATGACATCACCGACACCCATTCCGATAAGTCCCGCGAAGGTTGGGGCCAGGGCGTCGCCAACATCGTCACCGGCTTCTTCGGCGGTATGGGTGGCTGCGCCATGATCGGCCAGACCATGATCAACGTGAAGACCTCCGGGGCGCGCACTCGGATCTCGACCTTCGCCGCCGGCGTGTTCCTGCTGATCCTGGTGGTCGGCCTCGGCGACGTCGTGGCCCGGATCCCGATGGCCGCCCTCGTGGCAGTGATGATCATGGTGTCAGTCGGCACCATGGACTGGCACAGCGTCGATCCCCGCACACTTCGGACGATGCCGTTGAGCGCCACGACCATCATGGCGGTCACCGTCGCCGTCACCGTGCTGACCCACAACCTCGCCTACGGCGTCATCCTCGGTGTGGTCGTCGCCATGATCTTCTTCGCCCGTCGCGTCGCTCACTTCACCGACGTCGTATGTGTCGACCATCCCGACGACGATACCTGCGTCTACGCCGTGCGCGGGGTGCTGTTCTTCGCGTCGAGCAACGACCTCATCTATCAGTTCGATTACGCCCACGACCCTCAGAACGTGATCATCGACCTGGCCGAAGCCCAAATCTACGACTCCTCGACGGTCGCGGCTCTCGATGCGATTGTGCTCAAATACCACAACAAGGGAAAACACGTGCAGATCATCGGGATGAACGAACCCAGTGCCAAGTGGCATGAACTGAGTGGGAACCTCGGCGCGGGCCACTGACGAGACCAGGCCGCACCCCGAAGGAGGCCGCATGGAACCACGAATGCACCAGATCGGTGAGGTCGCTGACGCTGTCGGACTCTCGCTGCGCACCATCCGCTATTACGAAGAAGCCGAACTCGTCCTCCCGAGCGGACGCTCCGCCGGTGGGTTCCGTCTCTACACCGACGACGACATCGACCGACTCCGCCTCGTCAAAAAAATGAAACCGCTCGAACTGACCATCGAGGAAATGCGTGACCTGTTCACCGTCCGCGATCGTCTCGCCGACCCGGCGACATCGACGCGGGATCGGACGGGGTTGGTTGACCGGCTCACGATGTTCGCCGAACTGGCCGAGGAACGCTGCCAACGCCTGCGGGAACAACTCGACATCGGCGAGGCTCTCAGCGCAACACTGCGCGCCGAGGTGACCGCAGCACAGCCCAGGCAGAATGCCAATCGACGGGGCGGTCGGTGACAGCGTCTACTTTCGATTTCCTGCGCAGTCAGGCAGGACAGTGACCAGCGGTGGGCCGTCACCGGATGAGATGTAAACCGCTCACCGAACGTCAACTCGACCTACTCGTGGTCTCACGGGAGTAGTTTTCGAACGGGCACTGAGAATGCATTGAGTAGCGCAATGAAGAACAGCCTCAGGTAGCTGATCGTCGAGCCCACGATCCCAAGTCCAACAGTGCCCGGAGTGGGATTTGAACCCACAAGCCCCGAAAGGCCGGGGGGTTTAAGCCCCCTGCGTCTGCCAATTCCGCCATCCGGGCTTGTGCCTGAGCACGATACATCCCCCTGCCGAGCCTCGACTCTCGGTGACCGGTTGTCGCTTCTAGGATCTCTCCGTGTTCGTGTCGGTCATCATCCCGGTTCGAAACATGGCCACAAGTCTCCCGGCCCAACTCGAGGCCCTCGCCACCCAGCGCACGACCCGGCAATTCGAGGTCATCGTGGCCGATCACGGCTCAAGCGATGGACTCGCCTTTGTCGTCGAGGCATTCGTCGGAAGGTTCGAACATCTCGTTGTCGTTGACGCGTCCACCTGCACTGGCGTCGCCGACGTTCGGAACACCGCCGTCCGAGGATCCGTCGGTGAAGTGTTGGCATTCTGCGATGCCGATGACGTGGTGCACCCCGACTGGCTGTAGAGCATTACGGCGCCAGTTCTCGTGAGCTACTGCCTCGCAGTGGGAAGCCGATCCGGATTGATCGCCGGGTCGGTCGCTCCTCCTGAAGACGCGTGGCCGACCGGATCAACACCGAAGGTCGTCATGGGTCATCTCACATCCGGAGACTCATGCAATATGTCCATGCGGCGCTCCGATTTCGACGCCATTCACGGCTTCGATACGGCCTTTCAACGGTCGAGTGATATCGACTTCGCGTGGCGCATTCAGTATGCGGGAGTTCCGGTCGCCAGGGTTCCATCGGCTCAGGTAATGTTGCGTGAGCCAAACACAGCGAAGGAGACATGAATGTCTGAGCTCAAGGACCTGATGACGAACG